>CAWFHF010000002.1:0-724152 GCA_963815615.1 uncultured Actinomycetota bacterium | reverse complement strand
CGGCGCCGTGATCGGGCGGCCGTTGGCCGGCGACAGGATGTTGTTCGAGGACAGCATGAGGATGCGGGCCTCGGCCTGCGCCTCCGCCGACAGCGGCAGGTGCACGGCCATCTGGTCGCCGTCGAAGTCGGCGTTGAACGCGGTGCAGACCAGCGGGTGGATCTGGATGGCCTTGCCCTCGACCAGCTGCGGCTCGAAGGCCTGGATGCCCAGGCGGTGCAGCGTGGGCGCGCGGTTCAGCAGCACCGGGTGCTCGGTGATGACCTCCTCGAGCACGTCCCAGACGACGGGACGGGCGCGCTCGACCATGCGCTTGGCAGCTCTTGATGTTCTGCGCGTGGTTGAGGTCGACCAGCCGCTTCATGACGAACGGCTTGAACAGCTCGAGCGCCATCTGCTTGGGCAGGCCGCACTGGTGCAGCTTGAGCTGCGGGCCGACGACGATGACCGAGCGGCCGGAGTAGTCGACGCGCTTGCCGAGCAGGTTCTGGCGGAAGCGGCCCTGCTTGCCCTTGAGCATGTCGGACAGCGACTTCAGCGGGCGGTTGCCCGGACCGGTGACCGGCCGGCCACGACGGCCGTTGTCGAACAGCGCGTCGACGGCCTCCTGCAGCATCCGCTTCTCGTTGTTCACGATGATCTCGGGGGCGCCGAGGTCGAGCAGGCGCTTGAGGCGGTTGTTGCGGTTGATGACGCGGCGGTACAGGTCGTTCAGGTCGGAGGTCGCGAAGCGGCCACCGTCGAGCTGCACCATCGGGCGCAGGTCCGGCGGGATGACCGGGACGCAGTCCAGGACCATGCCCATCGGGCTGTTGCGGGTGTTGAGGAACGCCGCGACGACCTTGAGGCGCTTGAGCGCACGGACCTTCTTCTGGCCCTTGCCCGAGCGGATGGTCTCGCGCAGCGACTCGCCCTCGGCGTCGAGGTCGAAGCGCTCGAGCAGCTTCTGCAGCGCCTCGGCGCCCATGCCGCCCTCGAAGTACTGGCCGAAGCGGTCGCGGAGCTCGCGGTAGAGCGTCTCGTCGGCGACGAGCTGCTTGGGCTCGAGCTTCTTGAAGGTGTCGAGCACCTCCTCGAGCTTGTCGAGCTCGCGCTGCGCGCGGTCGCGGAGCTGGCGGAGCTCGCGCTCGGCGCCGTCGCGGACCTTGCGGCGGACGTCGCCCTTGGCGCCCTCGGCCTCGAGGGCGGCGATGTCCTCCTCGAGCTTCTTCTGGCGCGTCTCGGCGTCGGCTGTCGCGCTTGTCCTCGATGCGCTTGCGCTCGACGGCGATCGTCGCCTCGAGCGTCGGCAGGTCGCGGTGGCGGGCCTCGGCGTCGACGCCCGTGATCAGGTACGCCGCGAAGTAGATGATCTTCTCGAGGTCCTTGGGCGCCAGGTCGAGCAGGTAGCCCAGGCGCGACGGGACGCCCTTGAAGTACCAGATGTGCGTGACGGGCGCGGCCAGCTCGATGTGGCCCATCCGCTCACGACGCACCTTGGCGCGGGTGACCTCGACGCCGCAGCGCTCGCAGATGATGCCCTTGAAGCGGACGCGCTTGTACTTGCCGCAGTAGCACTCCCAGTCGCGGGTCGGGCCGAAGATCTTCTCGCAGAAGAGCCCGTCCTTCTCCGGCTTGAGGGTGCGGTAGTTGATGGTCTCGGGCTTCTTGACCTCGCCGTGCGACCACTGACGGATGTCGTCGGCGGTGGCGAGGCCGATGCGGAGCTCGTCGAAGAAGTTGACGTCGAGCACGGTGTCTCTTTTCTGAGATGGCCTTGCAGAAAGATGGGGTCGGGGCGGGCCGCCGGCGCGTCAGCGCCGGCGGCCTCCCGGGTCAGACCTCTTCGACGGAGCTGGGCTCGCGGCGGCTCAGGTCGATGCCGAGCTCCTCCGCGGCGCGGAACACGTCCTCGTCGGTGTCGCGCATCTCGATGGCCATGCCGTCCGAGGACAGCACCTCCACGTTGAGGCACAGCGACTGCATCTCCTTGATGAGCACCTTGAAGGACTCGGGGATGCCCGGCTCGGGGATGTTCTCGCCCTTGACGATCGCCTCGTAGACCTTCACGCGGCCCAGGACGTCGTCGGACTTGATCGTGAGCAGCTCCTGCAGGGCGTAGGCGGCGCCGTACGCCTGCATCGCCCACACCTCCATCTCACCGAAGCGCTGGCCGCCGAACTGCGCCTTACCACCGAGCGGCTGCTGGGTGATCATCGAGTACGGGCCGGTGCTGCGGGCGTGGATCTTGTCGTCCACGAGGTGGAGCAGCTTCAGGATGTAGACGTAGCCGACCGAGATCGGGGCCGGGTACGGCTCGCCGGAGCGGCCGTCGAACAGCCGCGCCTTGCCGCTGGAGCCGATGAGCCGGGTCTTGGTGCCAGGCTCGGACTCGAAGGTCGGCGTGGTGGAGTCGAGCAGGCCGGTGATCTCGTCCTCGCGCGCACCGTCGAAGACCGGCGTCGCGAGGACGCTGCCGGGCTCGGAGGTGGACGCGCCGATGTCGGCGAGCCGCTGCTTCCAGGGCTCGTCGACGCCCTCGACGTTCCAGCCCTGCGAGGCGACCCACCCGAGGTGGGTCTCCAGGACCTGGCCGACGTTCATGCGGCCGGGCACGCCGAGCGGGTTGAGGACGATGTCGACCGAGGTGCCGTCCTCCATGAACGGCATGTCCTCGACGGGCAGGATCTTGGCGATGACGCCCTTGTTGCCGTGGCGGCCGGCCAGCTTGTCGCCGTTGCTGATCTTGCGCTTCTGGGCGACGTAGACCCGGACCAGCTCGTTCACGCCCGGGCGGCAGCTCGTCGCCGTCCTCGCGCGAGAACACGCGGACGCCGATGACCTTGCCGGACTCGCCGTGCGGGACCTTGAGGCTGGTGTCGCGGACCTCGCGGGCCTTCTCGCCGAAGATCGCGCGCAGCAGGCGCTCCTCCGGGGTCAGCTCGGTCTCGCCCTTCGGCGTCACCTTGCCGACCAGGACGTCGCCGGGGCTGACGTCGGCGCCGATGCGGATGATCCCGCGCTCGTCGAGGTCGGCGAGGACCTCCTCGGAGACGTTCGGGATGTCGCGGGTGATCTCCTCCGCGCCGAGCTTGGTGTCGCGCGCGTCGACCTCGTGCTCGTCGATGTGGATGGAGGTCAGGACGTCGTCCTGCACGAGGCGCTGCGACAGGATGATCGCGTCCTCGTAGTTGTGGCCCTCCCACGGCATGAACGCGACGAGCAGGTTCTTGCCCAGCGCCATCTCGGCGTTGTCGGTGCAGGGGCCGTCGGCGATGACGTCGCCGGCCTCGACCCGCTGGCCCTCGTCGACGATCGGCTTCTGGTTCACGCTGGTGCCCTGGTTCGAGCGGCGGAACTTCGAGAGCCGGTAGGTGCGGCGGGTGCCGTCGTCGTGCATGACGGTGATGTAGTCGGCGGAGAGCTCCTCCACCACACCGGCCTGCTCGGCGAGGATGACGTCGCCGGCGTCGACGGCCGCGCGGTGCTCCATGCCGGTGCCGACGAGCGGCGCCTCGGAGCGCAGCAGCGGCACGGACTGGCGCATCATGTTCGCGCCCATGAGGGCGCGGTTGGCGTCGTCGTGCTCCAGGAACGGGATCATCGCGGTCGCGACCGACACCATCTGGCGCGGGCTGACGTCCATGTAGTCGACGCCGGTGGGGGCGATGTAGTCGACCTCGCCGCCCTTCTTGCGGACCAGGATGCGGGCCTCCTCGAAGGCGCCCGAGCCGTCCTTCGCCAGGGGCGAGTTGCCCTGGGCGACGACGTGCTTGTCCTCCTCGTCGGCGGTCAGGTAGTCGACCTCGTCGGTGACCCGGCCGTCGACGACGCGGCGGTAGGGGGTCTCCATGAAGCCGTACGGGTTGACCCGCGCGAAGGTGGCGAGCGAGCCGATCAGGCCGATGTTCGGGCCCTCCGGGGTCTCGATCGGGCACATGCGGCCGTAGTGGCTCGGGTGCACGTCGCGCACCTCGAAGCCGGCGCGCTCGCGGGACAGACCACCGGGGCCGAGCGCCGACAGGCGGCGCTTGTGGGTCAGGCCCGACAGCGGGTTGGTCTGGTCCATGAACTGCGACAGCTGGCTCGTCCCGAAGAACTCCTTGATGGAGGCCACGACGGGACGGATGTTGATCAGCGTCTGCGGCGTGATCGCCTCGACGTCCTGGGTCGTCATGCGCTCGCGCACGACGCGCTCCATGCGGGCCAGGCCCAGACGGATCTGGTTCTGGATCAGCTCGCCGACCGTGCGCAGGCGGCGGTTGCCCAGGTGGTCGATGTCGTCGGTCTCGTAGTCGTCCTGGCCGGCGTGCAGGCGGACGACGTAGTCGATCGTGGCGAGGATGTCGTCGACGGTCAGCGTGCCCTGGTCGACCGGGAGGTCGAGGCCGAGCTTCTTGTTGACCTTGTAGCGACCGACCTTGGCGAGGTCGTAGCGCTTGCCGTTGAAGAAGAGGTTGTCGAGCAGCGTCTGGGCCGACTCGCGCGTCGGCGGCTCGCCCGGACGCAGCTTGCGGTAGATGTCGATCAGGGCGTCGTCCTGACCGGTGGTGTGGTCCTTCTCGAGCGTGGTGCGCATCGACTCGAAGTCGCCGTAGCGCTCGAGGATCTGCGCGTCGTCCCAGCCGAGGGCCTTGAGCAGCACCGTGACGGGCTGCTTGCGCTTGCGGTCGATGCGCACGCCGACGGCGTCGCGCTTGTCGACCTCGAACTCCAGCCAGGCACCGCGCGACGGGATGACCTTGCAGGAGTAGGTGTCCTTGTCGGTCGTCTTGTCGATCTGCTTGTCGAAGTAGACGCCGGGCGAACGCACCAGCTGCGACACGACGACGCGCTCGGTGCCGTTGATGACGAAGGTGCCCTTGTCGGTCATCACGGGGAAGTCGCCCATGAAGACGGTCTGGGACTTGATCTCACCGGTGGTGTTGTTCGTGAACTCCGCCGTGACGAACAGCGGAGCCGCGTACGTCATGTCCTTGTCCTTGCACTCCTCGACGGAGTACTTGGTCGGCTCGAAGCGGTGGTCGCGGAAGCTCAGCGACATCGAGCCGGAGAAGTCCTCGATCGGGGAGATCTCCTCGAAGATCTCCTCGAGGCCCGAGGACGTGTTGATGTCGGTGCGGCCGGCGTCGACGGCCTCCTGGACGCGGGCCTCCCACGCGGCGTTGCCGACCAGCCAGTCGAACGACGTGGTCTGCAGGTGGAGGAGGTTCGGGACCTCGAGAGGTTCCTGGATCTTCGCGAAGCTGAGACGCGGAGTGGTGCGGCGGGCGGCCAAGAGTGGTCCTTCCGGTGACAGGGACGACCTGTCAGGGGTCAGGCGTGCGCACGCCCTCGACCAGCCGACCCAGGCATACGGCCTGAGCGGGTATATGACGGGAGGCAGCGCAAAGAGGCAGTGTAGCCGCCGGCCACCTGCCTGTCGAGACTGCTAGATCGCGTTCGTCACTGGTCGGGACACCCTGACGGCGGACCCGCGCGGCGTCAAGGGCGACGCGCTCGCCGGTCGCCCGTCAGAGCGCCTCGACCTTGCTGACGAGCCAGTCGTCCCCCCGCTGCACGAGGGTCATGCGCACCCGGCTCTGGTCGACCTTCTGGCCCTGCACCTTCGTGCTCGTGGTGACCTGGTTGACGAACACCAGCGCGACCACCCGCCCCGGCTCCGCGCTCGCGACGGCCTGCGCCACCGACGCCGCCTGCACCACCGCCTTGTTCTCCACGGCGACGGGACGCACGACGGCCGACGTGGTCTGCGCGTACTCCTTGGCGAACGTGCCGGTGGTGAGCGCCGCGGCGGCGGCGAAGTCGGCGTCGAGGGTGCGGTGGTCGTAGCTGAACAGCAGCCGGCCGGCCTCGCGCGCGGCGGTCAGCGGCGCGCTGGCCGGGCGGTAGTAGGAGGCGACCTCGGCGGCGTCGCGGCTGCGCTGCAGCAGCAGCAGGGCGACGGCCCCGAGCGCGACGGTGACGACGAGGACGGCGGCGAGCGTCGCGAGGCGGCCGCCGCGGCCGGGGCGGGCGGCGGGAGCGGCGGGGGCGAGCGGCGTCGGCGTGGCGTCGAGCGCGACGTCGGCGGCGGCAGCGGGCTCCCCGGCGTCGGGCTCCGGGTCGTGCTTGGTCAGGTCGACGGGCTCGGTCACGGGGCTCCTCAGCTCACGAACTGCAGCGAGGACGTCAGCCAGCGGTCGCCGACGCGCTCGAGCTCGAGCTGCATGCGGTAGGTGCGGGTCTGGCCGTCGGGCACCGAGCGGTTGCGCACGACGCTGTCGATGACGACCAGGGCCGTGGCGGCGTCCTCGCTGAACCGCGCGAGGCCGGCGTCCAGGACGGTGCCCTCGGCGGCGACCTGGTTCTCCTGCAGGACGCTGCGCAGCGTCGTCGACTGCGCCTCGAACTCCTCGCGGAAGGTGCCGGACGCGCCCTCGAGGACCCGCTCGAGGTCGCCGTCGAGGTCGGTGGCGTCGACGGAGGTCAGGTTCAGCGCCTCCTGCCGGGCGGCCTGCACGGCGTCGGCGCGCAGGTCGGCGCGCTGGTCGGCCGCCCGGACGCGCAGCCCGAGCACGACGGCCGTGACCAGCAGGGCGATCACGACGAGCGCCCAGACCCCCGTGCCGACCGGCCCGCCGAGCGCCGCCTGCAGCCCGCGACGCGTCGGGGCGTCGACCGCGGCGGGGCGTCGTCGGTGGGGGCGGGCGCCGTCACGAGCCGGCCAGCGGGCCGAGCAGCATCCACTCCCACGAGCGGGCCCCGAACAGCCGCTGGGCGCCGGCGGTCGACCCGATCTGCAGGGTGCTGCCGTCCTGGGTGATGACCCGGCCGGTCTTCGGGTCGTAGTCGCCGAGGGTGACCGGGTCGAGCTGGCCGGTGCGCGCCGACGCCGGAGCGGCCGCCGGGCCGCCGCCGTCGAGGCGCCCGGGTCGGCGGCCTTGTCGGACTGCACGCCGCCGTTCTCCGGGAAGGGCGCGGAGCCCTTGGCGTACGGGGTGTTGCGCGAGCCGCGGATGTTGGACGGCCCGTCGCCCTCGGAGCAGTAGGCCGCCAGGTTCGGCGTCGGGTTGCTCGTCTCGGCCGGCGACCGGCGCGTCGTCGTCTCGTAGCCCTCGGTGCAGACCGGGACCGAGTCGTCGGTGACGAAGCCGAAGTGGGCGGTGCCGTCGCCCGGGGTGACCGTGAAGCCGCCGGCGACGACGTTCGGGTAGGTCACCAGGATCTGGCGCAGGGCGGGCAGGCGGACCTGCTGCACCTGGGCGGTCGAGACCAGGTTGTCGAGCAGCACCGGCAGCGCGGTGCGGTTGGCCTCCAGGACGTCCTCGAGCGCGTTGGCGCTGCGGGTGCCGTCGGCGTAGAGGCGGCGGAAGTCCGGGTCGCTCGCGCGCAGCTGCCGGGTGAGGCCGCGCAGGTCGCGGTTGAAGCTGCGGAACTGCCCGGAGGTCTCGTTCTGCGTGCGCAGCACCGTGCGGCCGTCGCGGATGAGCGCGATGGTCTCCGGGCAGCGCCTCGGTGGCCGCGGCGGTGAGCTGGTCGCCGGCGTCGACGAGGCGCTGCAGGCTCTCGCCCGTGCCGTCGTCGAAGGCCTGGCCGAGCTCGTCGAGGACGACGGCGAGGTCGTCGGTGTCGACGCTGTTGACGAGGTCGTCGAGGTTGACCAGCAGCTGGGTCGGCTGGATCGGGATGGACGTCGCGCTGCGCGGGACGACGTCGCCCTCGCGCAGGAACGGCTTGCCCTCGCGCTGCGGCAGCAGGTCGACGTACTGCTCGCCGACGGCGGAGCGGTTGCCGACCTGCGCGCGGGTGTCGGTCGGGCACCGACGTGCCGGGGCGCAGCAGCATCTGCACGCGGACGCCGTCGGGCAGCAGCTGGAGCTCGCTGACCTCCCCGACGGGCACGCCGCGGTAGGTGACCTCGGCGCCCTCGAAGATGCCGCCGGAGTCGACGAAGTCGGCCGCGACGGTGAAGCCCTGGTCGGTGAAGAAGCGGTCGAGGTCGGCGTAGCGGGCGCCGGCGAAGGCCATCCCGACGAGGCTGATGACCGCGAAGACCAGCAGCTGCAGCTTCACGGAGCGGGTGATCACTGCATGCCTCCGAGCAGCAGGCCGAGCAGGTCGCTCTGTCCGGCGGACAGCAGCCCCCCGGGCAGGTCGAGGCCCCCGCGGGGCAGCAGCGGCGGGAGCGTGGGCACCGCCGGCGCGGGGACGGCCGGGGCCTTCGCGCCGCTGCCGGGCAGGCCGGGCACGGGCAGCCCGGTCGGCAGCGGCACGGGCAGCGGCACCTCGGGCAGGGCCGGGATCGGCAGGCCGATGTTGCCGCCGAGGGTCTGCAGGTTGACGTCGGCGGTGATGAACAGGTTGGCGTAGTCGCCCCGGATGCCGTCGGCGACGGTGCGCGGGAACGGGTAGGTCGTCAGCAGCTCGAGCGCCTGCGGCAGGTCCTGGCCGGCCTTGGCCAGGTTGCCCAGGATCGGCTGCAGCGCCCGCAGGTCGGCGACGGTGTTCTGCTGCGACGCCGAGATGACGCGGGTCGCGACGGTGCCGAGCCGGTCGAGGCCGGTGAGCACCTGCACGAGCTGCGCGCGCTGCTCGGTGAGCACCGCGCTGCCCTTGGGGATGTCGCGCAGGGCGACGGCGAGGGTCTCGCGCTGGCCGGCCAGCCGGGCGGTCAGCCGGTCGAGGCCGTCGAGGGCCCGGACGATCTGGGCCTTCTGCTCGTCGAGGCCGCCGACGAAGGTGTCGAGCTGCTCGAGCACGTCCTTGACCTTGCCCTCGCGGCCCTCGAGCGCGTCGACGAGCTCGCGGTTGATCGTCTGCAGCTGCTCCAGGCTGCCGCCGTTGAGCACCAGCGACAGCGCCGAGAGCACCTCCTCGATCTCGGTGCTGCGGGCGGTGCGCTCGAGCGGGATGAGGTCGCCGTCGGCGAGCCGGCCCACCGGGGCCTCCCCCGTCGGCCGGTCGAGGCTGACGAACTTCTCGCCGAGCAGCGACGTCTGGCGCAGGCTGGCCCGGGCGTTCGCGGGCAGCTCGACGTCGGGCAGCACCGCGACGGTGACCTTGGCGGTGTAGCCGTCGAGGGTGATGTCGCTGACCGAGCCGACGGTGACGTCGTCGACCTTGACGGCGGACTGCTGCACCAGGTCCAGCACGTCGGGGAACTCGACGACGACCTCGTAGGCGTCGTCGCCGGTCGCGACGCCGCCGGGCAGCGGGAAGCTGGCGGCGCCGTCGAACTCGCAGCCGGTGAGGACCAGCGCGAGCAGGCCGGCGAGGGCCGCCGTCCCGGTGCGGCCGGCCGTGCGGGTGCGGGTCATCGGCCGGCCGCCAGGATGCCGCCGAGGGTGAGGTCGCGCGGGGCGCCGGGGTCGACGGCAGGGGCGGCCGCCGGGGCGCTGCCGCGCTGGGACGACGGGGCCGCGGCTCCGGGCAGGGCCGGCGGGCCCGGCAGTCCGCCGGTCAGCGGCGACAGCGCGTCGCACGTGGACTGCGGCTGCCCGGCGGCCAGCAGCAGCCCGCACAGAGCGGTCGCCGGCGTCGGCCTGGCCGGTGTTGTTGTCGCGGGTGTCGAGCGTGCCCGAGCGCGGGTTGTAGGCGAGCTGCAGGTTCGACAGCGCCGTCGGGCTGGTGTCGAGGAACTCCTCGAGCGCCGTCTTCTGGGTGACCAGGACCTTGGTGACCGAGGCGAGGTCCTTCACGTTGGCGGTCAGGTCCTCCTCGTTGTCGCGCACGAAGGTCGCCACCTCGGCCAGCGCCATGCCGAGCTGCTTGACGGCCGTGGCGAGGTCCTCCTTCTCGGCCTCGAGCTGGGCGGCGACGTCGGCGAGGTCGCGGTTGAACTCCCGGACCGTGCCGTCGTTGCGGGCCAGGGTGGTGGTGAAGTCCTGCAGGTTGCGCACGGTGTCGAACAGGTCCCCGCGCTGGTCGCTGAGCGTGCCGACGGCGGTCGACAGGTCGTTCAGCGTGCTGCCGATCAGCTCGCCGTTGCCGGCGAGGTTCTTCGCGCCGACGTCGAGCAGGTCGCTGAGCGCGCCGTCCTTGTTCGCGCCGTCGGGGCCGAGCGCGACGTTGAGCTGGTCGAGCGAGGAGTAGATCTCGTCGAGCTCGACCGGCACCGCCGTGCGCTCCAGCGGGATGTCGGCGCCGCTCTCCATGACCGGGCCCGTCGAGTAGGTGGGCGTGAGCTGCACGTACCGGTCGGACACGATCGACGGGGCGATGAGCACGGCGCGGGCGTCGGCCGGCACCTTGAACTCGGCGTCGTAGGTCATGTCGATGCGCACCGACCGGCCCTCCGGCTCGATCTTCGTGACCTCGCCGATCTTGACGCCGAGCATGCGGACGTCGTTCTTCACGTAGACGCCGACGCTCTTGTCGAAGTGGGCGGACAGGGTCATCAGCTCGGGTCCCCCGCCGATGCCGCACCCGGCGACGCCGCCGAGCAGGGCCAGGCCGAGGACGCAGGCGCCGAGGCCCTGCGGGGTCCAGAGGCGGTGCGGGCTCACCGGGTGCTCCCAGAGGTCGGGCGCGGCGCCGGCTGGGTGTTCTTGCCGTCGCCGAACGTGCCGGGCACGAAGCCCGTCGGGTTCGTGAAGTTCTGGACGAGCGTGTCGAACCAGCGGCCGTTGCCCAGGTTGTTGCTGAACAGGCGGGCGAAGACCGGCAGGCGGACCAGCGCCTTCTCCAGGTTGGCCTGGTTGCGCCGCAGCACCGTGACGATGCCGCGCAGCTGCTCCAGCGTGGGCTGCAGCTGCGCCCGGTTCTCGCGGGTCAGGGCGATGAGCTGCTCGGACAGCCGCGTGGTGCTCGACAGCAGCTGGTCGATGGCGTCGCGGCGCCGGCGCAGCTCGTCCAGCACGAGGGAGCTGTCGGACAGGACCTTGACCAGGTCCTCGTCGCGCGCGGCCAGCGTGGCCGTCACGCCCTTGCTGCGGGCCAGCAGGCGCTGCAGCTCGGCGTCGCGGGTCGCGATGGTCTTGGACAGCCGCGACAGGCCGACCAGCGTGGTGCGGACCTCGTCGGGGGTGTCGCGGAAGGTGTCGGCCAGCGTGGTGAAGGCGCGGGCGAGCGCCTCCTGGTCGATCTCGCCGACCGTCGAGGACAGCCCCTGGAAGGCCTCGGCGACGTCGTAGGGGCTGCTGGTGCGGTCGAGCGGGATGGTCGCGCCGGGCTGCAGCTGCCCCTCGCCGTCGGGGGTCAGGGACATGAACTTGCGGCCCAGGACGGTCTTGATGCGGATGTCGGCGCGGCTGCGGCTGCCGAGCTGCGCGCCCTCCATGCGGAAGCGGACCAGCACGCGGTCCTTGGCGAGCTCCATGCCGAGCACCTTGCCGACCTTGACGCCGGCCACGCGGACCTCGTCGTTGGGCTTGAGGCCGGCGGCCTCGCTGAACTCCGCCTTGTACTCCTGCCCGCCGAGGAAGCGGTCGAGGGTGAACGCCCCCGCCAGCGACAGCAGGATCACCAGCAGGCTGACGGCGCCGATGACGAGCTTGTTCATCTCGCGGAACGGCTTCACCGGGTGCCTCCGACGGTGAGGCCGTCGCCCTGGCAGCGGGCGGCGGTGTTCACCAGCTGCGGGGTGATGACGGCGCCGGTGGGCAGGATGACCTTCCCGTCGATGCCGCACAGGTAGAAGTTGAACCAGGAGCCGTAGGTCGCGGTGGCCACGATCTTGTCCAGCTTGCCCGGCAGGCGCTGCAGGATGCCGTCCACCACGTCCTTGCCCGTGTCGAGGTTGGTCGCGACCTTGTTGAGCTCGGCGATGTCGGCGCGCAGCGGGCCGCGGGTGTCCTGCAGCAGCGACGCCGTCGCCGAGGTCAGGTCGTCGATGCCCTCGAGCGACTCGCCGATGGCGGTGCGGTCCTGGGCGAAGCCCGCCGACAGCCGGCGCAGCTGGGTGACCAGCTCGTTGAGCTGCGCGTCGCGCTGGTCGACGGTCTCCAGCACGGTGCCCAGGTTGGTGATGACCCGGCCGATGACGGCGTCGCGGTCGGCCAGCGTCGTCGTCAGCGAGGCCGTGCGCTGCATCAGGCTCTCGACCGTGCCGCCCTCGCCCTGCAGGGTCTGGACGAGCTCGAAGGCGACCTTGTTGGTGGCCTCCGGGTCGAGCGCCTGGAACAGCGGGCGGAAGCCGTTGAACAGCACCGTGAGGTCCAGCGCCGGGCGGGTCTGCTCGAGCGGGATGGTCGCGCCGGGGTCGCGCGGCTCGGCCGAGCCGGGGCCCTCGGTGACCGCCAGGTAGCGCTCGCCCACGATGTTGCGGTAGCGCAGCCGCAGCACCGCGCTCTGCGGGATCTCGCGGCCCTCCTCGAGGTCGAAGCCGACCACGGCGGAGGTGCTGTCCTCGCCGAGCTCGACCGAGGTCACGCTGCCGACCGGGACGCCGGCGATGCGCACCTCGTTGCCGGGCAGCAGCCCCGTCACGTCGGAGAAGGCCGCCGTGTAGGCGGTCTTGCCGCCGAACGAGAAGTTGCCGATGGTCGCCGCCAGCACGAAGGTCAGCATGGACGTGACGACCATGAAGACGATCAGCTTGACCAGCGCGGCCGAGGTCTTCATGACAGCCCCACCTTGGTCCCGCGGGCCATCGGCCCGAACAGCAGGTCGACGAGGTCGGGGACCTCGTCCACGGAGACGCCCATCACCGGTGCGGCGACGGCGTCGAGCAGGGCGCGCTGGGCGGCCGGGTCGGCCAGGTAGCGCGCGGGGTCGGCAGAGACGGCCGCGCCCGTCCGGGAGGCGGCCGCGGTGCCGGTGGAGCCGTCGCGGTAGCCGTCGTCGAACGGCTCGTCCGGCGCGGGCACGGGCGGCGTCGGGAGGCCGTTGCAGTAGGCCTTGCGGTCGTCCCGGTACGCCGGCTCGTCGCCGGTGACGTAGCCGCCCTGGTCCTGCACGAGCTCCAGCGTGATGTGCAGGCCCGGCTGCCGCCCGCCGAAGGTGCCGCTCACGGTCGGCTCGTAGTCCGCCAGGCCCGAGGCCAGGCAGGGGAACTCGGGGGCGTAGCGGGCCAGCAGCTCCAGGCTCGGGCGGCTGGAGGACGCCAGCTGCACCAGGCGCCGCTCGTTCTCGCTCAGCACCTCGTCGATCGTGTCGACCGAGCCGGTGGTGGTGTCGAGGAAGGTCGCCAGCTGGCTGCGCTGGTCGACCAGGTCGCGGCTGATCGCCGAGAAGTTGTCGAGCACGGCCAGCAGGTCGGGGGCGGCGTCGTCGTAGGTCGCGGCGAGGTCGGCCAGGCCGCGCAGGTCGTCCTGGATGCCCGGGACCTCGGGGTTGAGGCGGACCAGGTAGGCGTCGAGGGCCTGCAGGTTCGCGCCGGTGCGCTCGCCGCGACCGCGCAGGGCGCCCGAGACGGCGTTGAGCGTCTGCGACAGCTGGGCGGGCTTGAGGGTCTGCAGCAGCGGCAGCAGGTCGTCGAGGACCTGCTCGGTCTCGATGGCGGTCTCGGAGCGGTCCTGCGGGATGACGTCGCCCTCCTGGAGCGACTCCCCCGAGGGCCGGTCCGGGGCGACGAGCGACACGAACTTCTCTCCGAACAGGGTCTTGGGCAGCAGCTGGGCGCGGACGTCGCTGGGCACGAGCCGGGCCTTGTCGGGGTCCAGCGCCAGGGTGAGCGTGGCGCCGTCGCCGGTGGACGCCACCTCGCGCACGCTGCCCACGATGAGCCCGCGCAGCTTGACGTCGGCGGGCGGCGAGAGCTGGTTGCCGATGCGGTCGGCCTTGAGCGTGACCTCGACGACCGGGGTGAACGCCTTCTGGTACAGCAGCACCGTCAGGTACACGAGCCCGGCGATGACGGCCAGGAACAGCAGGCCGGTCAGGCGCAGACGGGTCTTCGTCATCCGGCGATCCGGACGGTGGTGTTGGCGCCCCAGATGGCCAGGCTCAGGAAGAAGTCGACGAGGTTGACGGCGACGATGGCGGTGCGCACGGCACGCCCCACGGCCACGCCGACGCCGGCCGGGCCGCCGCTGGCGTAGTAGCCGTAGTAGCAGTGGATCAGGATGATGATCACCGCGAAGATGAGCACCTTGATGAAGCTGTAGACGACGTCCTCGGCCGGCAGGTACTGGGTGAAGTACTGGTCGTAGGTGCCGGGGCTCTGCTTGTAGAAGCCGGTGGTGATGGTGCGGGCGGCGAAGTAGCTGCTCAGCAGGCCGATGACGTAGAGCGGCGTGATGGCGATGAAGCCGGCGATCATGCGCGTGGTGACGAGGAACGGCAGCGACGGGACGCCCATGACCTCCAGGGCGTCGACCTCCTCGGAGATCCGCATCGCGCCGAGCTGCGCGGTGAAGCCGCAGCCGACCGTCGCCGACAGGGCCAGCGCGGTGACCAGCGGCGCGATCTCGCGGGTGTTGAAGTAGGCCGACAGGAACGCCGTGAAGTTGGCCGTGCCGAGCTGGTTGAGGGCCGCGTAGCCCTGCAGGCCGACCTCGGTGCCGGTGAAGAAGGTGAGGAAGGCGATGACGCCGACGGTGCCGCCCAGGGTGGCGAGCGCGCCGCTGCCGAGGCTGACCTCGGCCAGCAGCCGCAGGATCTCGCGCTTGTAGCGGACGACCGAGCGGTAGGTCCAGCCCAGCGACCGGGCGTAGAAGGACAGCTGCGCGCCGAGGTCGTCGAGCGCGCCCAGGGGCACGTTGCCGGCCCGCTTGGCCGCCCGCACCGCACGCTCGACGACGGGGGGCAGCGGGGTGCCGCTGCTGATGGCCACGTCAGCCGCCCTTCTGCGGGACGAGCTGGAAGTACACCGCCGTGATGATGAAGTTCACCAGGAAGAGCAGCATGAAGCCGATGACGACGCTCTGGTTGACGGCGTCGCCGACGCCCTTCGGGCCGCCCTTGGCGTTGAGACCCTTGTAGGAGGCGACGAGCCCGGCGATCGCCCCGAAGGCGACGGCCTTGAGCTGGCCGACGTAGAGGTCGGGCAGCTGCGCGAGCGCGGTGAAGGAGGCCAGGTAGGCGCCGGGGGTGCCGCCCTGGAGCACGACGTTGAAGAAGTACCCGCCGACGACGCCGACGACGGCGACCAGGCCGTTGAGGAAGAACGCGACCAGCATGGTGGCGAGCACGCGCGGGACCACCAGGCGGGCGATCGGGCTGATGCCCAGCACCTCCATGGCGTCGATCTCGTCGCGGATCTTGCGGGCGCCGAGGTCGGCGCAGATCGCCGATCCGCCCGCGCCCACGATGAGCAGCGCGGTGACGATCGGGCTCGCCTCGCGCACGACGCCGAGGACGGCGACCGCACCGGTGAAGGACTGCGCACCGATCTGCTTGGTCAGGTTGCCGATCTGCAGCGCCAGCACGGCGCCGAACGGGATGGAGACCAGCGCCGTCGGCAGGATCGTCACGCTCGCGACGAACCAGGCCTGCTGGATGAACTCCGCGCCCTGGAACGGCCGCTTGAACAGGCCGCGCAGGACGTCGAGGACGAACGCGAAGAAGTCACCGGCGCCCTCGACGGGCTTGAGGACCGGCTTGACCAGCGTCGCGGGGGTCACCGCCATCAGCGCTCGCCCTCGACGCCGGCGCGGGTCGCGCCCGCCCGCACGCGGGCGGCGGTGCGGCGGCGGGTCGGCGGCACGCGGGCGGGGTCGCCGGCCAGCACCCGGGTGTCGCCGCGGCGGTCGTCGTCGTCGTCGGGGGCGTCGTCGAAGCCGAGGTCGAGGCCGGGGAACGAGCCGGGGGGCGGCACGATGCCGTTCTCCTGCAACCACGAGCCGGGCGCGCGCTGGGTGTCGCGCAGCCGGCCGTCGGAGGTGGGCAGCTGCACCGGGATGGGCGGCAGCGCGCCGAGCTCCTGGCCGCTCGCGGCCTCGTTGGCCAGCTCGGCGGAGTCCTTCTCCTCGGCCATGCCGATCGGGCCGACGCGCTGGGCGTTGAGGAACTGGCGGACCACCGGCTCGTCGCTGGACAGCAGCATCTCGCGCGGGCCGAACATCGCCAGGTGCCGGCGGTAGAGCAGGCCGATGTTGTCCGGCACCGTGCGGGCCGTGTTGATGTCGTGGGTCACGATGAGGAAGGTGGCCTTGATCTGGGCGTTCAGGTCGACGATCAGCTGGTTGAGGTAGGCCGTGCGCACCGGGTCCAGGCCGGAGTCGGGCTCGTCGAACAGCAGGATCTCGGGGTCGAGCACGAGGGCGCGGGCCAGCCCGGCGCGCTTGCGCATCCCGCCGGAGATCTCGCCGGGGAGCTTCTTCTCCGCGCCGGTCAGGCCGGTCATGTCCATCTTCTCGAGGACGATGTCCTTGATCTCCTTCTCCGACTTCTTGGTGTGCTCGCGGAGAGGGAAGGCGATGTTGTCGTACAGGTTCTGCGAGCCGAACAGGGCGCCGTCCTGGAACAGCACGCCGAAGAGCTTGCGGACCTCGTAGAGCTCCTTCTCGCGGATCCTCGTGATGTCCTTGCCGTCGATCGTGATCGAGCCGTTCTCCGGCTTGAGCAGGCCGATGAGCGTCTTGAGGAACACCGACTTGCCGGTGCCGGACGGGCCGAGCAGCACGCTGATCTCGCCGGCGGGCAGGGTCAGGGAGACGTCCTCCCAGATGGTCTGCCGGCCGAAGCGCTTGGTCAGGTTCTCGACCTTGATCTCGACGCCCACTGCGGTGGTCCTCCACGTTCGTCGCGGCGGCCGCCGTTCAGGCGGTCCAGGGGTGGTGCAGGGGGTGGGCGGGGCGGCCGGGCGCGGGCCGGGGCGGGCCCGGTGCGCCCGCGGCGTCCGCGCTCGTGGCGGGGACCGTCGACGGCCGGCCGCCCTGTGAGGGCACTCACAGGTCGACGTCCGAGGATACGTCGCAGTTCCCCCAGGGCGCCCACCCGGGCGCAGAGGGGACGTGCGCGCTGCCGCCGACCCCGCCCGCACGCCGCCGGGCAGACGCCGGGACAGACGCCGCAGGGGCGGCGCCCCCGGACGGGAGCGCCGCCCCTGAGGGACGTGCGGGAGTGCGTGCTACTTGACGGAGACCGTCGCGCCGGCGCCCTCGAGCGCAGCCTTGGCCTTCTCGGCAGCGTCCTTGGCGGCCTTCTCCAGGACGGGCTTGGGCGCGCCGTCGACCAGGTCCTTGGCCTCCTTCAGGCCGAGACCGGTGATGGTGCGCACCTCCTTGATGACCTGGATCTTCTTGTCGCCGGCGCTCTCGAGGATGACGTCGAACTCGTCCTTCTCCTCGACGGCCTCGGCGCCGCCACCGGCACCACCGGCGGCGGGGGCGGCCGCGACGGCCACGGGGGCGGCCGCGGTGACGCCGAAGGTCTCCTCGAACTGCTTCACGAACTCCGAGAGCTCGATCAGCGTCATCTCCTTGAACTGCTCGAGCAGCTCGTCGGTGCTGAGCTTCGCCATGGTGGCTTCTCCTGTTGTGTCTGTGCCTGCCAGCGGGGAGCCGGCTTCCGGCGGTACGGGTGGGGTCGTGCGGTCGGCCGGAGCCGGGTCAGGCGGTGGTGCTGTCCGTGGTGTCGCTGGTGTCGCTGGTGTCGCTGTCGGTCTCGGCGGGCGTCACGCCCTCCGCGGCCGTGGCGGCGGGCGCGCCGGCGTCCGCGACCGCAGCGGTCTCGTCCGTCGAGCGGGCGGCGTCGTCGCCGTCGGGCGCGCTGTCGGCAGCGGGCTCGGCGGCGGCGGCAGCGGCGTCGGCGGCGGGCTCGGCAGCGGCGGCCGGGGTGCCGGCGCCACCGATGACCGACGGGTCCTCCTCGGCCTTGCTCTGCAGGGCGCCGGCGAGCCGGGCGACCTGGGCGAGCGGGGCGTTGAGCAGGTAGACGGCCTGGCTCAGCGAGGCGAGCATCGCGCCGGCGAGCTTGGCGAGCAGGACCTCGCGGCTCTCGAGGTCGGCCAGCTTGCGGACCTCGTCGGCGGACAGCGCCTTGCCGTCCATGACGCCGCCCTTGACGACGAGCTGCGGGTTCGCCCGGGCGAAGTCGCGCAGGCTCTTCGCGGCCTCGACCGGGTCGCCCTTGACGAAGGCGACGGCGGTGGGGCCGGACAGCAGGTCGTCGATGCCGGACAGGCCGGCGTCGGCGGCGGCGAGCGTCGTCAGGGTGTTCTTGACGACGTTGTAGTTCGTGTCGGCGCCGAGGGCCACGCGCAGCGCGGTGATCTGCTTGACGCTCAGGCCGCGGTACTCGGTGAGCACCGCCGCCGCCGAGGAGCGGAACGCCTCGGCCAGCTCGGCCACGACCTCGGCCTTGTCGGGGCGGACGGTGGCCCGCTTGTGCTCGGGCCGCTGGACCGTGTCAGCGCTGTCGACAGCCATGGCACCTCCTTCGTGTGGTTCGTGGGGTCGTGCACGGGTGGTGCTGGGGTGGTGCGGGGGGCGTGCGGGGTCCTCGAGCGTCGGGCGGTCGGCGGCGTCCGGCCCGCGGGCGGGACGGCGGACCGGGCCCGGAACGCGAGGACGCCCCGGCGCAGGCAGCGCACGGGGCGTCAGAGGTCTCCGGGCTCCTCGCGGGGAGGGGCGCGGCGGTCTGTCGTTCGTGTCACCTGCGCGGGCCGCCCGCACGAGGCGGGGCCTTCGGTCGCTCCGCTCCCGGAGGGGCAGGGCGACGACCGGCGGTCTTGGGTGGGGCCAGGCTAGCAGCCCCCCGGGCGGGGGGCTGCCGGCCCGTCGTGCTGGTCGTGCTGGTCGCGCTGGGCGTGCGGGCGCCGCTAGGAGGCGGGGGTCTCCGCGCTCTCCTCGAGCAGGTTGCGGGTCTTGGTCGGGTCGACGATCACGCCGGGGCCCATGGTGGTCGAGAAGACGACCTTCTTGAGGTACTTGCCCTTGGAGGTGGCGGGCTTGGCCCGGCTGACCTCGTCGAGGGCGGCGGCGTAGTTCTCGACCAGCTTGGTCTCGTCGAAGGACGCCTTGCCGATCACCAGGTGCAGGTTGCTCTGCTTGTCGACGCGGAAGTTGACCTTGCCGCCCTTGATGTCGTTGACGGCCTTGGTGACGTCGGCGGTGACGGTGCCGGTCTTCGGGTTCGGCATGAGCCCGCGGGGGCCCAGGACGCGGGCGATGCGCCCGACCTTGCCCATCTGGTCCGGCGTCGCGACGGCGGCGTCGAAGTCCAGGAAGCCCTTCTGGATGTCCTCGATGAGGTCGTCGCTGCCCACGCGGTCGGCGCCCGCGGCCTCGGCCTCGGCGGCCTTCTCGCCGACGGCGAAGACGATGACGCGGGCGGTCTTGCCGGTGCCGTGCGGCAGGTTGACGGTGCCGCGGACCATCTGGTCGGCCTTGCGCGGGTCGACGCCCAGGCGCATGGCGACCTCGACGGTCGCGTCGTACTTGGTGGTCGACGTCTCCTTCGCGAGGCGGACGGCCTCGAGCGGGGTGTAGACGCGGTCCTGGTCGATCTTCTCCGCGGCGGCGCGGTAGCCCTTGCTGCGCTTCATGCGCGATCTCTCTCCTGCTCGTGTGGTGATGGCGGGCCCGGGCGGTCCGGGTCCTCCCACAGGTGCTGCTGCGGTGCGGGGTGCTGCTAGTCCGTGACCGTGATGCCCATGCTGCGGGCGGTCCCGGCGATGATCTTGCTGGCCTGGTCGAGGTCGTTGGCGTTGAGGTCGGCCATCTTGGTGGTGGCGATCTCGCGGACCTGGGCCGAGCTGATCGTCGCGACCTTGGCGGTGTGCGGCGTCGCCGAGCCCTTGTCGACGCCCGCGGCCTTGAGGATCATGCGCGCGGCCGGCGGGGTCTTGGTGATGAAGGTGAAGGACCGGTCCTCGAACACCGAGATCTCGACGGGGACGATGTCGCCGCGCTGGGACTCGGTGGCCGCGTTGTAGGCCTTGCAGAACTCCATGATGTTGACGCCGTGCTGACCGAGGGCCGGGCCCACGGGCGGCGCGGGCGTCGCGGCGCCGGCCTTGATCTGGAGCTTGATGACGCCGGCGAGCTTCTTCTTGGGAGGCATGTCTCTTCTTCTCTCGGGTGAGGCGCTCAGCTAGAGCTTGGCGACCTGGTTGAACGACAGCTCGACCGGCGTCTCGCGGCCGAAGATCGACACCAGCACCTTGAGCTTCTGGCTGTCGAGGTTGATCTCGTTGATCGTCGCGGGGAGCGTGGCGAACGGCCCGTCGGTGACGGTGATCGACTCGCCGACCTCGAAGTCGACGGCCTTCTGCGCGACGACGACCTTCTGCTTCGGCGGCGCGATCATCCGGACGACCTCGTCGACCGTCAGCGGCGTCGGCTTGGAGGTCTGGCCGACGAAGCCGGTGACGCCGGGGGTGTTGCGGACCGCCGACCAGGACTCGTCGGTGAGGTCCATGCGCACGAACAGGTACCCGGGGAGCTTCTTGCGGACGACCTGCTGGCGCTTGCCGCCCTTGACCTCGGTCACCTCCTCCTGCGGGACCTCGATCGCGTAGATGTAGTCCTCCATGTTGAGGGACTGGATCCGGCTCTCGAGGTTGGTCTTGACCTTGTTCTCGTAGCCCGCGTAGGAGTGGACGACGTACCAGTCGCCGGTCTGGCCGGAGAGCTCGCGGCGCAGCACCTCGGCCGGGTCGCTCTCGTCGAACGCGTCCGCCTCGTCCTCCCCCACGGCGACGTCCGCCTCGGCGGTGTCGGCGTCGGGCATGCCGACGCCCTCGGGGGCGGCGTCGGTGAGGTAGCCGCTCGGGGCGTCCTCGACGCCGCCGGCGCCGAGCTCGGTGAGGTCCGCGGCACCCGTGCCGGCGCCCGTGGCCGGGGCGAGCCCGTCGGGCGTGGCGTCGACGGTCTCGCCCTGCTCGGAGGCCTGCTCGGACGGCACCCCGGAGGTGCTGTCGAAGGGGCTCTGCTCGGTCACGCGGGCGTCCTCGCTGTCTGTCGTCGGCCGACGGTCGTCGGCGGGTGGGGCGGGCGGTGCGGGGCGGTGCTCAGTCGCGACCGAACACCTGCAGGACGGCCTGGCTGAAGGCGAAGTCGAAGACGCTGACGATCGCGACCATGACGATCACGAACACCACGACGACCGAGGTGTAGGTCAGCAGCTCCTTGCGCGTCGGCCAGATGACCTTGCGCAGCTCGGAGACGACCTGGCGGTAGAAGGTCCCGATGCTGCGGACCCGGGCGACGGGGCCGCGGCGGGTGCGCGTCGGGGCGACCGTCTGGGTGCCGAGCGAGCCCGCCGGGACGGCGTCGGCGGCCTCGAGGTCGACGTCGGAGTCGTCGTCCCGGCCACCGGGGCCGGGAGCGGTCCCCGTGCTGTCGCTCACTGCCTGCCTCGTCTCGGTCGTGGGGGTCGTGCGGGCCCGGCGCGCGGCGCGTCCGGGCGGTGCAGGGGTGACAGGAGTCGAACCTGCGACATCCGGTTTTGGAGACCGGCGCTCTGGCCAACTGAGCTACACCCCTCCGGGGGCGTGGCCAGACCCTGCCCGTGCACCCGCCCGCCGGGAGGCAGGGCGCGCTCGAACAGGGGCACGTGGCCCCCAGACGCACGAGTGTACGGCCTCGCGCGCGTGCTGCGGCCCGGCCGCCCGGACGCCGCCAGGTCCGGGCCGCGGAGTGCTCGCTTGCCCCGGCTGGGACGATGCTCGCATGACGACCTCCGGCTCCCCCGCCTCTGCCCCCGTCTCCGGCCCCGTCCCGGCCCGCGTCCCGTCCCGCGTCTCGGCCCGCATCGCGGGGATCGCCGAGTCCGCGACGCTCGCGGTCGACGCCAAGGCCAAGGCCAAGAAGGCCGCCGGCGAGGACGTCGTCGGCTTCGGCGCCGGGGAGCCGGACTTCCCGACGCCGCCCGCCGTCGTCGCCGCCGCCGAGGCCGCCTGCAGCCAGCCGAAGTACCACCGCTACACCCCGGCGCCCGGGCTGCCCGAGCTGCGCGAGGCCGTCGCCCGCAAGACCGCCCGCGACAGCGGGCTACCAGGTGACGGCGGCCCAGGTGCTGATCACCAACGGCGGCAAGCAGGCCGTGTACGAGGCCTTCGCGACCCTGCTCGACCCGGGCGACGAGGTGCTGCTGCCCGCGCCCTACTGGACCACCTACCCGGAGGCCGTGAAGCTCGCGGGGGGCGTCCCGTCGACGTCGTCACCACCGAGGACGCCGGCTACCTGCCGACGGTCGAGCAGCTCGAGGCCGCGCGCACCGAGCGCACCAAGGTGCTGCTGTGGTGCTCGCCGTCCAACCCGACCGGCGCGGTCGCCCCGCGCGCGCTCGTCGAGGCGGTCGGCCGCTGGGCGGTGGAGCACGGCGTGTGGGTCGTCGCCGACGAGATCTACGAGCACCTGGTCTACGGCGACGCCGAGCACGTCTCGATGCCGGTCGCCGTGCCCGAGCTCGCCGACACCTGCGTCGTCGTCAACGGCGTCGCCAAGACCTACGCGATGACCGGCTGGCGGGTCGGGTGGCTGATCGGGCCGGCCGACGTCGTCAAGGGCGCGTCCAACCTGCAGTCGCACGCCACCAGCAACGTCAGCAACGTCGCGCAGGTCGCGGCGCTGCAGGCCGTGAGCGGCGACCTCGACGCCGTCGCCGAGATGCGGGCGGCCTTCGACCGGCGCCGCCGCACGATGGTGCGGATGCTCAACGACACCGCCGGCGTCACCTGCCCCGAGCCGCAGGGGGCGTTCTACGCCTACCCGTCGGTCAAGGGCGTGCTCGGCAAGCAGCTGCGCGGCAGGCGCCCGCAGACCTCCACCGAGCTGGCCGAGCTGCTGCTCGACGAGGTCGGCGTGGCGGTCGTGCCGGGCGAGGCGTTCGGGACCCCCGGCTACTTCCGGCTCTCGTACGCGCTCGGCGACGACGACCTCGTCAAGGGCGTCACCCGGATCCAGGAGCTGTTCGCCGAGGCGACCGACTGAGCCCGCTGCCCGGTCAGGAGGCCCGGCGGGGGGCCGGGATGCGGCCCAGGGCGGCGTCGATGAGGGGACGGGCCGCGGCGTAGCCGTGGTCCATGAGCCGCTCGGTCTGGCTGAAGTCGCGCATCTCGAAGCGCCCCTGCACCAGCCGCGGCAGCCGCACGACGGTCTGGTCCGGGCGCTCGACCGTCGGCGCCCGGTCCAGGTGCGAGCGGCTGATCGCGAACGACAGCAGCAGCACGTCGAGCGCGGTCATCCGGGCGTCGCGGCGTCCCAGGGTGCCGCCGCTGACGTCGAGCACCCAGGTGCGCACCGCTCCGAGCTCCAGGGCGCGCTCGACGGGGACCGGCGTGGTGACCCCGCCGTCGACGTGCAGGCTGCCGGCCAGGGCGACGGGCGGGAAGACGGCCGGCAGGCAGGCGCTGGCGGTGAGCACCGGCACGGGGTCGCCGGTGCTCCACCAGCAGGGCCGGCCGTCGAGCAGGTCGGTCGTGACGACGTGGCAGGGCACGGCGGTGTCGCCGAGGTCGGACAGCGGCACCCAGCGGCGGACCAGCTCGCGCAGGGCGTCCGGCTCGTAGAGGTGGTCGTCGCGCTTGACCAGGTGCGCCGCCATCCGGGAGCGGCCGCCGAACACGTGCTTGCGCTCCAGCTGACCCCACACCTCGGCCAGCTCGTCGACCCGCTGCGCCGTCGGCGAGGTGGCCAGGAAGGCGGCGTTGAGGGCTCCGACGGAGCAGCCGACGAACAGGTCCGGGACGATCCCGGCCTCGAACAGGGCCCGCAGGGCACCGACCTGGGCGGCGCCCAGGCTGCCCCCGCCGGAGAGCACGACGGCCTCGCGGGGCCGGCCGGCCGGCTCGGGCCGGACACGGCGACGACGCAGCGACAGCAGCACGACGGCCTCCTCGGGTGACGGGGGACCTGTCGGCAGCAGCGGTCAGACTGTGAGCCGGAGCTCCTCGCGCCCGCGGAAGCGCTGCAGGAAGCGGTCGTAGGTCTTCTTGCTCTCCTTGTCGCGGTAGCCCGGCTCGGTGTCGTGGTAGCCGCGGTGCCGGTCCTGGCGCGCCGGCACGTCGACGGCCACCAGGCGGCCCCGGTCCCCCAGGGCCTCGCGGACCAGGAAGCTCCACTCCATGTCGGCGTTGCGGTAGAAGCGGGCCTTGGGCGGCAGCGGCACCTGCAGGGCCACCGACCGGCGGACCGCCACCAGGTAGCCCAGCAGCGCCTCGACGTCGCCCGCCGGCGCGTCGCTGAAGCTCGTCCAGCCGTCGTCGACGTTCACGCCGCGCCAGCCGGCCGCGGCGACCGTGTCGTCCTCCAGCGCCTCGAGCAGCGGGCCGAGCGCGTCGCCCTCGAGCACCGTCGACAGGTCCATCTGCACGTGGACGCGCGCCACGTCGGCCCGCACCAGCGCCTGGCGGGCCTGCGACCAGCCCGCCGCCCGCTCGACGTGCAGCTCCTCCACCCGGCCCGGGTGCGCGACCGCGAGCTCGTGGACGGCCTCGCCCGCGCCGCTGTCCGGGCTGCTGCCGTTGTCGAGCAGCACCACGACGACGTCGGCGGGGGCGTGCGCGAGCAGGGCCGCGACGCAGGTGCGCAGGTCCTCGGCCCAGCCGTCGACCAGCAGGGCGACCGTGCAGCGCCGGGCGTCGGGCTCGCCGCTGCGGTCGGGCAGGGCGTCGACCGACGGCAGGACGTCGTAGGGCGGGCGGGCGGTGACGACGGGGCCGTCGGCGGTGTCGCGGACCACCCAGCCGAGCGCCAGCGCCTCGTCGCGCAGCCGGTCGCTCGCCTCGAAGTCCTTGGCGGCGCGGGCCTCCTGCCGGCGCGCCACGAGGTCCTCGACCTCCGCGGGCACGCTCGTGCCGGGCACCGTCATGCCGGGCGCAGCACGGCCTTGGCGCCCATGAGCACCTTCACGCCGTCGCCGATCGTCGCTGTCAGCCCGACGCCGATGCTCCCGTCCTCGAGCACCTCCTCGACGACGCCCCGGACGGTCAGCACGGTCCCCTCGCCGTCGTCGGGCACGGGCAGGGGCTTGGAGAAGCGCACCCGGTAGGACGTCGACCCGGCCCGGGTCGCCGGCGAAGGCGGTGACGACGCGGCCGGCCAGCGCCATGGTCGCCATCCCGTGGGCGATGACGTCGGGCAGGCCGACGGCCCGGGCGACCCGCTCGTTCCAGTGGATGACGTTGAAGTCCCCGCTGGCGCCGCAGTAGCGGACCAGCAGGTCGCGGGTGACCGGGAAGGCCTGCTCGGGCAGGGCGTCGCCGACCTCGGGCACGTCAGGCCTCCTCCCGGGGCCGGGCGGCGGCGGTGCCGCGGCTGACCAGGGTGGAGCGCAGGGTGGCGACGGGCTCGCCGTCCGCGCCGGTGACCTCGGTCGCCACCGTCATCAGCTCGTTGCGGCCGGCGTCGCGGACCTCCTCGACGCGGGAGGTGCTGGTGAGCACGTCGCCGACGTAGACCGGCCGGTGCAGCACGAAGGCCTGCTCGCCGTGGACGACCAGGCTGTAGTCCAGGCCGAGCGCGGGGTCGGCGATCGGGCTGTCGGCGCCGAAGCGGAAGCGACAGCGTGGTGAGGAACGTGGGCGGGGCCAGGCAGTCGCGGTGCCCGGCGGCCTGCGCCGCGTCCCGGTCGCGGTAGAGCGGGTCGGGGTCGCCGATCGCGTCGGCGAACTGCCGGACGTGCTCGCGCCCCACCTCGTAGGTGGCGGACGCGGGGTACTCGCGCCCCACGAAGTCCCTGTTCAGCGGCACGCCGTCCTCCTGGTCCCGGGGTCGGTCCGGACGCTAGCGCGCGCCTCCGACAGCCCGCGCGGCCGGTCACGACGGGAGCCCGCGCACGACGGAGGCCCGCTCCCCGGGCGGGGGCGGGCCTCGACGTGCGGGAGAGCGGACCGGCTAGCGCGTCTCGCGGTGGTCGGTGTGGGTGCGGCAGTTCGGGCAGAACTTGCGCAGGTCCATGCGGTCGGGGTCGTTGCGCCGGTTCTTCTTGGTGATGTAGTTCCGGTGCTTGCACTCCTGGCACGCCATGGTGATCTTCGGGCGGACGTCGGTGGCGGCCATCGGGGGTTCTCCAGGGTCGGATCGGGACTGCTGTCCATCGAGGTGCTGCGCGGGTCCATCGAGGTGCTGCGCGGGTCCATCGCGTCGCGGCGCGGCCAGCACGTCGAGACTACCCGAGCGGAGCGACACGCCGGGCGCACAGGTGTAGCGATGACCGGACTTGAACCGGTGACACAGCGATTATGAGTCGCTTGCTCTACCGACTGAGCTACACCGCCAGGGGGGTCGTGCAGGTCGTGCAGGGGTCGTGCCAGCGTGCGGACGTCCTGCGCGGGCGCAGGACGGTGGAGCCCCCTTACGGAATCGAACCGTAGACCTTCTCCTTACCATGGAGACGCTCTGCCGACTGAGCTAAGGGGGCGGCGAAGCGAGCAAGACTCTACACGTCCCGGCAGCCGCCCCTGCAGGGGCACCCGCCCGTCCGGCAGGCCGGCGAGCAGCGCCGGCGTCAGCCCCGGCCCGTGGCCTGCGCGGCGCACGCCGGGCACACGCCGTCGCCGCCCGGGTCGAAGCGCCCCGGCACCCGCCCGGTGATCCGGCCGGCCCCGCAGACCGCGGACGGGCCGCTGATCCCGGGGCGCACCGCGTGCAGCAGCGCCTCGCCGTCCACCCGCCCGACCTCTGCCGTGCTCGTGCTCACGCGCGTCCTCCCTCGTCGCTCATCGCCTCGACCCGGCTGCCTCGCCGGCTGCTGGACCGCTCAGCCGGTGGGGCGCACCGCTGTGCTCGGCGGCGCGCAGCCCGTCCGCGTCGACGCTGCCGGTGCGGTCCCGCGCCTCCCGCTGCAGCGCCCGGAAGGCGTTCAGCGGCGGCACGCCGAGGCGCTCGCTGACCCGCCCCACCGCCTGCTCGACCGCGACCCGGCGCTGCGTCGCGGCCTCCAGCAGCTCGACGTTCGCCAGCAGCCAGTCGCGCTCGCGCACCGGCGGCACTCCCGGGTCGCCCAGCAGGGCAGCCAGCGCCGTGCCCGTGCCGGCGGGGTCGACGCCCTGCACGAGCCAGCTGCCGTCGCGCCGCACGATGCTCGCGTCGGCGGTGGCCAGCATCCCCGCGTAGGGGGTGAGGACGGCGGCGAGCCCCTGCAGGACCTCGAGCTTGCGGTCGTCGACCTCCAGCAGCCTGCGGTCGAAGCCGCACAGGGTGCCGACCACGCGCTGGTCGGCGTCCTGCACGGGCACGCCCACGTAGGTGCGCAGGGCGAGGTCGGCGACCGCGGGGGCGGCCGCGAAGGCGGGCTCGACGGCCAGGTCGAGGGCGGCCGGCTCGGCGCCCGCGAGCAGCAGGTGGCAGAGCGTGTCCGTGCGACGGGCGCGCACGCCGGGGCTCAGCCCGGGCAGGTGGCCGGCGGCCCGGGCCGTGACGATCGCGTCGCCGCTGAGCACGTTGACCGCGACGAGCTCGCACTGCAGGAGCGCGCGGGCGGTGCTGAGCACGGCGTCGAGCACACCGGCCAGCTGCGGCGGGGTCTCGGTCACAGGCTGCTCGCGGTCACAGGTACGGCCTTCCCCGGGGTGGTCGGCTGATGCGGGCGCGCCCCGGACGGGGGCCGGCAGCGGCAGCGACGGTACCCGACGGTGGTCACGCACGGTGACGGCCCCCGCCCTGCGCTGCAGGACGGGGGCCGCGGCCACCTGGTGGCGGGTGAAGGGTTCGAACCTTCGTAGGCTGAGCCGGCAGATTTACAGTCTGCTCCCTTTGACCACTCGGGCAACCCGCCCAGGCACGCACCCCGCGAGGAGTGCGCGCGAGACGATAGCAAGGAGCCGCGCGTGGCCGACCCGTCGTTCGACATCGTCAGCAAGGTCGACCGGCAGGAGGTCGACAACGCCCTGAACCAGGCGGCCAAGGAGGCCGCCACCCGCTACGACTTCAAGGGCACCGGCGCCGACATCGCCTGGTCGGGCGAGAGCATCGCGATCAAGGCGTCGTCCGAGGAGCGCTGCGCGGCGCTGCTCGACGTGTTCAAGGAGAAGCTGGTCAAGCGCTCGATCTCGCTCAAGACGCTCGAGGCCGGGGAGCCCCAGCAGTCGGGCAAGGAGTACCGGCTGACCTGCACGGTCAGCGAGGGGATCTCCTCGGACAACGCCAAGAAGGTCGCCAAGACGATCCGCGACGAGGGGCCCAAGGGCGTCAAGCCGCAGATCCAGGACGACCAGCTGCGGGTCAGCGCCAAGAAGAAGGACGACCTGCAGGAGGTCATCAGCCTGCTCAAGGGCAAGGACTTCGACTTCGCCCTGCAGTTCACCAACTACCGGTAGCGCTCAGCCGGTCTCCTCCGGCGCCGGCCCCGCCCCGTCGTCCAGGGCGGGCGGGGCCGGGACGGTCCACATCCACTCCCGCAGGCGGTCGCGCTCGTGGACGAGGTCGGCCGGGTCGCTGCCGGCGTAGGAGAACTCGGGCGACCAGAACAGGGCGTCGAAGGGGCAGACCTCGACGCAGATGCCGCAGTACATGCACAGGGCGAAGTCGACGGCGAACCGGTCGAGGACGTTGCGGGTGCGCGGCCGGCCGCCGGGGTGGGTCGGCGGCACCGGCTCCTTGTGCGACTCCAGGTGGATGCACCAGACGGGGCACTCGCGGGCGCAGAGCATGCAGACCGTGCAGTTCTCCTCGAACAGCGCGATCACGCCCCGGCTGCGGGCGGGCAGCGCCGGCTCCTCGTCGGGGTAGCGGGCGGCGGCCGCGGCGCGCAGCACGGCCAGGCCGTCGGCCAGGCTCATGACGACGGTCCCCAGGTGCCCGGCGCGGGGACGCCGGGCGGCAGCGTGCGGCGCCGGCCGACGGCGGCCTCGGCGCTGCTCTGCCCGGGCTCCGGGGCACCGGGCCACGGCCGGACGGTGCGGGAGGCCAGCACGAAGTCCTTGCGCAGGGGCGCGCCCTGGAAGTCCCCGGACAGCAGCAGCGGGGCGAGGCCGGGGTGGCCGTCGAAGACCAGCCCGAACATCTCGGCGGCGTGCCGCTCGTGCCAGGCGGCCCCGGCGAACAGGGCGGCCAGGGAGGCCACGTGCAGGTCGTCCGCCGGGCAGCGGGTGCGCAGCAGCACCGAGGCCCGCTCCCCCACCGACCACAGGTGCAGCACCACCTCGACGCCGTCGGCCTGCAGGTCGACGGCGGTCAGCAGGTCGAACAGCTCGTGCCCGGCCGCCCGCAGCGCCGCGGCGGCGGGCACCCAGTCGGTGCGCGGCACGTCCGCGACCAGCCGGCCCCAGGCGTCCGACGTCCGGGCCGACGGGACGACGGCGAGGAGCTCCTCCGGCGTCACGACGTCGCCCGGGGGGACCGTCGGAAGCGCCTCACCCCAGGCTCCGGCGCAGGTCCGCGGGCGACAACGGCCCCGTCGGCACCGGCACGGCCGGCGGCCGCCACGGCCGGGGCGCGGGGGCGGGGTCGAGGCGCTGCTGCAGCTCGAGCAGCCCGGCGAGCACCGCCTCCGGCCGGGGCGGGCAGCCGGGGACGTAGACGTCCACCGGCACCACCTGGTCCACGCCCTTCACCACCGAGTAGGAGTCCCAGTACGGGCCGCCGCAGTTGGCGCACGAGCCCATCGACAGCACGTACCGCGGCTCGGGCATCGCGTCGTACAGCGCCCGCACGGCAGGGGCGAGCCGGTCGGTGACCGTCCCGGCGACCACCAGCACGTCGGCCTCCCGCGGCCCGTCGGCCAGCGGCAGCGCCGCCAGCTGCCCCGCGCTGCCGTCCGACACCGACGCCGCCACGAACTCCACCGCGCAGCAGGCCAGCCCGAGGTGCAGCACGTTCAGCCGGTAGCGCCGCCCGGCGTCGAGCACGACCTGCACAGCGTCAGCTCCCGGTCCCGGCGTCAGCCGGTGCGCTGCACGACGTGCTCGGCCAGCTCGAGCAGCGCGTCGCGGGCCGTGCTCTCGGGCAGCCGGAGCACCGTGGCGCGCGCCGCCTCGACGACCCCGCTCAGCCGCTCCCGGGCAGCCGTCATGGCCGGGTGCGCGCGCAGCAGGGCGAGCGCCTCGGCGTGCTCGGCGTCGTCCTCGATCGGCCCGGACACCAGGGCGCGCAGCCGCGCGTCGGCGTCGTCGGTGCCGGCCAGGGCCAGCAGCACCGGCAGCGTGCGGATGCCCTCCCGCAGGTCGGTGCCGGGGGTCTTGCCCGACTGCCCGGACTCGCTCGCGACGTCGATGAGGTCGTCCGACAGCTGGAAGGCGGTGCCGATGAGCTCGGCGAACTCGGCGACGACGTCGACCTGCTCGGCCGGCGCCCCCGCCGTCATGGCGCCCAGCCGGGCGGAGGTGGCGATGAGCGAGCCGGTCTTGTCGGCGACGACCTGCAGGTGGTGGGCGACCGGGTCCTCGCCCTCGGCCGGCCCGGCGGTCTCGCTGATCTGCCCCTCGACCAGCCGGGCGAAGGTGCGGGCCTGGATGCGCACGGCCTCGCGGCCCGAGCCCGGCGACGACGTCGGACGCGCGGGCGAACAGGTAGTCGCCGGTGAGGATGGCGACGGTGTTCGTCCAGCGGGCGTTCGCGCTCGCGGCGCCGCGGCGGACGGCCGCCTCGTCCATGACGTCGTCGTGGTAGAGCGAGGCCAGGTGGGTCAGCTCGACGACGACCGCGGCGTCGACGACGTCGGCCCGCTCGGGGTCGCCGAGGTGCGCGGCCAGCAGGGTGAGCAGCGGGCGGAAGCGCTTGCCCCCGGCGTCGGCGAGGTGCCGGCTGGTGGCGGTGACGGTGCTGTTGCTGCTGGCGACGACCTCGCGCAGCCGCTCCTCGACCGCGGTCATCCCCCGCTCCACGCCGGCCAGCAGCGCCGGGTCGGCGCGCTCCAGGGTGGAGACGCCGGGGGTCCCGCTCACGAGGTGCTCATCGCACGAACAGCGCAGCCTGGTCGGCGAGGTCGAGCACCGGCTGGGGCAGCACGCCGAGGACGACGGTGACGGCCAGGCCGAGCGCCAGGACCGACGCCGTGAAGGCGCTCGGCACGGCGACGGTCGGGCCCTCGGGCGCCGGCTCGGTGAAGAACATCAGCACGATGACGCGGGCGTAGAAGAAGGCCGTCACGGCGCTGGCGACGACGCCGACGACCACGAGCGCGGTCGCCCCGCCCTCGGTCGCGGCCTTGAACACGGCGAACTTGGCCATGAACCCGCTGGTGAGCGGGATCCCGGCGAGGGCGAACAGCAGGTAGGCGAACGCCCCGGCGACGAGCGGGCTCTTGCGGCCCAGGCCCGCCCAGCTCGACAGGTGGGTGGCCTCGCCGTTGCCGTCGCGGACCAGGGTGACCAGAGCGAAGGACGCGAGCGTCGTGAAGCCGTAGGCCAGCAGGTAGAACAGCGTCCCCGACAGGCCGTCGCGGTTGATCGCGATGACGCCGACCAGGATGAAGCCGGTGTGGGCCACCGAGGAGTAGGCGAGCATGCGCTTGACGTCGGTCTGGGTCACCGCGAGCACGGCGCCGACCACCATCGTGAGGATCGCGATGCCCCACATGAGCGGGCGCCAGTCCCACTGGGTGCGGCCGAAGCCGACGTAGAACACGCGCAGCAGGGCGCCGAACGCCGCCACCTTGGTCGCCGCCGCCATGAGCGCGGTGACCGCGGTCGGGGCGCCCTGGTAGACGTCCGGCGTCCAGGCCTGGAACGGCACCGCGCCGACCTTGAACAGCAGGCCGACGGCGAGCATCGCCAGGCCCAGGAACAGCAGGGTGTCGCTGCGGCCCGCGACGCCGGTCGCGTCGTAGACGTCGCCGAGGTCGACGCTGCCGGCGTAGCCGTACAGCAGGGCGACGCCGTAGAGGAAGAAGGCGCTGGAGAAGGCACCGAGCAGGAAGTACTTGACCGCGGCCTCCTGCGACAGCAGGCGGCGCCGGCGGGCCAGCCCGCACATCAGGTACAGCGGCAGCGACAGCACCTCGAGGGCCACGAACATCAGCAGCAGGTTGTTCGCCGCCGGGAACAGCAGCATGCCGCCGAGCGCGAACAGGGCCAGCGGGTAGACCTCGGTCTGGATGTGCTGGGCCTCCAGCAGGCGGACGTCGTCGCGGCTGCCGGGCAGGTTGGCCGCCTGGCTGACGATGTCGCCGCCGGAGCTGTCGAGGCTGCGCTCGGACAGCAGCAGCACGCCGCAGATGCCGAGCAGGCAGAGCGTGCCCTGCAGGAACAGGGTCGGGCCGTCGACGGCGATGGCGCCCTCGGCGACCAGGTCGCCCCGGCCGGCGAGCAGCACGACGGCGACGAGCGCGCCGAGCAGGCCGGACAGGGCGAGCACCACCTGCACGCCGCGCCGGGCCGCCGCGGGCGCGAACGCCTCGGCCAGCACCCCGAGCACGGCGGCGCCGAACACGATCAGCATCGGCGAGAGGGCGGCGTAGTCGAGCGACGGCGCCTGGATGTCGGTGGGCACGGCGACTACCTGTTCTCTGCGGGGACGTCGGTGGGCGCCGGGTCGCTGGCCCCGACGTCCGCGAGGGTGGCCTGCACCGCGGGCTCGACGACGTCCAGCACGGGCTTGGGGTAGAAGCCCAGGACCAGCATGAGCGCGATGAGCGGGGCGACGGCCAGGACCTCGCGGCCCTTGAGGTCGGGCATCCGGACGTGCCGCTCGGACAGCGCGCCCTGCATGGTGCGCTGGAACAGCAGCAGCACGTACAGCGCCGCGAAGATGATCCCGACGGTGGCGAAGACGGTGGCCACCGGGTAGCGCTGCCACGAGCCCAGCAGCACCAGGAACTCGCTGACGAAGGTCGACAGGCCCGGCAGCGCCAGGCTCGACAGGCCGGCCACCAGCATGAGCCCGGCCAGGACCGGGGCGGCCTTGGCGATGCCGCTGTAGTCGTCCACGTTGCGGCTGCCGCCGCGGGAGATCAGGTAGCCGACGACGAGGAACAGCGCGCCCGTCGACAGCCCGTGGTTGACCATGTAGAAGACCGCGCCGGTCTGCGCCTGCGTCGTGAAGGCGAAGCAGCCCAGGCCGATGAACCCGAAGTGGGCGACCGAGGTGTAGGCCACCAGGCGCTTCATGTCCTTCTGGCCCATGGCCAGCAGCGCGCCGTAGAGGATGCCGATCACCGACAGGGCGATGACGTAGGGCGCGAGGATGCGCGAGGCGTCCGGGAACAGCGGCAGGCAGTAGCGCAGGAACCCGAAGGTGCCGATCTTGTCGAGCACGCCGACCAGCAGCACCGCCGCGCCGACCGGGGCCTCCGCACCGGAGTCCGGCAGCCAGGTGTGGAAGGGCCACAGCGGCGCCTTGATCGCGAAGGCGATGAAGAAGCCGGAGAACAGGGCGATCTGCACCGGGGTGCTGATCTCCAGCTGGACCAGCTGCTCGAAGGCGAACGTGCCCTCGCCCTGCTCGGCGCTCGTCACGTACAGGCCGATGACGGCGGCCAGCATGAGCAGCCCGCCGACCAGGCTGTACAGCAGGAACTTCACCGCCGCGTAGGACCGGCGCGGGCCGCCGAAGCTGCCGATGAGGAAGTACATCGGGATGAGGACGGCCTCGAAGAACACGTAGAACAGGAAGACGTCGGTGGCCGCGAAGACGCCGATCATCGTCGTCTCCAGGACGAGCATGAGGGCGAAGAAGCTCTTGACGCTCTTGATCCGGCCCCCTCCGGGCGCCGTCTCCCCCCCGGCACCAGCAGCCCCACTGCCTGCCGCTGGGACGTCTGCGCGCTCGAGCAGGGCGACGCTGCCGCCGCTGCTCGATCCCGCTCCCTGAGCACCTGCGGTGCTCCCGGACCGGGCAGCTGCGCTGCTCACCTGAGCACCTCCGGTGCCCTCAGGATCCGCCTCGTGCCAGCTGGCCAGCAGGACGACCGGGACCAGCACCGCGACCAGCGCCACCAGCACCAGGGCGATGCCGTCGACGCCGACCGCGTACTGGACGCCGAACGCCGGGATCCAGTCGTGCTGCTCGACGAACTGGAAGCGGTCGCCCTCGGCGTCGAACGCCGCGCACATCGCGATGGTGCCCGCGAGCACCACCAGCGACGTCGCCAGCGCGACCGGGCGGGCCGAGCGGGTGGGCACGGCGGCGATCACGGCGGCCCCGACCAGGGGCAGCAGCCCGAGGACGGTCAGCCAGGGGAAGTCGGACATCAGACGCCGATCCTCACGACGAGCAGGGAGCCGACGACGAGGGCGGCGCCGGCGAAGATCGACAGGGCGTAGGAGCGCACGAACCCGGTCTGGGTGCGACGCAGACGGCCGGAGCCGCCCCCGACGCCGGCGGCGACCGCGGAGACGGCGCCGTCGATGCCGCGGTTGTCGAACCAGACCAGGAACCGGGTGAGGTACTGGCCCGGGCGCATGAGCAGCGACTCGTTGAGGCTGTCGAGGTAGAGGTTCTTGCGGGCGGCCGTGACCAGCGGGCCGACGGCGACCGGCGGGAAGTGCGGCACCGCGCGCCGCCCGACGAGCGCGACCGCCAGCCCGACGCCGGCGAGCGACACCAGCACGGTGAGCACGCTGACCTGCCACGGCTCGATCAGGTGGGCGCCCTCCTCCTCCGGCAGGACCGGTTCGAGGAAGCGGAAGAAGCGGTCGCCCTGGGTGAGGGCGAAGCCGGCGACGGCCGAGCCGACGGCGAGCAGCACCATCGGGCCGGTCATGACGGCCGGGCTCTCGTGCGGGTGCGCGTTGTCGGCGGTCCACCGCTTCTTGCCGAAGAACGTCATCACCATGAGGCGGGTCATGTAGAAGGCGGTGATGCCGGCGGCCAGCAGCGCCGCCCCGCCCATGAGCACCCCGCGGGCGCCGCCCTGGTCCAGGGCGTGCTCGATGATCAGGTCCTTGGAGAAGAACCCGCTGAACGGCGGGATGCCGATGATCGCCAGGTAGCCGACCAGGAAGCAGCCGAAGGTGATGGGCATGACCGTGCGCAGGGCGCCGAAGCGCCGCATGTCGACCTGGTCGTGCATCCCGTGCATCACGGCGCCGGCCGACAGGAACATGCAGGCCTTGAAGAAGCCGTGCGTGACCAGGTGCAGGATCGCGATCGCGCCCGCCCCCGGGATGCCGACGGCGAGGAACATGTAGCCGATCTGGCTGACGGTCGAGTAGGCCAGGACCTTCTTGATGTCGTCGTAGGCGCAGCCGATGATCGCGCCGATCATCAGCGTGATGACGCCGATGATGCTCACGACGAGGCGGGCGTCCGGGGTGACCTCGTACAGCGGGGTGGACCGGGCGATGAGGTAGACGCCGGCGGTGACCATCGTCGCCGCGTGGATGAGCGCGGAGACCGGCGTCGGGCCGGCCATGGCGTCGGGCAGCCAGGTGTGCAGCGGGAACTGGCCGGACTTGCCGCACGCGCCGAGCAGCAGCAGCAGCCCGATCGCGGTGGCCGTGCCGCCGGCGAGCAGCTCGGCGCTGCCGAAGACGCCCGCGTAGGAGGTGGTGCCCAGCGCGGCGAACATGACGAAGATGGCGATCGCCAGGCCGGCGTCGCCGACGCGGTTCATGATGAACGCCTTCTTGGCGGCGGTGCCCGCGCCCTCCTGGTAGTACCAGAACGAGATCAGCAGGTAGGACGCCAGGCCCACGCCCTCCCAGCCGACGTACAGCCCGAGGAAGCTGTCGGCCAGGACCAGCAGCAGCATCGCCGCGACGAACAGGTTCAGGTAGCCGAAGAACAGCCAGCGGCGGTCGTCGTGCTCCATGTAGCCCAGCGAGTACACGTGGATCAGCAGGCCGACGCCCGTGATCAGCAGCGTGAAGGTCGCCGACAGCGGGTCGTAGAGCAGGCCGGCGTCGACGTCGAAGCCGCCGACCGGGATCCACGAGAACAGGAACAGGTCGAGCGCGCGCCCGTCCTCGCGGCGGCCGAGCAGGGCGCTGAACGCGACGAGCGCGTACGCGAACGACGCCGCACAGGTGCCGATCGCCAGGTACGGCCCCCAGGTGCGGGTCCGGCCGCGCAGCAGCAGGATGACCGCAGCACCCGCCAGCGGCAGGGCGATGAGCAGCCACAGCAGTGACAGCGCGCCGTCGGCCGGCGCGTACTCGTACTGCTGCTGGGCGAGCAGGCCGGTCACGACGACGCTCGTCGGGTCTGGCGGGGCACGTCGTCCTCGTCTCGTGCGGCAGCGCGTCCGGGTCCGGCGGGGAGCCGGTCGGGCGCGCTGCGGTGCGGGGTGCGGCGGGTCACGGCCGCTGGTCTGACAGGTGCGGGCAGGGAGCTAGTACTTCAGCAGGTTGGCGTCGTCGACCGACGCGGACTGCCTCGTGCGGAAGATGCTCATGATGATCGCCAGCCCGACGACGACCTCGGCGGCCGCCACGACCATGACGAAGAACGCCATGATCTGGCCGTCGAGCGTGCCGTTGATCCGGCTGAAGGTCACCAGGGTCAGGTTCACGCTGTTGAGCATCAGCTCGACGCACATGAACACCAGGATGGCGTTGCGGCGCACGAGCACCCCGACGGCGCCCACCGTGAACAGGAAGGCGGCCAGGAACAGGTAGCTGGTCTCGTCCATGGGTCTGCTCCGTCCCTACGTCAGCGTCTTCGGGCCGGACGGAGTCTGGCGCATCGTCTCGGGAACGCTGTCGAGGGACGGCGAGCCGTCGGGCAGCAGGGCGGGCGTCGCGACGCTGTTGTCCGTCGCGTAGACGCCGGGGCTCGGCAGCGGCATCGGGTGGCCGCTGGAGAAGCGGGCGCGGGCCATGCTGGGCTGCGTCGGCCGGTCCGGGCCCTTCTCCTTGTGCGCCAGCACCATCGCGCCGAGGGCGGCGGTGATGAGCAGGGCGCTGGTGACCTCGAAGGCGAACACGTACCGGGTGAACAGCAGCCGGGCCAGGCCCTGCACGTTGCCCTCGGCGTTGACCTCGTCGACGCCGATCGCGTCGGTCCCTGGGTCGCGCTGGCCAGGGCGCCGATGAGCACCCCGGCGAAGCCCAGCCCGACGACGAGCGCGGCCACGCGCTGCCCGCGCAGCGTCTCGACGAGCGAGTCGCTGGTGTCGACGCCGACGAGCATCAGCACGAACAGGAACAGCATGAGGATCGCGCCGGTGTAGACGATCACCTGCACGGCGGCCAGGAACGGGGCGTCCTGCGCGGCGTACAGGCCGGCGAGGCTGAGCATCACGGCGGCCAGGAACAGCGCTGCGTGGACGGCGTTGCGGGCCAGCACCATCGCGACGGCGGCGATCGCCGCCAGCGGGGCGAGCACCCAGAAGGTGATCTCCTCACCGGTGCTGGTGGCCGCCAGCACGGCGTCGTACGTCATGCCCGTCCCTCCCTGCTCGGGTCGGCCGGGACCGGCTGCGGGTCGCTGTTGCCCCGCACGTAGTAGTCGGTCTCGTTGTTGCCCAGCCGCATCGGGTGGGGCGGCTGCTCCATCCCCGGCAGCAGCGGCGCGAGCAGCTGGGTCTTGGTGAAGATGAGGTCCTGCCGGCTGTCGTCGGCCAGCTCGTACTCGTTGGTCATGGTGAGCGAGCGGGTCGGGCAGGCCTCGATGCACAGGCCGCAGAAGATGCAGCGCAGGTAGTTGATCTGGTAGATCGAGGCGTACCGCTCACCGGGCGAGAACCGCTCGGCGTCGGTGTTGTCGGCGCCCTCGACGTAGATCGCGTCGGCCGGGCAGGCCCAGGCGCACAGCTCGCAGCCGATGCACTTCTCGAGCCCGTCGGGGTGCCGGTTCAGGACGTGACGGCCGTGGTAGCGGGGCGCCGTCGGGCGGACCTGCTCCGGGTACTCCTCCGTCGTCGTCTTCTTGAACATGGCGGAGAAGGTGACGCCGAACCCCCTCACGGGGTCCAGGAAGCCGGCCATCGGTCAGGGCTCCTTGCGGGTGTCTGCGGGCCCGACCTGCTGCAGCGCGCGGCTGGTCGGCGGGACGACGAGGTCGAGCGGAGGCGTCGGGAAGCCGCCCTCGTCGACGGGGATGAGCGTGCGGGCGTCGCGCTCGCGCTCGTCGTCCTCGTCCGGCTTCGGGGCCGGGATGAGCGAGAAGACGACCAGGACGGCGAGGAAGGCGCCGCCGACGACGAGCACCAGTGTGAGCCGGTTCTCGATGTTGTCGGTGAGGGTGCGGATGGTCGCCACCAGCATGATCCAGACCAGGCTGACCGGGATGAGGACCTTCCAGCCCAGGCGCATGAACTGGTCGTAGCGCATGCGGGGCAGCGTGCCGCGCAGCCACACGAAGAAGAAGATGAACACCAGCACCTTGGCGAGGAACCAGAACAGCGGGAAGAAGCCCTCGGACAGGAACTCGACCCGGCTGAACGGGAACGGGGGCCGCCAGCCGCCGAGGAACATCGTCACCGCGAGCGCCGAGACGGTGATCATGTTGATGTACTCGGCCAGGAAGAACATCGCGAACTTCAGGCTCGTGTACTCGGTGTGGAACCCGCCGACGAGCTCGGACTCCGCCTCGGGCAGGTCGAAGGGCGCCCGGTTGGTCTCGCCGACCATCGCGATCACGTAGATGACGAACGAGACCGGCAGGGTCAGCAGGAACCAGCGGCTCTCCTGCGCGGCGACGATCTCGCTGGTGCTCATCGAGCCGGCGTAGAGGAAGACCGCCACGAAGGACAGCCCCATGGCCACCTCGTAGCTGATGACCTGCGCGGCCGACCGCAGCCCGCCGAGCAGCGGGTAGGTCGAGCCGGAGCTCCAGCCCGCGAGCACGATGCCGAACACGCCGAGGCTGGAGCAGGCCAGCACGAACAGCACGCCGATCGGGAAGTCGGTCAGCTGCAGCGCGGTCTCGTTGCCGGCGATGCTGACCTTGGGCCCGTACGGGATGACCGAGAAGGCCAGGAACGCGGGGACCGCCGACAGGACCGGGGCCAGCACGTACACCGGCTTGTCGGCCATCGCCGGGATGATCTCCTCCTTCAGGGCCAGCTTGATCCCGTCGGCGAGGCTCTGCAGGTACCCGTGGAAGCCCACCCGGTTCGGCCCGGTGCGCTGCTGCATCCAGGACACGACCTTGCGCTCGAACACGATCGTGAACAGCGTCAGCAGCACCAGCAGCACGAAGGTGAACAGGACCTTGGCCAGGGTGAGCCAGATCGGCTCGTTGCCGAACGACGTCAGCGGCAGCTGGGTGTCCTGGACGTCGGCGACGCCCTGGGCCAGCACGGCCGCCCCGGTTGTCAGCGGGCTCATGCGGAGGTCCCCTCGCTGGGATGGGCGGACAGCCGGACGACGTCGCCGGAGGTGGCGGCGAGGTCGCGGCGCACGGCGGCGTCGGGCGTGCGGGTCGGGACCCACACGACGCGGTCGGGCAGGTCGGCCAGCACCAGGGGCAGGGTGAGCGAGCCGCGGTCGGTGGAGACGGTGACGAGCTCGCCCGCGGCGACGCCGACCTCCGCGGCGGTCGCGGCCGACAGGTGCAGGCGCGGCTTCTTGGCCGTGCCGGCCAGGAACGGCTCGCCGTCCTGCATGGCGCCGTCGTCGAGCAGCCAGTGCCAGGTCGACAGGACCGCCTCGCCGGCGCCCGGGGCGGGCGCGGGCGACGCGGCCGCGGTCGGGGCGGCGGGCCGGTCGGTGGTCGCCCCGAGCCGGCCGATCTCGGCGCGGGCGGCAGCGACGTCGGGCAGCCCGAGCGGCACGTCCATCGCGTCGGCGAGCGTGTGGAGCACGCGCACGTCGGGCAGCGTGGTGGTGCGCAGGACCTGCTCGAACGGGCGGGCGCGGCCCTCCCAGTCGAGGAAGGTGCCGGTCTTCTCGACCGGCGCGGCGACCGGCAGGACGACGTCGGCGCGGTCGGTGACCTCGCTGCGCCGGACCTCGAGGCTGACCAGGAAGCCGACGCCGTCGAGCGCGTCGAGCGCGAGCAGCGGGTCGGGGGCGTCGACGGCGTCGAACGACCCGACGAGCAGGGCGTCGAGCTGCCCGTCGCGGGCCGCGGTGAGGATGCCGGTCAGGTCGCGGCCGGGTGCGGCCGGGACGGACCCGCCCCAGACCGCCTCGACCTCGGCGCGGGCACCGGCGTCGGCCAGCGGGCGGCCGCCGGGCAGCAGGGTCGGCAGGGCGCCGGCGTCGACGGCACCGCGCTCGCCGGCGCGCCGGGGCACCCAGGCGAGCCGCGCTCCGGTGGCCTCGGCGAGCCGGGCGGCCGCGGAGTACGCGCCGGGGCTGCTGGCCAGCCGCTCGCCGACCAGGACGACGGCGCCGGGCAGGCGGAGCGCCTCGGCGGCCTCGGCCAGCCCGGCGTCGGCCGGGGAGCCGGCGCTGAGCGCGTCGAGCGTCGCGGCCTCCGCGCCGGGCAGCGTGCGCAGCAGCCGGGCGGCGGTCTTGACGGCGCTCGCGCTGGCGAACGGCGCGACGGCGAAGACGCGCAGCCCGCTGCGGCGGACCGCCTTGCGCAGCCGCAGGAAGACGATCGGCGACTCCTCCTCCGGCTCGAAGCCGGCGAGCAGCACCGCGGGGGCGTGCTCGAGGTCCTCGTAGGTGGTCTCGAGGTAGCGGCCGGCGACCGAGCTGGCGAGGAAGTCGCTCTCCTCGTCGCTGTGCGGGCGCACCCGGCTGTCGACGTCGTTCGTGCCGAGGGCGACGCGGGCGAACTTGGCGTACGCGTAGGCGTCCTCGACGGTGAGCCGGCCGCCGGGCAGCACGCCGACGCCCTTGTCGCCGGCGGCGAGGGCCAGGCCGCGGGCGGCGTAGTCGAGGGCCTCGGTCCAGGAGGCGGGGCGCAGGACGCCGTCCTCGCGGATCAGCGGGGTGGTGAGGCGGTCCGGGCGCGTGGCGTAGGTGAACGCCCAGCGGCCCTTGTCGCAGTTCCACTCCTCGTTGACCGCCGGGTCCTCGCCGGCCAGCCGGCGCAGCACCTTGCCGCGGCGGTGGTCGGTGCGCAGCGCGCAGCCCGAGGCGCAGTGCTCGCAGACCATCGGGGAGGAGACGAGGTCGAACGGGCGGGCACGGAAGCGGTAGGCCGCACCGGTCAGGGCGCCGACCGGGCAGATCTGCACGGTGTTGCCCGAGAAGTAGCTCTCGAAGGGCTGGTCGGTGTAGACGGCGACCTGCTGCAGGGCGCCGCGCTCGAACAGCTCGATGAACGGGTCGCCGGCCACCTGCTGCTGGAAGCGGGTGCAGCGGGCGCACAGCACGCAGCGCTCCCGGTCCAGCAGCACCTGCGTGCTGATGGCCAGGGGCTTGGGGTAGGTGCGCTTGACGTCCTGGAACCGCGACTCGGCGTTGCCGTGGCTCATCGTCTGGTTCTGCAGGGGGCACTCGCCGCCCTTGTCGCAGACCGGGCAGTCGAGCGGGTGGTTGATGAGCAGCAGCTCGAGGGTGCCCTCCTGCGCCTTCTTGGCCACCGGGCTCGTGAGCTGGGTCTTCACGACCATGCCCTCGGTGACCGTGGTGGTGCAGGAGGCCAGCGGCTTGCGCTGGCCCTCGACCTCGACGATGCACTGGCGGCACGCGCCGACCGGGTCGAGCAGCGGGTGGTCGCAGAAGCGGGGGATCTGGATCCCGATGGCCTCGGCGGCCCGGATGACGAGCGTGCCCTTGGGGACGCTCACCTCGAACCCGTCGATGGTGAGGGTGACCAGGTCGGCCTTCTGCGCCAGGGCGGCCGGGTCGGTGGGAGCGAGCGTCATGCGGAGGCACCTGCGAAGACAGTGGACGCCACGGGGTCGAAGGGGCAGCCCTGGTGGGTGATGTGGTCGATGAACTCCTGGCGGAACAGCTCCACGCCCGAGACGATCGGGCTGGTGGCGCCGTCGCCGAGCGCGCAGAACGAGCGCCCGAAGATGTTGTCGCAGGTGTCGAGGAGGGTGGCGATGTCCTCCTCCGTGCCGGTGCCGGCCTCCATGCGCTGCAGGATCTGGACCATCCAGTAGGTCCCCTCGCGGCACGGGGTGCACTTGCCGCAGGACTCGTGCGCGTAGAACTCGGTCCAGCGCAGCACGCAGCGCACGACGCAGGTGGTCTCGTCGAAGCACTGCAGCGCCTTGGTGCCGAGCAGCGAGCCGGCCTCCTGCACGCCCTCGTAGTCGAGCGGGACGTCGAGGTGGTCGGCGGTCAGCAGCGGCGTCGAGGACCCGCCCGGCGTCCAGAACTTCAGCTGGTGGCCCTCGCGCATGCCGCCGCCGAGCTCGAGCAGCTCGCGCAGGGTGACCCCGAGGGGGGCCTCGTACTGGCCGGGGCGCTTCACGTGGCCCGACAGGGAGTAGAGCGTGTAGCCCTTGCTCTTCTCGGTGCCCATCGCGGAGAACCACTGCCGCGCCGTTCAGCACGATGCTCGGGACGCTGGCGATCGACTCGACGTTGTTGACGACGGTCGGGCTGGCGTAGAGGCCGTGGGTCGCCGGGAACGGCGGGCGCAGCCGCGGCTGGCCGCGGTAGCCCTCGAGCGAGTCGAGCAGCGCCGTCTCCTCGCCGCAGATGTACGCGCCGGCACCGGCGTGGACGACGATGTCGAGGTCGAAGCCGCTGCCGTGGATGTCGGTGCCGAGGTGGCCCGCCGCCCGGGCCTCCTCGACCGCGTTCACCAGGCGGCGGTACACGTGGACGATCTCGCCGCGCACGTAGATGAACGCCTTGCTGGCCCGGATCGCGTAGGACGCGATGATCACGCCCTCCACGAGCTCGTGCGGGTTCGCCATCATGAACGGCGTGTCCTTGCACGTGCCGGGCTCGGACTCGTCGGCGTTGACCACGAGGTAGTGCGGCTTGGCGCCCTGGCCCTCGGTGCCCTGCGGGATGAAGCCCCACTTCATGCCGGTGGGGAAGCCCGCGCCGCCGCGGCCGCGCAGGCCCGAGTCCTTGACGAGCTGGATCAGCGCGTCGGGCTCCATCGCGAGGGCCTTCGGCAGCGCCTCGTAGCCCCGCTGACGGGTGTAGCCGCCGATCGTGAACGAGTCGGCGTCGCCCCAGCCGCGGGACAGGACGGGAGTGAGCACCTAGGCGTCCTTCTTCTGGGAGTACTCGGACTTCCGGTCGTACTCGGGGACCGACTCGCCGCGCTGCTGCGCGAGCTCGAACCCGGCGAGGGTGGCGGGACCGGCCTGCACGCCCTGGGTGGCGAGGCCGTCGTCGAAGCCGGCCAGCACGCGCGACATCTCCTTGAACGTGCACTGCCGGTCCGGGCCGCGGGTGGGGCGGACGGGCTCGCCGGCGCGCAGCCGGTCGACCAGCTCGCGCGTGCTGGCCGGCGTCTGGTCGTCGTAGAACTCCCAGTTCACCATCACCACGGGGGCGTAGTCGCAGGCGGCGTTGCACTCGAGGTGCTCGAGGCTGATGACGCCGTCCTCGGTCGTCTCGTTGTGCCCGACGCCGACGTGCTCCTTGAGCGCGTCGAAGATCGCGTCGCCGCCGAGCACCGCGCAGAGCGTGTTGGTGCAGACGCCCACGTGGTAGGTCCCGGCGGGCTTGCGGCGGTACTGCGTGTAGAAGGTCGCGACGGCGCCGACCTCGGCCTTGGTGAGCCCGAGCTCCTCGCTGCACAGCGTGATGCCCTCGGGGCTGACGTAGCCCTGCACCGACTGCACCAGGTGCAGCATCGGCAGCAGCGCCGAGCGCGACTGGGGGTAGCGGGCGATGATCTCGCGCGCCTCCAGCCGGGTCTGCTCGGTCAGCGGCGGGACGCCGTCGGGCAGCCGGGTGCTGCCCGGCATCCCGAGCTCGACGGACCCGTTGTCGGTAGCCACTAGCGGGCAGTCCTCTCTGCGGACCTCATCGGTCGACCCCGCCCATCACGGGGTCGATGGTCGCCACGGCGGCGATGGTGTCGGACAGCAGGCCGCCCTCGCAGGTGGCGGGCACGGCCTGCAGGTTCACGAAGCTCGGGTCGCGCACGTGGACGCGGTACGGCCGGGTGCCGCCGTCGCTGACCACGTGCAGGCCGAGCTCGCCGCGGGGCGACTCGATCGGGACGTACACCTGGCCGGCCGGGACCCGGAAGCCCTCGGTGACCAGCTTGAAGTGGTGGATCAGGGCCTCCATCGAGGTGCCCATGATCTTCTTGACGTGGTCGAGCGACTGGCCCATGCCGTCGCTGCCGATCGCCAGCTGCGCCGGCCAGGCGATCTTGGTGTCCTCCACCATGACCGGCCCCGGCACCAGCTTGTCGAGCGCCTGCTCGATGATCTTCAGGCTCTCGCGGATCTCCTGGACGCGGACCAGGAAGCGGCCGAAGCCGTCGCCCGTGGTCTCGGTGGGGACGTCGAAGTCGTAGGTCTCGTAGCCGCAGTACGGCTCGACCTTGCGCAGGTCCCAGGCCAGCCCGGCGCTGCGCAGGATCGGACCGGTGACGCCGAGGGCGATGCAGCCCTGCAGGTCGAGCACGGCCACGCCCTGCAGCCGGCGCTGCCAGATCGGGTTGCCGGTGAGCAGCGCGTCGACGCCGCCGAGGCGGTCGCGCAGGGTGTCGACGAGCTCGCGCACCTTCTCGACCGTGCCGGGCGGGAGGTCCTGCGCGACGCCGCCGGGGCGCACGTACGCGTGGTTCATGCGCAGGCCGGTGATCATCTCGAGGACGTCGAGGACCAGCTCGCGCTCGCGGAAGCCGTTGGTCATGGCGGTCAGCGCGCCGAGCTCCATGCCGCCGGTGGCCAGGCCGACCAGGTGGCTGGAGATGCGGGTGAGCTCCATGGTGAGCACCCGGATGACGGTGGCGCGCTCGGGCACCTCGATGCCGAGCAGCTTCTCGACCGCGAGGCAGTACGCCGTCTCCTGGAAGATCGGCGACAGGTAGTCCATGCGCGTGACGAAGGTGACGCCCTGCACCCAGTTGCGGTACTCGAGGTTCTTCTCGATGCCGGTGTGCAGGTAGCCGATCGCCACGCGCGCCTGCGTGACGGTCTCGCCCTCGAGCTCGAGCACCAGGCGGAGCACGCCGTGGGTGGAGGGGTGCTGCGGGCCGAGGTTGACGACCATGCGCTGGTCGCCGTCGGAGTCGGCCAGCAGCTGGTCCCAGTCGCCGCCGGTGACCGTGTAGACGCGGCCCTCGGTGGTCTCCCGCTCGCCGGCCTGGCGTGCCCCGGTGCCGGGAGCGTCCTGGGGTGCCTCTGTGGTGGTCACGCGTAGGTCCTCCGCTCGTCGGGGGGCGGGATCTGCGCGCCCTTGTACTCCACCGGCACGCCCCCGAGGGGGTAGTCCTTGCGCTGCGGGTGCCCCTGCCAGTCGTCCGGCATGAGGATGCGCGTCAGGGCCGGGTGGCCGTCGAAGACGACCCCGAACATGTCCCAGGTCTCGCGCTCGTGGAAGTCGGCCGTCGGGTAGACGTCGGTGACCGTGCGGACGTGCGGGTGCTCCACGGTCACGGCCGTCTCGAGCCGCAGCCGGCGCCGGTAGGTCATCGACGTCAGGTGGTAGACGACGTGCAGCCGCTCGTCCTGGTCGGGGTAGTCGACGCCGGACACGCTGGAGCAGAGCTCGTAGCGCAGGTCGAGGCCGTCGCGCAGGGCCTTGCAGACCTCCGAGACCCGCTCGGGCACGACGTGCAGGGTGAGCTCGCCGCGGTCGACGACGACGCGGGTGATCGCGTCCGAGAAGCCCGGGTAGGCCTGCTCGAGCGCGTCGACGGTCTCGTCGAAGGTGCCGCCGTAGGGGCGCGGCGTGGACGCGGGCGCCGGGCGACGCCGCACGAGGCCGCTGAAGCCCGAGGTGTCGCCGCCGAAGGTCGCGCCGAACATGTCGCTGCCGGCCCGCTGCTCGCGCGCGGGCGCGGCGACGGCGCTGGCCGCGGCCTGCAGCGGCGACGGGGCGAGCGTCGCCGGCTGCCGCGACCCGCCCTCGGACGGCAGGTCGGTGCGCGCGTCGGGGTCGGTGCTGACGTTGCCCGCCGACGCCGACACCGACGAGGTGCCGCCGGGCAGCAGGACGTCGCCGCTCGGGTCCTGGCCCTGGCCGTGCGGGCTCTGCGGGCCCTGGTCGGGGTTCTTGTCCGCGGACTGGGGCCCGGTCTCCGGCGCGGGGTCGGGCTGCTGGACGTCGCTCACCGGTCGCCGCTCCCGTAGGCCACCTCGGTGCGCAGCGCCTGGCGGTGGGCCTTCTTGCCCTCGGGGGTGAAGCGCTGGCTGGACGCGACGAGCTCGCGCGGCTGGTAGGCCGGGTCCTGGCGGCGGCGGGCGTTGATGCCCAGCGGCTCGTCCATGATCTTGTCGTGGAGCTTCAGGATGGCGTCCATGAGCATCTCGGGCCGCGGCGGGCAGCCCGGCAGGTACATGTCGACCGGGACGATGTGGTCGACGCCCTGCACGATCGCGTAGTTGTTGAACATGCCGCCGCTGCTGGCGCACACGCCCATGGCGATGACCCACTTGGGCTCGGGCATCTGGTCGTAGATCTGCCGCACGACGGGCGCCATCTTCTGGCTCACCCGGCCGGCGACGATCATGAGGTCGGCCTGCCGCGGCGAGGGGCGGAAGACCTCCATGCCGAAGCGCGCGAGGTCGTAGCGGCCGGCGCCGGTGGCCATCATCTCGATGGCGCAGCAGGCCAGCCCGAAGGTCGCCGGCCACAGCGAGCTCTTGCGCGACCAGTTCACGACCTTCTCGACGCTGGTCAGCATCACCCCGGAGGGCAGCTTCTCCTCGAGACCCATGGTCAGACGTCCTTCTGTCGGGGCTGCTGCAGCGGGCGGGGGCGTCGGTCGGGGGCCAGTCGATCGGGGGCCATCAGTCCCACTGTCTGCCCCGAGCAGCAGCCCGGGAGCGTCGCTCGGGGGCCATCAGTCCCACTCGAGGCCGCCGCGGCGCCAGACGTAGGCGTAGGCGACGAAGACGGTGAGGATGAACAGGAACATCTCGACCAGCCCGAAGACCCCGAGCTGGCCGAACGCGACGGCCCAGGGGTAGAGGAAGACGATCTCGATGTCGAAGACGATGAACAGCATCGCCGTCAGGTAGAACTTGATCGGGAAGCGGCCGCCGCCGACGGGCTGGGGCGTGGGGGCGATGCCGCACTCGTAGGCGTCGGACTTGGCCCGGTTGCGCCGCTTGGGGCCGGTGAACGTGGCCGCGGTGACCGAGCCGGCGGCGAAGGCGGTGGCGAGCGCGAACAGCAGCAGCACCGGCAGGTAGTTCTGCAGCACGGGGTCCTCCTGGGGCTTCTGCTGTGCGGTCGTGCGGGGGGCTCCGGGCGGGGGGCCCGGCGGGCGGGTCGCGCCCGACAGGGGAGCCTACGTGGGGCCGCCCGCAGGGCGGGAGCAGCCCCGTCGCGCCGGGGTCAGGCGGCGGGGGCGGCCTTGGCGAGGCCGTTGATGACGCGGTCCAGGGCGTCACCGCCGCGCGGGTCGGTGAGGTTCGCCAGCAGCTTCAGCGTGAACTTCATCAAGGTCGGGCGGGGCAGCCCGTGCTGGGTGGCCAGGCGCATGACCTCGGGGTGGCCGATGAGGTGCACGAAGACCCGGCCGAGCGTGTAGTAGCCGCCGTAGCGGGCCTTGAGGGCGGTCGGGTAGGCCTGCAGGGCGCGCTCGCGCTGCGGGCCCTCGGGCCGGGCGAGCGCCTGGGCCGCGACCTCGGCGGCCAGCCGCCCGGTCTCCATGGCGTAGGCGATGCCCTCGCCGTTGAACGGGTTGACCGCGCCGCCGGCGTCGCCGACGAGCATCAGCCCGCGGGTGTAGTGCGGCTGGCGGTTGAAGCCCATCGGCAGGGCGCCGCCGCGGACCGGGCCGGTGGCGTGCTCCTCGGTGAACTGCCACTCCTCGGGCATCGAGGAGGTCCAGCGCGCCAGCAGGTCCTTGTAGTTGGTGTCCTGCCAGGCGGTGGTGGTGTTGAGGATGCCGAGGCCGACGTTGCTGGTGCCGTCGCCGACGCCGAACACCCAGCCGTAGCCGGGCAGCAGGTCGCCGTCGGGGGTGCGCAGCTCGAGCCAGGACTCGAGCATGTCGTCGTCGTGGCGGGGGCTGGTGAAGTAGCGGCGGACGGCGACGCCCATCGGGCGGTCGTCGCGGCGCTCGATGCCGAGCCCGAGGGCGAGCCGGGCGCTGTTGCCGTCGGCGGCGACGACGAGCGGCGCGCGGTAGCCGACCTCGGTGCGCTCCGGCCCGACCTTGGCGGTGACGCCGACGACCCGGCCGTCGTCGTCGAGGACCGGCCCGGTGACGGTGGTGTGCTCCTGCAGCCGGGCGCCGGCCTTCTGGGCGTGCCGGGCGAGCAGCTCGTCGAAGTCCAGGCGCGGGCGGACCAGGCCGTAGGGCGGGTAGGTCGACAGCTCGGGCCAGGGCAGCTCGATGCGCAGGCCGCCGCCGAGGATGCGCAGGCCGTGGTTGCGGATGAACCCGTTGGCCTCGCTGGTGTCGACGCCCATGTCGACCAGGCTCTTGACCGCGCGGGGCGTGAGGCCGTCGCCGCAGACCTTCTCGCGCGGGAACGAGGTCTTCTCCAGCAGCAGCACGTCGAGGCCGGTCTGCGCCAGCGCGTGCGCGGTGGCCGAGCCACCGGGGCCCGCCCCGACGACGACGACGTCGGCGTCCTGGGTGCGCGTGCTCAGGTCGCTCGTCATCCGGGCCGCTCCGTCCTGCCGCGGCCCGCTGCTCCGGCGGCCTCGCTCGTGTGTGCCTTCGCGGTCGAGTCTAGGACCGCTCCCACGCTCACGCGACCGGACGGACGCCGCGGTGCAGGGCCACGATCCCGCCCGTGAGGTCGCGCCAGGCGACCTGCTCCCAGCCCGCCACGGCGAGGTCGCCGGCCAGCTCGGACTGCACCGGCCAGGCCCGGATCGACTCGGCCAGGTAGACGTAGGCGGCGGGGTCGCTGCTGACCCGCGTCGCCACCTGCGGCAGCGCCCGCATGAGGTAGTTGACGTAGACGGTGCGGAACGGCGCCCACGTCGGGTGGCTGAACTCGCAGACCACCAGCCGCCCGCCCGGCCGGGTCACCCGCAGCAGCTCGCGCAGGGCGAGGTCGCGGTCGGCGGTGTTGCGCAGGCCGAAGCTGATGGTGACGGCGTCGAAGGCGGCGTCGCGGAAGGGCAGCCGCAGGGCGTCGCCCGCGACCAGCTCGACGCCCTCGTGCCCGGCCTGCGCGCCGACGCGCAGCATCCCGAGCGAGAAGTCGCACCCGACGACGTCGGCGCCGGTGCGGGCGAGCGCCGCGCTGCTCGTCGCGGTGCCGGCGGCGAGGTCCAGGACCCGCTCCCCCGGCTGCAGGTCGAGCGCGTCCGCGACGGCGGTGCGCCACGTCCGGTCCAGGCCGAGCGACAGCACCGTGTTGGTGCGGTCGTACTTGGGCGCGACCTCGTCGAACATGGCCGCGACCTCGGACGGCTGCTTGTCCAGCGAGGCCCGGGTCCCTGCGCGCGTCATGCACCCAGTGTCCCCGCGGTGGCGTGGGGGCGCGCGCCGGGGGAAGGTGCGCTGCGGCACGCACCACCCGCGATCCACCCGGAGGTCTCATGACGCTGCGCGACGAGGACATCACCACCACGACCATGACCGCCCCCGGCGGCGACGCCGACCAGGGCGACACCAACGAGCGCCAGGTCGACCCGGCGGGCTCCGACCCCGCCGGCAGCGACCCGGGTGCCGGCGGCGACGCCGACCAGGGCGACACGAGCGAGACGCAGGTCGACCCGGCGGGCTCCGACCCGGCCGGCAGCGACCCCGCGGGCAGCTGACCGAGGACGCCCGGGCGCCCCTCCCCGACCGGGGAGGGGCGCTCGCCCGCTGCACGGCCGTCGCCGCCGAGGCCTTCGCGGCCGAGCACTGGTCGCGCACCCCGCTGCTGACCCGCGCCAAGGAGCTCCCCCGCGACTTCAACGACCTGCTGTCCGCCGACGACGTCGACGAGCTGGTCGGCGAGCGCGCGCTGCGCGAGCCCTTCTTCCGCACCGTCCGCGAGGGCGGCGGCCTGCCGCTGCCGGTCCGCACCGTCACCGCCGGTGCCCGCCGCATCGGCGACCTCGTCGACGCCGCCCGGCTCGCCGAGCAGCACGCGCAGGGCGCGACGCTCGTGCTGCAGTCGCTGCACCGGATGCACCCGCCGGTCGGCCGCTTCTGCCGCGCAGCTCGCCGCCGAGCTCGGCCACGCGACCCAGTGCAACGCCTACGTCACGCCCGCCGGCGACGCGCAGGGCTTCGACTTCCACCACGACACCCACGACGTGTTCGTCCTGCAGGTGTCGGGCCGCAAGCGCTGGATCGTGCACGAGCCGGTGCTGCCGCTGCCGCTGCCGTCGCAGGCCCGCTCCGGCGACGGGCTCGTGCCCGAGGGCGCCGAGCCGCTGCTCGACGTCGAGCTCGAGGCCGGCGACTGCCTGTACCTCCCGCGCGGCTACGTCCACGCGGCGCTGACCACCGACGAGCACTCGGTGCACCTGACGGTCGGCGTGCTGTCGACCACCTGGTTCGACGTGCTCACCGACGCCGTGGCGCTGGCCGAAGGGCGAGCTGGCGTTCCGCGACGCCCTGCCGGTCCAGCCGCGCGACGGGCTCGCCGCGGCGCTGCCCGACCTGCTGCGCCAGGCCGCCCTGTTCCTGGAGGGCGTCGACCCGGACGTCCTCGCCGCCGTCGTCGACCGGCGGCTGGCCGGCGCCGTCGCCGCCGGAGCCGGTGCGGCTGCTGGCCGGCGCGGCGGCGCTGCGCACCCTGTCGGCGGGCACCGCCGTGCGGCCGCGGGCCGGGACCGGGGCGGTCCTGCGACGGCGCCGTCGGTCCGGCTGCCCGACCGCGAGGTCGCCTTCCCGGCGTCCTGCCGCAGGCCCTGCAGCGCGCGCCCTGCCGGCCCGGCGCCCGTCGCCGACCTCGCCCTCGGCGACCTCGACGCCGACGACGCCGTGGTGCTGGCCCGCCGGCTGCTGCGCGAGGGCGTGCTGCTGCCCGCATGAGCACCCGCCCGCCCGACCCCCGCTGCTCCGACGGCTCCCGCGCCCGCGCCGAGCCGCTGATGGCCACGGCGCAGCCGGGTCGCCCGCTGGCTGCTGGTCGAGCACAGCGGGCCGTGGGGGCCGGAGACGGTGCCCAGCAGCCGCATGGCGCTGCCCGTCGCCCGCCGGCTGGAGGAGCTGGCCCGCGCCGGGTCGGCCCGGCTGCTGCTGGTGCGCCGGCACCGCGACGAGGAGGTCGACGAGCCGGGCCGCTGGGTGTTCGCCGTCGACAGCCGGCCGGGCTCGGAGCAGGTGCGCGCGCGGCACGTCGACGACGACGACGCGCTCCTGACGCTCGCGCCCGTGGCAGGACCCGACCGGCTGGGAGGTCGTCGACGCCCCGCTCTACCTGGTCTGCACGCACGGCCGGCACGACCGCTGCTGCGCGATCCGCGGCCGCCCGGTCGCCCACGCGCTCGCCCGCGCCCGCCCCGGGCAGGTCTGGGAGAGCAGCCACGTCGGCGGCGACCGCTTCGCCCCCAACCTGGTGGTGCTGCCCGACGGGCTCTACCTCGGCCGGGTCGAGGCGCGAGGACGTCGTCGCCGTCGTCGAGCGCCCTGGAGGCCGGGGCGCTGCCGCCGGACCTGGTGCGCGGGCGCAGCAGCCTGACCCTGCCCGCGCAGGCCGCCCAGCACTTCGCCCGCGACCGCCACCGGGCGGCACGGCCGCGACGACCTCGCTGCCGGTGCGCCAGGAGACCGTCGAGCACGACGTCTGGCGCGTGGTGCTCGGCGGCGAGCCGGACGTCGACGTCGTCGTGCGCTACGTCCGCACCGCCACGGAGCCGGCCGTGCTGTCGTGCGGCGACCCGGAGAAGACGGCGCCCGGCTGGGCCCTGGTGTCGCTGGCCTGACCCGCCCGGTGTCGCGGGCTCAGGCCGGCCTGGAGTGCTCGTCGACCAGGGCCTGGGCGACGTCGCGCAGCTTGCGGTTGGTGTGCTGCGACATCCCGACGAGGGCCTGGAAGGCCTCCTCGGCCGGGATGCGCCGGGTGGCGATGAGCACGCCCTTGGCCTGCTCGATGACCTCCCGCGACGCCATCGCGGCGCGCAGCTGCTGGCCGAGGTCGCGGTGGGCGAAGAACGCGGCGGCGACCTGCGTCGCCAGGCCCGCGTGCGCCGAGATGATCTCGGCGACCGAGGCGGCCTCGGCGTCGAACGCGTCGGGCTCGCGGGAGTAGAGGTTGAGCGCCCCGACGCGCCGGCCCTCGGCGGTCATGGGCAGCGAGATCACGCTGCGGGCGCCCTGCTCCACGGCGCGCGGCGCCCAGTTCGGCCAGCGCGGGTCGCTCGCGAGGTCGCGGACCCGGAAGACGTTGCCGGTGCGCAGGCAGTCCAGGCAGGGGCCCTCGTGCTCGACGAACTGCAGCTCGTCGAGGCTGCGGCCCCAGTCGTCGCTGGCGGCGCTGGCCTTGGGCCCGGCGTCGGTGAAGCTGGTGATGGAGGCGCCGTCGGCTCCCGGGACGGCGCGCGTGGCGATGCGGCAGACCTCGTCCTGGGTGGAGGCGATGTCGTCCTGGGCGAGCACCAGTCCGGTCAGGGCCGCGAGCTCGCGGACCGCGTTGTCGGGAAGCACGGCGACGGGGTGCCCCGTGGGAGCGGGACCACTCCTGGCGCGGGACCCTCAGCCGAGGACCGGAAGGGACGGGACCCTCAGCCGAGGACGGGACGGGACAGGGCCAGCCCGACGGCGAGCAGCACCGCCTGGGCCAGCTGCAGGCGCCCGGTGCCGCCGAGCACGGCCACGAGCTCGCGCCCCGCCGCCCCCGCCCGCACGGTGCGCACCAGCGGCACCGCCAGCGGCAGCGCGAGCAGGCCGAGCAGCCCGCCCGGCGCGAGCCCGGCGCAGGCCCCGAACGACAGCGCGAGCAGGGCGCCGTACAGGCCGCGGGTGCGGCGGTCACCGAGGACGACGGCCAGGGTGCGCTTGCCGGCGACCTCGTCGGTGGGGATGTCGCGCAGGTTGTTGGCCACCAGGATCGCGCAGGCCAGCGCCCCCATCGCGACGCCGCCGAGCACGCTCTCCAGCCGGACCTGCTCCACCTGCACGTAGGCCGTCCCCACGACGGCGACCAGCCCGAAGAACACGAAGACCGACACCTCGCCGAGCCCCCGGTAGCCGTAGGGCTTCGCCGTGCCCGTGTAGCCCCAGGCCGCGGCGATGGCCACCGCGCCGACGGCGACCAGCGCCCACGTCGTCAGCGCGGCGAGCACCAGCCCGGCGACCGCGGCGACCCCGAAGGCCAGCAGGGCGGCCCGCTTCACCGCCGCCGGCGGGGCGGTGCCCGACCCGACCAGGCGCAGCGGGCCGACCCGGTCGGCGTCGGTCCCCCGGACGCCGTCGCTGTAGTCGTTGGCGTAGTTGACGCCGACCTGCAGGGCGAGCGCGACGACCAGGGCGAGCAGCGCGCGGCCGGGGGCGACGTCGGGCGCGGCCGCCCCGGTGCCGACCAGCACGGGGGCGATCGCGGCGGGCAGGGTCCGGGGCCGGGCGCCCTGCACCCACTGGTCGACGGTGGTCATGCGGGCGATCGTGCCCGACCCGGGGCCGGGCGGCCGCCGGGGGTGGCGGACCTCACGGGGAGGTCCGCCGCGGTCAGCTCCCCGGCGTGACGACCTCGTGGGCGAACACGCGCTTCGCGGTGCCGGTCAGCCGGACGACGTAGAAGCCGCTGTTGCCGTCGGTGTACCAGATGTCGCCGGTGGCCTGGTCGTACGCGGGCGCGCTCATGGCGAAGGCCCCGGTCTTGAGCGGGTTGAGCCCGGGGACGTTCGGCTTGTTGAAGTACGCGATCTCCCGCGGGTGCTCGACGTCCTTGATGTCGAACACCCGCAGCCCGCTCATGATGAAGCTGCAGGCCAGCACGTTCGGGTCCTTGCGCGACGGCAGCGAGCAGTAGTGGCCCTGGTAGCCCTGGAACTGGTTGCCGTTGCCGGGGTCGGCCTCCAGCGACGCGCCCTGGGCGGAGGCCTGGTTCACGGCCAGGCGCAGCTCGCTGACGACGAACGGCTTCTTGATGTTGTTGATGTCGATGATGCGGCCGGCGCCGATGGAGCTGCCGGAGCCGAACTCGTCGATCTCCATCAGGTACTTCTTGCCGCCCCGGGTGAAGGGCACGGCGCTCTGCGGGGTGCTGACGCTCTTCCAGGTCAGCCGGCTGATGATCGGCACGGTCGGGTTCACGACGCGGGCCTGGACCTCGCTGACGTCGAGCACGGTGAGGCCGCTGAAGCCGCTGTCGGAGAAGCCCGCCTGCGACATGTACAGGGTGCGGCCGTCGTCGGACAGCACCAGCCCGTGCGACTCGTAGTCGGTGGTCACCCACAGCGGCTTGGGCACCCGGGGGTCGAGCAGGTCGATGGCGGTGAGGGTGCGGAAGTAGAGCGAGCCGCTGTAGTAGGTCAGGCCGTCGGGGGCGAAGCCGCCCTCGTGGCCCAGCAGCCCGAGCGGCGAGCTCGACAGCAGCTGGGGCGTGCGGCAGTCGGCCTTGACGTCGTAGACGTCCAGCACGCCGGGCTGCGTGGTCGGGTAGGCGAAGACGGCGGCGAGCAGCCCGCGCCTCACGTTGAGGCGGAGCGACTCGTGCGGCGAGGCCATCGCCACGGTGCGCAGGACAGAGGTCAGGACCGGCTTGCGCGGGTCCTTCATGTCGTAGACGTAGGTGCCCGAGCCGTTGGTGCCCTGCTCGGCGACGTCCTTGCCGAGCAGCAGGGTGGTGTCGGCGAAGGCGCACTCGTGGCCGGCACGGTCGACGTAGCGCTCGACCCGGTAGCCGCCGCTGACGCCGGTGTGCGCGACCTGCACGGCGTTGCAGCGGTAGCCCTTGGCGTAGCGCCCGCTCGCGACGTCGGCCAGCGGGGCGCGGCCCTGCGTGCGCTCGGGCAGCGAGCCGGCGTCGCACGCCGAGCCCGGCGTGGGCGGCGGCACGGCGGGAGCCGGGGCGGCCAGCGCGAACGTCGTGGTCGCGGCGCCGGCGGCCAGCAGCAGGGCGGCGGCCAGCAGGCGCCGGGCGTACGACGGCGGGGTCAGGGTCATCCGCGCATGGTCACACCGTCGGGGCGGCCTGTCCGCCGATCGGCCGAGCTGCCTACCGGTCCGTGCTGCCTACCGGTCTGTGCTGCCTATCTGTCCGTCCCGGGGGCGAGGGCGCGCCGGGCGAGCTCCTGCCGGTCGACCTTCCCCGTGACCAGCAGCGGCAGGGCCTCGTGCACCAGCAGCTGCCGCGGGGCGGCCGCCCGGCCGAGCCGCTCCGCCACGTGGGCGCGGGCGTCCTCGAGCGCCAGCGGGGCGCGCAGCACGACGTGGGCGACGACGCGGTGCCCCCACTCCTCGTCGGGCGCGCCCATCACCACCGCCTCGGCCACGGCGGGGTGCTCCGCCAGGACCGCCTCCACCGCGGCGGGGGCGACCTTCTCCCCGCCGGTGACGACGACGTCGTCGGCGCGGCCGTGCACCACCAGGCGCCCGTCCACGAGGGCGCCGACGTCCTGCGTGGTGTGCCAGCCGTCGGGGTCGGCGACCGGGGCGCCGTCGCGGTAGCCGGAGGCGAGCACCGCGCCCGTGAGCCGGATGCGGCCGTCGTCGCGCACCTGCACGCCGCACCCGGGCAGCGCGAGCCCGTCGTACACGCACCCGCCGCTGGTCTCGCTCATGCCGTAGGTCGTGACCAGCCGGACGCCGGCGTCGCGGAACGGCTGCAGCAGCGACGGCGGGGCGGCGGCGCCGCCGAGCAGGACGGCGTCGTAGGGCAGCAGGTGCTCGGGGTCGAGCCGGCGCAGCTGGGTGGGGACCAGCGAGACGTACCGGCAGCCGGAGACCTGCGCGAACGCCTCTGCCGTGAAGGGACCCTCGGGGAGCACCGCCGGCTCGACCTCGGCGACGACGGACCGGACCAGCACCTGCAGCCCCCCGACGTGGGTCGGCGGCACGGCGAGCAGCCAGCGACCGGGGCCCCCGAGGACGGTGAGGGCGGCGTGCGCGCTGGCCAGCAGCGCCTCGGCGCCGATCATCACGCCCTTCGGGCGTGCCGGTGGAGCCCGACGTCGGGACGACCACGGCGACGTCGTCGGGCACGCCCTGCTCCGGGCGCAGCGCGGCGACGGCGGCCGGCGACGGGTCGGTCAGCAGCGCCGGCCCGGACCCGGCGAGCGCGGCGGCCACCGACCCGTAGGTCGGGACCTCGGCGAGCAGGGGCCTCACTAGAAGTAGTACGGGTAGGGCGACCAGTCGGGGTCGCGCTTCTCCAGGAACGCGTCGCGGCCCTCGACGGCCTCGTCGGTCATGTAGGCGAGCCGGGTCGCCTCCCCGGCGAAGACCTGCTGGCCGACCATGCCGTCGTCGACGGCGTTGAACGCGTACTTGAGCATCCGCTGCGCCGTCGGGCTCTTGCGCACGACGGCCTGCGCCCACTCCAGCGCGACCCTCTCCAGGTCGGCGTGCGGCACGACCTCGTTGACGGCGCCCATGCGGTGCATCTGCTCGGCGTCGTACTCGCGGCCCAGGAAGAAGATCTCCCGCCCGAACTTCTGGCCGACCTGGCGGACCAGCCCGGCGCTGCCGTAGCCGCCGTCGAAGCTGCCGACGTCGGCGTCGGTCTGCTTGAAGCGCGCGTGCTCCCGGCTGGCCAGGGTGAGGTCGCAGACGACGTGCAGGCTGTGGCCGCCGCCGGCCGCCCAGCCGGGCACCACGCAGATCACCACCTTGGGCATGGTGCGGATGAGCCGCTGCACCTCGAGGATGTGCAGCCGGCCGGCCCGCGCCGGGTCGACGCTCTCCGCCGTGTCGCCCGCTGTCCCTGGCCGGCCCGCCTCCGGCAGCGTGTACCGGTAGCCGTCGCGGCCGCGGATGCGCTGGTCGCCGCCGCTGCAGAACGCCCAGCCGCCGTCCTTGGGGCTCGGGCCGTTGCCGGTGAGCAGCACGCAGCCGACGTCGGGGCTCATCCGGGCGTGGTCGAGCACGCGGTACAGCTCGTCGACCGTGCCGGGCCGGAAGGCGTTGCGGACCTCCGGCCGGTCGAAGGCGATGCGCACGACGCCGCCGTCGCGGCCGGGCGCCGTCGACCGGTGGTAGGTGGTGTCCTGCAGGTCGAACCCGGGGACCTCGGTCCACGCGGCGGGGTCGAAGATCTCGCTCACGGTCACGCCCCGACAGTAGGAGGCTCCCGCGTTCCCGCGGGAGCGGGACGGGGCACGGGCCGGTGGTGAGCAGGGTCGGGAAGGTCGCGGGCGGCGTGCTCGTGGCGGTCGCCGCCGTCCTGCTGCTGCTGTTCGGCCTGCGGGGCCTGCTGCCGTCGCTGCCCTTCGGCACCGAGACCCGGGACCGCAGCGGCCCGGTGCTGCTGACGTCGCTGCGCGACCTGGCCCGCTTCCAGGCGGCCAGCGCGACGCTGCAGCAGGTGGTCGACCTCGAGGACGACGTGCGGCTCGTGCCGTCGGTGCTGGCCGGGCAGCGGACCCTGTTCCTGGCCTACGGCACCGTCGACGCCTCCGTCGAGTTCGGCGGCCTCGACGGCGACGCGGTCACCGTGTCGGACGACCGCCGCAGCGCCCGGATCGTGCTGCCGGCGGCCGTGCTGTCCGAGGCGCGGGTCGACCTCGAGCGCAGCCGGCTGCTGTCGCGCGACCGGGGGGTGCTCGACCGGATCGGCGGCATCTTCTCCGACGCCCCCACCAGCGAGGGCCCCGTGCTGCGGGCCGCGCAGCAGCAGATCGGCGCGGCCGCCCGCGACAGCGACCTGCAGCAGCGGGCCGAGGCCAACACCCGGGCGATGCTCGTCGGGCTGCTGGGGACGCTCGGCTACACCGACGTGCAGGTGGAGTTCTCCCCGGAGGTCCGCCCGTAGCTCCCCCCGCAGGGCCCGCCGGGTGGTCTGCTGTGCGGCATGGAGCTGCACGTCGTCGCCGTCCCCATGCGGGTCCCGTTCCGCGGCGTGACCGTTCGCGAGGTCGTGCTGCTCGAGGGCCCCGCCGGGTGGGGCGAGTTCGGGCCGTTCCCCGAGTACGAGGACGCCGAGGCGTCCCGGTGGCTCGCGGCGGCCCTGCAGGCGGCGTCCGAGCCGGCTCCCCCGGCCCGCCGCGACAGCGTCCCGGTCAACGCCACCGTCCCGGCGGTCCCGGCCGCGCGGGTGCCCGAGGTGCTCGCCCGCTTCCCCGGCTGCACGACGGCGAAGGTCAAGGTGGCCGAGGCGGGCCAGACGCTGGCCGACGACGTCGACCGGGTCGCCGCCGTCCGGGAGGTGCTCGGTGAGCGGGGCCGGGTGCGTGTCGACGCCAACGGCGGCTGGTCGGTCGCGGAGGCCCGCCGCGCGCTCGGGGCGCTCGCGCCCTACGGCCTGGAGTACGCCGAGCAGCCCTGCCCGACCGTCGCCGACCTCGCCGCGCTGCGGCTGGCCCTGGCCCGGCTGCGGCTCGACGTGCTGGTCGCCGCCGACGAGAGCGTCCGCAAGGCCGAGGACCCGCTCGCCGTCGCGCTGGCCGGCGCGGCCGACGTCGTCGTCGTCAAGGTCGCCCCGCTCGGCGGGGTGCGGACCGCGCTCGAGGTCGCCGAGGCGTGCGGGCTGCCCGTCGTCGTGTCCTCCGCGATCGACACCTCCGTCGGCATCGCCACCGGCGTCGCGCTGGCCGCCGCCCTGCCGTCGCTGCCGTTCGCCTGCGGGCTGGCCACCACCGGCCTCATGGCCGACGACGTCGCCTCCTACCCCGTCGTCGACGGCGCCCTGCCGGTGCGCACGGTCGCCCCGGACCCCGAGCGGCTCGCCGCCCTGGCCGCCCCGCCCGACCGGCAGCAGTGGTGGCGCGACCGGTTCGACCGGTGCCGGGCCCTGCTGGACGGGTAGGCCCTTCACGTGGGAGCGACGGCTGCCGATCGGGTCCGGGTGAGCGCCGCCCCGCACCTGACCGCCGTCGCGCGGCAGCTGCAGGGGGACGCCGCGCTCGAGCAGGTCCTGCTGCTGCTGTGCGAGCAGCTGGGCACCACGCGTGCCGTGCTCGGGACCGTCGAGGACGGCGTCCACACGGTCGACCTCGCCGTGCAGGTCGGCGTCGGGAGGACCCCGGAGCTCGAGGTCGCGCGGCCGGCGGAGGAGTCCTGGTGCGCGCGGGTGCCGGCCGACGGCCCGCTCGTCGTCCCCGACGTGCGCCAGCGCCCCGACCTCGCGCCGCTGCCGGTCACCGAGGCCCTCGGGCTGCGCTGCTACGTCGGGACGCCCGTCCACGGCGCGGACGGGGAGCCCCTCGCCGTCCTCGGCGTCGCCTCCGAGCAGCCGCTCCCTCCCCTGACCGACCGCGACCTGGCCGTGCTCGACGGGCTGGCCGGCGTCGTCGGGGAGCTGTACGGGGCGCTCGGCCGGTCGCGCAGGCCCGCGCGCCGCGAGCCCGGCCTGGCCGCCGTGGCGGACGCCCTGAGCCGGGCCGACGGGCTGGAGAGCCTGGCCCGGCCGCTGCTCGCCCAGCTGCACGACCTGAGCGGGCTGTCCTCGACGTACCTGACCGCCGTGCACGAGGACGGCGGCGAGCAGGAGATCCTGTACGCGCAGAACGTCAAGGAGGGCTTCGCGCTCCCCGAGGGGCTCCACGTCCCCTGGGCCGACACCCTGTGCAAGCGCTCGCTCGACGAGGGCCGGCAGTGCACCACCGACGTGCCGGCCGTCTGGGGGGACAGCCAGGCCGCGGCCGACCTGGGGATCGTCACCTACGTGTCGGTGCCGGTGCGGCTGTCCGACGGCCGGGTGTGGGGCACGCTCTGCGGCGCCGACGACGTCCGGCACGAGGACGCCGCCGACCACCTGACGACGCTCAACCTGTTCGCCACCCTGCTGGCCGCCGAGGTCGAGCGGGCCGCCGCCCGGGTGCTGCGCACCGACCCGCTCACCGGGGCGGCCCACGGCGACGCGGTGCTGCCCTTCCTCGAGCAGGCGCTCGCCGACCGGCGCCGCGACCAGACCGTGGCGGTGGTGCACCTCGACGTCGACGGGCTCGACGGGGTCGCCCGCTCGCTCGGCGGCGCCGTCGCCGACGCCCTGCTCGTCGAGGTCGCGGCGCGCGTCCGGGCGACCGCGGGGGCCGAGGCGCTCGTGGCGCGCCCCGGCGGGTCGTCCCTCCTGGTCGCCGCCCGGGTCGTGACCGGCCGCGAGGAGGAGCTGCTGGCGCGCGCCCGCCGGGCCGGGCGCTTCTCCCACGCGGCGTCGGGCGTCGAGGTGCGCTCGGCCGCCGGGCTCGCCGCGACGCAGGGGCTGCTGGACGCCCCCGCCCTGCTGGCGCAGGCGGCGGAGCAGATGCGCCGCGATCAGCCGCTCGGCTGAGGGCGCGCCAGACTGGGACGGTGAACCCGTCCACCGCGCTCGCCCGCGTGCTCGTCGACGAGCTCGTCCGCGGCGGGGTCACCGACGCGGTGCTCGCCCCCGGCTCGCGCTCGGCCCCGCTCGCCTTCGCCCTGCACGACGCCGACGCGCAGGGCCGGCTGCGGCTGCACGTGCGCATCGACGAGCGCTCCGCCGGGTTCCTCGCCGTCGGGCTGGCCAAGGCGACGGGGCGCGCCGTGCCGGTCGTGACGACGTCGGGGACGGCGGTCGCCAACCTGCACCCCGCCGTGCTGGAGGCCTCCCACAGCGGGGCGCCGCTGGTGGTGCTGTCGGCCGACCGGCCGCCCGAGCTGCGCGGCGCGGGGGCGAACCAGACGGTCGACCAGCTCGGCCTCTACGGCGGGGCGGTGCGGCTGTTCACCGAGCTCGGCGTCCCGGAGCAGCGCGGCCGGACAGGTCGCCTACTGGCGCTCGCAGGCCTGCCGGGTGCTCGCCGCCGCGCTCGGCACGCAGTCGGGCGACCCCGGGCCGGTGCAGGTCAACGTGGCCCTGCGCGACCCGCTGGTGCCGACCGACGGCGACGGGCCCGAGCCCCTGGACGGCCGCCCCGACGGCGCCGCGTGGACGGCGGTCCTGCGCTCCCCCGCCCCGGTCGCGCTCCCCGACGACCTGCCGGCCCGCACCGTCGTGGTGCTCGGCGACGGGCCGCCGGAGCCCGCCGCCGCCGCGCAGGCGCTGGCCGCGGCCCGGGGGTGGCCGGTGGTGGCCGAGCCGTCGTCGTCGGCCGTCCCGGGCGCCCTGGTCGCTCCCGAGCTGCTCCTGGAGGCGGGCGTGCTGCCGGTGCCCGACCGGGTGCTCGTCGTCGGGCGGCCGACCCTCTCGCGCGCCGTCGGCCGGCTCTGCGCCTCGGCGCCCTGCGACGTCGTCGGGACGCCGGCGGGCTGGCCCGACGCCGGGCGCCGCGCCGACCGCGTGCTCCCCGCCGTCCCGGCCCCCGGCCGCGACGACGCCGACCCGGCCTGGCTGCCCCTCTGGAGCGCCGCCTCCGACGCCGCCGCCCGGGTGCTGGACGCGCAGGTGACGGGGCTGGTCGAGCCGGCGGTGGCGCGCGAGGTGCTGGCCGCCGCTGCCGGGCTCGTCGTCGTCGGGTCGTCCAAGCCGGTGCGCGACCTGTTCCTGTGGGGCCCGGCCGCCGGCGTCCGGGTGCTGGCCAACCGGGGCGTCGCCGGCATCGACGGCGTGGTGTCGACGGCGGTCGGCGCGGCGCTCGGGCACGGCGGGCCGACGTACGCGCTGCTCGGCGACCTGACCTTCCTGCACGACGCGAACGGCCTGGTGCTCGGGCCCGACGAGCCGCGGCCGGACCTGTGCCTGGTGGTCGTCGACAACGACGGCGGGGCCATCTTCGGCACCCTCGAGCAGGGCGCCGCCGGCCACGAGGCCGCCTTCGAGCGCGTGTTCGGGACGCCGCACGGCGTGGACCTCGCCGCCCTGTGCGCCGCCACCCGCACCCCCTGCACGACCGTGACGACGGTGGAGGAGCTGCGCGCCGCGCTCGCCCCCGCGCCGGGCCTGCGCGTGGTCCACGTGCGCACCGACCGGCGCGCCGCCGTCGCCCTGCACGAGCAGCTGCGCGCCGCCGTGCGGGAGGCGCTCTCCTAGGCCCGGGTCAGGGCTCGAGCGCGTCGCGCATGGGCACCAGCTTGGCCTTGGTCTCGGCCAGCTCGTCCTCGGGCTTGCTGCCGGCGACGATCCCGCAGCCCGCGAACAGGCGCAGCCGCGCGGGGTCGACCCGGTCGACCTCGGCGCAGCGCAGGGCGATGCACCACTCGCCGTCGCCGCGGGCGTCCAGCCAGCCGACCGGCCCGGCGTAGCGGCCGCGGTCGAGCCCCTCGACCTCGCGGATCACCTGCATGGCGACGTCGGTGGGGGTGCCGCACACCGCCGCGCTCGGGTGCAGCGAGGCGACGAGCGCCAGGCTGTCGGCGCCGTCGACCACGGTGCCGCGGACGTCGGTGGCCAGGTGCATGACGTTGGGCAGGTCGAGCACGAACGGGGCGTCCGGGACCTCGACGGTGGCGCAGTGCCGGGCCAGCGCGTCGACCACGGAGCGGACGCCGTAGCCGTGCTCCTCGACGTCCTTGATCGACCGCTCCAGGGCGTCGCTCTTGCGGCGGTCCATGTTGACGTCGCCGCTGCGCCGCAGCGTGCCGGCCAGCACCCGGCTGGTGGCCACGCCGTCGACCAGGCGGACCAGCATCTCCGGCGTCGCGCCGAGCAGTCCGTCGACGAGGAACGTCCAGCACTCCGGGTAGTCGTGGGCGAGGCGCTGCAGCGGCCAGCGGACGTCGAGGGGCGCGCCGCTGCGCACCTCCAGGTCGCGGGCGAGCACCACCTTGTCGAGCGCTCCGGCGCGGATGCGGGCGACGGCGGTGGCCACGACGTCCATCCACTCGGCGCCGGTCCGGGTCCCGTCGGACACCAGCACCGGGCCGGGGGCGCGGGCGGGGCTGCGCGCGGGCAGGTCCGCCGCGGCGCCGTCGACCGTGGTCACCCACCAGGTGCCCCCGCGCCGGCCGACGAGCACCGACGGCACGACCAGCACCGACGACGCCCGCTCGGCGTCGAACCCGAACGAGCCGAAGGCCACCAGCCCGCTGCCCTGCACGCCGACGGCGTCCTCGACGTCGGTCCCCGCGACGACGTCGTCCCACCACGCCCGGGCGGCGCCGACCGGGTCGGGCCGGCCGGCAGGCAGGTCCAGGCGCAGGGCCTCGCCCCAGCCGACCATGCCCTCGCCGTCCCGCGACCAGGCGAGCGCGCCCCGCTCGGGCAGCAGGTCCAGCAGCGGGCCCGGGTCGGCCACGGCCGTGCTGCGGACCGTGTGCAGTCCGACGGCCGGGGCGGAGGTCATCCCCACAGGGTAGGCAGCAGCGGCCCGGTCCGCCGCTCGCGCTGTCCCTGCCTCGCCGGACCCCTGCGCGTGACGGGCGCCACAGGGTAGGAAGGCCCCGTGCAGCAGCTGACCGGCCTCGACGCCGCCTTCCTCGCCATGGAGACCTCCGCGGTCTTCGGTCACGTCGGGAGCGTCTGCGTCCTCGACCCCTCGACCTGCCCCGAGCCGCTCACGCTCGAGCGGCTCACCCGGCTCATCGAGCAGCGCCTGCACCTCATCCCGCCGTTCCGCCGGCGCCTCGTCGAGGTGCCGCTCGGGCTCGACCAGCCGTACTGGATCGAGGACCCCGACTTCGACATCGAGTTCCACGTCCGCGAGCTCGCGCTGCCCGAGCCGGGCGACGACCGGCAGCTCGCCGACCAGGCCGCCCGGCTGCACGCCCGGCCGCTGGACCGCAGCCGCCCGCTGTGGGAGCTGTACCTGATCCACGGGCTGTCGGGCGGCCGCAAGGCCGTCTACACCAAGGTCCACCACGCGGCGATCGACGGCGTCTCGGGCAACGACATCCTGGCCGCCGTCCTCGACGTCACCCCCGAGGGCCGCGACCCCGAGGACGTCGCGCCGTGGACCGGCGACAAGGTCCCCGGCTCGCTCGGTCTGCTCGCCCGCAGCGCCGTGTCGCTGGCCGGGCACCCGGTCCGCGCCGCCCGCGTCTCCTACGGGCTGGCCCGGTCGCTGCCGAGCCTGGCCTCCACGCTGCGCCCGCGCGTCCCCGTGATCGACCGCTTCCTCGGCAACGACGCGAAGGTCGTCCTGCCCGGCGCCGGCTTCCGCGCCCCCGCCACCCCGTTCAACCGCTCCGTCAGCCCGCACCGGCGCTGGGCGTTCTGCTCGCTGCCGCTCGAGGACGTCAAGCTCGTCAAGAACGCCGCCGGGTGCACGGTCAACGACGTCGTCATGGCGCTGTCGACCGGGGCGCTGCGCCGCTGGCTCGACAGCCGGGCCGCCCTGCCCGAGCAGCCGCTCATCAGCGCCGTGCCGGTCTCGGTGCGCACCGAGGAGCAGAAGGGCCAGCACGGCAACCGGGTGTCGATGATGATCGCGCCGATCCCGACCAACGTCGCCGACCCGCTGGACCGGCTGCGCGCCTGCTCGCACTCGATGAAGGCCGCCAAGGAGCAGCACGGCGCCCTGCCGGCCGACCTGCTCAGCGACGTCACGCAGTTCGCCGCCCCCGCGCTGGCCGGTCAGGCCGCCCGGCTCGCGGCCCGGGTGCGGCTGGTCGAGCGCATCAACGCGTTCAACCTGATCATCAGCAACGTGCCGGGCCCGAACCTGAAGCTCTACTACGCGGGCGCGCACATGCTGGCCTACTACCCGCTGTCGGCGATCGCCGACGGGCAGGGCCTCAACATCACGGTCATGAGCTGGGAGGGCCAGCTGCACTTCGGGCTGATCGCCGACCGCGAGCTCGTGCCCGACGTCGACGTCATGGCCGGCTACCTCGCCGACGAGCTGCAGGTCCTGCTGACGGCGACCTCCGCCGCCGTCTGACCCGCTGACCTGCCGGGCTCAGGCCTCGTCGCGCAGGCGGGCCTGCAGCCGCTCCTTCTCCCGCACGCTCGCCTCCCGGCGCGCCGTCGCGCTCTCGGCGATGGCGTCGCGCTGCCGCTTGAGCAGGAACGACGCTGCCGACGGCCGACAGCACCAGGGCCACCACCAGGGCGGTCAGCCCGCGCAGGCCCAGCAGGGTCACCAGGCCGAAGGCGCCGACGAGCAGGACGATCCGCAGCAGCGTGTACACGATCAGGGGGCGAGCCACCCCCCGATCGTAGGAGCCCGCACGCGCGACCGCCCGCCCCGCGGAGCGCGGGACGGGCGGCCGGAGCGGTCGGTGCTACTGCTGGGCGAGCTCGCGACGGCGCAGGACGACGGCGCCGCCGACCATGACCAGGGCGAGCACCGCGAGGGCGCCGGAGGCACCGGTGCGGGGCAGGCTGACCGGCGTCGTGACCGGGGCGGCCGCGACGGGCGCCGCCGTGGTCGGGGCGGCGGTGACGGGGGCGACCGTCGTCGGGGCGGCGACCGCGGCGACGCCGGGACGGAAGCGGGCGGCCTCGGTCAGGGTGCCGAAGCCCAGCGTGGTGGGCGTGCTGGTGAGCAGGTCGCCGGCGGCCAGGGCCTTGAGGCCGGCCGGCAGCGCGGCGGTGGGCAGCGCGGACAGGCCGGGCAGCGACAGCGCGTTGGGCAGGGCGACCGCGGCCGGCAGGGTGATCGCCGGCAGGGTGACCTTCAGACCGGTGACCGAGGTGGTCGCGGTGCCGAACAGGCCGTCGACGGCGGTGCCGGCGTCCTTGCTGAGCAGCGAGACCACGGGGGCCGGGACCTTGAGGGTCGGCAGGCCGGGCACGGTGGACAGGACCTCGGACAGGGTGCCGGTGAGGCCGTCGACGGCTGCCGTGATCTTGGCGAGGGTGTCGGTGGTGACCGTGCTGAGGTCCAGGGTGCTGCTGCCGAGGACGTCGTCGAGCACGTCGCTGCCGAGCACCTTCAGGCCCTGCACCTCGCCGCCCTCGACGCCGGCCCGCTGGCCGCCCGCCTTCGCGCTGGTGACGACCGACTCGGTGGTGACGGCGACCTTGTCGAGGCTGACCAGCGGCGTGCCGTCGAGGACGGCGGTGAGCGCGGCCAGCAGGTTGCGGACCTGCGGGGCGAGGTCGGCGGTGAGGGCCGCGACGGCCTTCTGCGCCTCGTCGAGCACGCGGTTCGCGCTGGCCAGGGTGTTCTGCGCGAGGGCGAGGGCGTCCTTGGCGGCCTGGACGACGACCGACGTCACCTGCGCGGCGGTGGAGGCGGCGGCCAGGTCGGTGGTGGCCTTGGTGACGGCGGCCTGCGCCTCGGCGACGCGGGCGTCGGCCTCGGTGACGGCGGCCTGCGCCGGGGCGAGCGCCGGGTTGACGACGCTGCCGAGCACGACGCCCAGCGGGCCGAGCGTGCTGACCTTCGCCGGCAGCGCGGCGAGGGCCGAGCGGGCAGCGGTCGCGACGGCGGTGCGGGCGGCCAGCGTGCTGTTGGCGGCGGCGACGGCCTGCTCGGCGGCGGTGCGGGTGGCCTGCTGGCCGAGCACCTGGCCGGTGACCGCGTCGAGCGCGGCGGTCTTGCTGGTGACGTCCTTGGTGGCGGCCTCGACGGCGGCGGTGGCGGCGGTGACCTGCGCGACGGCGGCGTCGGTGGTGGTCTTGACCAGGGCCTGCGCGTCGTCGAGGGCCTTGTTCGCGGCGGTGACGGCGGGGGTGACCAGGTCGAGCTTCTGCACGAGCTCGTCGACGACCTCGACCGGCAGCTTGGACAGGTCCAGGCCGAGGGCGGCGAGCAGGTCGGCGACGCTGGGGAGCGCGACGCCGGTGACGGCGAAGCTCTTGGTCGACTGGGCGGCGTCGCCGCTGACGGCGGAGCTGGTCTTGAGCAGCCCGTCGACGGCGACGGGCAGGCCGAGGACGCGGAGCGTGCCGAGGGAGTTCGCGGCGGCGGTGGCGGTGGGGGCGCCGTCGACGACCTTCGCGCCGGCCTCGAGGGCCGGGCCGCTCAGCTCGGCGATGCCGGCGAGGGCCGGGACGACGGTGCTGCTGCTGACGGCGTCGATCGTGCGCGTGGTGCCGGCCTCGATCGTCTGCGTGCCGTGGGCGGTGCCGTCCGCGGTCAGCGGGGTGACGACGATGCGCGACAGCGGCGTGCCGGAGACCGTGTCGGTGACGAGCTGCACGCCGCCCGCGGCCAGGTCGTGGCCGCCGGCGGTGACGCTGAGCAGGGTGACCGCGGAGGTGGCGGCGCCGGCGGCGGGGACGGCGGCCTTCTCACCGGCGGCCAGGGCCGGGGTGGCGGCGGCGGCGAGCAGGGCGACAGCGGCACAGGCTGCGGGGACGGACGGGCGCACGCGCACTTCGGGCTCCAGGAGGCAGGCGGGGCGGACGCGGGAGCGTCCGGGGCTGCGACGAGCATCCTGAGCGGGCGGCGTGAACACCATGACCCGTTGTGACCATCTCCTGACCAGATCGACCGATGCGGCTCAGGCTGTCCCGGAGTCGCCCGAGGTGGACCGGTTCGCGCCCTCGACGCGGCGGCGTCCCTCGAAGCGGCTGCTGAGCACCACCGTGGTGCGGGTGCGGGCGACGCTGGGGATGCGCCGCAGCACGCCGAGCGTGCTCTCCAGGGCGTCGACGTCCTCGACGCGGACCTTGACGACGAAGGCCTCCTCGCCGGCCACCGACCAGCAGTCCTCCACCTCGGGGACGCCGGCCAGGTCGGCCGCCAGGTCCTCCTGCTCGGCGTCCTCGCGCTGGTGCACCGCGACCAGGGCGCTCACCCCGAAGCCGAGCCGCCCGCTGTCGACGACGGCGGTGTAGCCGCGCAGCACGCCGGTGCGCTCCAGGCGGCGCACCCGCTCCAGCACCGACGGCGCGGACAGGCCCACCCGGCGGGCCAGGTCGGCGTTCGAGGTGCGCGCGTCCTGCACCAGGGCGGCGACCAGCTGGCGGTCGATGTCGTCCACATCACCCTCCCGGGCGCTAAGGGTTCTCAGCCTCGTGTCGTTAGGACTAGTATCAGATCAGCCTACGGATCGAAGGAAGAGCGCCATGTACACCCCGTACGACAGCCAGAGCCTCCAGAGCTACGGCCTCCGTCTCCAGGAGGAGTCCCGGCGTCAGCGCACCCACCGCAGCCCCGCCGCGGAGCGCGGTCTCACCCCGCGCCTGCGCTCCCTGGTCCACCGCCGCTCCGCCTGACGCTCGCCCCTCTGCAGCCCCCGTTGCGCCGTCCGGCGTCCGGGGGCTGCGTCCGTCCGGAGCGTGCCCGGACGTGCCCGGCGTCACCTCGTACCCGGACCGTCACCTGCGTCCGGTTCGGTCGTTGCCCAGGGAGCGTGGCCACGGTGGCCGCGCGACCCAGGGGGACAGATGACGACCGAGCAGCACGACAACCGCCCCGGCCCGCAGGGCCGTGACCGCCTGCTGACGCCCGGCGAGGTCGCCACCCTGTTCCGCGTCGACCCCAAGACCGTCACCCGCTGGGCCGCCGCCGGCCGCATCGGCTCCATCCGCACGCCGGGCGGCCACCGCCGCTTCCGCGAGTCCGAGGTGCGCGCCCTGCTGCGCGGCGACGTCGAGGCCGCCACCGCCTCCGTGCCCGCCGCCGTGCCCGCCGCCGTCTCCGTGCCGGCGCAGCCGACCGGCACCGCGCCGCAGCGCCGCCGACCCCGCGCTCACGCCCGCAGGCTGACCCCGCCCCCTCGCCCTAGGCTCGGGGGAGTCACACCGGGGCGAGGAGGAGCACGTGCTGTACGGCCTGCTCGGCCTCCTGCAGGTCGCCCTGCTCGTCTACGCCGTGCTCGACGTCGTCACCACGCCGCGCGAGCAGGTCCGCACGCTGCCCAAGCTGCTGTGGCTGGTGCTGGTCGTCGTCGTGCCGCTGGCCGGCCCGGTGGGCTGGCTGCTGGCCGGCCGCCCGCAGGGCCGCGGCGGGCGGCTGCCGGTGCTCGGCACGCCCGGCCCGGCCGCCCGGCGTCCGGCGGCCCCGACCGTCGGGTCCGCGCCGGACGACGACGAGGACTTCCTGCGCCAGCTGCGGCAGCGCGCCGAGGAGCAGCGCCGGCGCGCCCGCGAGGAGGGCGAAGACCCCGCTCCCTGACGTCGCACGCCGGGTCGGGACGCCGCTCAGGCGTAGGAGTGCAGCCCCACCACGAAGATGTTGACGACGTAGTAGTCGATCACCAGGGCGACGGCCGCGGCGACGGCGACCCAGGCGGCCTTGCGGCCCTTCCACCCGGCGGTCGCGCGGGCGTGCAGGTAGCCGGCGTAGAGCACCCAGGTGATGAACGACCAGGTCTCCTTGGGGTCCCAGCCCCAGTACCGGCCCCAGGCCGCCTCGGCCCAGATGGCGCCCGCGACGATGGCGAACGTCCACACCGGGAACGCGAAGGCGATCGTGGAGTGCGACGCGCGGTCCAGGGTGCCGGCGGACGGCAGCGACGCCCCCAGCGTGGTGGGGAAGTGCACCGGCTGGCCGGCCGCCCGCTTCTCGTCGTAGCGCACGCGCGTCAGGTACAGCAGGGCGACGACGCCGGACAGCAGGAACGCCCCCGACGACAGCACCGCAGCCGCCACGTGGATCTTCAGCCAGTAGCTGTCGAGCGCCGGCACCAGCGGGCCGACCGGGGTGTAGAGCACCGTGCCGGCCAGGCCGAGGTACAGCACGACCGGGACCATGACGAAGGCGCCGAGCGAGCGGTCGACCCGGCCGTCCGCGACCAGCCACAGGAACGCCGCGACGGCGACGAAGGCCACCGACGTCGAGAACTCGAACATGTTGCCCCACGGCGGGCGGCCGGCCGCGATCCCGCGCAGCAGCAGCGACACCAGGTGCACGACCGCGCCGCCGGCGGTGAGGACCACCGCGAGCCGGCCGATCCCGCCCTGCGGCGCCGCGGGGGCCTCCTTGCGCAGCGGCGCGCCGGCGCCGACCAGCACGGGCGAGGCCTGCCGGGCGCGGCGCACGGCCTGCTCCCCGGCGAAGCACAGCATGGCGAGCGCGTAGACGACGATCGTCGCGAACAGCAGCTTGTCGCTGACGGAGGCGAGCCCCTGCACGGTGTGTCCCTAACCTCGGACGAGTCGCGCCCGCAGGCGCTCGGTCACGGCGTCGAACTCGGAGCGGAACGACTCGGCGTCGGTGCGGGAGAGCCCGCCGACCTCCACCACGGTACGGGGGGCGGTGCCCTCCGGCGACGCGGAGGAGCCGCTGTCCCCCGCGTCCTGCGCGGGGACGGCCCGCACCCACACCCGCCGACGCCGGACGAACAGCGACAGCAGCAGCCCCAGCACCATGCCGCCGGCCGCCCACAGGGCCAGCAGCTTGCCCGGGTCCTGCGTGACCTGGAAGGTCGCCCACTCGTCGGTGCCCTCGTAGGTGATGCTCCCGCCCCCCGGCAGCTGCCAGGTCTCGCCGGGGCGCAGCGCCTGGGCCGTGGGGTCGACCTGGGTCAGCCGGCCGTCGCGCTTGAGGCTGTCGGCCAGCGAGTAGACGGACGCCGGCGTGCCGGAGTCCAGCCCCAGGTCGCCGCGGTAGCCGACGACGGTGAGCACCGGCAGGTCGGCCGCGGGGTGGACGCTGGTCACCCGGCCGGTGTCCGGGTCCTGCACCGTCGTCGGGGTGAAGACGCCCTCGAAGGCCAGCTGCTGGGGGGCGGCGTCGGGGGCCTTGATCGTGCAGTTCGACAGGAACGTCGGGTCCTGCGGCAGGCACGGCACCGACTGCCGCAGCGCGACCTGGCCCTGCGCGTCGCGCACGACGACGCGCGGGGCGTAGCCGTGGCCGATCAGGTAGACCTTCGTGCCGCCGCCGGTCTCCAGCGGGTGGTTGACCCGCAGCCGGTAGGGGCGGTCGGCGTCGTCGGGGCCGGGCGCCCAGGACACGTCGGCCTCGAAGGTGCGGGCAGCGCCGGCCTCGGTGTAGGTGGCCGAGAAGTCGTCGAGGGTGAAGTGGAACGGCGCGAGGCTGTCGGGGTCGAAGCGGCGTCCGGGCGTGATGTCGTCGTAGTTCAGGACGGCGTTGGCGAAGCCGTCGCCCTCCTTGACCAGCACGGTGCCCTTGAAGCCGAACAGCCCGCCGAGCGCGATGCCGACGAGCAGCACCACCAGCGAGACGTGGAACAGCAGGTTGCCCGTCTCGCGCAGGTAGCCCTTCTCGGCCGACAGCTCGTCGCCGCGCACCACCGTCCGCCACCGCGGCAGCACCGCGCGCGCCGCGGCGACGGCGTCCCGCGGCGACAGGTCGCTCTCGAGCCGGGCGCTGACCGGCAGCCGGCTGAGCGTGTGCGGGACCCGCGGGGGCTGCGCGCGCAGCGCCCGCACGTGCAGCCGGGTGCGCGGGACGATGCAGCCCACCAGCGAGACGAACAGCAGCAGGTAGACGGCGGCGAACCAGGGGCTCGCGAACACGTCGAACAGCGACAGCCGGTCGAGCACCGGGGCGAGGTCGGGGTGCTCGGCGAAGTACTCCTGCACCTGCACGGGGTTGAGCGCGCGCTGCGGCACGAAGCCGCCCGGGACGCTGGCCAGCGCCAGCAGGAACAGCAGCAGCAGCGCCGTCCGCATGCTGGTGAGCTGGCGCCACGCCCGGCGCAGCGGCGCGAGCGGGCTGCCGCCGCGGCGGGGCGGCTCGACCTCGGCGGGCTGGGTGGACAGCCCGTCCTCCAGCCGGCCCTCCTGGACGGCGGTCACACGACCGTCTCGAAGCCGCTGACGAGCACCTGCATCTCCAGCACGATCCGGGCCCACAGCCCGCTGACGAGCAGCAGCCCGACGACGACGAGCAGCCCGCCGCCGAGCTTCATCACCAGGCCGTAGTGCCGCTTGACGACGTCGAACGCGCCCAGCGCCCGCCGCATGGCGAGCCCCGTGGCGATGAACGGCAGCCCGAGGCCGAGGCAGTAGCCGGCGGTGAGCAGGGCGCCCCGGCCGGCGCTGGCCTGCGTGTAGGCGAGCGTCTGGACGGCGCCGAGCGTCGGGCCGAGGCAGGGCGTCCAGCCGACGCCGAACAGCACGCCGAGCAGCGGCGCCCCGGCGAGGCCGGCGTCGGGCAGGGCGTGGAAGCGGAGCTCGCGCTGCATGCCGGGGACCAGGCCGAGGAAGCTCAGGCCGAGCAGCACCGTCAGCGCGCCGAGCACCCGGTCGACGACCGCCTTGTGCGCGACCAGCGCGCCGCCGAGCCCGCCGAACAGGGCGCCGGTGGTGACGAACACGGCGCTGAAGCCCAGCACGAACAGCACGCTGCCGGCCAGCACACGGCCGCGGCGCACCCGCGTGCGGACGAGGGTGTCGCCGGACTGCCCCCGGGGGTCGCCGAGCTCGGCGCCCGACAGGCCGGTCATGTACGACAGGTAGCCGGGCACCAGCGGCAGCACGCAGGGCGACAGGAACGACACCAGGCCCGCCGCGGCGGCCACCGGCAGGGCGAGCAGGACGGGGCCGCTGGTCACGGTGTCGACGAACGTGTCGGCGATGCTCACGGGCGCTCACTGCGGGCTCACGCCGGTTCCCCGAGCAGCGCCTGCACGGGCCCGTCGAGCTCGGTCTCGGTGACCCCGCCGATGAAGCGCCCGGCGATCCGGCCCTGCCGGTCGAGCAGCAGCGTGCTGGGCGGCGTCTGCGGGGCGAGCGCGCGGAAGCGGGTCAGCACGACGCCGGCCTGGTCGAACAGCGACGGGTACGGCACCTGCTGGGTGCGCTCGAACGCGCGGGCGGCGTCGGCGTCGTCCTTGACCGCCACCCCGACGAAGGCCACGCCCTCGGCGGCCCGCCGCTCGGCGACGGCCTTGAGGTTCGGCGCCTCGGCCCGGCACGGCGCGCACCAGGACGCCCAGAAGTTCACGACGACGACCTTGCCGCGCAGGTCGGCGACGTCGAGCTGCGCGCCGTCGAGCGTCTCGCCCGCGATCCGCGGCGAGGCCTGCCGGTCGGCCACCCGGAACACGCCGGTGGGGCCCGGGTCGACCACCTCGAGCTGGGGCGTGCCGGCCCGGTCGACGTCGACGGCGGAGCTGCCCGTGCACGCCGACAGGGCGAGCACGGCCGACAGGGCCGTGACGAGGACGTGCGCGGTGCGGGGCACCCCACCATCCTCGCGCATCGCCCGGCGCGTCGCCTGCCCCCGCGGGGAGACCTGCGCTACTGCGCGAACGTCCCAGATCCGTGGGCCTCTCCCGGCAGGAACCGGACGAAGCACGACGAAAGACGTCCCGACGAGCCCGCCGCGGACGCAGGACACCCCCGCACCCCCGGCGCCCCCACCCCGAGGGAGAACGATGAGCAGCACCCCCGTGCACGCCCGACGCCGGAAGGTGGTGGCCGGAGTCCTGGTCGCCTTCTCCCTGCTGGCCGCCGGCGTGGCCAGCGCCGCCGACGAGCCCGCGCCGAGCAGCCCGCCCGTCGAGGAGGTCGGACCCTTCTTCGGCGACGGGAACATCCCGACGTCCTGCCAGGGCGACATGCCGCAGGAGCTCGAGGACGGCAGCGCCAACCCGCAGTTCTGGCTCGCCACCGACTCCACCGCCGTCTGCCACCACATGCGCACCGACATGAACGGCCTGGACTCGCCCAAGGTCGACGTCCTGGTCCTGGTGCCCGCGTCCCCCGCGGCCGAGCGCGACTACCGCATCACCCGCCAGTCGATCGAGATGTGGGAGGGCGGCATCAAGAAGCTCGGCCCGCAAGCTCGACCTCGACTGGCTGGCCGACGGCATGGACTTCCACCGTCGCCGTCGACCGCATCGACCCGAACGCCCCCGCGGACGCCGTGCACACCTACCCGGTGGTCGACCCGGAGATCGTCGTCGTCGCCACCAACCCGGTCGGCGGCATCGGCATCGGCATCGACCCGGTCGACTTCGTCGGGCCTCAACGGGGGCCCAGGGCGCCTGCCACGGCGTCCAGAACCCGCTCGAGTTCGCGACCGTGGGCGGCGCTGCCCGGCTTCGACAGCCACCACGGTGCGCGCGAGCGGCATCTACAACGAGGACTGCGGCGGCGCGGGCGGCAACGTCTGCTTCGCGGTCAACGGCGCGATCGACCCGACGCCGGGCGAGGGCCCGCTCGAGGACTTCTTCTCGATCTTCGACCTCATCAGCCACGAGGTCGGGCACTGCCTGACCGTCGGCCACGTCGGCGACGGTGCCGAGGGCGCCTGGGGCGGCCTGCCGACCAACGACATCATGGCCTACAACACCGACCCGCCCGGCGTGAACAAGTGCGTCTCCACGCCTCGACGTCGAGGGCCTGGCCACCACGCATGAGCCGCTACCTCGACGTCAACGGCGACGGCACGGTCGACGCCGCCGACAAGATCGTACGCCAACGACCAGAAGGGCGACGGCACGAACCCGTTCCAGGTCCAGCGCGACAGCGACCACTTCTACGCCTCGAGCACGGGGAACCCGCTCGACTGCCCGCAGCCCGACCTGGCCCTGGTGCCGGGCGCGGGCCCGACCGACTGGCAGCCGGCCGACGCCCCGGTGGCGCAGCAGTAGCAGCAGGCACGAAGGGGGGCGGGCACCGGTCGGTGCCCGCCCCCGCTGCGTCCGGGCCCGCTACGCCCCGAAGCCGGGGCGGCGGCTGACGGCGCCGGCGGGCTCGCTGTAGGTGACGTGCAGCAGCCGGTCGTCCTCCCACGTCAGCGACGTCAGGGACGCCAGCCCGCACTGCCGCAGGTCCGGCCGGTGCCAGAGCCGTGCGGCCCTCGACCCAGCGGCGGCAGGTCCAGATCGGCAGCTGGTGGCTGACGCAGACCGCCTCGTGCCCGAGGGCGGCGTCGCGGGCGGCCTCGGCGGCGGCGAGCATCCGCTGGGCGACCACCTGGTACGGCTCGCCCCACGACGGCGTGAAGGGGTTCCACAGGAACGGCCAGTTCGCCGGGTGCTTGAGCGCGCCGTCGCCGACGCCGAACGTCTTGCCCTCGAAGTGGTTGCTGCTCTCGATGAGCCGGTCGTCGGTGGCGATCGGCAGGCCGAGCACCTCGCTCATCGGGGCGGCCGTCTCCTGCGCGCGCTGCAGCGGGCTGGCGACCAGGTGGGTGACGTCGCGGCCGCGCAGCGCCTCGGCGGCGTCGCGGGCCATCTGGTGACCCGCCTCGGACAGCCCGAACCCGGGCAGCCGGCCGTAGAGCACGCCGCCGGGGTTCTCGACCTCGCCGTGGCGGAGCAGGTGGACGACGGTGCGCCCTCAGGCCCGGTCCTCGCGCGGTCGGCGGGTCGACGACGTCGGCGCCGGGCACGGCCGCCGCGGCCCGGGCGGCGTGCGGGACGGCGTCGGCGACCCGGGCGAGGGCGGCGTCGTCGTGGCTGGCGCTGACGAACCAGGACTCGTACGCCGACGGCGGCAGGTACACGCCCGCGCGCGAGCATCGCGTGGAAGAAGGCGGTGTAGCGGGCGGTCGCCTGCCGGGTCGCGGTCGCGTAGTCGACGACCTCGTGGTCGGCGAAGAAGACGCGAGAACAGGCTGCCGGCCCGGTTGACCCGGTGGGCGACGCCCTCGGCGGTCAGCGCGTCGGACGCCAGCCGCGGCGACGGTGGCGGCGGTGGCGTCGACGTGCGCGTAGACCTCGTCGGTGCAGTGGTCGAGCGTCGCCTTGCCGGCGGCGACGGCGAGCGGGTTCCCGCGACAGCGTGCCCGCCTGGTACACCGGGCCGGCCGGGGCGAGGTTGGCCATGACGTCGGCCCGGCCGCCGAACGCCGCGGCCGGCAGCCCGCCGCCCATGACCTTGCCGAAGGTGAACAGGTCGGCGTCGACGCCCGTCGTGCCCGTACCAGCCGGCGCGGGTGACGCGGAAGCCGGTCATGACCTCGTCGCTGATCAGCAGCGCGCCGTGGCGGCGGCACAGCGTCGAGCAGGCCGGCGTTGAAGCCCGGGCAGCGGCGGGACGACGCCCATGTTCGCGGCGGCGGCCTCGGTGATGACGCAGGCGATGCTGGTCGCCGTGCTCGCTCGAAGGCGGCCTCGACGAGCGGCGAGGTCGTTGTAGGGCAGCACGATCGTGTCGGCGGCGCTCGCCCCCGTGACGCCGGGGGTGTCGGGCAGCCCGAAGGTGACGAGGCCGGAGCCGGCGCTCGCGAGCAGCGCGTCGACGTGGCCGTGGTAGCAGCCGGCGAACTTGACGACCTTGCTGCGCCCGGTGGTGCCGCGGGCCAGCCGGACCGCGCTCATCGTCGCCTCGGTGCCGCTGTTGACCAGCCGCACCTGCTCGACGGGGGCGACCCGCGCGACGATCTCCTCGGCGAGGTCGACCTCCCCGGGCGACGGCGTCCCGTAGCGTCGTCCCCTTCGTGGCCGCGGTCTGCAGCGCCTCGACCACCGCCGGGTGGGCGTGGCCGAGGATCATCGGCCCCCAGGAGCAGACGAGGTCGACGTACTCGCGGCCGTCGGCGTCGGTCAGGTACGGGCCCTTCCCGCTGACCATGAAGCGGGGCGTGCCGCCGACGGCGCGGAACGCCCGGACGGGGCTGTTGACGCCGCCGGGCACGACGGCGAGCGCGCGGTCGAACAGCTGCTGCGACGCCGGCGCGCTCGTACGGGTAGGTCACGCCGGCAGTCTCCCCGACCGGCTCACTCCTCGCGCTGGGGCGTCGGCTGGCCGGTGTTGTTCTCGTAGAGCCAGAACCCGGCGCCGTCGGGGTCGGCGACGGCGGCCATCCGGCCGAAGGGCGTGTCGAACGCCGGCGCCTGCACGCTGCCGCCCGACGCCGTCACCGCCTCCATGGCGGCGTCGACGCTGGCGACGGCGAAGTAGACGAGCCAGTGCGACGGGCCCTCGCCGCCCATGAGCCCGCCGATGCCGCCGTAGGGCGCGGGGTCGCCGGACGGGCCGAAGGTGGCGTAGTCGGCGCCGGCCATCTCGACGCGGCGTCGAAGCCGTAGCCGAACACCGGCCGTAGAACGCCTGCGCGGCGGCGGGGTCGGTCGAGCGCAGGTCCTCCCAGGCCAGGCCCCCGGGCTCGCCGACGAGCTGGCAGCCGTTGAACGTGCCGGCCTGCCACAGCCCGAAGACGGCGCCGGTCGGGTCGGTCGCCACCGCCATCCGGCCGAGGTCGCCTGACGTCCATGGCGGGCGCGAGGACGCTGCCGCCGGCGTCGGTGACGCGCGGCCGCGGTCGCGTCGGCGTCGTCGGTGGCGAAGTAGAGCGTCCACGCGGCGCGGGCGCCCTCCTGGACCGGCCCGATGCCCGGCGGTGGACGCGCCCCCGACGTGGGCGACGACGTAGCCGCCGAACTGCTCGTCGGGCTCGGGGACCTCCCAGCCGAGGACGGCGCGGTAGAAGCGGCCGGCCGCGACGACGTCGGGCGCCATGAGGTCGACCCAGCAGGGCGTCCCGGGCTTCCAGGGCGTCGGTGCGCGTGGTCATGGCGCGCTGCCCATCCCTGCTCGAGCACCGCCGTCAACGCCTCGACCATCGAGCGGCACGTCGCCGGCCGACGCCAGCTCGCGGCACGAGTGCATGGCGAGCATCGGGCTCCCGACGTCGACGGTGGAGATGCCGATGCGCATCGCGGTCAGCGGGCCGATGGTCGAGCCGCAGGGCAGGTCGGCGCGGGTGACGAACTGCTGCACGGGGACGCCGCGCGACCGGCACAGCGCGGCGAACCACCCGCCGCTGCGGGCGTCGGTGGCGTAGCTCTGGTTGGCGTTGAGCTTCAGGACCGGCCCGCCGCCGAGCACGGGGGCGTGCTACGGCTCGTGCCGCTCGCCCTGGGTCGGGTGCTGGGCGTGGGCCATGTCGGCGCTGACCAGCCGCGACCGGGCGACGGTGACGGGCAGGTCCTGCGGGTCGGTCCCCCCGGTCGCCGCGCCACGAGCCGGCCGAGCACGTCCTCCAGGAAGCTGCCCGCGGGCGCCCTCCATCGAGCCGCTGCCGACCTCCTCGTGGTCGTTCGCCACGAGCAGCTGGGTGTGCCGGGCGGGGGCGGCGTCGACCAGGGCGGTGACGGCGCTGTGGCAGGAGCCGAGGTTGTCCAGGCGCGGCCCCGACGACCCAGCTGCCGTCGACGCCGGCGGCCGCGGCCGGCTGCGTGTCGGCGAGCACCAGGTCGTGCCCGACGACGTCGCCGACGTCCACGCCCGGCCGTGCTCGGCCAGCGCCTCCAGCAGCAGCGGGTCGCGGTCGGTGTCGGCGCCCCACACGGGCACCAGCTGGGTCTGCGGGTCGAGCTTGAGCCCCTCGCGCACCGCCGCGGTCGAGGTGGATCGCCAGGCTCGGCAGCCGCAGCGGGCCGCCGGGCAGGACGACGCGGTGCAGGGTGCCGTCGGCGAGGGCCGAGCCGCCCGGCCACCGTCAGCTCGCGGTCCAGCCAGGTGTGCGCGAGCAGGCCGCCGTAGGGCTCGACGCCGACCAGCCGGTAGTCGCCGCGGCGGACGTCGTAGCGGGGGCGGACCTTGAAGGTCGGGCTGTCGGTGTGGGTGCCGACCAGGCGCACCCCGGCGTCGGGCAGGGGGGCGGTGCCGACGCGGAAGGCGATGAGGCTGCCGCCGTCGCGGACGACGTACCGCTGGTCGCCCGGCGCGAGCGTCCAGCGCTCGTCCTCGCGCAGCTCGGTGAAGCCCTCCAGCCGGCGGACCATCTCGGCGACGGCGTGGAACGGCGAGGGCGAGGCGTCGACGAACGCGCGCAGGTCGTCGCCGGCGGTCTGAGCGTCCATCAGCGCACCGTAGTGCGGCGCAGCCACAGCAGCCCGAGCACCGGCAGCACCAGCGGGACGAAGCCGTAGCCGGCCCCGAAGCCCGACCAGACCGTCTGGTCCGGGAACGCCTCGCCGTCCACCAGCGACGCCGTCCCGACCACCAGCACGCCGACCAGCTCGAAGGTGACGGCGGCCAGGGCGGTGCGCCGCAGGTCGCGCAGCAGGGCGACGGTGGCGACCAGGTAGACGACGGCCGCGAGCGCGCTGAGCGTGTAGGCCAGCGGCGCCTCGCCGAAGCGCTCGACGGACTGCACCGCGGCGCGCGCCCCGGCCGCGACCGTGAAGACGGCGTAGGTCGCGACCAGCAGCCGGCCGGGGCCGGAGCGCAGGGTCCCGCCGCGGCTCACCGGAGGCTCGCCTGCAGCCGCAGCTCCACGACCGCCACCACCAGGCAGGCCGCGCCCAGCACCAGGCTGCCGTAGCGGGTGCGCTCCTCGACCGTCAGCGCGAAGGCCCCCGGGAGCAGCAGCACCGACAGCAGCAGGTAGCCGGCGTAGGTGCCGGTGCTCGGCGGGTCGTCGTCGCCCTGCACCAGGCGGTAGGTCGCGAGCGCCCGCCTGCGCCAGCAGCAGCACCTGCAGCGCGAGCACGCCCTGCAGCACCGGCCGGTCCGGGGAGCGGTCGCGCAGCCCGAGCACCGCGGCGTACAGCCCGACCAGCAGGGTGACGCCGAGGACGACCGGGAGCAGGGGCACGGGGCCATCCTGCCGGTCCGGCGCGTGCGGGCGCGGAACCGGACGGGGTCGGCCGGTCGTCGATGACACGTCAGGCAAGGGCCCCCGCGAGGGCGGTCGCGCGGAACCACGCGAGCGCCTCGAGCAAGGCGGTACGAGCTGGCTCAAGCGTGAGCACAGCGAGGTCGAAGCCGGGCCGCATGGAGATCTTGACCGCGGGGAGGTCCACCCCCGGCACAGCGTTGAGGCGCTGACGGAAGGCCTCCCGGACGGCGACGTCGTCGAAGGGAGGTCGGTACTGCATCCACTGGAAGACCACCTCGAACTTGCCTGACGGGTACAGGGCCGCGGGCCACGTCCCGCCCTCACGGATGGTCCGGTCGTCCACCAGCAGGAACACCGACGTCTCCTCCGCCGACCCGTAGGACAGCTCGCCGCCGCTGTCCCGCCACCCCGTGAGCAGGGTGAGCACGGCTTGGGCGACAGCCCCCTCCTGCGCGGCGAACAGCTGCTCCTGGAACGCGGGCTGAGGCGTCTTCGTCCCCCGAGGTCCGCCGTCGCCTCCGGCAGCTGCTCCGGGTCGAGCCCGACGAGGACGGCCAGCTCCTCGACACGCATCCGGAGCAACGGGTCCGCCAGTCCCTGCTCGTCGACCGGTACCCCCTCGGCGCGAAGAAGCTCGGTCGGGTCGTCGTCGCGGTCCGGATCCGTCCAGCGGAAGCCCGGGGGCGAAGCACCAGAGCTCTTGCGGACGCGGTGCGCATTGGGCAGCTCGTGGCCGGCCAGCCGCTGACCGACAGGCACCTGGTGACTGCCGATCAGGGCGGCGAGGTCGAGGTAGGAGGTCCAGGAACCGGTGGGCAGCGCGGCGAGGGCGGCCTCGAGCACGTGCCACGCGGGCTCTCCGGCCGAACGCACGCCTGCGAGAGGTGCGGGCCAGTAGGCACAGACCCGGTCCGCCAGCCGCCCAGCGCGGGCGAGGATCTCCGGGCGGCCCCAGCGCTCCTGCTCAGCGATGTCGCGCGTCATGGCCACACCGCTCGTCCGCAGGGTCGTGCGCTTCACAGAGAAGGGCTTGTTGCCCAGCGGCGAGTTGTAGCCGGTCAGGGTCAGGTTGCCGAGCGTGTGCAGGAGCTCCTTGTGCAGGTCCTCCGGGTCCTCGTCCTCCTCGGCGTCCTCGGACAGCACCGCCAGCCACGCCGCGGTGAGCGTCTGCGGCAGGACGTGCTCGATCGTCAGCCGGTCCGCCTGCACCGGCTCGCGGTTGTCGTAGGTCTCCTCGATCCAACGCAGCAGCAGCGCTCGCTGCGGTGCCCGCCCGTTCAGGTAGAAGGGCACGCTGCCGAGCGCCGCGCGGACGTCGTCGTCGCTGGCGAAGTACTTGCGCCCGGCCGACAGGTAGCGGTGGACCGCCTCGTCCACCGGCAGGTCCGGGTCCATCTCCGTCACGACGTCCAGCAGGACCCGGTTGATGTTCGCTGTCGCCCGGCCGATCAGCAGGCGACGGACCAGGAAACTCTCCACGACGAGCAGCGCTTGCGCCACGGCGGCGCTGTCCGTGGCTCCACGTTCACGCAGGTCGAGCAGGTGCAGGGCCAGGGGGTACACGGTCGTCGTGCCCCAGTCGTGCAGCCGCTGCAGTCGGCGCCGCACGTCCGGGTCCTGCTCGCGCTCCGGGTGGAGCACGAGGCGCAGCAGCTCGCCGAGCCGGGCGAAGCGCATCACCTCGTCCTCGACCTCGGCCTCAGCAGTGAGCCGTTCGAGCCGGCGCTGCTGCTGCTCGTAGATCTCGGTCTGCTTGATCCGGCTGTCCTCGCGCACCAGGTCCAGCCAGAAGAGGAGCTCGAGCTCGTCCGACGTGAGTGCGTCCTGCAGAGGCAGCCAGGCGCCGGAGTAGACGGCCTCGCCACGTGTCGGCAGCCGCATGAACAGGTAGTTGCGCAGCAGGTCGCCCTGCTTGAGAGCCAGGCCCGTGTTGTTCAGCGACTCGAAGATCCGGTAGGCGTTGTCGCCGGACTGAGCGGTGACCGACACCAGGGACAAGCCGCTGATCACCGCACCTTCGATGCGTTCGACGTCGAGGGGGTCGTCGGGGTCGTCCACGCGCACCAGCTGGCTGCGGAAGTGCCGGTAGGCCGCCCCCACGTTGTCGGTGCCGCCGGCCTGCGGGGTGACGTCGAGGACAGCCTCGTAGGCAGTCCGGTCCGCCTGCGTGGGCACGACCTTCGGGCGCTCTGCAGGAGATTTGTACTTGTTGGTGAGGAACAGGTCGTCGATGCGCTGCCTGTGGTCACCACCCTCTGTCGCCTGGCGGTGGTCCCGGATCGCGCACAGGAGCAGCGTCAGCGTCGTGAGCCGCTGCTGTCCGTCCACCACCAAGTACTCCTGCACTCCGACCGGCCCGATGCCGGGGCTCGGTGCGAGGACCACGGAGCCGATGAAGTGCGTGGCTGCCGGGTCGTGCAGGCGGTCCTCCGCGAGCTTCTCCACGTCGTCCCAGAGGCGCTGCAGCTGCGTGGTGCCCCAGGAGTAGGTGCGCTGGTAGAGCGGCACTCGGTACTGCTTGGAACCCTCGAGCAGCTCCTGCAGAGTCGTCTCCTTGGCGATGACCACGCCGGAACCTGTCACACCCGGGAGCCGTCCGGGGCTCTCCGACGGGAGCAGGGACACGGGGCCATCCTGCCGGTCCGGCGCGTGCGGGCGCCCCGCGCGGGCACCTGTCCCGTGTCACACCCTCGACCCGCCTGGAGCAGCCATGACCGAGCCCGTCCCGAGCGGCCCCGCCGACGACCCCTCCGTCTCCGCCGACCAGGCCCGCGAGGACGCGCTGCCGGACGACAGCCCGCTGCAGCCCGGCGTCGCCGCGCAGACGGTCGACCCCGCGACCGGGGAGTCGCACACCGGCCAGGAGTAGGCCCCGTCAGAGGCCGGCGGCGACCATGTCGAGCGTCCGGTCGACCGCGCGCTGCTGCTCCGGGGGCGGGAGCCGGCGGAGGGGCCCCTCGGTGAGCAGGACGGACAGCCCGTGCACGGCTGCCCACGCGGCGACGGGGGCGAGCGGTCGCCGTTCGGCCGGGAGCACCCCGACGTCGACCAGGTCGTCCAGGCAGCCTCCAGGAGCCGGAACGGGTCGGCGGCCCCGCCGCCCTCGTAGCGGCAGGCCACCTGGAACAGGCCCGGGGAGCCGGTGACATGGGCGACGTACGCCTGCCCGGAGGCGCGGAACCTGCGGGTCGCCCGCTCGACCGGGTCGCCCGCGACGACGTCGTCCGTGGCGGTCCGGATCGCCGCCGCCAGCTCCGAGCGGCCGACGTCGCCGACGGCGGCCAGCAGGCCGTCCAGACCGTCGGGGAAGTGCCGGTAGGCGGCCGCTGCCGAGACGCCGAGCTGCTGGGCGAGCCGGGTCAGCCGGACGCCGTCGGCGCCCCCGGTGCGTGCCGCTTCCACGGCGGCCTGGACCAGCGCGGCGCGCAGGTCCCCGTGGTGGTAGCTCGTCCGGGTCATGCCTCCATGTTGACATCCTTCACATCGACTGCCATGTTGAGGCCCTTCACATCACTCCTGGAGGACCCGTGCACGTGACCTGGACCGCCCTGGCCCTCGACGCGCCGGCCGCGGCCTGCCCGTGGACGCCCGACGGCGCCACCTGGTGGCAGGCCGGCCACGTGCCGCGCGCCGGGCCGAGGTGCCGGACTTCGGCGGCCGTTCGTGGACCATGCTCGCCACCTGGGAGGACGAGGCCGCCGCGCGGGCCGCCGGAGCCCGCGTGCAGGAGCACGGCACCGCGTGGCACGTGGTGCTCGCCCCGGCGGCCTTCCGCGGCGACGCCGTGCTCGCCGGCGGCGCCACCCCCTTCGCCGCCCTGCCCACCGCCGGCCGGGTCGCCGGCGCCGCCGTCGTCGTCACCCTTGCCGGCCTCGGGCAGGACCCCGAGCGGCAGACCGAGTTCTTCGAGCGGTTCGCGCGGCTCGGCGACTCCGTCGAGCAGGCCGCCGGCCACCGCGCCGCGCTCGTGCAGGCCCCCACAGACGGCGCCCTGCTGACCTTCTCGGCCTGGGACACCCTGCGCGACGCCGTGACCTGGGCCTACCACCGGCCGGTGCACGCCGAGACCGTCCGGCGCCAGGAGGAGCACGCCGTCGTGGAGACCAGCGGCTTCCTGCGCTGCGCGGTGGTCGCCAGCGCGGGCACTCTCGCCGGCACCGACCCGCTCGCCGGGCGCACCGGCACCGTCGTCGCCCGGGCCGCGGCGTGAACGCCGGCCTGAACGACGTCGACGGGATCGGCGCCTACGGGACGCCTGGCTCGAGCCCGACCCTGCCCGACGCCTGGCCCTGCTCGAGCGGGCCTGGGCGCCCGACGCCGTCTACTGCGACCCGCTGGCGTTCGTCCAGGGCCGGGAGGCGCTGGCCGAGCACATCGGCGGGGTGCAGGCGTCGCTGCCGGGCGGCCGGGTCGAGGTCACCGCCGAGGCCGTGCGGCACCACGACAGCGCGCACTTCCCCTGGGCGATCACCGACGCCTCCGGCGCGCGCGTGATGACCGGCTTCGACGTCGTCCAGCTCGACGCGCAGGGCCGCATCACGCGCCTGACCGGCTTCTTCGACGCGTAGCGGGCGCGTGCGCCTCGGTCTGCGGGCGTCCCGGCGACGCCTCGTCTGAGCTGCCGGTCAGCCGGCCCAGCGCTGCCACGTGCTGGTAGCGGCGACCCAGCCGTCCTCGTCGATCCGGCGGCCGTCACGCAGCCGGAGCGTCTTGTGACCCTCGTGGACGTCGTGGTGGTGGTGCTCGCACAGCGGCGCGAGGTCGGCCTGGCGGGTCTGACGGCTCCGGCAGAACGGCTCCACGTGGTGCGGGACCGTGCCGGGCAGGCCGCAGCCGTTGACCGCGCACGTGCTGCCCCACGCGGCGCGCATCACCCGGCGCTCGCGGGCTGTCGCGTGCCGGTGCTGACCGCTCGCGCCGACCGGGCGCCCGCGCGCGTCGCGCAGCACGACGGACAGCAGGCTGCGGCAGGCGTGGTCGCGGAGCCGGCTCGTGGACAGGGGGACGTCGCCCCGGGCGGTGCGCAGCCGTCCCGGTGGTGCCCCGGGTCGGCCCTCCAGCGCCTCGAGCGGAGCGACGACGGTGAACGCTGTGAGCAGCCCGCTGCCGCCGGTGCTCCCGACGGCGTCCGCGAGCAGCCGGGCGAAGGCGTCGTGCCACGTCTGCTCGACCGACGGCAGCGGCGTGCCCTGCACGGCGGCGTCGGCGAGGGACGCGGCCTCGAAGGGCGCGACCGGCTCGCCGGGGCCCGGCGGCGCCGAACAGCTCGGCGTCGGCGTCGGGCGCGACGTCGGGGGCGACGTCGGAGGGACGTCGGAGGCGGCGTCGGAGGCGGCGTCGGCGTGCGAGGCGGCGTCGGCGTCCCTCAGCGGCCGCACCGGCGTCAGGCGGGCCGACAGCTGGTCGAACAGCAGCTGCCCGGCCTCGTCGGTCAGCTGCGCCCGCAGGGACCACCCGCCGGAGCGCAGCCGGCGCAGCGAGAGCGCACGGTCGCGGTACCGCTGCTCCTCGACCTCCTCCCGCTCGGCCTCGGGCAGCAGCGCGTCGACCAGCAGCCCCAGCCCGGCGTCGACCTCGCGCGGGGTCAGCACCCGGGCCGCCAGCACGAAGGCAGCCTCGAGCCGACCGGCCGGCTCGGACCAGCAGTCGGCGAGCGCGGCCCGCACCACGCCACCGAGCTGCTCCCGGCGGCCGTCGAACAGCGCCTGCTCCTCGGCGGTCGGGTCCAGGCACGCCGCGCCCGCCCACACCCCGAGCAGGTCACCCAGGCCGTCGACCAGCACCGCCTCCAGCTGGTCCGGCGGCACGTGGGCGGGCACCTGCTCCAGGTGCCGCGCCACGGTCAGCGCGGTCGGCAGCGGCACCGACCCGTCCTCCACCGCGCTGTTCAGCACGTCCCGGTGCACGAGCGCCCGGGACGCCCGCAGCTGCCCCCGGTCGCCCGCCGGCAGCGTCCGCAGCCAGGTCCGTGTCGACCCGGCGGACCGCACCCGCCACAGGTCGCGGGCCTCGACGTCCGCGACCGCCCGCACACCCGCCAGCGCCAGCCGGTCCTGCGCCGCGAGCAGGACCTCCGCCCTGGTGACCGCCTCCTCCGGCGGGAGCAGCGTGCCGTCCACCGCCAGCACCTGCTCCAGCGCCGCCAGCAGCGCCACGACGTCGGCGGTGAGGGCCGGAGCGGGACGGGACCAGGGCACGCCCGGCGCGGACCACTGGTCCTCGTCCGACACGGCTGCCCCCTCCCCCGATCGCTGGTGGCAGCGTCCCACCCGGGTCCGACAGGAACGGGGCCACGGGAGCGCCGCCCCCCCAGGAGTTCCCAGCCCGGTACCGGCGCGTCACACCCCCGCAACGGACGGCGTCGAGGCTGCCCCCACGACCCCCCGACCGGAGGAGCCCGCCATGCCGTCCGTCGCCCCCCGCCGCACCCGCCTGCCGCTGCACCCCGCACCCGGCGCCCCGGCGCGTGTCGTCCTCGACCTCACCGCGCTGGCCCAGCGGGCCCGGGAGCGCCGCTCAGGTCAGCGCAGCCAGCCCGCCGCTTCGGTGGCCCAGTAGGTCAGCACCGTCCCGGCGCCCGCCCGCCGGATGCCGACGAGCTGCTCGGTGATGATCCGTCGCCGGTCGATCCAGCCGTGCGCCGCGGCCGCCTCGACCATCGCGTACTCGCCGCTCACCTGGTACGCCGCGACCGGCACGTCGACGGCCTCCGCCACCGCCCGCACGACGTCGAGGTAGGCCCCCGCGGGCTTGACCATGACGGCGTCGGCGCCCTCGGACACGTCCTGCAGGGCCTCGCGCACGCCCTCGCCGGCGCCGCGCGCGCCGTCCTGCTGGTAGCTCGCCCGGTCGCCGAAGCTCGGCGCGCACTCGGCGGCGTCGCGGAAGGGCCCGTAGTAGGCGCTGGCGTACTTCGTCGAGTACGACCAGACGGGCACGTCGGAGAAGCCCTCGGCGTCGAGTCCGGCCCGGATCGCGGCGACCTGCCCGTCCATCATCCCGCTCGGCGCGACGACGTGGGAGCCGGCGCGGGCCTGCGCGACGGCGGCCGACGCGTAGCGCTCGAGGGTGGCGTCGTTGTCGACCTCGCCCGCAGGCGTCAGCAGCCCGCAGTGGCCGTGGTCGGTGTACTCGTCCAGGCACAGGTCGCTCATCACGACGAGCGCGTCCCCGACCTCGGCGACGACGTCGGCCAGGGCCAGCTGCACCACCCCGGAAGGGTCGTCGGCGCCGCTGCCCCGGGCGTCCTTGACCGCCGGGATGCCGAACAGGATGACCCCGCCGACGCCGGCCTGGGCCGCCTCGTGCGCCGCCTTCTTCACCGAGTCGCGGGTGTGCTGCACGACGCCGGGCATCGAGGCGATCGGCGCGGGCTCGGCGATGCCCTCCTTGACGAACACCGGCAGCACCAGGTCCGACGGCAGGACGTGCACGTCGGCGACCAGGCGGCGCAGGGCCGGGGTGCGGCGCAGCCGGCGCGGCCGCGGGCCGGGCCAGGCCGCCGCGGTCACTGGGCGGCCTTCTTGGCCAGCTTCCTGCGCCGGGCGGCCGAGGGGAGCCCGCCCTCGCGCTGGGCCGCGTGCTCCGCGAGCGCCTCGACGAGGGCGGCGACCTCGGGCCGGGGCGCGACGACGTCGACCCGCAGGCCCAGCTCCTCGGCGGTCGCGACGGTCTGCGGGCCGATGCAGGCCAGCACGGTCGTGTCGTGCGGCTTGCCGGCGATGCCGACGAGGTTGCGCACCGTGGAGGACGAGGTGAACAGCACGGCGTCGAACCCGCCGCCCTTGAGCGCCTCGCGGGTCTCGGCGGGCGGCGGGGCGGCCCGGACGGTGCGGTAGGCGGTGACGTCGTCGACCTGCCAGCCCTTGTCGCGCAGGCCGGCGAGCAGGGTGTCGGTGGCGATGTCGGCACGCGGCAGCAGCACCCGGTCGAGCGGGTCGAAGACCTCGTCGTGGTCCTGCCAGTCGGCCAGCAGCCCCTCGGAGCTCTGCTGCCCGCTGGGCACGAGGTCGGGCCGGATCCCGAACTCGACGAGCGCGGCCGCGGTGGCCTCGCCGACGGCGGCGACCTTCACGCCGGAGAACGCCCGGGCGTCGAGCCCGAACTCCTCGAGCTTCTCGCGGACGGCCTTGACCGCGTTGGTCGAGGTGAAGGCGACCCACAGGTAGCGGCCGGTGACGAGCCCGCGGACGGCCCGCTCCATCGGGGCGGGGGTGCGCGGCGGCTCGACGGCGATGGTCGGGACCTCGACCGGGATGGCGCCGTGGCTGCGCAGCGCCTGCGACAGGACGCCGGCCTGGTCGCGCGTGCGGGGGACGAGCACGCGCCAGCCGTACAGCGGCCGCGCCTCGTACCAGCCGAGCCGCTCGGCCTTCTTCACCGCCGCCCCGACGACGACGACGACCTCGCCGGTCAGCTCGGCGGCGTCGGTGTCGGCGGTGTCGAGGGTGGTGACGACGGTGCGCTGCTCGTCGCCGGTGCCGCCGGCGGTGACGGCGACGGGCTCGCCCGGCTTGCGGCCGTGCTCGACGAGGGCGCTGGCGGCCTTGCCGACCTCGGAGGCCTGGCCGATGAGCACCAGCGTGCCGGGGGCGCCGGCGAGCGCGCGCCAGTCGGCGACGTCGTCCAGCGAGCCGACCGTGCGGTACGGGCCGAGCGGGAGGCCGGCGAGCGCGGGCACCGCGACGGTCGCGGGCACACCGGGGACGACCTCGAACCGGAGCTTGGCCTTCGCGGCCGCCTCGGCCTCGGGACCTCCCTCGGCGGTGGCGTAGACGTCGCCGGGCAGCAGCCGGACGACGCTGCGCCCCGCCTTGGCCGCGGCGACGATCTGCGCGCCCTGCGGCTCGCCCGGCGTGGTGACGACGACCTCGGCGCCCGCGCCGATGCGGCCGAGCACCGGGCCGCTCACCCGCTCGTCGGCGAGCACGAGGTCGGCGCCGGCCAGCACCTCGGCGGCGCGCACGGTCAGCAGCCCGGCGTCGCCGGCCCCCGCCCCCACGAGGGTGACGGTGCCGAGCACCTTCTTCGGCTTGGGCGTCATGCGGTTCCTCCAGCAGGGGGGTCGAGCATCAGGTCTGCGGCGCCGAGCTCGAGCAGCTCGGCGGCCAGCCGCCGCCCCACGCCCGCGGCGTCGGAGACGGGGCCGGTGGCGGACAGCTTCACGGCGTCGCTGCCGTCGGGGGCCAGGACGAGCGCGCGCAGGAACACCTCGTCGCCGTCGTCGCCCTCGGCGACCTCGGCCAGCGCGGCGACGGGAGCGGTGCAGCCGGCCTCGAGCGCCCCGAGCAGGGCCCGCTCGGCGGCGACGGCGGCGCGGGCGTCGGCGGAGTCGAGCTGCGCGACCAGCGCGACCAGCTCGGCGTCGTCGGCGCGGCACTCGACGGCGAGCGCGCCCTGCGCCGGCGCGGGCAGCATGGTCAGCGGGTCGAGCACCTCGGTGGCCTCGTCGAGCCGGCCGAGCCGCGCCAGGCCGGCGCGCGCCAGGACGACGGCGTCGAGCGTGCCGTCGGTGACGAAGCCGATCCGGGTGTCGACGTTGCCGCGCACCGGGACGACGTCGAAGCCGAGCCCGAGGCCGAGCAGCTGGGCCGCGCGCCGCGGCGAGCCGGTGCCGATGCGCGCGCCGCTGGGGAGCTCGCCGAGGGTGAGGCCGTCGCGGGCGACGAGGACGTCGCGCGGGTCCTCCCGCGGGGGGACGGCGGCGATGACGAGCCCGGGGGCGGGCGCCGTCGGGAGGTCCTTGTAGGAGTGCACGGCGAGGTCGCACTCGCCGCGCAGCAGCGACTCGCGCAGCGCGGTGACGAAGACGCCGGTGCCGCCGATCTGGGCGATGGCCGCCGTCGAGACGTCGCCGCGAGGTGACGACGCGGTGCAGCTCGACCTCGGCGCCGAGGGCGCGCAGCGCGTCGGCGACGTGGCCGGACTGGGTCAGCGCGAGGGCGGAGCCGCGGGTCCCGAGCTTCACGACTCCTCCAGCGCGAGCCCGGTCGCGACGACGGCAGCCGGGGCGTTGCGGTCGAGCCCGAACAGCTCCTGCAGCGCCTCCGCGTAGGACACCCCGCCGCTGGCGTCGGCGAGCTCCTTCACCCGGACGGTCGGGGTGTGGAGCAGCGTCGACACCACCCGGCGGACGGCCTGCTCGACCTCCCCGCGCTCGCGGTCGGACAGGCCGGGCAGCCGGCCGCCGAGCCGGTCGAGCTCGGCCTGCACCACGGAGTCGGCCCGGGCCCGCAGCGCCGCCACGGTGGGGGCGACGCGGGTGGCCCGCTGCCAGGCGAGGAACTTGCCGACCTCCTCCGCCACGATCGCGCGGACGGCCTCGACGTCGGCCCCCGCGGAGGTGCCGGACAGCACCTGGCCGAGCTGCTCGAGGTCGACGAGGGTGACGCCGGGCAGGTCGCGCACGCCGGGGTCGACGTCGCGCGGCAGGGCGAGGTCGAGCAGGGCCAGCGGCCGCCCGCCGCGCCGCGCGACGGCACGCTCGACGACGGGGCAGCCGAGCACCATGCCGGTCGCGCCGGTGGAGGACACGACGACGTCGGCGTCGACCAGCGCCTGCTCGAGCCCGTCGAGCCCGATGGCGCGGCCCTCCAGCGAGCCGGCCAGCCGCTCGGCGTTCTCGAGGGTGCGGTTGGCGACGACGACCTCGGCGACCCCGCCGCGGCGCAGGGTCGCGCCCGCGAGCGCGCCCATCGAGCCGCTGCCGACGATGAGCGCCGAGCGCCCCTCCAGCGGCCCGACCGCCGCCATGGCGTGCTCGAGCCCGACGGTGACCAGCGAGCGGCCGGCCTCGTCGATGCCGGTCTCGCTGTGGGCGCGCTTGCCGACGTTGAGCGCCTTCTGGAACAGCTCGTGCAGGGTGCGGCCCGCCCCGGCGGCGGCCGCGCCGTAGGAGCGGCGGAGCTGGCCGAGGATCTGCGCCTCGCCGACCACCATCGAGTCCAGCCCGCACGCCACCTGGAACAGGTGCAGCACCGCCTGGTCCTCGTAGTGGACGTACAGGTGCTTCTTGAGCTCGTCGAGCGGCACGCCGCTGCGGGCGACGAGCAGGTCGGTGACGGCGTCGAGCCCGCCGTGGAACGTGGCGACGTCGGCGTAGACCTCGACCCGGTTGCAGGTCGACAGCACGACGGCCTCGTGCACCGACTGCGCGCGCAGCTCCTGCACCAGCGAGGTGGTGTCGCCGAGGCCGACGGTGACCTGCTCGAGCAGCGACACGGGCGCGCTGCGGTGGCTGACGCCGACGGCCAGGACGCTCACGCCGCGACCGGGGTGCTCACGCGGGCCTCCGCGCCGGCCCGGGCGGCACGGCTGCCGGGCTCGCGGACACGGGCACCTGCTCTCAGGCTGGGACGGCGCGGCCGCGGGAGGCGGCGGGGACGAGGCGGAACCTCAGATTACGCGCTGGTGAACGCGTGCACGATCCGCTGTCGCCCAGGTCACACGCGGGGCGTGCGCCGGCTGCTCAGCCGCGGAGCGCCCGCCGCAGCACCGCCTCGTCGACCTGCCAGTAGGCGTGCTCCACCCCGTCGAGCAGCACCACCGGGACCTTGTCGGTGAAAGCCGTCCGCAGCGCCGGGTCGGCGTCGACGTCGAGCACCTCCAGGACCAGCCCGGCGTCGGCGGCGGCCCGGCGCACCACGGGCTCGGCCGCCGCGCACATCCCGCAGCCCTCACGGGTGACCAGCGCGACCGACGTCGGCGGGGTGCGCCGCCGCAGCAGGCCCCTCATCCCGCGGCGTGCCCCGCCTCGCGCAGCCGGCCCTTGCTGACCTTGCCGGTGGCCGAGTGCGGCAGCTCGGCGACGAACTCGACCGCCGTCGGGCACTTGAAGCGGGCCAGCGACGCGGCGCAGTGCGCGACGACGTCCTCCGCCGACAGCCGGGCGCCGTCGCGCAGCACGACCAGCGCCTTGACCGACTCGCCCGTGTAGGGGTGGGGGATCCCCAGGACGGCCGCCTCCGCGACGTCGGGGTGGGCGACGAGCACGTCCTCGACCTCGCGCGGGTACACGTTGAAGCCGCTGACCAGGACCAGCTCGCGCCGGCGGTCGACCAGGTGCAGGTCGCCGTCGCCGTCGAGGTAGCCGACGTCGCCGGTGGCGAACCAGCCGTCGCGGTCGGGGCCGTCCGCGCCGTCGGGCCAGTAGCCGGAGAACAGGTTGTCGCCGCGCACGACGACCTCGCCGGGGTCGCCGTCCTCGACCGCCGCGCCCTCCTCGGACACCAGGCGCAGCTCGACGCCGGGCACCGGGCGGCCGACGGAGCCCGGCTTGGCGACCTCGCTCATCAGCGTCGAGGTCAGCACCGGGGCGGTCTCGGTCAGGCCGTAGCCCTCGAAGACGTGGTGGCCGGTGGTGTCGAGCACCCGGTGCAGGACGTCGGCCGGCAGCGGCGCGGCCCCGGACAGCGCCAGCCGGACGCTGGTGAACGCGTCGCCGACGTCGGGGAGCATCGACCACGCCACGTACATCGGCGGCGCGCCGACCAGGGCGGTGACGTCGTAGCGGCGGACCTGCTCGAGCGTCTCGACCGGGTCGAAGCGCTCGACGAGCACGCCGGTCGCGGCCTGCTGGGCGACCATCCCGAGCGCCGCGTTGAGGCCGTAGACGTGGAACAGCGGCAGGACGAGCAGGACGACGTCGTCGGGGGCGACCACGGGCGGGTCGATCCGGGCGCACTGGTCGAGGTTCGCCCGCAGCGCCCGGTGGCTGAGCATCGCGCCGCGCGGCACGCCGCTGGTGCCCGAGGTGTAGAGGACGACGGCGAGGTCCTCCCCGCCGCGGGCCGGGTCGGGCACGGCGGCGTCGCCCTCGAGCAGGGCGGCCAGGCTGCCGTCGCCCTCGCCGTCGACGAGCACGACGTGCTCGAGCGCGGGGACGTCGGAGCCGTCCGGGACGCCGGCGGACCGGCTGGTGACCAGGGCGCGCGCCCCGCTGTCGGACGAGCACGTGGCGCAGCTCGCCGGCGGTGTAGCCGGTGTTGACGGGCACGGCGACCAGGCCGGCCCGCAGCACCCCGAACCAGACGACCGGGAAGTCGGGGGTGTTGCCGACCTGCAGGGCCACCCGGTCGCCCTCGAGCAGGCCCAGGGCGCTCAGGCCCGCGGCGCAGCGGTCGACCCGGGCGTCGACGTCGGCCCAGGTCAGGACCTGGTCGCGGAACAGGAACGCGGCCTTGTCGGGGGCGCGCTGCGCGGCGTCGCGGACGAGGTCGTCCAGGCGCGGTCCTGCGGTCACGTCGGGTCCCCTCCAGCTGCGGCACCGGGCGCCCCCGGGCGCTCGGACGCTCTCACACCGGCTGCCGCCCGGCCCGTCGTCGGGGACCGGCCCGCCGTCAGCCGTCGCCCTCGGGCGGCGGGTCGCTCGCGGGCGGCGGGGGCGGCGGCGAGCCGCCGGGCGGGCCGGGCAGCAGGGTCGGGCCGGGCTGCGGGTCCGACGTCGGCTCCTGCGTCGGCGGCGGGGGCGGCTCCTCGCTGGGCGGGGCCGGCGCCGGGGTGGGCTCCTGCGTCCGCTCGGCCGTGGGCGCGACCGGGGCGACGGTCTGGGTGCGGCGACGGCGGCGCTCACGGGTCGGCGACGCCGTCGGCGCGTCCGTCACCTCGGCCGCGGCGGCCGTGGGCGGGGGCGCGGCCCGGGCCGCCTGGATCTCGCGCAGCACCTCGAAGGTCCGGGAGAAGATCCGCGCCGGCAGGGTGCCGCCGTAGACCTGCCGGACGCCGTGGATGCCGCGCATCTCGCCGCACGCCGAGCCCTGGACGCCCTTGCAGACCTTGTACTCGTAGCCCATCCACACCGCCACGCACAGGTTCTGCGGCGAGCGCGCGCACCCGACCCACCAGGCGTCGGTGCTGCCGTTGGTGGTCCCGGTCTTGCCGAACACCTCGAACGGCTGGGCGGCCTGCGTGCCCGTGCCCCGGGTGACGACGTCGCGCATGGCGGTGGTGACGCGGTCGGCGACGTCGACCGGCATGGCCCGGCGTGCCCTGCGGCTTGGCGGGCAGCTGCTCGACGACCTCGCTGCCGACGCCGGCGACCGCGCTGGTGCGGATCTCGGTGACGAAGCGGGGCGGCATGCGCACGCCGTGGTTGGCGATGGTCGCGTAGGCGTTGGCCATCGACAGCGGCGTCACGTCGACCGCGCCGACGCCGAACGACAGGTTGCCCGAGTGGTTCGCGATGCCGAGCTCGGTGCGCCCGTCCTCCTCGACCACCTGCCCGCGCAGGCCGGCCGCCTCGGCCAGCCGGGCGACGTTGCCGCGGCCCACCTCGTTGGCCAGCGGCAGGTAGACGGTGTTGACCGACAGGCCAGCGCCCGGCGCAGGGTGTAGGTGCCGGACTCGCCCGGCTCGCTGTTGCCGTACACGTAGGGGTTCGGGAAGCCGCCCGGGTTCGGGATGGCTGTCGACTGCGCGCGGGCGTAGCGGGTGGTCGACAGCGACCGGCCCTGCTCGCAGCGCCTCGGCCAGCGTGAAGACCTTGATCGTCGACCCGGCCTGCCGCAGCCCGTTGGTCGCGATGTTGAAGCCGTTGCGCTGGTAGCCGTCGACCGCCGGGCGCACCTTGCCGCTCGATCGTCTCGCCTCGGGAGCGGCGGGTCAGCGTCGACATCGCCTTGACGTCGCCGTTGCGGATGTCGATGGCGACCGCCGCGGCCTGCGGGTCGTCGCCGTCGGGCAGCACCTCGCGCAGCGCGCGCGACACCGCCTCCTGCAGGTCGACGTCGAGCGTGGTCCGCACGCGCAGGCCGCCGCGGAACAGCACGTCCTCGTCGTTCTCGAACCGGTCGCGCAGCTGCGCCTTGACCAGGTCGGCGTACTCGGGGGCGTTGGTCGGCGGCTCCGGCGGCGTCTCGCGCACCGGCTTGACCCCGCGGTCGAGCGCGCGGCTGGCGTCGGCGCTGGTGATGAAGCCGTTCACCACCATGCGGTTGAGCGTGTACTTCTGGCGCTCCTTGGCGGTGGCCATGTCGCGCACCGGGTTCCACGCGCTCGGCGCCGGGGCGATGCCGGCGAGCAGGCTGGCACGGGCGAGCTCGAGGTTCGGGTCGGGCTGCCCGGTCTGCGGGTTCTTCGCCAGGTCCTTCACGTCGACGCCGAAGTAGTAGCGGGCCGCCGCCTGCACGCCGTAGGTGCCGTTGCCGAGGTAGAGCGCGTTGAGGTAGTCGGTGAGGATCTCCTCCTTGCTCTTGCGGTTCTCCAGCCGCACCGCGAGCGAGGCCTCCCGCACCTTGCGCAGCAGGCTGACGTCGTTGCCGACGTAGGCGTTCTTCACGTACTGCTGGGTGAGCGTCGAGCCGCCCTGGCGGCGCCCGCCCGACAGGTCGCGGTAGGCCGCGCGGATCGTGGCCAGCGGGTCGACGCCGTCGTGCTCGAGGAAGCGCTCGTCCTCCGCCGAGATGATCGCGTCGCGCATGACCTGCGGGATCTGCTCGGCCGGCACCGGCTTGCGCCGGGTCGGCGGCAGGATCGTCGCGAACTGCGTCTTGCCGTCGTCGGCGAGCAGCAGCACCGACGTCTGCTCCGGCAGGATGTCCTTCTCGAAGTCGGCCGGGGCCGCGAGCAGGCCGCCGACGAACGTCGTGGTGCCGACCAGGAACGCCAGCACCAGGACCAGGACGACCCGGGCGGCGCGGCGTCCCCGGCGCCGGCGGCGCGCGGCCCGGGACAGGCGCGGGCGGGCGGGCGCCGGTGCTGGGGCAGGGCGGACTGGACCCGCGGACGGCATGTGCGCCAGGGTACGTCCGTGCAGCGGGACCAGGGCAGCCCCGGAGCGGCCCCCGTGCGCGTGCTCGTCGTCGACGACACCGACCACGTCCGCCGCGTCGTCAGCGAGATGCTCGAGCTCGACGGCTTCCTGGTCGTGGCCCAGGCCGCCGGCGGCGAGGAGGCGCTCGCGCTCGCGCTCGACGAGGCCACCCGCCCGCACGTCGTCGTCATGGACCTGCGCATGCCGGGGCTCGACGGCCTGGAGTCCACCCGCCGGCTGCGGGCCGCGCTGCCCGACGTCCCGGTCGTCCTCTACACCGCCTACGTCGACGGCGGCACCGCGCAGGACGCCGCTGACGCCGGGGCCGCGCTGTGCCTGTCGAAGGTCGAGGGCCTGCCCCGCCTCGGCCGCGAGCTGGCCCTGCTCACCCTGGCGGTCGATCGCGGAGGGGGCCGTCCGGCCTCATGACCCGGGCGGGCTCTGCCGATGGGGAGTCAGAGGGGCACTCCAGCCTCTAGCATGCGCACGGGACGGCCCTCTCCGGAGGGAGCCGGCGGCCGTGCGCTCGCCGGACCGGCCGGCGACTCCGACCAGCGACGAGGACAGCAGTGGACGGCTCCAGGGGCACGGCGGCCTGCCGCTGCGCCCTGCCCGCCCGGGCTGCCGGGACCGCCGCGTGAGCCGGCACGCGCACGGGCGCCCGTCCGCCGGGCTCGCGGCCCTCGCCGCCGCCGTCGGGGACGCCCGCCACGAGGAGCTGCTGCGCCGCGCCCGCGCCCGCGCCGTCGCGTGCGACCTGCTCGACGCCGTCCCGCACGCCCGCCACCGCCTGGCCACCGACCTCGTCGGCGGCGCCGGCACCGGCCGTCCCCGCCCCCGCGACGCCCCCCGACGACGGCACCGCGCAGAGCACGGCCGCCGTCCCCCTGCAGGGCGGCGTCCCCGCCGTCGAGACCGGGCTCGAGCCGGTGCCCGCCGCCGAGGGCGACGCCGCCGTCGCGCTCGCCCTGGTGCAGCGCGCGCAGGCCGGCGACGCCGAGGCCTTCGGCGAGCTCTACGACCGCTACGTCGACCTCGTCTACCGCTACGTCTACTACCGCGTCAGCAGCCCGCAGCTGGCCGAGGACCTCACCAGCGAGACCTTCCTGCGGGCCCTGCGCCGCATCTCCAGCTTCACCTGGCAGGGCCGCGACGTCGGCGCCTGGTTCGTGACGATCGCCCGCAACCTCATCGCCGACCACTACAAGAGCGGCCGCTACCGCCTCGAGACCACCACCGACGACGTCACGACGTCGGTCCCCACGGCCACGCTCGCCCAGGAGGGACCCGAGGACAGCGTCCTCGAGGCGCTGCAGAACGAGGTCCTGCTCGCCGCGGTCAAGCAGCTCGGCCCGGAGCAGCAGGAGTGCATCGTGCTGCGCTTCCTGCAGGGCATGTCGGTCGCCGAGACCGCGCAGGTGATGGGCAAGAACGAGGGCGCGATCAAGGCGCTGCAGTACCGCGCGGTGCGGACGCTGGGCCGGCTGCTGCCCGAGGGGGTGGCCCTGTGACCGACCCGCAGGCGACGCTGACCATGCCCGGAGTAGCCCGTTCGGGCCGTTCTGCGCCTCACCCCGTTCCCTCCGGCCCCTCCGCGTCGTTGCACTCCCCGACGGCCGCTCCGGGCCGTCCGACGACGCGACGGGAGGCCGTGCGATGACCCTGTTCGGCTCCCTGGCGGGGCAGGTCGGCTCCCTGGCGGGATCGCGCGGCGCTGCCGCCGAGCTCGCCCGGCTGCTCGACAGCGGCGCGGCCCTGGCCGCCGCCCCCAGCCGGCTCGCCCGCCCAGCTCGCGCTCGTCGCCCGCCGCCTGCAGGAGCTCGCCCCGGCCCTGGCCGCCGGCGCCACCCCGCGGGCCGAGTTCCGGGCCGCGCTGCGCACCCGGCTCGTCGCCGTCGCGTCCGTCCAGGCCGCGCAGGCCGCCCCCGCCGTCGCTCCCACGCCCGTCCGCGCCGCCGCCCTCGAGGCCGCCGTGTCCTGGAGCCGCTCGGTCCGCGCCGGCCGCGGCGTCGGGCTGGCGGTCGGGGCGATGGCCTCCGTCGTCGTCGTCGCGGGCGTCGGCACCGCCGGCACCCGCTCGCTGCCCGGCGAGCCCGTTCTACGGCCTCAAGCGCGCCGTCGAGGGCCTCGAGCTCCGCACCGCCGACGGCGCCCTGGAGCGCGGGACCACCCACCTCGAGCACGCGTCGACCCGCCTCGACGAGGTCGCCGCCCTCACCCGCGGGCGCGACGCCGTGGCGCTCGCCCCCACCGGCGGCGGCACCGTCGCCGGTGGCAGCGACGCCTCCCTGGTCGTCGACACGCTCGCCGACATGGACGCCGAGACCCGGGCCGCCGCCCGCCTGCTCGTCTCGGCCGCCCGCGACGAGGGCAGCACCGCCCCGCTGTCGCAGCTGACCTCCTTCGCCGTCCAGCAGGACCGGCGGCTCAGCGCCCTGGTCCCCGAGCTGCCGCTCGCGGCCCGCTCCAGCGCGGCCGGCTCGCTCGCCCTGGTCGGCGAGGTCGGCGGCGACGCGCTCGCGCTGCTGCTCGACGAGCTGCCCGACCTGACCGCGGTCGCTCCCGCCGTCCCCGCGGTCCCGGCCCCGGCCGTCCCCGTCCCCCTGCCCGGCGCGACGGCCTCCGCCGAGGCGCGCGCAGCCGACGGTCGACGCGCCGGTCCAGGAGCCCGCCGCGCAGCCCGACCCGGCCGCCCCGGCCCCCGCCTCCCCGGACGCCGCGGCACCCGCCGCCGAGCCGTCGCCCGAGCCCGGCCCGCTCCCCCTCCCCGGACGACGAGCCCTCCGGGTCGCTCGTCCCGCGCCCGGTGGTGTCGCTGCCGGTCCCCGTGCCGTCGCTGCCCCTGCCGCTGCCGGTGCCGCTGCCGCTGCCGCTGCCGACCAGCGTCCCGCTGCCGCTGCCCGTCCCGCTCCCCAGCCTGCCGGGCCTGCCCACGCTGCCGCCGCTCGTGCCGCTGCCGGCCCTCCCCGCGGTCCCGGCCGTCCCTGCCGCCCCCGCGTTGCCGGGGGTGGGCGGTGCCGTCGACGGCGTGCTGGGCGGCGTGACCGGCGGACCGGGCTCCGGCCTCCTGCCGCGGCTGGTGGCGGCGTCGTCCCCGGCCGACGCGTGGGAGGCGGCGGCGCAGGCCGCGCAGGGGCCGCTCAGGAGGCCGCCGCGCAGGACGCGGTGCCCCCCTCCACTCCCTGACGGGGGCTCCCTGACGGCCGCTCCCCCGGCCCGCTGAGCCTGGTCTGCCCGGCTCGTCCCGTGCTGGACGAGCTCAAACACGCGCCGTCGAAGAGTCTTGCGTGAAGCCCGTCACCCCTGCCGGGGACGCTCGTTGAGGTCGCCAAGCAGCCGCCCGGCGAGGACGCCGCGCGGCACGGACGCAGACAGCTCGGGGAGAGGGACACACATGACCGTCCACGGACGCACGGGGGCGCGGCTCACCGCGCTGGCGCTCGCCACCGGCACGCATCGTCGCCGCCACCGCCGGCTCGGCCTCGGCCGCTCCCGCTCCTGCCCCGCGGCTGCTGGCCGACGGCGCCGGCTCCGCGCTGGAGCTCACCATCAACCTGCCCACCGGCGTCTCCCTGCCGGGCGTCGGCTCGACGATCACGCACACCCTCGCCCTCACCAAGGGCGGCATCAGCACGGTCGGCACCACGAGCGCCCTCACCCAGGCGCTGCTCGGCCAGGGCTCGACCCCGGTGCTGTCGCAGCTGCTCGCCGACTCCACCAACGCCTCGCTCACCGGCAAGACCGACGACCGCCGCGAGGCCGGGCCCGCGCTCGACCAGGCCGGCCTGAAGGTCGCGCTGCTCCCGCTGCTGTCCACGGTCAGCGACCCGACGAAGACCGTCGACGGCGTGCTCGCCCGCAGCAGCAGCGGCATCGCCCGCATCGCCGTCACCGGCGACCTGCTCCCCGCCCAGCTCGACGCCGTCACCGCCCCCGTGCAGGCCGTGCTCGCCCCCGCCCTCGGCCAGGCCACCGGCGCCGCCACCGGCGCGACCACCACCGTCGCCGAGACCGTCACCACCGCCATCGACACCCTCAACGGCGCGCTCGCCCCGACGCCGGCCGCGCGCCGACCGCCCCGCTGACCGGACGCCGCCAAGGACGCCGTCACCGAGGCCGTCACCGTGCTCAACAGCACGCTGACCGACCTCACCGACACCCTCGCGACCTCGACGACCTCACCAGCCTGGTCTCGCTCGACGCCGTCAGCAGCGAGCAGACGATCACCCGCAAGGGCAACGCCGTCACCTCGACGCGTCGAGAACGCGGTGAAGTCGCTCGACGTCCTCGGCGGCCTGGTCACCGTCGACGCCATCACCTCGGCCGCCTCGGCCACCGCCGGCGGCACCGCCGGGCAGCGGCAAGGCCGACTTCGTCGCCCCCGTGCTCGAACGTCAAGGTCGCCGACGGCGCCCTCGGCTTCCGCATCGACCAGGCCGGCGCCCCGCTCACCGGCCTGGCCACCGACGCCCTGCCGGCCGACCTCAAGCCGTCGTCGACGGCGCGCTCGGCTCGGTGAACGACCTGCTCAAGACGGTCGCCGGCGTCGAGGTCGCCTACGGCAAGGGCAGCACGGCCGTCGCCCCGAACGGCACGGCCTCCCGCTCCGAGGTCAGCGCGACCACCCTGACGGTCAACCCGGCCGGCATCGCCGCCCTGCTGCCCGCCGGCAAGAAGTTCCTCACCGTCAAGCTCGTGCCCGCCTCGGCCAGCGCCTCCAGCCAGCTCGTCGCCGCCCCGGTCGCGGCCCCGGTCACGGTGCCCAAGAGCCTGCCCCGCACCGGCGGCTTCCCGCTGGCCGGCGTCGTCGCCAGCGCGCTGGTCGGCGTCGCGATGGTCGCCCGCCGCCGCCGGACCGTCGAGGCGTAGCCCTCCCGCTCCGCCTGCTCGTCGCAGCGGCCCCGCACCGACCCGGTGCGGGGCCGCTGTCGTGACTAGGCTCGCCGCGTCGCGCTGTCGCACCCGGGAGGTCGTGTTGCCGAGGTCGTTGCGCCTGCTGCCGTCCCGGCGCCGCGACGGCGACGCCGACGTGCGGGCCGTCCTCGCCGGTGCCGCCTCGGCGGCCGCCGCGGAGGTCGAGGCCAGCCTCGACGTCGCCCCCGACCCCACGGCCGCCGCCTTCTTCGACTGCGACAACACGATGATCCGCGGCGCCTCGATCTACTTCTTCGGCAAGGGCATGGCCGGCCGGGGGCTCATCAGCACCTCCGACCTGCTGCGCTTCGGCTGGGAGCAGCTGCGCTTCCGGGTGCGCGGCAAGGAGGACCTCGAGGCCGTCGCCGAGGCGCGCGACAAGGCGCTCGGGCTCGTCGAGGGCAAGTCGGTCACCGAGATCGTCGCCTACGGCGAGGAGATCTACGACGAGCTGATGGAGCGCCGGATCTGGTCCGGGACGCGCGCCCTCGCCCAGCAGCACCTCGACGCCGGCCAGCGGGTCTGGCTGGTCACGGCGACGCCGGTCGAGCTGGCCCGGATCATCGCCGCCCGCCTCGGCCTGACCGGCGCGCTCGGCACGGTCAGCGAGGTGGAGGACGGCTGCTACACCGGCCGGCTGGTCGGCGAGCCGCTGCACGGCCCGGCGAAGGCGGAGGCGGTGCGGGCGCTGGCCGAGCGCGAGGGGCTGGACCTGTCGCGCTGCACGGCCTACAGCGACTCCTCCAACGACGTCCCGCTGTTCGAGGCGGTCGGCCACGCGGTCGCGGTCAACCCCGACACGGCGCTGCGCGAGATCGCCCGCGAGCGCGGCTGGGTCGTCCGCGACTTCCGCACCGGGCGCAAGGCCGCCAAGGTCGGCATCCCCACGGCCGCCGGGCTCGGCGCGCTGACCGGCGGCGTGCTGGGCGGGCTGGCCCTGCGCCGCCGGCACGCGGGCCACGGCCACCTGCAGCAGTGGCGCGAGGCGGTCCTGCGGCCGGTGCGCCGGTCCGCCTGAGCGACCGCTACCGGGCCGCGACGACCTCGGTCGGCGCCGGCACCGCGGGGACGGCCTGCGGGCGGGGCCGGCGGGCGGCGACCCACGCGCCGAGCAGCACCAGCACCAGCCCGCCGGCCCCGGCGAGGTGACCCGCTCGTCGCGCAGCACCACCCCGTAGCCGACGGCGAACACCGGGGCGAGGTAGGTGACCAGCACGGTCCGCTCCGGGCCGACCTGGTCGACCATCCAGTAGAAGGCGACGAAGGCGGCGCCGGTGCCGACCAGGCCGAGCACCAGGACCGCGAGGACGCCCTGCGCGGTCGGCAGCCGGTCGGGCAGGTCGACGAGCAGCGCGGGCAGCAGGAGCAGGCTGCTGCAGGCCAGCACCCCCGCGAGCAGGGCGTGGCGGGGGACGTCGGCGAAGCGCTGGGCCGTCCAGGACGCCCCGACCGCGTAGCCCGCCGCGGCCAGCAGCACCACCGGCAGCCGAGCAGCCCGTCCGCCCCGACCGCCTCCGCCCCCAGCAGCAGCCCGACGCCGACGAGCCCGACCAGCAGCCCGGCCCAGCCCAGGCCCGTGGGGGCGGGGCGGCCGAGGGCCGGGGCGAGCAGGGCGCCCCACAGCGGCGTGCTGGCGACCAGCGTGCCGGCCAGCCCGCTCGGGATGCTGCGCTCGCCCACGGCGATGAGCAGCATCGGGGCGGCCTGCTGCACCAGCGCGAGCAGGGCCACCGACGCGCCAGCGGCCGCGCAGGGCGCCGAGCTGCCGGCGGGCGAGCAGGGCGCACGAGCACGGCGGCCGGGCACGAAGCGGCCCAGGGTCAGGGCGGCCGGCGTCGTGGACTCGAGGGCGACGGCGATGAGCAGGTAGGAGCCGCCCCAGGTGGCGGCGAGGGCGAGCAGGGCGAGCAGCGGGCGGAGCGGCACGCCAGGAGCCTGGCAGGCCCGACTGTGAAGGTCGAGCGACGGTTCCTACACGACTCGGTGAGTGCGACTGATGCTCGACCTGCGCCGCCTGCGCGTCCTGCGGGCCGTCGTCCGCACCGGCTCGATGGCCTCGGCCGCCTCCTCGCTGGGCTACACCCCGAGCGCGGTCAGCCAGCACCTCGCCGCGCTGGAGCGCGAGACCGGTACGGTGCTGCTCGAGCGGGCCGGTCGCGGCGTGCGCCCCACCGACGCCGCCCGGCTGCTGGCCGACGTCGCCGACGACGTCCTCGCCCGCCTCGCCGACGCCGAGGTCGCCCTCGCCGCGCTGCGGGAGGGCCGCACCGGCCGCCTGCACCTCACCAGCTTCCCGAGCGCGGGCGCCTCGCTGGTGCCGCCCGCCGTCGCCGCGTTCCGCCGCTCGCACCCCGACGTCGAGCTGGTCCTCGGGGTCGCCGAGCCCGACGAGGCGCTGCCGGCCCTGCGCGCGGGCGACGTCGACGTCGCGGTCGTCGTGGTGCCCGACGACGACGCCGACCCCGACCTGCTGCTCGTCCACCTGCTCGACGACCCCTACTCGGTGCTGCTGCCCGCCGGGCACCGGCTCGCGGGCGCGCCCGCGGTCGACCTCGCCGACCTCGCCGGGGAGGCCTGGGTCGGCACGGCGTCCGCCCCGGGGCACTGCCAGCAGGCCGCCCTCGACGCCTGCGCGGCCGCCGGGTTCACGCCGTCGTACGCCGTGCAGGGCGACGAGTACCCGACCACGCAGGGCTTCGTCGCCGCCGGGCTCGGGGTCGCGCTCGTGCCGGGGCTCGCCCTCGGGCTGGTGCACGAGCAGGTGGTGGTCAAGCCGCTGCGGGGCGCGCAGCCGGCCCGGCGGGTGTCCGCCGCCGTCCGGCGGGCCCGGGCGGGCGAGGCGCTCGTGCAGGCCGCGCTCGCCGCCCTGGGCGAGGCGGCTAGAAGAACACGCTCCGCCGCTGCATGAGCAGCGTGTAGAGGGTCGACTGGATGGTCTCGCGCACCTGGTCGGTGAGGTTGAAGACCAGCATCGGGTCGTCGGCGGCGGCCGCCCCCAGCGACGCCGTCTCGATCGGCTCGCCGAACTCGATGATCCACTTGCTCGGCAGCGGGATCGCGCCCAGCGGGCCGAGCAGCGGGAAGAACGGCGTGATCGGCACGTAGGGCAGCCCGAGCAGGCGGGCCAGCGTCTTGGCGTTGCCGATCATCGGGTAGATCTCCTCGGCCCCGACGATCGAGCACGGGATGATCGGCACGCCGGTGCGCAGGGCCGCGCTGACGAAGCCGCCGCGGCCGAAGCGCTGCAGCTTGTAGCGCTCGCTGAACGGCTTGCCGATGCCCTTGAAGCCCTCGGGCCAGACGCCGACGAGCTCGCCGCTGCTCATGAGGCGCTCGGCGTCGGGGTTGCAGGCCAGCGTGTTGCCGGCCTTGCGGGCGAGCGGGGCGACGACGGGCAGCGTGAACACCAGGTCGGCGCCGAGCATGCGCAGGTGGCGGTGGGCCGGGTGGTGGTCCAGCAGCGCCAGCGTCGTCATGAGGGCGTCGACCGGGATGGTGCCGGAGTGGTTGGCCACGACCAGCGCGCCGCCGACGTCGGGGACGTTCTCCAGGCCGCGGGTCTCGACGCGGAACCACTTCTTGTACAGCGGCCGCAGCGGCGGCAGCAGCACGTGGTCGGTGAGGTCGGGGTCGAAGCCGAAGTCGTCGACCTCGTAGTCGCCGGTGAGGCGGCGGCGCAGGAAGGCCAGGCCGGAGGCGAGCTTGCGCTCCAGGTCGGACGCCGGCGCGGGCTCGGGCGGCGGGACGGGGGCGAGCGGCTCGGCGGCGGCGCGGCGCTCCTCGCGGCTCTCGAGCGGGATGACCTTGGCCTCAGGCACGGACGGCACCCTCTCCGGTACGGACGAGCGACGGCAGGTAGCGGCCGGCGAGCTCGCAGCGCCCGCTCCTCGAGCTGCTGGGCGGACTCGGGCGTGACCAGCCGCGCGCCGGCGCGGGTGGCGACGAAGTCGTCGAAGGCCTCCGCCGTGGGGCGGGGCGACCAGCCGAGCTCGGCGGTCAGCCGGGAGACGTCGGCGACGCGGCCGTGCTCGAGGTAGCGCATCTGCTCGGGCGAGAAGTCGACCAGGCCGGCCCGGCGGAAGGCGCCCGCGACCAGGCTGACCGTCGGCGACGGGACCGGGAACGACGGCCGCCCCACCCGCCGGATCGCCTGCGACAGCAGCACGACGCCGGACCCGCCGACGTTGTAGATGCCGGGGTGGTCCTCGACGGTGGCGCGGCGCAGCACCTCGATGCCGTCGTCCTCGTGGCACAGCTGGATGCGCGGGTCGAAGCCCAGGACGGTCGGGACGACGGGCAGCGAGAAGTAGCGGGTCAGCGGCGTCTCGATGGTCGAGCCGATGAAGTTGGTGAAGCGCAGCAGCGACAGCGTGACGTCGGGGCGGCGGCGGCCGAAGCCGCGCACGTAGCCCTCGACCTCGACGGCGTCCTTGGCGTAGCCCGACTTCGGCAGCGACCGCGGCTCGACGTCCTCGGTGAACAGGGCGGGGTCGCGCGGGGAGGAGCCGTAGACGGCGGTGGTCGACTTGACGACGAGCTTCTCCATCGTCGGCGCCTTCTGGCACGCCGCGAGCAGCTGCATCGTCCCGATGACGTTGATCTCCTTCATCGCCGTGCGTCCGCCCGCGCCGAGCGGGGTGGCGATGACGTTCATGTGCACGACCGTGTCGACGGCGGCCTGCGCGATGACCTTGGCGATGAGCGGGTTGCGGATGTCGGCCCGCACGAACTCGGTGCGGCCCAGGACCTTCTTGGCCTCCGGCGGCGGCGGGACGGTGTCGACGCCGATGACGCGCTCGACGGTCGGGTCCTCGACCAGGGTCGCGGCCAGCCGGGTGCCGAGGTAGCGGCTCACCCCGGTGACCAGGACGACACGGCTCACAGGGGCTCCTCGGACGGGGTGTCGGGTCCGCATCCTACCGACCGGTAGCCGCGGCCGGGCCGGGTCCGTCAGGCCGGTCCCGCCGGGACCAGGGTGGGCTCCTCGGCCTGCGCGACGCGGGCCAGCACGAGCGGGTCGGCCCGGCGGGCGCGCAGGGCGGTGGCGGCGCTGCCCTGGTTCACCGCGATGGTGATCGTGCGGAAGGAGTCCTCGCAGACGGCGAGCCGGCCGCGGGGACCTCGCCGTAGGTGAGCCGGAACGGCGCCCGGAGGGTCTTGCCGCCGACGCGCAGCTCGACGTCGTCGCCGAGGCGCATCCCGGCGGCCTCGAGGTCGGCGGCCTGCACGTTCAGGGTGAGGTTGCCGAAGTGGTCGACCTGGGCGACCTCGCCGTGGACGTGGTCGTCGTCGACCTCGGGCGCCCGCAGGGCGAGCCGCTCCAGCTCCTCGACCGGCAGCGGGGTGCCGACCTGCTCGAGCGCAGCGTGCCGGCGGCCAGCCGGGCGGCCACGGGCGAGAAGACGTCGCGGCCGCGGAAGGTGCGGGCGGGGGCGGGCAGCCAGTGCGCCGGGTCGTCGAGCACGTGGGCCGAGACGGCGCCGCCCGCGGCGTCCCACGCCTGGCTGGTCAGCCCGTTGTCCGGCGCGACGAACGTGGAGCCGTCGGCGGTGCGCACGGCGACGCCCCGCACCGGGCTGGCCCGGAACGGGTCGACGAGCGCGAGGTGCACCGACGGCTGCGGCAGGTAGGCACGGCGCTGGCGAGCACCGCCGCCCCCTGCTCGACGTCCTGCGGGTGCACCAGGTGCAGCACGTCGAGGACGCGCACCTCCGGGGCGGTGCGGGCGATCACGCCCTTGCACACGCCGAGGAACGCGTCCTCGAAGCCGAAGTCCGAGAGGAACGTCAGCCAGGTCACCGACATGGTCGGCAACCTAGCGGGGCGGTCCTACTTCTTGTTGCGACGCTGGACGCGGGTCTTCTTCAGCAGCTTGCGGTGCTTCTTCTTGGCCATCCGCTTGCGGCGCTTCTTGATGACGGAACCCACGTGGAAAACCTCTGCTCTGGTCGACGGCGACGCGCCAGCCTACTAGCCGCCCGCACGGGCCGCTGCGCGAGACTGGTGGGTCAGCCGCCCGGTCAGCCGGTCGAGGGGAACGCGCCGCGCAGGTAGTCGTTGACGGCCCGCTCGGGCACCCGGAAGGACCGGCCGACCCGCACCGACGGCAGCTCGCCGCTGTGCACCAGGCGGTACACGGTCATCTTCGACACCCGCATGATCCCCGCGACCTCGGCCACGGTCAGGAAGCGGATGTCGGACAGCTCTCCGGACATGTACGCAGGACCCACCGTCTGCACGCGGCGCGGTCGGCGGCTTCCCCACCGTCGACGACGGTCACGCACGTGCCGCGGAGCGTACTGGTACGGGTGGGACTGGGCACCAGCGGCCCGTCCGGCCAACCTCGGGACGCTACGACGCGCCGCCCACGCGTGACGTGGGCGCTCAGCGGGTCGTACAGGTGCGGCGGCACGTTGTCGTCGAGCGGCACGGTGACCAGCGGCCGGCCCTCCGTCCTGCCCCACGAACAGGGCGGGGTCGTTGCAGTCGGCGTAGCCCAGCGTCTCGATCCCGGCCTCGGCGGCGGCGCCGGCCCAGCCGTGGTCGGCGTGCACCAGGTCGGGCGGCGGCTGCCGGTGCCGGCGAGCGCGGCGAGCACCGCCCGCATCGGCTCGCGGCGAGGTGGGTGTGCAGCAGCTCGCCGCCGCTGGCCAGCAGGTGCACCCCGTTGACGACGCGGACGTGCCGCGGCCGGCCGCGGCCCCAGTCCTGCTCCCACGGCCAGCGACCAGGGCGGGTCGACGACCAGCACCTCGCAGCCCGCCGCCCGCAGCGCCGCCGCGACCGCGAGGTGCACGGCGAGCAGGCCGGTGGGGTGGCCGGTGGCGACGAGCACCCGCTCCCGCCGCTCGGCGGCCAGGGCCAGCCGGTCGCGGTAGGCGTCGAGGGCCGCGAGCGCGAGGTCGACGCCGATGGTGTCCTGGCCCTCGACGTGCTCCGGGTCGGGGTCGACGCCGCAGCGCCGGGCCATCACGTCCAGCACCTCGCCCGCGGTCCACGCCCGGTCGAGGGTGAGCCCGAAGGAGTACTCGGGCAGGCGCTCCAGCATCCGGCCGTAGTTGCGCAGGTTCTCCTGCCGCGAGTGGCGACGTCGCCGCAGATCCGGCTGTCGAGCAGGTGCCGGCGGAGCTGCTCGCGGGGGCCGGTCATCCGGCCGCGTGGTCGGGGTCGAGCCCGAGGTGGGGGAAGGCGTGCCGGCGGGTCTCGGCGACCGCCCGGTCGACGGCGTCGTCGGGGTCGCCGCTGCCGCCCTCCCACGGCACCCACGTGGCGTCGACGCCGTCGGTGAGCGACGTCGGGGCGGGCTCCCCGCCCTTCTCGGCGGCGGTGGCGCGCCAGTCGCCGGGGGTGGCGCCGTCGACCGGGCCGCCGCCGGCGACCTCGGCGAGCAGGTGGGTCCACGCGCGCGGCACGACCTGCACCGGCTCGTAGCCGCCGCCGCCGGTGACGACCCACTTCCCGCCGCACAGCTCGTGGGCGAGCTCGTGGAGCAGCCGGTAGGTGGTGCGCTGGCCGTCGACGCTGCACAGCAGGTGGGCCAGCGGGTCGAGCGCGTGGGTGTCGCAGCCGTGCTGGGTGAGCAGCACCTGCGGCCGGAACGCGCGCAGGACGGGCGGGACGACGGCGGTGAAGGCGCGCAGCCACCCGGCGTCGCCGGTGCCGGCGGGCAGGGCGACGTTGACGTTGCTGCCGAGGGCGTCGTCGGTGCCGACCTGGTCGGGCCAGCCGCTGCCGGGGAACAGCGTCCGGCCGCTCTCGTGCAGGCTGACCGTCAGCACGCGCGGGTCGTCGTAGAAGGCCGCCTCGACGCCGTCGCCGTGGTGGACGTCGACGTCGACGTAGGCCACCCGGGTCGCCCCCGCCGACAGCAGCCAGGCGATCGCGACGGCGGGGTCGTCGTAGACGCAGAAGCCGCTGGCCTTGGCGCGCATGGCGTGGTGCAGCCCGCCCGACAGGTTCACGGCGTGCTGGGTGCGGCCCTCCCAGACGGCCTGCGCGGCCTGCACGCTGGCGCCGGTGATGAGGGCGCTCGCCTCGTGCATGGCCGGGAAGACCGGGACGTCGCCGGTGCCGAGGCCCCAGCGCAGCGACAGCCGGCCGAGCAGGTCGTCGGGGGCGCGCTTGACCGACGCGACGTACATCGGGTCGTGGACCAGCTCGAGCAGGTCGTCGCCGGCGCTCGTCGGCGCCTGCACGGTGACGCCGGGACGCCCGAGGACGCCGAGCTGCCGCGACAGCTCCATCGTCAGCGCGAGGCGCACCGGGCGCATCGGGTGGCTGCGGCCGAAGTCGTAGGAGGACAGGACGTCGTCGTAGACGACCAGGGTGCTGTCGGACACCGGGTCACTCCGTCCGCAGGGCGGTCACGGGGTCCAGCCTTCCCGCCCTGCGGGCCGGCACCACACCGAAGAACAGCCCGACCGCGGCGCTGACGCTGAACGCCAGCAGCGGCGACCACCAGGTGATGACCGCGGGCAGCTGCTCGACGAGCGCGGCGGCCCCGAGCGCCGCGCCGATGCCGATCGCGATCCCGAGCACGCCGCCGATGCTGGTCAGCAGCACCGCCTCGAGCAGGAACTGCAGCAGGACGTCGCGCTGCCGGGCGCCGACCGCCTTGCGCAGCCCGATCTCCCGGGTCCGCTCCCGCACGCTCACCAGCATGATGTTGCTGACGCCGACGCCGCCGACCAGCAGGCTGATCCCGGCGATGGCGCCGAGCACGACGGTGAGCAGGCCCAGGATGCGCCCGACGGTGCCGAGGATCTCGTCCTGGGTGACGGCGCTGAACTCCTCGTCGGGGTAGCGGTCGGCCAGCACCGCCAGCGCCGTGCGGCGCACCCCGTCGATCTCGTCGGTGGAGCCGGCCTTGAGCGCCAGGGCGTCGACGCGGTCGTCGCCGAACAGCCGCTGGGCCGCCGTGACGGGCACGTGCACCTCGGCGTCGCGGCCGCCGCCGAACCCGCTCGGGCCGACGCTGCCGAACACCCCGACCACCCGGAAGCGGACCCCGCCGACGGTGACCTGGCGGCCGAGCGGGTCCTCGCCGGGGAAGAGCTCGTCGGCGACCAGCGGGCCGAGCACGACCACGCGGCGCCGGGTGTCGACGTCGCTCTGCGAGAAGTACTCGCCCCGGGCGACGGGGCGCACGAACACCTCGGGCACGGCCGGGTTGGTGCCGTTGACGGTGGCGAAGGTGCTGCGGCCGCCGGCCCGGACGGTCTCCCCGCTGGCCACGCTGACCGCGACGCCGTCGGGCTGGCCGAGCGCGCGCCCGATGCGGTCGGCGTCCTGCAGCTGCAGCCGGCTCTTGGTGGGGGCGGACCCGAGCTCCAGCTGCCCCGGCACGATGATCACCAGGTTGCTGCCGAGCCCCTCGACCTGCGCCTCGACCTCGCGGGTCGCCCCCGTGCCGATGGCGGTGATGACGACGACGGCGGCGACCCCGATGACGACGCCGAGCATGGTCAGGGCGCTGCGCAGCCGGTTGGCGTGCAGCGCCGTCACGGCGACGCGCCAGGCCTCGGCCAGCCTCACGGGGCCGGCCTCGCGAGGTCGGGCCCGTCCGCCGCGCTCTCCTCGATGCGGCCGTCGCGCACCCGCACCTGCCGGCGCGCCCGGGCGGCGACGTCGCGGTCGTGGGTGACCAGCACGACGGCCACGCCCTGCTCGGCGTTCAGCCGCTCCAGCAGGGCCATGACCTCCTCGCCGGTGCGGCTGTCGAGGTTGCCGGTGGGCTCGTCGGCCAGCAGCACCTGCGGCTCACCGACGAGGGCGCGGGCGATGGCCACCCGCTGCTGCTCCCCGCCGGAGAGCTGGTTGGGCCGGTGGTCGAGCCGGTGGCCCATCCCGACCTGGGTGAGGGCGCGGACCGCCCGGTCACGGCGCTCGGCGCGCTTGACCCCCCGGTAGACCAGCGGCATCGAGACGTTGTCGACCGCCGTCGTGCGCGGCAGCAGCTGGAAGGCCTGGAAGACGAAGCCGAGCGTCTGGTTGCGCACCTCGGCGAGCTCGTCCTCCGACAGGCTCGCGACGTCGCGGCCGGCCACCCGCAGCGTGCCGGTGGTGGGCCGGTCGAGCCCGCCGAGCAGGTGCATGAGCGTCGACTTGCCCGAGCCGCTGGGCCCGACGACGGCGACGTAGTCGCCCTGCCCGATGGTGAGGCTGACGCCGCGCAGCGCCTCGACGCTGACGCCGTCCAGGGCGTAGGACCGGGTGACGTCGACGGCCTCCAGGGCGGGGACGGTCGCGGGAGCCGGGGCGGTCACCTAGAGGTCCAGCTCGTCGCCGTCCGACAGCCGGTCGGCGTCGCGCACGACCAGGCGCTCGCCCTCGCGCAGGCCCTCCAGCACCTCGACCGTGTCCGCGCCCTCGGCGCCCGTGCGCACCACGCGGCGCTCGGCCCGGTCGTCCCCGTCGACGACGAACACGACGTCGGCGCCGTCGTCGCGGACCAGGGCGGCGCTGGGCACGGCGAGCACGCCCTTCGCCTCGCGGACCTTCAGGCTGACGACGGCGCTCATGCCGGGGCGCGGCTGCGGGGTGCCGCCGTCGAGGGTGAGCCGGACCCGGTAGCCGACGCCGCCCCCGCCGGTCGACGTCGTCGGCGCGAGCTCGACGCTGCGGACGGTCGCCGGGTAGGTGGTGCCGGGGACGGCGTCGAGCTCGACGTCGGCCTTCGTGCCGGGCGTGACCAGCAGGACGTCGGTCTCGTCGACCTCGGCCGCGACGCCGAGCGAGGACAGGTCGGTGACGGTGAGCAGCGGGGTGCCGGTGCCGACGGGCGCGCCGACCGACAGGTCGTTGGTCGTCGTCGAGGAGCCGGGGGTGCCGCCTCCGCCGCCTCCGAGCGCCGCACCGGCCGCGCCCTGCAGGGCGGGCGGCAGCGCGCCGAGCAGCCCGGACAGGCCGCTCCCGGCGGCGGCCGGGGCGCCCGCGCCGAGGGTGACCACGCCGGCGATCGGCGCCCGGACGGTGAGGGCGTCGACGGTCTCGCGGGCGGTCTGCAGCTGCGAGGCGGCGAGCGCCTGCCCGGCGACGCCGGCGGCCGCACCGGCGGCGTTCGCGGCGAGCGCCTGCGACAGCGCCTCCTGCGCCGACGGCGAGGACAGCCGCAGCAGCACGTCGCCGGCCTTGACCAGCTGGCCGTCCTTCGCGACCACGGCGGCCACGGTGCCGTCGGCGGGCGAGGTGACCGCGGCGGTCGCCCGCGCGGTGACGGCCCCGGCGGCGTCGACCACCTCCGCGACGGTGGCGCGGGTGACCTCGCCGGTCTGCACCTGCGGGCCGTCGTCGCCGCTGCACGCGGACAGCAGCAGCACGGCGGCGAGCAGGAGCGGGGCACGCGTCACCCGTGCACCGTACTGAGCGGGCGGGACCCGCGCCCGCCGGCTCACGCCAGGCTGGCGGCCTCCGGGACCACCGGCGGCGGCGGGCGCGGGCCGCCGGTCGACGCCGAGCGCGAGGGCCGCCCCGACGGCGCACAGCAGCCCCGCCGCCACGAAGGACGAGGTGTAGCGAGCCGCTGGCCGTCCGGGACGCCCCGGCGGCGAACGCCGCGAACGCGGCACCCAGCTGGTGGCTGGCGAACACCCACCCGAAGACGACGGGCGTGCGCTGCGGGCCGGCGACCTTGGCGCACAGGGCGATGGTCGGCGGGACGGTCGCGACCCAGTCGAGCCCGTAGAACAGCACGAACAGGAACAGCGGCACCGAGCCCACCTCGAGCACCACCGGCAGGGCCAGCAGCGACAGCCCGCGCAGGCCGTAGTACCAGGCGAGCAGCAGCCGCGGGTCGTACCGGTCGGTGAGCACCCCCGACGCCGTCGTCCCGATGATGTCGAACACGCCGATGAGGGCGAGCAGGCTGGCGGCCGCCACGGGGGCGACGCCGTGGTCGTGGGCGGCCGGCAGGAAGTGCGTGCCGATGAGCCCGTTGGTGCTGGCGCCGCAGACGAAGAAGCTGCCGGCGAGCAGCCAGAAGGTGCCGCTCTGCGCCGACAGCCGCAGCCCGGCGAAGGCGACCGCGACGGGGCTGCCGGTGGCGGCGTCGGACGGCGGCTCCTCGGTGGCGCCGTAGGGGAGCAGCCCGAGGTCGGACGGGCGCTCGCGCAGCAGCAGCGCGACGAGCGGGACGGCGGCGAGCGCGCTGACGCTGACGACGACGGACGCCGTCCGCCAGCCGCGCGCGTCCGTCAGCGCGGCGAGCACGGGCAGGAACACCAGCTGCCCGGTGGCGCTCGCGGCGGTGAGCACGCCGGTGACGAGGCCGCGGCGGGCGGCGAACCAGCGGTTCGCGACGGTGGCGGCCAGCACGCTGGCCATCGAGCCGGTCCCCAGCCCGACGACGACGCCCCACAGCACCACCAGCTGCCAGGACGCCGTCATGAGGACGGTCAGCCCGGAGCCCGTCGACACCAGCACCAGGGCGAGCAGCACGACGCGGCGCACCCCGAACCGCTGCATGGCCGCGGCGGCGAACGGCCCGGTCAGCCCGAACAGGACGAGGTTGACGCTGACCGCCAGGCTGACGGCCTCCCGGCTGAACCCGTCCTCCTGCAGCGGCACCAGCAGGACGCCCGGCGTGGAGCGGAAGCCGCTGGCCGCGAGCAGGGTCAGGAACGCGACCCCCGCGACGACCCAGGCGTAGTGGACGCGCGTCCTCACGGGAGGTCGAACACCAGGCAGGTGCTCGTGGCGGTGGCGACCGGCTTGCCGTCGGCCCCGCGCACCTCCCCCTCGCTGAACGCGACCCGGCTGCCGGGCTTGACGATGCGCCCGACGGCGGTGAGGGCGTCGCCGGCGTGGACGGCCCGCAGGAAGCTGACCTTGATCTCGACGCTCGTGTAGCCCTGGCCCTGCGGCAGGGTCGACTGCACGGCGCAGCCGCAGACGCTGTCGAGCAGCGCGCAGACGAGCCCGCCGTGGACGGTCCCGATCGGGTTGTAGACCGACTCGTCGGGCGTGCAGGTGAACACCACCTCGCCGGTGCGCACCTGCGTGACGCCGAAGCCCATGAGCACGGCGATCGGCGGGGGCGGGATCTCGCCGTCGACCATCGCCTGCAGGTGGTCCAGCCCGGCCCGGGTCAGGCCCTCGGCGGCGGCGGCGCGCGGGTCGTGCCAGGTCACGGTCTTGCTGCGGGGCTCTCCCCAGGTCGCGGTCACGGGGCGGGACGCTAGACGGACCTGGGTTCGGTGTCCATACTCAGTCCGTGCCGGTCCGCCCCTGCTCGGTCGCGAACGCCCTCGAGGTCGTCGGCGAGCGCTGGGCGCTGCTCGTGGTGCGCGAGGTCGGCCTCGGCGTGCGCCGCTTCGCCGACGTGCTCGAGCGCACCGGCGCGCCCCGCGCCGTGCTCGCCGCCCGGCTCAGGGCGCTGGTCGAGGCGGGGGTGCTGGAGACCCGCCCCTACCGCGAGCCCGGCAGCCGAGAGCGGCGGGAGTACCGGCTCACCGACGCCGGCCGCGACCTGCTGCCCGTGGTGCACGCCCTGCGCGAGTGGGGCGACCGGCACGCCCCGCCGCCCGGCGGACCGCCGCTCGCCCTGGAGCACCGCGGCTGCGGCGGCGAGGTGCACCTGCAGCTCGCCTGCACCTGCGGGCCGGTCGGGCAGCGCGACGTGCGGGCGGTCGCTCAGCCCTCGGCGAGCTGACGGCTGCGGTCGCGGGCCGCCTCGATCGCGCTGAGCATCGCCGCCCGCACGCCGTGGTCCTCCATCGTGCGGATCGCCGCGATCGTCGTGCCGCCCGGGCTGGTCACCGCCTCGCGCAGCAGCACCGGGTGCTCGCCCGACTCCTGCAGCATCTTCGCGCTGCCGGTCAGCGTCTGGGTGATGAGCTCGGCGGCCACCGTGCGGGGCAGGCCGAGCAGGATGCCGGCGTCGATCATCGCCTCGACGAGGTAGAAGAAGTAGGCCGGGCCGCTGCCCGACAGCGCGGTGACGGCGTCCTGCTGCGACTCGGGCACCCGCACCACCTTGCCGACCGGCCGCAGCATCGCCTCGACCTGCTCGAGCTGCTCGGTGCTGGCGTGCGACCCGGGGCTGACCGCGCTCATCGCCTCGTCCACGAAGACCGGGGTGTTGGTCATGACCCGCACCACCGGCGTGCCCTCCGGCAGCCCCGCCTCGACCACGGCGGTCGTGATCCCGGCGGCCATGCTCACGACGAGCGCGCCCGGGCGCAACGACGGCCCGACCTCCGCCAGCAGCGCGCGCATGTCCTGCGGCTTGACCGCCAGCAGGACGACGTCGGCCTCGGCGACGGCGTCGACCGGGTCGGGCGTGCGGACGCCGTACCGCTCGGCGATCTCGGCGGCCCGCTCGGGGTGCCGCTCCGCGCCGAGCAGGCGGTCGGCCGGCTGGCCCGCGCGCAGCAGCCCGCTGACCAGCGCCTCCCCCAGCTTCCCGACGCCGAGGACCGCGACCGTCCCGGGGCTCGCGGCGGTCACGACCGGCTCGCCAGCGCGCGCAGGAAGAAGGTCAGGTTGGCGGGCCGCTCGGCCAGTCGTCGCATGAGGTAGCCGTACCACTCGTCGCCGTAGGGCACGTACACCCGCACCGTCTCGCCGTCGGCGGCGAGGCGCTCCTGCTCGGCCGGCCGGATGCCCAGCAGCATCTGGAACTCGTAGCCGCCGCGCCCCGCCCCGAGCGTCTGGCCGATCTCGACGAGCCGCGGGTCGTGGGTGGCCAGCATCGGGTAGCCCGGCCCGGCCATGAGCACCTTGAGGCAGCGCACGTAGGACCGGTCGACCTCGTGGGGGTCCTGGTAGGCCACCGACGAGGGCTCCCGGTAGGCGCCCTTGCAGAGCCGCACCCGGCTGCCCTCGTGCGCCAGCGCCCGGCAGTCGTCCTCGGTGCGGTGCAGGTAGGCCTGCAGCACGGCGCCCGTGTCCGGGAAGTCCTGCCGCAGCTCGGTGAGCACGGTCAGGGTCGAGTCGGTGGTGGTGTGGTCCTCCATGTCGAGGGTGACCGTGGTGCCGGCGTTGCGGGCCGCCTCGCAGATGCGCCGCGCGTTCTCCAGCGCCCGGCGCTCGTCGACCGACTGCCCGACGGCGGTCAGCTTCACCGACACCTCCGCCCGGCCGCCCGCGGTCAGGCCCTCCTCGCCGAGCACGCGCAGCAGGGTGAGGTAGGCCTGGGTGGTCGCGTCGGCCTGCGCGGTGTCGAGGGTGTCCTCGCCGAGGTGGTCGAGGCTGACGCAGAGCCCCCTGCCGACGAGGTCGCGGGTGGTGCGGACGGCGTCGTCGACCTGCTCGCCCGCCACGAACCGCTGGACCACGCTGCGCGACACCGGTGCGCCCGCGACCAGCGCCTTGACCCGCTGGTTGCGCGAGGCGGCCAGGATCGTCGAGCGCAGCATGCTGCAACGCTAAGCCCCGTGAGCGGCCCCCGGACCCCGGACGACGTCGACGTCCTGGTCGTCGGCTACGGCCCGGTCGGCGCCCTGCTGGCCGCCCGCCTGGTGCACGCCGGGCTGTCGGTGCGGCTGGTCGACCGGGCCGCCGCCGCGCACCCGCTGCCGCGCGCCGTGGCTGCCGACGGCGAGGTGCTGGAGCTGCTCGAGCGGACCGTCCCCGGCAGCACGGCCGGCTTCGTCCGCGACCCGCCGGTGCGCTTCCTGGCCGCCGACCGCAGCGAGCTGGGCCGGCTGCGCTTCCCCGTCCCGGGGCTCGCCTTCTACGCCCAGCCGGTGCTGGAGGAGCGGCTGCGGGCGCACGTGGCCGGGCTGGGCGTCGACGTCGTGGTCGGGTCCCTCACCGCCCTCGCGCAGGACCGGACCGGCGTCACCGCCGTCGTCGACGGCCGTCCCCTGCGGGCCCGCTGGCTGGTCGGGTGCGACGGCGCGCACTCCACCGTCCGGTCGCTGCTCGGCGTCGCCGCTGCGCGGGCGCGACCTGCAGCAGTGGCTGGTGTGCGACGTCGTCGGGGAGGTCCCGGAGCGGCCGCTGTTCACCTACACCGCCGACCCGGCGCTGCCGCAGGTCGACCTCCCCGTCCCGGGCGGGCACCGGTGGGAGTGGCTCGACCGCGGCGGCCTCGACCCGCGCGCCCTGCTGCGCCGCGACACCGACGCCGACGTCGAGGTGGTCCGCGCCGCGACCTACCGCTTCTCGGCCCGCCGCGCCGAGCGGTGGCGGGTCGGGCGGGTGCTGCTCGCCGGCGACGCCGCCCACACGATGCCGCCGTTCGCCGGCCAGGGGCTGGGGGCCGGGCTGCGCGACGCGTGGGCGCTCGCGGCGCTGCTCGGCCGCGGGGAGGTCGGCCGCTACGAGGCCCTGCGGGTGCCGCACGTGCGCCGGACGACGGCGCTGTCGCTCGCGCTCGGCACCGTGCTGCAGGCCCGCCGCGGCACGCCCGCCCGCGACGCGCTGCTGCGCGGGGCCTTCGCGGCGCCGGGGCTCGGGCCGTGGCTCGGCCGGGGCGGCCCGCGGCCCGACGTCAGCGGCGTGCTGGACCTCTAGGGGCAGTCCCTCAGCCCAGGCCCGCGACCCAGTCGACGAGGACCTTCGCGAGCTCCGGACCCGCGGTCCTCCTGCACGAAGTGCGACGCCCCCTCGATGGTGGTGTGGGGCTGGCCCTTCGTCCCGGGGATGCGCTCGAGCAGCCCCCTGTCGCTGCCCCTGGTGATCGGGTCCTGGTCGGAGAAGGCGCACAGGAAGGGCTTGTCGAACGCCTCGAGCGTGCGCCAGGCGGCCTGCTGCGCGGGCACGGCCGGGTCGTCGAGCGACTGCGGGATCAGGCTCGGGAAGGTGCGCGCGGCCGCCTTGTAGGAGGCGTCGGGGAAGGGGGCGTCGTAGGCCGCGGCCTCGGCGTCGGACAGGCCGTGCAGGCAGCCGCTGGTGACCAGGAAGCCGATCGGCAGGTCGGGGGTGGCGTCGACGAAGGCGCGGAACTGCTGCCACGCCGGGCCGAGGGCGGCGCGGCCGTCGGGCAGGCCGGTGTTGGAGGCGCAGACGGCGCGGAAGCGGTCGGGGTGCTCGCCGACCAGGCGCAGCCCGATCAGCCCGCCCCAGTCCTGGCAGAAGAGCACGACGTCGCGCAGGTCCAGCGCGTCGAACAGCGCCGAGCGCATCCACTCGACGTGCTTGGCGTAGGTGTAGTCGCCGTCCTCGGAGAGCTTGTCGCTGCGGCCGAAGCCGACGAGGTCGGGGACGACGACGCGCAGCCCGGCGTCCAGCAGGACGGGCACCATCGAGCGGTAGAGGTAGGACCAGGTGGGCTCGCCGTGCAGCAGCAGCACGACCTGCGCGTCACGCGGCCCCTCGTCCAGGACGGCGACCCGCAGGCCGTCGGAGGTCTCGACGTAGGCCGGCTCCCAGGGGAAGCCGGGCAGGTCGGCGAAGCGGGAGTCGGGGGTGCGCAGGACGGCCATCGGGCGACCGTAGTGGCAGGGACGGGCCGCTGTCAGGACCCGGTCAGGACCCGGTCAGCACGTCCAGCCGGCGCAGCACGACGCCCTCGCGCAGCGCCCACGGGCAGACCTGCACCTCGTCCAGCCCGAAGGCGGCCAGCGCCTCCTCGGCCACCAGCGCCCCGGCGAGCAGCTGCGGCGCGCGCCCCGCCGAGACGCCGGGCAGCCGGGCCCGGTCCTGCGCCGTCATCCCCGCGACGCGCTCGACGGTGCGGCGCCAGGCCCGCGCGGGTGAGCCGGCGCTCCACGAACGGGCCCTCACCCGACGGCGCCGCGCCGTCGAGCCGGGCCAGCGAGCGGAACGTCTTGCTGGTGACCACGGCCCGGTCCGGCGCCCCGAGCGCCCGCACCCCGGGGACGACGTCGGCCAGCAGGGCGCGCACGTGCTCGCGCGCGGCGGCGACGTCGGCCGGGGCGGGCGGGTCGCCGGGCAGCCGGTCACGGGTCAGCCGGCCCGCGCCGAGCGGCAGCGACACCGCGAGGTCGGGCTCCTCGTGCCGGCCGCTGCCGACCTCCAGCGAGCCCCCGCCGATGTCCAGGCAGAGCAGCCGGCCGGCCGACCAGCCGCTCCACCGGCGCACGGCCAGGAAGGTCAGCCGGGCCTCGTCCTCGCCGGGCAGCACCTGCAGGTCCACGCCGGCCTGCTCCCGCACGGCGGCGAGCACCTGCGCGCTGTCGGCGGCGTCGCGGACGGCGGAGGTGGCGAAGGCGACCAGGTCCTCGACGCCCTCCTGCTCGGCGGCGGCGCGGGCCTGCGCGACGGCCTCGACGAGCCGGCCGGTGCCCTCGGGGCCGAGCGACCCGTCCGGCCGGAGCAGCTCGGCCAGCCGCAGCTCCTCCTTGTGGGAGCGCACCGGGTCGGGGTGGCCCCCCCGGTGGGCGTCGACCACGAGCAGGTGGACCGTGTTCGACCCGACGTCCAGCACCCCGAGCCGCATGGCCTCGCACGGTACGGGAGTCCGCCGTAGGCTCAGCCGGATGAGCCAGGAGGAGGGGCAGGTCGTCACGCGCGAGGCGCTGCCGCAGCTGCGGCACGGAGCCGCCGCCGTCGTGCTCGTCCTGGACGTCGAGGCGCGGACCGTCGTGCACGCCACCACCGGCGCCCTCGACCTCGGCGGCGACGTCGACGGCCCCGCCGTGGCGGTCGAGCGCTGGGTGCAGGGCGCCCAGCTGGCCCGCCCCGACGGCACGCCGTTCGGGCCGGGCGAGGACCCCGTCAGCCGGGCGGCCCGGGGCCAGACGGTGCTCGGCGAGGCGGTGCGGGTGCCGGGCGTCGTCGTCGACCGGCCCATGTGGGCCACCGGCTTCCCGCTCCCGCCGCGGCACGGCGAGGCGCACGCGCTGCTGGTGCTGGTCGAGCTGGAGGACGTCACCGGCGCGGCCGAGGCGGCCGTGCGCGACCGCGCGGTCATCGCCGCCGGGCTGTCGTTCACGATCAGCGACGCCACCCAGCCCGACAACCCGCTGGTGTTCATCAACCCGGCCTTCGAGCGCGCCACCGGCTACTCCTGGGAGGAGGTGCGCGGGCGCAACTGCCGCTTCCTGCAGGGGCCCGACACCGACCCGTCGGCCGTGCAGGAGATCCGCGACGCGATCGAGCGCCAGGAGCACGCGGTCGTCACGCTGCTCAACCGCCGCAAGGACGGCTCGCCCTTCTGGAACGAGCTGTCGCTGTCCCCCGTCTACGACGGCACGGGCGCGCTGACCCACTACGTGGGCATCCAGGCCGACGTCACCGCCCGGGTCGTCGCCGAGCAGGAGCGGGCGCGCCACCTCGAGGCGGAGCGGCGCGCGCGCGCCGAGTCCGAGCGGGCGCAGGCCCGGCTGGCCCTGCTCGCCGAGGCGACCACCATGCTGGCGGCCACCCTCGACGTCGACGAGGCGCTGCGCCGGCTGGCCGCGCTCGTGGTGCCCGTCATGGCCGACTGGTGCATGGTCGAGCTCGGCATCGACGACCCCGAGGAGCGGCGCGCCGTCTTCAGCCACGTCGACCCTGGCAAGGAGCCGCTGCTCGAGCGGATCGGCGAGCTGCAGCCGCTGCAGCGCACCAGCGACTCCCCCGTCCGCAAGGTGCTCGACAGCGGTCAGCCGATGCTCGTCCACGAGATCACCGACGAGCTGCTCGAACGGCTCGGCGGCGGCGACGAGCTGAGCCGCACGTACGCCGAGCTCGGCGGCCGCAGCGGACTCGTCGTCCCGCTGCGCGCGCGCCGGCAGGTGCTCGGCGTCCTGTCGCTCATCAGCTCCGAGAGCGGCCGGGTCTACGACGAGGCCGACCTGTCGATGGCCGCCGACCTCGCCCGCCGGGCGGCGCTGGCCGTCGACAACGCGCGCCTCTACTCGCGCGAGCACGCCGTGGCCGAGCAGCTGCAGCGCTCGCTGCTGCCCCAGCTGCCCGACGTCACCGGCCTGGACCGCGCGGCCCGCTACCTGCCGGGCTCGACGGCTGCCCAGGTCGGCGGCGACTGGTACGACCTGTTCGTGCTGCCCGACGGCGTCGTCGGGGTGGCCATCGGCGACGTCATGGGCCACGACCTGCAGGCGGCCGCCTCGATGGGCCAGCTGCGGTCGGTGCTGCGCAGCTACGCCTGGCAGGGCAGCGGCCCGGCCCTGGTGCTCGACCACCTCGACCAGCTGGTGCAGGGCCTGGAGATGGCCCAGCTGGCCACCGCCGCCTACGGCCGCCTCAGCCTGCCGACCGCCGACGGCCCGGGGCGCCTCCGGCTGGCCAACGCCGGCCACCTGCCCCCCGTGCTGCGGCGGCCCGACGGGTCGACGGTGCTGCTCGACGGCGTCGCCTCCCTGCTGGTCGGCGCCACCCTCGGGGTGGAGCGGCAGGAGCTGGAGGTCGAGGTCCCGTCCGGCTCGGTGCTGGTGCTGTGCACCGACGGCCTGGTCGAGCGCCGCGGGCTGGACCCCGACGAGGGGCTCGAGCGGCTGCGCGCCGTCGTGGAGCAGGCGACCGCCACCACGGCGCAGGAGCTGTGCGACGCCGTCCTCCAGGAGCTCGCGGCCGGCGACCTCGACGACGACGTCGCCCTGCTCGTCGTCCGGGTGCTGTGACCGCTGGCGGGTCCGCGGCGCGGGCGCCGGTCGAGCTCGGCCTGCCCGAGGTGCGGCCGGGCTTCGCCCGGGAGTGGCTGGAGTTCTCCGACCCGGCCGACGCGACCCACGTGGTGCGCGCCGACCTGACCTGGCTGCTGTCGGCCTGGACCTGCGTCTACGGCAGCGGCTGCGCCGGCGTCGTCGAGGGGCGCCCGGACGACGGCTGCTGCAGCCACGGCGCCTTCTACAGCGACGCCGACGACGAGGCGCGCACCGAGCGGTCCGCCCGGCAGCTGAAGAAGAAGGACTGGCAGCACGCCGACGTCGGGCGGCGCGAGGGCATCAGCGAGGACGACGACCTCGAGGGCGAGCCGGCCCGCCGCACCCGGGTCGTCGACGGCGCCTGCGTGTTCCTCAACCGCCCGGGCTTCGCCGGCGGCGAGGGCTGCAGCCTGCACGCGCTGGCCCTGCGCACCGGGCGCCACCCGCTGGAGACCAAGCCCGACGTCTGCTGGCAGCTGCCGGTGCGCCGCGAGCAGGAGTGGGTCGACCGGCCCGACGAGACACGCGTGCTGGTGACCTCGCTCGGCGAGTTCGACCGGCCGGGCTGGGGCCCCGGGGGCGCCGACCTGCACTGGTGGTGCACGTCGTCGCCGGTCGCCCACGTGGGGGCCGAGCCGCTCTACGTCACCTACGGCCCGGAGATCACCGCGCTGCTGGGGCGCCCGGCCTACGACGAGCTGGTGCGCCTGGTCGGCCTGCGCGGCGCGTCCGGGCTGCAGCACCCGGCGACGGCGGCGGCCCGGGAGGCGGGCCTGCCGCTGCAGGGCGCGGGCGGCAGCGAGCCCGCCGGTCAGACCTCGAACTTGTAGCCGAGCCCGCGCACCGTCACCAGGTGCTGCGGGGCGCCCGGGTCGGGCTCGAGCTTGGCCCGCAGCCGCTTCACGTGGACGTCGAGCGTCTTGGTGTCGCCGACGTAGTCCGCGCCCCACACCCGGTCGATGAGCTGCCCGCGGGTGAGCACCCGGCCGGCGTGGCGCAGCAGCAGCTCGAGCAGGTCGAACTCCTTGAGCGGCAGCTGCACCGGCGTCCCGTCGACCGTCACGGTGTGCCGCTCGACGTCCATCCGGACCGGCCCGGCGGCCAGCGTCGAGGTCGCCTCGGCCGCCGGCTCCCCCTGCCGGCGCAGCACCGCCCGCATCCGGGCCAGCAGCTCGCGGGTGGAGTAGGGCTTGGTCACGTAGTCGTCGGCGCCGAGCTCGAGGCCCACGACCTTGTCGATCTCGCTGTCGCGGGCGGTGAGCATGATGACCGGCACCGACGAGCGCTGGCGCAGCTGGCGGCAGACCTCCGTGCCCGACAGCCCCGGCAGCATCAGGTCGAGCAGCACGATGTCGGCGCCGGAGCGGTCGAAGGCCGTCAGCGCGTCGGGGCCGGTGGCGGCGACGGCCACCTCGAAGCCCTCCTGCTCGAGCAGGTAGCTGAGCGGGTCGGAGATCGACTCCTCGTCCTCCACGAGCAGCACGCGGGTCATGCGGGTCCCTCCTCGGGATGGGGCGGGGCGGCCGGCAGCCGCAGCGTGAAGGTGGAGCCGGATCCCTCCACGCTCCACACCGCCACCTCGCCCCCGTGGTTGGTGGCGACGTGCTTGACGATGGCCAGGCCCAGGCCGGTGCCGCCGGTGACCCGGCTGCGGGCGGGGTCGACCCGGTAGAAGCGCTCGAAGACCCGCTCGAGGTCGTCCTCGGCCAGGCCGATGCCCTGGTCGGTGACGCTGACCTCGACCGTGTCGCCGTCGCGCCGCACGCCGACGACGACCCGGGTGCCGTCGGGGCTGTAGGAGACGGCGTTGTCGAGCAGGTTCCCCACCGCGGTCACCAGCTGCGGCTCGCTGCCCAGGACCTCGAGCCCGCGGTCGCCGCTGCGGACCAGGCTGGTCCCCCGGGCGGTCGCGACGGTGCGCGCCCGGTCGACGGCCTCGCGGACGACGGCGTCGACGGGCACGCGCACCGGGTCGGGGAGCGGGTCGGCGCCCTGCAGCCGCGACAGGTCGACGATCTCCTGCACGAGCCGGCCCAGCCGCTCGGCCTCCTTGCGCACCCGGCCGCCGAAGCGCCGGACCGCGACCGGGTCCTCGGCGGCGTCGACCACGGCCTCGGCCAGCAGCTGCAGGGCGCTGACCGGCGTCTTGAGCTCGTGGCTCACGTTGGCGACGAAGTCGCGCCGCACGGCCTCGACCCGGCGGGCCTCGGTGACGTCCTCGAGCAGCACCGCGACGGTGCCGTCGCCGACCGGGGCGAGCCGGGCGCGGAAGACCGCCGGGGCCCGGCCCAGCTGGGCCAGCGGCGCCTGCACCTCGGTCTCGTGCGGCCGGCCGGTGCGCCGGGTGTCGTCGACGAGCCGGCGCAGCTGGGGCAGCGCGGCCAGCACCCCGCCGCGCACGAGGCCGAGCTCGTCGGCGACCCGGTTGGCCGCCAGCACCTGCTGGGTCACGTCGACCACCAGCACCGCCAGCGGCAGGGCCTGCAGCACGTCGCGGGCCCCCGGCAGCGGGGGCGGCACGACCGGCCGGGACGTCTCCTCCGGCGCGGCCGGGCGCCGCCCGATCCCGACGCCGGCGAGCAGGCCGGCGACGCCGGCGGCCAGCGCGACCAGCAGCGCTGCGACCGGCTCCACGCCGCGCAGCGTAGGGGCGCCGGACGGCTCCGGGCGGCGGGCCACGGGCTGTTCACCTGCTGTGCACCGCCGCGTCGGGCGCAGGACCCGCCGCCCGCCGCCGCACTGCGTACCGTCTGGGCCGTGCGCGACGCCTACCACGACGAGCTCGACGGCATCTCGGCCTCGCTCGTCGAGATGACCAACCTGGTCGGCTCGGCCATGAGCCGGGCCACCACCGCCCTGCTCGACGCCGACCTGCCGCTGTCGGAGACCGTCATCCAGGCCGACGCCACCGTCGACGAGCTCTACCGGCGGGTGGAGGAGCGGGCCTTCGACCTCATGGCCCGCCAGCAGCCGGTGGCCAGCGACCTGCGCACCCTGGTCACGTCGCTGCGCATGGTCGCCGACCTGGAGCGGATGGGCGACAACGCCGTCCACGTCGCGAAGGTCGCCCGCCGCCGCTACCCGTCGTCGGCGGTGCCGCCGGCGCTGCGCTCGACCGTGCTGCGGATGGGCCACGCGGCGGAGGAGATCGTCGCCAAGGCCGGCAGTGTCATCGCCTCGCGCGACCTCGTCCTGGCCGCGGAGCTCGAGAGCGACGACGACGTCATGGACGACCTGCAGCGGCGGCTGTTCACGATGGTGCTCGACGACGGCTGGGGCGGTGGCGTCGAGGCCGCCATCGACATCACCCTGTGCGGCCGCTACTACGAGCGCTTCGCCGACCACGCGGTGTCGGTCGCCCGCCGGGTCGTCTACCTGGTCACCGGCGAGCGGGTCGTCCCCGCGGGCTGAGGCTCGTCGCGACCGGTCAGCCCCGGCGGACGTCCTCGGGGCCCTGGCCGACGTAGGCGTCGACGAACAGGCCGAGCACGGCCGGCTCGGTCTGCCCGCACAGCAGCCGGCGGCCCCAGGCCGTGGCCGCGACGGGCACCGGCAGCGACGCGCGCTCGACCACGAGGACGTCGCCCTCGTGGTCGGCCGCCACCCGCTCCAGCGGCGCCGTCGGGACGCCCGGGCGGTGCCACAGGACCACGTAGCCGTGCTCCAGCGCGTGCACGAGCGGGCCGTCGTCCGGCAGGTCGTCGCCCGCGTAGGTGCCCGCCCTGGCGACGTCCTCGGTGTGGGTGCCCCCGGCGGGCGGGTCCACCCGGAAGACCGGGCGCGCGACGTGCCGGTCCTGCGCCACCGGGTCGGCCCGCCGGTCGGCCTCGCAGCTGCCCGCGACGAGCGCGGTGGCCAGCCGGCGCTGGTCGCGCTGACGGTCGAGCACGAACCAGGCGAGCGACGACAGGGCGACGGCGCCGAGCAGCCCGCCGACGAGCACCTTCCTCCACGTGCCGGGCGGGAAGGCCGAGACCGGCTCCGCGCGGCGGCTGCTCCGGGACCGGCCGCGGGGCGCGCGCCCGCCGGTCGGGCTGCTGGTAGTCCGGCCGGCGGCTGCGGGACCGGGCCACCTAGTGGCCCTGCGCCGCCACCGCGGCTGCGGCCGCCGCAGCGGCCTCCGGGTCGAGGTAGGTCCCGCCGGCGACCTGCGGCGCAGGTCGTCGTCGAGGTCGTAGCGCAGCGGCTGCCCGGTCGGGATGTTGAGCCCGACGACCTGCTCCTCGCTGAGCCCGTCGAGGTGCATGACCAGCGCGCGCAGCGAGTTGCCGTGGGCGGCGACCAGCACGGTCTCGCCGCTGCGCAGGTCCGGGACGATGCTGTCGTACCAGTAGGGCAGCAGCCGGTGGACGACGTCCTTGAGGCACTCGGTGCTGCGGCACCAGGTCGCGGGCGAGGGCGGCGTAGCGCTCGTCGGTGCTGACGTCGAAGGGGTTGTCGCCCTCGATGACGGCGGGCGGACGTCGTAGGAGCGGCGCCACTCCATGAACTGCTCCTCGCCGTACTTGTCGCGCACGGCCTTCTTGTCCTTGCCCTGCAGGTCGCCGTAGTGCCGCTCGTTGAGCCGCCAGTGGCGCGTCACCGGCAGCCAGTTGCGCTCGCAGGCCTCCAGCGCGATGTTCGCCGTCCGGATCGCCCGGGTCAGCAGCGAGGTGTGCACGACCGTCGGCAGGACGCCGGCCTTCTTCAGCTCCAGGCCGCCGAGCCGCGCCTGCTCCTCGCCGAGGTCGGTGAGGTCGACGTCGACCCAGCCGGTGAACAGGTTCTTCTTGTTCCACTCGCTCTCGCCGTGGCGGAGCAGGACCAGGGTCGACATGCGACGACCCTAGCGAGGGCGCGTCAGCGGCGGACGTCGCGGTGCGGCGCCCAGTCCGGCGTCCCCGCGGGGCGGCGTCCGGCGCCGTCGGCGCGCACCTTGGCGGCCAGCGCCTCGTCGTCGGCCAGCCGCTCGCCGTAGGCCAGCGCCTGCAGCTTCGGGCCGTCGGCCTCGAGCAGCGACAGCACCTCGCCGAGCACGCCGTCCAGCCCGCCCTCGGACAGCGCCTCGTGCGGCAGGGACCCGACGAGGAACAGGTCGCCGACGTCGTCGAGGGCGTAGTGCACGGTGCGCAGCCCGAGGTTGCGGCGCAGCAGGTGCCGGTGCAGGGGCCCGGGGTCGCCGTCGACGACGGACGCCGCGATGACGTGCATCACGAACGCCTCGAGCTGCACCGCCTGCTCGCCGGCGATGAGCCACAGCAGGGTGCGCGGCCGCCGCTGCCCGTGCAGCTCGACGACGTAGGCGCCCGCCTCGACCCGCTCGAACGGGACGGCGAGCCCGGTCAGCAGGGTGAGCAGCCGCCCGTCGAGCTCCCAGACGACCGAGGAGGTGTCAGGCGTCGGGGGCGGCGAAGCGGGCGAACGCCTGCAGGTTCGCCGTCGACTCGCCGTTCTTCTCCCGCCACGCCACTCGCGCCGGATGGCCGAGGAGAAGCCGAGCTCGAGCAGGCTGTCGAAGGTCGAGTCGGCGTACTCCAGGACCGCGCCGAGGATGCGGTCGACCTCCTCGGCCGGTGATGGCGTGCAGCGGCAGCCGGCCGACGAGGTAGACGTCGCCGGCGGCGTCCATCGAGAAGGCCACCGCGTACATGCGCGCGTTCTTGCGCAGCAGGAAGCGCTGGAACTCCTCGTGGTTCTCGTCGGGCTTGCGGCAGACGAACGCCTCGACGAGCAGCGCGTGGGCGCCGGCGACCAGCCAGCACGTTGGTGAACAGCTTGTGGGTGCCGGGGAGCTTGACGAAGAACGAGCCCTCGGACGGCGAGTGGTAGTCGAGCTCGCTGTCCTGCAGCGCGGCCTCGATGGTCGCGTGGAGGGTGCTCACGACACCGCAGCCTGCCGTGCCCGCGCCCGGTCCGCGAGCGCACCGCGGTAGACGTCGAGCAGCCCGTCGGCGGTGGCGCCCCAGGAGAAGCCGGCGGCGTGCTCGACCGCGCCGAGCGACAGGGCCGGGCGCAGGGCGACGGCGCGCGTCAGGGCGGCGGCCCAGGCGTCCGGGTCGTGGCCGGGGACCAGCAGCCCGCTGACGCCGTCGCGGACGGTGGTGCGCAGCCCGCCGACGTCGGTCGCGACCACGGGGGTCCCGCACGCCTGGGCCTCGAGGGCGACGAGCCCGAAGCTCTCGTTGTGGGACGGGACGGCGACGACGTCGGCCGCGGCGTACCAGTCGCGCAGCCGGTCGCGCCCCGACGGGGCCTCGAAGACGACCGGCAGGTCGAGCTCGGCGGCCAGCGCCCGCAGCGCGGCGGGCTCGCCCTGGCCGTTGCCGCTGGGGCCGCCGACGACCGCGACGACCGTGCGCGCCCGCAGCGCGGGGTCGAGCAGGGCCGCGGCCCGCAGCAGCACGTCGGGCGCCTTCAGCGGCTGCAGGCGCCCGACGAACAGCAGCAGGACGGCGTCGGGGGGGACGCCCAGGCGGGTGCGCGCGGCGGTGGCCTCGCCGGGGCGGAAGTGCTCGAGGTCGACCCCGGGCGCGACGGTGACGACCCGGCGGGCGTCGGCGTCGTACAGCTCGAGCAGCTCGCGGGCCTCGTCGGCGGTGTTGGCGACCAGCCGGTCGGAGGCGGCGACGACCTGCTCCTCGCCGACCACCCGGCGCAGCGGCTCGGGGGCGTCGCCGTCGGCGAGCGCGCGGTTCTTCACCTTGGCCAGGGTGTGCGCGGTGTGCACCAGCGGCACGTCCCAGCGCTCGGTGGCGAGCCAGCCGACCTGCCCCGACAGCCAGTAGTGCGAGTGGACGGCGTCGTACCAGCCGGGCTCGTGCCGGGCCTCGGCGCGCAGCACCCCGCTGGTCAGCGCGCACAGCTGCGCCGGCAGGTCCCCCTTCGACAGCCCCTCGAACGGGCCGGCCGTGAGGTGGTGGACGGTGACGCCGGGGACGACCTCGACGCTGGGCGGCAGGTCCGACGACGTCGCGCGGGTGAACACCTCGACGGCGACGCCGAGGGCGGCCAGCCGCTTGCTGGTCTCCAGCACGTAGACGTTCATGCCGCCGGCGTCGCCCGTGCCGGGCTGCTCGAGCGGGGAGGTGTGGACCGACAGCACGGCGACCCGGCGCGGGCGCAGCGCGGCGACAAGGGCACCGGGGGTCGTGCGGGTCAGGGGCACGGCTCTCCCTCTCGACGGTCGTCCGGTCGAGCCCAACCACGCGCCGTCCGGCATGCTTCCCGCATGAGGACAGCGGTCGTGACGGGCGCCAGCAGCGGCATCGGGGCGGCGACCGCGCTGCGGCTCGCCCGGGACGGCTGGCAGGTCGTCGCCGCCGCCCGACGGCTCGACCGCCTCGGCGACGCTGTCCGCGCAGCACCCCGCGATCCGCCCGCAGGCGCTCGACGTCACCGACCCGCGGTCGGTCGAGCAGCTCGCCGACGCCGTCCCCGCGTGCGACCTCGTCGTCGCGAACGCCGGCGGCGCCCTCGACCTCGCCCCGCTCGCCGAGGCCGACGTCGACGCCTGGTCCCGGACGTACGACCTCAACGTGCTCGGCGTCGTGCGGACGGTGCAGGCCCTGCTGCCGCAGCTGCGCGCCTCCCGCGGGCACGTCGTCATGACCGGCTCGACCGCCGGGCGCTGGGCCTACGAGAACGGCGGGGGCTACGTCGCGGCCAAGTTCGCGGTCAAGGCGCTGCGCGAGGTGCTGCGCCTGGAGACCGTCGAGGCGGGCCTGCGGGTGACCGAGGTGGCCCCCGGCATGGTGCACACCGAGGAGTTCAGCCTCGTGCGCTTCCAGGGCGACGCCGAGCGGGCGGCCGAGGTGTACGAGGGCGTCGAGGCGCTGACCGCCGACGACGTCGCCGACACGATCGCCTGGGTCGCCTCCCGCCCGGCCCACGTCAACATCGACCTCGTGCAGCTGACCCCCCAGCAGCAGGCGGCCAGCGTACAAGGTCCACCGCCGTCCCTAGGCAGAAGCGCTACGCCGCGGGGCGGGCCCGCGCGCTCGGCCTGCCGACCCGCGGCACCACCGCCCCCAACCGGCTGCGCCGGGTCGACCGCTGGCTCGCCGCCGTCCACGGCGACCTGCTCCGCCGCGCCGACGCCGCCCCGCTGGTGGTCGACCTCGGCTACGGCGCCAGCCCGGTCACGGCCGTCGAGCTGCACGCGCCGGCTGTCCGGGGTGCGGCCCGACGTCGAGGTGGTCGGCCTGGAGATCGACCCCGAGCGGGTGGCGGCCGCGCAGCACGCCGAGCGGCCGGGGCTGTCGCTTCCGGCGGGGCGGCTTCGAGCTGGCCGGCCTGCGGCCGCTGGTGGTGCGGGCGCTGAACGTGCTCCGCCAGTACGAGCCCGACGCCGCCGCCGAGGCCTGGGCGACCCTGCAGGCCGGGCTCGCCCCCGGCGGCCTGCTGGTCGAGGGGACCTGCGACGAGGTCGGCCGCCGGGCCGCCTGGGTGGCGCTGACGGCCGACGGGCCCCGGACCCTCACCCTGGCCGCGCACCTGCCCTCGCTGGGCCGGCCGTCCGAGCTGGCCGAGCGGCTGCCCAAGGCGCTGATCCACGACAACGTGCCCGGCCGGCCGGTGCACGCCCTGCTGTCCGAGCTCGACGACGCCTGGGACCGGGCCGCCCCCTTCGCCGCCTACGGGCCGCGCCAGCGCTGGGTGGCGGCGTGCGAGGCGGTCGAGGGCGCCGACGCCCGGCGCGCCCGGTACGGCGAGGTCACCGTGCCGTGGTCGCGCGTGGCGCCGCTCCCCGGCTGACGCACGCTCCGCTCCCCGGAGACGGCCGAGGCCGCCTCCCGCGTCCGGGAGGCGGCCTCGTGTGCCTTCTTCTGGTGTGCCAGGGCCGTGCCGTGGTGTCGCCGCGAGCGCGGCCCGGCAGTCGGGGGTGTGCTGCTACAGGTCGCCGAGCAGCAGGGCGAGCTCGGCGTCGAGGTCGACGACGTCCTCCTCGGAGCCCGTGGGCACGGCGAGGTAGGTCTGCTGGAGGAACTCGACGAGGGCGTCGCGGTCGATCTCGAACAGCGCCGAGCCCGACGGGGAGGCCATCGCCAGGTTGACGACGCGGCTGTCGCCGGAGGCGGACGGCCAGACGCGGACGTCGCCCTCGCCGACCGTCTTCGCGACGCCGTCGGTGAGCAGCTGGCGGGCGAACATCCACTCGACGACGCCGTCGTTGCTGCCGTCCTCGGTGCGGGCGCCGGTCTGGAAGGCGACGCGGACGGCCCAGGGGTCGGCCGACTCGTAGCGCAGGCCGGCGACGACGGGCAGGGACGGGCCGCCGGGGACGACCAGGCGGAGCTCGAGCTCGGTGTGGACGGAGGCGATGCGGCTCATGGCGGGGGCCCTTCAGGAGTGGGGTGCGGCGACACTCTGAGCAACGAGGGGTTTCGCCGGCGGACACGGCCCCACCTGCTCCGGACAGGCAGTTCACCCGCCGGGGTGACACCCACAACGGGCCGCATCCGGACAGACCGGGACGGGGTGCAGGGGCCGGTCCCGGCGGGTAGGTGCCGCGTCATGGCAGACGAGCTGGTGGTGCTGCGCGGCGGGAGCCGCGACGGGGAGTCGACGACGGTGGCGGAGGGGGTCCGCCGGGTGCTCGCGGCCTCGGTCGCGCCGGGGCTGATCGACGTCTACGAGGCGAACGGCGAGACCCAGCACGTCGCGGGCAACGACGCAGGACGCGCTGGTGTTCGTCGCACGTCGGCGCAGGAGCCGGTCGGCGACATCGCGCCGGAGATGCTGCACCCGCCGCAGGCACCCCAGCCGTAGACGCGCGGCCGTCGCGCGGCCGTCGCTCAGTCGCCCAGGAACTCCGCGACCAGGCTCCGCAGCCGGGCCCGCTCCCGCACGACCGCCCCCGGCCGGTCGAACACGACGAGCCGCGCCCGCGGCAGCACCGCCGCGAGGTCGCGGGCGACCTGGGCGGGGTGCAGCGGGTCGCCCTCCTGGGCCAGCAGCAGCACGTCGGCCGTCACCGCCGCCAGCACGCTGCGGTCGCGGACGGGCACCGCCGCGGGCAGCGCGCGCACGAGCACCGGGAAGCCGGGCGAGCCGAGCAGGTAGGCCGTCCGCGCGGCCAGGTACTGCCGCACGCCCGGCACGTCGTGCAGGTCGGCGGGCAGCTCCTCGGCCACGCCGGCGGCGACCGCGTCGGCGTCCCCGGCGTCGAGGGCGTCGGCCAGGGCGACCCGGCTCGCGACGGCGGCGTCGGCGCGGGGACGGTCGACGGCGGCGGGCAGCAGCAGCACGACGCGCTCGAAGCGGTCGGGACGTCGGGCGAGCAGGGCGCAGCAGGGCGCCGGCGCCCATCGAGACGCCCATCGCCCGGGTCGCGCCGTGCTCGTCGGCGACCTGCTCGAGGTCGCGGCCGAGCACGGTCGTAGTCGAGCGGCGCGTCGCCGAGCGGGACGCCGCCGTGGCCGCGGGCGCTCGGGAACACCCTGGTGCCGGGGACGCCGGAGGCCAGCGGGCGGGTGTCGGCCGGGCTCCCGCCCAGCCCGTGGGCGACGACGCGTGACCGGCGCGCCGCTGCCGGTGACGAGCGGGGCGGTCACCCGTACGGGCCGCTGCCCGGGCGCATGCCGCTGACGGCGGGGCGGACGTCGACGAGGTAGACGATCGCAGGCGACGGCGACCAGCGCGCCGAGCAGGCCCAGCACGCCGACGCCGACCAGGCACAGGGCGGTGGCCACGCCGGTGATGCCGAGCCAGGCGGGCTTGGTGAGCTTGCCGGCCGCCGGGAACGCCGCGGCGGGCTGGCGCAGGCAGTCGACGAACGCGAACCCGGCCAGCACGAGCAGCCCGAGGTTGAGCACGGTCAGCAGCAGCGAGGACGCGAACACCGGCACGAGTCTGCCACGCGCGCGACCCCCGGCGCCTCAGGGGCAGCCGGGGGTCGCGGCGTGCTGGGGGGTGGTGCTAGCCGATCTTCTCGGCAGCGCCCTCGACGGCCTTGCCGGTGGCCTTGGCGCTCTTGCTGGCGGCCTTGGCGGCGGCCTCGGCCTTGCGCACGGCCTCCTTGCCCTCGGCGAGGGCGGCCTCGGTGGCCGGCTGGCGGCGGATCTGGGTCACGAGGCGCTCACCGCGGACGGCGAGGGCGGCGTAGAGCTCGTTGGCCTGCTCGGTCGCCTTGGCGACGCGGGTCTCGACCTCGCCGCGCAGCTCCTTGACCTGGGTCGGGAGGGTCTTGACGACGTTCGGGACCTCGGCGAGGCGGGCCTGCGCGGTGGTGACCTGGGCCTGCACGTCGGCGGGGACGTCCTTGACCTGCTCGATGACGAGGTCGGCGAGCCGGCGACGGCGAAGGCCGGCTTCTTGACCTCGTCGAGGGTGACGGTCGGGAGGTTCTTGATGGTGAAGCGGCCGGTGACGGTGTCGCCGGTCTTGGTGACGTCGGTGGTGACGGACATGCGGGTGCCTCCTGGGCGGTCGGGGTGGGGAGTCGGGGGTGCGGTGCGGTGCGGGGGGCCGGTCAGCCGGCGTCGGCCGCGGGGGCCTTGGCCGCGCGCTTGCGGGGCCGAGCGGGCGTGCCGGACGCCTGTCGGACGCCTGTCGGACGGCGTGCCGGTCGCGGCGGGGGCCGGTGCGGGCACCGGCTCGGGGCGCGACGTGACGCCGGGCTGGGCCTCGGCGAGGGTCGCCGCCGCCTGGTCGCTGAGCACCAGGGCGGCGTTCTCCTTGCGGAAGCTGTCGTAGATCTCGAGCAGCACCTGCTTCTGCCGCTCGCTGAGGCCGTCGTCGGCGAGCAGGGCGTCGACGACCCCGCTGCTCTCGCGCTGGTCGAGGATCCCGGCCTGCACGTACAGCGCCTCGGCCGAGATGCGCAGGCCCTTGGCGATCTGCTGCAGGATCTCCGCGCTCGGCTTGCGCAGTCCCCGCTCGATCTGGCTGAGGTAGGGGTTGCTGACGCCGGCGAGGGCGGCGAGCTGGCGCAGCGAGATCTGGCTGCTGGCCCGCTGCTCGCGGATGTAGTCGCCGAGGTGACGGACGGGGATGCCGGCCATGTCTGCCTCCTCGGTGCTCGACGGGTCTCTCGTGGACAGGCACCACGCTAGCCCCGAGTGCTAACTCCTGCAAGCGGTTCTGCTAGCACTCGGCGGTGACGTCGACCACAGGGCGGCGGGGGCGTGATCGGCGAGGGACAGGGCAGACCTGTGGTCTCTCGTCCGCCGGGCTCCCGGGCAGGTCGGGACGTCGCGGGGGCGCGTCCTCCGTCCGGCGGCCCGCCGCCCGAGCGCGACGTCGGGGGCGGCACCGGGCGTACGCTCGGCGCGGCACGGAACGACGCACGGTACGGAGCGGCAGGTGGACGAGCACGGCGACAGGACGGCGACGCAGCGCGTCGTCGACCTCCCCCTCCCCGCGCTCCCCCGCGCCGCCGCCCTCGCCCGGCGGGCGCTCGGCGAGCTGGTCGACGGCACGCCCTACGCCGAGCGGGCCGACGACGCCGCGCTCGCCCTGTCCGAGGTCGTCACCAACGCGGTGCTGCACGGCCGCGAGCCGCTGTCGCTGCACGTCGAGGCCGACGACGAGCGCCTGCGGGTCGAGGTCCGCGACGGCAGCCCGCTCGGCCCGACCTTCAGCGTGCTCGACCCGACGGCCGTCACCGGGCGCGGGCTGCTGCTCGTCACCGGGCTGGCCGACCGCTGGGGCCTGGAGCCCTGCCCCGACGGCAAGGCGGTCTGGTTCGAGCTCGACCGCGAGGCCGTCCCCGGCGCGGAGCTCGGCGTCGACGAGCTGCTCGCGTCGTGGGGCGAGGACGTCGACGACCCCGCGCAGGAGGTCGTCAAGGTCGTGCTCACCGAGCTCGACGTCGCCCTGACCGCCCGCTCGGAGGCCCACGTCGAGGCGCTGCTGCGCGAGCTCGCCCTCGTGTCCGGCTCCACGGAGGTGCGGCCCGGCACGGCGCTGGTCGGCGAGCGCGTCCTGCAGGCCGCGGCCCGGGTGGGCGCGCTGCGCGCGGAGGTGAAGCAGCAGCTGTCCCGCGCCGTGATGGCCGGCGTCGGGCAGGTCGACATCACGCTGCGCATCACCCGCATCGACGCCGACACCGTCCGCGACTTCGCCCGCGCCGTCGACGACGCCGACCGGCTGTCCCGGCAGGGCGAGCTGCTCACCGAGCCGGCCCCGCGCGAGCTGTCCAGCGCCCGCGAGCGCTACCTCGGGCGGATCATCAGCCAGCTGTCGGTCTGAGCTCAGTCCTCCGCGGGCAGCTCCAGCCCGGCCAGCTCGTCGGCCAGCGACGCGTCGATCGCCGCCGCCATGGCCGTGCGGAAGCTGGCCAGCAGCGCCTGCGCCGCGACCGGCTGCAGGCCCTCCACCAGCCGCTGCACCCGGTCCCACTCCTCGCGCGGCGCCCCCCGGTCGGCGAAGTCGCGCCACAGCGTGTCGCGGAACATCTGCACGTAGACGGCCGCCGCCTGCTCGACGAGCCCGACCACCTGCTGCTGCGCGGCGACGACGGCGTCGGGCGGGATGCCGAGGCGGACCACCTGCAGGCCGGCCTCCAGCAGCGTCGGGTCGAGCACGCGCAGCCGGCCGTCCTCGAGCAGCTCGATGGCGCCCAGCCGGACCACCTGCTCGAGCACCGCGGCGTCGGCCACGCCGCCCGCCCGCGCCGCGAGGGTCGCGACGTCGGTCTCCTCCGGGTCGTCCGGCAGCCACGGGCTGATGAGCGCGCGGTGCAGGGCGACCCCCGCCCGGCCGCCGCCGCTCTGACCGGCCAGCACCTGCTCGATGCGGGCCAGCGTGTAGCCCTCGGCGAGCAGGCTGCGGACCAGGCCGAGCCGGTCGACGTGCTCCTCGCCGTAGTAGCCGGTGCGCCCGCGCAGGACCGGCGGGGGCAGCAGGCCGCGCGCGGCGTAGGAGCGCAGGGTGCGCACGGTCAGGCCGGTGCGGGCAGCGAGCTGGTCGACGGTCAGCCCCGCGGTCTCCTCCACCGGGCTAGCGCGCCTGCTCCTCGTCGCCGGCCGACGCCTTCTCGCGCCGTGCCCGGCGCCGGTCGGCCACGACGATCGCGGCGAAGGCGCCGACGACGACGACCATCGGGATGACGGCGGGCAGGGACTCGACCAGCGCGTGGTGGGCCAGGACGTCGGCGTAGCCGGTCACGCGACGGGCTCCGGGCTGCGGCGGCGCGCGGGCTGCGGGACGCCGGGGCCGCCGGAGACGCGCTCGACGCCCCACCCGAGGGCGAGCAGCAGCACCACGCTGCAGACCAGGACGACGAGGCTGGCGGCGCCGAACAGCCAGCCGGGGACGTCGAGCTGCCGCTCGCGCTGCAGGAGCTCGATCTCCGGGACGAAGGTGCGGCGGAACTGCGGGGGCGCCGGGACCTCCTCGGCGTCGATGGCCTCGTCGCCCGGCAGCCAGATCGGCACGGCGGTGAGGCGGCGCCCGTCGTGCAGGCGCAGCAGGGTCTTCCAGTCGTCGCCCGAGGCGGGCACCGGCTCGGTGGTCCGCCAGGTGCCGCTCGGGGTGCGCTCGAGCGGCGTCACGACCAGGCCGCCGCCCTGCCAGGCGGTGATCTGCAGCCAGGACGGGTCGTCGACCAGGCCGTCGGGCAGCGTCACCTCGGCGTCGACGTAGCGGATGCCGTCGCGCTCGCCGGCCTCGGACAGGACGACGTCGGCGTCGGCGCGCTGCGGCACGGTGGCGATGAGGCCGTTGGTGACGACGACGGCGACGGCGAGCAGGGCGGCCAGGTAGAGCGCCCGCGGACGCCGGACCTCGGTCAGCCGGCCCTGCAGGCCGAGGGCGAGCAGGGCGCCGATCGCCGCCGCCGGCGATCCCCGTCGACCAGCGCCATGAGCGTGCCCTCGACGGCGATGTCGGAGGTCCAGGGCAGCGGCATGAACACCTGCGACCACAGGGCCTCGGTGAGGGTGCCGCCCGTCCCGATCAGCGCGCCGGCGACCACGCCGAAGCGGACCGGCGTCGTCGTCCAGACGAGCGGCGAGCAGCTCGACCAGCAGCGGCGCTGCCGAGGTAGAGCGGGAAGTGCGGGGTGGGCTCGCCGAGCACCGGGCCGACGACCAGGCTGATGATGCTGTGCACGACGAGGAAGAAGCCGGCGGCGGCCAGCGCGCCGCCGCGGCCGCTCCACAGCCGGGCCGAGACGAGCGCGACGCCCGCGGCGACGGCGAGCAGGCCGGCTGCAGCACGAGGCGGAACTGCGGGACGCCGAAGTCGAACTCGCCCTGGAACACCGACAGGCCGATGAGCAGGCCGCCCATGGCGAACGAGCGGCGGACGTACTCGCGGGCCGAGCCCTGCGGCGCGTGCTGCGCCGGCGCCGCCCTCCTTCTCCAGCACGAGCAGGCCGACGAGCGACAGGCCGGCGCCGCCGATGAGCATGAGGTGGGTCGGGCCCCACAGGGTGACGTCCTGGCCGAAGAGCCGGTGCCACACGTCGTCGAGCGGGAAGCCGAGCAGGGCGTACATCGCCGGCGCCGGCCAGCAGCAGGCCGCCGACCGGGGCGTACCAGCCCTCGGTCACCCGCACCGACGCCGGCCCGGGCCGCTCGTCGCGCGGCAGGGACACCGCCAGCACGCCGCCGGCGAAGATGCCGAACAGCCCGAACAGGATGAAGTAGTGGGCGGGGTTGGCCAGCGGCCCGCTGTCGCGGCCCTGGCCGATGTGCAGGCTGATGTCCCAGTACATGCCGAACAGCGCGGTGAGCAGCGACAGCGTGGTGAACACCGTCGGCAGGGCCACCCACGCCGGGCACGCCCATCGCGCTGCCGAGCGCGGTCGGCGACCCGCTGGACGACCTCGGTGCGGCGCGAGCGGTGCAGCCACACCACGAGCAGCAGCGCGGCGGCGAGGCCGGAGCCGAGGGCGCTGGCGGTGACCACCTCGCCGAGGGCGGCACCGCCGGCGGGCTTGAGGTCCGAGGCGAGGATCATGCGCACACCATGACACTGCTCGATGTCACATGCAAGGGTGTCACGTCTCACGGTCCTCGTCGGCCTGCTCCCGCGCCTTGCGCCGGGCGCTGCGCTCGAGCAGGACGAACACCACCGACCGCCAGCAGCGGCACCCCGATGCTCATCGCCTCGGGCACCCCTCCGCCGTGCGCGAGCACGACCGGGACCTGGACCACGCCGCTCAGGTACCCCGCACGGCAGGCACGACCCGCACCTCGCCGACGACGCTGCCGCCGCCCAGCACCGGCACCGACCTCGTGCCGCTCGAGCACCTCGTGCTGCGCGCCCAGCGCCCGCAGCGCCGCCACCAGCACGGGCATCCGCGCCCGGGCCGCGCCGTCCTCGACCTTGAGCGCGACGGCCGAGCCGTCCGGCAGCGCCGCGGCGTACACGCCCTCGGCGCCGTCCTTGCGCCAGCACGCCCGCCTGCAGCAGGTCGGTGACGTCGCGGCCGGTGCCGCCGACGAGGTCCGGCCGGGCCAGCATCGCGTCGGCGGCCCGGCGCTCGTGGGTGCCCGGAGCGGCGCTCGCCAGCCGGCCGAAGGCGCGGGCCAGCCCGGGCAGCGTCAGCGCGTGCTGGGGCGCGCCGCAGCCGTCGACGGCGACGTGCAGCACCGGCTCCCCCGCCAGCTCCTCGACCGCGGCCTGCAGCGCCACCTGCAGCGGGTGGTCCTGCGCGAGGTAGCCGTCGGTCGGCCAGCCGTTCGCGACGCAGGTCTGCAGCATCGCGGCGTGCTTGCCCGAGCAGTTCATCGTCAGCGGGCTCGCCTGCTCGCCGCGGGCCAGCAGCGCGTGCGCCGCCGGCTCCGACAGCGGCAGCATCGCCGGGCAGCCCAGCGGCGCCTCGCCGAGCATCGTGCTGACGACCTCGAGGTGCACCGGCTCGCCGCTGTGCGACGCCGTCGGCCAGCGCGAGCTGCTGCTCGTCGTCGGGCTCCCAGCCCGAGGCGCAGCATCCCGACCGCCTGCAGCGGCTTGTTCGCGCTGCGCGGGAAGACCGGCCGCTCCAGGTCGCCGAGCGCCGAGCGCGTCGCTGCCGTCGGGGCGCAGCGCGACGACCGAGCCCGACGTGGGTGCCCTCGCCGGTACCCCGAGCGGACGACCTCGACGAGGACGGCAGCGCTCACGCCTCGCGCCGGACGGCCCTCGGCGCAGCAGCGCGCTGACGTCGGCCTCGCCGTCGCGGTAGCGCCGGGTGATCTCGGCGCTGCACGCGTCCATGACCTTCTGCACCTCGCGGCGCTTGGCCGACAGCTTCTGCTCCTCCTCGCCGAGCACGCGCATCGCGTGGGCGAGGTCGTCCGGCGTCCGGGCGCTGACGTCGGACAGGTCGACGTCGGCGACGAGCGACTCGACGTAGCGGCGGTGGCTGTCGACCCGGCTCGGCTCGACCGCGGTGTGGCGGCCCAGCCCGCGGGCCGGCGAGCGCGGCTCCTCCGCGAGGATGCCCGCCAGGTGCTCGACGAGGTTCTTGCCGCTGCCGCCCTCGCGCCGGTTCAGCTCGGCCCGCAGCACGTCCATGCGGCCCTGGATCAGCCGGCGCAGGTAGGACAGGTCGACCTCCTCCTGCTCGGCCTCGCCGCGCAGCGCGCGGACGTCGGCGAGCGGGGCCTCGGCCAGACCCGGTCAGGTAGTCCTCGGACAGCACGCGGTCGATGCGACGGGTGCCCTGCACGGGAGCGTCCTCGGCGGTCATCGGCAGCGTCTCCTGGCTCGGTGGTGGGGCTCTGGCTGCGCCGTCGGCGCCCCGAGCACGACCATCGTGTCAGACACCTCCGACACGCCGCAGCGGCTGTCCGGGTTGCGCCGTACGGCTCAACCCGTCCGCCCTCCGCTGCCGAAGGTCCCTGCACAGCCGCTCGACGACGACAAGGAGGTCGCGGTGCTCAAGGGCGACCTCGCGGAGCACGCCCCTGCCCGACGTCCTGACCCAGCTGGCCGAGGGCCTGGCCGGCGGCTGCCTGCGCATCGTCGACCCCGTCGGCGAGGAGGCGCGGGTCTACCTGCGCGGCGGCCAGGTCTACGCCGTCCTCGTCCCCGGACGCCGCCCCCAGCTCGGCTCCCGGCTCGTCTCCTCCGGCGCGCTCGCCCCCGAGGCCCTCGCCGAGGCGCTCGAGGCCCAGCGCACCGAGCTGCAGGGCTGGCGGCTCGGCGAGCTGCTCGTCCACCTCGGCTACGTCGACCAGGCCGTCGTCGAGGCGTTCGTGCAGGAGCAGGTCCTCGCCGCCACCTGCGACCTCGTCGGCTGGACCGCCGGCAGCTGGCGCTTCCGCCCCAACGAGCGCACCCGCGAGGACGTCGCCCCTCCCATCGACGTCCCCACCCTGCTCGCCGCCGTCGCGCACCGCACCGCCTCGTGGGCCTCGCTCGTCGAGGTCGTCGTCGGGCCGGGCGCCGTCCCGGTGCTGTCGGCGTCGGGCGGCGGCTCGGCCGAGATGACCGTCGGCGCCGACGCCTGGTCGCTGCTGTGCAAGGTCGACGGCGTCCGCGACGTCGCCGAGCTGGCCCGCGAGTGCGGCTTCACGCTCTACGAGGCCGGCCAGACCGTGTACGAGCTCGTCACCGCCGGGCTCGTCGAGGTCGAGGCCGACGAGCCCGCGCCGGACGTCGTCGCCCCCTCCTTCCTGCCCAGCGACCTCACCTCCCGGCTCAGCGCCGCCCTGTCGCCCGAGCCCCCCCTCGACGTCGCCGCGCTCATCACCTCCGCGCTGCGCGAGCCCGCCGTCGACCCGCTCGACCAGGTGTCCGCCGCCCTGTCCGCCCTGCTCGGCCCGGCGCCCACCGGCGACGACGCCTTCGCCGTCCGACCCGTCCCCGCCCTGCAGACGCCGCAGGAGGCGCTCGCGTCGGCCGCCCGCGCCGAGCAGGTGCAGCGCGACCTGGCCCGGCGCGAGCGCGACGCCGCCGAGCTCGCCACCGCCCAGGCCGAGCTCGAGGCCGACCGGCTCGCCGCGCGGCAGGAGATCGAGGCGTCGCTCGGGGAGGACCACGTCGCCCCCGTCGTCGACCTCGACCGGGCGAGGCGGGACGCCGAGGAGCGGGCCGAGGCGGAGCGGGTGGCGGCCGAGGCGGACGCTGCGGCGCGGGCCGAGCGGATCGAGGCCGAGCGGGCTGAGGCCGAGCGGGTCGAGGCCGAGCGCCTCGCCGCCGAGCAGGCCGCCGCCGCCGAGGAGGCCGCCCGCATCGAGGCCGAGCGGGTCGCTGCCGAGCAGGCCGAGGCCGAGCGTCTGGCCGCCGAGCAGGCCGCCGCCGTGGAGGCCGCCGGGTCGAGGCCGAGCGCGTCGAGGCCGAGCAGGCCGCCGCCGGGAGGCCGCCCGCCGAGGCCGAGCAGGTCGAGGCCGAGCGCGTCGCCGCCGAGCAGGCCGTGCCGCCGAGGAGGCCGCCCGGGTCGAGGCCGAGCGCGTCGCCGCCGAGCAGGCCGAGGCCGAGCGCCTGGCCGCCGAGCAGGCCGCCGCCGCCGCGAGGAGGCTGCCCGCGTCGAGGCCGAGCGCCTGGCGGCCGAGGAGCAGGCGCGGCAGGAGGCGGAGCGGCTCGCCGCTGCCCAGGCGGAGGCTGCGCGGCTGGAGGCCGAGCGCCTCGCCGCGGAGGAGCAGGCGCGCCAGCAGGCCGAGCGCCTGGCCGCCGAGCAGGCCGAGGCTGCGCGGCTCGAGGCCGAGCGCCTCGCCGCGGAGGAGCAGGCGCGGCAGGAGGCGGAGCGGCTCGCCGCTGCCCAGGCCGAGGCTGCCCGCCTCGAGGCGGAGCGGCTCGCCGCCGAGGAGCAGGCACGGGTCGCCGCCGAGGAGCACGCACGGCAGCAGGCCGAGGCCGCACAGGCGGAGGCCGCTGCCGCGGAGGCGCTGCGCGTCGCCATCGAGCAGGAGCGCCAGCGCGAGGCGGAGCGGTTGGCCGCCGAGCAGGCCCGCGCCGAGGCGGAGCGCGCCGAGGCCGAGCGGACCGAGGCAGAGCGGATCGCCGCCGAGCAGGCCCGCCGAGCCGAGGAGCAGGCCCGCGCCGAAGCCGAGCGCGCCGAGGCCGAGCGCGTCGCCGCCGAGCAGGCCCGCGCCGAAGCCGAGCGCGCCGAGGCCGAGCGGATCGCCGCTGAGCAGTCAGCCGCCGAGCAGGCCCGAGCTGCGCCGAGGAGCAGGCCCGTCAGCTCAGCGCCGAGCTCGCCGCCATGGACGACCCCGCTCCCGCCCCCGCCTTCGACCCCGCCGACACGGCCGCCGCCTTCGCCGAGCTCAGCGCCACGGCGAGCACCGCGAGCGCCCCCGAGCCGGAGCCCGAGCCCGAGCCGGAGCCCGCCCCCAGCGCCTTCGCCTCCTGGGACGACGACGCGACCCCGTACGCCGCGCAGGAGACCGACACCGCCGCCCTGCTGCGCGAGCTCAGCTCGCTGGGCCTCGACGACGACGCACCGCCCCCGCCGCCGGTCCGCCCGCCCTCGCAGGCACCGACCCGTCCGTCGACCGTCCCTGCCGCGGCGACGAAGAAGCGCAAGGGCCTGTTCAGCCGCGGCTGAGTCCGCAGCCCGGTGTGCTCAGGGCGGCGGCACTCACCTCCGGCGCCGCCTCCTGCGGCGAGCGGCGAGGGGGCCCAGCAGTGCGCCCACGACGGGCCCCAGCAGGACCGGCCAGGGGATGTCGGACCCGCTCAGCAGCAGCACGAGGGTGAGCAGGAGCGCAACGCCACCCGACACCGCGACCACGAGGAGCAGGTGCCTATTACTGCCGGGCTCTGGTCCGGGACTCGTCAGCCCGACGCCGACGCGACGTCGCAGGAACGCGTCCGCGCGGTCGTCCAGTCTCCGGGCCCAGGCCATGTGGACACCGTTGCAGACAGGCGTTCGCCGGTATCGACCCTCTCGACCCCCTGCTGCCGCACGGAGCCGAGGCTGACCCTGACCGGCAGACGCCCGGGCAGGCGCCGCCTCAGAAGCGCAGCAGCCCCGCCCGGGCAGCGGCGGCGGCGCGCGCCGGGGACTCCGGCACGTCGTCGGCCGGCGCGGGGTCGACGGCGGCCGCCGTGCCCCCGACGGTCAGGGCGGCGTCGTCCGGGACCTGGCGCTTGACCAGGGCCAGGGCGATCGGGCCGAGCTCGTGGTGGCGGGCGGACGTGCCGAGCCGGCCGACCTCCTTGTCCCCCAGCAGCACCGGCGTGCCGGGGGCCGGCAGCTCGCTGTCGCTGCCGTCGAGGTGCAGCAGCGCGAGCCGGCGCGGCGGCCGGCCGAGGTTGTGCACGCGGGCGACCGTCTCCTGCCCGCGGTAGCAGCCCTTGTCCAGGTGCACGGCGCGGGCGAGCCACCCGACCTCGTGCGGCAGCGTGCGGTGGTCGGTGTCGAGCCCGAGCCGCGGACGACGGGCCGCGACCCGGAGCGCCTCCCAGGCCAGCACCCCGGCCACCGGCCCGTCGTAGGCGTCGAGCTCGGCGCGCGGCAGCAGCCCGCGCGACGTCCAGACCCGGGAGTCGTCGAGCGCGACGTCGACGCGCAGCAGGAACTGCATGCGCTGCAGGAAGGCGACGAGCGCGGGCCCGGTGCCGGGCTCGACGACGGCCCAGGTGGCCTCGCCGTCGTCCTGCAGGACGAGGTGGTGCTCGACGTGGCCCTGCGGGCTGAGCACGAGCCCCTCGACCGGCTCGGCCCCGAGCGCGAGCACGTGCTGCGACAGCAGGCTGTGCAGCCAGGACAGCCGGTCGGGCCCGCCGATCCGGACGACGTCGTGGTGGGACAGGTCGACCAGCGCCTCCCCGGCCTCGAGCAGCCGCTGCTCGCGGTAGGGGTCGCCGTAGTGCCCGGCGACGCCGTCGTCGGGCGGGTCGGCGGGGACGGCACCGGGACGCGTCAGGAGAGCCACGCCCGGCACAACGGCGACGGCCCCCCGTGCATGCCTGGCACACGCGGGGGGCCGTCGTCGAGCGGGATGCTCCTAGCGGACCGTCGTGCGGACGGAGTTCGACGTGCCGGCGGCGTTGTCGTTGTCCGTCCCGGTGATGGTGCTGAACGTGAACGTCCCCGTGCCGCCGAAGGTGCGGGTGACGAGGTACGTGCCGTCCGAGGCGACGCGGACCTTGGCGGCCAGCGTCCGGCCGGCGCCGCGGGCGTAGGTGACCTGCACGAGCTGGCCGCGCCGCTTGGGCAGCGTGCTGCCGGAGAAGCGGTAGGTCCGCTCGCCGGTCCGCACGACCTTGAGGTTGATCGACGTGCGCACCTGCAGGACCGCCGTGGCGCTGTCGCTGCCGCCGGAGCGGGCGTAGAGCCGGGTGTTGCCGCTCGGGGCGATGGTGAAGGCGAAGCGGCCCTGCGCGTCGGCGGTGCCGGTCCGCGCCACGCGGTACGTGGTGGACGGGCGGCTGTACGCCATCAGCTCGACGGTGGCACCCGGCGCCGCGATCCCGGAGACCAGCGCGGTCTCCTTCGCGGTGATGGTGGCCGGCGAGATCGAGACCGTGGCCGGCGTCGCGGGCTGGGTCGCCGTCGGGGAGGGGCAGGGCGTCGGGGAGGTCGTGGCGGTCGGCGTGGCGCTCGCGCCCGGCATCGGGAGGCCGGTCGGCACCGGGAACGGCAGGCCCCGGGCCGCCCGGGCTCGCGGAGGCCGAGGCGGAGGCCGAGGGCGACCCCGACGCCGAGGCCGAGGCCGACGGCGTCGGGCTGGAGGACGCCGACACGCACGGGCTGGCGCTCGGGCTCGCCGAGGCGCTCGCCGAGGACGACGCGCTCGCGGACGGGCTCCCCGACGCCGACGCGCTCGCGGAGGGGCTCGCCGAGGGGGATCCGCCGGGCGGGGCCGGGATCGGGATCGGGAGGGAGGGCAGGGGCAGCGTGGGCAGCTCCTGCGCGCGGGCACCGACCCCGGCGCCGGTGGAGGGGGGCGCGGCCGAGGCCGGCAGGGACGACAGCGCGACGGTGCCCGCGGCGAGGGCACCGGCCAGGCCGAGGGCGAGCAGGCGGGGGGACACGGGATCTCCTGTGGCAGGCAGTCGTGGCAGGCGGATGGTCGCAGATCCTCGCGGCCCGCGAGGGTGGACCGCGAGGAGAGGACGGCGCAGGGGCGGCCCGTCGGACCGCCCCTGCGTTCGTGCCGTCGAGCTAGCGGATGGTGGTGCGGACGCTCTTGCTCTCGTTGCCGGCGTTGTTGATGTCGGTGCCGGTGGCGGTGAACAGGGTGAAGGTGCCGGTCCCGCCGAAGCGACGGGTCACGTTGTACGTGCCGTCCTGGGCGACCCGGGCGCGGCTGGCGATGACGCGGCTGCCGCCGTCGGGCTGGTAGAAGACCGTGACGAGCTGCCCGCGCCGCTTGGGCAGCGTGCTGCCGGTGAAGCGGTAGGTGCGGGGACCGGTGCGGGCCACCTTGAGGTTGAGCGACGTGCGCACGGTCAGCACGATCGAGGCGCTGTCGACCTGGCCGCCGCCGTCGACGTTGCGGCTGCGCAGGAACAGCCGGGTGTTGCCGCTCGGGCCGACCCGGAAGGTGGTGGTCCCGCTCTGCCCGACGACGGCGCGCCGGACGATCTGGTAGGTCGTGCTCGGGCGGCTGTACGCCTGCAGCTCGACGACCGAGCCGGGCTGGGCGGTGGCGACCACCTCGGCCTGCTCCTGCGAGGTGATGACCGACCGCGGCAGGCTGAGGACCGGCTGGACCTGGTTGCCGCCGGGCGACGGGCTCCCGGACACCGTGGCGGTCGCCGACGGCGAGACCGAGGTCGACGGGCGGGGGGAGCCCGACGCCGACGGCGAGGCCGAGGCCGAGGCCGAGCTGCTCGGGCTGGCGCTCGGGCTGGGCGCCGCCAGGACGTTGTTCACCGAGGTGTCGCTGCAGGTGCCGGCCGGGGTGGTGGCGGTCGCACCCGTGCCGGCTCCGGCCGGCTGGGAGCACTGGGTGGTCCCTGCGTCGACGATCGCCGCGGTGACGACCTGGCTGCCCGCGCCGTCGGCCGCGACGGTGGTGACCGTCGCGGTGGCGACGCCGTCGTCACCGGTGACGACGGTGACGCTCGACTGCCCGTTGGTGAAGCGGCCCGGGCCGTCCTCGCTGAAGACCAGCGAGACGCCGGTCGAGGGGGCACCGGTGGCGGTGGTGACGGCCGCGCTGAAGGTCCGGCTGCCGCCCGCGGTCGTCGTGGTCGACGCCGGGGTCAGGTCGAGGAAGCGGGCGTTGGTGCGCGCGTCGGCGCGCAGCGTGGTGGAGCGGACGATGTCGTCGCTCGGCTCGCTCGCGTCGGGGCCGGCGGTGCCGCCCGCGGTCTGCTGGACGAAGACCCGCAGGGTGTCGGTCCCGATCTTGGCGCCCTGGTAGGCGCACGACGCGACGCCGGCGTTGTCGGAGGAGCCGCAGTCGGCGCGCAGGGTGTCGGCCGCGGCGGCGTTGGTGCCGGAGGTGACCCGGATGAGCGGGGTGACGCCGAACAGCGTGTCGCCGGTGGCGTTGCGCACGACCGCGGTGAAGGTCTGCACGTTGCCCTGCTGGCCGGACCCGGTCTCGGGCTCGGCGTCGACGGCCTTGGCGGCGTCGGCGACGGTCGCGGTGCCGGGGAGCCCGCCCGTGCGGAAGGTCGCGGCGGCGTCGAACAACGGCTCGCCCGGGTCGGGGCTGCCGGCCGTGCCGCCGGCGCGGTCGATGAAGGCGCGGATGCTGGCGCCGCCCGCGACGAGCCCGGCGATGCCGAAGCGCACGACGCTGCCGGAGGTGTAGGCGAAGCTCGCCCGGTCGACGCCGGACGGGTTGTTGGTGTTGTCGACCGCCGGCGTCGCGTCGGGGGCGATGCCCTGCGCGTTGTCGGCGCCGTCGGGCCGGCTGGTGCCGCTGGCCGTCGAGGTGACGCTCGGGCCGGGCGTGTACGACTGCGTGCTCGCGCCCGTGGCCAGGGGGGTCATCGGGATGCCCTCGTTGGCGTTCGTGTAGGTCGCCGTCGTCGGGCCGGTGGTGGCGGGCGTCGTGCAGAAGTCGACGTCCTGGGTGGCGCTGTTCGGGTTCTCGGTGACGACGATGTTGACGGTCCCGCTGTCGGTGGCCGGGAGGCCGGCGGTGTCGAGCGCCTGCAGCGTGTAGACGACGCAGGTGCCAGCGGCGGCCACCTGCGTCGACGGCGTGACGACGATGCGGTCGGTGACGGCGGCGCTGGCGCCAGGCGCCAGGGCGGTGAGACCGGCGACGGCGGTGGCCGTCGCCAGGGCGCTCACGGCCAGACGTCGGCCGAGGGTGCGGGGGGTCATGGGGTTCCTCTCGGGTGCGGGTCGGTCCTAGCGGAGGGTGACGCGCACCCGGTTGCTGTTGTTGCTGGCGTTGTTGATGTCCGTGCCCGTGCCGGTGAAGAACGTGAACGTGCCGCCGCCGGTGAAGGTCCGGGTGACGTTGTAGGTGCCGTCCTGAGCGACGCGGGCGCGGCTGACGATCGTGCGGCTCCCGGAGCTGCGTCTCGTAGAAGACCGTGACCAGCTGGCCGCGCCGCTTGGGCAGGGTGCTGCCGGTGAAGCGGTAGGTGCGGGTGCCGGTGCGGGCGACCTTGAGGTTGAGCGACGTCCGGACGGTGAGCACGACCGACGCGCTCTCGACGGCGTTCCCGCCGTTCACGTCGGTGGCCCGCAGGAACAGGCGGGTGTTGCCGCTCGGCCCGACCTGGAACTCGATCGTGCCGGACTCCCCGACGACGCCGCGGCGCACCACCTGGTAGGTCGTGCTCGGCCGGCTGTACGCCATCAGCTCGACGAGGCTGCCCGGGGTCGCCGTGCCGCGGACCGTCGCCAGCTCCTGCGAGGTGATCGTCGTCGGCGACACCGCGACGGAGGCCTGGCGCGTGCTGGACGGCGTCGGGGAGGGGCTGATCGACATCGTCGCCGTGGCGCTGGGGCTGCTGCTCGGGGTCGGGCTCGCGCTGCCCGTGCGGCCGCCGGTGACGGTGAAGCAGCCGGTGCAGGCGGTGCCGGCGACGCCGTCCGTCGTCGTCGGGGTGACGTCGCGCGCGCCGTTCGCGGCGGTGGCGGCGATCGAGACGGTCGCGTCGACGCGGGTCGGGCTGACGAAGCGGACCGCGGTGGTCGTGACGTCGGCGCCGAAGGAGATGCGGACGCCGCGGGAGAAGCCGCTGCCGATGACCTGGACGGTCTGGCTCGCGCCCGCCGCCCCGGTCACCGGTGCGACGGCGGTGACCGCCGACCTTCGTCGTCTGCAGGACGTCGAAGCGGCAGGTGCAGGAGTTCTGGCTGGTGTCGCTCTGCGTGAGGACCGGCTGGTAGGCGCGGAGCCCGGGCGCGGCGTTGCGCAGGTCGTAGTCCGCGGTCACCGACGTGCGGTCCGCGGCGAAGCGGACGTTGGTGCCGACGATCGACAGGTCGCTCCTGGTCGAGCTGCCGGCCTCGCCGACGAAGGCCAGGCTGGGCGTCCCGCGCTCGAGGCCGGCGCCCTGGAAGGTCAGGGTGAGGGTCGGTGACGCGGGGGTCGGGTTGTTCGTGCCGCCGGTCGGCGAGACCGCGCTGAGCGGGGCGCCGTTGACCGTGAAGCAGGTCTGCGCGCAGGTGGCGCTGGTGCCGTCGGTGTTGCGGACCCGCAGGCGGCGGGGGCCGGTGACGGCGGAGGCCGACACGGTCGCCCGGCGGCGGAGCGTGGTCGCCGTCGTGATGCCGTTGGTCGTCTCCGACATGTTCGACGGCGGGTTCATCGGGTCGGGGTCGACCGGGTTGCCGTTGAGCGTCGACGTCGCGGTCGACCGTGCCGTCGGCCTTGAGGACCTCGATCACGCTGCCGCGCGAGAAGCTCGACCCCGTGACGGTGATGTTGCCGCTGCTGTTCTGCGCCAGGCTGCCGCCGTCGACCGCGGTGAGGGTCGGCACGCCCGGCGAGGCGACGGTGAAGCAGGCCGTGCAGGAGTCGGTCATGCCGACGGCGTTGGTGAGCTTGACGTCGTAGGTGCCGGGGTTGGCCGGCCCGTCCGTGGCCCGGCTGCTGCCGCCGTCGGCGAAGTTGATCGGCTGCAGCGTCATGGACGTGCCGGCGCCGGACTGGGTGAAGCGCGTGCCCATGGCGCCGGTGGTCGTGACCGTGTCGGTCGCCGTCCCGGTCCGCGTGATGACGACGTCGCCGACGCCGAGGTTGCTCGGGTTGCGGAAGGTCAGCGCCTGCCCGGTGTTGGTGTTCAGCACCGTGCCGGGGGTGACCTCGACGATCTGGCCGGCCGAGGCGGGGGTGGGCAGGACCAGCAGGCCGGCGAGGACCGCCGTCGTGGTGGCGGCACCGGCGAGGACGAGCCGGCGTCGGGCGATCTTCATGGGACTCCTGTCGAGGGCGCGGGACGGCGCGCGCCGAGGCTACGGGCCTGCCGTCACCCTCTCAGGACGACGGACGGCCGCTCAGGTTCGCCCCTGTCGGGTGCCTTCTCCGCCCCGTCCGGCCCTTTCGTGACCCGAACGTCACCTACGGGGTGTTCGTCCCGCAGTCGCGGCACCGGCCGAAGACGGTCAGGTGCCCGAGGTCGACGGTGAACCCGCGCCGCCGCTCCAGCTCCGCGGCCACCCCCGCGACCGCCGAGCGCTCCACCTCCTCGACCGCCCCGCAGTCGCGGCAGACCAGGTGGACGTGGTCGTCCTCCCCCACCACCGACCAGGTCGGGCTGCCGTGCCCGAGGTGGGTGTGGGTGACCAGCCCGAGCTCCTCCAGGAGCTCCAGGGTCCGGTAGACGGTGGAGATGTTGACGCCGCTCGCGGTCTTGTTCACCGCGTGGACGATGTCCTCCGGCGTGGCGTGGCCCAGGCTGCCGACGGCCTCCAGGACCAGCTGGCGCTGCGGGGTGAGCCGGTAGCCGCGGGCGCGCAGCTCGGCCTGCCAGTCGTGCCCGACCGCCGGCACGGTGCGCCCCATGGGCCGACGATACCGTCGGGCGGTGACCGTCCTCGCCGTCCAGGGGCCGTCCGGACCCGTGCTCGCCGACGCCGCCGCTCCCCTGCTGCGGGCCGACGACCTCGGGGTCCTGCGCGGCGAGTCGGTGTTCGAGACCCTGCGCGTCGCGGGCGGGCGGGCGTTCGGCGTCGAGGCGCACCTGTCCCGGCTGCAGCGCAGCGCCGCCCGGCTCGCGATGGACGTGCCCGACGCCGCCCCGCTCGTCGCCCTCGCGCTGTCGGCCTGGGACCTGCCCCGACGGCGTCCTGCGGGTCGTCGCCACCCGCGGCGGGGTGCTCTACGCGCTGGTCACGCCCGTGGCGGAGTCCGTGGTCGCCCAGCGGGCGGGGGTGTCCGCCGTCGTGCTGACCCTGGGCGTGCCGGCGGCCCTGCGCGCGGAGTCGCCGTGGCTGCTGGGCGGGGTGAAGTCGACGTCGTACGCGGTGAACATGGCCGCGCTGCGGGAGGCCGAGGCGCGGGGCGCCGACGACGTCGTGTTCGCCAGCCTCGACGGCGAGGTGCTGGAGGGGCCGACGTCGACCTGCGCCTGGGTCAGCGGCGGGGTGCTCGTGACGCCGCCCCCCGACGAGGTCGCGATCCTGCCGGGCACGACCCTCGGCCGCGCGTCCTCGACCTGCACGACGGCCGGTACGAGGTGCGCCGCGGCACGGTCGAGGAGCTGCGGGCGGCCGACGAGGTGCTGCTGCTGAGCAGCGTCCGGGGGGTCGCGCCGGTGGTGGCCCTGGACGGCGAGCCCAGGGCGGTCGGGCCGGTGACGCGGACGCTGGCCGAGCGGTTCGAGCAGGCGGTCAGGCGGCTGACCCGCGGCCCTACTCGCGCAGCGCGTCCGCCAGCCGGCCGCCGACCGTCTCGGCCACCTCGGGCCGCAGGCTGCCGCTCGGGGTGAAGGGGTCGGAGACGTCCTGCAGCCAGCCCAGGGCGGCCGGCTCGAGCAGCTCGCCGCCGGCCGCGGTCACCGCCGCCCGCAGCGCCGGATCGCCCGCGCTCACCCGCACCAGCGGTCCGACGACGACCAGCCGCGCCGACGGCGCCTCCCGGCGCACCGACGCGACGCTGTCCGCGACCTCGGCGGCGTCGCCCTGCCCGGCCTGCAGGAGCACGACCTCCTGGCCGGCGAGGTCGCCCGGCCGGGCCAGCGTGGCGCCCGTGACCGCCCAGCCGAGGTCGCGCGCGGCGACGACCAGGTGGCCGCCCGCCGTCGTCGGGCTGCGCAGGACGGTGAGGTCGACCCGGCCGGCGCTGGGCGTCGGCAGGACCGCGGGGGCGGGCGGCGACGCCGAGGCCACGGCCGAGGGCACCGGCAGCAGCCGTGGTGTCCGGCGGCAGCGGGTCGCGGACGAGCACGTAGCCGGCGGCCGCCACCGTCGCGACGCCCAGGAGGGCGAGGCCGACGTCGCCGAGCACGTTGCGGGAGACCATGGGCCGCGAGGCTACCGAGCCGGGGCCGGGTCAGCGCTCGAGCGAGCCCTCCTCCGCGGCCAGCAGCGCCTCGCTGTCCGGGCCGAGCACGAGGTCGAGCAGCAGCGAGAGCGGGATGCCGCTCTCGAGCAGAGCCATCGGCGTCACAGGTCCTCCACGGGGGGTTCGGGTACCTGTGCATCGGGGTCCGCGGACCCGTGCGTCGAGGTCCGTTCGGGTGACGCAGATTCGCCGTGGACAACCTGCCCGACCGCCGACCTACGCTGGTCGTACACGGAGAGGAGGTGATCCAGAGATTCGTACTTCTGGGACTCGTGAGGTGGCTGTCCGCTAGGACGCCGTAAGAGGACATCCGCTGGATCACCACCGCCTCCTACGGCGACGGCGAATCCACGACAGGCACCAGGGACCCCGGGTCCGGCTCTCGTCCCGCCGGCCTTGCGCTCCGACTCCGGTCGGGGCGGGAGGAAGCACCCGGGGTCTCGCCGTGTCCGGCGTCGGGTCGGGGATCGGGTTGCATGGGGCCGTGACCACGTGCGTGATCGGCCTCGGCTACGTCGGACTCCCCCTGGCCGTGGCCCTGGACGCGGCGGGCGTCGACGTCGTCGGCTACGACGTCTCCGCCGCCGCGCGTCGCCGAGCTCGCGGCCGGCCGCTCCGGCATCGAGGACGTGCGCGACGGCGAGCTCGGCGGCGTCCGCTTCACCACCGACATCCCGGCCGGCGCCACCACCTACGTGATCTGCGTCCCGACGCCGCTGGCCGACGGCCAGCCCGACCTGTCCGCGGTCGAGTCCGCCGCGCGCGCCGTCGCCACGGTCCTGTCGCCCGGCGACCTCGTCGTCCTCGAGTCGACGACCTACCCCGGCACCACCGAGGAGGTCGTGCGGCCGCTGCTGCTCGCCGGCCCGGCCCGACGGCGACTTCCTGCTCGCCTACTCCCCCGAGCGCATCGACCCGGGCAACCCCACCTACGGGCATCACCAACACCCCCAAGGTCGTCGGCGGCCGTCGACGCCGCGACGCCCTGGCAGGCCGCCACCGCGCTCTACGGCAGGTCACCGGCACGGTCGTCCCGGTCAGCGGCACCCGCGAGGCCGAGATGGCCAAGCTGCTGGAGAACACCTTCCGGCACGTCAACATCGCGCTGGTCAACGAGATGGCGGTGTTCTGCCGCGAGCTCGACATCGACCTGCACGAGGTCATCGGCGCGGCCGGCCACCAAGCCGTTCGGCTTCATGCCCTTCTACCCCGGCCCCGGCGTCGGCGGGCACTGCATCCCGGTCGACCCGAGCTACCTGTCGTGGCGGGTGCGGCAGCTCGGGCTTCAGCTTCCGCTTCGTCGAGCTCGCGCAGGAGATCAACGCCCGGATGCCGAGCTACGTCGTCACCCGGCTCGGCGACCTGCTCAACGACGCCGGCCTGGCGCTGTCGCCGCTCGACGGTGCTGTGCCTCGGCGTCGCCTACAAGCCCGGCGTCGCCGACTGCCGCGAGTCGCCCGCGGTCGAGGTGGTCCGCCGGCTGCGGGCCAAGGGCGTGCGACGTCGCCTACAGCGACCCGCACGTCCCGGTCCTTCGACGACCTCGCCTCGGTGCCGCTCGACGGCCTCGACGCCTACGACGCCGTCGTCGTGCTGACGCCGCACCCGGCGCTCGACCTCGACGCCGTCGCCCGCGACGCCCGGCTGGTCCTCGACACCCGCGCGGCCCTGCCGCTGTCCGACCGGGTCCACCGGCTGTAGTCCGCGGCTGGTCCGTGCCGGGTCAGTACAGGTCCGGGCGCGCGCGGCCGATGCTCACGAGGGTGACCCGTGCCCCCGGCTCCGCCACCTGGCGGGCGCGGCTGCGCCCTGGGACCGCACTGCGACCCGCGGGTGTGCGCCGGCCGGCTCGCCGCCGCTGCTGTTCGGGCTCGCCGGCGTCACCATGGTCGGCACGGTCGGCTTCCTGCCCGCCGGACGTCGACACGGCCGCGCGTGTGGGCGACCATCGTCGTCGCCCTGGCGACCGTCGTCGTGCTGCTGCTGCTGCCGTGGACCCGGATGCCGCGGTGGGCCACCGTCGTGCCCGCACGTGTGGGGCGCAGCTGCTGCATCGGCGGCGCGCTCGGCGCCTGGGCCGGGCGCCGTCGCACTACCTGCTCTTCTGGGCGCTCGCCGCCCTGTACGCCGGCATGACCCAGCCGCCGCGCACCTCGCTGTGGCTCGCCCCCGTCACCCTCGGCAGCGCCGCTGCTCGCCCTCGCCGGCGCCGAGCCGGCGTCCGCCGCCGTCGACCTCGTCGGGGCGGCCCTGCTGTCCGTCGTCGTCGGCGAGGTCCTGTCGGCTGACCACCGCGCGCTCCGAGACCGCCGACCGCGCAGCACGCAGGCGCTGCTGCACGCCGTCACCGCGCTGCACGAGGCCAGCACCGAGCTCGACGGCCGCCGACCTGGTCGCCGAGCTCGCGCCACACCCTGCTGCAGCCCGACGTCGCCATCGTCATGGTCGCCTCCGCGCCCGGGCTCGTCGCTGTACGTCAACCGCGGCCAGCGCGGCCTCGACGACCCGCTCGGCTCGCTCGTCATCGACAGCAGCACCCGCTCGGGCATCGGGCTGGCCCTGTCGGAGGGCCGGGCGATCTTCGTCGCAGGACGCCGCGCTGTCGCCCCTGCTGGCGCGCTCGGTCATCGCCCGGCTGGGCTTCGCGCTCGGCGCTGTTCATCCCGGTGCCCGGCGAGGGCGGGTACCTGGGGTGCGTCGTCGTCGGGTGGCAGGACTCCGCGCGACGGCGCTGGACGCGCTTCGGCCAGCAGGTGGTCACGCCTGCTGTCGCACCAGGCCGGCGCGCTGCTCGAGCGGCTGCGCTCGGTCGGGCGGCTCGAGGTGCAGGCGTCCACCGACGCGCTCACCGGCCTGGCGAACCGGCGGGTGTTCCTCGAGGCGCTCGACCGGCTGCGCCCCGGCGGCGCGATCGTGTTCCTGGACCTCGACCACTTCAAGCGGCTCAACGACACGCAGGGCCACGCCGCCGGCGACGAGGTGCTGGTCGCCTTCGGCGAAGGCCCTGCGGGCCTGCGTCCGCGAGGGCGACTGCGCGGCCCGCTACGGCGGGGAGGAGTTCGCGCTCGTGCTGCCGTCGGCGGCGTCGGTGGACATGACCGGGGCGGCGCAGGTGGTGGTGCAGCGGCTGCTGGACCGGTGGGCCGGGCCGGTGACGTTCTCCGTCGGCATCGCGACGCACCGGGCGGGCGACGCGCCGTCGACGACGCTGGCGCGGGCGGACGCGGCGGTCTACGAGGCGAAGGCGCGGGGGCGGGACACGGTGGTGCTGGCGGAGGACATGGAATCTGTCGGTCTGCATGTAGCGACCGGACACGTTGCTCACGCGGCGAGCCGGCTGATCGGGGTCGCGGCCCCGGACTGCCCCGAGTCTTGTTGACACTTCGGGGTTGTAGGGATCAGGCCGCTGTTGCGGTCGCGTAGATGGTCTCAAACTCGACGGGGGTGAGCCGGCCCAGGCCGCGCTGTCGGCGTCGGCGGTTGTACTTGGTCTCGATCCAGGTGACCATCGCGAGCCGCAGCTGTTCGCGGGTGTCCCAGCGTCGGGTGTCGAGGACGTTGTTCTGCAGGAGGGCGAAGAAGCTCTCCATGCTGGCGTTGTCGCCGGCTCCGTAGGAGCGGCCCATCGAGCCGACGAGCCCGTTGTTCGCGAGCAGCCGCTGGGTGCGTTTGGCCCTGAACTGGCCTCCGCGGTCGCTGTGACACACGGTCCCGGCCGGGGACCGCAGCGCGATGGCGTTGCGCATCGCGGCGCGGGCGAGCGAGGACTTCATCCGGGTGTCGATGGAGTAGCCGACGATCTTGTTCGACCAGACGTCCTTGATCGCGCAGATGTAGAGCTTGCCTTCACGGGTGGGGTGCTCGGAGATGTCCCAAAGCCAGACCTTGTTCGGGCCGTCGGCGGCGAACTCGTGCCGGACGACGCCGTGCTCGTCGACGACCGCGAGCAGGTCGTCGTGCGGCGCGGGGCCGGTCGAGCCGGGCTTGCTGCGCTTCTTGTGGTGGCTGGCGCTGATGCCTGCCAGGCGGCAGAGCCGGTGCACCCGGTTCTCCCCGACGACCGTGCCGTGCTCGACGTCGAGCTCGTCGGTGATGAACCGGTAGCCCAGCGTCGCGTCATCGGCGTGGATGTCGCGAATCAGGTGGAGCAGGTGCGCGTCGTCCCAGTCCCGCTGGCAGACCGGGTCGCGCAGCCACTGGTAGTAGCCCTGCCGGGACAGCTTCAGCACCCGCATCGTCACCGCGACCGGCACCCGAACAGGGGCGCCGGCAGCGGCGAGCTCTCGGACGAGCGGGTAGATCATTTTCCCGGCAGGTTCGCCTGCGACAGGTAGGCAGCGGCGCGGCGCAGGACCTCGTTCTCCTGCTCGAGCAGGCGGATCCGCTTGTTCGCCTCGCGCAGCTGCCGCCGCTCGTCCTCGGTCAGGCCGCTGCGCTTGCCGTCCTGCACGTCGGCCTGCTTCAACCAGTTCGTCAACGAGCCTTCGGAGATGCCGAAGTCCTTCGCGATCTGAGACGGGTCTGCTGCAGGTCTGGTTGACACTGCTTGAGTTGGATCATGCCGCGAGTGCGGCCTGACTGGTGAAGGCGAGTTCGTACTCGACGGGCGTGAGCTTGCCGAGGGCGCGCTGCCGGCGCCGGTTGTTGTAGGTGTGCTCGACCCAGTGGACGACGGCGTTGTGGAGCTCGTCGCGGGTCCGCCAGCGGCGGCGGTCGAGGACGTTCTTCTGCAGCAGCGAGTTGAACGACTCCATCGCCGCGTTGTCGCCGGCGGAGGCGACCCGGCCCATCGAGCCCTTGAGGCCCGCGGCCGTCAGGACCGCCCGGAAGGATCTTGCTCGGAACTGGCTGCCCGCGGTCCGAGTGGACGATGACGACGTTCTTGGGCTGGCGCCGGACGACGGCTGTCCGCAGCGCGGTCACGGCGAGCTGCGCGGTCATCCGCTCGTCGAGGGCGTAGCCGACGATCCTGTTGCTGAACAGGTCCTTGATCAGGCAGCAGTAGAGCTTGCCCTCGGCGGTCGGGTGCTCGGTGATGTCGGTGACCCAGACCCGGTTCGGCTCGGCCGCGGTGAAGTCCCGCTGCACCAGGTCGTCGTGGACCGCCGGCCCGGGCGTCTTGCCCTGGCGGCCCTTGCGGACGGTCGCTGACCAGAGCTTCTGCTGGCTGCAGAGCCGCCAGACCCGCCGCTCCCCGACCGGCGTGGCCGAGCTTGTCGAGCTCGTCGGCCAGCAGCCGGTAGCCGAACTCCGGGTCGTCGTCGTAGGCGTCGATGAGCAGGTTGGTGAAGTACGCGTCGTCGAGGTCGCGCTGGCTGACGGGCTGACGCAGCCAGGCGTAGTACGCCTGGGTCGAGTGGCCGAGCACCCCGCAGGTCAGCCGCACCGGGATGCCCTCGGCGGCCAGGTCACGGACCAGCGGGTAGCTCATTTTGGGAGCGCTGCCGGCGGCGAAGTAGGCCGCGGCGCGGCGCAGGATCTCGTTCTCCTGCTCCAGCCGGCGGGCCTTGCGGCGCAGCTGGACGAGCTCGTTCTGCTCGCTGCTGGTCTGCCCGTCCACGACGCCGTCGTCGACGTCGGCCTGGCGGACCCAGCGGCGCACCGACTCGACGCTGATGTCGAAGTCGGCCGCGACCTCGGCCTGGCTCAGGTCGCCGCGGCGGGCGACCCGCACGACGTCACGCTTGAACTCCTCGGGGAACTTCTTCGGCACAGGGACATCCTCCCTGCGGGGCTGCGCCCCACAGAACGGGTGTCAACCGAACCTGCAGCAGACCCGAGTGACTCGACCAGCACCCGCACGGTCTCGAGCGAGGCAGCGTGCTCGACCAGGTACAGCACCTCCGGCGACGTCCACCCGGCCGCGGTCGCGATCCGCGCCCATCGGGGCTGGCGTGCGGCCAAGCCCGTGCCGATCACGGTGCCGGTGCCGACGCCTGCAGGACGGTGACGTCGTCAACGGCCCCGACGGGCACCCGGCGGGCCACGACGGTGCGCGGCCGCCCCATCACGGTGGTCTCGCGCAGGAACTCGTACGCGCTCGATGTCATGCGGACGTCGTCTGCGTTGATGAGCTCGTCGGACTGGGCGGAGCGGAAGCTCACGCGGAAGGTGGGCATGGGTCGTCCCGTTGCAGTTCTGCGCCGGTGCCGCCGGCGACGTTCGGCTCGACCCTCCGCGCAGGACCGTAGCGTCCCGCTCCGACATCTGTGCATGGGATGTACGAACCAGCCCGAGGGACCAGCGGCCACGCCGAGTGCGACAGCCAGCTCAACTCGGTGCGCCCGTACTGCCGTATGACGTCGCGGGACACCTCGCACGTCCGACCGTCGGTCCCGTTGCGCCGCTGTCGACGAGTGCGCGGACCGCCCGCAGGCGCACCGATCTGCACGAACACCCCGAACTTGTCGGTGGCAGGTGTCACCCTCAGCGGCGTCGACTGTGGAGGAGGTGAACCGGGCTGTGAGCGACATCCCCGGCGAGCTCGCGCGCGTCAAGGGCGCGTTCAGCCAGCCGACGCTGACCCTGCTGCACCAGAAGCTCGCGCCCGGTGATCATCGCGATCTTCCGCACCTCGTTCGGCCGCGACGCCCGCACCATCGACGCCGCCCGGCTGCACGAGCAGGTCGACACGTACCTCGCCGAGCTCCGCCTGGCCGGCACACACCGACTGCCCGACCGGCAGCGGCCGCGACCTGTGCCTGAAGTGGATGCGCGGCCAGTGGCTCGTCCGCAGCACCGACGACGACGGCACCGAGGTGTACGCCCTCACCTGCCACGCGCAGGACGCGCTCACGCTGGTCAAGGGCCTCACCCGCGAACGCGCGAGCCTGAGCGAGCACCGCATCGCGACGATCGTCGCCGCGGTCCGCCGCTTCAACACCGAGGTCAACCCCGACCGGGCCGCCCGCGTCGCCATCCTCAACAACGAGATCGACCGGCTCACCGCCGAACGCGACCGACTGCTGGCCGGCGGAGAGATCGCGCAGGTCTCCGACGACTACATGCTCGAGGGCTACGGCGAGCTGCTGCAGCTCGTCGGCGGCCTGCCCAGCGAGTTCGCCCGCGTCGAGGAGGTGTTCGCCGACGCTGCGCACCACCATCCTCGCCGCGTTCCGCGCCGACGACCGGCCCGCCGGCGAGGTCATCGACGACTACCTCCGGCAGGCCGACACGCTCATGACCGCCACCCCGGAGGGCCGGGCGTTCGAGGGCGCCTTCGCACTGCTGCGCGACGACGAGCTGCATGCTGCAGCTGCGCGAAGACCTCAACGACCTGCTCGAGCACCCCATCGCCGACGACGTCCTCGTCGACACCGACAGGCGCGAGCTCCGCGGCACCGTCGCGCTCATCCGCAGCGGCATCGAGAGCGTGCTCGCCCAGCGCAACCGGGTCACCGCAGCCCTGCGCGACTACATCGTCACGCACAACATCACCCGCGACCGGGAGCTCGACGCGACGCTGCGGCAGCTCGACGCCGAGCTCGCCACCTGGATGCGCACCGCCGGGCCCGCGCGCAGGTGCCGCTGCCCCTGCTGCCCGCCCGGCCCGACGATCGACCACCTGCGCGAGCGGTTCCACGACACGCGTCGCGGAGTCGCGCCGCCGCCGCTGCGCATCCCTGAGCGAGGAGCGGCCCGACGGGCGTCACTCTGCAGGACCTGCTCCTGCAGGGCGGACCGACGCTCGACGCGCTCCGCGACGCCCTCGACGGCGCGCTCAGCGGACCGGGCGACGAGACGTCCGGAGTCCCTCGGGTGAGCTGTTCGACCAGCTCGACCCTGCGCTGCGCCGCCCGGTCGAGATCTTCGGCCTGCTGCACCTGGCCGACGAACCGCGACGACGTCCGTGCAGGCGACGGCGACGAGGTGTACCAGGCGGTCCGCCCCGACGGCACGCGCCCGGCCTCTGCGCGTTCCTCGCGTCGTGCCCGCCGGCCCCGCCTCAACGGGGAGCACGCGTGACCGCCGCCGAGCAGCTGCCCAACCAGGACGACGGTCGTCGACGCGCAGCCGACCACGGCGCTGGACCTCGACGACGACGGCTTCGATCCGAGCAGTTCGTGCCCGAAGCTGTCGGCGATGACGGACGACGACGCCGCCGGCGCCGCTGGCACCGACGACGACACGGACGACCGACGAGCCGACCTCGACGCTCGCCGCTGTTCGAAGGCGACGAGGGCAGCCTGACAGCTCGCCCAGCGCGCGGCACTCGTCGTACTCATCAAGCAGCGGTTCATCAGCGCCCGCACCGCACCCAAGGAGTGGGCGGCGCTGGTGGCCAACCCCCGGCCGATCCGGGCGCGGCTCAACGACCTGTTCCTCGAGCTCGTCCTCGACCCCGAGCGGGAGGTCGCGTACAAGCGGCAGGTCACCCCTGAAGGCGGCGGGCGGCCGTTCCCGACGCTGCTGTACGACACGCCGTGGGGCCGCGAGGAGACCCTCGCTGCTGGTGTACCTGCGCACCCGGCACCGCAACGAGCAGGCCGCCGGCGCCGACCGCGCGTTCGTCGACCGCAACGACATCGCTCGAGTTCATCGCCCAGCACCGGCCCGAGCACGCCACCGACCGCTCCGGCGACGCCCGCAAGGCGCGACACGCGGTCGAGAACGTGTTCAAGACCGGCCTGCTGATCGGGCCGAGCACCGGCGACCGGTTCGAGATCAGCAACGCCATCGAGGTCCTGCTGCCGCTCGAGAAGCTCACCGAGCTCCTGGCGTGGATGCGCGGCGCAGAACGCCAGGCCGGCAGCAGCGACGACACCCCCGCCGCAGCTGCTCATGGCGACTGGCACGACCGACGCACACCGACGGCGACGAGCCCGCCGAACGAGGAGAGCTCATGACCAGCACCCTGCACGTCGCAGGACGAGCACCGGCGACGCACCGTCATCGCCGGGCAGCGCGGACCCGGGAGCGACGGCGGCCTGTTCTACCTGCCGGGCGCCAGCGCCGGGACGCTGCAGTGGAAGGCCGAGACGTTCCAGCTGGTCAACTGGGGCGGCTTCGAAGGCCGCGTCCAGTTCGACTTCCACCCGGGCGCGACGCTGATCTCCGGCGCGTCCGGCACCGGCAAGTCGACGCTGCTCGACGCCTACATCGCGCTCATGATGCCCAGCGACACCCCGTTCAACGGCGCGACCAACGACGCCGTCGGCGGCCGCGCCCGCAGCCACGACGCAGCGCAACCTGCTCAGCTACCTGCGCGGCAAGATCGACACCGTCGCCGACGCCGACACCGGCCGCGAGGTCGACCAGCTCCTGCGCGGCAAGGGCGCGCCACCTGGGGTGCGGTCGGCATGACGTTCGTCGACGACCACGGCCGCCGCTTCACCGCGTTCCGCGTGTACCTCGTCCCCGCCCGCGCGACCCGCGCCGGCGAGATCATCATGCGGATGGCCACGTGCGACGGGACCGCTCGACCTCGCCGACCTGCACCCGCTCGCCGTGCACCTCGTTCGCGCCGCAGGCCCTCAAGGCCGCGCTACCCAGGCGTGCAGACCCACGACACGTACTCGAGCTTCGCCACACCAGCTGCACACCCGGCTCGGCATCGGCGCCAACGGCGACGGCGCCAAGGCGCTGCGCCTGCTCGTGCGCATCCAGTCCGGACAGCAGATCCGGACCGTCGACGAGCTGTACAAGGAGATGGTCCTCGAGGACCCGGCGACGTTCGCCGCCGCCGACCGGGCGCTCGACCACTTCGACGACCTCGAAGCGTCCTACGTCGCGATGCAGACCGAGAAGCGCAAGGCCGACCTGCTCGCCCCGATCATCGAGCACGCACCAGACGATGATCGACGCCGAGCGCCGAGATCAGCGACGCTCGACACGTTCGGCCTCACCGCCAGCGGCGACACCCCCGTCAGCCTGTGGGCGCTGCGCACCGAGGAGCGGCTGCTCGACACCGCCGCGGACGACCAACCGGCTGCGAGCGCATCAGCGTCGCCGACCAGCTCAAGGCCGCCCAGGGCCGCGTCAGCGCCAAGGAGACCGAGCTCGAGACCACCCAGCAGCAGCACCGCGACAGCGGCGGCGCCGCGCTCGAGCAGCTCGGCACAGACATCGAGACGCAGACCCGGCTGCTCGACGAGCGCCGGCAGCGGCGTCAGACCCTGCAGAGCAACATCGTCGCGCTCAGCGCCCCGCTCGCGACCCGCGACGAGTTCGACGTCGTCCGGCGCAGCGGCGAGGCGTTCCTCGGCTCGTACGACGAGCAGAGCCGCAAGCTCCGCGGCCAGCGCGACGACGTCGTGCGCGGACAGGTGCCGCTGCTCACCGAGCGGACCGACCTCACGCGCCGAGCGCGCCAGCCTCGCCGGCCGCGACGGCCGCGTCGACAAGTACCTCGACGACCTGCGCGCTCAGGCCGCAGCCGCAGCCGGGCATGAGCGCCGCCGAGCTGCCGTTCGTCGCCGAGCTGCTCGACGTCGCCCCCGAACACAGCCAGTGGCGCACCGCGATCGAGACCGTCCTCGGCGCCAGCGCCCGCACGATGCTCGTGCCACTGGACCGGTTCGGCGAGTTCTCCCGCGCGATCGACCCGCTGCACCTGCGCGGCCGTCCTCAACTTCCAGGGCGCCCCGCACCAGCAGGCCGGCCCGTTCCACGCCGACCCCGACACCATCGCCGGCAAGCTCCTGTACAAGGACTAGCCCGTTCGCCGGCATGGGTGCAGAGCCACGTCAGCGACCCCGCCCGCAACGCCCTCTGCGTCGAGACCGCCGGCCGAGCTCGACGGCCCCGGGTACCGCGTCACCCGCGCAGGCCAGACCCGCCGCGGCACCCGCGGCAGCCACGGCCGCGCCGACCCGCGCCGACATCATCGGCTTCAGCAGCGCCGAAGCCATCGCCGAGATCGACCAGCGCCTGGCGCGAGATCGACACCGCGAGCTCGACCAGGCAGGACGGCAGAGCTCGCCGAGCTCGACGCGCAGCTGCAGCACCTCGAGCGACTCCGCAGCGCCTACGACGCGGTGATCAGCAGTACGCCTGGGACGACATCGACGACGACAGCGTCGAGCGCAGCATCGCCGAGCTCGAGCCGCGCCGCGACAGAGATCCTGCGCTCAGACGACAAGCTCCGCGCCCTCGCCGCGCACATCGACGCATCTCAAGACCGAGCTCGAGACCGCCCGCAGCGACCAAGTACGAGCTCGCCGCGCACGCGCCAAGGAGCTCGAGACCGAGCAGGGCCGGCTCGTCGAACGCCCAGGACAAGGTCACCGACGAGCTCGATCCGCATCGAGCAGGACGGCCGCATCACCCTCGACGACACGCAGCAAGCCCGGCTCGACGCCGAGTTCGCGCTCGCCGTCGGCCCCGGCGACCCCGACAGCCTCGCCGAGTTCGCCAGCAACCTCAAGCGGCTGCTGCACCAGGCTGAGCGACGCCCTCAAGACCGCCCGCGCCGACGCCGACCGAGCCGCAGCCGACCTCGTGCCGGATCTTCACCGCGTACCAGGACCAGTGGGAAGACCCCAACCTCGGCGCAGACCATCGCGTCCTACCGCGACTACGCCGACGATCCTCGACAACATCCTCAGCACCGGGCTGCACGAGCGCCGCGACCAGTGGCGCAAGCGGCTCACCGAGTGGAGCGGTCAGGACCTCGTCCCGCTCGCCGGCGCGATGGACGCGAGCATCGAGGAGATCGAGGACCGCCTCGACCCGATCAACGGCATCCTGGGCAAGCTGCCGTTCGGCGCGAACCGCGACCGGCTCCGGATCCGGCTGCGCCGGCTCACCCCCGAGCACGTCACCGCGTTCCGCAAGGAGCTGCGCGCCCTGTCGTCCGCCGCGACCAAGGACCTGCCAGAAGAGCAGCTCGAGACGCCGCTTCAAGGACCTGCAGCGGTTCATGGCGCAGATGCGCAAGCGCGACGACCCCCGCGCCGTCGCCGAGCTCTCCGACCGCGACCGGCTCCTCGACGTCCGCAGGCACGTCGAGATCACCGCCGAGCGCTACGACAACAGCGGGACGCTCCTGCTCAGCGTCCACTGCAGCCTCGGCGGCAAGAGCGGCGGCGAGAGCCAGGAGCTCGTCGCGTTCATCGTCGGCGCTGCGCTGCGGTTCCGGCTCGGCGACGAGGCCCGCGAGCGACCCCGGTTCGCGCCGGTGTTCCTCGACGAGGGCTTCATCAAGGCCGACGCCGAGTTCGCCGGCCGCGCCGTCGCAGGCCTGGAAGGGCCTGGGCTTCCAGCTCATCGTCGGCGCGCCGACCGGACAAGGTCACCGCGCTCGACCCGCACATGGACGAGCTGCTCGCCATCACCAAGAACACCAAGACCGCACTACTCGTTCGTCAGCCGTCTCCGGGACGCGAACGCCCCCGCCACCCCGTGAAGGCACCCGCTGACGTCGTCGCCGACATCCAGCGACGGCTCGAACGAACCTGGGCTGACGCGATCAGCGGAGCCGAAAGCAGCAACTGGCCCCACCCGTTCCCGATCGGACAGCCAAGCTCCAAGCAGCTCGAGCGCCGCCTTCGACGCCGTCCCAGCAGCAGTCATGCAGTGGCGCGAGTGGGCCGCCAGCACCGGCCTGGACGTCGCATGGCGACTGCGCCGCGTCCACGGCACCGAGCAGGAGCTGCCCACCCACGTCGCCGTCGCCCGACATCGACGCGGCAGCGGTCGTCGTGCGGCGACCCCTGGCCAGGCCGGCTCCACCAGGCCCGCCAGCGCCACGACGTCCTGCTACAGCGCTACCCGCATGCAGCTGGCCGAGCAGGCACCCTGCGAGCCGTCGAGGCACTCAGCGGCAGCGACTTCGACCTGCTGTGCCGTGCGGCGGACTGGTTCGCCGTCAATGACGCCAGCGGGCGCACACCACGGCAGATCCCCATCGAGGGGATGCACGCCAAGTGGCTCAACACCCGCCAGGTCCTGGTCCGCGACCTCGCCGGCATCGACGACCTGCGCCTGCTGCCCCCGCACCCGGCGCGCATCCACTTCACCTACCTGGACCCGCAGTACCGGGCCGGCGGCGGCCGCATCCACGACTCGGCCACCGTCGGCGACAGCGTGGCGCTGCCGTACCAGCCCCGCATCGTCATCATCAGCGAGAACAAGGACACCGCTATCCACATGCTGCCGATCCCCGGCGCGATCAGCGTCGAAGGAGTCGGCAAGGGCGGAGCCACGGCGGCGGCCTTCGCGTGGATCTGTGACGCCGAGCACGTCCTCTACTGGGGCGACATGGACGTGGACGGCCTGGAGATCCTCGACGGCTTCCGCGCCGCCGGTGTACCAGCCCGAAGTCTGCTCATGGACCTGGCGTCCTACGACCAGTGGGAGCGATACGGGACCAACAGCGACGCCAAGGGGCAGCCGCTGAGGTCAACGACGGCTAGGCAGCTGCCTCACCTGACGGCCGACGAGCGCGCGCTCTACCTCTGCCTCGCGAGTCCGGACTGGAGCCGGCACCGGCGGGTCGAGCAGGAGCGGATCCCGCTCGAGCACGCCCGCGAACAGGTACTGCGGCTCACCCGCACCCCGCGCCTGCAGGAGTGACCAGGCTCAGCGCGCTGCCCCCGTCCTGGCGTGCGACAGCCAGGACGCCGACGGCCCCCACGCCGACGGGCGGCCTAGGTGCCCGCGCCGGCCAGTCTGAGCAGCCGCCCGAGCCAGGCGTTCCCATCGGCTGCTAGGGCTGGGCCACACCCGGGGGACCTGAGGCGGACGGTGTTAGGGCCGCTGTAGGAGTCTCTGTTCAGAGTGCCGCCCCTCGGCCGAGAGCGCACTGCTCCGGTCGGCTGCCACCTATGTCGGCGGGCAGATGCTTTGACGCCCGCCGGACGGCAATGTCGCCCGTCGAAGCGCCGCACCTCCTGCCGGACTAGCCGGCGTCGTCATTAGTGGACCTGACATAGGCCCGGGCGGGCGCCCCACCGCCTATGCTTGGCACTCCCGCTGCGCGAGTGCCAGCCCGGGCCCAGGAGGGGGAGAGTCCGTGCCGACCTACCAGTACACGTGCACCGCCTGCGAGCAGCCGCTCGAGGCCGTGCAGTCCTTCTCCGACGCCGCCCTCACCGAGTGCCCCGCGTGCGGCGGCCGGCTGCGCAAGGTCTACGGCGCGGTCGGCGTCGTCTTCAAGGGCTCGGGCTTCTACAAGACCGACAGCCGCGGCGACGGCAAGAAGGCCGCGCCGCGGCGTCCTCGGACAGCGGGAGCGGCTCGTCGTCGTCCGGCGACTCCTCCTCCGGCAGCACGCCCGCCGCCGCGTCGTCCCCGGCACCGGCCGCCGCCCCCGCGTCGTCGGGCTCGTCGTCCGGCGGCTCCTCGGGCACCTCCTCGAGCACCGCGTCGGGGTCCGGCAAGAGCAGCTGACGGCGTCTGTGGACGACGGCGCACCCGCACGGCGCGCCGCCCGGACCGCCCTAGTCTCGGCCGCCTGAGCCGAGGAGGGCACGTGAGCACGCAGGCACCACCGCAGGGCACGCCGGTCGCGGAGATCGGCGTCATCGGGGGCTCCGGCTTCTACTCCTTCCTCGACGACGCCCGCGAGGTCGCCGTCGAGACGCCGTACGGCCCGCCGAGCGACCCGCTGGTGGTCGCCGAGGTCGGCGGGCGCACCGTCGCCTTCGTGCCGCGCCACGGCGCCGACCACCGCCACCCGCCGCACCGCATCCCCTACCGGGCGAACCTGTGGGCGCTGCGCAGCCTCGGCGTCCGGCAGGTCCTCGCGCCGTCCGCGGTCGGCGGCCTGCAGCCCGAGCTCGGGCCCGGCACGCTCGTCGTCCCCGACCAGCTGGTCGACCGCACCAGCGGCCGCGCCCAGACCTTCCACGACGTCGGCGCCGTCCACGTCTCCTTCGCCGACCCCTACTGCCCGCGCGGCCGGGCCGTCGCCCTCGCCCGGGCCCGCGAGGGCGGCTGGGAGCCCGTCGACGGCGGCACGCTCGTCGTCGTCGAGGGGCCGCGCTTCTCCACCCGCGCCGAGTCGCGGTGGTTCTGCCGCGCAGGGCTGGTCGCTGGTCGGCATGACCGGCCACCCCGAGGCGGTCCTCGCCCGCGAGCTGGCGCTCTGCTACACCTCGGTCGCCCTGGTCACCGACCTCGACGCCGGGGTCGAGGGCGTGACCGAGGCCGTCACGCAGGCCGAGGTGTTCCGCGTGTTCCGCGAGAACACCGCGCGGCTGCGCGACCTGCTGGCCGACGTCGTGACGGCGCTGCCCGCCGACGACGACTGCCCCTGCCGGCGCGCCCTCGACGGCATCGACGTCGCCCTGGAGCTGCCGTGAGCGCGGCGGGTGCCGCCGCTGGCCTGCGCGCCTGCCTGCGGGTGGTGCAGCGCCGGCGCGGGCTGGTGGCCGCCGGGCTGGTCGCCGGCGGCCGTCGCGACCGCGCTTCCGCAGCTGACGCCCGCCGCCCCTCCCGGTGCGGTGGTGCTCGCCGCCGCCCGCGACCTGCCCGGCGGCGCCGCCCTGCAGCGAGGCCGACGTCGTGCGGGTGTCGCTGCCCGAGGGTGCCCGGCCGTCCGGAGCCCTGCCCGACGCGCCCGTCGACGGGCTCCGGCTCGCCGGCCGGGTCCGGCGCGGCGAGCCGCTCACCGACGCCCGCCTGCTCGGCGCCGGCCTGCTCGACGGCGACCGCCGCCGACGCGGGGCTGGTCGCCGTCCCCCGTGCGGCTGGCCGACCCGGCCGGGGCCGCTGCTCGTGTCGCCGGGCGACCGGGTCGACGTGCTCGCCGCCGCCGCCGACGGCAGCGCGCCGGTCGCGCCCGTCGCCGCCGCCGGACGCCGCTCGTGCTCGCCGTCCCGCCGCGACGACGCCGCCGAGGGCGGGCTGCTCGTGCTCGGCACCACCCCCGCCACGGCGGCCCGGCTCGCGGCCGCCGCCGTCAGCAGCCGGCTGTCGGTCGTGCTGCTGCCCCGGGGCCGGTCGTGAGCGGCTACGCCGTCTGGGGCTGGGGCGGCCCGGACGACGAGCCCCGCGAGCAGGACCTCGCCGCGCTGGCCCCGTTCGTGCAGGACACCACCGGCGTGGCCGTGCAGGCGCCCGAGCGGCCCGCGCCCCTGCCGACGCTCCCGCCGTCGCGCCGGCTGGCCGCGCTGCCGTCGCCGCTGCAGCAGCTGGCCTCCGACGAGCCCGCCGACCGGCTCCGCCACGGGATCGGCCGCTCCTACCGCGACCTCGTCCGCGGCATCCGCGGCGAGGTGCCCTCCCCGGCCGACCTCGTGCTCCGGCCCCGGACCGAGGCCGACGTCGCCGACGTCCTCGACTGGGCCACCGGGGCGGGCGTCCCGGTCGTGCCCTTCGGCGGCGGCAGCAGCGTGGTCGGCGGCGTCGAGCCCACGGGCCTGGACGCCCCGGTCTCGCTCGACCTCGGCCTGCTGTCCGGCCTGCTCGAGGTCGACGCCGCCAGCCGGGCGGTGCGGCTCGCGCGCCGGCACCCTCGGTCCCGACGCCGAGGCGGCGCTCGGCGCGCACGGGCTGACCCTGCGCTTCTACCCGCAGAGCTTCGAGCGCTCCACCGTCGGCGGCTGGGTCGCGACCCGGGCCGCCGGGCACTTCTCCAGCCGGCTCACCCACGTCGACGACCTCGTCGAGTCGGTCCGGGCCGTCACCCCCACCGGGACCTGGGAGTCGCGCCGGCTCCCGGGCTCCGGGGCCGGGCCCTCCCCCGACCGGCTGCTGCTCGGCAGCGAGGGCACGCTCGGGGTCATCACCTCGGCGTGGCTGCGCGCCCAGCCGCGGCCGGCGCACCGCTGGGCGGCCACGCTCGCCGCGCCCTCGTTCGCCGCCGGGGCGCAGGCGGTCCGCGCCCTGCTGCAGGCCGGGCTGCTGCCGGCCACCTGCCGGCTCATCGACCCGACCGAGTCGACCCTCACCGGCACGCTCACCACGGGCGAGGCCGCCCTCGTGCTCGGCCTGGAGTCGCTGCGCGTGCCGCTGGAGGCCGAGGCCGCCGTCGCCCTCGAGGTCTGCCAGGAGGCCGGCCTGCGGGTCGTCGAGGCCGGCCCGCGGGGCACCGCCGGCGCGGCGTGGCGGTCGAGCTTCGTGCGCGCGCCCTACATCCGCGAGCAGCTCGTGCTGCTGGGCGTGCTGGTCGAGACCTTCGAGACCGCCTGCACCTGGGACCGGCTCGACGCCCTGGTCGCCGACGTCACCACCGCCGTCACCGGCGCCCTGCAGCGGGTCTGCGGCGGCGGCCGGGTCAGCTGCCGGCTCACCCACGTCTACCCCGACGGCGCGGCGCCCTACTTCACCGTCCTCGCCCCGGCCCGGCGCGGCAGCGAGGTCGCGCAGTGGGACGAGGTCAAGGCCGCCGCCAGCGAGGCGCTCGCCGCAGCCGGCGGGACCATCACGCACCACCACGCGGTCGGGCGCGACCACCGGCCCTGGTACGACGCGCAGCGGCCCGAGCCGTTCGCCGCCGCCCTGCGGGCCGCCAAGCACGCGGTCGACCCCGCCGGCGTGCTCAACCCGGGGGTGCTGCTGCCCGCCTGACGGCGCGCGGCCGCTTCGGCGGCTTGCCGCGCCACACCAGCGACTGCGCGTCGAGGGCGCGCAGCAGCGGGTCCCCCTCGACCAGCAGCCGCTCGCCCCAGCGCGACGGCGCCGGCGAGCCGGGCGTCGTCGAGCTGCCGGTAGGCCGGCCGCCGGCGGTCCAGCGCGTCGTACCAGCAGCCGCCGACGGCGTGGTCCAGCAGCACCCGCCCGAAGCAGTGGTCGAGCCGCGGAGCACCCAGCCACCGGCCCGGGCGGCCTCCGGCAGCCGCTGCCGACCAGCCGCAGGTACTCCTGCTCGCGCCGCTGCCGGTCCAGGGCTGCCCGCTCCACCGCCCGCGGTGTGCCCCTGCCCGGCCGGGGGGAACGCTGCGCTCGGGCCCGCGACCGCCGCGGCCCGGGAGGAGACCCGTGGACGGCTTCAAGAAGTTCCTGCTGCGCGGCAACGTGGTCGACCTCGCCGTCGCCGTCGTCATCGGCGCGGCGTTCACCCGCATCGTCACCGCCGTCGTCGAGGGGCTGATCACCCCGCTGGTCGGCGCGCTCACCGGGCGGGGTCGACGTCTCCGAGCGGGTCTGGACGGTCGGCGGCGTCGCCGTCGGCTGGGGGCAGGTCGTCCAGGCGGTGCTGACCTTCCTCATCGTCGCGGCGGTCGTGTACTTCCTGGTGGTCAAGCCCGTGCAGCGGCTGATGGACCGGCTCAAGACCGAGCCGGAGCCGGTCAGCACCACCAAGCAGTGCCCGGAGTGCCGGTCGAGCATCCCGGTCGCCGCCACCCGCTGCGCCTACTGCACGGTCGAGCAGCCCGTGGCCGCCTGAGCCTCACACCCCGCGGTCGTGGTGCGGGGGCCGGTCGGCGCGCAGCCGGTCGTCCTCGTCGGGCGCCTCCCGAGGGGCCCGGTCGTCGTCGTCCGGCAGGGCCCAGCGGCTCGTCGGTCGCCGGCCGCGCGCCCGGCGGGCCGACCGCCCGGCGCCGTCTGCCGCGCCCCTGCGCACCCTGCTCCACGGGGCCCGACGCTAGGGCCGGTCGGGCGGCTACTGTCCGGGGGTCCGCCTCCGTAGCTCAGTGGACAGAGCGCCTCCGTCCTAAGGAGGGCGTCGGGAGTTCGATTCTCTCCGGGGGCACGCTGCCCGGCCGGGAGCGGCCGCGGCGCCTACCGTCGCTCCCGTGACCGTCTCCGTCCTGTGGTTCCGCCGGGACCTGCGCCTGGCCGACCACCCGGCCGCTCGTCGAGGCCGGCGTCGTCCGACGAGGTGCTGCCGCTGTTCGTCCTCGACGACGCGCTGCGCGGCCCGTCCGGCGCCCCGCGGCTGGCCTTCCTGCACGGCTGCCTGCGCGAGCTCGAGGAGCGCACCGGCGGCCGGCTGCGGGTGCTCACCGGCCGGCCCGAGGAGGTCGTCCCCCGGGTGGCGCGCGAGGCGGGCGCGACCGCCGTGCACGTCAGCAGCGACCACGCGCCGTACGGCCGGGCAGCGCGACGAGCGGGTGCGGGCGGCCCTCGGCGACGTGCCGCTCGTCGCGACCGGCAGCCCCTACGCGGTCACGCCCGGCACGCTGCGCAAGGCCGACGGGTCGCCGTTCCGCGTCTACTCCCCCTTCGCCCGCGCCCACCGCGCCCGCGGCGTGCACAGCCCGGCGCCCGAGGTCGCCGTGCACTGGACCGACGGCGGCCTGCCCACCGACGGCGTCCCCGCCGACCCTGACCTCGGCGGCGTCGTGCTGCCCCCCGCGGGCGAGGCGGCGGCGCTGGAGCGGTGGGCCGGCTTCGTCGGCGGCCGGGCGCACGCCTACGGCGAGAACCGGGACCGGCCGGGCGTCGTCGACGGCACCAGCGGCATGTCGGTGTACCTGAAGTACGGCTGCCTGCACCCGCGGACGATGCTGGCCGACCTCGGCGACGAGGAGCACAAGCTCGCCGGCGAGGTGCTGTGGCGCGACTTCTACGCCGACGTCCTGTGGCACGCGCCGTCGTCGGCGCGCGAGGACCTCACGCCCGCCCTGTCCGGCATGGCCTACGACGACGGGCCGGAGGCCGACCGGCGCTTCGAGGCCTGGGCGGCCGGGCGCACCGGCTTCCCGATCGTCGACGCCGGGATGCGCCAGCTGCAGGCCGAGGCGTGGGTGCACAACCGGGTGCGCATGGTCGTGGGCTCGTTCCTCGTCAAGGACCTGCACCTGCCGTGGCAGCGCGGGGCCCGCCACTTCATGCGCCACCTGCGCGACGGCGACCTCGCCAGCAACAGCCACGGCTGGCAGTGGCTCGCCGGCACCGGGACCGACCCCTCGCCGTACTTCCGGGTGTTCAACCCGACCACGCAGGGCCGCACCCACGACCCCGACGGCGACTACGTCCGCCGCTACGTCCCGGAGCTGCGCGGCGTCACCGGCAAGGCCCTGCACGAGCCGTGGACCCTGCCGGGCGGCCCGCCGGAGGGCTACCCGCTGCCGGTGGTGGACCACAGGGCCGAGCGCGAGGAGGCGCTGCGCCGCTACGCGGCCGCCCGCGCGTAGCGGCTCAGCAGAGGTCGTCGACGTCGAAGGCGGCGCCGGGGCTGGTCGCCGGCTGCACCTGCGCCATCACGACGGGCCCGCCGCTGAACGAGTGCTCCTGCCCGCAGACGGTGCGCGGGTCGGCGTCGGGCGAGCGGAAGACCCAGTTCTGCATGGTCAGCAGCCGCCAGTCGCCCATGATCGCGCGCCAGTCGTTGTTCGGGTCCGGGACGCTGCCGCGGTCGGAGTAGGTGCCGACCCGGTGGCCCGCCCGGCGCAGCCCGTCGACGACGCCCTGCAGCACGCCGCGGTTCACCGCGACCGCGCCGGCGTAGCCGGACTGCCAGAAGGGGCCCGCGGCGTAGGGGCCCTCGACGTCCAGCCACACCATCGGGCGGCCGCCGCCGGGCGTCGCGAGCAGCCGGGGCAGCGCGTACGCGGCGATCCGCTCGCCGTAGGCCTGCCCGCAGGTGCTGGTCGGCGTCCCCGTGCCGCACACCTCGGCCCAGACCGCGCCGTCCGGGGTGTCGCGGGGACCGGGGGCGTTCACGTTCAGGTACACCGCGGGCTCGCCCGGCAGCGACGACGCCCACTGCCACTGCGCCGCGAAGCACTCGTTGTCGGTGAACGGCGCGCTCCGCGTCAGCCCGACGACGGCGAACGCGCCGCCCTCCGGCAGCCGGCTGGTGGTCGCCCCGCGCGCGGTGCACTGCGGCCAGCTGACGTCCCAGCCGCGGCCGGTCGGGCCGTACCAGCCCACGAGGTCGACCGACAGGGCCACGCTGCCCTCGTTGGTCCGCAGCCGCACGGCGCCGTCGCGGCCGACCGCGACCAGGGCGCTGCCGGTGACGTCGACGCCGACGCCCGGGTTGAGGTTGCTGCTGGGCGGCAGGCTCGTGCCGTCGCTCGGCACCGGGTAGACGCGCACGTCGGTGCTGGACGTCGAGCCGGTGGCCGTGACGGCCAGGGCGACGCCGGTCGCCTGAGCCGGGATGCTGCCGACCCCGGCGACGACGACGTCGCGGGGCGTCCCGGCCGACGTCGTGGCGGCGTCCAGGACGCGGCGCGGGGCGACCGGGTGGAAGACGCTGGAGCGCGGGTCGGAGGCGGACGGGACGTACCAGCCCTGCAGGTCGAGCACGAGGTGCACGGTCCCGGCGGCGTTGCGCACCGAGACGGCGCCGTCCTGACCCACCCCGACGACGGCGAGCACCGACGTCGGGCGGCCCGGACCGGGGTTGCTGTTGCTGGCGAACGGCACCGGCCCCGGCGGGGTAGGCGCGGACGTCGGTGCTGCGGGTGGCGCCGACGGCGGTGACGTTGAGCGCGACGGCGGTGGCGTCGGCCGGGACCCGGGTGCCGGCGCCCGCCACGCGCAGGGTGCGTGACGGCGCCGGGCCCGAGGGGCGTGCGGGTCTCGCGGGTGTCGAGCAGCCGGCTGGGCGTGACGGGCACGAAGGTCGAGCCCGGCCCCTCGGCGTAGTGGCCGGACAGGTCGACGATCACGCCCGTCGTGCCGCGGGCGTTGCGCAGGACCACGCTGCCGTCCGGGCCGACGGCCACGGTCACCAGGTTGGAGGCGCTGCTGCGGGCCCGGACGACGACGCTGGTCGTCCCCGCCGTGGTCGCCGTCGGCGTGACCTCGAGCGCGGTCGCCTCGGTCGGCCCGATCAGCGTGACCGACAGGACGACGGCGGTGGCCGACCGCGGGACGCCCTGCACCCCGGCCACCTGCAGGGGGCGGGCCTCGCCCGGGCCGAGCGGTGTGCGCGTGTCGCGGGTGTCGAGCAGCCGGACCGGGGTGCGCGGCACGTAGGTGGACTGCCCGGCCGACGGGGCGGCGGGGGCCGGCGCGGTCTGCGCCGCCGCCGGGGAGGGCAGCGCGACCAGGGCGGCGCCCAGCGACAGCAGCGCCGCCAGGGCCAGGGCGGGCAGGGCGGGCAGCGGACGGGCGGGCAGGGCGGCGTCTAGCCGGGCGAGGGGGGCCACCCGGGCACCCTGGCACGCCGTCCGGGGTAGGGGCCACGCGTGCCCCGCCGAGACGCCGACTGGCCCACCGCGACCGCGTTCCTGCCCTCCGACCCGACCGACCTGGACGCCCTGCGGGAGGCCGCGGCGGGCTGCCGCGGCTGCCCGCTGTGGGAGCCGGCGACGCAGACCGTGTTCGGCCGGGGCGGGACGAGCGCCCGGCTGGTGCTGGTCGGCGAGCAGCCCGGCGACGTCGAGGACCGCGAGGGCGTGCCCTTCGTCGGCCCGGCGGGCCGCGAGCTCGTGGCCGCCCTGGACGAGGCGGGGGTCGACCGCAGCGACGTCTACGTCACCAACACGGTCAAGCACTTCACCTTCCGGGCGCAGGGCAAGCGGCGCATCCACGCCACCCCGGGGGCGCTGGAGGTGGCGGCCTGCACGCCGTGGCTGACCGCGGAGCTGGCCGCCGTCGACCCGGAGCTGACCGTGCTGCTCGGCGCGACGGCGGGGCGGGCGGTGATGGGCTCGTCGTTCCGGGTCACCCGCGACCGCGGCCAGCTGCTGCAGGCGCCGGACGGCCGGCAGGTGCTGGCCACGATCCACCCGAGCGCGGTGCTGCGCGCCGACGACCGGCAGTCCGCGCACGACGGCCTGGTGGCCGACCTGCGCGTCGCCGCCGACGTCCTCAGGCGGTAGGCGTCCGGGCGTCGTACTTCAGGAACCGCGGGACGGCGGCGGCGGCCGCGAGGGTCAGGCCGATGCAGGCCAGCCCTCCGGCGACGACCGCGCCCTGCAGCCCGACCAGCCCGGCACCGGCACCGGCGCGGGCGTCGCCGAGGCGCGGCCCCCCGGCGACGACGACGATGAACACCCCGCCCAGCCGGCCGCGCATCTCGTCGGGGGCGGCCGCCTGCAGGATGGCGCTGCGGAAGACCGCGCTGACCATGTCGGCGGCGCCGGCCAGCGCCAGGCCCGAGCAGCCCGACCCAGAGCAGGTCGGTGGCGCCGAACAGCACGATCGCCAGGCCCCAGCCCAGGATCGCCACGACCACGGCGTAGCCCTGCCGGTGGATGCGCCCGAACCAGCCGCCGCCGAGCGCCCCGAGCAGCGCGCCCGCGGCGAGCGAGGAGTAGAGCAGCCCGGCGGTCTGCGCGCCGCCGCCGTAGACCTCCTGGGCGATCGCCGGGAACAGGGCGCGCGGCATCGCGAAGACCATGGCCACGAGGTCGACGACGAACGTCATGAGCAGCACCGGGCGGGTGCCCAGGAAGCGCAGCCCCTCGACGACGGAGGCGAGCCCGGCCCGGCGCCCGCCGCCCTCGGGCGCCATCGACGGCAGCGACGCGACCGCCCACAGCGACGCCGTGAACGACACGGCGTCGACCCCGTAGGCGGTGGCGTAGCCGTAGCGCCCGACCAGCACGCCGGCGAGCAGCGGCCCGACGACGACCCCGGTGTTGAACTCGACCTGGCGCAGCGCGTTGGCGGCCGGCAGCAGCTCCCTGGGCAGCAGCCGCGGCACGAAGGCCTGCCGGGCGGGGCTGTCCAGGGCGAACAGCCCGGCCTGACCGGCGATGACGGCGTAGAGCAGCCAGGTGGCCTCCGACCCGAGCAGCGCCTGCAGCAGCAGCACCGAGGTCAGCACGACCTGCCCGACCGTGGTGCAGAGCACCAGGGTGCGCCGGTCGACGGCGTCGGCGACCGCCCCGCCGTACAGCCCGAACACGATCAGCGGCAGCAGCCCGGCCAGGCCGACCAGCCCGACGGCGAAGGCCGACTGCGTCTGGTCGTAGACCTGCAGGGGCACGGCGACGGTCGTGACCTGCGTGCCGACGACGCTGACGGCGTCGCCCACCAGCAGGTTGCGGAACGGCCGGGACGCCCGCAGCGGGGTGGTGTCGAGCGCGAGCCCGCGCAGGCGGCCCAGGGCGCGGCGGGAGGACAGCGCCGCGCCGCGCTCCTGGGTCTGCGGCCGGGCGTCGCCGGGGTCGTCCTGCACCCGCTACCAGTCCCCTGCCAGGTCGCGCTTGCCCTGCTTGCTGGCCTCGGCGGCGTGCTTGAGCAGGTTGCGCGCCATCGAGCTCTCCTGCTCGGCCGAGCGCGCCTCGTAGACGGCGGCCCGCGTCTCGTGCGCCTCGGCCGACGTCGGGTCGGCCAGCACGGCGAGCTCGAGCAGGTGGCAGGCCATCCGCCGGTCGCCCCCGTCGGCGAGCGCGCGGGCCCGCTCCAGCACCGGCCCGACGCCGCCGGCCAGCGCCACCCACTCCCGGGCCTGCTGGGCGCGCGGCGCCGGCAGCAGCTCGTCGGGCTCGCCGGTCCACCAGCCGCCGTAGCGCCGCCACACGTTGCGCACGACGAACTGCGGGTGGTCGTACACCGGCCGCAGGTAGGGCTTGTCGGTGAGGTGCTCCGGCACCCGGACCTCGTGCAGGACGGTGTCGAGCGAGGCGCCGGTGTTCATGATCGCGAGCGTCTGGGACTCGAGCGACTCGAGCAGCTCGGCGGTGTCGGACAGCGCCGTGCGCACGCGGTCGGCCCCGAAGACCGGCATGCCGTGGCCGGGCAGCATCACCTCGGCGCCGCAGCCGGCCATCCGGCGCAGCGCGGCGGCCCAGTCGCTGACGAAGCGCTGCACCTTCTGCGGGTTGCCGGCGTTGGGGCTGGCCCAGATGAACAGGTCGCCGGGGTGCAGCACCGACAGCTCGGGCACCCACGTCCAGGTGGCGTCGTCGGTCTCGCCGAGGGCGTGGCGCAGCTCGAAGGTGACGTCGCCGGTGCGGAAGGTCAGCCGGTCGTCGTAGGTGACGTCGGGGTCGCGCCAGTGCTCCGGCCACGAGAAGCCCTCCAGGGGCAGGCCGAACTGGCGCTGGTTGATCGCGGTGTTCCACTCCCGGGTGCGCACGTAGCGGGCGAACGCCGTCGGCACCGCCTCGTGCGCGTAGACGACCGGCTGCGCCCAGCCCTGCTCGCGCGCCTCGGCCTCGAAGCGCCGGGTGCCGAAGACGTGGTCGATGTGGTGGTGGCTGTAGACGGCGGCCCGCAGCGGCGCGTCGGGCCGCCAGCCGCGCACGCTGGTGAAGACGTGGTCGCTGTCGAAGGGGCCGCCGGTGTCGAGCAGGACCAGGCCGTCGCCGGTGTCGACGGCGTTGACGCTGGCCAGGCTCTTGAGGCTGAAGACGCCGTCGAGCAGCTCCTCGCCGACCATCCCGGCGGCGGGGCTGACGGGGTGCTCGGCGTGCACGAGGTCGCCCTCGCCCTGCCAGTGCCGCTCGGCCAGCTCGCGGATCGTGCTCATGCTCGGCTCCCGTCTCCGTCAGACTCCCCCCGTGGACCTTGTCACCTCGCCCGAGCAGCTCCTCGCCCTGTACGGCCCGGTGCCGGTGCGCGCCGCCGGCAAGGTGCACGGCGCCCTGGACGCCCACGACCGGGCGTTCGTCGCGGCGTCGCCCTTCCTGGTCCTGGCGACGTCGAGCCCGGGCGGGCTGCTCGACTGCTCGCCGCGGGGCGACCTGCCCGGCTTCGTCCACGTCCTGGACGACGGCCGGATGGTGCTGCCGGACCGGCCGGGCAACAACCGGGTCGACTCCCTGCTCAACGTGCTCGCCGACCCGCGCGCCTCGCTGATCCTGCTGGTGCCGGGCGTGACGCACAGCCTGCGCGTCAACGGCACCGCCGTCGTCTCGACCGACCCCGACGTGCTCGCCCTCGGCGCGGTGAAGGGGCGGCTGCCGCGCACGGCGCTGGTGCTCACGCCGGTGGAGGTGATGTACCAGTGCGGCCGGGCCCTGGTGCGCTCCGGCCTGTGGTCCACCCCCGCGCCGCCGGAGCTGCCCAGCCTCGACGTCGTGCTCGCCGACCAGGTCGCCGGGCTCACGCTCGAGCAGTCGCTGCGCTTCGGCGCCGAGGACGACCCGCTCTACTGACCCCGGCTCCTACGGGGACAGCCGCTCGACGACGCCGCGCCCGACGTCGTAGCGCAGCCGGTCGTGCAGCCGCGAGGGCCGGCCCTGCCAGAACTCGACGGTGCGCGGGGCCACCCGCAGCCCGCCCCAGAAGCCCGGCACCGGGACGTCGCCCCCGGCGAAGCGCTCCTCCAGCTCGGCCTGCCGCTGCTCCAGCACCTCCCGCGAGGCGATCACCGACGACTGGTGCGACACCCAGGCGCCGACCTGCGAGCCGCGCGGCCGCGACCGGAAGTACTCCGCCGTCTCCCGCGCGCTCACCGGCGCCACCTCCCCGACGACGACGACCTGCCGCTCGAGCTCGACCCAGGGGAAGACCAGGCTCGCCTGCGGGTTCGCCAGCGCCTCGCGGCCCTTCCTGCTGGTGAGGTTGGTGAACACGACCAGCCCGCGGTCGTCGTAGGCCTTGAGCAGCACCGTGCGGGCGCTCGGCACGCCCTCGGGCGACGCCGTCGCGAGCACCACCGCGTTCGGCTCCAGCAGCACGGCGGCATCGGCGAACCAGCGGTCGAACTGCTCGTGCCACGTCGGGGCGAGGTCGCTCTCGGACAGGCCCTGGCGGCCGTAGTCGCGGCGCAGGTCGGCGGGGTCGAGGGGCACCCCCGCACTCTGCCCGAGCCGGCCTGGTTGACTGGCGGGCGGACCCCGCGAACACGCAGACCCCCGCGAACACACTGAGCGACGGAGCCGCACCCATGGCCGACGAGACCGCCTTCAAGCCCGGACTGGAGGGCGTCGTCGCCTTCGAGTCCGAGATCGCCGAGCCCGACAAGGAGGGCAGCGCCCTCCGCTACCGCGGCGTGGACATCGAGGACCTGGTCGGCAAGGTCAGCTTCGGCAACGTCTGGGGCCTGCTCGTCGACGGCAAGTTCAACCCGGGCCTGCCGCCGGCCGAGCCGTTCCCGCTGCCCGTGCACTCCGGCGACATCCGCGTCGACGTCCAGTCCGCGATCGCCATGCTCGCCCCGGCCTGGGGCCTGAAGCAGATGCTCGACATCGGCCCGGAGCAGATCCGCGAGGACCTCGCCCGCACGTCCGTCATGACGATGGCGTTCGTGGCGCAGTCGGCCCGCGGCCTGGGCCTGCCGATGGTCCCGCAGAGCGAGATCGACAAGGCCGAGACGGTCGTCGAGCGCTTCATGATCCGTTGGAAGGGCGAGCCCGACCCGGCCCACACCAAGGCCGTCGACGCCTACTTCTGCTCGGCCGCCGAGCACGGCATGAACGCCTCCACCTTCACCGCCCGCGTCATCGCCTCCACCGGCGCCGACGCCGCCGCGTCCATCTCGGGCGCGATCGGCGCGCTCTCCGGCCCGCTGCACGGCGGTGCGCCGTCGCGCGTGCTGACCATGCTCGACGACGTCGAGAAGGCCGACAGCCCCGAGAAGTACGTCAAGGACCTCATGGACCGCGGCGAGCGGCTCATGGGCTTCGGGCACCGCGTCTACCGCGCCGAGGACCCGCGCGCCCGCGTGCTGCGCCGCACCGCCAAGGAGCTCGGCAGCCGCCGCTACGAGGTCGCCGAGGCGCTGGAGAAGGCCGCCATCGACGAGCTGACCAACCGCTACCCGGACCGTCCGCTGCGCACGAACGTCGAGTTCTGGAGCGCCGTCGTCCTCGACTTCGCCGAGGTCCCCGCGCACATGTTCACCTCGATGTTCACCTGCGCCCGCACGGCCGGCTGGTCGGCCCACGTGCTGGAGCAGAAGAAGCTGAACAAGCTCATCCGCCCGAGCGCGAAGTACGTCGGCCCCGGCCCGCGCCCGGTGTCGGAGGTCGAGACCGGCGCGCTGCCGGCCGGCAACCAGGTCTAGGCGCCCGTGACGGTCCCGGACGGCGGTCCCCCCGCGGTCGGCATCCCTGCCGAGCTGCTCCCGCGCGACGGCCGCTTCGGCTCCGGGCCGTCCAAGGTGCGCGAGGCCCAGCTCGACGCCCTGGTCGCCACCGGCCGCACCTTCCTCGGCACCTCCCACCGGCAGGCGCCGGTGCGCGACGTCGTCGGGCGGGTGCGGTCGGGGCTGGCCTCGCTGTTCTCGCTGCCCGACGGCTACGAGGTCGTGCTCGGCCTCGGCGGCGCGTCCTGCTTCTGGGACGTCGCGGCGTACTCGCTGGTGCGCGACCGCGCGCAGCACCTGGTGTTCGGGGAGTTCGGCGGCAAGTTCGCCGAGGAGACGGCGGGAGCACCGTTCCTCGGCGCGCCCGACGTCGTCCGCGGGGAGGCCGGGGGTGCGGCGGACTTCGCGCCGTCGCCGGAGTTCGACGTCTACGCCACCCCGCACAACGAGACCTCCACCGGCGTCGCCCGCCCCGTCGCGCGGCCGTCCGCCGAGGGTCTGCACCTGGTCGACGCGACCTCCGCGGCCGGCGGCCTGCCGGTCGACGTCGCCGAGACCGACGTCTACTACTTCTCGCCGCAGAAGGGCTTCGCGAGCGACGGCGGCCTGTGGTTCGCGCTGATGAGCCCGGCCGCGCTCGAGCGCACCGAGCAGCTGCGCGACCGCTGGCGCCCGGCGTTCCTGGACCTCGCCACCGCGGTCGAGCAGTCGCGGCTGGACCAGACGCTCAACACCCCGGCCCTCGCCACGCTGCACCTCATGGCCAGCCAGGTCGACTGGATGCTCGAGCAGGGCGGGCTGGCCGGCTGCGTCGCCCGCACCGCCGACAGCTCCGGCCGGCTGTACGGCTGGGCCGAGGCCTCCTCCTACGCGACCCCGTTCGTGCAGGACCCGGCGCTGCGCTCGCAGGTCGTCGGCACCATCGACCTCGACGCCTCGGTCGACGCCGCCACGGTGAGCAGGGTGCTGCGGGCGCACGGCGTCGTCGACACCGAGCCGTACCGCAAGCTCGGCCGCAACCAGCTGCGCATCGCCATGTTCCCCTCGGTCGACCCCGACGACGTCGAGGCGCTCACCCGCTGCGTCGACCACGTCGTGGGGCAGCTGTCCTGACCGCCCCCCAGGCGCCGCTGCCGCAGGCGTGGGTGCCGCGGGTGATGAACGCCGCGCTGGCGCTGTTCCTGCTGGCCTTCCTCGCGCCGGCCGCCACGCACTGGGGCGACATGCGGGTGTGGGTCCGCGTCGTGGTCGCCGTGCTGTCCCTGCCGGTGCTGCTGGTCGTCGTCCTGTGCCTGGCCAGCGCCGCCCGGCCGGGCAGCCTGGGGCGGGCGGCCCGCCGGGCGCGTGCCAGGCGGCAGGCGAAGGGCTAGCGTCGCCGGCGTGGAGCCGCTGCCGGACGGCCTGGTCGCCGTCGTCAAGCGCGACTGCCCCACGTGCGTGCTCGTCGAGCCGGTGCTGCGCGACCTCGGCGCGGTGCTGTTCTGGCAGGACGAGGTGGCGGACGGCGACCGCGACGACACCGCGCTGGAGCTGTCGTGGCGGCTCGACGTCGAGACCGTGCCGACGCTGCTGCGCGTGCAGGACGGCGCCGAGACCGCGCGGACGGTCGGGTGGAGCCGCCCGCAGTGGGAGGAGCTGACCGGCGCCGACGGGCTGGGCGCCGGGCTGCCGGAGCACCGCCCGGGCTGCGGCTCGCTGTCGGTCGACCCGTCCGTGGTCGACGCCCTCGAGGCCCGCTACGGCGACGGGCTGGCCAGCCGCCGGGTGGAGCTCGCGACCCTGGAGGACGAGCACGAGGCGCTCGTCGACCGCGGCTGGTCCGACGGCCTGCCGGTCGTCCCCCCGACGCCGGAGCGGGTGCTGCGGATGCTGCGCGGCACCACCCGGGCGCCCGACGAGGTCGTCGCCGTCGTCCCGCCCGACCTGGTGCCCTGCACGGTCGAGAAGGTCGCGGTGAACGCGGTGCTGGCCGGCTGCCTGCCCGAGCACCTGCCGCTGGTGCTGGCCGCCGTCGAGGCCGCCTGCGCGGAGGAGTTCGCCCTGCACGGCCTGCTCGCCACCACCTACATGAGCGGGCCGGTCGTCGTCGTCAACGGGCCGGTGGCCGGCCGGGTCGGCATGAACAGCGGCGTCAACGCGCTCGGCCAGGGCAACCGCGCCAACAGCACCGTCGGCCGGGCCCTGCAGCTGGTCGTGCGCAACGTCGGCGGCGGGCGTCCCGGTGAGGTCGACCGGGCGACCCTCGGCAACCCCGGCAAGCTCGGCTGGGCCTTCGCCGAGCGCGAGCACGACAGCCCCTTCGCGCCGCTCGCGGCCGACCGCGGCGTGCCCGGCGACGCCGTCACCGTCTTCGCCGGCGCGGGCGTGCAGCCGGTCGTCGACCAGCTCAGCCGCGACCCCGGCTCGCTCGCCCGCAGCTTCGCCGCCTGCCTGCGGGTGAACGCCCACCCCAAGCTGCCGATGGCGTTCGACGCGATGCTCGTCGTCGGCCCCGAGCACGGGCGCGTGTTCCGCGAGGCCGGCTGGGACCGGGCCCGCCTGGTCGCCGAGCTCGAGGCCCTGCTGTCGCTGCCGGGGGCCGAGACGACCCGCGGGGCCGGCGGCATGGCCGAGGGCGTCCCGGCCGGGCTCGAGGGCGTCGACCTGCCCAAGTTCCGCCCCGGCGGCCTGCTCGTCGTGCACGCCGGCGGCGACGCCGGGCTGTTCAGCGCCATCGTCGGAGGATGGGTGTCGGGCGAGTCCGGCAGCGTCCCGGTCACCAGGAGCGTGCGCACATGATCGTGCTGGACCCCACGGGCGAGTCCGCCCCCGCCACCCGCACCCTGCTGCCGCGGCCGGCGTCGCTGCGCGGCCGCACCGTCGGGCTGCTCGACATCGGCAAGGCCCGCGGCGACGTCGTGCTCGACCGGCTCGCCGAGCTGCTCGAGGCCGACGGCGTCGTCGTGCGGCGCTACCGCAAGCCGACGTTCGCCAAGACCGCGCCGGTCGACCTGCGCCACGAGATCGCCGAGCAGTGCGAGGTGGTCATCGAGGCGCTCGCCGATTGAGGCTCGTGCACGTCGTGCAGTGTGCACGACATCGCCGACCTCGAGCGCCGCGGCGTCGTCGGGGTGTTCCTGTGCACGACCGTGTTCGACGAGGCCGCGCAGGCGCAGGGTGCCGCGCTCGGCTTCCCCGCGCCGTACGTGCTGGTGCCGCACCCGGTGCAGGACCGCACCGACGCCGAGCTGCGGGCCGTGGCCGAGCAGGCCTACGCCGACGTCGTCGCGGCGGTCACCGCCCGGTGACGCTGACGCTGGTGCTGGTCGCCGACGTCCCCGAGGGCGGCGTGGCCGCGTTCCAGGCCTTCGAGGACGCCGTCCTGCCGCTGCTCGCCCGGCACGGCGGCCGGCTCGAGCGGCGGCTGCGCACGGACGACGCGCGCACCGAGGTCCACGTCGTGTCCTTCCCCGACGACGCCGGGCTGCGGGCCTACCGCGCCGACCCCGACCGGCCTGCTGCGCCCGACGGCGTGGTGCAGCGGCTGCTGACCGTGACGGACGTCGCCGTGCCGGGCGCCTAGCCGTCCCAGCGGGCGTCGTCGACGTCCCAGACCAGCGGGCGCAGGTAGTCCTGCGGGTCCTGCACCCAGTGCAGGACCGGCCGCTCGGCGGCGGGGATGCGCGCCAGCTCGTTCACGACGTAGGGGCGGTACTCGGCGCCGCGCGTCGAGACGCCGGGCAGCCAGTTGTCGTGGTGGCCGGGCACGACCTCCTGCGGGTCGAGCGCCTCGATGATCGTGCGGAAGTCGCGCCCGGCGCTGGTGAACTGCCCGAAGCCCTGCACGCTGGCGACCTCGACGTCGGTCTGCGGCAGCCGGCGCAGCGCGGGGAACACGGCCGGGCCGAGCTCGGTGTTGGGGCCGCTGGTGTCGTGCCAGGCGAGCGCGAAGTCGCCGACCCGGAACTGGTAGAGCAGGTCGCCGCTCTCCTTGTCGAGCTGGTGGCTGCCCAGGTGCACGACGTCCTCGGGCGCCGGCGGGTGCTCGGCGATGACGGAGAAGTCGCTCGGCGGGGCGATCGGGGCGCGCAGCCCCTCCTCCGCGGACGGCGCCTGGGCACCGCTGTGCACGACCGACACCGCGTCGAGGGCGACGCCGGGCAGGGCCCGCACGCGCCGGGTGGTGCCGGGCAGCGCCCCGCGGGGGACGGCACCGACGCAGGCGACGGACGTGTCGGCGAAGTCGCGGGCGGCCTGGGTGCGGACCTGGTCGCAGGCCTCGGGCGTGCCGACGAGCGCGGCGCCGCTCTCGCTGACGATGCGCGCGGCGTCGGCGGCGTGGTCGAAGTGGGCGTGGCCGAGCAGGACGTGGCTGGGCCGCAGGGCCGCGAGCTCGCCCGGGTCGGTCGGGACGTAGCCGGAGTGCTCGCCGCGGGCGACCCAGGCGTCGAGGAGCACCACGTTGCCGCCGATGGCCGCCGCGTAGGTCATGACGCTGGTCCAGGTGAGGATGACCTTGTCCTTGCGGACGTTCCCGCGGGCATCGACGTTGTCGGCGCCGAAGAACTTCTCGCGCAGCGCGACCGTGCGGGGGTCCAGCCGCACCGCGGCGGGACCGGCGGCGGCGCTGCCGGACACCCGGCCGACGGCGCCGGCCGCGGCGAGGGCCGACGTCCCCGAGGCGACGACGGCGGCGGACACGAGCAGGGCGGCAGCGCGGGACCTCACCCGGAGGTGTTCGACGCCGCCGCCCCGTCTCCTGCCCCGGGGCCCGGGGTCAGCCGACCAGCGCGCTCTCGATCGGGTCGATGGCGAAGTAGACGACGAACAGCGCGGCCACGACCCACAGCAGCGGGTGGACCTTGCGGGCCTGCCCCGACGCCGCCATGAGCAGGGCGTAGGACACGAAGCCCGCCCCGATGCCGTTGGTGATCGAGTAGGTGAACGGCATGACGACGATGGTGAGGAACGCCGGGACCGCGATGACGTAGTCGTCGAAGTCGATGTTGCGCACCTGGGTGATGAGCAGGAAGCCCACGATCACCAGGGCGGGGCTGGCCGCCTCGAAGGGCACGACGGTGACCAGCGGCGTGAAGAACAGCGCGAGCAGGAACATGACGCCGGTGGCGACGCTGGCCAGCCCGGTGCGCGCGCCCTCGCCGACGCCGGCGGCCGACTCGATGTACGTCGTCGCCGAGGACGTCGACGCGGCGCCGCCGGCGACGGCCGCGAGGCTGTCGACCAGCAGGACGCGGTCGGCGCCGGGCAGGGTGCCGTCCTCGGCCAGCAGCCCGGCCTCCTTGCCGACGCCGACCACCGTGCCCATCGTGTCGAAGAAGTCGGCGAGCATGAGGGTGAAGACGAACAGCACCGCGGCGACGGCGCCGACCCGGCTGAACCCGCCGAACAGCGAGAACTGCCCGAGCAGCGACAGGTCGGGCAGGCTCGCGACCGAGTCGGGCACCCCGGGGACGTTGAGCGACCAGCCGCTCGGGTTGCTCTGGTCCGGGGAGATGAACGACGGGCCGACCTCGAAGACCGCCTCCACGACCGCGGCGACCACCGTCGTGATGATGATCCCGAGCAGGATCGCGCCCTTGGTGCGCCGGGCCACCAGGACGGCGGTGAGGGCGAGGCCGATGACGAACACGACGGTCGGCCAGCCGCGCAGGCTGCCGCCGGCGCCGAGCTGCAGCGGGACGGTGGTCCCGGCGGCGTCGGGGATGCGGCGCACGAAGCCGGCGTCGACGAAGCCGATCAGGGCGATGAACAGCCCGATGCCGACGCTGATGGCGGTCTTGAGCTGCGCCGGGATGGCGTTGAAGACCGCGCCGCGGACGCCGGTGAGGACCAGCACCGCGATGACGACGCCCTCGAGCACGACCAGGCCCATGGCGTCGGCCCAGCTCATCTCGGTGGCGATCGAGAAGGTGACGAACGCGTTCAGCCCGAGGCCGGTGGCGATCGCGAACGGGTAGCGCCCGACGACGCCCATGAGCAGCGTCATGACGGCGGCGACCAGGGCCGTCGCGGCCGCGACCTGCGGGACGCCGAGCGAGCGGCCGTCGGCGTCCTCCGCCAGCCCGATGATCAGCGGGTTGAGGACCACGATGTAGGCCATCGTGAAGAAGGTGGCCAGACCGCCGCGCAGCTCGCGCTCCACGGTCGAGCCGCGCTCGGTGATCTTGAAGTAGCGGTCGAGGGCGGAGGTGCCCGCGGTCCCGCCCTGGCTGGTCGTCGTCGTCCGGGTGCTCATGGCCGACAGGGTGGCAGATCCGCGTTGCCGGACCGGTCACCTAGGCTGCCGGCGTGCCCGTGTTCTCCAGTCGAGGCGTCGAGCGCCGGCCCGACCCGCCGGCGCTGGAGACCGACGACGTCCCCGTCGTCGCCGCCGGGACCGCCCTGTGGGGCGTCGCGCTGCTGGTGCTCACCGTCCTGCGGCTGGCCGACGTCGGCGACGTCCAGGGCTGGTGGCTCGTCATGTGCGGCTGCGGCATCGCCCTCGGGCTGGTGGGCGTCCGGTACGTCCGGCGCCGGCAGGCCGCGATCGCCCGCGACCGCGCGGCGGCCTGACCGCGGCTCAGCCGACGAGGCGGGCGCGCAGCCGCGACACCGCCGCCATCCACATCAGCGCCAGGAAGCCGACGAGCACCGCCACGTGCACGGCGTCGGCGAGCGGCTCGCAGGTCGAACACGCAGTCGCGGACCAGCTCCACGCAGTGGTACAGCGGGTTGAACAGCGCGACGACGCCGACCCACGCCGGGAAGCCGTCGAGCGGGAAGAACGTCCCGGCGAACAGGAACAGCGGCAGGACGACCAGCCCGATGACGTAGTCGAGGCTGTTGATGCGGCTGATGACCGCCGACATCCAGATGCCGAACGCCGCGAAGCCGCACGCCGTCAGCACCGCCACGGGGAGCACCAGCACCATCCCGGGCGACGGGTCCAGCCCGAAGACCATGGCCACCGGCCAGCGGCGACAGCCCGTAGACCCCCGCCTTGAGGCCGAGGAACAGCACCTGGGCGGTGACCAGGTCCTCGGTGTCGACGGGCGCGGCCAGCATCGCGTCGAAGGTGTGCTGCTGGGTGCGCTTGAAGAACGTGTCGAACATGCCGGGGAAGACCGAGCTGAAGAGCACGGCGGTGGCGACGACGCCCGGTCCCGACGTAGTCGAGGTAGGAGTAGCCGCCGACGGTCGTGACCAGCGCGCCGAAGCCGTAGCCGAAGGCCAGCAGCGACAGCAGCGGGTCGGCCAGCGACACCGTCGTCGCCGAGCGCCAGTACCGGCGGAAGACCGTCCACTCCCGCGACAGCACCCCCGCCACCGCCGCCCCGTCGACGCGGGCCCAGCCGCTCACGCGACCTCCTCGCCGGTCAGCACCACGAACACGTCCTCCAGCACCGCCTCCCGACGCCGCACCCCCACGTCGGGCCCGGTCGCGCCGAGCTCCTCCGGCGTCGTCCGCTCGGCCCGCAGCACCGACAGCGACGGCCCGGTGCGGCGGGTCGGCAGCCCGAGCCGGCGGGCCTGCGCGGCCACCTCGAGGCGCCGCTCCGCAGGGGCGTGGACCTCCAGCGCCTCGCGCCCGACGTGCTCGGTCACCAGCTCGCTCGGCACGCCGCGGGCCACCACGCGCCCGGCCGCCATGACCGCGACGTCGTCGGCGAGGCGCTCGGCCTCCTCGATGTAGTGGGTGCTCATGAGCACGGTCGTGCCGTCGTCGCGCAGCCGGGCGACCAGCGACCACAGGTCGCTGCGGACCTGCGGGTCGAGCCCGACCGTCGGCTCGTCGAGCAGCACCAGCTGCGGCCGGTGCACCAGCGCGCGGCCGATGAGCAGCCGCCGGCGCATCCCGCCCGACAGCTCGCCGACCTTGGTGGACGCCCGCGCCGTGAGGGTCGCGATGTCGAGCGCCCGCTCCACGGCCTCGGGCAGCTCGCGGCCGGGCACGCCGTACAGCCGGGCGAACACCTCGAGGTTCTGCCGGCAGGTCAGCTCCTCGTCGAGGTTGTCCTGCTGCGGCACCACGCCCATCAGCCGCCGCGCCTGCTTGGACACCGGCAGGCCGAGCACCTCGATGCGGCCGGCGTCGGGCAGCGCCTGGCCGGTCAGCAGCTTCATCGTCGTCGACTTGCCGGCGCCGTTGGGGCCGAGCAGGCCCAGGCAGGTGCCCCTCGGGACGACGAGGTCCAGGCCGTCGACCGCGCGCAGGTCGCCGAAGGCCTTGACGACGCCCTCGAGCAGGAGGGCGGGAGCGGTCACGCGGACGACTCTGCCGCACCCGTCGACCGGGTTGCCGCCGGCGGGGTGGTGGGCCGGGTGGTCGACGGGGTGGCTGCCGGGGTGGTGGGCGTCAGGAGTGGCCGAGCTCCTCGGCCTGCTGCTCCTCGGCCGGGTCGGGCAGCGGGTCGGGGGCGGGGCCGCCGTCCGGCGCGGGCGCACTGTCCGGCGCGGGCGCGCTGTCCGGCGCGGGCGCGCCGTCCGGCTCGGCCTGGGCACTCGCTCCGGTCGGCTCCTCGAAGTCGTACTCCACCTCGTCGACGACGAGGTCGGCCAGCGGGACGTGCGTCAGCTCGACCGGCGTCTCGCTGTGCGCCCCGCAGCCGTGGGCCAGCGCGACGACGCGGCCGTCGTCGGGAGCCTGGCCGTTGGCGCAGACGCCGAACGCGCGGCGGAGCCCGCCGCCGAGCGGGACCAGGAAGCCGCAGTCGCCGCAGCGACCGGGCGCGGCCTGGGCGCGCGGGCTGCCGGGGCCGGCGTCGCCCTCGTACCAGCGCTCGGCGGCGTCGAGCCGGCCCTCGACCGACAGCACGCGGGGGCGGCCGAGGAACAGCTCGGGGCTGAGGCCGCGGTACAGGTCGTCGTCGACGTCGTCGGTGCCGGCGTGCGACGGGACCAGCCGGGGGTCGTCGGGGGCGGGCGGCAGCAGGTCGCCGGTGCCGAGGTCGTCGGGCTGGACGCGGTCGGCGTAGGGCACCCAGGCCGGGGCGAGCAGCGCCTCGGCGCCGGGCAGCAGCACGACCTCGTCGACCGTGACGGCGTCCGTGCCCTCGGCGCGGGCGACGGTGACCGCCCACCGCCAGCCCCGGTAGGCCGGGTCGGTGGTCGCGAAGGAGTGGGTGACCGTGAGGGCGTCCTCGGGCTCGGCGCCCTGGTGCTCGCCGACGGCGGCGCCGCCCTCCTCGACGGCGGCCGCGCGGGCCAGCTCGACGGCGCCGGCGCAGACGGCGTCCAGCACGGGGGCGTCCTGCGGCGGGGCGTCCAGCACGGGGGCGGCCTGCGGCGGGGCGTCCTGCGCGGGAGCGTCCTGCTCGGGGGCGTCCAGCTCGGGCGCGGAGGTCGGCGTCACCGCTCCAGTGTCGTCGACGTCCTGCCCGGCGGGTGCGTCCACCGCCGCAGCAGGGTCGTCGCCGGCAGCGGTGTCGGGAGCGCTGTCGGGAGCGTCGGCCGGGACGTCGTCGGCGCCCTCGGCAGCGGCGTCCGCGGAGGGGCCGTCGGGCGCCTCGTCCACCGCGTCCTCGGCGCCGTCGGCGGGCCGGCCGCCCAGCAGCTCCGGCACGACCTCGTCGCGCAGGGCGCCGAGCACCCCCGATACCCTCGACCCGACGTCGCGCAGCCTGCGACGGACTCCTGCCACGGGGACACTCTGGCAGACCCCCGCACCGCCCTCGACCTGGAGCACCCCGCATGCGCGCCCCCCGACTGCTCACCGCCGGCACGGCGGCGGCCTCCCTGCTCCTGCTGACGGCGTGCGAGCAGCCGACGCCGATCGTGTCGGTCGTCAGCGGCGGGAAGACCGTGCACTCCGAGGCCACCTCGTGGTGCTTCGAGGGCCAGGAGCCGTCGGCCGAGCCGGGCGGCGAGAGCGGCTGCTCGATCGACGAGGGGCTCGCCCCCGAGCTGCTGCGGGTGCAGCCGGGCGACCAGGTCGGCATCGACGTGTCGCGCGAGCTGTCCGACAGCGCGTGGGTCGTCGTCCTGCGCCCCCAGGTGGGCAGCGACGGCCAGCAGGCCCAGGAGCAGGCGTCGCCCGTGCAGGACGAGCACTACTTCGCGTTCGCCCCGCAGTTCGACGGCGGCGTGCCGATCGAGATGCAGGTGCGGTCGCTGGCCAGCGCCGACGCGGGCGCCGCCGTCACCGGCGTCTGGCGCTTCGTGCTCGCTCCCCGCTAGGAGGGACGAGGAGCGCTCGGAGCGTTCAGCCCTCGAGGTCGGCGGCGACGGCGCGCAGGATCGTCGCCACCCGGCGGCCGGTCTCGCGGTCGGGGTGCTTGCCCCGGCGCAGGCCCGGCTGGACCTTGGCCTCGAGCAGCTTGATGAGGTCCTCGACGATCGCCTGCAGCTCGTCCGCGGACCGGCGGGCGGTCGCCAGCACGGGCGGGGCGTCCAGGACGCGCACCGACAGCGCCTGCTCGCCGCGGCGGCCGTCGGCCACCCCGAACTCGATGCGCGTGCCGGCCTTGAGCTCGGCGACCCCGGCGGGCAGCGCGGACTTCGGGACGAAGACGTCGCCGCCGTCGTCGCGCGACACGAAGCCGAACCCCTTCTCGGTGTCGTAGAACTTGACCTTGCCGGTGGGCACGGGGACCTCGGATCGCTCGCGGTGCAGGACCGTCCCAGGCTAGTGCGGGCCGCCTGCCGCTGCTCCTGCGCGCCGGGCCGAATACGCTCCGCTGCGGGGCCGCCTGCTCGGCGTGCCCCGCCGGCTGCCCGCACGGGGCGCGACGAGGACCTCGGGAGGCACGGTGCGGCGTCCGGGCGTGCTGCTCGCGCGCCCGCGCCCGGGTGCCCTGCTGGTCGCCGTCACCGTCGTCGTGGCGGTCCTGCTCACGCTGCTGCCCCGGGCGGGCGCGGCGCTGCAGGAGGCCGGCCCGCCGGGGGGCGAGGCGGTCGCGAACGGCGTCGTGCGGCAGACGCACAGCTACGGGCCGCACGGCGACGAGAACACCTACGACGTCTACCTGCCCGCGGGCGAGCCGGTGCGGCCGCGGCCCACCGTGCTGTTCGTCCACGGCGGGTCGTGGGAGATCGGCGACAAGGTCGAGTACGTCGCCGAGGCGATCGAGGTGGCGCAGCGCGGCTGGACGGCCGTGTCCCTGAACTACCGCCGCACCCCGACCGCTCCCTGGCCGGCGCCGCTGGACGACGTCCGGGCGGCGCTGCGGCACCTGCAGCAGGGCGCTCCCGCCCTCGGCGTCGACGTGCAGCGCACCGGGGCGCTCGGCGACTCGGTGGGGGCGCAGCTGGCCGCGCTGCTCGGCCGTCCCGTCCCCGGCACGACCCCGGTGCGCGCCGTGGTCGCCTGGTCGGGCATCAACGACATGCCCGGCCTCACCCAGCAGCGCGCCAGCGGCGGCTGCGCGGCTCCCGGCTGTCCCCTGCAAGGGCCTGGCCCGCAAGGTCGTCGCCGACCTCATGCGCTGCACGCCCGCGCAGTGCCCGACGGCCTACCGCGACGCCTCCCCCGCCGCCGGGCTCACCACCGGGCCGGCCACGTTCGGCGTCAACAGCGAGACCGAGCTGATCGACCCGCGCCAGGCCTGGGTCATGGACGCCGCGCTGTCGCGGGCCCGCGTCGCCAGCCGGGTGCGGGTGCTCGCCGGCGACGTCCACGGCCGCGGCTACCAGGCCTCGGTGTGGCAGGACTCGCCTGCGCTTCCTGGCCGCCGCGCTCACCCCCGAGACCGCCCCCGCGTTCCCCCGGCCGACCGTCGGCGTCCGGCTGGCGCGTCGCCGACGCCGACCGTCCGCCGCGGCCAGCCGGTGGCGCTGTCCGGGCTGGTGCGGCCGCGCGCGCTCGGCAGCAGCGTCGCCCTGCAGGTCCGCGGCGACGACGGCGTCGTGGCGCACCGCCCGCACGGCCCCGCTGCGCGCCACGGTCAGCGACACCGTGTTCGACCTGTCCTGGACGCCGACCCGGCGCCGGGACCACCACGTGGCGGGCGCTGTGGCGCGGCGGCGGCGGTGAGGGCGTGTCGGCGCCGGTGACGGTCACCGCGCGGTGAGCACCGCTCGCCACGCCGCCCCCGAGCAGTCCGGCACCGGCGCGCGGCTGGTCGGCCTCGGCGCCGTCCTGTTCGGGCTCGGGGTGGTGGCCGTGCTCGTCGCCGTCGTCCCCGTCCTGCTCGGGGCGGAGGCCGGCCCGGACCTGCCCGCCGTGCTGGCCGGCGTCCTGCTGCCGCTGGGCTTCGCGGCTCGCGCTGGTCGGCCTGCTCAGGGGCGCGCGGGCACGGCGGCGGGAGCAGCGTCGCGCAGCACGTCGTTCATCGACCCCGACCGGAACGCCGCCGGCACCACCTGCGTGAAGCCCTCGGCGCGCACCGCGTCGAGCACCCGCGCGTCGACGGCGGCGAGGGCCACCGGGTCCAGCTCGAGCCGCGCCCGGCCCTCCCCGAGGTCGCGCACCCGCACGTCGGTCGGCGCCAGCAGGCTGCGCACCGCGGCCTCCGCGCGGTCGACCCGGGCCAGCGCCGACGGCGTGACCTGCACCCCGTAGGCGATCCGGCTGGCCAGGCACGCCGCCGCCGGCTTGTCCGCCGTGACCAGGCCCCAGCGGCGGCTCGGCCTCGCGGACGTCGGCCTTGGTCATCCCGGCGTCGAGCAGCGGGGTCAGCGCCCCGCGCTCGGCGGCGGCGGCGATGCCGGGGCGGAACCCCGCGACGGCGTCGTCGGCGTTGGTCCCGGTGGCGACCGCCCGGCCCTCGGCGAGCGGGCGCAGGGTGTCCAGCAGCGTGGCCTTGCAGTGGAAGCAGCGGTCGGCGCCGTTGGCCGACGTAGCCCGGCCGGGACATCTCGTCGGTGCCCGGCGTCAGGTGGCGGACCCCGAGCGACGCCGCGAACGCGCGCGCCGGCGGCAGCTCGGTGGCCGCGAGCGACGGGCTGACGGCGGTGGCCGCCCACACGGCGTCCGGGCCCAGCGCGCGGACGGCGGCCGCCAGCAGGAACGCGGAGTCGGCACCGCCGGAGAAGGCGACGAGCAGCGGGCCGGCGTCCCGCAGCAGGCCGTCGAGGGCGGCGAGCCGGGCGTCGAGTTCCACGGAGTCCACCCTAGGTGTGGCCTGCGCCACGTACCGTCGCCGCTGTGCGCGCCCCCCTCACCGTGCTCGCCGGCCTGCTCCTGACCCTCGGGGTCGGGGTCGCCGCCGTCGTCTCGCCCCCGGTCCCAGCCGTCCCGTCCGTGCCCGTGCAGGCGGTCGCCGACGTCGTCCCCACGCCCGTGCCGCTGCCGCTGCCGGCTCCCGCCTCGCCCGCGCCCTCGCCGGCACCCCTGGCGGCGCCGCGCAGCGACCTGTCGGCCTACCGGGGCCTGGGCACCTGGCTCGACGCCTACGACTGGGCGCCCGAGTACGGCGGCACGGACGCGGCCGGCGATCGTCGACGAGATGGCCCGCCGCGGGCGTGCGCACCCTGTACCTCCAGGCGTCCAAGAAGGGCCGCGCGCAGCCGCGGCGACCTGCTGTCGCCGTCGCTGCTCGGGCAGTTCCTCGCCCGCGCCCACGCCCGCGGCATGCAGGTCCAGGCCTGGTACCTGCCGACCTTCGACGACCCGCCGCCGACCGCCGGCGGGTCGACGCGGTGCTGGGCTTCCGGGCGACCGGTGCGGACGGCACGGCGCAGCGCTTCGACACCTTCGGGCTCGACATCGAGTGGCGCAACGGGGTCGGCGACACGGCCGAGCGCAACCGCCGCGTCGTCGCCCTGTCGAAGCACCTGCGGGCGAAGGCACCGACGCTGCCCTTGTCGGCGATCGTCGTCGCGCCGGTCGTCACCGAGGACGTCAACCGGCAGTTCTGGCGGCCGTTCCCCTGGCAGGAGCTCAAGCCGCTGTACGACGTGTGGCAGCCGATGGGCTACTGGACCGACCGCAAGGCCAGCTCGCGCTGGTCGGACGCGTACACCTCGACGCAGGGCAACGTGCGGCTGCTGCGCCGCGTGCTCGGCGAGCCCGGCGCCCCGGTCCACCCCATCGGCGGCATCGGGGCGACCGACGCCGCGGCCCGCGGGTTCGTGCGGGCCGCCCGCGAGGAGAAGGCCCTCGGCGGCTCGCTCTACGACTGGCCGACGACGCCGGGCGCCCGCTACCCCGTGCTGACCGGCGTGCCGCGCTAGGTCGGGCCGGGTCGGGTCGGGCCGGGTCGGGGTCAGCCCTCGCCGGTCTGGTACTGCTGCCCGGGGCCCTGCTCGGCGCGGGCCTGACGCGACTGCTCGCTCTCCATGTCGACGGGCCGGCGGCCTGCTCGTCGTCGACGGGGGCGCCGTGCGGCGGCTCGCCGAGGACGCCCTCACCCTCCTGCCCGTCCGGCTCGGGCTGCTCCGGGGTCGAGGCGCTGCGCGGGCCGGGCGACGCCGACGGCGCCTGCGTCGGCTGCAGCCCCTCGACGGCGGCCGGCGCCGACCCCTCGTCGACACCCTCGCTGCTGACCAGGTCGCGGCTGCTCATGGCCCGACCCTCCCCCGCCCGGGTCGGGGCTACGCGTCGCCCGCCGGCGGCGCCCTCACGAGGCGCCCGGACGGGGCGCCCGCACGAGGTGCCGCCTCCCCCGTCGCCGACTAGCCTCGGTCGGATGCCGTCCGGTCCGCGCAGCCTCGCCGACGCGCTCCGGGCGTGGCCCGACGAGCGCCTCGCGGCCCTGCTGCGCGCCCGCCCCGACCTCGCCGCCCCCGTCCCTCCCGACGTCGGGGTGCTGGCCGCCCGGGCCGGCGTCCGGCTGAGCGTGCTGCGGGCCCTGGAGCAGCTCGACGCCTTCACGCTGGCCCTGCTCGACGCCCTCGTGCTGCTCGAGGACCCGGCGAAGCCGGCCCAGGTGAAGGCGCTGGTCGGCAGGGCGGCCACGGCCAGGCAGGTCACGGCCGGGCTGGCCGTCCTGCAGGACCTGGCCCTGGTGTGGGGCGACGAGAAGTCGCTGCACCTGGTGGGTGCGGTGCGCGAGACGGCCGGCACCTCCCCCGCCGGCCTCGGCCGCCCGGTGGCGGCCTGCCTGGCCCGCACCACGCAGCGCGCCCTGCAGCCGGTGTGCCGCACGCTCGGGCTGCCCGAGGACGCCGGGCTGGCCGGCGTCGTCGAGGTGTTCGAGGACGCCGAGCGGCTCGCCGCCGCCGTCGAGGACGCCGGCCCCGAGGCCCGCCGGGTGCTCGACCAGCTCGCCGCCGGGCCGCCGTTCGGGCAGGTGCGCGACGCGCTGCGCCCGCCGTCGGAGGCCGACGACAGCCCGGTGCGGCGGCTGCTGGCCCGCGCCCTGCTGGTCGCCGTCGACAGCGGCACCGTCGAGCTGCCGCGCGAGGTCGGGCTGCTGCTGCGCGGCGACCGCCCGCTCGGCGCGGTCACGCCCGACGCCCCCGCCCTGGACCTCGCCGTCGTCAAGGACGTCGACGCCGCCGCGGCGCTGTCGGCGGCCGACGCGGTCGCCCGCACCGAGGCCCTGCTCGAGGCGTGGGCCGACGTGCCCGCGCCCGTGCTGCGCGCCGGGGGCCTCGGGGTCCGCGAGCTCAAGCGCGTCGCGAAGCTGCTCGACGTCGGGGAGGACGTCGCCGGGCTGCACGTCGAGCTCGCCGTCGCCGCGGGGCTCGCCGACCAGACGCCGGGGATCGAGCCCGAGTGGGTGCCGACCCCGGCCTACGACGCGTGGCTCGCCCAGCCGCCCGAACGTCGCTGGACCGCGCTCGTCACCGCCTGGCTCACGCTCACCCGGCTGCCCGGGCTGGTCGGGCAGCGGGACGGCCGCGACAAGGTGCTGGCGGCGCTGGCGCCCGAGCTCGAGCGCCCCGCGGCCCCGGCCGAGCGCCGGCGCGTGCTCGCCACCCTCGCCGAGGCCCGCAGCGGCACCGCCCCGACCCGCGACAGCCTGCTCGCCGCGCTCGTGTGGCGTGCGCCCCGTCGCGGCGGCCGGCTGCGCGACTCCGTCCTGTCCTGGACGCTGGCCGAGGCCGAGCTGCTCGGCGTCACCGGCCGCGGCGGGCTGTCCGGGCCCGGCCGGGCCCTGCTCGACGGCGACGAGCGCGCCGCCGTCCGCGCCCTCGGCGCCCTGCTGCCCGACCCCCTCGACCACGTCCTGGTGCAGCCCGACCTCACCGTCGTCGCCCCCGGGCCGCTCGAGCCCGACCTCGCCCGCGCCCTCGCGGCCTGCGCCGACGTCGAGTCGACCGGAGGGGCGACCGTCTACCGGGTCAGCGAGGGCAGCGTCCGGCGGGCGCTCGACCTCGGCCGCAGCGCCGCCGACCTGCACGAGCTGTTCCGCACCCGCAGCCGCACCCCGGTGCCGCAGTCGCTGTCCTACCTCGTCGACGACGTCGCCCGGCGGCACGGCCGGCTGCGGGTCGGCGTCGCCACGTCCTACCTGCGCTGCGACGACGAGGCGACGCTCAGCGAGGTGCTCGCGCAGCGCAAGGCCGCCCCGCTGCGGCTGCGCCGGCTCGCCCCGACGGTCGTCACCAGCACGGCCCCGGTCGACACGGTCCTGGAGGTGCTGCGCGGCCTGGGCTACGCCCCGGCCCCCGAGGCGGAGGACGGCGCCCTGCTGCTCGCCGGCCCCGAGGCGCGGCGCACGGCGGCCCGGCCGCGCGCGGCGCGCTGGACCGAGCAGGGCCTCGGCGAGGAGCAGGCGCTGTCCGCCGTGCAGGCCCTGCGGGCCGGCGACCTCGCCGCGCGCGCCGCCCGCCGCGCCCCGGTCACCACGACCCGGACCCAGCCCGCCGACGTCCTGGCGTTCCTGCAGGACGCCGCCCGCGACGCGCGGCAGGTGTGGATCGGGTACGTCGACGTGCAGGGCCGCGCCACCAGCCGGGTCGTCGAGCCGCGCAGCGTCGAGGGCGGCTACGTCGCCGCCTACGACCACCTGCGGCAGGAGGACCGCACCTTCTCGGTCCACCGCATCACGGGGGTGGCCGAGCTCGAGCCCGAGGACGCCGGCTAGGCCTGCGCCGCGGCGCTCTGTCCCCGTACGCCCCGTCCGTGCGAGCATCCGCCCGTCCCGGGGGGTGCGACATGGACGTGGCCGTGCAGGTGCTGGGCCCCGTCGAGGTGCGCGCGGGCGGGGTGCGGCTGGACGCGTCCGTGCTGTCGAGCGCGCAGGTGCGCCTGGTGCTGACCGCGGTGGCCCTGCACCCCTCCGGCCTGACGCGCGAGCGCCTGACCGACGTCCTGTGGGACCAGGACCTCCCTGCGTCGGCCGACGCCGCCCTGCGCAACGTCCTGTCCCGGGTGCGGCGCCTGCTCGCGTCCCTGCCCGGGGTGTCGCTGCTGGAGGAGCAGGGCGTCCTGCGCCTCGACCCTCCCCCGGAGGTCGACCTGGTCCAGGCCCGGCTCGCCCTCGACCGCGCCGCGCGGCTGCTGGACCAGGGGCGGCTCGAGGAGGCGGCCGGCACCGCGGAGCGGGCCTCCGCAGGCCTGGGTCGCCCGGTCCTGGCCGGGGTGCACGCGCCCTGGGCGGAGCAGCTGCGCCGCGACGTCGGCCAGGCGGCGGTGCGCGCGCTGCTGGTGCGGGCCCGGGTGCACCTGGCCCGCCGGGAGGCCGCGGCCGCCGCCGAGCTGGCCGGGGCGGCGCTGCAGGCGGAGCCGCTGCTCGAGGCGGCGCACGAGGTGCTCGTGCGGGCCCACGTCCTGGGCGGGAACCGCGCCCTGGCCCTGCAGGCCTACGCGCTGTGCCGGCAGGTGCTCGCGGACGGCCTGGGGACCAGCCCGGGCGAGACGCTGCAGGCCCTCTACCTGTCCCTGCTGACCGACGACCGGGGCCAGCCCCCTCCGCTGCGCCTGGAGGAGCTGCAGGGCCGGCTCAACCGGATCCGGCACGAGGAGGGGCTGGTCGCGCTCGAGGCCCGCCGGGCCGCGCTGGACCGCCGGGACCCCCGCACGACGCCGGTGCTGCTCGACCTGCTGGTCGCGCTCGGCCGGGCCCGCTGGGGCAGCTCCCGCCCGGCCCCGCAGGTCCTGGAGGTCGCGCTCGAGGCCGGGCACCTGGCGCTGTCGGCGGGCTCGGCCCTGCACGCCGGCCAGGCGCTGGACCTGCTGGCCACCAGCACCGGCGTGGGCCGCTCCCGGCCCGACGTCGGGGAGCTGGCCGAGCGGGTCCGCGCGAGGTGGCCCGACCGGCTCGACCTGCACGCCCGCGGGCTGCTGCTGGCGGCGGAGAGCGACCAGGGCCCCGCGGCCGTGCGCTCCGCCGAGCAGGCGGTGTCGGCCGCCCGCGACAGCGGCGACCCGGTCGTGCTGCTCGACGCCCTGCTGACCCTGGACCGCAGCCTGGCCTGGACACCCCTGCTCGGGCGCCGCCTGGCGATCGCGCACGAGTGCGACGACCTGCTCGCTGCCGGGGTGCCGCGCTGGCGGGTCCGGCCCACCTACGAGCCGGCCACCCGCGCCCAGCAGGGCGATCGCGGGTGGGTCGACGCGCACGCGGCGGTGCAGCAGACGCTGGCCGACGTGACCGGCCAGTGGGAGCCGGCGTTCTACGCCCGCGCCTACCGCGCCACCTCGGCGCTGCTGCAGGGCGACGTCGGGACCGCCGGCGAGCTGGCCGACCAGCTGTTCGCGGAGACCCGCGAGGACGTGAACTCCGTCAACACCGCCGCCGCCCTGCAGCTGGCCGTCGTGCGCGAGCGCGGCGGGGTCGTGGAGCTGCTCCCGGCCCTGGCCCACCTGTCGGCGGCCAACCCGTCCATCGCCGCCTTCGCCGCCGCCGAGGCGCTCGGGCAGGTGGTGGCCCGTCAGCCCGGCCCGGCCCGGCGCGCCCTGCGGTCCTGGGTCGCCCCGGGACTGCCCCGGGTCGAGCGCGACCTCGTCTACCTGCTCTGCCTGGCCACCCTCGCCGAGGCCGCCGCCCTGCTCGCGCTGGAGGCCCCCGACGACGACGACGCCACGACCGCGGTCCTGCTGGAGGCGCTGGACCCGTACGCCGGACAGGTCTGCGCGGGAGCGCACGGCGTCGTCACGCTCGGCGCGGCCGACACGCACCGGGGCATGCTCCTGCTCGCCCGCGGCGACGTGGCGGCCGCCACGCGGGCCCTGGAGGCGGGAGCCGCGCTCGAACAGCAGATGGGGGCGCCGCTGCTGCTGGCCCGCAGCCGGGCCTGGCTCTCCCGCAGCGTGGCCGCGGGAGCGGACGCCCCGCGCGCCGCCGCCCTGCGCGAGCAGGCGCTCCGGGCCGCAGCCGGTCCGCGGCGGGACGGCCTGCTCGAGACCGTCGCCCGGGTCGCGGGCGACCACGCCCCCAGCACCAGGGCGCTCGCCGGCTCCTGACGGCGGCGCCCGCTCCCGCAGCCCCGGTCAGGCCGGGTCGCGCGGGCGGGCGGCGCGGGCCCGCCGACGGTCGACGACGGCGTCCCGGTGCTCGGGCCGGGCGGCCGACTCGAGGTCGGCCAGCAGGGCGTCGACCCGGCGCTCGACCTGCAGCACGCCGTCGCCGTACTGCTCGACCTCGTCGAGCGCGAGCGCCAGGTGGTCGGCGAAGCGCTCGGGCGGGGTCAGCACGCCGCACCACCCCGTCGGCGTCGGCGTGGACGCCGTCGGGGTAGGGCCGGACGGCCAGCCGGCGCAGCAGGTCGTGCAGCTCGTCGAGCGACTGCACCGCCGTCGTCGGGTCGTTGATGCCCGGCGACAGCGCCCGCTCGGCGACGTCGACGAGCTGCCGCAGCCCGAAGGCGACGTCCTGCACCATCGAGCGGTCCTTGGCCAGGGAGACGGCGGCGACCACCGCGTCCGCGTCGAGGTCGTCGCTGTCGGGCCCGAGCACCTGCACGACAGGGGCGCCCTGCGGGCACGAACTCGCCGAGCTGCACGGTGACGCGCAGCAGGGTGCCGGTCCGCCGGGCGGCCGTGACCAGCGCCTCGGTGTCGACGGACGTGACGACGCCGAAGCGCCGGCGCGGCCAGCTCCCGGCCGACCGGCAGCTCGAGCGGCAGCGGCGCGTGCGTCGACGGCTCCCGCTCCACCGGGAACCGCCGCTCGATGCCCTCCCGGGTCTCCTGGCCGATGGCGCGCACCACCGAGGAGACCTGGATGGCCGTGGCGACGTGGTGGATGTAGCCGACGAACACCCCGACGCTGACCAGCAGCAGCGCGACGCCGACGCTGGTGGCGAAGGCCGGCACGAACCGGGTGCTCTCGGTGCTGTCGACGGTGCGCAGCACCATGACGGCGTAGACGAACGTGGCGATGAAGACGCCGAGCGAGACCTGGGTCTGCCGGTCGCGCAGGAACGTCCGCAGCACCCGCGGCGAGAACTGGCTGCTGGTCAGCTGCAGCACGACGATCGTGATCGAGAAGACCAGACCGGTGAAGGTGATCATCGAGGTGGTGATCGCGGACAGCACCTCGCGGGCGCCGTCGGGGCCGGCGCCGAAGGTGAACCGGCCGAGGCCGTCGTCGAGCGCGCGGTCGACCTCGACGGCACCCGGCGCCGCGGCGAGCGCGAGGACGACGCAGAGCGTCGGGATGGCCCAGAAGCCGGTGCGCAGGCTGTCGGTGACGCGCTGCAGGCGCACGCTCACCGCAGCAGCTCCGCGCCGCGCACGCCCTGGAGCAGCGCGTCGTCGAAGGCCCCGTCACCGGTGAGCACGCTCAGGTCGCCGGTGGTCTCCAGCACGACGGCGTGGACCTGCTCCAGCCGCTGCACGCCGGAGGAGCGCAGCTGCCCGTAGAGCTCCTCGCGGCTGAGCCGGGCCTGCCGCAGCGCCCCGTCGAGCACCCGCGGGCCGGCCATGAGCAGCAGCGGGCGGTTGTCGACGACGCCGCCGAGGGCCCCGCGCGTGCGCAGGGCAGCGACCAGGGCCTGCAGGCCGAAGAGCACGACCAGGGCGGCGCCCGCCTGGGCGAGCGCGACGGAGCCGGTCGCCGCCGAGGACAGCGTCGACCCCACGGCGACCGTCGCCGCGAAGTCGTAGCTGCTCATCTTGGCCAGCGCCCGGGGCCCGGAGGCGCGGGTCAGCACCACCACCACGACGTACACCAGGACCGTCGACACGACGGCGAGGCCCAGGCCCACACCGCTCGTCCCCAGCCGCGAGAGGATCTCCATGCGGGAGCCCCTTCCCCGGGAACGGTCGATCGACCACCCCGGCTACCGCGTACCGGAGCCGGGGTAGGCAGGCGGGGACGGGCCGCCCGGGTCCGGCGACGAGAGGACCCCTGTGCTCGACTCCCTGCTCGAGGCCCGCGGGCGGATCGCCGTCGGCGTCGGCCTGGCCGTGCTGCTGTGGCTGGTCGGCAAGGGGCTCGGCGCCCTGGTGCGCCGCCGCTACCTGGCCCTGGACCGCCCCAGCTTCGCCCACGTGATGGGCCGGGTGGTGTCGCTGCTGATCGTCGGTGCTCGCCGTCCTGGCGCGCTCACCGTCGTGTTCCCGACCGTGAAGCCGGTCGACGTCCTGGGCAGCCTCGGCTTCTTCAGCATCGCGATCGGCTTCGCCTTCCGCGACATCCTGGAGAACCTGCTGGCCGGGCTGCTGCTGCTGTTCCGCGCCCCCTTCCGCACCCACGACGAGGTGCAGGTCGGCGAGGTCCGCGGCACCGTCGTGGAGATCAACCTGCGCGAGACGGTGCTGCGCACCTACGACGGCCGCCGGGTCCTCATCCCGAACTCCACGGTCTACAAGAACCCGATCACCGTGCAGACCGGCTACGACGCGGTGCGCGACGAGGCCGCCGTCGGCGTCGCCTACGGGACCGACCTCGCCGCGCCCGCCAGGTCGCCCTCGAGGCGCTGCGGTCCTGCGAGGGCGTGCACGACGAGCCGTCCCCGCTGGTCCTGGTCGACGAGCTGGGCGCCAGCACGGTGGACCTGCGGCTGCTGTTCTGGACCGACGCGCGGCAGGCGCAGGTGCGCCGCACCCGCGACGCCGCCCTGGGCGCCGTCGTCCTCGCCTACGACGACGCCGGGATCGAGATGCCGACCGACATCGTCCAGCTCGAGGCGGGGGCGACCTTCGCCGGAGCCCTGCGCCCGGAAGCCCCGGGCGGACCGGAGCGTTGAGCACCCCGTGACGACCCCCGACGGCCCGCTCATCGTCCAGTCCGACAAGACCCTGCTGCTCGAGATCGACCACCCGCTGGCCGCCGAGTGCCGCATGGCGATCGCGCCGTTCGCCGAGCTCGAGCGCTCCCCGGAGCACGTCCACACCTACCGGCTCACCCCGCTCGGGCTGTGGAACGCCCGGGCCGCGGGCCACGACGCCGAGCAGGTCGTCGACGCCCTGGTGCGCTTCAGCCGCTACGCCGTGCCGCACGCGCTGCTGGTCGACGTCGCCGACACGATGGACCGCTACGGCCGGCTGCGCCTGGAGAACGACCCCGTCCACGGGCTGGTCCTGCGGACCACCGACCGGGCGGTGCTCGAGGAGGTCGTGCGCAGCAAGAAGGTCAGCCCGATGCTCGGCGCGCGGCTCGACCCCGAGACGGTGCTCGCCTTCGCCTCCGAGCGCGGCCGGCTCAAGCAGGCGCTGCTCAAGGTCGGCTGGCCGGCCGAGGACCTCGCCGGCTACGTCGACGGCGAGGCCCACGAGATCACGATGGTCAACGACGGCTGGGAGCTGCGCGACTACCAGCAGATGGCCGTCGACGGCTTCTGGCACGGCGGGTCCGGCGTCGTCGTGCTGCCCTGCGGCGCGGGCAAGACGATCGTCGGCGCGGCCGCGATGGCCAAGGCCGGCGCGACGACGCTGATCCTCGTGACGAACACCGTCAGCGGCCGGCAGTGGAAGGCCGAGCTGCTCAAGCGGACGTCGCTGACGGAGGAGGAGATCGGCGAGTACTCCGGCGAGAAGAAGGAGATCAAGCCGGTCACCATCGCGACCTACCAGGTGATGACGACGCGCCGGAAGGGCGAGTACATCCACCTGGAGCTGTTCGGCGCCCGCGACTGGGGCCTGGTCGTCTACGACGAGGTGCACCTGCTGCCCGCGCCGGTCTTCCGCATGACGGCCGACCTGCAGAGCCGCCGCCGGCTCGGCCTCACCGCGACGCTCGTGCGCGAGGACGGCCGCGAGGGCGACGTCTTCAGCCTCATCGGCCCCAAGCGCTACGACGCGCCCTGGAAGGACATCGAGGCGCAGGGCTACATCGCGCCGGCCGACTGCACCGAGGTGCGCGTCACGATGACCGACGCCGAGCGGCTCACCTACGCCACCGCCGAGCCCGAGGAGCGGTACAAGATCGGGGCGACGGCGCACACGAAGATCGCCGTCGTCCGGAAGCTGGTCGAGCGCCACGACGACCAGGTGCTCGTCATCGGCGCCTACCTCGACCAGCTCGACGAGCTCGGCACCGCGCTCGACATGCCGGTCATCCAGGGGTCGACCAAGAACGCCGAGCGCGAGCGGCTGTTCGACCTGTTCCGCCGCAAGGAGATCCCCGGGCTGGTCGTGTCCAAGGTCGCGAACTTCTCGATCGACCTGCCCGAGGCGACCGTCGCGATCCAGGTGTCCGGCACCTTCGGCAGCCGGCAGGAGGAGGCCCAGCGCCTCGGCCGGGTGCTGCGCCCCAAGGAGGACGGCCGCACGGCGCACTTCTACACGGTGGTCAGCCGCGACACCCTCGACCAGGAGTACGCCGCCCACCGGCAGCGCTTCCTCGCCGAGCAGGGCTACGCGTACACGATCGTCGACGCCGACGACGTGCTCTCGGGCTAGTGCGCGCGGTCGCCCACGGCCTCGCCGGCACGCTCGGGCTGCTGGCCCTGCTCGACGCGCTGCACCTGCTCAGGGCGCTCACGGGGAACGGCCCCGTGCTCGACCGCGACCTGCCGCTGGCGTTCGCGGGTGCGGTCGTCGTCGGGGTGTGCCTCGTCGGGGCGCGGGTGCGGGCCGCCTGGACGTGGGGCGCGGTCGGCCTGGCCCTGGTCGGCGCGGCCGCCGACCTGTGGCTGCAGCACCTCGACCCCGACCCGGCGGTCACCCGGGTGAACTTCGCGTTCGTGGCCGGCCGTGGCGGGAGCGCCGGGCTCGAGCTGGCCGTCCTGCTGCTCGGACTCGCCGTCGGCGGGCTGCTCGCGCACACGGGCGGAGCACCCGGACGCGCCGTCCGCCCGGCAGCGGGTCGCTAGGGCGGTCGCCTCCGTCCCGCTGGGGCCCGGGCTAGCCGCGCAGGAAGTTCTGGGCCGCCCACACGGTGCCGTCGGCCGTGCGCGTCGTGCCCGTCCCGACGTGCGTGTAGCCGGCGTCCAGGATGTTGGCGCGGTGGCCGGCCGAGCCCATCCACATGCCGACCAGCTGCTCGGGCGTGACCCGCCCGTACGCGATGTTCTCCGCGACACCCGACGCCGAGCAGGCGCTCAGCAGGCTGCCGAGGTCGGTGCGGTGCACCAGGGTGCGCAGGCCGGACAGGTGCAGCGCCCACTCCTCGGCGAAGCCGTCGGCGCAGGGCGAGACCGCGAGCGGGCGCAGGCCGCGGCTGGTGCGCTCGGCGTTGACCAGCCGGACGACCTGGGCCTCGTAGGCGTCGTCGAGCGGGGAGGCCGTGCGGTCCGCGGCGGGGGCGGCGGGGACCGCGGCGGGGGCGGGGGCCACCGCCGGGGCGACGGGGGCCGCAGCAGGGGCGGGTGCCGGCGGGGCGGGTGCAGGGGCGGGAGCAGCAGCAGGCGCCGGCGCCGCGACCGGGGCAGGGGCAGCGGCCGGGGCGGCCGGGGCGGGGGCAGCGACAGGGACGACCGGCCCGGCGACGGCCGGAGCAGCAGCGCGCCGGCGCGGCAGCCGTGCCCCCGTCGAAGCGCACCCGGTCGACGCGCAGGTTCCGGTCGGCCCCGGTCGCGCTGCGGGCGTCGTTGACGAAGCGGACCTCCACGCGGTGCGCGCCGGCGGCCCAGCGGCCCGGCACGGTGTGCTCGACCCAGGCCCGGCTGGACACCAGGACGCTGCTCACCGGCCGCCCGTCGACGAGCACCACGGCCCGCGGCGCCCCGGCGGCCTGGTCGCCCCGGACCCGCACGACCAGCCGGCTGACGGCCGTCGCCGGGCGCAGCACGGTCGCGACGGCGCCGTTGGTCAGCAGCACCCGGCCGCGGCGGCCGGAGGCGGCGGCGTCGGCGAAGACCGCGCTGCGGCCGAGCACCGGCGTCATCGCCTCGGCCTCGACAGCGGGCGAGGGAGCGGCGGCGGACGCGGGAGCGGCGCCCAGCGCGAGGGCAGCAGTGACCAGGGCGACGGTGCAGCCGGCGGCGAGGGGGGAGCGTCGGGACATGCAGGGTGTCTCGGGGTGCCGCCCCGCCCAGGGGTCACCCGACCGGGTGACAAGCGGCCTGGCCGCGCGGGTCAGGATGGGGCGTGCCCGACGTCGACGCCGCCCTGGCCGCCGCGCGCGCCGCGGTCTCCGGCGACCTGGGGCGCGCCCTCGACGGGGCGACGCGGCAGGAGCTGCTCGACGGCGCGGTGGCCCACCGCACGTGGTGGCTCCAGCAGTGGCCGGAGGGGGCGCCGCACGTGCTGGGGCTGGTCGCGCAGGACGTGCAGGAGGCGGTCGCCGAGCACGACCCGCTGTGGCCGCTGTGCCCCGAGCACGCCGACCACCCCCTGCACGTCGAGCCCGACCTCGGGCCGGACCCGTTCTGGGTCTGCGCCCGCAGCGGGCTGCCGGTCGCCCCGGTCGGCGGGCTCTAGCAGCCGATCCGGCAGGCGTCGTCGTCGCGGACGACCCGCCAGTCGTCCCCCTGCCGGCGCAGCTGCAGCTCGGTGCTCACCGGGGCGACGTTGTCGGCCGTCACCACGGCCCGGACGACGGCCCGGCGGCCGGCGCGCGAGACCAGCCGGGTCGTGACGCGGGTGCCCGACGACGGGTCGCGGGCGACCGCGCTGCGCTCGGCCAGGGCCCGGCACAGCGACGCCCTCGCGGGCCCGTCGGCGGGGACGGCGGGCACGGACAGGGCGAGGGAGCGGTCGCAGTCGCCGAACACGGTGGCCTCGCTCCAGGCCCGGGCGGTCCCCAGCGGCGTCTGCAGCCGGCGCAGGTCGACGGCCGCCGTCCCCGCGGCCAGCAGCACGGCCGCGAGCAGCGCCGCCAGCAGGCCGACCTGCCCGCGGCGCACCCGGACGGCCAGCGCGACCTCCCGGCGGCCCTCGAGCTCGCGGTAGCGCTCCTCCAGCCGGCCCCCGTCGCGCATCAGAGCAGGGCGGCGGCGAGCACGCGCCAGTCCTCCCGCGGCACCGTGAAGGCGTCGTCGGCGAGGACCTGCACGCAGACGTGCGTCGCGCCGGCGTCCAGGTGCTCCTGCACCCGCGCCGCCAGGGCCTCGGGCCCCCGGGCGACCAGGGCGTCCTGCAGGCGGGTGCTGCCGCCGCGGACGGCGTCGTCCTCGGTGAAGCCCAGCCGGAACCAGTTGTTCCGGTAGTTCGGCAGGCCGGTGTAGATCTCCAGGTGGGCGTGCGCCCGGCGGCGGAACACGTCGTCGTCGCCCGACAGCACCACCGCCTGCTCGACGGCGAGCACCGGGCCCTCCCCCAGCACCGCGCGCGCCGACGCCGTGTGCTCCGGCGTGACGAGGTACGGGTGCGCGCCCTGGGCGCGGTCGCGGGACAGCTCGAGCATCTTCGGCCCGAGGGCGGCCAGCACGCGCGGGGCCGGCGACCCGCCCTCGGCGGCGAAGCAGGGGGCGGCGTCCATCGCCTCGAGGTACTCGCGCATCGCCTGGACCGGCTTGCCGTAGGAGTGCCCGCGCATCCGCTCGACCAGCGGGGCGTGGCTGACGCCGAGCCCGAGCAGGAAGCGGCCCTCGTACGCCGCGGACAGCGTCTTGGCGGCGCTGCTGGCGGCGACGGCGTCGCGGCCGTAGATGCTCGCGATGCCGGTGGCGACGACCAGGCGACGGGTGGCCGCCAGGTACAGCGAGGCCGCGGTGAAGGCCTCCCGGCCGTAGGCCTCGCCGAACCACAGCGCGCCGAAGCCGAGCTCGTCGAGCTCCGCGACCGCCTCCTGCGCCTGCGCCACGGGCAGGGAGTCGAGGGCGCCGCTCCACACGCCGATGCGGCCGAGGTCCGGGGTGTCGAGGCTCATGGGGGCAGTGTGCCGTGCGGGTAGCGTCGCCGGCGGAGGCGTACGCGTTCCTGGTGGGCGCCTCGGCCTTCAAAGCCGGTGAGCGGCGGCATCCGTCGCTGGCGGGTTCGATTCCCGTCCGCCTCCGCCACGCCTGCGCGCCCCCGCTACCGTCGCCGCGCGTGCCGACGCCGCTGACCGCTCCCGCCTACGGGCGGGCGGCGCTGTCGGACCTGATGCCCTCGGTGCTGACCGCGCTGGGCGTGCCGGGCGAGGCCGACGCCCTCGGGCTGGCGCCGGCCCGCCGGGTCGTCGTGCTGCTCGTCGATGGGCTGGGCCTGTCGCTGCTGCGGGAGCACGCCGCCCTCGCCCCCTTCCTGTCCGGCCTGCAGGCCAGCACGCTGACGGCGGGCTTCCCGGCGACGACGGCGGTCAGCCTGTCGAGCCTGGGGACCGGGCTGCCGCCGGGCGAGCACGGCATCACCGGCTACACCTCGTTGGTCGGGGACGACGTCGTCGCGTGGCTGACGTGGTCGGCCGGGGGCGCCGACCAGCGCGCCCGGCTCGTCCCCGAGCAGGTCCAGCCACGGCCCACCGTCTTCGAGCGGGCCGAGCAGGACGGCGTCGCCGTCACCGTCGCCGCGCCCGCGCGCTTCGAGGGCACCGGGCTGACCCGGGCGGTGCTGCGGGGCGGCCGCTACGCCGGCACGGTCACGCCCGGCGACGTCGTCGCCCAGGCCGTCGCCGGCGCCCGGCGCGGCGACCGCAGCCTCGTGTACTGCTACACGCCCGACCTGGACCTGACCGGGCACGTGCGGGGAGTCGACAGCGACGCCTGGCGCGAGCAGCTGCGGGTGGTCGACGCGTTCGCCGCCCAGCTCGCCGACCGGCTGCCGCCCGGCACCCGGCTGCTGGTCACCGCCGACCACGGCATGGTCGACGTCGAGCGGCACGAGCAGGTCGACTACGACGAGCGCCCCGACCTGCAGGACGGCGTCCGGGCGCTGGCCGGTGAGCCGCGGGCCCGCCACGTGCACGTGCGGGACGGGGCCCGCGACGACGTGCAGGCCGCCTGGGCGCGGGCGCTCGCGGACCGGGCCGCCGTGCTGACCCGCGAGCAGGCGGTGGCGTCCGGGCTGCTGGGGCCGGTCGTCACGCCGGAGACGCTGGACCGCACCGGCGACCTGGTCGTGGTGGCGACGGGGCCGGTCGCCGTCGTGCGGCGGACCGTCGAGCCCGGTCCGTCGCGGCTGCGCGGCCACCACGGGGCGCTCACGCCCGAGGAGCTGGCCGTCCCGCTGCTGGCGCACGAGTCGTGACGGTCCGCTTCCCGGCGCCGCTGCGGCCGGGCGACGTCGTCGGGGTCACCGCGCCGTCGTCCGGCGTCGAGCCGCACCAGGAGCCGCGGTTCGCCTTCTGCCTGCAGGACCTGCGCGACCGCGGGTTCGAGGTCCGCGTCGGCAGCTGCGTGGGCCCGGGCGACGGCGTCGTCAGCGCGCCGCCGGCCCAGCGTGCCGCCGAGCTCACGGCGATGCTGCTCGACCCCGCGGTCCGCGCCGTCGTCCCGCCGTGGGGCGGGGAGCTCGCCGTCGACCTGCTGCCGCTGCTGGACCTCGACGCCCTGGCCGGCGCCGAGCCGACGTGGGTGGTCGGCTACTCCGACACCACCACCCTGCTGCTGCCGCTGACGCTGGTCTGCGGGCTGGCCACCGTGCACGCGCCCGGGCTCATGGACACCCCGGTGGCCGCCCCGCCCGGCCTGCTGCACTGGCTCGACGTCGTCACTGCCCCGGCCGGCGGCACGCTGGTGCAGACGGCGTCGGCGCAGTACCAGGGCTCCTGGCCGGACCTGCGCGAGCACCCGCACCTGCGTCAGTGGGCGCTCAGCGAGCCGACCGCCTGGCAGCGGCTCGGCGGCGACGCGCCCGTGCGGGCCACCGGGCGCCTGGTCGGGGGCTGCCTGGAGACGGTGGCGATGCTGCCCGGATCGCCCAGCGGCGACGTGCCGGCCTGGGCCCGCCGCCACGCCCCCGAGGGCCTGGTGGTGCACCTGGAGGTCGCCGAGGCCGACGCGCTCTCGGCCTGCCGCATGCTGTTCGCCCTGCGCCTGGCCGGCTGGTTCGAGACGGCCACCTGCGTGCTGCTCGGGCGCACCTCGGCCCCGGCCGCCGGAGGCTTCACCCAGCACGACGCCGCCCGCAAGGCCCTCGGCGACCTCGGCGTGCCGGTCCTGCTCGACGTCGACCTGGGCCACGTGCCGCCGCAGCTCGTCCTGGTCGACGGCGCCCTGGCGACCGTGGAGTGGGAGCCCGGCGGAGGGCGCGTCACCCAGACGCTGGCCTGAGCGCCCGGGCCGCCAGGCTGTCCAGCACCAGCAGGAACGCGCCCTGCACCAGCACCGCCGCCCCGTCGCCGCGCCAGCGGCCGTCGCGCACCAGCCAGCCGCCCCGCGGCCAGGTAGCCGACGTCGAGGCCGGCGTTGACCAGCAGCACGCGCCGCAGCCGGGCGGGGTCGGTCGGGCCGCGCGCCGCCCGGCGGCGGGCGCCGACGAGCGCGATCGCCCCGTCGACCACGCCCCACAGGGCGGTCTGCCGGGCGAACCCGGGCGACCGGCGGGCGAGCAGGCCGCCCGCCACGACGGAGCCGGCCGCCCACGCGCCGAGCACGCGCGTCAGCCGCACCTCGACGTCGGGCACGACGGGCTCCTAGCGGCGCGCCCGCTGCGAGGAGGACATGCCCTCGGCGACCCCGATGAGGGCGATCGCGGCGACCACGGCGACGACGAAGCCGAGCACGTTGAGCTCGAAGATGCCGCCGGTGCCGAGCAGGTTGGCGACCAGGCCGCCGATGACCGAGCCGGCCAGGCCGAGCAGCAGGGTGGCGATCAGGGACAGCCGCTGGCGGCCCGGCTTGAGCAGGCGGGCCAGGGCGCCGATGACGAGTCCAGCGACGATGAAGCCGATCATGGTGCGCTCCTCAGGGGGTCGCGGCCCGGTGCCGCTGCCCCGCTCCTACCCCGTCCGGCACGGCGTCCCGTCGTCGGACCGGGTGACGTCGGGCTCAGACCAGCCGCCGGCCGGCCGTCCCCTGCACGCCCTCGGCGTCGCCGGTGTTCAGCGTGCCGCGCGGCTCGATCATGAGCATGCGGGTGCCCGGCTCCGCGCGCGGCCGGTGCCGCACGCCGCGGGGCACCGTGAACGTCCCGCCCTGGCGCAGCGTCACCGTGCGGTCGGGCAGGTCGAGGTGCAGGACCCCGTCGAGCACCAGGAAGAACTCGTCGGTGTCGTCGTGCGCGTGCTCGGGGAACGCACCCTCGGCGCGCGCCACCTTCACGTCGTGGTCGTTGACCGAGGCGACGACGCGCGGCGACCACGTCTCGTCGAAGCCCTCGAAGACCTCGTCGAGGTGCAGCGGCCCGGTCACGGCTGGACGGACCCCTGCTCGCCGAGGTCGTGCCCGCGGCCGATCGCGGCGGAGGCGAGGGTGAGCAGCTGGCCGAGGCGGCCCGACGGGGAGTCCCAGAACTCGCCGTAGTGGACCGCGACGTCGAGCACCCGCACCTTCGGGTCCTCGGGACCCTCGAAGTAGGAGGCCGCTCCGGCGTTCCACAGCGCGGCGATGCGGGCCCGGTCGTCGGCGGTGCGCGCGGTGCCCTGCAGGGCGACGTAGGTGTTCTTGCCGGGGTCGCTGAAGGTCACCGTGGTCGGGGAGCCGGCGGCCTCCAGGGCGGCGACCCACTCGGCGTCGACGGCCACGAGGAAGGACAGCGTGCCGCCCTCCTCACCGGCGAGGGCCAGCGGGCGCGCCTTCCAGGTGCCGGCCTCCGGGCCGGTCGTGTCGGCGGTGGCGACCATCGCGAAGCGCAGGCCGTCGAGGGCGTCGGACAGGGAGCGGTCGGTCATGGCGCGCCCCTACCCGCGGCCGGCACGCGACACGCGCCCCCTACCGGCCGAGCGCCTCGAGCAGCACCGCCGTCAGCGCCTCGGGCGCGTCGACCATCGGCAGGTGCGCGGTGCCGGGCAGCACGACCGCGCGGCCGTCCTGCACGCGCTCGGCGATCAGCGGCGCGAGCGTCAGCACGAACTCCTCGTCCAGCGCGCCGCTGACCACGGTGACGGGGACCGCCACCTCGCCCAGCCGCCCCCAGGCGCCGACGTCGCTCTCGGGCTCGTCCTCGGCGTCGAGCGTGCCGCGGACCATGTCGAGGGCCAGCTCCCGCGCCGGGCCCTGCACCCGGCCCTCGGGCGCGGCCGGGCCGTCGAGCCAGTAGGAGACCTGCACCCGGGCCAGCGCGTCGCGGTCGTCGCCCGCGGCCCGGCGATCGGCGAGGAAGCGCTCGAGCTCGGGGGTCATGCTCCACAGCTCCTCGGGCGGGTCGCTGACGCCGCTGCCGACGAGCACCAGGCCGGCCACCCGCTGCGGGTCGGTGAGCGCGAGGTCGAGCGCCAGCTCGCCGCCCATGCTGTTGCCCAGCAGCCAGGCCGGCCGGCCCAGCTCCTCGAGGACCGCCCGCAGGTCCTGCAGGTGGCTGCCCGTGCCGGCGTCGGGCGCCGCCTCGCCGTAGCCGCGCCGGTCGTAGGCGACGACGTCGACCCCGCGACCGGCCACCGCCTCGGCGACCTGCTGCCAGGAGCGGCGGTCCGCGACGCCGGCGTGCAGCGCCACCACGAGCGGGGCGTCGTCGTCCGCGCAGGACCAGCGGGTGGCCGGCAGGCCGGCGAGGGTCGTCGTCTCCATGCCCCGAGCATGCCGCAGGGCGGCCCCCCTCTCGGGAGACCGCCCTGCGTCGAGGTACGGGTGGACTAGAAGTCCATGCCGCCCATGCCGCCCATGTCGCCGCCACCGCCGCCGCCGGCGGGGGCCTTCTCGGGCTTGTCGGCGATGACCGCCTCGGTGGTGAGGAACAGGGCCGCGATGCTGGCCGCGTTCTGCAGGGCCGAGCGGGTGACCTTGGCGGGGTCGAGGATCCCGGCCGCGATCATGTCGACGTACTCGCCGGTGGCCGCGTTCAGGCCGAACCCGGTCTCCAGGTTGCGGACCTTCTCGACCACGACGCCGCCCTCGAGGCCGGCGTTCATGGCGATCTGCTTGATCGGGGCCTCGAGGGCCAGGCGCACGATGTTCGCGCCGGTGGCCTCGTCGCCGACCAGGTCGAGCTTGTCGAACGCAGTCTTGGAGGCCTGCAGCAGGGCCACGCCACCACCGGCGACGATGCCCTCCTCGACGGCCGCCTTCGCGTTGCGCACGGCGTCCTCGATGCGGTGCTTGCGCTCCTTGAGCTCCACCTCGGTGGCCGCGCCGACCTTGATGACGGCGACGCCGCCGGCGAGCTTCGCGAGGCGCTCCTGCAGCTTCTCGCGGTCGTAGTCGGAGTCGCTCTTCTCGATCTCGGCGCGGATCTGGTTGACCCGGCCGGCGATCTGGTCGGCGTCGCCGGCACCCTCGACGATCGTCGTCTCGTCCTTGGTGATGACGACCTTGCGGGCGCGGCCCAGCAGCGACAGGTCGGCGGTGTCGAGCTTGAGGCCGACCTCCTCGCTGATGACCTGGCCGCCGGTGAGGATGGCGATGTCCTGCAGCATGGCCTTGCGGCGGTCGCCGAAGCCGGGGGCCTTGACGGCGGCCGACTTGAAGGTGCCGCGGATCTTGTTCACGACCAGGGTCGCGAGGGCCTCGCCCTCGACGTCCTCGGCGATGATCGCCAGCGGACGGCCGCCCTGCATGACCTTCTCCAGCAGCGGGAGCAGGTCCTTGACGGAGCCGATCTTGGAGTTGACGACGAGGACGTACGGGTCCTCGAGGACGGCCTCCATGCGCTCCGGGTCGGTGACGAAGTAGGGGCTGATGTAGCCCTTGTCGAAGCGCATGCCCTCGGTGAGCTCGAGCTCCAGGCCGAAGGTGTTGCTCTCCTCGACCGTGATCACGCCCTCCTTGCCGACCTTGTCCATGGCCTCGGCGATGATCTCGCCGACCGTGGTGTCAGCAGCGGAGATGCTCGCCGTGGCGGCGATCTGCTCCTTGGTCTCGACGTCCTTGGCGGCGTTGCCGATGGCCTCGACGACGCGCTCGACGGCGGCCTCGATGCCCTTCTTCAGGCCCATCGGGTTCGCGCCGGCGGCGACGTTGCGCAGGCCCTCGCGCACGAGCGCCTGGGCCAGGACGGTGGCCGTGGTGGTGCCGTCACCCGCGACGTCGTCGGTCTTCTTCGCGACCTCCTTGACGAGCTCGGCCCCGATCTTCTCGTAGGGGTCCTCGAGCTCGATCTCCTTGGCGATCGAGACACCGTCGTTGGTGATCGTGGGGGCGCCCCACTTCTTCTCCAGCACGACGTTGCGGCCCTTGGGGCCGAGGGTGACCTTGACGGCGTCGGCGAGCTGGTTCATGCCGCGCTCGAGGCCGCGGCGGGCCTCCTCGTCGAAGGCGATGGTCTTGGCCATGCGGTGGTCTCCTCCATGGTCAGGGCGTGCCGGTCCGCGAGGTGCCCGCGACGGACGACCGGATCGACCGGCCTCACCTGTGGACCTGGCACTGCGCCGAGCTGCCGGGCCCTTCGGGCCTGGCACTCTGCACGTGTGAGTGCTACGTCCTTGTTAGCACTCGACCCTGGAGAGTGCAAGAGACCGCTCGCGGCGTCCGCGCGGTCCGGCATGATCGGCGCATGTCCCGGGGCCGCGTGCTCGTCGTCGACGACGCCGACGGAGGTCACCGACCTCCTCGACGCGGTGCTGTCGGCCGCCGGCTTCCAGGTCCGCGACCGCCGTCGACGGCACCGCCGGCGCTGCGGGAGGCCCGAGCAGTGGCGAGCCCGACGTCGTCGTCCTCGACCTCGGCCTGCCCGGCCTCGACGGCGTGGAGGTGTGCCGGCAGCTTGCGCACCTTCTCCTACGGCCTACGTCCTGATGCTCACCGGGCGGGCGGACGAGGTCGACCGCGTGGTCGGCCTCACGTCGGCGCCGACGACTACGTCACCAAGCCGTTCAGCCCCCGGGAGGTCCAGGCCCGGGTGGAGGCCCTCCTGCGCCGCCCCCGCGCCGGCCGCCGCGCCAGCCGCTCGCCCCGGCACACCCGCGCCGTCCGACGGGCCGGCGCTTCGGCCCGCTCGCACGCTCGACGTCGACGCGCGCGAGGTGCGGGTCGCCGGCGCGCGAGGTCGAGCTCACCCGGACCGAGTTCGCGCTCCTCGACGCGCTCACCGGGTCAGCCGCGGCGGGTGCTCACCCGCGAGCAGCTGCGCGACCGGGTCTGGGGCGGCGGCTGGTTCGGCGACGACCACGCCGTCGACGTCCACGTCTCGAACCTGCGCCGCAAGCTCGCGGCGGCCGGCGCCGACGTCGGTCGTCGCCACCGTCCGCGGGGTCGGCTACCGCCTGGCCCCCGCGCTGCTGCCGTGAGCGGCGCTCGACGGCCGGCAGCGCCTGGCCGCCGTCGCCGCGCTGCAGCCTGCTCGACACCCCGCCCGAGGACCGCTTCGACCGGGTGACCCGCACGGCCGCGGCCCTGTTCGGCGTCGCGCGGTCGCGCTGGTCACGCTGCTCGACGCGCGACCGGCTGTTCGTCAAGAGCTCCGTCGGGCAGCAGCGCGCGCGACGCCCCCGCCTCGGCAGACCGTCGTGCGCGGACGACGGTCGTGCAGGACAGCACGCTCGTCCTCGAGCCGACCCGACCGACGACGACCGCTTCACGTCCTCGACGTCGTGGTCCGGACGGCTGCGCTTCTACGCCGGCGTGCCCCTGCGCGTCCGGGGCCACCCTGTCGGGACGCTCTGCCTGACCGGCGACGACCCCCCGCGACGCTTCGGCGACGAGCGGCGGCCGCAGCTGCGAGGACCTCGCCGGCTGGGCCGAGGACGAGCTCGAGCCGCGTCGACCTCGCGCGCGTGCCCGCGCCAGGAGCACGCGACGCGCGCGCGGCTGACCGCGGTCCTCGACGCCTCCCCCGACGCCGTCCTCGTGCTGGCCGGCGACGGTGTCGTCCAGGAGGCCAACGCGGCGGCGCGCCGACGTCTTCGGCCGGCCGCGCGAGCAGGTCCTCGGCGCCCACGTCGCGACGCTGCTCGCCACCGCCGACGGCGCGACCGCTCGGGACGCTGCTCGAGCATGACGGGCTCGTCGCCTCCGGGCTGCAGGCCCGGCGGCCGGCCGGCGCTCGTGCCCGTCGAGGTGCGCAGCCGCGGCGCTCGCCCTGCCCGGCGCCGAGCGGGTCGCTCGACGTCCGCGACGTCACCCACCACGGCCGAGGCCGAGCGTGCGCTCGACGCCCTGCGTCAGCGGTACGAGCTGCTGCTGGAGGCGGCCGAGACCGGGCGTGATCGGCACGGACGCATCGGGCTGCATCACCGTGGTCAACCCGGTGGCCGCGCCAGATGCTCGGGCTCACGTCCGCGCCCGAGGGGCGTCGACCTGCACGACCTCGCGCACGGCGGCCTGCACGCGCCGCGAGGACTGCCCGCTGCTGCGCGCCCTGCGACGCAGCGCGTGCCGCAGCGGGTGCCCGTCGACCGCGGTGCGTCCGCGGCGACGGGTCAGCTGCTCGACGTCGAGTGGACGGCCGCGCCGATCGTGGTCGGGGGCGTGGTGACCGGCGCCGTCGTCACGCTGTCGGACATCTCGGCGCCGCGCGCCGTCGAGCGCATGAAGGACGAGTTCGTCTCGGTCGTCAGCCACGAGCTGCGCACCCCGCTGACGTCGATCCGCGGCTCGCTCGGCCTGCTCGGCTCGGGCCGCTTCGGCGAGCTGCCCGACGTCGGCGCAGCGGCTCGTGCAGATCGCCGTCGGCAACACCGACCGGCTCGTGCGGCTGGTCAACGACATCCTCGACCTCGAGCGGATCGAGTCCGGCAAGGCCGACGTCGCCCTCGTCGTGCAGCCGCTGCAGCCGCTGCTCGAGCAGGCGCGCAGCAACGTCGTCGGCGGCGGCGTCGAGCCGTCGACGTCCGGTCGTGCTCGGCGAGGAGCTGGACGCCGCGGTCGACGCCGACCTGCTCGTGCAGGCGCTGACCAACCTGATCGCCAACGCCGTGAAGTTCTCCCCCGCCGGCGCCGCCGTCGACGTCGACTGCGCCGCAGGTCGGCGGCGAGGTGCACGTCGCTGTGCGCGACCACGGCCGCGGCATCCCCCCGACCGGCTGGCCCGCATCTTCGAGCGCTTCGAGCAGGTCGACGCCTCCGACGCGCGCGAGAAGGGCGGCACCGGCCTCGGGCTCGCCATCACCCGCTCGATCGCGACACGCCCTCGGCGGCCGCGTGCTGGTCGCGCAGCGAGCCGGGCCGCGGGAGCACGTTCACCCTCGCCGCTGCCGCGCGGCCTGGCGGGCGACGACGGCAGCGGCCGCTGGGTGGTGCTGGTGGAGGACGACGTCGACCTGTCGGAGGTGCTGGCGGCCGGCCTGTCCGACCAGGGCTTCGACGTCGCCGTCGCCCGCACGGAGGACGAGGCGGTCGCCCTCGTGCAGCGCCTGCGCCCCGCTGCTGCTCCTGCTCGACGTCGAGCTGGCCCGCGGCAGCGGCTACGGGGTCGCCGAGCGGCTGCGGCGACGACCCGGCGCTGGAGCGACACCCGGGTCGTGGTCGCCACCGTCCACGACCTCGACGAGGAGCGCCCGCGGCCGGCTGCGGCTCGGGCGACGACCTGTTCGTGCGCAAGGGCCGGGGCGACGAGGACGTCGTGCAGGTGGTCCTGCGGCTCGACCCGGGAGGTGTCCAGCGTGAGCCGGACGCTGCGTGCTCGTCGAGGACGAGGACGACATCCGCGAGATCGCGCAGCATGGCGCTGGAGCTGCACGGCTTCACCGTCGTCGCCGTGGCCGCGGCGGAACGGGCCGGCGTCGAGGCGGTGCGTGCACCCGCCCCGACTGCCGTCCTGCTGGACGTGATGATGCCCGAGCAGGACGGGCCCGGCGACGCTGGCGGCCCTGCAGTGCCGACCCCGAGGACCGCGCACGTGCCGGTGCTCTTCCTGACCGCGAAGACCCAGGCCCGCGAGGTCGAGCAGCTGCTCGGCCTCGGCGCCGCCGGCGTGCTGCGCAAGCCCTTCGACCCGCTGCGCCTCGGAGAGCTCGTCGGCCTGGCCGCTGGGCTGGTGAGCCCGACGCGCTCGACCGCCCTCGTCGAGGCGGTGTGGCGTGCGCCAGCGCCCGCGGGTCGCTGGCCCGGCTGCGCGCCGTCGTCAGCGCGCTCTGGCGTCGGGTGCGCCGACCCGCCGCGGCGCCGGGACGCCCACGTGCCTGGCCGGTGCGCTCGGCACCTACGGCCGGCCGGGGTCCGAGTCGCTGCGCGCGGCCGAGCTGGCGCTCACCTGCCGGCGAGGTGCCCCCGGGCTGGCGGACGAGCGTGTCAGCGCTGGTCGAGCAGGGCGCGCTTGACCGCCACCAGCAGCAGCCGGCGATGAGCAGCAGCAGCGGGATGCCGCAGGGCTGAGCCGTTGGTGAGCAGCGCCAGGCTCCCCAGCGTCGGCGCGCTGGCCACGACCCGCGGCACCTGGGCGCTGGTGATGGTGAGCTGCCAGGCGTCGGGCCCCGGGTTGTTGTCGCCCTTGGTCCGCACGACGGGCCCCTGGGAGCTGTCCTCGACGCTCGACGACACGGTGCACGTAGCGCTGCCCGGGCGCGTCCGGCAGCGGCAGCACGAGCACCTGCCCGACGGATGCCGCGGCTGTCCATCGGCCTCGTGACCAGCAGGGCTCCCGGGTCGTAGGTCGGCACCATGCTCGCGGTCAGGACCGGCGAGAACCCCAGCCGCTGCCAGACGACGACGCCGGCGCCGAGCACGCGACGGACGGCGGCCACGGCCAGCAGGCACGTGCAGCATCGCCTGGTCGGCAGTACGGCGGCGCGCCGCGGTCGGCTGCGGCGGCGGCGCCACGGTCGCCGCGGGGCTGCTCGCGCTCCGGGGTCGCCTCGGTCAGTCGTCGGGACGGACGGCGTCGTGTCACGGTGTCCTCCGGGTCAGGGGCGGTCGGTCATGCGGGAGCTGCGTGGTCGCGGCCCGGACCTGCGTCCGACCGACCGGAGGTGCGGACGGTCACGGTGAAGCCTGCGGGACGAGCTGCCCGTCGGCGACGACCCGCGCGGTGACGGCCGCGCGCCGTACGCCGGTGCGGCAGCGGGCCGGACGGCGCCGCCCACCGGCGCCGCGACGTTCCGTGCCCGTCACGATCGTGCCCTGTTGCGCCGCCGCGACCCGCGTCTCGGTGACCGACGCAGCAGCTGCCGCGTCGTGTAGCTGCCGCTGCAGACGTAGAGCCTGCACCGGTGCCCTTGGTGCCGCCGTTGCCGTGCGCCCGGTCCGACACGATGAGCTGACCAGGTCTAGGTCCGTCACGGCGCAGCGTACCGGTGTTGCGGACGAAGAAGGCTTGGCGTCTTCACGCGTTGTCCGTGCCCGTGTAGACGACAGCCAACCCTCCAGGCTGCCCGGCGGTCGCCGTCATGCGAGGCCTGGGCGCCGTACGTCGCCGTCGACACCGTCTGGGTCACGCCCGACTGCGCGTCGCGCCACGCGCGTAGCCCGCCCAGGCGGTCGCCGCCGGCAGCGACGACGGCAGCCCACCACGCGGCAGCACGACGGCGGCGCGCGTCCTGGTCCGACGGGTCGTGGGAGGCGGGCGGTCACAGCAGGCAGCGTGCGCAGGACCGGCTCACGCCCAGCCTCAGTCCTGCCTCAAGAAGAGTGTCAGCAGACGCCGCCGCGACCTGCGCCCACGGCCACCGCTCCGCCGCGCACCGACACCCGCAGGTGCGGAACGTGCCCGCCGGCAGCGCGAGGGCCGTCGCTCTGCCCCGCTGAGCGCGACCTGTCGGACGACGTCGGCCTGCACGGCCGGGGCACTGGCCGGTGGTCGACCACGCCGTGGTGCAGGCGAGGACGTCGACGGTGGCGGCGCCGGAGGTCGGCTGGAGCGTCGAGGTGCTGCTGCCCGCGGGCCGCAGTGACGTAGGCCGGGCGCGCCGGGGCGGCGACCTGACCCGGCCGGCGCGGGCCGGGCCGCCGGCGCACGCGCGGGCGCCGAGGCGGGGACGCCTGCGGCACCGGGGTCGGCGGCGGCCACGAGCACCGTCGCCGGCTGCAGCTGCACGACGGTGCTGGACAGCGCGGCCACCACCAGCAGCGCCGCTCACCACCGCTCCCAGCCCGCCTGCACCCATGCCATCAGGTACGGCCGATCCGGGTGCTCCCTGTCCTACCCGCGCGGGTGACAAGCCGGCGGCAAGGACCTTGAGCCTGCTCTTGAGGTAGGCGAGAGCCGGGCCAGAGGAGCGCCGCCCAGAGTCTGTCTCATCGCCGCCGGAGACCCGGCGCAGACACCAGGAGAACGCCATGACCCGCCCCACCTCCGCTCAGCACGCCGCGAACGGGACCCGCACGGGCCGCTCCGCCTGGAAGCCGCTCGCCGCCGCCGGCATCGGCGGCGCCGTCCTGATCGCCACCGGCTTCGGCGTCTTCGCCCAGCTGAGCGCCACCGCCACCGGATCGCAGGCCGTCGACAGCGGCACGCTGCGCCTCGTGCTCGACAAGAACGCGGGCAGCGCCGGCGTGTCCGGGACGAGCGCGGCGATCACCAGGCTCGCCCCCCTGGACACCGTCAACCGCTTCATCACCCTGACGAACAACGGCACCCTCGCCGGTGCGCACGCTCCAGGTGAGCGCCACGCCGACCACCGGCGGCAGCCCGACCTACGACAACCTGCTGTTCGACGCCGCCCGGGGCCTGACGGCGCAGTTCGAGAGCTGCGCCCAGGCCTGGAGCGTGGACGCCACCGCCGGCACCGCCACCTGCGGCGCGACCGGCGGGGCGTCCGTGGTCAACGCGACCCGCGTGTCCCTGTCCAGCCTGCGCACCGTGCCGGTCACCCTGGTGCCCGCGACGAGCACCATCGCCCCCGGCGCCGTCCTCTACTACAAGGTCAGCCTGCAGCTGCAGGACAACGACGAGAACTCCCTCAACGGGGCTGTCGCGAGTCCCTCCCCGTCGACCCTGACGGGCTCCGTGCAGGGCCTGACCACCTCCATCGACTGGAAGTTCAACGAGGTCCAGCGCGCCGCCACCACCACGAACAGCTAGCCGGCGCCGTCGGCGCCCCGGGGCCTGGCCCGGGGCGCCGCAGCCCGGCCCCTCCAGGTGGACGACCGGCACGACCCGCAGCACCCGCACGACCCCGCCACCCCTGACCCGGCGACGAGAGGAGGACGTCATGGGCACGCACGCCGCTCCCCGAGCGCGCAGCGCCTGGCGCCCGGCCGCCCTCGCCGCCGTCGCCGGCCTCGCGCTGGTCTCCGCCGGCACCGGCGTCTACGCCCTCCTGCAGGCGACCGCCACGGGCACGCAGACGGCCGGCACCGGCACCCTCAGCCTCACGTTGGCGGCCAACGGCACCTTCGGCACCGCCATCGCCGATGCCGCTCCCGGCGACACCTACCACCGCTACGTCACCCTCACCAACGGCGGCACCCTCGCCGCCGCCGGCCTGACCGTCGCGGCGGCAGCCACCGGGAGCGCCGACCTCACCGGCACCGGGGCCTCCGCGCTGCTCGTCAGCGTCAGCACCTGCTCCGTCGCCTGGACCACCACCGGTACCGGGTCCTGCAGCGGCACGAGCGCGACACCGGTCAACGCCGTGCCCTTGGGCAGCCTGGGCGCCGCCCGCGACGTCGTCGCGACGGCGGTGTCCGCCGGGACGCCGCACCGACTGCGGCTCACCCTCGTCGTCCCGGACCTCGGCGAGGTGACGACCACGGCACGCCGCCGGCCACGTCGGTGCAGGGCCGCACGGCGGGCATCACGTTCACGTTCAGCGAGGCCCAGCGCGCGGCCGCCGTGAGCAGCAACTGATGCCCACCGAGCCCACCGTCAGGCTGATCCAGCAGACGAGCCGGATCCCTGGGCCCGCCTGGGTCCCCCTCGCCGGCGCCGCGGTGGCCGCAGCGCTGCTCGGGACGTCGGTCGACGGTTCCCAGGCGGTCGCCATGCCCAGCACGCCCGCACCGGTCCCGGGGGCGACCGCCGTCGCCGCCCAGGCCGGGTCCGACGGCGACCTGACCGGCGCCGGGACCCTGCTGCTGACGCTGCGCGAGGACGGCAGCGGCTTCGGCCAGGCGGTGCGCGGGCTGGCACCCGGGGACCGCGCGGCGCGCTACGTCGAGCTGGTCGAGACCGGGACCCTGGACGGACGCGACCTGCGCCTCGCCGTGACGGCCACGGGCCCGCTGGCCCGCGCCCTGCGGGTCGAGGTCGACGCCTGCCGCGGCGGCGGGTGGGCCCCCGCGACCGGGACGTGCGGCGGCCCGATCACGTCGCTGCTGGCCTCGACGCCCCTGAAGGCGCTGGCCGACGGCCTCCTGCTGGACCCGCTCGGCCCCGCCCGGCGCCTGTCCCTGCGCGTCACGCTGACGCTGGCCGACCGCCAGGAGGAGTCCGTGGACGGGATCCTGCCCGCAGGCAGCCTGCAGGGTGCGCAGGCCGAGCTGAGCTGGCGCTTCTCCGTCGTCCAGGCGTAGCGCCGGACGGCCGCGGCCCCCGCTCTGACCCGTACGACCGCTGTGCCCAGCCCGTCGGCCGCTGCCAGCAGGTCGACCAGCGGCTCGTCCGGCTGCTCGACGGCGTGCGCCGGCACGGCGTCGGGCTGCGCGGAACTCGGCCTCGCCGGTCACCGTCGTCCAGCCGCTGCGGTCCACGCCGCAGAGGGGCACGGACCCGCCCGTCGTGAGGGGCTGCCCCAGGAGGCGGGAGGGACGGTCCTGTCCGCCCGCCGCGGAGGTCGGAGCGCCAGGCTGCCGGCGGGGCGGTCCACCAGACCGCCCCGCCGCGGCACCGTCCTGCAGCGCGAGGGCCTAGCGCAGGGAGCCGAGCTTCGCGCTGAGGGTGAGGACGTCGGTGGGCAGGCCGGCGAAGACCTCCGTGCCGACGACGACGCGCTGGCAGTGGCCCTTGACGGCCGTGACGACGACCTCGGGGTTGTCCGTGCCGAACTCGTTCACGCCGTCGACGACGAGGTCGTAGTCGACGACCGGCAGGGGGCTGTCCATGGTCAGGGTGAGGGTCACCGGGGCCTTCTTGCCCTTGGGCTGGCCGGTCAGGTCCACGACGTACGTGCCGGCGTCGGCGGCCCCGAGGTTGAACGCGCCGACGGGCGTCTCGACGACGCCGCTGGTGCCGGCGCCAGGGGTCACGACGATCGCGCCGGCGGGGACGCTGGTGCAGGCGGCGTTGAGCTCGGGCTCGACGGCGAGGGCGGGAGCGGCGAGGGCGGTGAGGGCGACGGCGCTGAGGACGATGCTGAGTCGGTTCATGGGGAGGACAGTTCGCCGGGCTCGCCCGGGTTCCTGCTAGTAGAGGCGGTCCGCGTAGGACGGGCCGTAGTACTCCTGCAGCGCGGCGAGGTCGGCCTCCGGCTGCTCGAGCGCCTGCGCGATCACCGGACGGGACGGCACGGCGTCGGGCTGCCAGGTCGACGGGTCCCACAGTCCGCTGCGCAGGAAGGCCTTGGCGCAGTGGAAGAAGACCTCCTCGACGTCGACCACCAGGGCCAGCACGGGCCGGTGCCCCTGCACGACCAGCGCGTCCAGGAAGGGGGCGTCGCGCACCAGGCTCGCGCGGCCCTGCACGCGCAGGGTGTCGCCCCGGCCGGGGACGACGAACAGCACGCCCACGTGCGGGTTGGCCAGCACGTCGAGGAAGCCGTCGACCCGCTTGTTGCCCGGCCGCTCGGCCAGCGCGACGGTGCGGTCGTCGAGGACGAGCACCGAGCCGGGCGGGTCGCCCTTGGGCGACGCCCCGCAGCGGCCGTCGGCCGACGCCGTCGACAGCACCCAGAAGGGCGACGCCGCCAGGAACGCCCGGTCCAGGGGCGACAGCCGGTCGCGGACCTTGCGCGGCCACCCGCGGCAGCGGCGACCCGACCAGGGCGCGCAGCTCGGGCTCCGACGTCACGCACTGCCAGGCGTCGCGGTCCACGACCGGAGCGTGGCACGCCGCAGGCCCGTCCGGGGAGGACGGGCCTGCGGCGTGGGGTGTGCGGCTGAGCGGGTGCCTAGCGGCGCTCGGTGCCCGTGGTGCTGCGGGTGTCGACGGTCTCGCGGCGCTTGGCCAGGCCGGCCAGGCCGAGCAGGCCGAGCAGGCCCCACAGGCCGGTCTTGTCGCTCTCGTCGCCGTCCGCGGCGGTGCTGCCGCCGTTGGCGCCGGACGCGGCGGGCGGAGCGGCCTGGGCGGGCGCGGCGAAGGTCGCGACCGCGGCGGAGGTGCCGCCGGTCAGTGCGGCGGTCAGGGCGAGGGCGGTGAGGGTCGTGCGCATGAGGTGCTCCTCGGTGGAGTGGAGGTCAGGGGGAGGTGCAGGAGGGTCGGGCGCTCAGACGGAGCGGGTGCCGTCGGTGCCGGCCGTGCCGGCGCGGACACCGGTCACGGCGCGGGAGTCCTTGTACTTCTTGTAGCCGAACAGGCCGCCGAGGCCGAGCAGCCCCAGGAGGCCCCAGCGGCCGCTGTCGTCGTCGCCGTCCTGGGCGCCCGGCTCGTCGACGTCGGTGCCGTCGGTGCTGCCGCTCACCTCGGCGGTGGCGGCGGGCGGGGCGGCCAGAGCGGGTGCGGCAGCGGCGAGCGGGGCGAGCACGAGGCCCCCGGTCAGCGCTGCGGTGGCGAGTGCCTTGCGCATGTGTTCTCCTTCGTCGAGCGCCGGGTGGGGCGCTGCGTGGCCGGCCCCCGTCGTGCCCGGGCCCCCGCCACGGGAACGCCACAGCCGGCTGGCCCGCCGGTCAGCCGCACCTGCCACAGCGGGACGTTTCAGTCGCCCGACGCGACGGCCCGCCCTGCCGGTGGCAGGACGGGCCGGGAGCGGGACGGGCCGGGAGCGGGACGGGCCGCAGGAGCGGCCGGAGGGCTAGTCGCCGAGCCCGGTCTTCGCGAAGGCGCCGTAGGACGGGGCGATGGTGACCGTGGGCCCCGAGCCCGCGACGGCGTCGAGGGTCTTGAGCCCGTCGCCGGTGTTGTAGAGGACCGTCTCGGCCTCGGGGTCGATCTGGCCCCGCTCGATCAGCTGCTGCAGCGTCGCGACGGTGACGCCGCCGGCGGTCTCGGCGAACAGCCCCTCGGTCTCGGCGAGCAGCCGGATGCCGGCCACGACCTGCTCGTCGGACACGTGCCCCATCGCCCCGCCGGTGCGGCGGACGACGTCGAGGGCGTACGGCCCGTCGGCGGGGTTGCCGATGGCCAGGCTCTTGGCGATCGTCGACGGCTTGACCGGCCGCACCGTGTCCCAGCCGTTCTCGAAGGCGGTCGCGATCGGCGAGCAGCCGGTGGCCTGGGCGCCGTAGACCTTGTACGGCGACTCCTCGACCAGGCCGAGGCGGACCAGCTCGCCGAACGCCTTGTCGACCTTGGTCAGCAGCGAGCCGGACGCCATCGGCGCGACGACCTGCTGCGGCAGCCGCCAGCCGAGCTGCTCGGCGACCTCGTAGCCCAGCGTCTTGCTGCCCTCGGCGTAGTAGGGGCGGACGTTCACGTTGACGAACGCCCACTCCTCCTGCTCGGCGATCTCGCTGCAGAGCCGGTTGACGTCGTCGTAGGTGCCGTCGACGGCGACGAGCGTCTGGCCGTAGACGGCGGTCTGCACGACCTTGCCCTGCTCGAGGTCGCTGGGGATGAAGACGACCGAGCGCAGGCCGGCGTGGGTGGCGTGCGCCGCGACGGAGTTGGCCAGGTTGCCGGTGCTGGCGCAGGAGACCGTCGTGTAGCCGAAGGCCCTGGCGGCCGACAGGGCGACCGACACGACGCGGTCCTTGAACGAGTGCGTCGGGTTGCCGCTGTCGTCCTTGACGTACAGCGTCCTCATCCCGAGCACCTTGGCCAGGTTCGGGGCGGGGCGCAGCCGGGTCATGCCGGCGCCGAGGTCGACGCGGGTGGCGAGGTCCTGCCCGGCGGGCAGCAGGCCGGCGTAGCGCCACATGGTGTCGGGCCCGGCCGCGATGCTGGCGCGGGTGACCTCGCGCAGCCGGTCCTCGTCGTACTGCACCTCGAGCGGCGCGAAGCAGTTCGCGCACACGTGCACCGGGGCGAGCGGGACGACGTTCCCGCACTCCTTGCACCCCAGCCCGGTGGCGGGGCTGTCGGCGAAGGCGGCAGGGACGGTCGGGGCAGTCATGGGCGAGGCCTCTCCTCATCTTCCCCGCGCTCGGACCCTGACGGGTGCGCGGGACGGAGTTGGCACCTGGCGCGGACGCGCTGGTTGCCGGGGCGTCGTCGGGCCGTGTCCCTGGTGCCCCTCTGGATGAGCGGTGCGTGTGGAGTTGTGCGTGCAGGAGCCAGTCTACGACTAGCGGACGGCGGGGTGGCCCGCGGTCTCGGCCACCCGGCGGCTGCGGCGGAAGAGCCGGAAGCGGGCGGCGTCGTTGCTGAGGCCGGCGCTGAGGGCGCGGGCCGAGCGGCTGATCGCGGCCGGCGGGACCGAGTGGCAGGGGCAGCCGGCGGCGCAGGAGACCAGGCCCGGGACGGGGCGGCGGCCGCCCTCGTCGCGCAGCGAGGAGCAGGAGCAGACGGTGCAGCGGTCGACGTAGGTGACGAGCATGGGGACGGCTCCAGGCCGGGGCGACCAGTTCCTCGGGTCGCACCGGGAGCGGCGGTGGCGCTGGAGTCCGTCCCAGCGCCGTGACACTGCAGTTGTCGGCGGGTCGCAGGGGCCGCTGCTCACCCGTGCGGGTGGTCCTCGCGGCCCTACGCTCCTGCGCGTGCCCGGGGCCCCGCTGCTGATCGCCTCGAACCGCGGCCCCGTCTCCTTCGTCGGCACGGCCGGACGGCGGCCTGGAGCTGCGGCGCGGGGGCGGCGGGCTGGTCAGCGCGCTCAGCGTCGAGGGCACCGACGCCGTCTGGGTGTGCGCCGCCCTGACCGACGCCGACCGCCGGGCCGTCCCGCGAGGGGCTGCTCCCGCAGGGCGTGCGGATGCTCCCGCTGGACCCGGACGTGTTCACCCGCGCCTACGACCGGGTGGCCAACGGCGTCCTGTGGCCGGCGCACCACCTGCTGCCGCACCGGCCGCTGGAGGACGCCGACTGGGCCGGCTACACGGCCTACGCGCAGGCCTTCGCGGACGCCCTCGCCGAGCAGGCAGCGCCGCGCGCGCAGGTGCTCGTGCAGGACTACCACCTGGCCCTGGTCCCCCGGCTGCTGCGCGCCCGGCGGCCGGACCTGCGGGTCTCGCACTTCAGCCACACGCCGTGGGCCCCGCCCGCGGAGCTGGGGCGGCTGCCGGCGGCGCGCGCGCTGCTGGAGGGGATGCTCGGGGCGGACGCCGTCGGCTTCCTGTCGCCGCGCTGGGCCGACGCCTTCCTCGCCTGCTGCCGCGACCTGCTGGGCGCGCCGACCACGGACGACACCGTGCGCTGGGCGGGGCGGACGGTCAGGGTCGGCGTCCACCCGCTCGGTGTCGACGCCCCCCGGCTGCGGGCCCGCGCCGCCGAGCCGGACGTGCGGGCGCGGGCCGCCGAGCTGCGCGCCCTGCGTCGGCGACTGCTCGGTGGTGCTGCGGGTCGACCGCAGCGAGCCGACCAAGGGGATCGTGCTGGGCCTGCAGGCCTACGCCGCCCTGCTGCGCCGCCACCCCGAGCACCGCGGCCGGGTGGTGCACCTGGCGCTCGCCTACCCCTCCCGCGGGTCGCTGCCGGAGTACCGGGCCTACGCCGAGCAGGTCCGCCGGGCCGCCGCCGCGGTGCAGGAGGAGTTCGGCGACGCCGGCCTGGTCGCCGGTGCACCTGGTGGTCGAGGACGACCACGCCCGCTCGCTGGCGGCCTTCGGGCTGGCCGACGTCCTGCTGGTCAACCCCGTGCGCGACGGCATGAACCTGGTCGCCAAGGAGGGGCCGGTGCTGTCGGCGCGGCGGCGTCGCCCTGGTGCTCAGCCGCGAGGCGGGCGCGGCCGACGAGCTCGGCGCGGACGCGCTGCTCGTCGACCCGCACGACGTCGAGGGGACCGCGCAGGCGCTGCACGACGCGCTCTGCCTGCCCGCGCCCGAGCGGGCCGCCCGCACCCGGCGGCTGGCCGAGGCCGCGGGGGCGCTGCCGCCCGCCGCCTGGCTGCAGGCCCAGCGCGCCGCCCTGCCGCGGTAGCGGGGGCGCCTCCCGGCCCTAGGGTCCGGGCGTGACCCCCGACACCCTCCGGCTCACCGCGGTCCGCCGCCTGCCCGTCGACGAGCAGTCGCGCGGCCTGGTCCGGGTCTCCCCGCAGGTGCTCGCGGCGCTCGGCATCGGCCCGCTCGACGTCGTCCTGCTCGAGGGCGCCCGCCGGACCGGCGCGCTCGCCGCGCCCGCCCCCGCCGGCACCGCCCCCGACCTGCTGCTCTGCGACGAGCTCACCCTGTCGAACCTCGGCGTCGCCGACGGGACGCAGGTGGAGGTGCGGGCCGCCGCGATCCTGCCCGCGCAGACCGTGGTCGTGTCGGCCGACCGGCAGGTCGTCGTCAGCCTCGACGCCCCGCTGCTGCGCGACACCCTGCACGGCAAGGTCGTCACCGCGGGCGACGCCGTCTCCGTCCTCGTCCACGACCTGCCGGCGGTCGCCCCGCCGAACGCCGCCCAGGTCCGCCGCGCCGTGAACAACCGGCTGATGTACGCCACCCAGACGACGCGGGTCAGCGTGCTCGACGTCGTCCCGCCCGGCCCGGTGCTGGTCGGCCCCGCCACGCAGGTCCGCTGGGACGACGGCACGACGCCGCGCCCGCCCCGTCGCCGCGGCCGCCCCCGCACCGTCGCCCCCGCCCGCGCGGGGCTCCGCCGACCTGCCGGGGCTGGAGGAGCAGGTCGCCCGGCTGCGCGAGTGGCTCGACCTCGGCTTCTCCCACCCGGCACTGCTCGCCCGCCTGGGCAGCGCGCCGCAGATGGGCGTGCTCGTCACCGGACCGGCCGGGTCGGGCAAGGCGTCCCTGGTCGAGGCCGTCGCCGCCGACCTGCGGCGTCGCGGTGCGCCGCGCCTGGGGCCCCGAGCTCGCCGCCCTCACCCCCGACGACGCCGCCGGGCAGCTGCGCGCGCTGCTCGCCGCCCCCGGCGTCGTGCTGCTCGAGGACGTCGAGGCCGTCGCCCCGCGCGACGGCGGCCCGCTGCTGGCGACCCTGGTGGGCCTCGTGCGCACCGCCGTGGAGGGCGGGCGGACCGCCGTCGTCTGCACGACCACGCGCCCCGAGGCGCTGTCGCCGCAGCTGCTGGCCCCCGGGCTGCTGGAGCACCAGCTGTCGGTGCCGCTGCCGGACAAGGCGCAGCGCCGCCGGCTGCTCGCCGCGCTCACCCAGACCCTCCCGCTCGCCGAGGACGTGTCGCTGGACGACGTCGCCACGCGCACCCCCGGCTTCGTCGCCGCCGACCTGCTCGCCCTGCTGCGCGCCGCCGGCACCCGCGCGGCCGGGCGGCAGCGCGACGCCGCCTCCCCCGTCGTCGCCCAGCAGGACCTCGAGGGCGCGCTCGGCGTCGTCCGCCCGACCGCCGCGCAGGGCACGCTCGAGCTCGGCGGCCTCACCCTCGACGACGTCGGGGACATGGTCGAGGTCAAGCAGGCGCTCACCGAGGCCGTGCTCTGGCCGCTGCGCTACCCCGACACCTTCACCTCGCTCGGCGTCTCGCCGCCCCGCGGGGTCCTGCTCTACGGCCCGCCCGGCTGCGGCAAGACCTTCCTGGTGCGCGCCCTGGCCGGCTCCGGCGAGGCGAACGTGCTGACCGTCAAGGGCGCCGAGCTGCTGAGCAAGTGGGTCGGGGAGTCCGAGGCGGCCGTGCGCGAGCTGTTCCGCCGGGCCCGGGAGTCCGCGCCCGCACTGGTCTTCCTCGACGAGGTCGACGCCCTGGCCCCGATCCGGGGCAGCGGCAACGACGGCGGCACCACCGACCGCGTCGTCGCCGCCCTGCTCACCGAGCTCGACGGGGTGGAGGAGCTGCGCGACGTCGTCGTCGTCGGGGCGACCAACCGGCCCGACCGGATCGACCCGGCCCTGCTGCGCCCGGGGCGGCTCGAGCGGCTGGTGTTCGTGCCGCCGCCCGACGCCGAGGCCCGCACCGAGATCCTGCGGGCGGCGTCGCGCCGGGTGCCCCTGCAGACCGAGGAGAGCACCCCCGCGGAGCAGCGCTGGGAGGAGGGCGTCGCGCAGCCGCCCCTCTACAGCGGGCACCCGGACTGGCCGCTGCCGCCGGTCGACCTCGTCGAGCTCGGCCGGCGCACCGAGGGCTTCTCGGCCGCCGACTGCGCCGCGCTCGTGCGGGAGGCGGCGCTGGCCGCGATGCGCGAGTCGCGGACGGCGGCGACCGTCACGCACGCCCACCTCGAGGCGGCGCTGGCCGTCGTGCGCCCGTCGCTGGACCCCGCGCAGGTCGCGGCCCTGGCCCGCTACGCCGAGGAGCGCGAGCAGCGCTAGGGAGCCGGCGGTCTCACAGGGCCGGCTCGTCCGGCAGCGGCCGCTTCTCGACGAGGGCGGCCGCGCGGCTTGCTGCCGCCTCCCAGGCCGTGAGCGCGGCGGCGCGGGCACCCGTGGCCGCGGTCCGGGCGTCGACCAGGCTGCCCATCGGCAGGGCGGGCGCGGCCGCCGAGCCGGGCAGCAGCGGCAGGCCCGCCTGCACGGCGAGCGCGTCGGCCAGGGCCCTGACGGCCGCGGCCTCCTGCACCGCCGTCTGCACCACCGCGGCGTGCTCGGCAGCGAGCGCCGCCGGGACCGGCAGCGCCGCGAGCGCCCCGGCGAGGCGCTCGCGCACGGCGACGTCGTCGGCGAGGACGGTCAGCCCGGCGGGGTCGACGCGCTGCGCGACGAGCGTGTCGAGCAGTGCGGACAGCCGGGCGTCGAGTCCGCCGTAGGGCGAGGCGAGGCCGCGCAGGGAGGCGCTGTGCGACGCGAGGGCCGCGGCGTCCTGCTCGCGCGCCTGCTGCGCCTGCACCACCCGCACCCGCCACTGCGCGGTGGCCGCCGCGGCGACGCGCACGACCTCGTCGACCCGCTCCAGCACCCCGCTCCCACCGAGGGTCGGCAGCAGCCGGTCACGCGCGGCGGGCCAGGCCGAGGCGTCGCGCCCGCTCACCGCGGTCAGCCCCGCCAGCGCGTCCAGCACGGCCACGCACCGGAGCACGGCCAGCCGGGCGGGCCCCGGCGGGGTCACCGTCGCGGTCCGCCGGACGGCCGACCGCTGCGCCCCGGCGACCTCGGCCGCCTCCCGCAGGTCGGCCGTCGTCCGCGCCCCCTGCAGCACCGCCTGCACCCGGGCGCGCTCGGTGTCGGCGGCCTGCTGCAGCAGCGGCGCGGCGACGCGGTCGAGCGCCGGGCCGAGGCCGTCGAGCACGGCCAGCCGCTGCTCGACCGCGAGCCGGCGCAGCGCCGGCCGGGCTGCCGCCTCCTGCTGCAGGGCGCTGCCCAGCGGCACCCGGGCGCGGCCCCACGCCTGCAGCGGCCCGGTGCCGAGCCCCTCCAGCGGCTCCAGCGCGGCGAGCACCGCGTCGTGCGCGGTGAGCTCCGCCAGCACCGCCGCGCCGCGCTCGCCGCCCGTGCGCTGAGCCCGGCCGCGGGCGCGCGCGACCTGCTGCCGGGCCGCCGGCACCGCCCGGGCGACGTCGAGCAGCGCCTGCGGGTCCTGCGCCGCGACCGCGCGTCCCGCCACGCGGACGACGGCGTCGGTGGACAGGTCCAGGCCGGCGCGCAGGTCGCGGTCGCGCAGCCACCCCGTCCCGGCCCAGCCGGCCGCGCCGAGCAGCGCGACGGTGACGACGCCCAGCAGCGCCAGCAGGGCGGACCGGCGGCGTCGCCGGGCGGCGGACGGCGGCTCGGGCGCGAGCAGGCCGCCGAGCGGCCCGTCGTCGGTGCGCGTGCCGTCCACCGGTCACCCCCTGCCGACAGGATGCCCGGCGGGCCGCGCCCCGTCAGCCGGTCGGTGCGTGTCCGGCGGGCAGCCGGTAGAGCACGTGCCGGCGCAGCCGGTGGCCGACGGGCAGCACCGGGTGGTCGAAGTCGTCGGCGGGGTCGTGCGTCATGCCGAGCCGCTGCATCACCCGCTGGCTGCGCAGGTTGGTCGTCGCGGTCATCGACACGACCTCCCCGACGCCGCGCTCGCGGCCGTCGAGCAGCGCCGCCCGGGCGGCCTCGGTCGCGTAGCCGCGGCCCCACGCCGACGCCGCCAGCCGCCAGCCGACCTCGACGACGGGCCCGAGCCCGACCTCCGGGCGCGGCACCCCGAGCCCGGTGAACCCCACGAACGCCCCCTCCGCCTCGACCGCCCACCAGCCGAAGCCGTGCTCCTCGAAGCCGGCCTCGATGCGCGCCACCAGGGCGTCGCTCTCCTGCCGGGTCAGCGGCGACGGGAAGTGCTCCATCACCCGCGGGTCGGCGTTGAGGGCGGCGAAGGGCGCGAGGTCGTCGTCGGTCCAGCGGCGCAGCAGCAGCCGAGGGGTGCGGATCACGACAGGTCCTCCAGCAGGTCCTGCAGCAGGGCCACCAGGCCCGCCGGTCCCTCGACGACGACGTCGGCCCGCGCGCGCAGGGCGGGCGGCCCCTCGTCGCTGCCGCTGCAGACCGTCACGCCCGGCACCCCGCGAGCCCGCAGCTGCTCGACGGCGTCGAAGCCGGGCAGGTCGCCGAGGTCGTCGCCGGCGAACAGCACGGCGCTGGGCAGCGGGTCGGCCAGCGACAGCAGCGCCCCGCCCTTGTCGAAGCCGGGCGCCCGCAGCTCCAGCACCCGGCGGCCGGGGTGCACCTCGAGGCCGTGCTCGGCGGCCAGCGCGGTCAGCGGGGCGGTGAGGCGCTGCGCGGCGCCGTCGGGGTCGGCGCTGCGGCGGAGGTGGACCACGAGCGCGCGGCCCTTGTCCTCCAGGACCGCCCCCTCGGGGGCGAGCAGCGCAGGCAGCAGGGCCCGCAGGGGCGCCAGCCCCGGCACCGGCTCGGGGGCCGTCACGACGCCGCCCTCCCAGCGCTCGAGCCCGTAGGCGCCGAGCACCACCAGGCCCGGGAGGTCGGCCAGCCCGGAGAGCTCCACGGCGACGTCGGCGGGCCGGCCGGTGACCAGGGCGACCCGGCCGAGCCGCGCCGCCAGCGACGCGCAGCACGTCGACCGCCCCCTCGGCCGGGAAGGCCCGGGCGGGGTCGTCGACGACGGGGGCGAGCGTGCCGTCGTAGTCGAGCGCGAGCAGCGCCCGGCCGGGCTCGGCCCGGAACGCGTCCAGCCCGGCCCGGCCGTCCGGCGTCCGGGGACCGGTCACGGCGCTCAGGCGTCGAAGCCGCGGGTCAGGACGACGACCAGGCCGCGCGGCCCGGGGATGTTCGACGCCCGCGGCAGCACCCGGGCGACGCCGCGGAAGGTCGACGCGAAGCGCTGCGCCGCCGCCCGCTGGCCGGGCTCGTAGTAGACGGTCGTGGCGCGCAGCTGGCCGCGGAAGTTGCCGACCTGGCGCACCGGCCAGCCCGCGCGGGCGAACCGCGCGGCGGCCCGGTCGGCCAGCCCGGTGCGGGTGGAGTTGTTGAGCACCGTCACGGGAGGGCGCACCGGGCGGGGCGCCGCGCGGCGGGCGCGGGAGCGGCGGCCACCGGGGACGGCGGGGGGACCGGCGACGGCACGGGGGACGGCGACGGCACCGGGGACGGCGCCGGAGGAGGCGCGGGTGCCGGGGCCGCCGCCTGCGGGACCACCGTCAGGTCGACCGGGCCGGCCGCCAGCCGGGCGTCCTCGGCCTCGACCGTCGGCAGCGGCTCGGCGGCGCGGTCGGTGACCGACAGCAGCGCCCCGATGCCGAGCACGACGCCGGAGACCGCGAGGGCGGCACCGGCCAGGGCGCGCAGCGGCGACACGACTCCCGGGCTCGTGCTCGGCCCGCGGCCGGCGCTCGACCCTCGGGACAGCGGGCGCGGCCGGCCCGGCAGGTCCGCCCCCCGGCACGGTCAGAGGTCGATGCCGAGGCGGCGGGCCGAGCGGGTGCGCTGGCGGGTCGCCCGCAGCCGGCGCAGCCGCTTGACCAGCATCGGGTCGTGCACCAGCGCCTCGGGCCGGTCGATGAGGGCGTTGAGCAGCTGGTAGTAGCGCGTGGCCGACAGGTCGAACAGGTCGCGGACGGCCTGCTCCTTGGCGCCGGCGTACTTCCACCACTGGCGCTCGAAGGCGAGGACCTCGCGCTCGCGCTCGGTGAGCTCGCCGGCGCTGACGGCGTCCACGCCCAGGGCGGCGGCAGAGCTGTCCACGGGACCTCCTCGACGGCGAACTACACGCGTGTGGTTCGGCTGCCATGGAAGCACATCCGGGCCCCCGCGGAGGGCAGGACGGCCGGGAGACGATCGGGTCACGTCGGCGTGGGCAGCCCGGGGACGGGCGGGGTCCGCGTGGCACAGTCGGAGCGCTCTGCAGCCTCCCACGGACGGACCCTCGTGCGCCTCCCCCTCGCCGCCCCCCTGCTCGCCCTCGCCCTCACCGGCTCCGGCCTCGCCGCCCTCTCCCCCGCCTCCGCCGCCCCCGTCTCCGCCGCCCCGGTCGCGACCCGCGTGGAGACGGTCGGCGGCCCCGCCCTCGGCCACGACCGCATCGGCGTGCGCCGCGGCGACACCTGGCTGCTGCGCGACAGCCTCGACGGCGGCGACCCGCGCGGCTACGCGGAGGGGACGGCCGGGTGGCAGCCCGTCGCCGGCGACCTCGACGGCGACGGCACCGGCTCGCTGAGCCTGTTCCGCGACGGCGTGTGGCTGCTGCGCGACACCGAGGGCGGGCCCGCCCGCACCGTCCGCTTCGGGCTCCGCGGCGACCGCCCGGTCGTCGGCGACTGGGACGGCGACGGCATCGACACGCTCGGGCTGTTCCGCGCCGGCCGCTGGTTCCTGCGCACCTCCAACGCGCCCGCGGCCACCTACCGGACCTTCGGGTTCGGCGTCGGCGGGGACGCGCCCGTGGTCGGCGACTGGGACGCCGACGGCGACACCGACATCGCCGTCACCCGCGGCAGCACCTGGTACCAGCGCGACGCCGCCACCGCCGGCCCGAGCAGCCGGCAGTTCGCCTTCGGCCGGTCCGGCGACCTGCCCGTCGCCGGCGACTGGGACCACGACGGCCGCGACACCCCGGGGCTGTTCCGCGCGGGCACCTGGTACTTCAAGCTCGGCAACGGCTTCGGCGGCTACCAGACCACCGTCTTCGGCCGGGCCGGCGACCGGCCGGTCGTCCGCCGCACCCCGGGCCTCGCGCCCGGCCTGACCCACCGGGTCGTGCGCACCGGAGCGTCCACCGCCCACGTGGCGACCGTCGACCTCGCCGCCGCCTCCACCCCCGACGCGGTCCTGTCCGGCGACGACCTCGGCGGCCTGGAGCCCGTGACCTCCATGGCCCGCCGCACCGGCGCGCCCGTCGCGATCAACGGCGACTACTTCCTGGGCAACGGCCGGCCCGTGCACGTCATGGCGGCCGACGGCCGGCTGCTGCAGACCGCCCAGCTGCTCGGCCGGGCCTTCGGGCTCGACGCCACGGGCACGCAGTTCCGCACCGGCTACCCCGACGCGCGCGTCGAGATCACCGGGCCCGCCAGCGCCACCCCGACGGTCGTGTCGCGGGTCAACGCCGGCGCCCCCAGCGCCTCCCAGGTCGTCGCGCACACCTCCGTCGGCACCGGCGTCGACAGCCCGCCGCCGGACCGCTGCTACGTCGGCGGCAGCCTCGGGGCCCCCACCGTGCGCCCCGACGGCGGCGTCGAGACCAGCTTCACCCCGGCCGGCAGCCGCTGCTTCGGCCCGGCGCCCGTGGTCTCGGCCACCACCACCGTGCTCACCGGCGACCCGCTCACCGGCGGCGAGACCTTCCTGCGCACGCTGGTGGCCGGCAACCCCGTGCCGGTGACGTCCTACCTGGGCTTCCCCGGCTCGGTCGACGTCCTCGGCGGCAACCCGCTGCTGCTGCGCGACGGCGTCCCCCAGTCGCAGGACCACACCGGCACCGGCGACTACTTCGCCCGCCAGCCCCGCACCGCCGTCGGCGCGACCCGCGACGGGAGGCTGCTGATGGTCGTCGTCGACGGCCGGCAGGGCGCCTACAGCGCCGGCATGACGCTCGGCGAGCTGGCCCAGCTGATGTCCGAGCTCGGCGCCGTCGACGCGATCAACCTCGACGGCGGCGGCAGCTCGGTGATGGTCGTCAACGGGCTGGTCGCGAACCGGCCGTCGGACGGCGGGCGCGAGCGTCCGGTGTCCAACGCGCTCGTCGTGCTGCCCGGCGGCGACCCCGGGCAGGCCGACCTGACCATCGGCACCCCGCGGGCGACCCCCGCCGCCGGCAAGCCGCGGCTGCGGACGGCTGCTCCCGCCGCCCAGGCGCCCGCGCCGTCGGTCGACCCGGCGGCCGGCTTCGCCGCGGCCGCGGCCGACCCGGGCAGCGTCGGCGGGCTCGCGGACGCGCTCGCCGCCGAGGGCACCGCCCTGCCGGCCGAGCTGCGCCGGGCCGACGCCCTCTACGACCGGACCCGGTAGCCGCCCGCTACGGGTAGAGGCCGCGGGTGCGGTGCGCCTCCGCCACCCGCCCGACGCCGATGGTCTGGGCGGCCGTGCGCAGCGAGATGCCGCGCTCGGCGGCCAGCGCGCTGACGTCGTCGTAGGCGCGGGTCATCACGCCCTTGAGCCGGTCGTTGACCTCGTCCTCGCTCCAGAACCACGCCTGCAGGTCCTGCACCCACTCGAAGTAGGACACGGCGACGCCGCCGGAGTTGGCCAGGATGTCGGGGACGACGACGGTGCCGTTGCCCTCCAGCACGGCGTCGCCGTCGGGCGTGGTCGGGCCGTTGGCGCCCTCGACGACGAAGCGCGCGCGCACGCGGTCGGCGTTGCCCTCGTGGATCACGCCCTCCAGGGCCGCCGGCACGAGCACGTCGACGTCGAGCTCGAGCAGCTCCTCGTTGGTGATCGCCTCGTGGTCGCCGGGGGCGTCGACGACCGAGTCGGCGCCGGCCTGCAGGGCCGCCAGCAGCGCCGCCGGGTTCAGGCCCTTCGCGCGGTGGATGCCGCCGCGGTAGTCCGACACGGCGACGACCCGGCAGCCGGCGTCGTGCAGGTACTGGGCCGCCAGGCCGCCGACCTTGCCGAACCCCTGCACGGCGACGGTCGCCCCGCGGTGGTCGACGCCGGCCTCCTGCAGGGCCGAGAACGCCGCGTACATCACCCCGCGGCTGGTGGCGCCGCCGCGGCCGAGCGAGCCGCCGAGGCTCACCGGCTTGCCCGTCACGACGCCGGTGACCGTGTAGCCCTTGTGCGCCGAGAACGTGTCCATCATCCAGGCCATCGTCTGCTCGTCGGTGCCGACGTCGGGGGCGGGGATGTCCTTCTCGGGGCCGATGATCGGCATGATCTCGGAGGCGTAGCGGCGGGCCACCCGCTCGAGCTCGACCTGGGTGAGGGCCCGCGGGTCGACGGCGACGCCGCCCTTCGCCCCGCCGTACGGGATGCCGATGAGCGCGCACTTCCACGTCATCCACATGGCCAGCGCGCGGACCTCGGCGAGGTCGGTGTCGGGGTGGAAGCGGATGCCGCCCTTGGCCGGCCCGCGGGAGAAGTTGTGCTGCACCCGGTAGCCCTGCAGCACCTGCAGGGTGCCGTCCTCCCGGCGCAGCGGGACGGCGACCTCCATCGAGCGGCGGGGCGTGGCCAGCAGCTGGTGCATGCCGTCGTCGAGGCCGAGCTGGCGGACGGCGCCCTCGAGCTGGTGCAGGGCGCTGTCCAGGGCGGACATGCGAGCGGCCACGACGGTTCTCCTCGACGTCCGGGACACCCGGCCGGGCGGCGGCCGGGTGTGAGCGGCGCCACCCTGCCAGACCTGCGGGCCTGCCGGAACGCCCACGCGACGGCGGTCGCGGTGCGACCCTCGTCCGGACGGAGGTGGGCATGCAGCAGGGCCGGACGACGAGCACCGTCGTCGACGACGCGGGAGACCGTGCCGCCGACCGTGCCGCAGACCGCGCCGCCCACCGTGCCGCCGACCGTGCCGACAGCACTGCCGCCGCCGACCACGAGGCCGTCTTCCTGCACAGCCCCGTCGGCATGGCCGTCATCGACCTGGCCGGCCGCTTCCTGCGCGTCAACCCCGCCCTGTGCGGCTTCCTCGGCCGCGACCCGGACTGGCTGGTCGGGCGCACCCCGGCCGACGTCACCGTCGCGGAGGACCTCGCACTGCACCCGCCCATGACGCGCCAGCTGCGCCGCGGCGGCCCGGTCGGGCAGGTGCACAAGCGGTACCGCCGGCCCGACGGCACGATCGTGCACGGGCTGGTCAGCGCGGTGCCGCTCGACGGCGCCGGGCCGGGCGGCCGGGTGCTGGCGCAGATCGAGGACGCCACCGAGCGCTTCCGGCTCGAGCACGAGCTGCACCGGCTCGCCACCCACGACCCGCTGACCCGGCTGCCCGGGCGCCAGCTGCTGCTGGACCGCCTGCACGAGGCGATCGTGCAGGCGGCGTCGGAGCCGGACGGGTCGGTCACGGTGATGTTCCTGGACCTCGACGCCTTCAAGCTGGTCAACGACGCCCTCGGGCACGCCGCCGGCGACGCCGTCCTTCAGGAGGTCGCCCGGCGGCTCGCGGACGGCGTCCGGCCGCAGGACACGGTGGGCCGGCTGTCGGGCGACGAGTTCCTCGTGGTCGCGCCGGGGCTGCGCGGCGAGCAGGACGCGCGCGCCCTCGCCGAGCGGCTCGAGAACGCCCTGCGGACGCCGGTGCCGTTCGGCGACGACGAGGTCTTCGTGACGGCGAGCCTCGGGGTCGCCTGGCGCGGCCGGGCCGACCTGGAGGCGGCCGCCGGCACGGGCACCGACCTCGCCGCCACGGTGATCGCCGACGCCGACGCCGCCATGTACGAGGCCAAGCGGCACGGCAAGCGGCGCTACGAGGTCTTCGACGCGGCCATGCGCAGCCGGGCGGCGCAGCGCTCACGCACGGCCGGGCTGGTGCGCGCGGCCGTGGCCGAGGGGCGGCTCAGCGTCCGCTACCAGCCGGTGCTGGCCCTCGACGGCCTGGTGCCGGTCGGTGTGGAGGCCCTCGTCCGGGTCGTGCAGCCCGACGGCACGGTGCTCCGGCCGGCCGACTTCCTCGACGTCGCCGAGCAGATCGGCGCCCTGCCCGACCTCGACGCGCACGTGCTGCGCGAGGCCACGCAGCAGGTGCAGCGGTGGCGGACCGAGCACGGGCTGGACCTGCACCTGTCGGTGAACGCCGGCGCCGGCCAGGTCCTGCGCTCGCTGGCCGACCAGGTGGAGGCGGCGCTGCGCTCCTCCGGGCTGCCGCCGAACAGGCTGGCCGTCGAGCTGACCGAGCAGACCTTCATCGAGGGGCTGCAGGCCGCGCGCGACGGGCTCGACCGGCTGGTGGCGCAGGGCGTGAACCTGGCGATCGACGACTTCGGCACCGGCTGGGCGTCGCTGACCTACCTGCGCCAGTTCCCCGTCAGCGCCATCAAGATCGACAAGTCGTTCGTCGAGGGGCTGGCCGGCTCCAAGGAGGACGCGGTCATCGTCGCCGCCCTGGCCGGGATGTCGGAGCAGCTGGGGCTGTCGTGCGTCGTCGAGGGGGTGGAGACGCAGGAGCAGCTCGACGCGCTGGTGCGGCTGCTCCCGGCCTCGGGCTGCTTCGTGCAGGGCTACCTGTTCGGGCAGCCGGCGACGCCGGAGGACGTCCTGCCGCTGCTGCTGCGCGGCCGGGTCAGCGCAGCGGGCTGATCACCAGCGTCCCGTTGTGGCCGCCGAAGCCGAAGCTGTTGGACAGGACCGGTCCCGGCTCCCACGGCCGCGGCGCGGTGACGACGTCGAGGCCCCCGGTGTCGTCGTCGCCCTCGCGGAAGCCGGCCGTGGGGGGCAGGGTGCGCTCGGCGATGCTGAGGCAGACCGCGGCCGCCTCCAGGGCGCCCGCCGCCCCGAGCCCGTGGCCGGTGACGCCCTTGACGCTGGTCACCGGCACGGCCCGGCCGCCGAGCAGGCCCTTGACGGCCGTCGCCTCGGCGGCGTCGTTGAGCGGGGTGCTGGTGCCGTGGGCGTTGACGTGGGCGACGTCGTCCGCCGTCAGGCCGGCGTCGTCGAGGGCGCGGCGCATGCACGACAGCGCGCCGCGGCCGCCCGGGGAGGGCGCCGTGACGTGGAAGGCGTCGGCGCCGCTGGCCGCCCCGTCGACGACGGCGTAGACGCGGGCACCGCGGGCCAGGGCGGCGTCGAGCGGCTCCAGGAGCAGCAGGGCCGCGCCCTCGCCGGCCGCGAAGCCGTCCCGGTCGCGGTCGAAGGGCCGGCTGATCCCGGTGCGGCTCATCGCGCCCGCGTTGGTGAAGCCGGCGAGCGTCGTCTCGACGAGCGAGGCGTCGGAGGCTCCCGCCAGGACGACGTCGCAGGTGCCCTGCGCGACCAGCCGGGCACCCGCGGCGACGCCGTGCGTGCCGGCGGCGCACGCGGTGGTCAGGCACTCGCACGGCCCCTGCCAGCCGAGCCGCAGCGACACCGCCGCGGCACCGGCGTTGGGCATGATCATCGGCACGCTGAAGGGGCTCACCCGCCCCGGGCCGCGCTCGGCGAGCGTGCGCACGGTGGCCTCGAAGGTGGCCGTCCCGCCGATGCCGGTGGCGACGTGGACCCCGGCCCGCTCGGGGTCGACGTCGCCGGCCGCCATCCCGCCGTCGGCCAGCGCGAGCTCGGCGGCCGCGACGGCGAACTGCGCGAAGCGGTCGGTGTGCCGGGCCTCCTTGCGCCCGAACCACGGCGAGGGGTCCCAGTCGGGCACCGGCCGCACCCGCCCGTCCTGCGCCGGGCCGAGCAGCGCGGACCAGAACGCGTCCTTGCCGACCCCCCCGACGCTGACCACCCCGAGCCCGGTGACCGCGACCCGCCGACCCTGCTCCGCTCCGCGCACGGCCCTAGTGTCCCCCGCATGGCCCGAGAGCGCAGTGACGTGTTCGACGTCGTCCGCAGCACCGCCGTCGAGCTGCTCGACCTCGAGCCGGAGCAGCTGCGCGAGGACGCCACGTTCGCCGAGCTCAGCGTCGACTCGCTGGCCCTCGTCGAGTACTGCATGGCGCTGGAGGACGCGCTCGGCGTGAGCCTGCCGGAGGACGAGGTCGCGCAGACCTCCGACGTCGGGAGCTTCGTCGACCTGGTCGTGTCCAAGACGTGAGCGGGCTGCTGCAGGGGCGCCGGCTGGTCGTCACCGGGGTGCTGACCGAGGCGTCGCTGGCCTCCGCCGTCACCCGCGCGGCGCTCGCCGAGGGGGCCGACGTCCTGCTCACCTCGCCGGTCTGCCGGGCCCACCGCATCACCGCCCGGGTCGCCCCCCGGCTCGGGGTGCAGCGCGAGGTGCTCGAGCTCGACGTCGAGCTCGACGACGACCTGGCGGCCCTCGAGGGCGCCGTCCGGGCGCAGGGCTGGGACCGCGTCGACGGCGTGCTGCACGCGATCGCGTACGTCCCCGAGCACGAGGGGTCCTTCCAGGAGCAGCCGTGGGAGGTCGCCGGGAACGTGCTGCGCACCTCCGCGTGGTCGCTCGCCGCCCTCGTCACCGCGCTGCGGCCGCTGCTGGTCGAGGGCTCGTCCGTGGTCGCCCTGCAGCGCGACACGTCCCGCGCCTGGCCCGGCCTCGACTGGCTCGGCGTCGCGCAGGCCTCGCTCGGCAGCGCCGTCCGCTACCTGGCGCGCGACCTCGGGCCCTCCGGCGTCCGGGTCAACGCGGTCGCCGCCGGGCCGTCGCGCACCATGCTCGGCCGCGCCTTCCCCGACGGCCGCGACGACGCCCCGCTCGGCTGGGACCCGTCGGACCCGACGGCGGTCGCACAGGCGGTCTGCCTGCTCCTGTCGGACTGGTTCCCGGCGACGACCGGCTCGGTGCTGCACGTCGACGGCGGCGTGCATGCGCTCGGCTAGCGCGTCGGCCCAGTCCGGCCCGGACGACCTCGTCGTCGAGACCGTGCGGGGCGCGCAGGTCCGCTGCTACGCCTCCCGCCCGACGTCGGTCGTCGAGGTGCTGCAGGACGCCCTGGCCGCCGGCCGCGCCGACGACGTCCTGCTCGTCGACCCTGCGCTGGACCGCACGGTCACCTACGGGGAGTTCGCCCGGCTCGTCGAGGGGGCGGCGGCGACCCTGCGCGCCCGCTGCGCCCCCGGCGACCGGGTCGCCTTCCTGGGCCGCAACGGCCTGGAGGCCGCCCTGGTCATCTGGGCCTGCGCGCGGGCCGGGCTGGTCCACGTCGGGCTGCCCGTCGACGTCCCCCGCGCCCGGCTGCAGGACCTGCTCGACCTCGTCGAGCCCTCCCTGGTGCTCACCCAGCCGGGCCTGGAGCTCGCGGGCGAGGACGCCGGCCTGCTGCTCGCCGCGGAGCTGCCCTGGGACGCGACCGCCGCGCTCCCGGACGAGGACGCGACCTACTCGCTCATCCCGACCAGCGGCACCACCGGGCGCCCCAAGGCGGTGCGCATCACCGGGCGCATGAGCGGCCACGCCGCCGTCTTCTACGCCCGCACCCTCGGCCTGCACCCCGGCGACCGCACGGCCATCCACCTGCCGTTCGCGTGGGTCAGCGGCCACGTCACCCAGCTGACCCCCGCCATGCTGTCCGGCGGCTCCGCCGTCACGATGCCGACCTTCTCGGCCGGCCGGCTGGTCGAGGTCTGCCGTGAGCACGGGGTCACCTGGATCGACGTCGTCCCCGCCATCTTCGAGACGCTGCTGCGCACCCCGGGCTTCCGGCTCGCCGACCTGCCGGACGTGCGCCTGGCCGTCTTCGGCGGCGCGCCCGCCCCGCCCGGCACGCTCGACCGGGTCCGCGAGGTCATGCCGCAGCTGCGCCTGTTCGACGTCTACGCGCTGTCCGAGACCTGCGCCCCCGTCACCTGCCTGCCCGACGCCGAGGCGCTGCGCAAGGCCGGCACCGTCGGCAGCCCGGTGGCCTACGCCGACGTCCGGCTGGTCGGGCCCGACGGCACCGACGTCCCGCGCGGCGACCCCGGCGAGATCTGGGTCCGCTCCCCCGCCGTCACCCCGGGCTACTGGGGCAGCGACGTCGCCCCGCTGACCGGGGACGGCTGGCTGCGCACCGGCGACGTCGCCCGGATGGACGCCGAGGGCTTCCTCACCGTCGGGGGCCGCGCCGTCGACCTGATCATCCGCGGCGGGGTCAACGTCTACCCGGGCGAGGTGGAGCGGGCGCTGCTGTCGACCGGCCTGCTCGCGGACGCCGCCGCCGTCGGGGTGCCGTCGCCGGTGGCGGGCCAGAACGTGGCCGCCGGTGTGGTCGCCCTGCCCGGGGTCGAGCCGTCGCCGGCGGTGCTCAAGCAGGCCGTCGCCGACGCCCTCGGGGCGCACGCCGTGCCGCGCCCGTTGCGGGTGCTGGCCGAGCTGCCGCGCAACCGCAACGGCAAGGTCGACCGGCCGGCGCTGGCGGCCCTGCTGGTGGGGCCGGGGCGCGGCGACCGCGAGGGCTAGGGCCAGGTCGGGCCGGGCGGTGCGGGCACGGCGGCGCGCTCCTCGGGGGTCGTCGCCCTCCGGCGGCGCAGCTCGAGCGCCAGGCTCTGCTCGCCCCTGTCCATCGCCCAGCGGTGGTTGGCCGCGAACACCGGCTTGAGCAGCCACGACAGCCGGCGCAGCAGCGGCTTGCTCGCGCGGACCCGCCAGTCGTAGACGATCACCGCCTCCGGGCCGTCCTGCCGGAACGTCCAGGTCCCCTCGCCCTCGAGGTCGCCCTCGGCGGTCAGCGAGAAGCCGGTGTCGGTGGCCGGCTCGGGCACGCGCAGCACCCAGACCAGCGTGTAGGGCAGCAGGCCCTTGGTGTGCAGCCGCACCTCGGCGCCCTGCCCGTCCGGCCCGTGGTCGCTCAGCACCTCGACCGCCAGGTACACCGACGGCCACCAGACCGGCAGCGCCGCGGGGTCGCTGAGGACGTCGCGCACCTCGGACAGCGTCCCGGCCACCCGCCACTCGGTGCGGAAGACGTAGTCGGCGCTGCTCACGCCCTCATGCTGACAGCACCCGGTCGAGCACCTCGCTCTTGAGCCGCACGAAGCCGGGCTCGGCCAGCACCTGCCGCCCGCGCTCCGGGCCGAACGGCACCGGCAGCTCCTCCACCACCGACGTCGGGCGGGCCGACAGCAGGGCCAGCCGGTCACCGAGCAGCAGCGCCTCCTCGACGTCGTGCGTGACCAGCACGGTCGTCGTCGGCCGGGCCGCGAGCAGGTGGCCGAGCCACTCGTGCATCCTCAGCCGGGTCTGCGCGTCGAGCGCCGCGAACGGCTCGTCGAGCAGCAGCACCGGCGGCCGCGACGCGAGCACCTGGGCGATCGAGCCCCGCTGCCGCATGCCGCCGGACAGCTGGCGCGGCAGGCTGTCGGCGAACCCCTCCAGGCCGGTGCGCGCGAGCAGGTCCCCGACGACGTCGGACACCTCGGCCCGCGAGGCCCCCTGCGCGCGCGGCCCGACGGACAGGTTCTCGCGCAGGCTCATCCACGGGAACAGCCCGCCGGCCTGGGCGACCATCCCGCGCGACGGCGACGGCCCGGTGACCGTCGCACCGTCCTGGCGCACCTCGCCCGACGTCGGGCGCTCGAAGCCGGCCAGCAGCCTCAGCAGCGTCGACTTCCCGCAGCCCGACGGGCCGAGCACCGACAGCACCTGACCCGGGACGGCGGTGAGGTCGACGCCGTCCAGGACCAGCAGGTCGCCGAAGGCCTTGGTCAGCCCGCGGGCCTCGAGCGAGCCCAGGGTCACGGGGTGGCGCCCCGGTCGGCGCTCACGCGTCGGCCCAGCGGACGAACGGGCGGGTGAGCGAGCGCAGCACCAGGTCGGCGGTGAGCCCGACGGTGGCGAACACCAGGATCCCGACGACGACCTGGTCGGTCGCCCCCGTCTCGCGGGCGGCGTTCATCATGGCGCCGACGCCGAGGGACGTCCCCGACAGCTCGCCCACGATCACGCAGGTCCACGCCAGGGTCAGGGACAGCCGCAGCCCGGTGACGACCTCCGGCAGGGCCGACGGCAGGTACACCGCGCGCCACAGCCCGCGGCGGGGGACGCCGAGCATCCGGGCCGTCTCGACGTGGGCCCGCGGCACCCGGGCGGTGGCGTCGGCGACGCTGACCAGCACCGGCCAGAGCGCCCCGAGGAAGATCAGCGCCCGGGCCGCCCCCTCGCCGATGCCGAACCAGATCAGGGCGAGCGGCAGCCAGGCGAACAGCGGGACGGCGCGCAGCGCGTTGAGCACCGGGTCGAGCAGGTCGCGGCACAGCGACGACAGCCCGAGCATCAGCCCGACCGTGGTGCCGACCGCGACCGCCAGCGCCCAGGACACCGCGCAGCGGGTCAGCGACGCGACCAGGTGCTCCGGTCCGGCCCCGGCGAAGGGCACGACGCCGGCCAGCGTCGTCGTCGAGCCCTCCCCGAAGAACGCGCGCAGCGCGTCGTAGACGGTGCCGGGCGCGGGCAGCAGCCGCACCGAGACCAGCCCGCGGTCGGACACCACGAACCAGGCGAGCAGCAGCACCAGCGGCGCCAGCAGCCCGAGCAGCCGGCGGGCGCGCGGGCGGCGGCGACGACCGGGCGCCGTCCCGGGCAGGACGGCGACCGGCGCGGCGTCGAGGGTGGTCACCGGCTGCCCGTTCCGGACGGACCCGTCACGGGCGCGCCGTCACGCCGGGACGTCCCAGTACTCGCGGGCGAACAGCTGCTCGTAGTCGGGCTCCTCGTCGATCCCGCCCTGCTCCACGAGCAGCTTGCCGGCGCCGCGCACCTGGTCCTCGCGCACCTGGTCGAACTCCCAGACCGCGCCCGACGTTCTCCAGCACCGCCCGGTACACCGGCTCGGTGTAGCCGAACTGGGTGACCAGCAGGTCCTTCCAGCGCGCGTCGTCGTTGACGCCCTTCGGCGTCAGGTACTCCGCGGCCGCCTTCTGCATCTTGACGACCTCGCGGACGACGTCCGGCCGCTCGCGCAGGACCTTGCCGCTGGCCCAGTTCGCGGTGTTGAAGTCGCCGACCGGGGTGCCGCGGACGTCGATGCGGGTCCCGACGCCGGCGACGACGCTCTGCGTGCACAGCGGCTCGGTGCCGATGTAGGCCTGCACGTCACCGCGCTCGAGCGCCGCGGGGTGGTCGGCGTAGCCCAGGGGGACGCCCTGGACGTCCTTGCCGAGGACGAGCCCGTTCTGGCGCAGGATCTCGTTGAGGATCAGCACCTGCGCGCCGGGCGGCGGCACGGCGACCTTCTTGCCCTTGAGCTGGGCGACGGTGTCGACCTGGCCCTTGCGGCCGATCAGCGCCAGGCCCTGCCGGGCGGTCATGCTGACGATCTTGCTCGTGAACGGCGTGCCCTTGGCCGCGGCGATGACGGTCGTGTAGGCGCCGAGCAGGCCGAAGTCGAGCTGGCCTGCCTCCAGCGCGTCCTGGATCTGCGCCGACGACGTCACCGGGGTGACCTCGATCGTGTAGTTCGCCGGGGCGAACATCTGCCAGAACAGCGGCGAGCTGGCGTGGTTCTTGGCGTACACGCAGGTGCGCACGGTCACGGGCTCGGCGTCCGCGGAGGCGCTGCCGCCCGCGGCGCGGGGGGTGGCGGTGCTGTCGTCGCCGCAGCCGGCGAGCAGCGCGGCGGCGCCGACGCCCGCTCCGAGGCCGAGCAGGCGACGACGGGTGAGCACGGGGTCGGGCAGGGTCACGGGTCCTCCTCGTATGCACCACCGTTGATGCAGCAGCCCGCATCGAACCAGACCGGAGGCCCGGGCACCTCCCGGGCTAGGCCACCAGCGCGGCCAGCGTGGCCGCGCGGATGTGGGCCGCCTGGCTGTGCACGACCTGGAAGGCCGCGGCGCGCAGCAGCCGCTGGGCGGGGTCGGCCAGCCCGAACGCCTGCCCGCCGCGGGCCGTGACCAGGGCCGTCGCGCAGTCGACGCCGAGCCGCAGCGCGCGCGCCCGCACGGCGAGCCGCTCGTCGTGCTGCTCGCCCGGGTCGACGTCGTCGAGCAGCCGGTAGGCCTCCGCGCGCGCCTCCAGCAGCCGGGAGCGGAGCACGCCGGCGGTCCCCGGCTCGCGCTCCTCGAGCAGGTCGAGCGCGGCGAGGGCGACCCCGAAGGTCGAGGGCTGCACGTTGGTGTTCATCGCCGTGTCGCGTGCGGTCCACGGGGCGTGCGGGGCGACCAGCACGACGTCGTCGTCGGGCAGGACCAGGCCGTCGAAGGCGAGCGCGTGCGTGGACGTGCCGGCCATCGCGGCGAGCCCGAGCTCGCCGGTGCTGCGCAGCTCCGGCCGGTCGCCCGCGGGCACCAGGCCGAGCACCACCTGCCCGGTCTGCGCGTCGAGCGCGCCGGCGAGCAGCAGGTCGGCGTCGGGCCAGCCGGTGCACCAGGGCTGGGTGCCGGTGAACGACCAGCCGCCCTCGACCCGGGTGGCGTGCACGCTCGGGCGCGGGGTGCGCAGGTGGCTGTAGGAGACCGCGCCGCGCAGGTCGCCCCGGCACAGGCCGGGCAGGTGGCGCTCCTGCAGCCCGCCGTTCTCGCTGCCGGCGAGGGCGCGGACCACCGGGCCGTGCTGGTACCAGACGAACCACGCGTCGGGGCTCGCGCCGGACAGCACCTCGGCGACCTCGCGCTGCTCCTGGGGGCTCGCCCCGCCGAGGTCGGGCGGCCCGAACACGCCGTGCAGCCCGGCGGCGGCGAGCTCGTCGAGGTCGGACCGGCGGACGCCGTCGCGCTCGAGGTCGGCCGCCCGGGCCGCGAGGCCGGGAGCGAGGGCACGGGCAGCGGCGACGGGGTCAGGGGTCACCGGCGGACCGTAGCCGTCCTAGGGCCCGACCTCGAACCAGACGGTCTTGCCGTAGCGGTCGTCGCGGACGCCCCAGGCGGCGGCCAGGGCCTCGACCAGCGCGAGCCCGCGCCCCGACAGCGAGTCCTCGTCGCGCTCCGCGCGCTGCGGGTGCCGGGAGTCGTCGTCGGCCACCTCGACCCGCACCCGCGCGCCCCGGGCGACGGCGCACAGCCGCGCCTCGCTGCGGCCGTGGGTGAAGGCGTTCGTCACGGTCTCGCTGGTCAGCAGCACGGCGGCGTCGACGTCGTCCTCGGCCAGCCCGGCCTGCACGCACACCTGCCGCACCAGGGCACGGGCACGCCGCACCGACGCCGGGTCGGGGGCGAGGACCAGGGTGGCGGGCCGGCGGGTCACGGGCCGCGGACCACGTCCAGCTCGGCGGGCACCGGGGCCCGTGCGGGACCGGCCTCCGGCGGCCGCGGCCGGTCCTCGGGGAACAGCCGCAGCGCCAGCAGGGCGACGTCGTCCTCGGGGTCCGCGGCCAGCTCGGCCAGCAGGGCGTCGAGCAGCTCCTCGACCGGCAGCGCGGCGCGCGCCTCGACGGCGGCCCGCAGCCGCTCCAGCCCGACGTCGAGGGGCTCGCCGCGCCGCTCGACGAGCCCGTCGGTGTAGAGCAGCAGCGTCGTGCCCGGGTCGAGCACGAGCTCGTGGGTGCTCCGCTCGCTGTCGGGCTGCAGGCCGAGCAGCAGGTCGGGCGGGCGCTGCAGCAGCTCGGCCCGGCCGTCGGGGCCCAGCAGCAGCGGCGGCGGGTGACCGGCGTTGCTCCAGCCGATGCGGCGCAGGCCGCCACCGGGGTCCAGCCCTCGCTGGGTGACCTGCACGAGCACGGCCGTGGCCAGCGCGTCGACCGCCAGGTTGTGCAGGGCGGCGTCGAGCGAGCTGAGCACCTTGCCCGCCGGCTCCATGACGATCTGGGCGACGCCCCGCAGCACGTTGCGGCACTGGCCCATCGTGGCGGCGGCGTTGCGGTCGTGGCCGGTGACGTCGCCGACCACGAGCGTGGTGGTGCCGTCGGACAGCAGGAACGCGTCGTACCAGTCGCCGCCGACCTGCGCCTCGCGGGCGGCCGGCTGGTAGCGCACGGCGATCTGCAGGTGGTCGGGCTCCGGCGGCTCGGTGAGCAGGCTGCGCTGCAGGGTCTCGGACATCCGGCGCGCGACGGCGGCGGCCCGCTGCTCGGCCTCGCGCACCTGCAGCCGGTCCAGCGCCTGCGCGCACTGCGCGGCGAAGGCGGCCAGCAGCTCGACCTCGTCGGCCGGGAAGGGCCGCGCGTCGGTCCACGAGATCGTCAGCGAGCCCAGTGTGCGCGGCCCGACCTGCAGCGGCAGGCTGGCCCAGGCCGACCGGCCGGTCGCCTGCAGGACGGCGTCCATGTCCGGCGACCAGGCGAGCGCCGCCTCCCGGCCCGGCAGCAGCACGCGCTCCCCGGTGCGCGCCGCCACGCACGCCGGCAGGCCGCCGTCCAGCGGCAGCTCGGCGTAGTCGCGCTGCGCGCCCTCGCCGAGCGACGCCGTGATGGTCAGGTGCAGCAGCCGGGTGGCCTCGTCGAGCACCGCCACCGCGCCGCCGTCGGCGCCCAGCGCCGCCAGCCCCCGCCCGACGACGGTGTCGGTCAACGCCGCGACAGTGTCGGCCGAGGCCAGCAGCAGGGCGACCTCGCCGAGGCGGGCCAGCCGCTGGCCGGCCCGGTCGCGCTCGAGCAGCGCCGCCTCCAGCTCCTGGGCCCGGGCGTACAGGTCGGCCTCGGCCTCCTCGACCCGGCGCCGCAGCGCCTCGCCCGCGCTCGGCCTCCGAGCGCCGGACCTCCCGCTCGCGCACGTACTCGGTGACGTCCTCGGCGCGCTGCAGCAGGTAGCGGGTCCGGCCGTCCGGCCCCGGGACCGGCACGTGGATGAGCGACCAGTACCGCTCCTCGAGCTGCCCGTCGGGCCCGGGGATGTCGTACTTCTGGATCGGCATCGTGTCGGGGCGGCCGGTGTCGCGCGCCCGCTCCCACGACTTCTGCACCCGCGGGACGCCGTCCTCGTCGAGGCTGTCCGGCGCCGGCGGGAACATCTCGAACACCGGCCGCCCGACGATCTCCTCGCGGGTCCGGCCGACCGACCGCAGGTAGGCGTCGTTGCCGTCGGCGATGACCAGCTCGGGCGTGAGCACCATGTACGACGTCGGGAGGGAGCGGAACAGCGCGGCGTGGTCGACGTCGAGCGCGATCGTCGTCCCCCTCCGCTGCCGTGGTGCCGGGCGCGGTGCCCGCGAGGATCATAGGGAGCGGGCGTCGCGCGCACGGGCCGCGGGCGCGGGCAAGCAGCACGCCGGTCCGTGTCGAGCCGGATGTCGGGGTTGAACCGACGACCTACCGCTTACAAGGCGGTTGCTCTACCACTGAGCTAATCCGGCAGGGTGCCGGTGGAGCCTAGCGAGGCGGCGGGTCAGCCGGCGTCGGCGACGGCGCGGGCGCGCAGGTGGCCCTCGAGCTTGCGCTTGATGCGCTGCAGGGCGTTGTCGATCGTCTTGACGTGCCGCTGCAGGCGCTCGGCGATCTCCTGGTAGCTCTTGCCCTCGACGTAGAGGCGCAGGACCTCGGTCTCGAGGTCGGACAGCACCTCGTCGAAGTGCTCCTGCAGGGCGCGGATGCGCTCGCTGCTGACGACCAGCTCGGCGGGGTCGCTGATCGAGCGGGTCGGCAGGACGTCGGCCAGGGTGCGCTCGCCGCCGTCCTCGTCGCCCGAGACGGGGCGGTGGAAGGAGACGTAGTTGTTGAGCGGGCCGTGCTTCTGCCGGGTCGCCGTCTTGATCGCGGTGATGATCTGGCGCGTGACGCAGAGCTCGGCGAAGGCCCGGAAGGAGGTCTGCATCTCCGGGTTGAAGTCGCGGATGGCCTTGTACAGGCCGATCATGCCCTCCTGGACGATGTCCTCGCGGTCGGCCCCGACCAGGAAGTAGGAGCGGGCCTTGACCCGCGCGAACGCCCGGTACTTGGTCAGCAGCTCGGACAGGGCGGCGTCGTCGCCGGCGCGGGAGGCGAGCACGAGCGCGTCGTCGTCGGCCGCGGCGCGGGCCCGGCCGTCGACGGAGCCGCGCACCTCGTCGGCGAGCTCGACGACCAGCGACTCGGCCTCGGCGATCTCGGCGTCGAGGGTGGACCCGGCGAGCTCGCGGGCCAGCTCGGCCTCGACCTCGGCGGCGATCTCCTGGGCGGCGACCTCGTCGGGGTCGCCGATCTCGACCAGCTCGGTGAGGGCGGCGAGCTCGTCGGGCTCCAGCCCCGCGGGAGCCGCCACCTGCTCCGGCGCCTGCTCCCCGGCCTGCTGCGGGACGACGGCGAGCTCGGGCTGGTCGTGCTGCTGCTCGCGCGGCGTCTGAGCCGCGGTGGAGCGGTCGCGCAGGAGTCGCACGATGCGAGCCCTTCCGTCCGAGGGACGTGCCGGCACTTGCTTGGAGAGGGACTGTACGACCGTTCAGCCGTTTCGGGAACCCCTTCCGGCAAAGAAGGTGACCCGACGGCCTACCCGTCCGGATCCGTCACACGGCCGACCTCGACCGGTGACGTCCCTCACGGGCGCTGGTCACTGTCCTCCTGACCGGCCCCTCGCGCACCTGCTTGGCGAGAAGACCCCGGATCAGGCCCGGCGACGCCGCCGGGCGACCTCGGCCAGCGCCACGGCCGCCGCGATCCCGGCGTTCAGCGACTCGCTCGTCTGCACCATCGGGATCGACACGGTGAGGTCGCAGGTCTGCGCGACCAGGCGGCCGAGCCCGTCGCCCTCGCTGCCGACCACCAGCACCAGCGGGCTGGTCGCGACGTCGAGGTCGTCGAGGTCGGTGGTGCCGTCGGCGGCGAGGCCCGCCACGAACAGGCCCGCCTCCTTGTACGCCGTGAGCGTCCGCACCAGGTTCGTCGCCCGGGCCACCGGGAGCCGCGCCGCCGCGCCCGCGCTCGTCCGCCAGGCCGACGCCGTCATGCCCGCCGAGCGCCGCTCCGGGACCAGCACGCCCTGCGCGCCGAACGCGGCCGCCGTCCGCACGACGGCGCCCAGGTTGCGCGGGTCGGTGACGCCGTCGAGCGCGACCAGCAGCGGGAGGTCGGCGGCCAGGGCCCGCTCGAGCAGGGCGTCGGGGTGCAGGTACTCGTAGGGCGGGACGTCGAGCAGCAGGCCCTGGTGCAGCGCGCCGCCGGTCATCCGGTCCATCTGCAGCCTGGTGGCCTCCAGCACCGGGACGCCCGCCTTGCCGGCGAGCGCGACCGACTCGGTGACCCGGTCGTCGGCGTCCATGCCGAGCGCGACGTGCAGCGCCGTGGCGGGGACCTTCGCGCGCAGCGCCTCGACGACGGGGTTGCGGCCGAGCACCGTCTCGGGGGCGTCGGGGCCGGAGCGGCTCCGGGGCAGCCGGGGCGGCCGGGCCGGGGCCTGGGCGGCCCGCTTGGCGGCGGCCGCGGCGGCCCGCGCCTTCGGGTGGCCCTTGCGGAGCTCGCCCGGCGGCGTCGGCTTGCTTGCCCTCCAGGGCCTGCTTGCCCTGGCCCCCGGAGCCCATGGCGGCGCCCTTGCGGTGCGAGCCGTCCTTGCCGGCGCGCCCGCCCTGCCCGCCGGCCTTGATGGCCTTGGGCGCGGCGGCGCTCGTCCGCTTGCGAGGGGGCACGGTCAGTCTCCTGTCGTCGCACCGGCGAGGCGCCAGCGCACCCCGTCGGCGGTGTCCTCGAGCACGACGCCCGAGGTGGCGAGCCGGTCGCGGATCGCGTCGGCCTGCGCCCAGTCCTTGCGGGCCCGCGCCTCGGCGCGAGCCTCGACGGCCAGGGCGACCAGCGCGTCGACGACGCCGGTCAGCTCGCCGCCGCCCGACGCCGGCCACTGCTCCACGGGGTCCAGCGCCAGGACGGCGAGCATCCGGCGGACGGTCGACAGGGTCGCGGCGAGCGCCGGCAGGTCGCGGGCGGCGAGCAGGGCGTTGCCCGCCCGGACGCCGGCGTGCAGCACGGCGAGCGCCTGCGGTACGCCGAGGTCGTCGTCGAGCGCGGCGGCGAAGTCGTCCCAGGAGGCCGCGCTCTGCCCCGGTGCGGTGTCGCCGACGGCGCGCCCGGCGTTGCGGACGAACGTCTCGACGCGGCCGTACGCGGCCTCGGCCTCGGTGAGGGTGGCGGGCGTCCACTCCAGCGACGACCGGTAGTGCGCCGTGCCGAGGGCGTAGCGCAGCACCTGGGGGCGGGTCGTGGCGAGCACGTCCTGCACCGACGTCACCGTGCCGCGGTCGCTCTTGCTCATCTTGGCGCCGCCGCCGACCGTGACCAGGCCGTGGTGCAGCCAGGTCCGGGCGAACGGGTGCCCGGCGCAGGTCGACTGCGCGACCTCGTTCTCGTGGTGCGGGAACACCAGGTCGACGCCGCCGGCGTGGACGTCGAAGGCCGTGCCCAGGTGCGCCGCCGCCATCGCGGAGCACTCGATGTGCCAGCCCGGCCGCCCGGGACCCCAGGGGGACGGCCAGCTCGGCTCGCCCTCCTTGGCCGCCTTCCACAGCGCGAAGTCGAGCGGGTCGCGCTTCTCGCCGGTGTGTCCGTGCGCGACCGTCTTGTCCGAGGCCTTGAGCGCGTCGGGGTCCTGCCCCGACAGGGCGCCGTAGCCGGGGACGGTGCGCACGGACAGGTAGACGTCGCCGCCGCTCTCGTAGCCGTGGCCGCGCTCGAGGATGGTGGCGATCAGGGCGACGATGTCGCTGATGCTGCCGGTGACCCGGGGGGTCGCCGTCGGCGGCAGGACCTGGACGGCGTCGTAGGCCCGCTCGAAGGCCCGCTCCTGCCGGCTCGCCAGCGCCCACCAGGGCTCGTCCTCGTGGGCGGCGTCGTGGATGATCTTGTCGTCGACGTCGGTGACGTTGCGGACCCAGGTGACGGCGAGGCCGCTCTCGCGCAGCCAGCGGTGCAGGACGTCGAGCGCGACGGCGCTGCGCAGGTGCCCGACGTGCGGCGCCGCCTGCACCGTGGGCCCGCACACGTAGACGCCCACGGCCCCGGCCCGGAGGGGCTCGAGCGGGCGCACGGAGCGCGTCGCGGTGTCGTACAGGCGCAGGGTCACGCCGCTCAGCCTAGGTAAGAGCCTCCTGGCAGCCCAGGCAAGAGCCTCCTGGCAGCCTAGGCAAGAGCCTCCGGGCCGGGCACGACCAGCGCCGTCGCGACCGCCGCGCGGCCCTCGCCGCGCCCGGTCAGCCCGAGGCCGTCGGTGGTGGTCGCGCTGACCGACACGGCGGCGCCGCCGAGCGCGGCCGACAGCGCCGCCTCCGCCTCGGCGCGGCGCGGACCGACCCGCGGGGTGTTGCCGACGACCTGCACGGCGACGTTGCCGACGGCGAACCCGGCGGCCGTGACCCGGCGCAGCGTCTCGCCCAGCAGAGCGGCACCGCTGGCGCCCGCCCACTCCGGCCGGCTGGTGCCGAAGTTGCTGCCGAGGTCGCCGAGCCCGGCGGCCGACAGCAGGGCGTCGCACGCGGCGTGCGCGGCGACGTCGCCGTCGGAGTGGCCCGCGCAGCCGTCCTCGCCGTCCCACAGCAGCCCGGCCACCCAGCACGGGCGGCCGGGCTCGAGCGGGTGGACGTCGGTGCCGACGCCGACGCGGGGCAGGCTCATGCGCGCAGTCTGCTGGCCAGGACCGCCTCGGCCAGCACCAGGTCGAGCGGCCGGGTGACCTTGAAGGCCTCCTCGGAGCCGGGCACGGTCGTCACGGGCAGCCCGAGCGCCTCGACCATGCCGGCGTCGTCGGTGACCGCGTGCGCCACCTCGGCGTGGGCGCGGGCGAGCACCTCGCGGCGGAAGCCCTGCGGCGTCTGCACCGCCCGCAGCGACGACCGGTCGACGGTCCGGACCACCCGGTCGCCGTCGACCTGCTTGACGGTGTCGGCGACGGCGACCACCGGCACGACCGCCTGCGCGCCTGCCCGCAGCGCCGCGACCACCGCCTCGACGACGCCGGGCGGCGTCAGGGCGCGGGCGGCGTCGTGCACCAGGACCAGGTCGACGCCGTCGGGCAGCGCGGCCAGCGCGCGCGCCACCGACTCCTGCCGCTCCGCCCCGCCGGCCACGACCGTGACGTCCAGGCCGGCCAGCAGGGCCTGCACCGCCTCGACCTCGCCCGGCGGCGCCGCGACGACGACGGGGCCGACGCTCCGGGCGGCGCGCAGCCCGCGGACGGCGTGGACGAGCAGGGGCTCCCCCGCCAGCGCGCGCAGCGCCTTGGGCGCCCCCGGCCCGAGCCGCTCGCCGCGGCCGGCCGCGGGGACCAGGACGCCGACGGTCACGACGGGCGGCGGGGCGGCACCGACGCCGGGGTCGGCGGCCCGGGACGGGGACGGGCGGGGGCGTCGGGCAGGTCGGCCGGCCTGCCGAACACCAGCCTTCCGTTGGCGGTGGTCAGGACGCTGGTCACGCGCACCGGCACCTCGCTGCCGACCCGGTCGCGGGCCCGCTCGACGACGACCATGCTGCCGTCGTCGAGGTAGCCGACCGCCTGGCCGGCCTCCCGGCCCGCCTTGAGCAGCAGCACCGGCACCTCGTCGCCCGCCGCCACGGGAGGGCGCAGCGCCAGGGCGAGCGCGTGCAGGTTGAGGACCTGCACGCCCGCGAGCTGGGCGACCCTGGCCAGGTTGGTGTCCAGCGTCAGCAGGGCGGTCCCCCGGTCCAGGCACAGCCGCACCAGCTTGGCGTCGACCTCGTGCACCCCCGGGACGTCGGCCTCCAGGACCTGCACGTCGACGCCGGGCTCGCGCTTGAGCGCCTCCAGCAGCTCCAGCCCGCGGCGCCCCTTGGCCCGCCGCAGGTCGTCGCCGGCGTCGGCGAGGCCCTGCAGCTCGGCCAGCACCGGCGTCGGGACCAGGACCTCGCCGTGCAGGAACCCGGCCCGCACGACCTCCAGGACCCGCCCGTCGATCGCGACGCTGGTGTCGAGCACGCGGGGCAGCGCGGTGGCGGCGACCGGCCGCGACGCCTGGCCCATCAGCCCGAGCACGCCGTCGCGCTTGGACACGCCGATCTGGAACCCGAGGTAGCCGAGCACCACGACGACGAAGCCGAACAGCGGGAAGGCCAGGTAGGACTGGCGCAGGAAGAAGGCCGGCCACGCGACGCCGGCACCGACCAGCACGCCCCCGACGGTGCCGAACGCCCCCGCCACCAGCTGCTCGGCCGAGACGGTGCGCAGCCGGGCGCTGACCTGGTCGGCGCCCGCCGCCGTGCTGCGGCCCAGCACCCCGCCGAGGACGTAGCCCAGGCCGCTGCCGAGGACCAGGCCGAGGGCGGTGCCGTTGAGGGCGCCGAGCACCGGCCGGCTGTCGCCGACGCCGGACCCGATCTGGAAGCCCGCGCCGGCGAAGAACACCACCACCAGCAGCCGCAGCACCTCCAGCACCGGCGACGGCATCCGGGAACGCGACGACCCCGCCGGCCGCCCCTGTCGGGGGTGGCCGCGGGGCCGTCGGGAGTGCTGATGGCGTGCGCCTCTACCGGGCGATCAGGAGGCGAGGACCTCGTCGAGGATCGGCCTCGGCCTTGTCCTCGTTGGTGCCCTCGGCGAGCGCGAGCTCGCTGACGAGGATCTGGCGGGCCTTGGAGAGCATGCGCTTCTCGCCGGCGCTCAGGCCCCGCTCCTTGTCGCGGCGCCAGAGGTCGCGGACGACCTCGCCGACCTTGTTGATGTCGCCGCGAGGCGAGCTTCTCGAGGTTGGCCTTGTAGCGGCGCGACCAGTTGGTCGGCTCCTCCACGGCCGGGGCCCGCAGGACCTCGAACACCTTGTCGAGGCCGGCCTGCCCGACGACGTCGCGGACGCCGACGATCTCGGCGTTGTCGGCCGGGACCCGGACGGTCAGGTCGCCCTGGGCGACCTTGAGGACGAGGTAGACCTTGTCCTCGCCCTTGATGGTGCGGGTCTCGATGGCCTCGATCAGTGCTGCGCCGTGGTGCGGGTAGACGACGGTCTCGCCGACTGCGAACGTCATGTGTGGGATGCCCCTCTCGCCGGACCCCAGACTAACACGCGCTCCCCGGGCTCGCCCCGGCGTCTGCGCAGGTCAGAGGGCATGCGGGCCCCTCCGGGGGCCTTGACACGAGCACCCTCCGACGTGCTGAGCGGCGGCCCCGGCGGCGGTCTGCGACCGTGGACGGGTGCGCCCCGACCCGTCCCCGGACGACCTCCCCGACCCGCTCGTGCAGGTCCCGGACGACGCGTCGGCGCTGGCCAGGGACGTCGAGGCGCTGCGCCGCGAGCGGCGGGCCCAGGCCCGCAGCAGCCGCCTGCGGCAGCTCGCCCTCGGCCGCTCCGGCCTCGGGCTCGGCGCCCCGCTGGTCGCGCGTCGTGCTGCTGGTCGTCGTGCTGTTCGCGGCCCTGCCGGTCGTCCTGCGGCCCGCCCTCGACGGCGGCGGGCAGGCCCTCCCGCTCGCCGCCCCGACCGGCCGCGCCGGGCAGCGTCGGGGGCTGCTGCCCGACGCCCGGCTGCTCACGCCCCGCCGGCCCGCTGGCCGCCCGCGACACCGCCCGCCCCGGCGTCCTGGTCCTGGTGCCGGACCGCTGCGGCTGCGACCCGGCGGTGGAGCAGGCGCGTCGTGCAGGCCCGGGAGTTCACCCGCAACGTCCGCCTCGTCACCGACGGGCGGGGCGAGGGCGCCGCCGACGAGGCCGACCGGCTGCGCCGGCAGGTCGCCCGCGGCCTGGCCCGGTCGCGCCACCGACCCGGGCGGCGTCCTCGCCGACGCCTACGCGGCGCGGGGGTGACGGTCGTGGCCCTCGGGCCCGACGGGGTCGTGCTGCGACGTGCTGCGCGACGTCCGGCGACGGCCAGCGGCTCGAGGCCCGGCTCAGCGTCCTGCAGCCGCGGGCGTGAGCGGCGGGGACCGGCGGGGCAGCAGGAGCAGCACCCGCAGGTCGACCAGCACGTGCAGCAGCACCGGCAGCAGCAGGCTGCCGGTGCTGGAGGCCAGCAGCGCCAGCCCGAGCCCGGCGACGCCGGCCAGCACGACCACCACCGGCCCCTGCCAGGCGTGGCCCAGGCCGAAGGCGACCGAGCTGACCAGCAGCGCCCCGCCGTAGCCGCCGACGGGGGCGGCGAGGGCGAGGAACCAGACCAGCCACCCGCGGTAGAGCAGCTCCTCGGTGACGCCCGCGGTCAGGGCGACCCCGGCGTAGGCCCAGCGCTCCCGGCGGGTGCCGGGCAGCAGCAGGGCCACCGGCCGCAGCAGCCGGTCCAGCAGCGAGCGGCCGGGCCGCCGTCGCCGGTCCCACCGCAGCACGACGACCGCGAGCAGCCCGACGGCCACGCCCTGCAGGACGCCGGGCAGGTAGTACCGCTCCCGCCCCCAGCGCGGGTCCAGGCCGAGCGCCGCCCGGGGCGCCCCCACCCCGACCAGCGTGACCAGCAGGGCGGTCGCGGTGAGCGCCCACTGCCGCACCACCGACGACCGGTAGCGCGCGAGCAGCGGCACCGCCCGGCGGCGCCGCAGCAGGCCGCTCACCGGCTGCCCGACGAGCAGCCACAGCCCCAGCACGAGGGCGACCACGCTGACGACGTGGCGGGTCACGGGGTCGCCCCCGCCGGGGTCACCCCGTGCGGCGCAGCAGGGCCGCGTAGAGGGTGAGGCCCGGCCCGAACGCCATGGCGACCACGGTGCCGCCCGGCGGCACGTCCTGCACCTCGAGCAGCCGGTCGAGCACCAGCAGGACGGTGGCCGAGGAGCAGTTCCCGACGTCGCGCAGCACGTCGTAGGACGCCTGCAGCCGCTCCTCGGGCAGGTCGAGCGCCTCGCCGACGACCTCCACGATCTTGCGGCCGCCGGGGTGCACCGCCCACCCGGCGACGTCCTGCACGGCCAGGCCGTGCCGGCCCAGCAGGTCCTCGACCACGGGGCGGGCGTAGCGGGCCAGCACGTCGGGCACCGCCGGCGACAGGCCCATCTTGAAGCCGAGGTCGGTGACGTCCCAGGTCATGTGCCCGGCCGTCGAGGCGTCGGTGCGGGCGACGACGTCGACCACCTCGAAGCCGGGCCGGGACGCCTGCGCGGACGGCTCCAGCACCACGGCCGCGGCGGCGTCGCTGAACAGCGCGTGGGCGACCATCTGCTGCAGGTCCTCCGGCGTCGGGCTGCCGCTGCGGGCGGTCTCCGTCGTCGGCTGGACGTGCAGGCTGGTCAGCTCCAGGCAGAGCATGACGGCGGGCCGCTGGCGGGCGGCGACGAAGTCGGCGGTGGCGGCCAGGCCCGGCAGCGCCGCGTAGCAGCCCATGTGCCCCACGTGCAGGCGCTGCACGGTGTCGCTCATGCCGAGGTCGCGGGCGAGCAGGACGTCCAGGCCGGGCGTCGCGTAGCCGGTGCAGGACACCACCGTGAACTGCCCGACGTCGGACGGGGCGAGGCCGGCGTCGGCGAGGGCGGCGCCCACGGCCTCCTTGCCGAGCGGCATCGCCTCCTGCACGAAGCGGCGCATCCGGGCGGCGGTGCCCCAGGAGGAGATGTCCTCGCGGGCCGGGTCGACGACGCCGCGGCGCGTGGTGATCGCGCTGTGCTCCCAGACCTTGCGGGCCAGCCGCGCGTCGTTGTAGTGCTCCTTGAAGAAGCCGTCCCACAGGTGCTGCTGGCCCATCGGGGGCGGGAACGCGCTCCCGGACCCCACCACCGCGGCCGTCAGGGGCGCGCTCACCGCTTCACCCCGACCGCCTGGAACAGCCCCGCCGTCGACCTCGTCCTGCAGCATCCGCACGTCGGCCCTCCTGCCCGCGACCCAGCCGACGTAGTCGACCAGGCTCGGCCGCAGCCCGGCCAGCGCGAGCCGCACCCCGCCGGCGTCGGCGAGGCGGACGAGCTCGGCCCGGTCGACGTACAGGTCGGGGTCGTGCAGCCGGCGCGGCGGGCCGCCCGGCACCCGCTCGCCGACCGTGATGCTCGAGAAGCGGCCGAACCACGTGGCGGCGATGGTGTCGAGCACCAGCGTCCCGCCCGGCCGCAGCACGCGGCACGCCTCGCTCACCGCGGCCGCGAGGTCGGGCACGTGCTCGAGCACCTCCCCCGCCACGACGACGTCGGCGCAGGCGTCGGCGAGCGGCAGCCGCTGGGCGTCCCCGCGCACGACGTCGACCCCGTGCGCGCGGGCCAGCGCGGACGCCGTCGGCGACAGCTCGACGCCGACGTGGCGGTGCCCCTTCGCCGCGACGTGCGGCGCGAGCAGCCCGCCCCCGCAGGCGACGTCGACCAGGACGCTGCCGGGGCGCACGGCCGGCGGGACGTGCTCGGCCCGGGCGGCGTTGATCCAGTGCAGCATCGCGAAGCGGCCGCGCAGGTCCCACCACGAGCCGGCGAGGTCGTCGTACTGGGCAGGGTCGTTGCGGGGGCGGACCGGGGAGGTTGACTCCTGCTGTGCGCGCGGACATGAGGGGCACCCTCCCCGGCCTCGTGCGTGCCTGTCACCCGGAGCCTGCGCTGCTGGTCACCCTGGTGGCCACCGCCCTGGCGGCGTCTGTGGACGCGCGGGCCGGATGGGTGTTCGCGGCGTTCCTGTCGGGCCAGCTGTGCACGGGCTGGACCAACGACTGGCGCGACCGCGAGCGCGACGTCCTCGCCCGGCGCACCGACAAGCCGGTCGTCGCGCGCCGGCCTGCCCGCGGGGACGGTCGGGCGCGCGGCCCTCGCGGCGGCGGTCCTGTCGGTCCCGCTGTCGCTGGCGATGGGGGTGCAGGCCGGGCTGTGGCACCTGGTCGCCGTGGCCTCCGCGGCCGCCTACAACCTGCGGCTCAAGAGCACGGTCCTGTCGTGGCTGCCCTACGCCCTCAGCTTCGGGCTGGTGCCGTCGCATCGTGACGCTCGGCGTCGGCGACGTGGGCGCCCTGGTGGGCGAGCGCCGCAGGGGCGCTGCTCGGCGTCGGCGCGCACCTGGCCAACACGCTGCCCGACCTCGAGGACGACGTCGCCCTCGGCGTCCGCGGGCTGCCGCACCGGCTCGGCCGCCGCGCGTCGTCGGCGGCGGCCGCCGTGCTGCTGCTCGGCGCGACCGCCCTGCTCGCGCTCGGGCCGGGCAGCCCCGGCCCGCTCGTCGTGCTCGCGCTCGTCGCGGCCGGCGTGGTGGTCGTCGTCGGGCTGGTCGCCGCCCGCCGTCCCGGGTCGCGGGCGGCCTTCCGGGCGGCGCTGGTGGTCGCGGCGCTCGACGTCGCGCTCCTGGTGGCCCGGGGCAGCGCGCTCGTCTGAGCGCGCTGGTCTGGGCGCGCGACGGCCGACGGCGGCGCACCGGTCTGACGGACGGGCCGCGCTCTGGGAGGATGGCAGGCGTGACCCCCCTGCCCCGGCGCCGCCGCACGGCCTCCCTGCTGTCGACCGGGCTCGCCGTCGCGCTGCTCACCGGGTGCGCCGGCACCTCCGCCGACCAGGTGTCCGCGCAGCCCTCCGGCTCGCCCGCGGCCTACCACGGTGTCGAGCCCGAGCCCGTCCCCGAGCGCCCCGCCTTCTCGCTGACCGACCTGTCCGGGCGCCGCTACGACTTCGTCGCCGAGACGCGCGGCAAGCCCACGCTGCTCTACTTCGGCTACACCGACTGCCCCGACGAGTGCCCGACGGCGATGGCCGACGTCGCCACCGCGCTGCGCCAGACCGACGCCGCGCTGCGCGACGAGGTGCAGGTGCTGTTCATCACCACCGACCCCGAGCGGGACACGCCCGGCGGTGCTGCGCGACTGGCTCGGCGCCTACAGCACCCGCATCGTCGGGCTGACCGGCACGGCCGACGAGATCGCCGCCGCCCAGCAGGCCGTCGGCATCCCGCCCGCCAAGAAGGGCGGCGTCGTCCCGACCCTGCCGGGCAGGCCGAACGAGCACACCCACCGCCCGGGGACGCCCCCGCACAGCCACACCCGGCCCCTTGGCTACTCTGTCGAGCACGCCAACGTGATCTTCGCGTACGACGCGGAGGACCGGCTGCCGGTGGTGTACCCGGGGGGTGTCACCCCCGCCGACATCGCCGCCGACCTGCCCCTGCTCGCCCGCCCGTCTGCCGCAACGTCCGCCCAGGAGGACTCGTGAGCCCCGCGCTCCCGTCCGTGTCCACGACCCGCGCCGTCGGGGTCGCCCTCGCCCTGGCCCTCGGGCTCAGCGGCTGCGGCGCCGGCCTGCGCGCGCAGACCTACCAGGAGCGCGCCACCAGCGACTCCACCAACGAGGCGATCGGCGCCATCGCGGTCCGCAACATCCGCGTCCTGCCGCCGACCCGCGGCGACTCCTACCCGGTCGGCAGCGACGCCCGCGTCGCGTTCACCCTGGTCAACGAGGGTGCCGAGGGCGACCGCCTGACCTCCGTCACCACCGACAGCGCCGCGACCGTCGCCGTCGTCGGCGCCGACGGGCGCCCCGCCACCCTCGACGTGCCGGCGCAGTCCGGGGCCGTCGCGTCCTACGCGTTCGTCCTGCGCGGCCTCACCCGCGAGCTGCGGCCCGGCCAGTACGTGCAGATGGAGCTGACCTTCGCCACGAACGGCGCCGAGGCGATGCTCGTGCCCGTCGAGGTCACCGGCATCCCGGGTCCCCGGCGCACCGGCTACCGGGTCCCGGAGACCGACTCCGTCGGCAACCCGGTGCTCGAGGGCGAGGAGGAGCCTGCGAGCGGGGCCGAGGGTGCCGGGTCCGATGCCGAGGGCACGGGCGCGTCCGAGGGGTCGAACGGGTCCGAGGGCACCGGGGGCTCCGAGGCGGTCGTCGGCTCCAACTGAGCCGGGCGCAGCCTGCGTCCGCAGGTCCCGGGCGCGTCCGCGCGGTCCTGTCGGAGGGCGCGGCTAGCGTCCCGCGCATGGCCAGGACCCCGTTGCGCGACCGCCCCACGCACCGCTGCGGGGAGTGCGGGCACAGCGTCGCCAAGTGGCAGGGGCGCTGCCCGGAGTGCCAGGCCTGGGGCTCGCTCGTCGAGGTGGGTGCCGCCCGTGCGCTGCCCGGCCTGAAGAGCACCGCCGTGGCGACCGCCCCGCTGCGGCCCGCCCGCGGGGTGGCCGACGTCGTCGCCGACACCGCCGCCCGCACCTCGACCGGGCTGGCGGAGTTCGACCGCGTCCTGGGCGGAGGGCTGGTGGCCGGCCAGGTCGTGCTGCTGGCCGGCGAGCCCGGCGTCGGCAAGTCGACGCTGCTGGCCTCGGTCGCCCACCACCTCGCCCTGCGCGACCCGGCCCGGCCGGTGCTCTACGTCTCCGGAGAGGAGAGCGTCGAGCAGATCGGCGTGCGCGCCCGTCGCACCGGTGCCACCGCCCCCGGCATCCTGCTGGCCGACGAGACCGACATCAGTGCCGTGCTCGGCCACGTCGAGGCCCACGACCCGGCGCTGCTCATCGTCGACAGCGTCCAGGCCATGGCCTCCGGCGCCCTGGACGGCCGGGCCGGCGGCATGGCCCAGGTCCAGGAGGTCACCGCCGTGCTGACCCGGGTCGCCAAGGAGCGCCGGCTGCCGCTGCTCCTGGTGGGGCAGTCGACCCGCGAGAACGCCGTCGCCGGGCCGCGCGCGCTCGAGCACATGGTCGACACGGTGCTCACCTTCGAGGGCGACCGGCAGACCAGCCTGCGGCTCCTGCGCAGCCAGAAGAACCGCTACGGCCCCGCCGACGAGGTCGTCTGCTTCGAGCAGACCGACCGGGGGCTGCGCGAGGTGCCCGACCCGTCCGACCTGTTCCGCAGCCACCGCGACACCCCCGTCCCCGGCACGGCCGTCGCGGTCGCCGTCGACGGGCGGCGCGCCCTGCCGGCCGAGGTGCAGGCGCTGGTCGGCACCACGCCGGCCCCGAACCCGCGGCGCGGTGTCACCGGGCTCGACAGCAGCCGCGTCGCGATGCTGCTCGCCGTCACCGAGCGCAGCGCCGGCCTGAAGCTCGACCGCGACGTCTTCGTCGCCACCGTCGGAGGCGCCCGGCTGACCGACCCCTCCGCAGACCTCGCCGTCTGCCTCGCCGTCGCCTCCGCCGCCTGGTCCGTGCCGATGCCCGCCGACGTCGCCGTCCTCGGGGAGGTCGCCCTGTCCGGCGACATCCGGCCGGTGCCCCTGCTCGCCCGCCGGGTCGCGGAGGCGGCCCGGCTCGGCTACCGCCGGATCCTCGTCCCGCCGGGGTCGCGGTCGCGGCTGGAGGCCGTCCCGCCGGGGGTGAACGTCGTCGAGCTCGACCACCTCGACCGGGCGGTGGCCGCGCTGCAGGGGTACGCGGGGAGCCGCCAGGGGTGAGCGCGGGCGGACGTCGGCGTCTCCCGCCCGTCCCGGCTCCCTCACTACTGTGGAAGGGGTGGTCCAGCCGGGTGCGCTCCGCCGGCCGCCCCTGGTCGTGCAGGTCGGGCTGGCGGTCCTGCTGCTGCAGCTGCTCCTGCGGGGGGCGCTCGCGTCGGCGTCGTGGTTCTTCCAGGACGACTTCGTCCTGGCGGCCCAGGCGAGCAGGGGCCTGACCGCCGGCTTCCTGTTCCAGGACTACTCCGGCCACATCATGCCGGGCGGGATGTTCCTGGTCTGGGCGACGACCGCGCTCTCGCCCCTGGGCTGGGGACCGCCCCTCGCGGTGGTGCTGCTGCTCCAGCTGGCCACCGGGCTGGTCGTCCTGCGCACGCTGCTGCTCGTCGTCGGTACCCGCGCCGCCGCCCTGGTCCCGCTCGCCGTCCTGGTGCTGTCCCCCCTGACCTTCAACTCGGTGCTGTGGTTCGGCAGCGGCATCCAGGCCCTGCCGAACCTGCTCGCCCTGGCCGTCGCCGTCGACGGGCACCTGCGCCACCAGCGCTGGGGCCGGGCCCGCCACGCGGCGCAGAGCCTGCTGGGCGTCGCCTTCGGCCTGGCCTTCTACGAGAAGGTGCTGCTCGTCCCGGCCCTGCTCGTCCTGCTGTCCGTGCTGCCGCTCGCGGAGGGCCGGGGCCGGCGCCGGCTGGCCGGGCTGTGGGCCCGCAAGGGCTACTGGGCGGCGCACATCGGGCTGGGCACCGCCTACCTGACGCTCTACTTCCTGCGCACCGGGGAGGTCGACGGGTCGGCGTCGACGCCGTCGGACTGGCCGACGGTCGTGCAGGAGGCGGCGCGCACCGTCGCGGTCGCCCTCGTCGGCGGGCCCTGGCGCACCCGCGGCGACGCGCTCGTGGGCGTCCACGTGGCGCCGCCCACCGTGGTGGTCGTCGCGGTCGCCGCCGGGCTGGCGGCCCTGGTCGGCTGGACGGTGGCCCGTGGCGGACGCCGCGCCCTCGACGCCTGGCTGGTGCTCGTGCTGTACGTGCTGCTCGACGCCGCCCTGCTGATCGTGGGCCGCGGCCCGCTCGCGCCGTTCCTGGCCAGCGACCCGCGGTACTTCGCGGACGCCGTGCCCGTGGCCGCCCTGGCCCTGGGCCTCGCCCTGAGGGCCGTGCTCGACGCGCACCCGGCGGCCGGGAGCCGCCCGCTGCTGTCCCGCCGCACCGGTCTGGCGTGGGCGGCGGCGGGGGCGGTCGTCGTCGTCGGGTCGGTGCAGTCGACGGTCGTGCTGGGGACGGCGGCGGGTCGCAACGACGCCCGGGGCTACGTCGCGGCGATGCGCGCCTCTCTGCGCGACGACCCCGACGTCACGGTCGGCGACACCCCGGCGTCGCGCCTGGCCATCGTCCGTGCCTTCCTCGGCGGCGATGCCTCGGTCGAGCAGGTCCTGGAGCCGCTGCCCGAGGCCGCCCGCTTCCGCACGCCCGGCTCGCGGCTGCGCGTGTTCGACCAGCGGGGCCGGCTGGTCGAGGGCATCCTGCTCCACCGCGTCGCCGCTCCGCGGGGGAAGGACGGCGACTGCGGCTACCGGGTCGACCGGAGCCTCACCGTCCCGCTCGACGCGCCCGGCCCGACCTACGAGGGGCACGTGCGGGTCACCTACCTCACCGGCGCCTCCCGCTTCGGCGAGATCGAGGCCGGCGGCCGGCGGTTCCCGGTGGTCTTCCACAAGGGCCTGAACGACTGGTGGGTCCCGGTCAGCGGCACCCGGCTCGACGACGTCGTCGTCCGCGCCCCCGCGATGGCCTCCGCGCTCTGCGTCACGTCGGTCGAGGCCGGCCGGATGTGGCCGCCGCGCGAGCAGCTGCCGGACTAGACCGCGGGCGGCGTCGACGGGCAGCGCTGCCGTCCTGCGGCGCGCCGCCGGGGGCGACCTGCCCGGCTCCTCCCTAGGATGGGGGCCGCCGACCGGCGAGAGGAGCAGCGTGGCAGCGTCGGAGGACCAGCTCCGCTCCACCCTCGCCGCGGTCGCGCCCGGCACGGCCCTGCGCGACGGCCTCGAGCGGATCCTGCGCGGCAACACCGGCGCGCTCATCGTGCTCGGCCACGACCGCACCGTGGAGTCGCTGTGCACCGGCGGCTTCGCCCTCGACGTCGACTTCTCCGCCCAGCGCCTGCGCGAGCTGTCCAAGATGGACGGCGCCCTCGTCGTCACCAGCGACCTCGGCAAGATCGTCCGGGCCAGCGTGCAGCTCGTGCCCGACCCCACGATCGCCACCGACGAGACCGGCACCCGGCACCGCACGGCCGAGCGGGTGGCCAAGCAGACCGGCTACCCGGTCATCAGCGTCAGCGCGTCCATGCGGATCATCGCGCTCTACGTCGACGGCACCCGCTACGTGCTCGACGACAGCGCCGCCATCCTGTCGCGGGCCAACCAGGCGCTCGCCACGCTCGAGCGCTACAAGCTGCGCCTCGACGAGGTCGCCGGCACCCTGTCGGCGCTGGAGATCGAGGACCTCGTCACCGTCCGCGACGCCATGGCCGTCAGCCAGCGGCTGGAGATGGTGCGCCGCATCGCCACCGAGATCGAGGGCTACGTCGTCGAGCTGGGCACCGACGGCCGCCTGCTCAGCCTGCAGCTCGAGGAGCTGATGGCCGGGGTGGAGGGCGAGCGCGAGCTCATCGTGCGCGACTACCTGGTCACCGGCAGCGGGCGCAAGGCGCGCACCGTGGAGCAGGCGCTGGAGGAGCTCGACGCCCTGCCGCAGAGCGACCTCGCCCTGGACCTGTCCGCCGTCGCGCGGGCGCTCGGCTACCCCGGCACCGTCGACGCCCTCGAGGTCCCGGTCAGCCCCCGCGGCTACCGCCTGCTCGCCAAGGTCCCCCGGCTGCCGCGGCTGGTCGTCGACCGGCTCGTCGAGCACTTCGGCGGGCTGCAGAAGCTGCTGGCCGCCAGCATCGACGACCTGCAGGTGGTCGAGGGCGTCGGCGACACCCGGGCCCGCAGCGTCCGCGAGGGGCTGTCCCGGCTGGCCGAGTCGAGCATCCTCGAGCGGTACGTCTAGCCGGGCCGACCGCTCAGCGGCGGCTGTCGACCATCTCGCGCAGGTCCACCAGGAACACCGGCCCGCGCTGGCCGCGCAGCACCTCGAGCACGTAGCCCGGCAGCTCGCCCGACCCCCCGGCCTCGGCCGCCGGCAGCTCGCCGTCCCCGACGACGGCGGACACCGCGTCGACCGCCACCCCGACGGCGGCCTGCCCCTCACCCTCGAGCACCAGCACGTCGCCCCCCGAGCCAGGCGTCAGGCGCAGGTCGAGCACGGGGAGGGCGGCGCCGCGCAGGTCGAGCACGCCGGCGAGCGGTGCGGACATCCCGGGGAGGTCGGCCAGGCCCTGCAGGCGCACGACCTCGCGGACGTCGCCCAGCCGGGTGGCGTAGTCGCGCTCCCCGATGCGGAAGGTCACCAGGTGGGTCACGCGGACTCCTCGGGAGGCAGGGACAGGCGGCGGCACAGGGCCACGAGCTCGCGCAGGTCGCGGCCGCCGAGCTCGGGGGCGGTCGCCTCGCGGGGCGACAGGGAGGCGGCCGCCGCGGCGTACTCGCGACGGGCGGCCGCGGCGTCGCCGGTGCGGGCCAGGGTGCCGGCGAGCAGGAAGTGCGCCAGCCCCGACACCGGGTCGAGGTAGACGGCCTTGCGCAGGGCGACCAGCGCCTCGGCGTCGAGCCCGAGGTTCACCAGGGCCAGGCCGCGCAGGTAGTGCGTGGCCGACAGCATCGGGCTGGCGGTGGCCAGGGCGTCGGCCAGCGCGATCGCGTCCCTGTAGCGGCCCTCGGCGAGCGCCGCGCGGACCTGCGGGACGCCGGGTGCGCTGGTGGCCGGACCGGCGAGGGCGACGGAGGTCCGGGCGCGCTGCCGACCCCCAGCGGCAGGGACGACGTCCGGGTGGGAGCCCGCGGCCGCGCCCGGTCGTGAGGGGCCGGTGGCCGCAGGGGCCCGGTCCCCCGCCCCCGGCTGCGCCGGCACCGCGGGCAGCGCCGGCCCGCGCCGCGGCCCGAGCCGCCGTTCCGGGCGAGGTCGGGACGTCGTCGCCGGTGCGCCGGTCGGGCAGCACGGCGCGCCGCTCCACGCCGGGCGGCCCGTCCATGCGGCGGTAGACGAAGGCGGCGTCGTCGCCCGACCCGAGCGGCACCAGGCGGAAGTCCTCGCTGACCTGCCACAGCGTCTCGCTGTGGCCGAGGAACAGGTAGCCGCCGTCGCGCAGGGAGGTGTGCAGGCGGCGCATGAGGGCGCGCGTGGTGTCCTTGCCGAAGTAGATGGTGACGTTGCGGCACAGGACGAGGTCGACCTCGCCGGGGCCGAACGGGACGGGCTCGGTCACCAGGTTGTGGTGGCGCAGGGTCACGAGCTCGCGGACCTCGGGGCGGACCTCGGCGGTGCCGTCGGGGTGCTGGACGAAGAAGCGGGCGAGGTCGGCGGGGGTGGCCATCTGCACCGCCCGGGCCCCGTAGCGGGCCGTCCGGGCGGCCTGCAGCGCCCGCTCGCTGACGTCGGTGCCGAGCACCTGCAGGTCCCAGCCGAGGCTGCTGGGCAGCAGCTCGCGCAGCATCATCGCGATCGTGTACGGCTCCTCGCCGGTGGAGCAGCCCGCGCTCCACACCCGCAGCCGGCGGCTGCCCGACGCCGCCCGGACGAGCGCGGGCAGCACGTGCTGGCGCAGCGCGCGGATCTGCGGCGGGTTCCGGAAGAAGTGGGTCTCCTGGATGGTGACCTCGTCGAGCAGCCGCTGCCGCTCCACCGGGTCGTCGAGGCTGTCGAGGTAGGCGTCGACGTCGGGCAGGCCGGTCACCCGGAGCCGCTCGGCGACGCTGAAGCTCAGCGACTCGCGGCGCGACGGGTCGAAGGCGAGCCCGGCGGCGCGGGCGAGCAGCACGCGCAGCCGGTCGAACTGCACGTCGTCCAGCGGGGTGATCCTCACGGCCCGCTCCGCCCGAGCAGGGCCAGCAGCGCGCCGGAGATCTGGTCGACGGGCAGCTGCCGCTCCACCGCGCCGAGCGCCTGCGCCGCGGCCGGCATGCCGTAGACCGCGCTGGTGGCCTCGTCCTGCCCGAGCGTCGCGGCCCCGCGGTCGCGCAGCGCCTTGAGCCCGACCGCGCCGTCGCGGCCCATGCCGGTGAGCAGCACGCCGACGGCCTGCGACCCGATGGCCGCGGCGATGCTCGAGAACGTCGCGTCGATGCCGGGCACGTGGAACTGGCCCGGCTCGGGCGGTGTGCACAGCGTGCGCAGCCGGTCGTCCTGCACGAGCAGGTTGCCGCCGCTGGGCGCGACGGTGACGGTGCCGGGCTCCAGGCGCCGCCCGCTCTCCCCGACGACGACGGGCAGCGGCACCAGCTCGTCCAGCCAGCTGACGAGCCCCGGGATGAACCCCTCGGCCATGTGCTGCACGACGACGACGGCCTGCTGCAGGTCGGCCGGCAGGTCGCGCAGCACGGTCAGCAGCGCCTGCGGCCCGCCGGTGGAGGCGCCGATGGCGACGAGCCGGGTGTCCAGGCGCGGCTCGACGGCGTCCAGCAGGGAGGCGGTGGACAGCGGGGAGGCGGTGGACAGCGGGCGGCGGGGGCCCGCGGCGTTCAAGGGGGTGCTGAGCGCGGCGGCGTGCAGCCCCTGCGTCCGCAGCCGGCCGCGCGGGTGGGTGATGACGCGGACCCGGGCGACCACGCGCAGCCGCCGTCGCAGGGCGTCGGCGTAGGAGTCGAGGCTGCCGGTGTCGTCCGGGCCCGGGCTTGGCCAGCACGTCGACGGCGCCGGCGGCCAGGGCCTCCACGGCGTTGGCGCTGTCCGGGCCGCCGACGAAGGCGCTGTAGACCAGGATCGGCGTCGGGCTGGAGGCCATGATCGTCTCGATCGCCTCGATGCCGCTCATGACGGGCAGGTCGAGGTCCATGAGCACGACGGCCGGCCGCAGCCGGGCGACGAGGGCCACGGCCTCGCGCCCGTTCCTGGCCTCGCCGCTGACCGTGAAGCCGGGCTCGGCCTCCACGGCGGCACGCAGGAAGCGGCGCTGCACGGCGCTGTCGTCGACGACGACGACCTCGAGCACGGGGGTGTGCGCGGCGGCGGTCACGCCGTCCACCCGGCGAGGCAGCGGGCGAGGGCGTCGACCTGGCTCGGCCCAGGGCCGGCCGTCGAGCAGCCGCGCCTCGACGTCGCGGGCCAGCGTCCCGGCCTCGGCCTCCTCGACGACGAAGCTGCTGGAGCCCAGGCTGTGGGCGTCGCGGACGGCGTCCGCGTCGCTGCGCCCCGTCGGCCGCGGCCTGCACGAGGCGGGGCAGCCGGTCGGCGAGCTCCTCGGCGAAGGCGGCCCTCAGGTCGGCGCGGACGTGCGGGGGCAGCGGGCGCCGGCCGGCCCGGTCCGCCTGCTGGTGCTGCACGCCGTGCCTCTCGTCGTCCCGACCCCCGTCGGGACAGGATCGGGAGGACCTGCCGGGTGCTTGAGGCCTAGCGGACGAGGAACGTGGTGCCGAGCGTGAGGACCTCGCCGACCCGCCCGACGACGCGGTAGGTCCCGGGCGTGATGGCGGCCTGGTCGCCGGCGCAGCCGGGCCGCGAGCGCCGGGCCGCCCACGTCAGCGTGATGACCTCGAGCTGCTGCGGCTGCAGGGTGGTCGGGGACGAGCCGCCGCCGGGCGCGCAGTCGTCGCTGGACCAGACGCGGTCGGGCCCGGAGAAGATCAGCAGCTCCACCGCGGCCTGCCCGAGGTCGCGGACGCACGGCACGGTCCCGCCGTTGCGGATGCCGAGCCGCAGGACGGGACGCGTGCCGAGCGGGTAGGCCGCGCGCCCGGGCGTCGAGGAGACCCGCAGCGCCGCGTCCGGGCAGGGGCCGACGACCGCCGGGCTGGGCGCGGCCGGAGGCGACACGGTCGGGGCCGCGCTCGGCGGCCGCCGACGGCGCGGGCGCCGCCTGCTGCCAGCTGCTCGGGGTCGTCGCCCGCCGCAGCGGGTGAGCAGGGCGAGCAGGAGCAGCACCAGCAGGAGCACGCCGGCCCGCCGCGTCCAGTACACGGCCGCCGGCAGCGGGCCGACCGGGCGCAGGTGCAGTGCCATCACCGTGGAGCCTAGCCTCGCCGGGTGGACGACCCGAGCCTGTCCGAGGTGCTGACGGGCTGGTACGCCGGGGCCGCCCGCGACCTGCCGTGGCGGCGGCCGGGGACGACGCCGTACGCCGTCCTGGTCAGCGAGGTGATGCTCCAGCAGACGCCGGTCGCGCGGGTCGTCCCGGCGTACGAGGCCTGGCTGCAGCGCTGGCCGACGGCGTCCGCGCTGGCCGCCGACGAGCCCGGCGAGGCGGTCCGCCAGTGGGGCCGGCTCGGCTACCCGCGCCGGGCGCTGCGGCTGCACGCGGCCGCCTGCGCGGTGCTGGAGCGGCACGGCGGCGAGCTGCCGGCCTCCGTCCCGGAGCTGCTGGCGCTGCCCGGCGTGGGCGACTACACCGCGCGGGCGGTGGCGGCGTTCGCGTTCCGGCAGCGCGCCGCCGTCGTCGACACCAACGTCCGCCGGGTGGTGGCCCGGGCGGTCGAGGGCGTGGCCGACGCCGCCGTCACCAGGCGCGACCTCGCCCTGGTCGAGGCCCTGCTGCCCGCGGAGCCGGAGGCGGCGGCCGTGGCGTCGATCGCCCTCATGGAGCTGGGCGCGCTGGTCTGCACGGCCCGGGCGCCGCGCTGCCCGGCCTGCCCGGTGCGCGACCGCTGCGCCTGGCCGCGGGCCGGCGCAGCCCGCGCTGGACGCCCCGGTCAAGCGGCCGCAGGGCTACGCCGGCACCGACCGGCAGGTCCGCGGCCGGCTGCTCGGCGTGCTGCGCGACGCCGACGGGCCGGTCGAGGGCGACCTGCTGGCGCAGGTGTGGGACGAGCCGGTGCAGCGGGCCCGCGCGCTCGACGGGCTGGTCGCCGACGGGCTGGTCGACCCGCTGCCCGACGGCCGCTACGCCCTGCCTAGCCGACCCGGTCCAGCAGCTCCTGCACCACCTCGACCAGGTCGATCAGCCGCTCCTTGCGCAGGTAGCCGTCGACGGCCGGCTCGGCCGCGGCCCGCTCCTGCAGGTCCAGGGCGGTGCACAGCAGCACGACGGCGCCGCTGTGGGCGCGCTTCATGGCGGGCGCGGCGTCCAGGCCGGTGAGCGGGCCCTCGAGCTGGTTGTCGAGCAGCACGAGGTCGGGGTGCAGGCCGGCCACCAGCTCGATGCCCTCCTCCGCCGTCGACGTCGTGGCGACCAGCTCGAAGGCCGGCTCGGTCTCCAGCAGCATCGAGATGACGGTGCGGACGGTCGGGTCGTCCTCGACGAGCAGCACGCGGATCACGCCGGCCGCTCCCGCGGGAAGGTCACCCAGAAGGTGGCGCCCTCGCCCGGCCGCGAGCTCACCCCGACGGTGCCGCCGTGGGCGACGACCAGGCGCTTGACGATCGACAGGCCGAGCCCGTCGCGTCCCCGTCCGGCGCGGGTCCGGGTCGCGGCTCCACCGGTCGAACAGCCGGGCCTGCTCCTCCTCCGGGATGCCCGGCCCCTCGTCGCGGACGTCGAAGCGCACCTGGTCCCCCTCCGCCCGCGCCGTCACGGCCGCCGAGCCGGCGTGCTGCAGGGCGTTGCCCACGAGGTTGTCCAGCACCTGGCGCACCATCTCGGCGTCGCCGGCGAGCACGGGCGGGGCGTCCTGGCCGTGCCAGACGACGGCGTCGTCGCGGCCGGTGAGGGCCGCGGCGTCGCGCTGGACCGCGCGCACCAGCGGGCTCGACCTCCACCTGCGTCCAGACCGGCTCGACGCCCGCCACGGCGCTGCGCTCGTCGAGCAGCAGCCGCGCGCTGAACGACTCGATGCGGGTGAACGCGTCGACCAGCCCCTGCAGGGCGCTCTCGACCTGCTCCGGCGACATCCGGTCGCGGCGGCGCTGCAGCAGCAGGGCGAAGCCCTTGCCGGCGCCGACCGGGGTGCGGATGTCGTGCCGCGCGGTGTCGACGACCTCCTGGCGCACCAGGGCCCGCTCGCGCTCGCGCTCGGCCACCTGGGCCCAGGACACGGCCGCCGTGGCGTGGGCGGCCAGGTCGACGAGCAGGGCCTCGTCGATGTCGTCGAAGGGTCGGCCGCCGGGCGGGTTCGCCGCCGCGAGCTCCCCCAGCACGACGTCCCCCGCGACCATCGGGACGGCCAGCAGCGGGCCGAGCGGCGGGTGCACCCCGGGCAGGCCCACTCCGGCGGCGTGGCCACGGACGTCGTCGAGCCGGGCCGGCCGCCGCGTCGTCAGCGGCACCGACAGCAGCCCCACCGGCCGGGGCATCCGCTCGGGGAACAGGTGGCGCGGGGCGTCGTAGACGAAGTGGCTGCTCTCGGTGGTCGAGCCCTCGCGCAGCAGCAGCAGCGCGCTGAAGGCGGCGCCCGTCAGCGCCTTGGCCTCGGCGGCCAGCGACTGGAGCACGCCCTGGACCGACGGCTGCGCCCCCAGCAGCTGGCGCGACAGCGCGGCGACGCGGCGCAGCCCCTCCTCCCGCCGGACGTCGGCCGTGACGTCCCGCAGCATCAGCACCGTGAGGTCGTCGACCTGGCGCCGGAGCGCGGCGACGGTGCCGTGCGGGGGCAGCGCGACACGGACCTTGGGGGCGTCCGGAGGCAGGGCGAGCAGCGTGTCGCGGTGCGGCCCGAGCGGGTCGGCGCCGTCGGCCAGCGCCTCCTGCTCGGGGACGCCGAACAGGCGCTCGGCGCTGCCGTTCCAGGCCGTGACCCGCGTGCCCTCGAGCACGACGACGGCGTCGGAGGTGATGTCGAACAGGGCGCCGCCACCCGTCCGGTGCACCGCCTGCCTCATCGGGGCCGCTCCGTCCTCCGCCGTCGTGCCGCCGACCGTCCGTCGCGGCGACCCTATCCGGCGGGCCGCGGCCCGGAGCCCGCTCCGGCGATGCGGCCCGCGCACCCCTCGTCCGGGTACCGGCGGACCCTCCGTCCCGACCACCGCGGCCTGCCCGTCCGGCACCGGGGACTACGTCCAGTCGACGGCCAGCGCCTCGACGCCACCCAGCGGCGTGACCGTGCTGCCGGCCAGCCGGACCACCTCGCCGCCCACGTAGTCGTCCCCCTCGGTCGGGAACCGCAGGCCGACGAGCTCCCCGCCGGTCGGCCCGTAGGAGACCCCACCCACCTGCGCCGGCAGCGGTCGGGGCGCCCCGACCGGCCGGCCGGCGTCGTCGAGGGCGACCAGGGTCAGCGGGGCTCCGGGGTCGGACGCGCCGGCGGTGGTCACGACCAGGCGCCCGTCCGGCCGGTACTGGCCGTCCACGACCGTCCGCCCGGGGACGTCCACCACCACCCCGGGCTCGTCGGGCCGGGACAGGTCCAGGACGCGGCCGTCGACGTACACGTGCCGGCTGTCGGGTGCGAACGCCAGCCCCGACTGCGCGTCGCCGTCGGGCAGGGGCACGCGGCGCTCCTGTCCTCCCGCGAGCGGCGTGAGCACCAGCTCACGCGGCTCCGCCGCCGTGCAGGAGGACGTGACGCGGGCGACCGTCGACCGGTCCGGGGAGACGGCGAACTCGAGGAACCGGGTGGGCTGCTCGACGAGCACGCGCACCGGCCCGCCGCCGGTCGCGACCGACACGACCTGGGTGCGGCCGCAGGAGGCGAACCCGTCGAACTCGCGCAGCGCGTAGACGCTCGCGCCGTCCCGGGACAGCTCGACGTCGCTGTCCACGGCGCCGTCCGGCGTCTGCTGCAGGGTCCGCACCACGCGCCCGGTGGCCGGGTCGTGCACGCGCAGGGCGTCGCCGGCGGTGACGACGTACCTCCCGACGTCGGGCACGGTGGGGGACGGCACCACCGACGGTGACGGGCCGGTGCTCGGCGGCAGGCGTCGTGGACGCCGTCGCCCGGGCGGCGGTCGGCGGGTCAGGCCTCGGCGGGTCGGCCTGCTCGGCGGTGCAGGCGCCGGCCAGCAGCACGGCAGGCAGCACGGCGGCGAGGGCCAGGACGGGGGCGGTGCGCACGGCCCGCTCCTGCCCCCCGGGACCCCGGACACGCCGCGAGGGCGGCCTCCCGACCGGGAGACCGCCCTCGCAGGACGTCGGTGCTGCTACTGGCCCTTGGCCAGGTCGACCGGCGGGGTGTCGGGGACGCATGCCCGGCTTGGGCTCGCCGCGGAAGGAGAAGGTCTTCTCGCCGTCCTTGTCCTCGACGTCGACCACCACGATGTTGCCGGCGGTCAGCGTGCCGAACAGGATCTGCTCGGACAGCACGTCCTCGATCTCGCGCTGGATGGTGCGGCGCAGCGGACGGGCGCCGAGGACCGGGTCGTAGCCCTTGGTCGCCAGCAGCTCCTTGGCGGCCTGCGTGAGCTCCAGGCCCATGTCCTTGTTCTTCAGCTGGCCGTCGACCCGGGCGAGCATGAGGTCGACGATCGTCAGGATCTCGTCCTGGTTCAGCTGGGTGAACACGACGATGTCGTCGATGCGGTTGAGGAACTCGGGGCGGAAGTGCTGTCTTGAGCTCCTCGTTCACCTTCTGCTTCATCTTGCTCGTAGGCGCCCTGGGAGTCGTTGTCCTTCTGGAACCCGAGGTTGAAGCCCTTGCCGATGTCGCGGGTGCCGAGGTTCGACGTCATGATCAGCACGGTGTTCTTGAAGTCGACGACGCGGCCCTGGGAGTCGGTCAGGCGACCGTCCTCCAGGATCTGCAGCAGCGTGTTGAAGACGTCCGGGTGGGCCTTCTCGACCTCGTCGAACAGCACGACCGAGAACGGCTTGCGGCGCACCTTCTCGGTGAGCTGGCCGCCCTCCTCGTAGCCGACGTAGCCGGGGGGCGAGCCGACGAGACGGCTGACCGTGTGCTTCTCCATGTACTCGGACATGTCGAGCAGGATCAGGCTGTCCTCGTCGCCGAACAGGAACTCGGCGAGCGTCTTGGACAGCTCGGTCTTCCCGACGCCGGACGGGCCGGCGAAGATGAACGAGCCACCGGGGCGCTTGGGGTCCTTGAGGCCGGCGCGGGTGCGGCGGATGGCCTTGGAGACCGCCACGATCGCCTGCTGCTGGCCGATGACGCGCTTGTGCAGCTCGTCCTCCATGCGCAGCAGGCGGGCGGTCTCGGCCTCGGTGAGCCGGACGGCGGGGATGCCCGTCCAGATCTCCAGGACCTCGGCGATCTCCTCGTCGCCGACCTCGGCGACGACGTCCATGTCGCCGGCCTTCCACTCCTTCTCGCGCTGGGCCTTCTCGCCGAGCAGCGTCTTCTCCTTGTCGCGGAGGGACGCGGCCTTCTCGAAGTCCTGCGCGTCGATCGCGCTCTCCTTCTCGCGGCGGACGTCGGCGATGCGCTCGTCGAACTCGCGCAGGTCCGGCGGCGCGGTCATGCGGCGGATGCGCATGCGCGAGCCGGCCTCGTCGATGAGGTCGATCGCCTTGTCGGGCAGGAAGCGGTCGCTGATGTACCGGTCGGCCAGGGTCGCGGCGGCGACCAGGGCGGCGTCGGTGATCGAGATGCGGTGGTGCGCCTCGTAGCGGTCGCGCAGGCCCTTGAGGATCTCGATGGTGTGCGCCAGCGACGGCTCGCCGACCTGGATCGGCTGGAAGCGGCGCTCGAGCGCGGCGTCCTTCTCCAGGTGCTTGCGGTACTCGTCGAGCGTGGTGGCGCCGATGGTCTGCAGCTCACCGCGGGCCAGCATCGGCTTGAGGATGCTGGCGGCGTCGATCGCGCCCTCGGCGGCACCGGCTCCGACGAGGGTGTGGATCTCGTCGATGAACAGGATGATGTCGCCGCGGGTGCGGATCTCCTTGAGGACCTTCTTCAGGCGCTCCTCGAAGTCACCGCGGTAGCGCGAGCCGGCGACCAGGGCGCCGAGGTCGAGCGTGTAGAGCTGCTTGTCCTTGAGCGTCTCGGGCACCTCGCCCTTGACGATCGCCTGCGCCAGCCCCTCGACGACGGCGGTCTTGCCGACGCCGGGCTCGCCGATGAGGACGGGGTTGTTCTTGGTGCGGCGCGACAGCACCTGCATGACGCGCTCGATCTCCTTCTCGCGCCCGATGACCGGGTCGAGCTTGGACTCGCGCGCCGCCTGGGTGAGGTTGCGGCCGAACTGGTCGAGCACCAGCGACGTGCTCGGGGTGCCCTCGGAGGGACCGGCGCCGGCGGCCGGCGGTCTCCTTGCCCTGGTAGCCCGACAGCAGCTGGATGACCTGCTGGCGCACCCGGTTGAGGTCGGCGCCGAGCTTGACGAGGACCTGGGCGGCGACGCCCTCGCCCTCGCGGATCAGCCCGAGCAGGATGTGCTCGGTGCCGATGTAGTTGTGGCCGAGCTGCAGGGCCTCGCGCAGCGAGAGCTCGAGCACCTTCTTGGCGCGCGGGGTGAAGGGGATGTGACCGGACGGCGCCTGCTGGCCCTGACCGATGATCTCCTCGACCTGGCTGCGGACGCCCTCGAGGCGTGATCCCGAGCGACTCGAGCGCCTTGGCGGCGACGCCCTCGCCCTCGTGGATGAGGCCGAGCAGGATGTGCTCGGTCCCGATGTAGTTGTGGTTGAGCATCCGGGCCTCTTCCTGGGCCAGGACGACAACACGACGGGCTCGGTCGGTGAAAGCGCTCGAACATGCTCATCGCTCCTCACGGGGCGGGCGGGCGCCCCAGGTCTTCCGCACCGTACCCCCGTGCCGGCAGCAGCACCGGGCGGTTCGACGGAGCGGTCCGCACGCCCGGCGGCAGGCGCCGGACTCCCTGTCCAACCCCGCCCGCGGCCGCACCGTTCCCGCCCCGCTACGCCCCCAGCGAACGGACCGGCGAGCAGCCCGACGACCCCGAGCCGGACGCGCGACGGCCCGCCTCGCGCGTGCGGGGCGGGCCGTCGCGGACGGGTCCTGCTAGTGCGCCGCCTCGTAGGCCTCGAGCACGTTGCTGGCGATGCGGCCGCGCTCGCTGACCTCGAAGCCGTTGGCCCGGGCCCACTCGCGGACCTCCGAGACGTTCCCGCCGCCGGACGACGTCGCCTTCGGCCGGCTGCCGCCGCCGCTGCTGCTGCGGCGCTGCGCCGGGGCGCCGGACCGCCCGGCCCGGCGGGCGGCACCCACGTAGGAGGCGAGGTCGTCGCGCAGCTCGGCGGCGTGCTCCTCGCACAGGTCGATCTCGTAGCCCGAGCCGTCGAGGCCGAACGCGACGGTCTCGGTGCCCTCGACCTCGTCGTCGTGCAGGTCGCACACGAGCAGGACCTGGACCTTCTGCGCCATGAGGGGTTTCCCGTTCCGCTGGAGGATTGCCGGGAGAAAAGGCCCCCCAGCGGCCGACGACAATGTCCCGGCGCCTCCACTGTGGCAGCCGACAATGCGTTCTGCCAAATCCCGTCGCTTTTCGGCGTGGCGGACCGGCAATTCCCCGGCGGCGGCTATCCCTCGGGCTTCACGAGCGGGAACAGGATCACGTCGCGGACACCGGTCCCGGTCAGCAGCATCAGCAGGCGGTCGATGCCCATGCCCTGCCCGCCCATGGGCGGGCAGCCGTGCTCGAGCGCCCGCAGGAAGTCCTCGTCGAGCTGCATCGCCTCGGGGTCGCCGCCGGCCGCCTTGAGCGACTGCGCGGTCAGGCGCGCCCGCTGCTCGACCGGGTCGACCAGCTCGGAGTACCCGGTGGCCAGCTCGGTCCCGGCGACCACGAGGTCCCAGGCCTCCGACAGCAGCGGGTCGTCGCGGTGCGCCCGGGCCAGCGGCCGGACGCTGACCGGGAAGTCGCGCACGAACGTCGGCACGAGCAGCTCGTCCTCGACCAGCTGCTCGAACAGCTCCAGGACCACCTCGCCGTCGTCCCAGCCGGGCTGCAGCGCGACCTCGCGGGCGGCCGCGATCTCGAGCAGCCGCTCGCGCGGCGTCCCGGTCGTCACCGGCTCGCCGACCGCCTCGCTGACGAGCTCGTGCAGGGTCGCGCTGCGCCACGGCTGCTCGAGGTCGACCTCGCCGCCCCGCCCGTCGGGCACGACGGTCCGCCCGACGGCGCGCGCGCACGCCAGCACCATGTCCCGGGTCCGGTCGGCCGCGGTGTCGTAGTCGCCGTAGGCCTCGTAGAACTCGAGCATCGTGAACTCGTTGGAGTGCGTGGTGTCCCAGCCCTCGTTGCGGAAGTTCTTGCCGATCTCGAAGACCCGGTCGATGCCCCCGACGACGGCGCGCTTGAGGTAGAGCTCCAGCGCGATGCGCAGCGTGACGTCGAGGTCCCAGGCGTTGACGTGCGTGCGGTACGGCCGCGCCGACGCGCCTCCGTGCACGACCTGCAGCTGCGGCGTCTCGACCTCCACGAAGCCGTCCGCGTGCAGCACCTCCCGGACGGTGCGGACGACGGTGGCCCGGTCGACCGCCACCTGGCGCGACGCCGGGTTGACCAGCAGGTCGAGGTAGCGCTGGCGTACACGCGCCTCGGGGTCCGTGAGGCCGTGGTGCTTGTCGGGCAGCGGGCGCAGCGCCTTGCTCGCCAGCGTCCACGACGAGGCGAGCACCGACAGCTCGCCGCGACGGCTGCTGATCACCTCGCCGGTGACGCTGACGAGGTCGCCGAGGTCGGTGGTGGCCTTCCACGCCGCGAGCGCGTCTTCGCCGACGCCGTCGAGGCTGACCATCACCTGCAGCTGCGCCACCTCCCGGCCCGCGCCCTCCTGAAGGGTGGCGAAGCAGAGCTTGCCGCCGGTGCGGGACAGGACGATGCGGCCGGTGACGCTGACCGTCTCGCCGGTGGCGGTGTCGGTCGGGAGGTCGCCGAAGCGGGTCCGGACCTCGGCGAGCGACGTCGTGCGGGGGACCCGCAGGGCGAACGGCGGGGTGCCTGCGGCGGTCAGCCGGTCGTACTTCTCGCGGCGGACCCGGACCTGCTCGGGGAGGTCGTCGGCGGGGCGGGGAGCCGGGGCGGGCTGCGTGTCGCTCACCGTCGCGAGGCTAGCGGCGGCACCGCCCTCACCGGTCGGCGAGCAGGGCGGCCTCGACGTGGTCGAGCAGCTGCGCAGCAGCCGTCACCGCCGGGCGGCGTCGACCGCGGCAGCCAGCACGTCGTCGCCGTCCGCCTGCAGCCCGGCGACGACGCCGTCGACGTCCGCGGCGCTGCGGTTCTGGCTCAGCTTGACCTTCGCCTCGATCCGCGTGATGACCAGCTCGACGCCGACGATCGCCCGCAGCTGCCCGGCGTGGAAGCGGGCGGGTGCGTCGTCGACCGCCCACGGCTCGGGACGGTCGCTCTCGAACGCCGCGGTCAGCCGCCGGACGACGTCGTCCACCCAGGCGGGGTCGTCGTGCACGACGAGGCGTCCGTGCACGTGGGCCACGGCGTAGTCCCAGGTCGGTACCACCCTGCCGTGCTCGCGCTTCGCGGCGTACCAGGACGGCGAGACGTAGCCCTGGGGACCGCGGACGAGGACCAGGGCCTCGCCGAGCACCGGCTCCTGCCACTGCGGGTTGTTGCGGGCCAGGTGCCCCAGCAGCGAGCCCGGTCCGTCCGGCGTCGGCACGTGCAGCACCGGCAGCGGCGTGCAGACCAGCCCGCCCGGCGTCGCGGTGACGAGGTCGACCAGGCCGGGGCGCAGCAGCTCGGCGAGCTGCGCGTCGTCGGCGGCGAAGTGCGCGGGGACGTACATGCGGTCACGGTGCCACGCCGGCCTGGCCCCCGACCACCGTCGACGGCGGATGCAGTCCCGGACGCGGTGCGCGGGGCAGGCGGGCAGGGCTCGGGCCGGCTGCGCCTGCTCGCGGCCTGGACGGGGAGGTCGCCGGCTGCGACGGTCCCCGCATGAGGACCATCGGGATGCTCGGCGGGATGAGCTGGGAGTCGACGGCGCTGTACTACCGGCTCGCGAACGAGGGCGTGCGCGACCGTGCCGGCGGGCTGGCCAGCGCGTCGCTGCTGGTGCGGTCGCTCGACTTCGCCGCCGTGCGCGACCTGCAGGTGCAGGACCGGTGGGACGACGCCGAGGCGCTGCTGCTGCGCGAGGGCAAGGCGCTCGTGGCCGCCGGTGCGGACCTGATGGTGCTGTGCACCAACTACATGCACAAGGCGGCCGGGCCGCTCGAGACCGGGCTCGGGGTGCCGTTCCTGCACCTGGCCGACGTCGTGGCCGCGGCCGCGCAGCAGGTCACGGAGCGCCCGGTGGTCGGGCTGCTCGGCGCCGGCGGGACGATGCGCGAGCCGTTCTACGCCGACCGGCTGCGCACGCACGGGCTGACCGTCCTGACGCCGGACGACGCCGGCATGGACCGCGTCGACCGGGCGGTGTTCGACGAGCTGTGCCGCGGCGTCTTCTCCGACAGCACGCGCGCCGACCTCGTCGCGGTCGTCGAGGGGCTCGCCGCGCGCGGCGCCGACGCGGTCGCGCTGTGCTGCACCGAGCTCGAGCTGCTGCTGCGCCCGCAGGACTGCTCCGTGCCGCTGCTGCCGTCGGCGGCGCTGCACGTCCAGGCGGCCCTCGCGGCGGCCCTCGAGGTGGCTCTCGATGCGGCCGTCGAGGCGGCGCCTGCATGACGCAGGTCGCCGAGGCGCAGACCGACCTGCACACCCGCACGCTGCGGGTGCTCGTCGGCAGCCAGGTGCTGGGCGGGCTGGGCCTCGCCGCCGGTGTCACGGTCGGGGCGCTGCTGGCCGAGGACGTCCTCGGCGCGACCAGCCTCGCCGGCCTGCCCTCCGCCCTGCTGACGCTGGGCAGCGCCGGCGCGGCGTACGTCGTCGGGGCGCTGTCCCAGGCCGGCGGTCGGCGGCGCGGGCTGGTCGCCGGCTACACCGGCGGTGCGGTCGGCGGGGTCCTGGTCGTGCTCGGTGCGTCGTTGCCCAGCACCGCGCTGCTGCTGGTCGGCCTGCTCGTCTACGGCGCGGGCACGGCGACGAGCCTGCAGGCCCGGTACGCCGGCGCGGACCTCGCCCCGCCGGCCCGGCGGGGACGTGCGTTGTCGACCGTGCTGGTCGCGACCGCGCTCGGCGCCGTCGCCGGGCCGAACCTCGTGGGACCGACCGGCGCCCTCGCGCAGGACGCCGGGATCCCCCGCCTGGCCGGACCCTTCGCGCTCGCCGTCCTGGCGTACGCCGCCGCGGCCGTGCTGCTGCTCGTGCGGCTGCGGCCCGACCCGCTGCTGGTCGCGCGCGAGCTCGACCTCGCCGCGCCGCCGGGCTCGGGCGGCCCCACCGTGCTGGACCGGACGGCGCTGCGGCTCGGGGCCACCGTCCTCGTCGTCACGCAGCTGGTGATGGTCGGCGTCATGACGATGACCCCGGTGCACATGCGCGACCACGGGCACGGCCTGGGGGCGACCGGTCTGGTCATCGGCCTGCACATCGGAGCGATGTTCCTGCCCTCACCGGTCACGGGCAGGCTCGCCGACCGGTACGGCCCCCGACCGGTCGCCGTCGGCGGGGGCACGGCCCTCGTCTGTGCCGGGCTGCTGGCCGCCGCCGCGCCGGAGGACTCGGTCGCGGTGCTGACCGTCGCGCTGGTGCTGCTCGGCCTCGGCTGGAACCTCGGCCTGCTCGCCGGCACCGCCCTGCTCACCGCCGCCGTGCCGCTGGCCGAGCGCGCCGGTGTGCAGGGGCGCGTCGACGTCGCCGTGGCACTGGCCGGGGCGACCGGCGGGCTCGGCAGCGGCTTCGTCGTCGCCGCGACCGGGTTCGCCGCGCTGTCGCTGCTCGGCGGCAGCCTGGCGCTGGTGGTGCTGCTGGCCGCGCTGCGCCCCCCGCCGGCCGCTCAGCGCAGCAGCGCCGCCGCGGCCTCCAGGACCTGACCCATCCGCGCCTGCAGCTGCGCGCTCCGGCCCGCCACGACGTCCCGCTGCCGCTCCGGCTGCTGCTCGACCTGGTACCGGACGAACGAGGACCCCGGACCGTGCGCGAACGTCTGGGTCACGCGCGTGCCGTCGCCGTCGGGCTCGAGCAGGTAGCCCCAGCGCGACGACGGGGACGCCGGGTCGCCGACCAGCCAGCCGAAGCGCCCGGGGCGCTCGTGCTCGGTGACCGTGCAGGGCACGGTCCACGTCCGCTCCCCGATCCGGTTGACGCCCTCGAACCGCGCCCCGACGCCGCGCTCGACGCCCGTCCAGCGCGCCTCCACGTGCTCCTCGCCCAGCCCCGCCATCCGCTCGACGTCGCTCAGCAGGTCGAACAGCCGGTCGGGCGCCGCGTCCACGTGCCGCACGACGGCGAAGGTCATGCCGCTCAGGTCGACCGTCACCAGGCGTAGGCCTCCGGCGCGGGCCCCGGCCCGGGGAAGATCTCGTCGATGCGGGCGAGCGCGGCGTCGTCGAGGTGCACGGTCAGGGACGTCAGCGCCGACTCCAGCTGCGCCCGCGTGCGCGGGCCGATGATCGGGCCGGTGACGCCGGGCCGGGTCAGCAGCCAGGCCAGGCCGACGGCGGCCGGGTCCTCACCGCGCTCGGCGCAGAAGGCCTCCCACGCCTCGACCGCCGGCCGGTGCTTCGCCAACGTCTCCTGCACGTGCTCGGCCGCGGACCGGCCCTCCTCCTCCTTGCGCAGGATCCCGGCGAGCACGCCCTGACCGAGGGGGGACCACGGGATCACCCCGACGCCGTACGCCTCGCACGCCGGCAGCACCTCCAGCTCGATGCGGCGCTCGAGCAGGTTGTAGAGGCTCTGCTCGCTGACCAGCCCGACCCGCCCGCGGCGGTCGGCGTGCTCGTTGGCCTGCACGACCTTCCACGCCGGGAAGTTGCTGCTGCCGACGTACAGCACCTTGCCCTGCGTCTTGAGGACGTCGAAGGCCTCCCACAGCTCGTCCCACGGCGCGACCCGGTCGACGTGGTGCATCTGGTACAGGTCGATGTGGTCGGTCTGCAGCCGGCGCAGGGACGCCTCGCACTTGCGCCGGATCGCCAGCGACGACAGGAACGTGTCGTTCGGCCAGTCGCTCATCGAGCCGTACAGCTTGGTGGCGATCACGGTGCGCTCGCGCCGGCCGCCGCCCTGCGCGAACCAGCGGCCGATGATCTGCTCGGTCACGCCCTCGCCGGTCTTCCAGCCGTAGACGTCGGCCGTGTCGAAGACGTTGATGCCGGCGTCGTGCGCGGCGTCCATGACCGCGAAGCTGTCCTGCTCGGAGGTCTCGGGGCCGAAGTTCATGGTGCCCAGGACCAGGGGGTGGACCCGGAGCCCGGTGCGGCCGAGCGTGCGCAGCGTCGTCATGCGCGACAGCCGACCACGGTCCCGCCGGGCCCGCCAGCGACGGGAGGGGCTGCGTCAGGTGTTCTTCTCGAAGACCAGGCGCAGCCCGATGAGCGTCAGGTCGGGCTCGTGCAGGGCGACCGTCTCGCAGTGCTCGACGACCAGCACGGCGAGCCCGCCGGTCGCGATGACCGTCGCCTCCCCGCCGAGCTCGGCCACGATCCGCTTCACCAGCCCGTCGACCAGGCCGGCGAAGCCGTACAGGATCCCGCTCTGCAGGACCTCCACGGTGTTCTTGCCGATGGCGTTGCGCGGCGGCACCAGCTCGATCTTGCGCAGCTGCGCGGCGCGGGCGGCCAGCGCCTCCACCGAGATCTCGATGCCGGGCGCGATGGCCCCGCCGATGAACTCCCCCTTGCCGCTGACGACGTCGATGTTCGTGCCGGTGCCGAAGTCGACGACGACGACGGCGCCCCCGTAGAGGTGGTGCGCGGCCAGGGTGTTGACCAGGCGGTCGGCCCCGACCTCCTTGGGGTTGTCGACGAGCAGCGGGACCCCGGTGCGGATGCCCGGCTCGACGATGACGGTCGGCAGGTGCGCGTAGTAGCGCGACAGCATCGCGCGCATCTCGCGCAGCGCCGCCGGGACGGTCGAGCAGAGCGAGACGCCGGTGACCTCGTAGCCGTGCAGCAGCCCGCGGAAGGCGAGCATGAGCTCGTCCGCGGTCGCCCGGGCGTCGGTCTTGATGCGCCACGTCTGCTCGATGCGCTCGCCGTCGAAGACGCCGAGGACGGTGTTGGTGTTGCCGATGTCGATCGCGAGCAGCACTAGCGCTCCAGCCTGAGGTCGACGCCGAGGTCCAGGACCGGGGCGGAGTGGGTGAGCGCGCCGACGGCGAGGAAGTCGACCCCGGTCCCGGCGACCTGGCGGGCGACCTCCAGCGACAGCCCGCCGGAGGCCTCGGTGAGCACGCCGCGCTCCCGGCACAGGGCGACGCAGGTGCGCAGGTCGGCGTCGGACATGTTGTCCAGCAGCACGAGGTCGGCCCCGGCCTCCAGCACCTGGCGGACCTGGTCGACCGTGTCGCACTCGACCTCGACGGGCACGCCGGGGAACTGCTCGCGCACCAGCCGGAACGCCTGCGCGACACCGCCCGCCGCGACCACGTGGTTGTCCTTCACGAGCGCCGCGTCCGACAGCGACATCCGGTGGTTGAGGCCGCCGCCCAGGACGACCGCGCGCTTCTCCAGCGCGCGCAGCCCGGGCGTCGTCTTGCGGGTGTCGCGGATGCGCGCGCCCGTCCCGGCGACGGCGTCGACCCACGTGCGGGTCAGCGTCGCGATGCCGGACAGGTGGCACAGCAGGTTCAGCGCGCTGCGCTCGGCGGTGAGCAGGTCGCGCACCGGCCCGCGCACCTCGAGCACCGCCTGCCCGGGGACGGCGTCCTGGCCGTCGCGGCCGACGAGCAGCACCTCGGGCTCGCCGAGGACGTGCGTGAGGACGGCGAGCGCCGCGTCGAGCCCGGCGATGACGCCGGGGCGGCGGGGCACGAACGCGGCGACGCCGAGCAGGTCGGCCGGCACGGTCGCGACGCTGGTGACGTCGACGCCGCCCGCGAGGTCCTCCTCGACCGTGCGCCGGGCGAGATCGGCCAGGGCGTCGGGCGCGACGGCAGCAGGGGTGCGGGGCTCGGTCACGGTCGCAGCCTCTCGCGCAGGACGGTGCCGGACAGCGTGGTCACCAGGTGGCCCTGCCAGGCGGGGACGGCCTCGGGGAAGTCCTCGCGCCAGTGCGCGCCCCGCGTCTCCTCCCGGCGCAGGGCCGCGGCGACCAGGGCGGTGGCGACGTCGTGCAGCCCGGTCGCCTCCCACGCGGCGGGGCCGGGCTCGGTGCTGGTGCTGTCGCAGAGGGCGGCGAGGTCGCTGGCAGCGCCGGCCAGTGAGGCGGCGCTGCGCAGGACGCCGGCGCCGCGGGTCATCGCCCGGCCGAGCTCGGCACGCACCGAGGCGTCCAGCAGCACCTGCTCGCCGTCGCCCTCGACCGGCACGCCCTGCTCGGGCAGGCCGCGCGCGAGGTCCTCGCCGATCCGGCCGGCGAACACCAGCCCCTCGAGCAGGCTGTTGGAGGCCAGCCGGTTGGCGCCGTGCACGCCGGTGCAGGCGACCTCGCCGCAGGCGTAGAGGCCGGGGACCGACGTGCGGCCGGACAGGTCCGTGACGACGCCGCCGCTGGCGTAGTGGGCGGCCGGCGCGACGGGGACGACCTCGGTCACGGGATCGACGCCGGCCTCGCGGCAGCGGGCCACGATGGTCGGGAAGCGGCTGAGCAGCAGCTGCTCGCCCAGGCCGCGGGCGTCGAGGTGCACGTGGTCGGTGCCGAGCGCGAGCATCCGGCGGTGGATGGCCTTGGCGACGACGTCGCGGGGGGCGAGATCGGCGAGCGGGTGGTCGTCGGTCGTGATGACGCGGTCGCCGGTGGCGTCGACGAGGAACGCCCCCTCGCCGCGCACGGCCTCCGACACGAGCGACTGCTGGCCCTCGCTCGCGCCCAGGTGCAGCGCCGTCGGGTGGAACTGCACGAACTCCAGGTCCGCCACCTCGGCGCCGGCGCGCAGCGCGAGCGCGACGCCGTCGCCGGTCGACACGACCGGGTTGGTGGTGCTGCTGAACACCTGCCCCATGCCGCCGGTGGCGAGCACGACGGCACGCGCGTGCACCGACCCGACGCCGTCCTGCGTGCCCTCGCCGAGCACGTGCAGCGTGACCCCGCAGGCCCGCCCGTCCGCGTCCTGCAGCAGGTCGAGCACGAGCGCGTGCTCGATGAGCCGGATGCCGGGGTGCGCGTGCACCGCGGCGACCAGGGCGCGCTGCACCTCGGCCCCCGTCGCGTCACCGCCGGCGTGCACGATCCGGTCGCGGTGGTGGCCCCCCTCGCGGGTCAGCGACAGCGCGCCGGAGGGGTCGCGGTCGAAGGCGGCCCCGAGGGCGATGAGCTCGTGCAGCCGCTGCGGCCCCTCGGTGCACAGCACCCGCACGGCGTCCTCGTCGCACAGCCCGACCCCCGCGACGAGGGTGTCCTGCAGGTGGTCCTCCGGGCTGTCCTCCGGGTCCAGCGCCGCCGCCACCCCGCCCTGCGCCCAGCGCGTCGAGCCGTCGCCGACCAGCACCTTGGTCACCAGCAGGACCGACCCCGACCGCGCGGCGTGCAGCGCAGCGGTCAGCCCGGCGACGCCGGACCCGACGACGACGACGTCGGCCGTGGTGGTCCAGCCGGGAGCAGGAGCGAGCAGGCGGCGGCGCGTCACCAGACCAGGGTCGGGTCGTCGTCGCGGCTCCCCGGCGTCGGCGGGAACCGGCGGGGGTCGAGCACGTCGAGGTCGCGGCCGCTGGTGAGGCCGCTGGAGGCGAGCGCCTCGGCGGGGTCGTCGCCGGTGCCGGTGATGCGGTTGTCGGCGTCGACGAACACGACGCGCGGCTTGCGGGTGCGCGCCTCGGCGTCGTCCATCTGGCCGTAGCCGATGAGGATGACGAGGTCGCCGGGGTGCACCAGGCGGGCGGCCGCGCCGTTGATGCCGATGATCGCCGCTGCCGCGCGGGCCGGTGATGACGTACGTCTCCAGCCGGGCGCCGTTGGTCACGTCGACGATCGCGACCTGCTCGCCCTCGAGCAGGTCGGCGGCCTCCATGAGGTCCTCGTCGACGGTGACCGAGCCGACGTAGTGCAGGTCGGCCTGCGTCACGGTCGCCCGGTGGATCTTGCTCTTCAGCATGGTGCGGAGCATCAGGACCTCAGCAGTCGGTTGTCGAGCAGGCGGGTCGTGCCGACCCGGGCGGCGACCACGAGCAGGTCGCCGTCGGGGTCCACCTCGAACGTGCCGCTGTCGACGCGCTCGAAGTAGTCGGGGTCGACGCCGGGGTCGGCGTCGAGGGGTCCGCGGTCGCCGGCGGCGAGGGCGCGGGACAGGGCGAGCGCGCTCGTGCGCTGCTCCGGGGTCAGGTAGCGGTTGCGGCTGGACAGGGCCAGGCCGTCCTGCTCGCGGACCGTCGGCACAGCGACGACGTCGACCGGCACGTCGAGGTCGTGGACCATCCGCCGGATGCAGGCGAGCTGCTGGGCGTCCTTCTGCCCGAACAGCGCGACGTCGGGGCGGACCAGCTGCAGCAGCTTCAGGACGACGGTGAGCATCCCGTCGAAGTGGCCGGGCCGGGAGGCGCCCTCGAGCACCTCGCCCAGCCGGCCGGCGGTGACCGTCACGACGGCGTCGCCGCGGTAGACGACGTCGGGGGTGGGGGTGAAGACGAGGTCCGCGCCCTCGCGCGCGCACACGGCGAGGTCGGCCTCCAGGGTGCGCGGGTAGCGGTCGAGGTCCTCGCCGGCGCCGAACTGCAGCGGGTTCACGAACACCGTGACGACGACGCTGTCGGCCTGCGCGCGGGCCTGCCGGACCAGCTCGGCGTGCCCCTCGTGCAGCGCCCCCATGGTCATGACGACGGCGACGCGGCCGGGCAGGGCGGCGCGCGCCGCGGCCAGCTCGGCCCGGGTGGAGACGACGACCGGGGTGCGCGTGGCCACCGCGGCGTCGCGGGGCGTCGTCACGCGGGCACGCTGCCGAGGACCTCGAGCAGCGGGCCGGCCTGCGTCGGGTCGAGCCGGCCGCTGGCGAGCACCCGGTCGGCGGTCAGCCGGGCCAGCACCACGTAGGAGGCGACGGCGTCGGCGGGCAGGGCGTCGAGGTGCGCGCGGACCGTGCCGGCGTCGCCGCGCGAGACGGGGCCGGTGAGGGCGGCGTCGCCGGAGCGCAGCGCGCCGTCGAGGGCGGCACCGAGCAGCGGGGCGAGCACGGCGCCCGGGTCCTCCGCGCCTGCCGCGCGCAGCAGGTCGGCGGCCTGCGCGACGAGGGTGACGAGGTGGTTGGCGCCGTGGGCGAGGGCCGCGTGCCACAGCGGCCGCAGGGCGTCCTGCACCCACACCGGCTCGCCGCCGGCCTCCAGCACCAGGGCCTCCCCCACCGGCCGCAGCACCTCGGGCGTGGTGACGCCGAAGGACGCGCCGACCAGCCGGGTCACGTCGACGGAGGTGCCGGTGAAGGGGAGCACCGGGTGCAGGGCGAGCGGCAGGCAGCCGAGGTCGGTGGCGGGCTGCAGGACGGCGAGACCGTGCCGGCCGGAGACGTGCGCGACCAGCTGCCCGGGGCGCAGCGCCCCGGTCTCGGCGAGGCCGGACACCAGGCCGGGCAGGGCGTCGTCGGGGACGCAGAGCAGCAGCAGGGCGGCGCGTCGCGCGACGTCGTCGGCGGGCAGCAGGGGCACGCCGGGCAGCAGGGCGGCAGCCCGTGCGCGCGACGCGGCGGAGACGCCGGACGCGGCGACCACGCGGTGCCCGGCCCGGGCCAGGGCCGCCCCCAGGACGGACCCGACGCGGCCGCAGCCGACCACGCCCACGTCGAGACGTGAGCTCGCGCTCGAGATCATCAGGGGCGTTCCAGTCCTGCCAGGGGTACCGGACGACGTGCGGCTGCAACGCTACGCGCGGCCCCGCCCACGTCCACACGTTGTGATGGACAGCACAGGGGTGATCCACTGCGCAGGTGGGTGCGGTGCCGTGGAGCCGGGCGTGGGACCGCGCCCTCTACGGCCCGGGGGGCTTCTTCCTGCGCGAGCGGCCGCTGGACCACTTCCGCACCAGCGTCGCGCTGCCCCCGTTCGCCGACGCCGTCCGCGAGCTGGCCGGCCGGCTCGACGACGCGCTGGGCCGGCCCGACCCGTTCGACCTGGTCGACGTCGGGGCGGGACGCGGCGAGCTGCTCGCGGCGCTGCCCGACGTTCCCGCGCGGTGGCGCGTGACGGGGGTCGAGCGGGCGGACGCCGACGTCCCGTTCCGCTGGCTGCGCGCGGTGCCGCCGCTGACCGGGCTGCTGCTGGCCAACGAGTGGCTCGACGCCGTGCCGCTCGACGTCGTGCAGGCCGGCCGCCTGGTGCTGGTCGAGGACGACGGGACCGAGGTGCCGGGGCCGCCGGTCGACGACGCGTGGGCGCGCCGCTGGTGGCCGGGCGGCGGCCGGGTCGAGGTCGGGGCGCCGCGCGACGCGGCGTGGTCGGCCGCCGTGGGGCAGGTGCGCCGGGGGCTCGCCGTCGCCGTCGACTACGGCCACATGACGGCGACGCGGCGACCCACCCTCACCGGCTACCGCGCCGGCCGGCAGGTCGCGCCGGTGCCCGACGGCAGCTGCGACCTCACCGCGCACGTCGCGCTGGACAGCTGCGCCGCCGCGACGGGCGCGCGGGTCGTGCGCCAGCGCGACGCCCTGCTCTCGCTCGGCGTCGACGCCGCCCTGCCGGCGCCCGTCTCGCGCGACGGGCTGACGCGGGCGTCCCAGGCCGGCGTGCTGCTCGACCCCGGCGGCCTCGGCGGCTTCGGCTGGCTGGTGCAGGAGGTGCACGCCCCTAGGCTCCTGCCGTGACCCGCACCGTCCTGGCCGGCGTCGGGGCGGCCGCGTTCGGCGCCGACGTCGTCCTGGACCTCGGGTCCGCGCACCCGTCCACCGCGGGCGGCCTGCAGCTGCGCCTGGTGCTCGACGACGACGACGTCGTGCAGGCCGCCGAGCCCGTCGTCGGGTTCCTGCACCGCGGCGCCGAGAAGCTCTTCGAGGTCCGCGACTACCGGCAGGTCGTGGTCCTCGCCGACCGGCACGACTGGCTGGCCGCGTTCGGCAACGAGCTCGGCGTGGTCCTGGCGGTCGAGCGGATGCTCGGGATGGTGCTGCCGGAGCGGGCCGCCTGGCTGCGCGTGCTGCTCGCCGAGCTCGACCGGGTGCTGTCGCACCTGTCGTTCGTGCCGGCCGACGTCGGGGGCACGCGGGGCGGGCGCGAGGCGGTGCAGCAGCTGCTGGAGGAGGTCACGGGCGGGCGGCTGCACGTCGGCTTCAACCGGGTCGGCGGCCTGCACGAGGACGTCCCCGCCGGGTGGCCGGGCCGGGTGGAGCAGACCGTGCAGCTGCTGCGTCCGGAGGCGCAGGCCCTGCTGGGTCGGGCCGGTGAGGTGCTGCCGTCCGGCGTCGGGGTGCTGTCGCGGGAGGCGGCGCTGTCGTACGGCGCGAGCGGGCCGGTGGCGCGCGCGAGCGGCGTCGACGTCGACCTGCGCCGCGACGACCCCTACCTCGTCTACCCGCAGCTGACGTCGTTCCGGGTGGTCACCGCGACCGAGGGCGACGTGCGGGCGCGGGTGCTCTGCCTGCTCGAGCAGGTGCTGGTGTCGCTCGACGTCGTGCAGGAGTGCCTGCAGCGGCTGCCCTCCGGGGAGACCGCGGTCAAGCTGCCCAAGACCGTCAAGGCGCCGGAGGGCTCGGTCTACAGCTGGACGGAGAACCCGTCGGGCGCGATGGGCTGGTACCTGGTGAGCAGGGGGCAGAAGACGCCCTACCGGCTGGCCATGCGCACCGCCGGGTTCGGCAACGTGTCCACCCTGCCGGCGCTGCTGCCCGGCACCCCGCTGCAGGAGGTCCCCGCCGTGCTCGGCTCGCTGTTCTTCGTCGTCGGCGACGTCGACAAGTGAACGACCTGCTGGCCTGGCGGCGGACCGTCGCCGACCTCTACCGGCGCGTGCGCGGGGCGGCCGACCCCGAGCAGGGGCATGCGCTGTGGGTGCGCGAGCGGGCCGCGCTGTTCGCGTCCTCGCCGGTGTCGCCGTCGCAGGGCGCCGTCCTGCGGGTCGCCCCGTACGACCCGTCGCTGCGGGCCGTCGTCCCGCTGTCCCCGGCCGAGCCGGAGCGGATCGAGGTGCCGACGGGGACCGACGGGATCGTGCCGTTCGAGCGGGTCGGCGTCCTGCGCACCCCGTGGGGGCCGCTGGACGCGTGGTGGCTCGCGTCCTACGGCGGCGGCCTGTGGGTGCCGGTGCACGGCGGGCACGGGCGCCTACGGCGGGGGCCGCTACCTGTACGACACCGTCAAGGGGGCCGACCTCGGGGAGGTCGCGGACGAGGGTCTGGTCGTCGACCTGAACTTCCTCTACAACCCGTCGTGCGCCTACGACGAGGCCTGGGCCTGCCCCCTGGCGCCGCCCGGGAACAGGCTGGTCCTGGACGGCGCCGTGGGAGAGCTGCTGCCCGGCTGAGCAGCCGGACGGGCTAGCGCGTGCCGGGGCTCGCGGGGGTCGCGGGCGACAGCGAGCCGTCGCTGGAGAAGACCAGGCCGACCTGCACGCGGCCCTGCTTGAGGGCCTCCTTGGTCAGCGGGCCGCCGGCGTCGAGCGAGACGAAGGAGGAGAAGTCCAGGCCGTAGGTCTCCTCCAGGCCGGGCTGGCAGAACGGCCGGGTCGGGCACTCGGCCGGGCCGCCGAGGACGAGGTCGCCCTCGTACCCGGCGAGGTCGGAGAGCGTCTCCAGGTCGTTGGCCTCGGCGAAGGTGCGGGTGACGGCGAAGGCGTTCTGGTCGGCGGCGGCGGACGGCTCGAGGACGGTGAGCCCGGTCTTCTCCGCGAGCGGCCGCAGGGCGGCGAGCGTGGCGTCGAGGTCGCCGCTGGCGACGGCCGCGGCGTCCGGGCCGCCGGCCTTCTTGTTGAGGAACTCCGCGAGCGTCCCGACGTACTCGGCGGCCACCTGCACCTCGCCGCGCTGCAGCGCCGGGAGGTAGACCTCGCGGTTGGTCACGGGCTTGACGGTGGCGTCGAAGCCCGCGGCGTCCAGGACGGTCGCGTACAGGTTGCCCAGCACCTGGTTCTCGCTGAACCCGGCGGCCATGACGACGATCGGCCCGCTGCCGCCGGACAGCCCCGTGGTCAGGCCCTCCTGCGCGGCGTACTCCTGCGCCACCTTGACGGGCGTCTGCCGGTCGACGTCGACCTGGCGGTTGAGCCCGATGAGCTCGTCGGTGGTCAGGGCCTCGCTGACCCGCTCGAGGGCGGTGCGCAGCGCGGGGGTGAGCGCCTTGGTGTTCACCACCGGGACGATGTTGTCGACGGTCTGCAGCGCCTTGTCGTCGGTGAGGACGACGAGCTCGTCGCCGGCGGAGCTGGCCAGCTCCTCGTCGCCGCCGCTGGTGCTGTCCGAGCCGCCGCATCCGGCGAGGGCCAGCGCGAGGGCGAGGGTGACGAGGGTCGTGCGGGTGCGGGGCATGGCCGCCTCCTGTGTCCCGGCGCCGCAGCGCCGCGTGTCCGGCGGGGGATCCCGCGGGACGGACCCTAGACGGGGCGGAGCTCGGTGTCGCGCCCGCGCGGCGTGACCCGGCGCTGGACGGCGGCGAGCAGCAGCTCGACCAGCAGCGCCAGGCCGGCGACGAGCACTCCTCCACCGGCCGTCATGCCGGGGTCGGCGCGCGCGAAGCCGTCGGCGATGAAGCGGCCCAGCCCGCCCCCGCCCACGTACGCGGCGAGGGTCGCCGTGGCCACGACCTGGACCGCCGCGGTGCGCACCCCGGCGGCGATGAGCGGCAGGGCCAGCGGCACCTCGACCCGCCGCAGCAGCTGCCCCCGGGTCATGCCCATGCCGCGGGCGGCCTCGCGCACCTCGGGGTCGACGTCGCGCACCCCGACGTAGGCGTTGGTCAGCAGCGGCGGCACCGCGAACAGCACCAGGGCGACGACGGTCGCCCGGTCGCCGAAGCCGACGGGGGTCGCCACCAGCAGCACGAGCACGGCGAAGGTGGGGACGGCCCGGGAGGCGTTGGCCAGGGCGACGACCGCGCCGCCGCCCCGGCGCCGGCTGCCGAGCAGGAAGGCCACGGGCAGGGCGACCAGCACGGCCAGCCCGAGCGCGAGGCCCGAGACGACCAGGTGCTCCAGCAGCCGGGCGGGCACGCCGTCGGGGCCGCTCCAGTGCTCCCCGTCGCCGAGCCACGCGGCGGTGTCGCCGATCACCGGCGGGCCCACGGGGTGAGGGCGCGCTCGAGCAGCAGCAGCAGGGCGTCGGCGACCAGGGCGAGCAGCACGCACAGCACCGTGCCGGTGAGGATCTGCGCCCGGTAGAGGTTGTTGGTGAACCCCTCGAGCACCACCTGCCCGAGGCCGCCGTTGCTGACGACGACGCCGACGGTGGTGAGTGCGACGGTCGACACGGTGGCCACCCGCAGGCCGGCCAGCACCGACGGCAGGGCCAGCGGCAGGTCGACCCGCCACAGCAGCTGCCGGCGGCCGAGCCCCATCCCGCGGGCCGCCTCCCGGACGTCCGCGGGCACGCCGTCCAGCCCGGCCAGCACGTTGCGGACGAGCACCAGCAGCGTGTACGCCGTCAGCCCGATCACCACGGTCGTGCCGGTCAGGCCGGTGACGGGGGCCAGGACGGCGAACAGGGCCAGCGACGGGATCGTGTAGAGCACCCCGGTCAGCCCGACCAGCGGGCCGCGCAGCCAGGGCAGCCGGCGGGCGACCAGGGCGAGCGGCACGGCGAGCAGCAGCCCGAGCAGCACGCTGACCGCCGTCAGCTCGACGTGCTGGCGCGTCGCGGCGACCACGGCCTCGGAGTTGGCGCGCAGGTAGTCCAGGCTCACCCACGGGTTCTCGGTCTGCGCGCAGGATGACCACGTGAGCGACGCTAGCCCCATGATCCGGCTCGAGGCCGTCAGCAAGTCCTACGACGACGGCAGCCCGGCCGTCGACCGGCTGTCCCTGGACGTCGAGCGCGGCGAGCTGTGCGTGCTCGTCGGGCCGTCCGGCTGCGGCAAGACCACCACCATGAAGATGGTGAACCGGCTGGTCGAGCCGACGTCGGGCCGGGTGCTGCTCGACGGCGACGACGTCGCGGCCCTCGACCCGGTGCAGCTGCGCCGGCGGGTCGGCTACGTCATCCAGCAGGTCGGCCTGTTCCCGCACCAGAGCGTCCGCGACAACGTCGCGACCGTCCCCCGGCTGCTCGGCTGGGACCGCAGGCGCACCCGCGCCCGCGCCGACGAGCTGCTCGACCTGGTCGGGCTCGACCCGTCCGTCTACGGCCGGCGCTACCCGGCGCAGCTGTCGGGCGGGCAGCGCCAGCGCGTCGGCGTCGCCCGGGCGCTCGCCGCCGACCCGCTCGTGCTGCTCATGGACGAGCCGTTCAGCGCCGTCGACCCGGTGGCCCGCGGGCGGCTGCAGGCGGAGTTCCTGCGGCTGCAGCGCGAGCTCGGCACGACGGTGGTGCTCGTGACGCACGACGTCGACGAGGCCGTGCTGCTGGGCACCCGCATCGCCGTGCTCCGCGAGGGCGGCCGGCTCGAGCAGCACGCGAGCCCGGCGGAGGTGCTGGGCGCGCCCGGCGACGCCGTTCGTGGCGTCGTTCGTGGGCGAGGACCGGGCCGTGAAGCGGCTGTCGGTGACGCCGCTGGACGTGGCGGCGCTCAGCGACGACGGCGCGCCCGCGGGCGCCGACCTGCCTGCCGCGTCCGACCTCGGGCAGGCGCTCGCGGCCCTGCTCGGGTCACCGGACGGGCGGCTCGCGGTGCGCGACGCCGGCGGCGCCCGGGTGGGCGTGCTGACGTCGGAGGCGCTGCTCGCTCAGGCGCGGCCGTCGCCCTCGGCGGCCTGAGCGACCGGAGCGGCCTGACGCGGCCGGAGCCAGCCGGCGCGGCCGGACCGCTGGTCTCCACCTCGTCCGCGCCGGGCTCGGCCGACGGCGCCGACGGGGTCTCCACGCGCGGGTCCGGACCCGGCGACGGCTCGCCCGTGCGGTCCTCGGCGATCTCGCCGAGGTAGCGCACGACGACGGCGGCGACCGCCGCGATCGGCACCGAGAAGAACGCCCCCGCGATGCCGAACAGGCTCCCGCCCGCGGTGACGGCGAGCAGCACCACCGCCGGGTGCAGGCTCAGGCTCTTGCCCTGCAGCATCGGCTGCAGGACGTTGCCCTCGATCTGCTGCACCGCCACGATGATCGCCAGCACGACGAGCGCCGCCGTCGTGCCGTTGCTGACCAGCGCGACCAGCACCGCCAGGGCGCCGACGACGAAGGCGCCGACGATCGGCACGAAGCCGCCGAAGAACGTCAGCACGGCCAGCGGCAGCGCCAGCGGCACCCCGAGCACGGCGAGCCCGATGCCGATGAGCACCGCGTCGACGAGCCCGACGATCGCCTGGCCCTGGATGAAGCTGCCGAGCACCGCCCAGGAGCGCGTGAGCACGACGTCGAGGTGCCGGCCCGCGCGCTCGCCGACGAGCAGGCGCAGCCAGGGCAGGAACTTCGGCCCGTCCTTGAGGAAGAAGAAGGTCAGCACCAGGGCCAGGAAGAAGGTGACGAGCCCCGAGCCCACCGCGCCGACGCCGTTGAGCACGCCGGAGGCGATGGCCGACGCACTGCCGCGCAGCCGGTCGGTGACCTGGTTGACGGCGTTGTCGATCTGCCGGGCGTCGAGCTCCAGCGGCGGGCCGGTCACGTAGTCCTGCACCCGCTCCAGGCCCCCGGCGGCGCTGCGCCCGATCTCGCCCACCTGGTCGGCCACCTGCGGCGCGAGCCCGGCGAACAGGCCGACGAGCGCGGCCAGCGACCCGAGCACCACCAGGAGCGAGGCCAGCGACGCCGGCACCCGGTGGCGGCGCAGCCACGCCGTCGGGGCCCACAGGACGCTGGCCAGCAGCAGCGCCAGCACCACCGGCAGGACGACGACCCAGAGCAGGCCGAGCGCCTGGAAGACGACGACGCCGGCCAGGGCGATGAGCAGCAGCCGCAGGCTCCAGGTGGACAGCCAGGTCAGGCCGCGGCCGATCTCCGCGCTGCGCTCGAGGTCGCCGGCGGCGTCGCGGGGAGGGCGTGCGGGAGCCACGGCCCTAGCCGCGCAGGTAGTCCAGGAAGCGGGCGCGCACCAGGGGCTCGTCGTCCCCCAGGTCCTTGCCCAGGAGCTCGCGGCCGAGGTCGACGAGCTCGGTGAGGGTGCCGGTGATGCTGCCGGCCGAGCCGTCCTCGCCGGCGATCGCGCGGGCGCCGCGCAGGTGCTTGGCGAGGTCCCAGAAGAAGCGCAGGTCGTGGGCCGACTGCGCCTTGTCGAACGCGCGTCCGCGCAGCTCCTCGGTGGTCAGGGCGTCGAGGTCGTCGGGGGCGCTCACGCTGCAGACCCTAGGCCTGCCCGGCCCTCCGGAGGCCTCGGGGTGCGGCAGGCCCGCTCGAGCAGCAGCGCCGCGACGACGAGCAGCGCCGACGCCGCGGCCGCCACCGCGCAGACCAGGGCGTCGTCGCGGGCCTGCTCGGCCTGCCGCGGCAGCACCCCCAGCCCCAGCCCTCCGTAGCCGCCGAGCAGCAGCGCCCCGCACGCCGACGACGCCCGGGCCAGCACCGCCGCCCGGGCCACCTGCAGCGGGTGCATCGGGCGGCCCTGCACGGGGCCGCGCAGCCGGGCGCGCACCGCCCGGGCGAGGCCGAGCTCGACGACGCCCAGCAGCACCAGCCCGACCGGGGCGGCGGCCGGCAGCGGCGGGAGCGACCCGTAGGCGAGCCGGCCCAGCAGGACGCCGAGCACGGCCGCGACGGCGACCAGGGCGGCCAGCGTCGACGGCCGGGTGGGCGTCACCCCGCCCTCCGGACGCCCGCGTCCCCGAGCGCGGCGAGCAGGTCGGCGACCCGGCCCTGCGGCAGCGCGGCGTCCGGGTCGACGTCGAGCCACGGGCGCAGCACGAAGGCCCGCTCGTGCGCCCGGGGGTGCGGCAGCACGAGGTCGGCCGGCACCGGCCCGTCCGCCACGACGACGTCGACGTCGAGGGTCCGCGGCCCCCAGCGCACCTCGCGGAGGCGGCCCGCGGCCTGCTCGGCCCGCTGCGCCCGGCGCCACGCCTCCGCGGCGTCCCACGGGACGACGGCCACCAGGTTGAGGAAGTCGTCCTGGGCGACGCCGCCGACCGGCGCGGTCTCGTACAGCGGGCTGACGGCGACCGGCTCGAGCAGGTCGAGCGCGGCCCGCAGGTGCGCCCGGCGGTCGCCCAGGTTGCTGCCGAGCGACAGGACAGCGCTCACGGGCGCACCACGGTGACCGCGACGTCGGCGAAGGCGAGCGGGATGGGCGCCCCCGGCTTGTGCACGGTGACCTCCGCCGTGACGACCCGCGCGTCGGCGCAGGCAGACCGCCGCCAGCCGCTCGGCCAGCGTCTCGATCAGGTCGACCGGCTCGCCGGCCACCACCTCGGCCAGCCGGACGGCGAGCGCCCCGTAGTCGACGGTGTCCTCGAGGTCGTCGCTGGCGGCGGCCTCCCGGACGTCGAGGTGCAGGACGGCGTCGACGAGGAAGTCCTGGCCCTGCGCCCGCTCGGACGGCAGCACGCCGTGGAAGCCCCGGACCCGCAGGCCGCGCAGCGCGATCCGGTCGGCAGGCCGGTCGCTCACCGGCGGGCCTGCCGGACGGCGTCGACCACGCGCACGGCGTCGGCGGAGGCGCGGACCTCGTGCACCCGCACGCACCAGGCGCCGGCCTGCGCGGCCAGGACGGTGACGGCGGCGGTCGCGGCGTCGCGCTCCTTCGGGGGCCGGCCGTCGAGCAGGGCCCCGAGGAAGGCCTTGCGCGAGGCGCCGACCAGCACCGGCAGCCCGAGCGCGTCCAGGGCGTCCAGGTGCGCGAGCAGCGCCCAGCCGTGCTCGCCCGTCTTGGCGAAGCCGAGCCCCGGGTCGACGGCGATCCGGCGCACCCCGGCCGCGCGCGCCGCCTGCACCCGCTCGCCCAGCTCGCGCACGACGTCGGCGACGACGTCGTCGTAGACCGCCCGCGACTGCATGACGTCGCTCGGGCCGCGCCCGTGCATGAGCACGCAGGGGGCGTCGCGCTCGGCCAGCAGCGGCAGCATCGCCGGGTCGCCCGTCCCGCCGCTGACGTCGTTCACCAGCACCGCGCCGGCGTCGAGCGCGGCGGCCGCGACGGAGGCCCGCACGGTGTCGACCGAGACGCGCGCCCCCGCCTGCGCCAGTGCCCGCACCACCGGCACGACCCGGGCCAGCTCCTCGTCCTCGGGCACGCGCCCGGCGCCCGGCCGGGTCGACTCGCCCCCGACGTCGAGCAGGTCGGCGCCGTCGGCCAGCAGCCGCAGGCCGTGCGCGACGGCGGCATCGGTGCCCGCGTGGTCACCGCCGTCGGAGAACGAGTCGGGGGTGACGTTGACGACGCCCATCACCAGCGTCCGGGAGCGGACGGGGTGACGGGCGTCGTCGGGCAGGTCGAGCACGGGCGTCAGGACGCGGGGTCGGTCCCGGGCTGGCGGCGCCGGCGGACCGGCGGGGTGCTCGTCGTCGGCCTCGCGGTCGACCCGGGAGACGGGACGGCGCCGCGGGGCCTTCTCGAGCGAGGTGCCCTTGGACAGCGAGGCGCCCTTGGTCAGCGAGGGCTTGCGCCGCGCCGGGCCTTGCGGCCGCGGGCGAGGTCCTCGAGGTCGCCGGGGCCCATGACCGCGAGCTCGGCGGGCGTGAGCACCGGCGGCCGGCTCGACAGCGGGCGCCGGCCGTTGGCGGTCGGGTGCTCGCGCTGGGGGCGCTTCTCGACCGGGGCGAAGATCTCCAGGACCTCGTCCTTGGTCAGCGTCTCCTTGTCGAGCAGCTTGAGCACCATGTCGTCCAGGACGTCGCGGTACTCGACCAGGATCTCCCACGCCTCGTGGTGGGCGGTCTCGACGAGCCCGCGCACCTCGGCGTCGACGACCGCGGCGACCTCCTCGGAGTAGTCGCGGCCGTGGCCCATGTCGCGGCCCATGAAGACCTCGCCGGACTCCTGGCCGAACTTCACCGCACCGAGCTTCTCGCTCATGCCGTACTGGGTGACCATGGCGCGGGCCGTCGCGGTGGCCTTCTCGATGTCGTTGCTCGCGCCCGTGGTGGGGTCGTGGAAGACGAGCTCCTCGGCGGCGCGCCCGCCCATCATGTAGGCCAGCTGGTCGAGCAGCTCGGCGCGCGACTGGGAGTACTTGTCCTCCTCGGGCAGCACCATCGTGTAGCCCAGGGCCCGCCCGCGCGGCAGGATCGTGATCTTGTGCACGGGGCTGGTGTTGGGCAGCGCGTGCGCGACGAGCGCGTGGCCGGCCTCGTGGTAGGCGGTGACCTTCTTCTCGCGCTCGTTCATGAGCCGGGTCGTGCGCTGCGGGCCGGCCATCACGCGGTCGATGGACTCCTCGAGCGTGACCATGCGTGATCTGCTTCTCGCCGGTGCGGGCGGTCAGCAGGGCGGCCTCGTTGAGGACGTTGCTCAGGTCGGCACCGGTGAAGCCGGGGGTGCGCCGGGCGATGACCTGCAGGTCGACGTCGTCGCCGACCGGCTTGCCCTTGGCGTGGACCTCGAGGATCTGCCGGCGCCCGGCCATGTCGGGCCGGTCGACGGCGATCTGCCGGTCGAAGCGGCCCGGGCGCAGCAGCGCCGGGTCGAGGATGTCGGGCCGGTTCGTGGCGGCGATCATGATGACGCCGCCCTTGACGTCGAAGCCGTCCATCTCGACGAGCATCTGGTTCAGGGTCTGCTCGCGCTCGTCGTGCCCGCCGCCCATGCCGGCGCCGCGGTGCCGGCCGACGGCGTCGATCTCGTCGACGAAGATGATCGCGGGGGCGTTGGCCTTGGCCTGCTCGAACAGGTCGCGCACGCGGCTGGCGCCGACGCCGACGAACATCTCGACGAAGTCCGAGCCGGAGATCGAGTAGAACGGCACGCCCGCCTCGCCGGCGACCGCGCGGGCCAGCAGCGTCTTGCCGGTGCCGGGCGGGCCGTACAGCAGCACGCCCTTGGGGATCTTGGCGCCGACGGCCTGGAACTTCGCGGGGTTCTCCAGGAACTCCTTGATCTCCTGGAGCTCCTCGAGCGCCTCGTCCGCACCGGCGACGTCGGCGAAGGTGGTCTTCGGGGTGTCCTTGCTGACCAGCTTGGCCTTGGACTTGCCGAACTGCATGACCCGGCTGCCGCCGCCCTGCATCTGGTTCATGAACAGGAACAGCAGGCCGAGCAGGATGAGGAACGGCAGGAAGCTGAAGAGCAGCGAGACCAGCAGGCTCTGCTCGTTGACCTGCACGTCGTACTGGACGTCGTTCTCCTGGAACGCCGTGGCGAACTGGCGGCCCTGGTCGATGAGGTACTCGGCCTGGAGCTTGTCGCCGTCGTCGAGGGTGACGCGGACCTGCTGCTCCTTGTCGAGCAGCAGCGCGGTGTCGCCGCTCGGTGTCGGTGCTCTTGACGTCACCGGCGCTGATGGCCTCGAGCACGCGGGAGGTGTCGACGGTCTCGTAGTCGCCGCCGCCGCGCAGGCCGCCGGACAGCGCCGACGACCAGCAGCAGGAACAGCGCGATGTAGAGGAACGGGCCGCGGGCGACTTCTTCAGGTTCACAGGTTCACCAGACGCGGGGCGCGAGCCCCGTCCCTCCAGACGGCTGAGTGGAGCGCGACGGTACCGGTGGCACCCTCACCCTGCCCAACGGTCCGCGCGGGGGCGGTGTTCCGGGCCGGGGCCGCTACGTCCGCGGCTGGCCGGCGTAGACCTGGGGCCGCAGCACGCCGAGGAAGGGCAGCTCGCGGTAGCGCTCGGCGTAGTCCAGGCCGTAGCCGACGACGAACTCCGAGGGGATGTCGAAGCCGACGTAGCGCACCGGCACGTCGACCTTCTGCGCCTCGGGCTTGCGCAGCAGGGTGCACACCTCGACCGACGCCGGCCCGCGCGACTGCAGGTTGCGCAGCAGCCACGACAGCGTCAGCCCGGAGTCGATGATGTCCTCGACGACGAGGACGTGGCGCCCGGTGATGTCCTTGTCGAGGTCCTTGAGGATGCGGACCACGCCGCTGCTGCTGGTGCTGCTGCCGTAGGACGAGACGGCCATGAACTCCAGGGCCACCGGGACCGTGAGCGCCCGCGCCAGGTCGGCCATGACCATGACGGCGCCCTTGAGGACGCCGACGAGCAGCACCTCGCGGCCGGCGTAGTCGGCGTCGATGGTCCGGGCGAGCTCGGCGACCTTGTCGGCGATCTCCTGCTCGGAGACGACCACGCGCTCGATGTCCGGATGTGTCGTCACGGGCGCAGGCTACGGGGGCGGGCCGGGCCGCAGCACCCCGCCCTCCCGCCGCAGCCACGCCCCGCCCGGCAGGGCCACCGGGCCCTGGCCGCGCCAGTCCTCGACGAGCGCGCGCAGGGCGTCGACGTGCGCCGCGGTCACCGCGCGGCCGCAGGTGTCCGCGGCGAGCCGGTGCAGCGCGCGCGACCGCAGGGCGGCCGGGAGGGCGGCGAGCTCGGCGCAGTCCGACGTCGTCGGGGTGAGCGCGTCGAGGGCGTCGGCGTCCTCGCGCAGCAGCCGGGCGGTGCGGGCGAGCGCCGCCGCGACCCCGGGGCCGAGCTCCTGCTCGAGCAGCGGCAGCACCGACGCCCGCACCCGGCTGCGGGCGTAGGCGGCGTCGGCGTTGTGCGGGTCCTCCCACGGCTGCAGCCCGGCCTCGGCGCAGGCCTGCCGGACGACGGCGCGCTCCAGGTCGAGCAGCGGCCGGCGGAAGGGCCCGCGGACGGCGGCCATGCCCGCGAGCGACCGGGCGCCGGAGCCGCGGGCGAGCCCGAGCAGGACGGTCTCGGCCTGGTCGTCGCGGGTGTGGCCGAGCAGGACGGTGGCGCCGGCGGCCTCGAGCAGCCGGTACCGCAGGTCGCGGGCCGCGGCCTCCCCCGGGGCGCTGCGCCCGGCCAGCACCTGCGCCGAGAGCCCGAGGCCCGCGCACTGCTCGGCGGCCCGCGCGGCGACCTCGGCGCTGCCGGGCTGCAGCCCGTGGTCGACGACCAGGGCCTGCGCGCCGGGGCGCTCGAAGGCCAGCGCCGCCGCGAGCGCCAGGCTGTCGGCGCCGCCGCTGACGGCCGCGGCCACCGGCCCGTCCGGCAGGGCGCGGCGGACGGCGGCGCGGACCGCGGCGGTGGCGGCAGGCGGGCCGGGCACGGGGGTCGGCCGTCAGGCTGCCGTCATGCGGCCCGGGGGCCGTGCACCCGGCGCACCCACGCCAGCGGCTCGCGGACCTCCTGCCGCGTCGGCAGCGTCTCCGGCGACTCCCACACCCGGTTGAAGCCCTCCATGCCGACCTGCCCCACCGCGGCGTCGACGAAGGCCTTGCCCTCGGCGTACTGCAGCGCCTTGAGGTCGAGCCCGAGCACCTTGCGCAGCAGCCGGTCGACGGGCCCGCCGCGGTCGCGCCGCCTCTCGTCGAACCTCCGGCGGATGTGGCGCACCGACGGCACGACCGACGGCCCGACACCGTCCATGACGTGCTCCGCGTGCCCCTCGAGCAGCGACATGAAGGCGGTCACCCGGTCGAGCACGACGCGCTGCTCCGGGGTCTGCAGCAGCTCCACCAGGCTGCCGCCGCGGGGCAGCCCGGTCGCGACGTCCTTGAGCCGGGCGAGCAGGGCCGCGGGGTCGTCCAGCGAGGCGGCCGCCAGCAGGGCGTCGATCTCGGACCGGACGTGGCCGTGCAGCCACGGCACGGCGGTGAACTGGGTGCGGTGGGTGACCTCGTGCAGGGCCACCCAGAGCCGGAAGTCGTGCGGGTCGACGCCGAGCCGCTGCTCGGTCGCGACGATGTTCGGCGCCACCAGCAGCAGCCGCCCGGGCCGGCCGTCCTCGGTGAACGCCTCGTACTGCCCGAGCACCTTGCTCGACAGCCACGCCAGGACGCTGCCGGTCTGCACGCCCGCGACCGTGGCGGTGACCTTGCGGGCGACGGCGTTCTGCGCCTTCTCCTCGACCCTGCGGGTGAGCGGCGCGAGCACCACCTTGAAGCCGTCGACGTTGGCCGCCGCCCAGCCCGGCCGGTCGACCACGGTGGCGGGGCCCGGCTCGCCGGGCGGCACCAGCCCGGTGACCGCCCGCACGTGCTCCTCGGCCTGCACGGCCAGCCCGCGCAGCTCGTGGACGACGTCGGCCGCCTCGGACAGCGGCATCGCGGGCCCGGCGGGGGCCAGCCGGGCGGCGGTGCGGACGGCGAGGTCGTAGTCGATGGCGGGGCCGGTCACCGTCCCGACGCTACGCGGGCGGGCGGCAGCCGCAGGAGGCCAGCGCCGCGGCCAGCCGGTCCAGCGCGCGCTCGGCGGCGCGGGTCGCCCCGACGGGGACGGCGTCGGCGGTGAGGTCGAACGCGAGCAGCCGGCCGTCGGCGGTGCGCAGCAGCCCGGCCAGCGCGCTGACCCCCAGCAGGGTCCCGGTCTTGGCCCGCACGACGCCGGCCGCCGGCGTCGAGGGGCCGCTGCGGTAGCGCCGCGCCAGGGTGCCGTCGAAGCCCGCCACGGGCAGCCCGCTGAGCACGGGCGCGAGCGCGGGGCGCTCCCCGCCGGCGACGGCGGACAGCAGCCGGGTCAGCGCCGCGGGCTGCACCCGGTCGAGCCGCGACAGGCCGCTGCCGTCGACCAGCTGCACCGCCCCCGCGTCGATCCCGACGTCGGCCAGCACCTCGCCGAGCACCGCCTGCACCGCCGCGGCCGCCCCCGTGAACGACGCCGGCTCCCCCCGGGCCACGGCGACCTGCCGGGCCAGCGACTCGGCCAGGTCGTTGTCGCTGCGGGTCAGCATCGCCTCGACCAGCTGCGGCACCGGCGGGCTGACGACGGCGGCCAGCTCGACGCCCCCCTCCGGCGCGGCGGCGCGGGCGACCGGGGCGGCGACGTCCAGCAGCCGGGCCAGCGCCTGCCCGGCGGCCAGCGCGGGGTCGGCCGAGCGGGGCGACCGGCCGGGACGGACCCGCCCGCCGTCGACCATGAGCGGGGTCACCGGGGCGACGTCGCCCGCGGTGACGTAGGTCGGCTTCCACCCCGGCCCGAGCCGCGGGCCCGGCCACGCGGTGTCGTCGACCAGCACGCGCTGCACGTCGACGTCGGCGAGCTGGGCCGCCAGGTCGGCCAGCCGGGCGGCCTGCGGGTAGCCGGGCTCGGCGTCCGGCCCGGCCAGCAGGCGTGTCGCCGGCGCCGACGAGCACGACGTCGCCCGGCGCGGCGCCCTGCACCACCCGCGTGCGCAGCCGCTGCCCGGGCGGCAGGGCGGTCAGCGCGGCGACAGCGGTCGCGATCTTCGCCGTCGACGCCGGCACGACCACGGCGCCCGCGCGCTGCTCCAGCAGCGGGGCGCCGCTGCGGACGTCGACCACGGAGGCCGCGATCGTCCCGCCGAGGGCCGGGTCCGCGCAGGGCCTGCGACACCACGGCCGCCAGGCCCTCCGCCGTCGGGGCGGGCGCGTCGCCGAGCGCCGGCAGCAGCGGGGGGCGGGCCGGGGACGGCGTCGGGGAGGGGACGGCGACCGCGGCCGGCGCGCCACCGCCGAGCGTCCGCGCCGCCCCGGCACCCCCGAGCAGCACGACGGCGAGGGCTCCCGCGAGGGCCGCGCGCCCTGCCCGCACCGCTCCTCCTCCGCCGGCCTGCCGCCCCCGTCGCGGGGGACGACGGCGTCGTGCGGGAGACTGTGCCCCAGCCCGACCCCGCCGTTGTCATCGTAGGAGGAGCACGCCCCGTGGAGTTCGACGTCACCATCGAGATCCCCAAGGGGCAGCGCAACAAGTACGAGATGGACCACCACACCGGCCGCATCCGGCTGGACCGCCGGCTGTTCACCAGCACCAGCTACCCGGCCGACTACGGGTTCGTCGAGGACACCCTCGGCGGCGACGGCGATCCGCTCGACGCCCTGGTCCTGCTCGACGAGCCGACCTTCCCGGGCTGCCTCATCCGCTGCCGCGCCCTCGGCATGTTCCGGATGACCGACGAGGCCGGCCCCGACGAGAAGCTGCTCTGCGTGCCCGTCGGCGACCCCCGGCAGGACCACCTGCAGGACATCACCGACGTGTCGGAGTTCGACCGGCTCGAGATCCAGCACTTCTTCGAGGTCTACAAGGACCTCGAGCCCGGCAAGAGCGTCGAGGGCGCCGAGTGGGTCGGGCGCGAGGAGGCCGAGGCCGAGGTCATCGCCTCGCGCAAGCGCCTGGCCGACGACCCGCACGCCGTCGACCACGTCGGCGAGCCGGTCCGCCGCGAGGAGCACCTCGACGACATCGCCCCCCGCCCGGCGGGGCGCACCCAGGTCTAGGAGCGGCTCAGACGACCCGCTCGCCGTACATCTCGCCGAGCGGGTCGCTGAGGATCTCCAGCCGGGCGCCGTCGGGGTCGGTGAAGTAGACCGACGCGTCGCTCTCGTGCACGTGCTCGACGCCGGCGGCCGTGAGGTTGTCGTGCAGGCGCTCCCAGCGCGACCGCTCGACGCTCAGCGCCACGTGGTGCAGGCCGCCGAGGACCTCCGCGTAGGGCCCGAGGTCCAGGCCCGGCAGGTCGAAGAAGGCCAGGGCGTTGCCGTTGCCGATGTCGAAGAAGAAGTGGGTCGAGCCGGGGTAGTCGCGGTTCTCCAGCACGTGGGTCAGCGGGAGCTCCAGGACGTCCTGGTAGAAGCGGACGGTCCGCTCGACGTCGGCGCACAGCAGGGCGGTGTGGTGCAGGCCGCGGGCCGCGCTGGCCGGGCGCTCCCCCGCGGGGCGCAGGTGGGTGTCGGCGATCTGCTGCCGGCGCAGGGCAAGGGCTTCGACAGGGGTGGTCATGCACCCGACGGTAGGCGGACAGGCGGAGGGCGGCACGGTGGACGTCGAGCAGGTGCTGCTGCTGTGCGGCTTCGCGTTCCTCGCCGGCGGGCTGGACGCCGTCGTCGGGGGCGGCGGGCTGGTGCAGCTGCCGGCGCTGCTCGTCGTGCTGCCCGGCTACCCGGTCGTCGCCCTGCTCGGGACCAACAAGCTGGCGTCCATCGTGGGGACGGCGTCGGCGGCGGTGCACTACTCCCGCACCGTCGCCGTCGACCGGCGGCAGGCCGTCGAGATGGCGCTGTCGGCCTTCGCCGGCTCCGGGCTCGGCGCCCTGCTGGCCACCCGCGCCGACAGCGGGCTGCTGCGGCCGGTCGTGCTCGTCGCGCTGGTCGCCGTGCTGGCCTACACGCTGCGACGCCCCGCCCTCGGGGAGGTCGAGGCGCTGCGGCTGTCGCGGCCGGCGCAGCGCGCGGTCGCCGTGGGGGCGGCGCCGTCATCGGCCTGTACGACGGCTTCGTCGGGCCCGGTACCGGCAGCTTCCTGGTGTTCCTGCTGGTCGGTGCGGTCGGGCTGTCGTTCCTGCACGCGAGCGCCACCGCGAAGGTCGTCAACACCTCCACGAACCTCGCGGCCCTGCTGCTGTTCGCCGCCGGCGGCCACGTGCTCTGGGGGCTCGGCGCGGCGATGGCCGTCAGCAACCTGGCCGGCAGCCAGGTCGGCGCGCGGCTGGCCGTCCGGCGCGGGAGCGCATGGGTGCGGCGGGTGTTCGTCGTCGTCGTCGGGGCGCTGGTGCTGCGGCTCGGCTACGACCTGGTCGGCTAGCCCGCCGGGGCGGTCTCGGGGACGACGACGTCCAGCGCGCCGCTGCGGACGTCGTAGAGCGCGCCGGCCACGACCAGGCTGTCGGGCAGGAACGGCCAGCTGCGGATGCGCTGGACGTCGCGCTCCAGCGCCACGCGCTGGTCGGGCATGACCGAGAAGTGCAGGCTGCGGGCGTCGACGCCGCTGCGCTCGGCCAGCAGCTGCTGCACGTCGTCCTCGGTCTTGCCGGTCATCGCGCACTCGGTGTGCGCGACCACGAGCACGCGGTCGACGTTGAGCAGCGCGTTGGCCAGCACCAGGGTGCGCAGGACGTCGCCCGTGACGCGGGCACCCGCGTTGCGGATGATCTTCACGTCACCGCGCTGCATGCCGAGCATCGCCAGCGGCTCGATGCGCGAGTCCATGCAGGTGACGACGGCGAGGCCCTTGGCCGCCTGGCCGGGCTTGCCCTCGTCCTCGAACTGCGCCGCGTAGTCGCGGTTGCCGGCCAGGACGTCGTCGAACGCGCTCACGGCGTCATCCTCCCAGACAGGTCGACGAGCCCGGACGGGAGGGCCACCGCGTCGACCCGGACGTCGTGCGCCTCCCCCGGCACCAGGTCGCGCAGCTCCCCCTCGTGCAGCAGCGCGACCACCAGGCCGCGGGCCCGGAGCAGGGCCCGGTCGTAGGAGCCCCCTCCGCGGCCGAGCCGCACACCCCGCCGGTCGACGGCCAGGGCGGGCACCAGGACGACGTCGCAGCCGGCCACGGCGTCCCGCCCGAGGTCGGTCCCGTCGAGGGTGCGCCAGGACAGGTCGCGGTCGGGCAGCAGGACCGGGACGAGCGCGCCGGGAGGCAGCGGCGCGACCGGCTCGGTGCCGAACGCCTCGTAGGAGGCGACGGTGCGGCCGGCCAGCAGCGGCGCGAGCACGGCGTCGCGGGCGCGGTCGCCGCCGGCGCGGTCGGTGCGCAGCCGTCGGGCCGCGAGCACCTCGCGGCGCAGGGCCGGCTTGTCCACTGCGCCCCCTGTGTTCCCTGTGCCCCTGGTCCCGGACACGACGACGGCGCGCCCCGGGGTGCGGGACGCGCCGGGCCCGTGGAGCCGCCTGTCGGAATCGAACCGACGACAACTTCATTACGAGTGAAGTGCTCTACCGACTGAGCTAAGGCGGCCTGGTGCGCGGACGATGCTAGCGCGTCAGCCGGTGCGCAGCGCGAGCGCCATCGCCTCCACGGCGAGCAGCGGGTCGACGCTCTCGGACAGCGCCGTGCGGCAGCCCGCGACGGCGTCGAGGCGGCGCAGCGTCGACTCCGGGGTGGTCGCCCGCGCGATCGCCGCGGCCTGCTCGCCGAGGTCCGCGTGCACCAGGGGCGACCCCGTGCCGAGCTGGATCGTCACCACGTCGCGGTAGAACGCGGTGAGGTCGACGAGCGCGCGGTCGAGCACGTCGCGGCGGGTGCGCGTGCCCCGGCTCTTCTGCTGCTTCTCCAGCTCCTTGAGGGCGCCGGCCCCGCCGCGGGGCGCCCCGCCCGTCAGCCCCTTGCCCGTCGCGCCCGCGCCGAGCGCCGTGGCCAGCTCCTCCTTCTCGGCGGCGTCGCGGTGGTCGGACACCCGGGCGGCCTCGTCCTTGGCGGTGTCGACCAGGTCGGCCGCGGCCGCGAGGGCGGAGCCGATGGTGCCGAGCGAGCGCACCAGGGCCAGCACGTCCTGCCGCTCGCGCCGGGCGGACTCGTCCGTGGCCAGCCGGCGGGCCCGGCCGACGTGGCCCTGCGAGGCGCGCGCGGCGAAGGCGGCCATCGCCGGGTCGACGCCGTCGCGGCGGACCAGCACCTCGGCGACCGCCTCCGCGCGCGGCGTGCGCAGCGGGACCAGCCGGCAGCGCGAGCGGATCGTGGCCAGCAGGTCCTCGCTGCTCGGGGCGCACAGCAGCAGCACCCCGCGCGGCGGCGGCTCCTCGATGGCCTTGAGCAGCGCGTTCGCGGCGTCAGGGCTCATCCGGTCGGCGTCCTCGATGACCGTGACGTTCCAGCGTCCCAGCGTCGGGCGGCGCGAGCCCTGCCGCACCACCCGGCGGGCGAGGTCGATGCCGATCGACAGCCCCTCGGGGACGACCGGGGCGACGTCGGTGTGGCTGCCGTGCAGCACCTGCGTGCAGTCGGTGCAGTGGCCGCACCCCTGGTCGGCGCACTGCAGGGCGGCCGCGAACGACCGCGCCGCCACCGACCGGCCCGACCCGGGCGGGCCGGTGAACAGCCACGCGTGCGTCATCCCGCGGCCCTCCCCGCCGGCCACCACCTCGGCCGCGGCAGCAGCCGCCGCGCGCAGCTGCTCCACCACCGGCTCCTGGCCGACGAGGTCGTCCCAGACGCTCACTGGTGCACCCCGAGCAGGTGGCCGACCCGGTCGCGCAGGGCGGCCTGCACGTCGTCGGGGGCGGCGTCGGCGGGGAGCACCAGGTAGCGGTCGGGGTCCTTCGCGGCGAGGTCGAGGAAGCCCTGGCGGACCCGGCGGTGGAACGCCAGCGACTCCGCCTCCAGCCGGTCGGGCGCGCCCGTCTGGCGGGCCCGCCGCAGCCCGACCTCGGGGTCGACGTCGAGCAGCAGCACCAGGTCGGGGCGCACGCCCTCGGTGGCCCAGCGGCTGAGCATGGCGACGTCGTCGACGGTGAGCGCCCGGCCGGCGCCCTGGTAGGCGAGCGAGGAGTCGACGTAGCGATCGGTGAGGACGACGGCCCCCCGCACGAGCGCCGGCCGCACGACGGTCGCGACGTGGTGGGCGCGGTCGGCCGCGTAGAGCAGGGCCTCCGCGCGCGGGCTGACGTCGCCGCCGTCGAGCAGCAGCGCGCGCAGCCGCTCCCCCAGCGGCGTCGCGCCGGGCTCGCGGGTCACGACGACCTCGCGGCCGCTCGCGCGCAGCCAGTCGGCGAGCAGGCTCACCTGGGTGGACTTGCCGGCCCCCTCGCCGCCCTCGAACGCCAGGAACGTGCCGGGGAACAGCGGGGTCGGCGTGCGCCGCACCAGCAGCCGGCGCAGGTCGGCGGCCAGCGGGCACCCCCGGCCGGTCGTCCATCTGCCGGAACGACACCAGCCCGACGCCGACCGCCAGCAGCCCGCCGACCAGCAGGGTGACCGCGACACCGTTGACCGTGTAGACGGCGCCGCCCGGCAGGTCGAGCTCGCGCCGCCCGATCGCCCCGCTGACGAACGGCGTCACGCCGGTGACCAGCAGCAGGTCGATGCGCATGAGCGACTGCACGAGCCCGAACGTGCGGCCGCGGCGCTCGTCCGGGACCTCGGCACCCAGCAGCGTGATGCCGATGACGTAGGCGATGCCGGCGAAGAAGCCGACCAGCAGCGTCGACAGCACCGCGAGGAACAGGTTCGGCACCAGCGCCATGCACACCAGGGCGAGCCCGGCGCCGACGATGGCCGGCCCGAAGGCGCGCCGCCGCGACAGGTCGCCCAGCAGCCGGGGGCCCGCCCCGACGCCGCCGGCGATGCCGAGGAACACCGACCCGAACAGCAGCCCGTACGCCGCCTGCCCGCCGCCGACGACGGTCTCGGCGAACAGCTGCCCCTGCGCGATGATCGCCCCGCCGGCGGCCAGCGAGCCGAGCATGCCGACCAGCAGGCCGCGCACGAGCGGGTCCTGCCGCGCGAAGGCCAGGCCCTCGGTGAGGCTGGCCAGCACGCTCGGCGCCGGCTCCCCCGCCGCCCTGGGTGCGACCTTCGGGCTCGGGATCTCCCCCTTGAGCCGGTAGACCGTCATGGCGGCGAACAGGAACGTGCTGGCGTTGACGTACAGGGCGAGGTCGACCGGGCGGGTGGAGAAGAACTCGAACGGGTTGCCGAGGGCCCGGCTGACCAGGCCGAGCCCGGCGAACACCGCGGCCGCGACGGGGGCGCTGCCGTAGGTGGCGATGAGGCTGAGCTGGTTGGCCGCCTCGAGCTGGCTGCGGGGCACCAGGTTCGGGACCGACGCCTCCTTGGCCGGGATCCAGAACAGGCTCACCGCCTCGATGAGGAAGCTCGCGACCAGCAGGTACAGCAGCGACCCCGACAGCGGGATGCTCACGAACAGGCTGAACCGCAGCAGGTCGCAGAGCACCATCGTGCGCCGCCGGTCCCACCGGTCGGCGAAGGCGCCCGCCAGCGGCCCGAGCAGCACGGCCGGGAGCAGCCGGAAGACCAGGACGCCGCCGGTGGCGTACGCCTTCTGGCTGAACCCCTCGACGAGCTGGGCGGCGAGCGCCGTCGTCGCCAGGAAGCCCAGCCAGTCGCCGAAGCTCGACAGCGCCAGCGCCTGGTAGAGCCGGCGGAAGGCGGGGGTGGCGAGGGGGCCGGACCGCCGCGGCGCCACGGCCGCCGGCGGGTCCTGCGCCTGCGTGCTCACCCGGCGAGCCTAGGCGGGCCCGCTGCTAGGTCGCCTTCTTCGCGGCAGCCTTCTTCGCGGGGGCCTTCTTCGCCGCGGCCTTCTTGGCGGGGGCCTTCTTCGCCGGCGCCTTCCTGGCCGCCGCGGTCTTCTTCGGCGCCGGCCCGCGGGCCCGTCGCTCGGCCAGCAGGTCGCTCGCCCGCTCGTCGGTCAGGCCCTCGAGCTCGTCGCCCTTGCGCAGGCTGGCGTTGGTCTCGCCGTCGGTGACGTAGGGGCCGAAGCGGCCCTCCTTGACCACCATCTGCTTGCCGCTGACCGGGTCGGTGCCGAGCTCCTTGAGCGGGGGCTTGGCGACGGCGGCCTGCCGCCCGCGCAGCTTGGGCTGCGCCAGCAGGTGCAGCGCCTCCTGCAGGCTCACGGTGAACAGCTGCTCCTCGGACTCGAGCGACCGGCTCTCCTTGCCCTTGCTGATGTAGGGCCCGTAGCGGCCGTTCTGCGCCGTGACCTCCTCGCCGTCCTCCGCCGCGCCCAGGGTGCGCGGCAGGGTCAGCAGCTTGAGCGCGTCCTCCAGCGTGATCGTGTCGAGGTCCATCGTCTTGAACAGGCTGCCCGTCGGGGGCTTGTCCTTGGACCCCTCCGGCAGCACGAGCGTCACGTACGGCCCGTACCGCCCGGACTTCGCCACGACGTCGTAGCCGGTGGTCGGGTCGGTGCCCAGCACGCGGTCGCCCGACGGCGCGCTGGCCAGCTCGACGGCCCGCTCGACGGTGAGCTCGTCGGGGGCGAGGTCGTCGGGCAGGGAGGCCCGCAGCTGCGCGTCGCCGTCCTCGCCGACCTGCACGTACGGCCCGTACCGGCCGACCCGGACGACGACCTCGCGGCCGGCGTCGTCGCGCCCGATGACGATCGAGTTGATGTCCCGGGCGTCGATCTCGCCGAGGTTCTCGCCGACCAGCTTCTTCAGGCCGCCCTGGCGCGCGAGGCCGCCCTCCTTGCCCTCCTCGCTGCCGAAGTAGAAGCGGGTGAGCCACTCGACGGCGTTGCCGGTACCGCCGGCGATGCCGTCGAGGTCGTCCTCCATCGACGCGGTGAACCCGTAGTCGACGAGCCGGCCGAAGTGGTCCTCGAGCAGCTTGACGACCGCGAAGGCCAGCCACGTCGGGACCAGCGCGCTGCCCTTCTTCCAGACGTAGCCGCGGTCCTGGATCGTGGTGATGATCGAGGCGTAGGTGGAGGGGCGGCCGATGCCCAGCTCCTCCAGCCGCTTGACCAGGCTCGCCTCGGTGTAGCGGGCCGGCGGGCTGGTGGTGTGGCCCTGCGGCTCCAGCGCCTGCGTGGCCAGGGCGTCGCCGACGGTCGACCCGCGGCAGCCGCTTCTCGGCGTCGTCCTTCTCGCCCGCGTCGTCGTCGTCGGTGCTCTCGACGTAGGCGCGCAGGAAGCCGGGGAAGGTGATGACCCGCCCCGACGCCGAGAACTCCGCGTCCGTCCCGTCCGCCGTCGTCGCGCCCAGGCGCACCGACGCCGTGACGCCCCGGGCGTCGGCCATCTGGCTGGCGACCGTGCGCTGCCAGACCAGCTCGTACAGGCGCAGCTCGTCGCCCGAGAGCTCGCGGGCCAGCTCGCCGGGGGTGCGGAAGACGTCGCCCGAGGGGCGGATCGCCTCGTGCGCCTCCTGCGCGTTCTTGACCTTGCCGGCGTAGCGCCGCGGCGCGTCCGGCACGTACTCGGGGCCGTACAGGTCGCGGGCCTGCTGGCGTGCCGCGGCGACCGCCGTCTCCGACAGGTTGCTGCTGTCGGTGCGCATGTAGGTGATGTAGCCGTTCTCGTACAGCCGCTGGGCGGTCTGCATGGTGCGCTGCGCGGAGAAGCGCAGCTTGCGGCCGGCCTCCTGCTGCAGGGTGCTGGTCATGAACGGCGCGTAGGGCTTGCGGCTGTACGGCTTGTCCTCGACGGTGCGCACCGCGAAGGGACGGCCGTCCAGCCGGGCGACCAGGTCGCGGGCGCTCCCCTCGTCCACGTGGACGACGTCGCTCTTGAGCCGGCCGGTGTCGGCGTCGAAGTCGCGGCCGGTGGCCAGGCGCTTGCCGTCCAGGGCGACCAGGGTCGCCGTCAGGCTGCGCGGCGCCGTCGGGTCGTCGGCCTGCGGGGCCGCCTCGAAGGTGCCCTCGACGTCCCAGTAGCTCGCCTCGGTGAAGCGCATCCGGGCCCGCTCGCGCTCCACCACGATCCGCGTCGCCACCGACTGCACGCGGCCCGCGGACAGCCGCGGCATGACCTTCTTCCACAGCACCGGGCTGACCTCGTAGCCGTACAGCCGGTCCAGGACCCGTCGGGTCTCCTGGGCCTGCACCAGGCTCGTGTCGAGCTCGCGCGGCGTCTCGACCGCGTGCTGGATGGCCTGCGGGGTGATCTCGTGGAAGACCATCCGGCGCACCGGGACCTTGGGCTTCAGGGTCTCCAGCAGGTGCCAGGCGATGGCCTCGCCCTCGCGGTCCTCGTCGGTGGCGAGGAACAGCTCGTCGGTCTCCTTGAGCAGCGCCTTGAGCTTGGTGACCTGCGCCTTGCTCTCCGGCGTGACGACGTAGAGCGTCGCGAACCCGTTGTCGACGTCGACGCCGGTCTTCGCCCACGCCAGCCCCTTGTGGCTGGCCGGGACGTCGGCGGCGTTGCGCGGCAGGTCGCGGATGTGGCCGTAGCTGCTCTCGACGACGTAGCCGGCTCCCAGGAAGGAGGCGATCTTCTTGGCCTTGGTCGGCGACTCGACGATGACCAGCCGGCGCCCGCCCGTGCCCGCGGGGGCCTTCTTCGCGGGCGCCCCCTTCTTCGCGGAGGGAGCCGGGGCGGCGGTCTCGGTCACGGGTCTCCTGGAGCTGGTGGTGCGGGGTGGGCGCCCCCACTGTGCGGGGCGCTGTCAAACGTAGCGGCGGGCCGGGCGCGCCTTACGGGACGAGGAACCCCTGCTCGACCAGCCGCGAGACCACCGGCAGCACCTGCTCGGCGGCCTCGGCGTCGGTGAGCCCGGTGCTGCTCGCCAGGACCGCGAGCAGGGCCCCCATCGGGCGGGTGCCGTCGCAGCCGGCCAGCAGGGTCGCGCCGTAGCTGTCGACGCCGCCGCTCCAGCGCAGCCCCGCCTCCTGCTGCAGCAGCTGGCTGTCGGCGTACCAGCCGTCGTCGCCGCGGCGGGCCACGGAGTGCAGCCGGACGTCGTCGCGCAGCCGCCACCGCGCCGCGAGCGGGTCGCCCTGCAGGGCGTCCATCCGGCGGAAGTGGTCGCGCACCTCCTCGCCCCACGTGGCCGCCGTCGGCTGGGGGACGTCGTCGAGGGTGACCGTCCGCTGCCGGCCCGACGCGCGCAGCGCGACGATGCCGAAGGCCACGGCCTCCACGCCGGCGCTCGGCGAACCAGTCCAGCCAGGCGTCGTAGCCCTCGCCCTGCTGCCAGGCGCCCGTCTCGTCGGTGTCGCGCAGCCACGCGGTCACGTACTCCTCGGGGGCGGCGAGCTCGCGCTGCACCACCCAGCCGTCGCAGTCGGTGCCGTCGAACCACGACAGCACCCGGGCGTCGCCGTCCTCGCCCTCGACGTGCAGCCAGTTCGCCAGCAGCACGGCCGAGCCGCCCGGGGCGAGCACGCCGGGCAGGCCGGACACCAGGCGGCGGCGAGACGTCGTCGGCGTCCAGGCCGGCGTCGCGGTAGGTGTAGCGGGATGCCGGGCTGATCACGAAGGGCGGGTTGCTGACCACCAGGTCGAACCGCTCCCCCGCCACCGGCTCGAGCAGGTCTCCCTCGCGGGCGTCGACCTCCACCCGGTCGAGCGCCGCGGCCAGCCGGGTGAAGCGCGACCGCCCGCGGGTTGCGGTCGGTGGCGACGACCGACTCCGCGTGGTCCTCGGCCAGCAGCGCCTGCACCCCGGCGCCGGCCCCGAGGTCGAGGACCCGGCCCACGCGGTCGCGCGGGGTGGCCGCCGCCAGCGTCAGCGACGCCGCCCCGACGCCGAGGACCTGCTCGCGCTCGACCCCGGTGGCCGCCCGCCCCGGGTCGTGCGGCACGACCACCTCGACGCCGTCGTGCGGCACCGGCTGCAGGCGCACGGGGCAGCTGCCGTCGGGGGCCAGCCAGGAGCCGGGCAGGCCGGCGGCCCGGCGCTCGGCGTCGGTCAGCGGGGCGCCGACCACCAGAGCCCGGGCCAGCGCGGCGAGCGGGCTGCCGTCGCGGGTGCGGCGCAGCGACGGGCGCGAGCTCGTCGCGGTCGAGGTGGGTGCGGTAGGTCGCACCGAGCAGGTCGTCCAGCGCGGCGGCCGACCAGCCGGCCGCGTCGAGGGCGTCCGCGACCCGCGGGGCGTCGGCGAGCAGGGCGTCCGGGTCGGCGAGCACGCCCGGACGCTAGCCCTCCGCCCGACGCACCGACGGGCGGGCCCGTCCGCCGTGGCGGACGAGCCCCGCCCTCGAGGGCGGGCAGGGGTCAGACGACGGGCGCCCGGGCTCGCGTCGGGCGCGACCGCGCCCGGCGACGCTGCGCTTGTTGCTGATGGTCACCGCGGCGGCGATGCCGACGATGGCCAGCGCCGCGACGACGAAGCGGACGCCCGAGGTTCGCGTCGTCGCCGATGCCGTACTGCACGACCGACGGGGCGATGAGCAGCGCCACCAGGTTCATCACCTTGAGCAGCGGGTTGAGCGCCGGGCCCGCGGTGTCCTTGAACGGGTCGCCGACGGTGTCGCCGATGATCGTCGCCTCGTGGGCCGGGCTGCCCTTGCCGCCGTGGATGCCGTCCTCGACGAGCTTCTTGGCGTTGTCCCAGGCGCCGCCGGCGTTGGACAGGAACACCGCCATGAGCACGCCGGCCGCGATCGAGCCGGCGAGGAACGCGCCCGAGCGGCTGGTAGCCGAGGGCGAAGCCGACCGCGATCGGGCTCAGCACGGCGAGCAGGCCGGGGGTGGCGAGCTCGCGCAGCGAGTCCTTGGTGCAGATGTCGACGACGCGGGCGTAGTCGGGCTTCTCCGTGTAGTCCATGATCCCGGGCTTGGTGCGGAACTGCTCGCGCACCTCGAAGACGACGCGCCCGGCGGCCCGGGAGACCGCCTGGATGGCGAGGCCGGAGAACAGGAACACGACGGCCGCGCCGATGATCAGGCCGAACAGCAGGTTCGGCTTCTCGATCGACAGGGAGAAGTCGTCCGCCGTGCGGCCGGCCTCGACCAGCGCGCGCTCGACCTCGGTGCGGAACGAGCCGAACAGCGCGGTCGCGGCGAGCACGGCGGTGGCGATCGCGATGCCCTTGGTGATGGCCTTGGTGGTGTTGCCGACGGCGTCGAGGCTGGTGAGGACGAGCGCGCCCTCCTCGCTGACCTCGCCGGACATCTCGGCGATGCCCTGGGCGTTGTCGCTGATCGGGCCGAAGGTGTCCATCGCGACGATGACGCCGACCGTGGTGAGCAGGCCGGTGCCGGCCAGCGCGACGGCGAACAGCGCGACGACGGTCGAGCCGCCGCCGAGCAGGAAGGCCGCGTAGACCGCGCCGCCGATGAGCAGCGCCGAGTAGACGGCCGACTCCAGGCCGACCGAGATGCCGGCCAGCACGACCGTGGCCGGCGCCGGTCAGCGAGCTCTTGCCGATCTCCTGGACCGGCTTGCGGTTGGTCTCGGTGAAGTAGCCGGTCAGCACCTGGATGAGGCTGGCCAGCACGATGCCGATGATGACGGCGCCGATGGCGACCAGGCGCGGGTCGGAGCCCGGACTCGGCCCCGCCGTCGAGCTCGCCGAAGGTGTCCGGCAGGTAGGCGAACGCGGCGATCGCGACCAGCACCGCCGACACGACGGCCGACAGGAAGAAGCCGCGGTTGATGGCGTTCATGCCGTTGCGGTCGCCGTCGCGGGGGCTGGTGCCGTAGATGCCGACCAGCGCGGTGAGCACGCCGATGGCCGGGCACGATCAGCGGGAACACCAGGCCCTGCTCGCCGAAGGCGACCTGGCCGAGGATCAGCGCGGCGACCAGGGTGACGGCGTAGGACTCGAACAGGTCGGCCGCCATGCCGGCGCAGTCACCGACGTTGTCGCCCACGTTGTCGGCGATGGTGGCGGCGTTGCGCGGGTCGTCCTCGGGGATGCCCTGCTCGACCTTGCCGACCAGGTCGGCGCCGACGTCGGCGGCCTTGGTGAAGATGCCGCCGCCGACGCGCATGAACATCGCCAGCAGCGCGCCGCCGAAGGCGAAGCCCTCCAGCACGCGCGGGGCGTCCTCGTCGTAGACCAGCAGCACGATCGTGGCGCCGAGCAGGCCGAGGCCGACGGTGAACATGCCGACGACGCCGCCGGCGCGGAAGGCCAGCCGCAGCGCCTTCTTGGTGCCCGAGACGTTCGCGGCGTTGGCCACGCGCAGGTTCGTGCGGGTCGCCAGCGTCATGCCGATGAAGCCGACCAGGGCGCTGAACACCGCGCCGACGAGGAAGAAGATCGGCCGGCCGACGCGCACCGACGTCGTAGTCGGCGGGCAGCAGGAACAGCAGCGCGAAGACCAGCGCGGCGAACACCGCCAGCGTCTGGAACTGCCGGCGCAGGTAGGCGGCCGCGCCCTCCTGGACCGCCTTGGCGATCTCGATCATCTTCGGGGTGCCCTGGCCGGCGGCCAGGACCTCCCTGGCGAACACGGCGGCGAAGCCGAGGGCCACGAGCGAGGTCAGCAGGATGAGGTAGACGATGATCTTGTCGCCGTCGGCGACGCCGGCGAGGTCCTCTCCCGCCTGGGCGAGCTGGAGCACGCGTCCTCCTGGTCACGGACGGGCGCGCGGGCCCGTCGCGGTGCACCGGCGGGCGGCGCCCACCGGGACTGCCCGGTCCCCGACCGCGGGTGCCGCGGGTGCGACCGGACGCTCCCGCCGACGGGGCGCGGGGCCGGTCAGGGTGCGACCGGCCGCCGGGACACCGGCGACGGGGAGCGGCGGGAGCATACGGCCCACCACGGACACGGTGTGGGCTGCGCCACACCGGGAGGGCCCTACGACAGGGGCGACACGGGCCGCGGCGGCAGCGGCCAGCGCATCGTCACGGCCGTGCCGTCGGCGCCCGGCTCGACGAGCGACGTCGTCGACCAGGCCGGTCACGACCGCGAGCGCGACGTCGGGGTCGACGCCGTCCGGCGACGTCGTCCGGACCGCTCGAGCAGGTCGCCGGCGACGTCGTCCGGGACCGGGCCGGCGGCGGGGCCGCGGTCGGTGACCGTGACGGTCAGCCGGCCGGGGTCGTCCTGCACCGTGACCTGCACGGGCGTGCCCGGGGCGTGGGCGGCGTGCAGGCCGACGGCGCGCGAGCACGCCTCACCGAGGGCGAGCCGCAGCTCGTCGACCCGCTCGTCGTCGAGGCCCGCCCGACGGGCGGCGGCGACGACGACGAGCCGGGCGGTGCGGACGTGCGCCGGGAGGGGGGACAGCAGGAGCTCGACGACGGCCATGCTGCCGTCGTCCGCCTCGTCCGGGCCTAGTCCGTCGCGGCCACGGCCTCCTCGACCGAGCCGTGGATCGGGAAGACCTTGGTGAGGCCGGTGATGCGGAAGATCTTCAGGATGCGCTCCTGCGTGCAGACCAGGCGCAGCGAGCCCTCGTGGGCGCGGACGCGCTTGAGGCCGCCGACCAGGACGCCGAGGCCGGTGGAGTCGAGGAACTCGACGCCCTCCATGTCGACGACGAGGTGGTACTGGCCGCTGCTCACGAGGTCGATGAGCTGCTCGCGGAGCTTCGGCGCGGTGTAGACGTCGATCTCGCCCCCCACCACGACGACGGTGCGGTCACCCTCGGTGCGGGTCGACAGGGACAGGTCCACGAGATCTCCTCCAGGCAGAGTGCGGACCCCCGGTCCGAGGGGCCTCAGCGCGCCGTACCCGGCGCGCCTGCATCCAACCGCACGGCCGCAGCGCCCCGCCCCTCCGGGGCGCCCCGCACCCCCGCGCCCTGCGAGACTGGTGCGCCCGTGACCCCGCCCCGCAGCCTGCTCGACCGGCTCCTGCTCGACCCGCGGGTCGCGGAGCGGGTCATGCACGTCGAGCACGTGCCGCCGCGCTCGGGCCGGACCGCCGCCTGGCCGGCGTGGGTGCCGCCGCTGCTCGTCGACCGGCTGGCCCTGCGCGGCGTCCCCGCCCCGTGGGAGCACCAGGCGCGCGGCCGCCGACCTCGCCTGGGCGGGCAGTCCGTCGTCGTCGGCACCGGCACGGCGAGCGGCAAGTCGCTGGCCTACCTGCTGCCCGTGCTGTCGTCGCTGCTCGACGACGACCGGGCGACCGCGCTCTACCTGTCGCCGACCAAGGCGCTCGCCACCGACCAGCTGCGCGCCGTGCGGGCGCTGAACCTCATGGCCGTCGCGCGCCGCGACCTACGACGGCGACACCCCCCGCGAGGAGCGCGACTGGGTGCGCCGGCACGGGCGGCTGGTGCTCACCAACCCCGACATGGTCAGCCGCGGGCGTCCTGCCCCGGCACGCGACTTCGCCTCCTTCCTGCGCGGGCTGCGCTACGTCGTCGTCGACGAGTGCCACACCTACCGCGGGGTCTTCGGCTCGCCACGTCGCGCAGGTGCTGCGCCGGCTGCGCCGGGTGTGCGCCCGCTACGGCGCCTCGCCCGGTGTTCCTGCTCGCCTCGGCGACCTCCGTCGACCCGGCGGCCTCGGCGTCCCGGCTGGTCGGGCTGCCGGTCGAGGCGGTCGTCCGAGGACGCCTCGCCGCGCGGGGCGACCGAGTTCGCGCTCTGGGAGCCGCCGCTGGTGCCCGACCTCGGCGGCGAGAACGGCGCGCCCGTGCGCCGCTCGGCCACCGCCGAGACCGGGCGACCTGCTGGCCGACCTCGTCGTCGAGGGCGCCCGCACGATCGCCTTCGTCCGGTCGCGCCGCGGCGCCGAGTCGGTCGCGCTGACCGCCCGGCGCGGGCTCGCCGAGGTGTCCGAGGCCTCGTCGGCCGGGTCGCCGCCTACCGGGCGGGCTACCTGCCGGAGGAGCGGCGCGAGCTCGAGCGGCGGCTGCAGAGCGGCGACCTGCTCGGCGTCGCCGCCACCAACGCCCTCGAGCTCGGCGTCGACGTCGCCGGGCTCGACGCCGTCGTGCTCACCGGCTGGCCCGGCACGGTCGCGTCGGTCTGGCAGCAGGCCGGGCGCGCCGGGCCGCGCCGGGCAGGGCGCGCTCGCCGTCTTCGTCGCCCGCGACGACCCGCTCGACACCTACCTCGTGCACCACCCGCAGGCGCTGTTCGGCCGGCCCGTCGAGGCCACGGTGCTCGACCCGTCGAACCCCTACGTGCTCGCGCCGCACCTGTGCTGCGCCGCCGCCGAGCTGCCGCTCACCGACGACGACCTCCCGCTGTTCGGCGACGCCCGACGACGGTCCGCCTGCTGCTGGGCGACCTCGTCCGGCGCGGGCTGCTGCAGCACCGGCCCCGCGGCTGGTTCTGGACCTCGCGCGACCGTCCCGAGGCCGACCTGCGCGGCGGCGGCGGGCCGCCGGTGCGGCTCGTCGAGGCGGGCACCGGGCCGGCTGCTCGGCACCGTCGACCACGCCGCCTCGCACAGCCAGGCCCACACCGGCGCCGTCTACCTGCACCAGGGCGAGACGCTACGTCGTCGAGCAGCTCGACCTCGAGGAGTCGGTCGCGCTCGTCCGCCGCGACGACCCCGACCACACGACGTCGGCCCGCGACGTCACCGACATCCGCGTCGTCGAGGAGCTGCGCGGCCGGGCCTTCGACGGCGTCCGGCTGTCGTTCGTGCACCGTCGACGTGACGCACCAGGTCGTGTCGTTCCTGCGCAAGCGCGTCGGGTCCGGCGAGGTGCTCGGCGAGGAGCCGCTCGACCTGCCCGCCCGCGAGCTGCGCACCCGCGCCGTCGTCTACACGGTCACCGCCGAGCTGCTCGAGGCCGCCGGGCTCGGCTGGACCGACGTGCCCGGCGCCGCGCACGCCGCCGAGCACGCCGCCATCGGCCTGCTGCCGCTGTTCGCCACCTGCGACCGCTGGGACATCGGCGGCGTCTCGACCGCCCTGCACGAGGACACCGGGCTGGCGACCGTCTTCGTCTACGACGGCCACCCCGGCGGCGCCGGCTTCGCCGAGCGCGGCTACGAGCGCGGCGCCGCCTGGCTGCGGGCCACCCGCGACGCGATCGCCGCCTGCGAGTGCGCGTCCGGCTGCCCGTCCTGCGTGCAGTCGCCCAAGTGCGGCAACGGCAACGAGCCGCTCGACAAGGCCGGGCGCCGTCCGGCTGCTCGACGTCGTGCTCGCGAGCGGTCTGGACGCGGGTCGCCGCGGGGTAAGGGCGGTGACTGCGCTGTCCCTGTGCCCCGCCCTCGTCCCCTGGAGCTGCCGCATGGTCGCGCTCGGTCTGGTCCTGCTCGTCCTGTCCGCGCTGCTCACGCTCGGCGTCGTGTTCAGCAACACCGACCCCGCGAACGCCGCCGCCTTCGGCGTCACCCTGTCCGGGGTGTCGATCGGCGGGCTGTTCCTCGTCGGCGTCATCACCGGCGCGCTCGCCATGCTCGGCCTGACCCTGTTCCTCGGCGGCGGGCTGCGCCAGCGGCACAAGCGCGTCGCCGCCAAGCGCGAGGTCAGCACGTGCAAGCGGCGAGGCCGAGACGCTGGCCGAGGAGAACGCGCGGCTCGAGAGCGAGCTCGAGCAGGAGCGCGCCGCGCACGCCGCCGACCCGTACCCGTCGTCCTCGGACAGCAGCGCGGGGCGGGGCGTCCGCAGGCGCTGAGCCGGCGCTGGTCGGGCGCTGGTCGGGCGCTGGTCGGGCGCTGACCGGGCGCTGAGTCCGGGCCCCGACCGGACGCTGAGTCCGGGCCCCGCTCCGCCGCTGGCCCGGCGTGGATCGGCTCCGCACTCGGCTCGGCCGAGGCGGCCGCTCGTGCGGACGCCTGCCGAGGGCGCCCGGACGCGGTCGACCGTCGTCGAGGGCCTGGGTCTACAGGTCGCTCGGGGTCTGCGCGAGCCACCGCCGCACGTGGGCGGTGACCAGCAGGAGCACCAGACCGCCGGCGATGCCGCGGGCCAGCCGCTCGCTGTCGATCGCCGAACCCACGGTCCGAGTCAGCCGTCGGGCCGGGCCGAGCGCCGTCGTCGGGACCCGCTCTTCGACCACCTGCTCGTCGAAGGGCAGCTGCGGGTCGAAGGAGCCGTCCGGCTCCGCGGCCACCGCGGGCAGCGCGACACCGGTCGCGGGCAGCGGCGGGAGCTTCGGCAGCCCGATGCTCGGCGCGAAGCCCCTGAAGCTGAGGGCGAAGGCGTTCGCGTCGGCCTGACCGCTGCCGACGGCGGGTGTGCCGCTGACCCCCGTGCCGCCCTGCGTCGCCGGCGCGCCGCCGGCCGTGGCGCCGGAGTCGGCGGTCCCGCCGCCGGAGCTCCCGCTGCCGGTGCCGCTGCTGCCGCCGTTGCCACTGTTGCCGGTGCCGGCCCCCGACCCGGGACCGCTCCCCGTGCCGCCGCCCGCGGTACCGCCGCCGGTCGCCGGTGCCGCCGCCGGTGGAGGTGCCGCCTGTCGTGCCGCCGCCGGCGGTGCCACCGCTGCCGGGGGCGCCGGTCGCGCTGCCGCCGTCGCCGGCAGCCGGTGTGGACGTGCCGCTCGACGGTGCGGGGGCGGGCGCGGGCCGGGACACGGCGACCGCGTCGGAGGTGGCCGTCAGCCGACCGTCGCAGGAGGGGCACAGCGCGCGGGACACCCGGACGGCCACCTGCTCGGTGCTCGGCCCGTCCTCGGCGTAGGTCACGACGGTGCGGCAGGTGCCGTCGGGGCAGGTGTCGTCGCCGGCGGCGAGCACGCGGCCGTCCCCGGTGACGACCTCGTAGCCGGCGAGGTCGGGCTCGGCGCCGCGGTCCCAGGTCACGACGACCTGGCGGGGCCCGTCCGCCTCGGCGCGCAGCCCCGACGGCGCCCGCGGGGGGACGGCGAGCACGAACGTGCGGCTGTCGGTCGCGCCACCCGTGAGCTGCACGGTCCAGGTGCCGTTGCGGGCCGGGCGCCGGCCGGTGCACGCGGCGCCGGGGTACTCGGGGCAGGACGTGTCGAGCGTGTGCGCCAGCGTCTGCGCCTGGAAGGACATGGGGACCGAGTCGACGGTGCGGGCCGTGCCGGACGGGTCGACGAGCCGCATCTCCGTCGCGCCGCTGCGGCCGTCCACCCGGGCCTCGAGCCGGACGCTGGTGTCGTCGGAGAAGACGGTGCCCGAGCCGGGCGTCAGGACCGTCCCCGCCGCCGATGCTGCGGGAGCCCAGACGAGGGTCGGCCCGACGGCGAGAGCGAGCCCGAGCAGGACGGCGCTCGGGCGCGAGGCACGCGTCATCCGGACACGACCGGCTCGAGCTTCTGCTGGCCGACCAGCTCGAAGCGCATGACCAGCCGCTGGCGCGCGCTGCCCTTCGGGTGGCAGGTGGTGAGGGTGAGCATCCGCGTGCCCGCCGTCTGCGCGACGACGTCGACCTGGGTGGGCGACACCACCCACGGGTTGCCGTGGCCGGCGAACGCCGGGACGGCCCGGTAGGTGTAGACCGCCAGCGGCGTCTCGAGCACCACGGTGTCGCCCGGGACGAGCTCGTCGAGCCGGTTGAGCGGCCGCCCGTACGTGGTCCGGTGGCCGGCGATGCCGACGTTGCCGACCTCGCCCGGCAGGGGGGTCGCCGGGTAGTGCCCGGCCCCTGCGCGCAGGGCCGCCGCCGTCGTCCCCTCCACGACCAGGACATCGACGCCGATCTTGTCGATCTTGAGCCGGGTCAGCCCCTGGCCGACCTTCACCCGCCGCTCCGTGTAGGCCTGCACCACCTCGGGGGCGCGGAACGTCTCGACCAGCTGGTCCTGCTGCCACCGCCCGTACAGGTCGGTGCCGAGCGGGTACGCGAAGATCCCGATGCCGGCCAGGGCGAGCACGAGGCTCAGCACCGACAGCGCACGCCGACCGCCCGGCCGTCGCATCGCGTCGCCCAGCAGCGCCCGCGCAGGACGCGGGCGCTCCGGGACGGGCGGGACGACGAACGAGGGCTGCACGGGTGCTCCTGCACTGACCGGTGGTGCGCGGGACGGCGCCCGGAGGGACAACGACGTCGGCCCGCTCGAGGTTACGCAGCGGAGGGCGTCCCCGGACTCGGACGCCCAGACCGGCTCGGACGTTCCCGGGCCACCGGTGGCGGCGGCCTACGGACCGGCGCGGGCGGTGCTCCGGGCCGGGCCGAGGGCGGCGAGCTGCCCGGGCGGCAGCAGCTCGACCGCCACCACGGCCTCGTCGCCCTGAAGGCTGCACGCGACGACGGTGACCCCCGCCGCAGCGGCAGTGCGTGCGGCTGCCGCGCAGGCGTCCGCGCTGCCTTCCACCGCCGACACCGCCGCGGCGAGGGCTGCGAGGTCAGCCGCAGCGTCGGCACGGTGGCGCGTGACCACCAGGACGCCCACCCCGGTGAGCACCGCGGTGAACGACGCGAGAACCAGGACGAGTCCGAGGACGAGGACCGTCCCCGACCCCGCGTCCCCGCCGAGCCGACGCGACGACCGGCCGGGCGTCACGGCTCGAGCCCGGGTTCCTGCAGGGCGGCGGACCGGCCGTCGACCTCCACGGCCGTCAGCCCGCTCAGGGCCGCTCCGAAGGGCCGCACCGTCGCGCGCACGACCACGACGACCTGCTCGCCCTGCTGGGCGACGTCGACAGCGGCGCCGGCGGGGGCGGCCCGGGCTGCAGCGGCCCGGACCACCGCCGCGCTCTCGCCACGGGCAGCCAGCCGGGCACCCTCACGGGCTGCGTCGACGCAGCGCAGCTGGGCTCCCACGCAGGACAGCCCCCACACGGCAGCAGCGAGGACGAGCACCAGCGCGGGCATCGCGACAGCGGTCTCCGCGGTGACCATGCCGCCGTCCCGGGCGGGGCGACGAGACGTCCGAGCAGTGGTCCTCACAGGGCCTCCCTCAGGCCTCGGCCCGGGCCGTCGCCGTGACGGCCCGGGCACAGGGGCAGGGCTCAGCCCAGGCCGGCGAAGCTGAGCGCCTTGAGGAACAGGCTCTTGATCGCGTTCTGGACGCCGGGGTCCTTGATCACCTCGACGAGCACGCCGCCGAAGCCGCACGCGGCGACGGTCCCGACGGCGTACTCCGCCGTGGTCATGCCGGCGTCGTCGGCGCCGGCCGAGCTGAGCCGGGCAGCGAGGCGGACGGGAGCGTTGCGGACGTTCTGCAGAGCGCGCATGACATGGACCTCCGAAGCGGACCGGCGAGCCGGTCGTGGTGTGCCGGACCTGTTGGCCGGACAGGGACGACGGTGCCGGAGCGGGAGGTGGCCGCCCAGGGCGTCGGGGCGGGTTGTGGACAGCGCGGGAAGGGCTTGACAGGCGCGCCTCGACCCGGTGTGCACGGCAGCTGGACTGCGTCGCAGCCGGCACGTCGGCGCGTGGTCCGCCAGACGCATGGCTCGCCCGGTCCGGGCCAGGGAGCGGACCGGCTCGGCGCGGAGGCGCGCCAGCGCGGCTCGGTGCGCTCGGTGCGCGGGGCGGTGGGCCAGGACCCCCGTGGTGCGACCGCGACGGACGAGGGTCGAGCAGCCGTGGGTCGACCGGACCGGGGTCGACCGAAGTCCGTGGACCGGCCTGCTGTCGAGCGGAACTGGTCCCTCGGACCGGGGTCGGCCGACGTGGGTCGGCCGGCTGAGGTCGGCCGACGTGGGTCGTCGGGCTGGGGTCGGCCGGCCTGGGCTCGGCAGGACGAGAGTCGGTCCGGGAGCAGGTCGACCGGTCGAGCGTCCACCGACCAGGAGATCGGGCCAGCCGAGGGTCGACTGGGCAAGAGGTCGGGCCCTGGCCGAGGGGAGGTATGGCGCGCGCGGTGGCGGCGAGCGGACCACGAGGCGCGGAAGCCCCTGAGCCCCGCGCACGAGCGAAGCCGGGCCAGCAGCGGCGGCTGTGCGAGCCGCAGGCCGGACGTGGCCGGGACGCTCAGCTGCTGACCGGCCGCTGGCGCGCCCCTGAGGACCGTCCCCGGGGCCGTGACGACGTGGACGGTCCCTAGGGACGGTGGACGGCCAGAGGGAACTGGACGGCCGGAGGGCAGGTCCGGTTCACGCCCGGCCAACGACCGCGAGCACGCAATGCGCGGGCCGGCTCGCTCACACAGTCCAGCGCTCGCCCTCCAGGACGGTCACCGACCGGCCGCTGGCCAACCCCCGCTGATGGGCCCCGACCGGCCCCCTACAGCGACGACAGCAGCGGCCCCGCCAGCCCGACCACCACCGGCACCACGCCCAGCAGCACGAACGCCGGCAGGAAGCAGGCCCCGAGCGGCGCCACCGCCAGCACCCCCGCCCGCCGTGCCGCCTGCTCCGCCCGCGCCCGGTCCTCCGCGCGTGCCTCCGCCGCCAGCCGCGCGACGGCCACCGCGACGGGCGCGCCGCCCTCCCCCGCCCGCACGAGCGCCCGCACCGCGGGTCCCGCGACCGGGCCGCTCCGGGTCCTCCCCGTCGGCGAGCGCCGCCCAGGCGTCGGCCGGAGCGCTGCCGACCGCGAGCCCCGCCTCGACCCGCCGCAGCCGCGACCCGCAGGGCCCGGGCAGCGCGTCCGCGACGGCCCGGACGGCCGCGGGCAGCGGGGCACCGCCGGCGAGGCAGGCGGCGAGCAGGTCGAGGGCGAGCGGCAGCTCGCGGGCCAGCTGCTCGCGCTCGGCCCGGGCGGACGCCCCCTCCAGCCGGCCCAGCAGCCGGGGCCCGGCGACGACGACGGCGCCGCCGAGGACGAGCCCGACGGGCCCGCCGACCAGCAGCACCACCGCGAGCCCGGCCACGGAGCACGCCAGCAGCGGCACCGGCAGCGACGACGGCAGTCGGGACGGACCAGGACGGCGGCGCCCGCTCCGGCAGCAGGGCGTCGAGGCGGGCGCTGCGCCGGGGCGCCACGAGCAGGTGCGCGGCCAGGGCGGCGAGCAGGGCGGTCGAGCACGTCAGGCCCCGGCGACGCGGGCGATGCGCCGGGTCCACACCAGCCCGAGCAGGTCGAGCCCGACGCCGAGGACCAGGCAGACGCCCCCGACCGCGGTGTCGAGCAGGACGTGCAGCGGCCGGGCGCCGAGCGCGGCGGCGAGCAGGACCCCGAGCAGCGGGAGCCCGGCGAGCAGGCCGGCGGTGGCGCGCGGACCGGCGAGCTCGGCCTCGACGGCGCGCCGGGCGGCGGCGTCGGCGCGCAGCCCCTCCTCCAGCCGCTCGACCGCGGCGGCCAGGCCGCTGCCGGTGCCGGCGCACACCTGCCAGCAGGCCGCCAGCCCGGCGGCGACCTGCGGCACCCCGGTGGCAGGTCCGGCGAGCAGGGCAGCGGCGACGTCGCCGCCGAAGCCGGCAGCCGTCGCCCCAGCGCGCAGCCGGTCCGCGAAGGGCCCGACCGCCACCTCGGCAGCAGCCTCGAGGGCCTGCCCCGCCGACCGGCCGGCGCGCAGCTCGGCGGCCAGCACCCCGCACGCCTCCCCCGCTCCCGCCCGCTCCCGGCGCAGCAGGCGCGCGCTCCGCTGCCGCGCCGCCGAGGCCAGGCCGGCGGCGGTGACCGCGGCGGCGACCAGCCCGAGCGGGAGCCCCGACAGCAGCAGGCCCGCCGGCGCCGGCGACCAGCACCGGCAGCCGGCCGACCCCGCGCCAGCGGCGCGCCGGCGGGCGCGGGCGCGCACCGACCGGCCGCGGGAGCGCGTCGGCCAGGCGGCTCGCCGAAGGCGCGGGCAGCCCGGCCGCGACCGCCACGGCCGCCCCGGTCGAGCAGCGCGGGCAGCAGGGCTGTCACGCCAGCAGCTCCTGCAGCCCGTCGGAGCCGGGACCCGGGGTCCCCGCGGCGGCCTGCCCGTCCCACGCCCACGCCGGCACGGCCTCGACGAGCCCGGAGCCGGTGCGGGCGAGCAGGCAGACCTGCGCGAGCCGGCGGGCTCCTCCGCCGCGCTGCCTCACGAGGTGCACGGCGACCCGCAGCCCGCTGGCCAGCTGGCTGTGCAGGGCCTCCCGGGACAGCCCGGCGACGCCGGCCAGGGCCTCGAGCCGGGCCGGGACGTCGGCGGCGGAGTTGGCGTGGACGGTGCCGCAGCCTCCCTCGTGCCCGGTGTTGAGGGCGGCCAGCAGGTCGACCACCTCCGCCCCGCGCACCTCCCCGACGACCACCCGGTCGGGCCGCATGCGCAGCGCCTGGCGCACGAGGTCGCGCAGCGTGACGGCGCCGGCGCCCTCGAGGTTGGCCGGCCGGGCCTCCAGCCGCACGACGTGCGGGTGCGCGGGCGCGAGCTCGGCGGCGTCCTCGACGAGCAGCAGCCGGTCGCCGGGGTCGGCCAGCGACAGCAGGGCGGACAGCAGCGTGGTCTTGCCGGTGCCGGTGCCGCCGCTGACGAGGAAGGCGGCGCGGGAGGCGACGAGGTCGGCCAGCAGCCGGGCGCCGTCGGGCGGGACGGTCGCGGAGGAGACGAGGTCGTCGAGGGTGAACACCTGCCGGCGCGGGACGCGCAGCGACAGGCAGGTCCCGCCGGAGGCGACGGGCGGGAGCACGGCGTGCAGCCGGACGCCGTCGGGCAGCCGGGCGTCGACCCAGGGCTGGGCGTCGTCGAGGCGGCGGCCGGTCGGGGCGGCGAGGCGCTGGGCGAGCCGGCGGACGGCGAGGTCGTCGGCGAAGCGGACGGCGGTGCGCTCCAGGCCCTGGCCGCGGTCGACCCAGACCTCGTCGGGCGCGTTGACCAGGACGTCGGTGACCCGCGGGTCGGCCAGCAGCGGCTCGAGCGGCCCGGCGCCGACGATCTCGCTCTGCAGGGCCCGCAGCACCCCGAGCAGCTCCTGGTCGCCGCGCAGGGCTCCGCCCTCCTCGCGCAGCGCCTCGGCGACGCGGGCGGGCGAGGGCGGGGCGCCGTCGGCGGCGAGCCGGGCGCGGACGCGGGCCAGCAGACCGGCGTCGACGCTCACGCGGCGGCCCGCAGGCCGGGCGGGACGAGCTCGTCGAGCAGCCGGGCGGCGAGGACGGACAGCGGCCCGCGGCCCCGGCTGCCGGGTGCCTCGCCGCGCTCCAGCGCCCGGTCGAGGCCGGGCTCGGGGCGCAGCTCGCCGGCGAGCGGCAGGCCGAGGGCCCGGGCCACCTCGGGGCCCTGCAGCCCCGACGGGCCGGGCACCCGGACGACGACGCGCAGGTCGCGGGCGAGCAGCCCGACCGACGCCGCCACCCGGGAGGCGGCCGCGGCGGCGCGCACCTCCGCCGGGACGACCAGCAGCGTGCAGGTGGCACTGTCGAGGACCACCCGGACGGCGTCGTCGACGGTGCGCGGCAGGTCGACGACGACGACCGAGCTGGTGCGGCGTCCGGCGGCGAGCACGGCGCGGACGGCGTCGGGCGGGACGGCGGGCGCGTCGCCGCGGTCCCACGACAGGACCGACAGGCCCTGCACCCGCGGCAGCGCCTCGGCCAGGGCGGGCGCGGACAGCCGGCCGCGGGTGCTGCCGAGGTCGGGCCAGCGCAGGCCGGCGTCCTGCTCGCTGCCGAAGCACAGGTCGATGCCGCCGCCGAGCGGGTCGCCGTCGACGAGCAGCGCGTCGCGGCCCGAGCGGGCGGCGGTGACGGCGAGGGCGCACGCCAGCGACGTCGCCCCCGCCCCGCCGCGTCCGCCGACGACGGCGATCACGGCGCCGTCCTGCACGGCCCCCTCGGCGGCGTCGGCGAGGCGCTCGGTGAGCCACGGCTCGGCGTCGGGGAGGAAGACGACGTGCTCGGCGCCGACGTGCACGGCGGTCTCCCAGACGGTGGCGTCGTCGAGGTCGTCGCCGAGCAGCACGACGCCGGGACGGCGGCGGAGGCCTGCCGCGGCGCAGCCGAGCGCGGCGTCGGCTCCGACGACGACGAGCGGTGCGGCGTCCCAGGCGCGGCGGGCGCCGGCGGCGTCGGGCGCGACCTGCAGCTCGGTGCCGGCGGTGGCGGCGAGCCGGAGCAGGTCGTCCAGGACGTCGGGGTCGGCGGTGACGGCGAGCGGTCGGGCAGGGACGGCGGACGGGTCCACGGGGCCTCCACGGCAGGCGCCGGCGAGGGGCCGGGCGGGGAGCCGAGGGTCTGCGGCGCACGGGAGCGCAGCCAGGCCGCGACGGCGACCTGTGGACAGACGCAGCCGGTGGGGACGACGGCCCGCAGGGACACGTGGACGACCCCCGCCCGGGGGGGGTGGGCGGGGGTCGTCTCTCGGGTCCGGCTCCGGGGGGGTCGAGCCGGTCCCGTCCGTGGGACGGCACGCCGTGCCGTCGACCGGTGACCTGTCCCGTCGCGCCGTCGCGGAAACGGCCCGGGAGGGTGACAGCCGCCTATCCTCGCTCGTCGTGACCCGTGCCGCCGCCTTCTTCGACCTCGACAAGACGGTCATCGCCAAGAGCAGCACGCTGGCCTTCGGCCGACCCTTCTACCGGGGCGGGCTGGTCAACCGCCGGGCGGTGCTGAAGAGCTCGTTCGCGCAGTTCGTGTACCTGCTGCAGGGCGCGGACGAGGACTCGATGGACCGCATGCGCGACTACCTCAAGACGCTGTGCGCGGGGTGGCCCGTCGAGCAGGTGCAGTCGATCGTGGCGGAGACCCTGCACGAGCTGATCGCGCCCATGGTCTACGCCGAGGCGGTCTCGCTGTTCGAGCAGCACCACGCCGAGGGGCTCGACGTCGTGCTGGTCAGCAGCAGCGGCGAGGAGGTCGTCGGGCCGATCGGCGAGATGCTCGGCGTCGACCACGTCATCGCCACCCGGATGGTCGTCGAGGACGGCGTCTACACCGGCGAGATCTCCTTCTACGCCTACGGGGAGGGCAAGGCGACGGCCGTCCGCGCGCTCGCCGAGGAACGCGGCTACGACCTGGAGCGGTGCTGGGCCTACAGCGACTCCTGGACCGACCGGCCGCTGCTCGAGCTGGTCGGCAACCCGGTGGCCGTCAACCCCGACAAGCCGCTGCGCCGGCACGCCGCCCAGCAGGGCTGGCGGCTGCGCGACTTCCAGCGCCCGGTGCGGGTGCGCACGCGCCGGCTGCCGCAGGTGCCGACGCCGTCGGGCCCGACGCAGTACGCCGGGGTCGGGGCCGCCGTCGGGCTGGCCGGGCTGCTCTGGTGGCTGTCGAAGAAGGAGTGACCCGGATCACATCCGGGTCTTGACGGCCGGCCGCAGCAGGAGCACCCTCGGCAGCACGGAAAGCCGCCGCGGGCGGACTGGATCCCTCCGACGGCGGTCCGTGCGCAAGAGCCAGGCACCCACGTGCGACCAGCCGCGACAGGCACGTCCGGCGGGCCCGCTGCCACCCGGCAGGGGACCCGGCGGGACGAGGTGATGCACGCTTGGTAACCCGGTCTCGAACGCATGGCGACGGCGTCCTCCCGCACGGGAGGGCGCCGTCCCGTCGTTGCGGGGAGTCCGACGGAGTGCCACGGGCGGGTGCCCCGGTCTACGGCGCCGCCGGCGCCTCGCGCAGGATCGCCTCGCAGACCGCCGTGCCCTCACGCGCACCGAGCGCGACCGCCGTCGCGCAGTGCCCGATCCACGTCGCGACGCCGGCCCGGCCCCCGCCGATGAACGCGCGGGCGGCGTCCTCGTAGGCCGAGTGCAGCTCCACGTGCCCGACCTCGGGCGCCGACACGGCCTTCGGGTCCAGGCCCCGGTCGACGAGCACGAGCCGGGCGGCGGCCCGGGCCACGAGCCCGTCGGCGGTCCCGAACGCGCGCAGCGCCAGCAGCTCGCCGTGGACGACGGCGGACACGACGACGGCGGGCACCTTGGTCGCCAGCACCACCCGCGACAGCCCGTCGAGCCGGGCCGACACCTCGAGCGGGTCGGGGGCCGGCCCGAGCTCGAGCGGGTCGTCGACGGGCTGGCCGACGGCGCGCGGCCGGCCGAGCAGGTCGGGGTCGAGGCCGAGGTCACCCGCGACGACGACGTGCATCCGGGCGAGCGCCTGGCGCGGGCTGTGCCGCCACGACGCCAGCACCTGCCCGAGGTCGGCGTGCAGGCGCACCGCGCCCTCGACCAGCCGGGCCCCCCGGTCGTCCTTGCTCCCGAGCGTCACGGTGCCGCCCGCCAGCAGCTGGCCGCGCAGCCGCTCCAGCTCGATGCCGGCGCCCTCGAGCTGGGCCGACGCACGCGCACCGCGCAGCGCCGACTCGGCGGTGACCTCCGCGCTGCGCCGCCGCAGCACCCGGTGCGACAGCAGGCCGTCGACGCCGCGGCGCGCCTCCAGCACGGCGTCGTCGACGCCGGGCAGGTCCAGCAGGGGGGCCAGCGGGTCGCTCACCCCCACACGCTAGCGAGCAGCGGCGTACCGTCGCCGCGCGCTGCTGACGCCTGCCGGCCTGCGGGTGGCGCAGCCGCCGCCCCCTCGGCATGCCCGCCCCGCGGGTCACGCCCCGGAGCCCGGCCGCCCGACGGCGGCGGCGGCAGGGCCGGCGGCTGCTCGGAGCGGCGTCGGCACAGGGGCGGGCACGGATCCTGCACCGCTCGTCGAGGGGGAGGTTGTGGCCGCCGTCACCGTGGGGGAGGGTCGGAGCACCTGCCCGCCGCACCCCGAGGAGCCCTGTTGACCACGACCCAGAGCGGCATCGACGCCTTCGGCAGCGAGGACCGCCGGTTCCCGCCGCCCGCCGACCTGGTGGCGTCGGCGAACGTGACCGCCGAGGCCTACGCGAAGGCGGGGGCCGACCGGCTGGCGTTCTGGGAGGAGCAGGCCGGGCGGCTGCAGTGGGAGACGCCGTGGGAGACGGCGCTCGACTGGCAGCCGCCGTTCGCGAAGTGGTTCGTCGGCGGCCGGCTGAACGTCGCGGTGAACTGCGTCGACCGGCACGTCGCCGCCGGCAACGGCGACCGGGTGGCGATCCACTGGGAGGGCGAGCCGGAGGGCGACAGCCGCACGATCACCTACGCCGACCTGCAGCGCGACGTCAGCCGGGCGGCGAACGCGCTCCTCGAGCTCGGCGTCACGGCGGGCGACCGCGTCTGCATCTACCTGCCGATGGTCCCGGAGGCCGTCGTCAGCATGCTCGCGTGCGCGCGCATCGGCGCCGCCCACTCGGTCGTGTTCGGCGGCTTCAGCGCGCAGGCGCTGGTCGACCGGATCACCGACGCCGACGCCACGCTGGTCATCACCTCCGACGGCGGCTACCGCCGCGGCGCGCCGTCGGCGCTGAAGCCCGCCGTCGACGACGCCGTCGCCCGCTGCCCCTCCGTGCGGCACGTGCTCGTGGTCCGGCGCACCGGCCAGGACGTCGCGTGGACCGACCGGGACGTCTGGTGGCACGACGTCGTCGACCGGCAGAGCGACGTGCACGAGCCGCAGGCGTTCGACGCCGAGCAGCCGCTGTTCCTGCTCTACACCAGCGGCACCACCGGCAAGCCCAAGGGCATCCTGCACACCTCCGGCGGCTACCTCACGCAGACGTCGTGGACGCACTGGGCGGTCTTCGACCTCAAGCCCGAGACCGACGTGTACTGGTGCACCGCCGACGTCGGCTGGGTCACCGGGCACAGCTACCTGACGTACGGCCCGCTCGCCAACGGCTGCACCCAGGTCATGTACGAGGGCACGCCCGACGCCGGCGGCCGCGACCGCTTCTGGAAGATCGTCGAGAAGTACGGGGTCACCATCCTCTACACCGCCCCGACGGCGATCCGCACCTTCATGAAGTGGGGCGAGGACCTGCCGGGCCAGCACGACCTGTCGAGCCTGCGGGTGCTGGGCAGCGTCGGGGAGCCGATCAACCCGGAGGCCTGGATGTGGTACCGCCGGGTCATCGGCGGCGACCGCTGCCCGATCGTCGACACCTGGTGGCAGACCGAGACCGGCGCCATGATGATCGCCCCGCTGCCGGGCGTCACCGAGCTGCAAGCCGGGCTCGGCGATGGGCCCGCTGCCGGGCATCGTCGGTCGACGTCGTCGACGGCGAGGGGCGCAGCGTCGGCGAGGTCGGCGGCGGCTTCCTCACCCTCGACGAGCCGTGGCCGGCGATGCTGCGCGGCATCTGGGGCGACGAGCAGCGCTACCGCGACACCTACTGGAGCCGCTTCGAGGGCCGCTACTTCGCCGGCGACGGCGCCAAGTGGGACGAGCGACCACGTGCTCTGGCTGCTCGGCCGCGTCGACGACGTCATGAACGTGTCGCGGCCACCGCATCAGCACCACCGAGGTCGAGTCGGCGCTGGTGTCGCACCCGAAGGTGGCCGAGGCCGCCGTCGTCGGGGCGCAGGACGCCACCACCGGCCAGGCGATCGTCGCGTTCGTGACCGTGAAGGGCACGACCACCGACAGCGACGAGGCCTTCCTCACCGAGCTGCGCGACCACGTCGCGAAGGAGATCGGGCCGATCGCCAAGCCCAAGCAGATCGTGCTGTCGCCCGAGCTGCCGAAGACCCGCAGCGGCAAGATCATGCGGCGCCTGCTCGTCGACATCGCCGAGGGGCGCGAGCTCGGCGACGTGACGACGCTGGCCGACCCGACCGTCGTGCAGTCGATCGCCGACCAGGCCAGGGCGGGCGGCGCGGGCGCGCGCTGAGCCGCAGGACTAGCGGGGGGTCGGCGCCGTCGTGACGCCGGCACCCGGCTCCTGCTCGCTGTCGGGCACCAGCGGCTCGCCGCTGGGTGCGTCGAGGCCGCCCGTCCCGTTCGAGGGCGTCTCGACGACGCCCTCGTCGGTCACGCGCGTCTGCTCACCCCCGCACGCGGACAGGCCGGCCGCCAGGGCGACGGCGAGCAGCAGGGCGGCGACGGGCTGACGGGTGGGCGGGCGCATGCCCGCGGTGTTCCCCGACGGCGCGGTCGTCAGGCCTGCGGTCGGTCCGCTCCAGCCGGCCGGGTCGGGCCGCTCCCGGTACAGTCGGCAGCGGTGTGCCGGGAAGTCTGGTCGGCGGTCCCTGTTCGACCTGTCCACCCTTGGAGCTCCCCCGTGACGGTCCTGTCCCCTGCCCCGCGCCCCTGCCCGGCCCGCGCGTGAAGGCCGAGGCGCTCGCCCGCCCGTACCCCCTGGTCGCCGTCGACGCGCCCGCGCAGGACGCCGCCCGGCTGCTGGCCGCCGAGGACGTCGACGTGCTGCTGGTCGTCGACGCCGACGGCGAGCCGGTGGGGGTGCTGCACGACCTCGGCATGCTGCGCGCCCTGCTGCCGCCGTACCTGCTGCAGGACCGGGCCCTGACCCGGGTCGTCGGGGAGTCGGTGTCCTGGGACCGCCTGTCCGGGCGCACCGTCGCCGACCTGCTCGACGGCGGGTCCTCCCCGCTGCCGTCGGTCCCGGCGGACGCCCCGCTGCTGCAGGTCGCCGCCGAGATGTGCTCGTGCAACGCCGCCCTCGTCGCGGTGCGCGGCGAGGACGGCCGCGTCGTCGGCGGGGTCACCAGCTCGGCCGTCATCACCGCGCTGCTCGACCCGTCGTGACCGCCGCCATCGCCGTCGCGATCTTCGTCGCGGCGTACGTGCTCATCGCCACCGAGAAGGTCGACCGGGTCAAGGTCGCCCTCGGGGGCGCCGCCCTCATGCTCGCGTTCGGCGTCCTGGACTCCGAGCAGGCGTTCTCCAGCCGGGAGACCGGCGTCGACTGGGACGTCGTCTTCCTGCTGCTCGGGATGATGGTCATCGTCGGGGTGCTGCGGCAGACCGGCGTGTTCGACTACGTCGCCATCTGGTCGGCCAAGCGCGCCCGCGGCAAGCCGTTCCGGGTGATGGCGCTGCTGGTCACGATCACCGCCGTCGCCAGCGCGACCCTCGACAACGTCACCACCGTGCTGCTGGTCGCGCCGGTGACGATCCTCATCTGCGAGCGCCTCGGGTCACCGCCGGTGCCGTTCCTGCTGGCCGAGGTGTTCGCGTCGAACATCGGCGGCACGGCCACCCTCATCGGCGACCCGCCCAACATCATCATCGGCAGCCAGTCGGGCCTGACGTACGTCGACTTCCTGGTGAACCTGGCCCCGCTCGTGGTGGTCCTGCTGGTCGCGTTCCTCGCCCTGTGCCGGGTCATGTTCCGCGGCGCCTTCACCCCGCACCCCGAGCGCGTCGCCGAGGTCATGGCGCTGGACGAGCGCCAGGCCATCACCGACGGCCCGCTGCTCGTGCGCTCGCTCGGCGTGCTGCTGCTCGTCACCGTGCTGTTCACCCTGCACGGCGTGCTGCCCTACGACCCGTCGGTCGTCGCCCTGCTCGGCGCGGGGCTGCTCGTGCTGCTCGCCCGCCGCGACCCGGCGCCGTTCCTGCGCGAGGTCGAGTGGCCGACGCTGGTCTTCTTCGGCGGCCTGTTCATCATGGTCGGCGCGCTGGTCGAGGTCGGCGTCGTCGGGCGGCTGGCCGAGCTCGCCACCGACGCGACCAACGGCGACGTCGGGGCCGCCAGCGGGGTGCTGCTGGTGGCGAGCGCCGTGCTGTCGGCCGTCGTCGACAACATCCCCTACGTCGCGACCATGGCGCCGCTCGTCGGCAGCCTCGTCGAGTCGCTGCCCGCCGGCACCGACGGCGACGTGCTCTGGTGGTCGCTCGCGCTGGGGTCGGACCTCGGCGGCAACGCGACCGCGATCGGCGCCAGCGCCAACGTCGTCGTGCTGGGGATCGCGGCCCGCAACGGCTACCCGATCGGCTTCTGGCAGTTCACCCGCTACGGCCTGGTGGTGACGGCCGTGACGATCGGGCTGTCGTTCCCGTGGGTCTACCTGGTGCTGCAGTGACGGCGTCCTCGGGCGGCGTCGTCCAGGTCAGCAAGCGGTACGTCGAGTACCTGCGGGTCGAGCAGGTCGGCGGGCTGGTCCTGCTCGGCGCCGCCGTGCTCGCCATGGTCGTCGCCAACAGCCCGGCCGCCGGGCTCTACGACGACCTCCGGCACACCGAGCTGGGCGTCCTCGGCATCGAGCTGGACCTGGCGCACTGGGCGTCCGAGGGCCTGCTCGCGGTGTTCTTCTTCGTGGCCGGCCTGGAGGTCAAGCGCGAGCTGGTCGTCGGCGAGCTGTCCGACCTGCGCTCCGCGGCGCTGCCCGTCGTCGGCGCGCTCGGCGGGATGGTCGGGCCGGCGCTGGTCTACCTCGCCGTCGCGGGCGGCGACCCCGGCTCGGGGCGCGGCTGGGCCATCCCCACCGCCACCGACATCGCGTTCGCGCTCGGCGTGCTCGCCCTCGTCGGGCGGCACGCGCCCACCGGGCTGCGGGTCTTCCTGCTGTCGCTCGCGGTGGTCGACGACCTCGGCGCCATCGCGCTCATCGCGCTGCTGTTCACCGACGGCGTCGGGCTGCTCCCGCTGGTCGGTGCCGCCGCGCTGTGCGCCGTCTACGCGCTCGCGCAGCGGCGCCGGGTGCGCACCCCGCTGCTCTACGTGCCGCTCGCGCTCGGCACGTGGGTGCTCGTGCACGACAGCGGCATCCACGCGACCGTCGCCGGCGTCCTGCTGGCCCTGCTCACCCGCGTCCGCCCCGACGACGGGGAGGAGCACGCGCCGGCCGAGCGCCTGGAGCACCGCCTGCAGCCGTTCAGCGCGGGGCTGGTGGTCCCGGTGTTCGCGTTCCTGTCGTCGGGGGTGGCGGTGTCGGCGGGGGTGCTCGGCGAGGCGGCCCGCGACCGGGCGGCGCTGGGCGTCGTCGCCGGGCTGCTGCTGGGCAAGTCGCTCGGCATCCTCGGGGCCAGCTGGATCGCGGTGCGGCTGCGCGTGGCGACGCTGCCGGCCGGGCTCGGCTGGACCGACCTCGGCGGGGTCGCCCTGCTGGCCGGCACCGGCTTCACCGTCAGCCTGCTGCTCACCCAGCTGACGTTCGAGGAGGACCGGGCCGACCGCGTCGTGCTCGCCGTGCTGGTCGCCAGCGTGGTAGCCGGCGTGCTCGGGGCGCTGGCGGTGCGGTCGCGGCAGGGCGCGCACGCCGAGCAGGACGAGCCGGCCGGGTAGGAACCCGGTGCCCGGGTAGGACCGCTGCGACCTGCTGCCCGTGCCAGCTCCTCGTGTCCCCGGAGGACCCCGTGACCGCCCTGTCCGACCGCCCCGCCAGCGACGCCAGCCTCGGCGAGCTGGTCGCGCACGCCACTGCCGACCTGTCCTCGCTGCTCCGCCAGGAGGTCGCGCTGGCGAAGGTCGAGATCAAGCAGGAGGTCGTCAGCGCCGGCAAGGGTGCCGGGATGCTCGGCGGCGCCGGGTTCGCCGGCCTGTTCGCCCTCGTCTTCCTGTCGATCAGCGCGGCCTACGGCATCTCCTGGCTCGGCGTGCCGCTCGGCTGCGCCTTCTTCGCCGTCGGCGCGCTGTACCTGGTCGCCGCCGCCGTGCTCGGGCTGCTGGGCAAGAAGAACCTCGGCAAGGTCGGCGCGCCCGAGCGGACCATCGCCACCGTCAAGGACGACGTCGAGTGGGCCAAGCACCCGACCCGCACCACGTAGGAGCGCCCGTCTGGCACCCTCGCAGCGTGCCGGTCGACCCGCAGGTCGTCCCTCGTCGAGGGCCCGTGGACGCACCGCGACGTCTCCGCCGTGGGGCTGCGGTTCCACGTCGCCGAGCACGGCCCGCAGGACGGCCCGCTCGTGCTGCTGCTGCACGGCTTCCCCGAGTTCTGGTGGTCCTGGCGGCACCAGCTGGTCGCCCTCGGCGACGCCGGCTTCCACGCCGTCGCGCCCGACCTGCGCGGCTACGGCGCCACCGACAAGCCCCCGCGCGGCTACGACGCGTACACGCTGTCCGCCGACGTCGCCGGGCTGGTCCGCGCGCTCGGCGCCCGCGACGCCGCCGTCGTCGGGCACGACTGGGGCGCGCTCCCTGGCCTGGTCGACGGCGACCCTGCACCCGCGCGTCGTCCGCCAGGTCGCGCGTCCTCGGCCTCGCCCACCCGCTGCGGCTCGCCCAGGCGCTGCGCACCGACCCCGCCCAGGCCCGCGCGTCGGCCTACATCGGCCTGTTCCAGCTGCCCCGCGTCGCCGAGGCCACGGTCCTGCGCGACGACGCCGCCTACGTCGCCACCCTGCTGCGCCGCTGGGGCGGGCCCGGCTTCCCCGACGCCGAGGTCGAGCGGCGCTGCCGGCAGGCGCTGCAGGTGCCGGGGGCCGCGCACTGCGCGCTCGAGTACTACCGCTGGGCGGTCCGGTCGCTGACCCGCCCCAGCGGCTGGCGCTACCAGCGGCTGCTCGCCGGCGGGCGTGCAGGCCCCCGTGCTGCACCTGCACGGCGCGCTCGACCGCTGCCAGCTGACCGTCCACCGTGCAGGGCTCCGAGCGGTACGCCCGCGGCGGCTACGACCTGCAGCGTGCTCGACGACGTCGGGCACTTCCTGCACGAGGAGGACCCGGAGCGGGTCACCGCCGCGCTGCTCGGCTTCCTGTCGTGAGGCGCGGCCGCGACCGGCTCGGCCGGCCCGTCCCGCTCGGCACCCCCGACGCCGTCCCCGACGTGCCCGAGCAGGCGCTGCCGGAGGCCGAGGCGCTGGCGTTCGCGCAGGCGCTGCTCGAGCAGGACCGGGCCTTCGCCGCGCACGAGGTGCTCGAGGCGTCGTGGAAGGCCGCGCCCGACGGCGAGCGGGACGTGTGGCAGGGGCTGGCGCAGGTCTGCGTGGGCGCGACGCACGTGCAGCGGGGCAACGCCGTCGGCGGGGTGCGGCTGCTGCGCCGCGGCGCGGACCGGCTCGACGTGCTCCCCGGCGTGCAGGGGTGGGCACGCGGGCTGGCCGACGCGGTGGAGGCGGGCCGGGTGCTGCCGGGCAGCGCCGGGGCGCCGTGGTCCGGGCCGGGCGGGCGGCTCGTGCTGCCGGAGCGGCTCCCCGCCTGGTGGTCCGGCAGGTGGTCCGGCAGGCGGTCCGGCAGGCGGTCCGGCAGGCGGTCCGGCAGGCGCTACGCCGCGCGGCTGCGGTCCTCGGCGGCGCGCGAGAGGTTCTCCAGGAACCCGTCGGCCAGCGCGCGCAGCGTCGGCGCGTCGAGCTCGCTGTCGACGGCCTCGCTGTCGAGGACCAGCTCGGCGAGCGTGCAGGGCGCCTCCGAGCCGGGCGCGTAGGTCAGCCGCAGCTCGCCCGTGGTGCCGGGCAGGCCGGGGCCGGACCAGGCGAAGCGAGGTCACGAAGGCGGTCGGGGTGCGGCGCGGCGGCAGCGCGCGGACGGTCGCCTCGGTGGTGGCCGCCGACGGCAGCTCGGTCTCGACCAGCGCGAGCCCGGCGGCGGCGCCGACCTTGCGGACGCCCGGCCAGAGCTCGAGGGCCGCGGGCCCGGTGAGCAGCAGCGCCGTGCTGGTGGGGTCGGCGGCGATCCGCCGGGTGGTGCGGGTGCGGGTGTGGGGCACGACGCACCTCCTCCTCGTCGTCGACCAGCGTGCTTGCAACTGCACGCACTCTAGCAAGCACTCGAGCGGTCTGCCACCCCGGACGGGTGGTCCTCGTCGCGGTTTCAGTCGCAGCCGCGCGTGCTGACCCGCTCGGTCGCCGTCCGGCCGGCGGCCGCGTCGGAGGCCACCTCGCGGGCGGTCAGCGCGTAGCCGACGTCGTCGCGGTCGGCGGCGGCGGCGAACACGACGCCGTAGACCTCCCGTCGGCGTCGACAGCAGCGGCCCGCCGGAGTTGCCCGGGCTGCACGCGGCCGCGCACGGCGTAGATCTGCCGCACGACCTGGCGCTCGCCGTAGATGTCGAGCCCGCGGGCCCGCTGGGTGCCGCTGATGCGGGCGGCGTCGGCGCGGAACGGCCCGTCGCTGCGGGTAGCCGACGACGATCGCGCCGTCGCCCGCCTCGGCCGCGGGCGCGAACGCGAGCGGCTGCAGCCCGAGGCCCGGCACGCGCAGGACGGCGACGTCGCGGCCCGGGTCGTAGAGCACGACGGTGCCGCGCAGCGAGCGCCCGCCGGCGATCTCGACCTGCGGGTCGCGCACGCCGGCGACGACGTGGGCGTTGGTCATGACCCGCTCGGGCGCGTAGACGAAGCCGGTGCCCTCGATCCGCCGGGAGCAGGACCGGGCGACCCCGGTGACCTTGAGGACCTCCTCGCGCACCGACCGGACGACGGGGCTGGCCGCGAGCGCCGGGTCGGGCGGGTCGACCGGGCGGACCTGCGTGGGGTCCAGGCCGCCGAAGACCTCGGGGAAGCCGCGGTCGTCGACGAGCCCGCGGAAGCCCTCGAAGAAGCCCCGGGCGGTGGGCGGGACGACCGTGTCGACGGCGCCGAGCACGGCCGAGCGGCGCACCTGGCTGGCCAGCTGGGTCAGCGACGACGACGCGACCGCGGTGCCGACCAGCCACGCCACCAGCAGCACGCTGACGACGCTGACCAGCGCGCCGGCCGCGGCGTCGAGCAGCCGGGCGGGGCGCCAGGTCAGCCGGTCGCGCAGGCTCGCGCCGACGACGGTCGCGACCAGCTGGCCGATCGTGGCCAGCAGGAACACCACGCCGAGGCCGACCAGGGCGCGGGGGACGTCGCGGAGCAGGGCGCTGGACGCGACCTGCGGCGCGAGCCGGGCGCCGACGACGCCTCCGCCGAGGAAGCCGACGAACGACAGCACGCCGACGACGAACCCCTGCCGGTACCCGCTGACGGCGAACAGGGCCGCGGCGACCAGCAGCACGACGTCGAGCAGGTCACCGCGCACGGTCAGACCCTAGGACCCGCGGCCCGGCGGCAGGCCGGTCTCACGAGACGACGACCTCGCCCTCCATGCCGGGGTGCAGGGTGCAGACGAACTGGTAGGTGCCGCCGGAGGGGAAGACGAAGGTCCCCGTGGCGGAGCCCTCGCTGATGGTGTCGAGGGCCTGCCCGACGGAGGTGTCGTCGAAGACCAGGTTGTGCGGCACCCCGCCCTCGATCGTCAGCGTGAGGGCGAGCGTCCCCTGCGCGGCCTCGACCCGGTCGGGCACGAACTTCAGCTGCGTGTTGCCGACGACGGTCGCCGTCTGCGCGTCGGGCGCGCCCTGCGCCGTGACGCTGCCGCCGCCGACCGCCGCCGGACCCGCCGTCGTCGGAGGACCCGCCGCACGCGGCGAGGGCGAGCAGCGGCAGGGCCGCGAGGGCGAGGGCAGCGGTGCGGGCGGGGTGCGGTGCGGCGGGGCGCGCGGGTCACGGGGCGTCTCCAGGTCGGTCGGGGTGGGGGCGAGCGGGTCGGCGGCGGGGGCGGCGGGCGCGCCGGTGGCCTGGGCCGCGGCGAAGGCGGGCGAGCTGCGGGCGGCCAGCGCCTGGCGGCCGGCGTCGAGCTCGCGCCGGCGGGTGCGGTCCCAGGGGAGCTCCCAGCCGCCGAAGGCGAGCAGCCGGTCGACGACGCCGGCGGTGAAGCCCCACACCAGCAGGTCGCCGACCTCGAAGGCCGGGCCGACCCAGCCGCTCGGGTGGGTGAGGGTGAGCCGGTTCGCGGGGTCGACGAGGTCGGCGACCAGCACCCGGTGGACCGAGGCGACCTCCGCCTCGTCCACGACGCGCACCTCGTGCGGCCGGCGCCAGACGCCCGAGCACGGGCGTCACGACGAAGCCGCTCGGCGGCAGGTACAGGTCGGGCAGCTGCCCCAGCACCTCGACGCTGGCCGGGTCGAGCCCGACCTCCTCCTGCGCCTCGCGCAGCGCCGCGGCGACCGGGCCGTCGTCCTCGGGGTCGAGCGCGCCGCCGGGGAAGGCGGCCTGCCCGGCGTGCGAGCGCAGGGTCGCCGCCCGCTCGATGAGCAGCAGCTCGGGGCCGCGCCCGGCGTCGCCGAACAGCGCGAGCACGGCGCTGCGCCGGCCGCCCTCGGGCGGGGGCACGAAGCGGGTGATCTGCTCGGCGCGGATGCCCGGGAGCGCGGCGACCAGCGGCGCGAGCCAGTCCGGGACGGCCTCGGCCGACGCGTGCTGCGTGCTCACAGGTCGACGCCGAGGTGGGTGCGCACGAGGCCGTCGAGCTGGGCCTGCGACGTCATCTCCCCGCGCTGCACGTGGGCGACCTTCCCCGCGGCGGTGACGAACAACGTGATGGGCGGGCCGGACCCGTAGCGCCGCATCACCGTGCCGTCGCTGTCGGCCACGCTGGCGTAGGTCATGTCGAAGCCGAGCGAGGCGTCGTCGGCGAACTGCAGGCCGTTCTCGAGCGTGTCCTGGGTCAGCACCCCGACGACGTCGACGGCGTCGGTGCGCTCGTGCAGCGACTGCAGCAGCGGCACCTCGCGCACGCACGGCCCGCACCAGGTGGCCCAGACGTTGACCAGCAGCGGGCGGCCGGCGGGCGCGGTCGTGCGGACCTCCCCGGGCGCGCCGACGCACGGGAGCACCAGCTCGGGCAGCTCGGGCGACAGCCCTGCCGGGCAGGGGGCCAGCGCGGCGGCGGTGCGCAGCCCGGACAGCGCGCGGGAGGCGTCGTCGGCCGGCTGCGCCTGCGGACCCCGCAGCCCGACGACGGCCGCCGCGGCGAGCAGGGCGACGACGGCGAGCAGCCCCAGCAGCCGGCCGCGGCTCACGGGGTCACCTCGACCTCGGCCGGCGTCTTGACCAGCTTCGCGGCCTTGACGGGGTCGACCTGGCCGGTGCCGTAGGACGGGCAGAGCGGGGCGATCGCGCAGGCCCCGCAGGCCGGCGTCCGGGCGTGGCAGACCCGCCGCCCGTGGAAGATGATCCGGTGGCTGGCGGTGGTCCAGTCGCGGCGCGGCAGCAGGGCGGCCACCTCGTGCTCGACCTTGACCGGGTCCTCCTGCGTGGTCCAGCCGAACCGGCGCACCAGCCGCCCGACGTGGGTGTCGACGGTGATGCCGGGGACCCCGAAGGCGTCGCCGAGCACCACGTTCGCGGTCTTGCGGCCGATGCCGGGCAGCTGCACGAGGTCGGCCAGCCGCCCCGGGACCTCCCCGCCGTGCCGCTCGACCAGCGCCGCCCCGAGCCCCTGCAGGCTGGCCGCCTTGTTGCGGAAGAAGCCGGTGGTGCGGACCAGCTCCTCGAGCTCGAGGCGGTCGGCCTGCGCGTAGTCGGCGGCCGTGCGGTAGCGGGCGAACAGGGCCGGCGTGACCTCGTTGACCCGCTTGTCGGTGCACTGCGCCGACAGGATCGTGGCCACGGCCAGCTCGAGCGGCGTCGTGAAGTCGAGCTCGCAGTGGGCGTCGGGGTGCACGACCCCCAGCTCGCGGACGGTGCGGCGGGCCCGGCGGACCAGGGCCAGCCTGCTCTCCCCCGTGCCGTCGGTCACGCAGCGCAGCCTACGGGCGGACGCCCGACGCCGCCTGCCGCGTGAGCGACCCCCGCCCAGCGGCTCAAGGACCTCACGCATCGTGACGACGACCAGAGCACAGGGCCACGAACGGCACGGACGACGACAGCGAGGACAGCAGATGGAACCGCGCACCGCCCCGGCGGCTCCCCCGCGCACCGGCCCGCCGGCCGAGCGCGTCGTCGTGCGGGCACCGAGCCCGCGCACCGGCAGCACGCGTGCGCCGCGCCCGCCCAAGGCCCCCCGCGCCGTCCCCGAGCGCGACGAGGCCTACGGCCACCTCGGGCTCGACGCGCTGCGCGAGTTCCGCACCGCGCTGCAGGCCGAGGAGAGCAAGGTGTCCTACTGGCGCCGGATCCTGCAGGCCCGCCTCGACGTCGTCCGGGCCGGAGCCGCCACGAGCCCCGCCGACGACGCCCACCTGCGCCCGGTCCTCGCCGACGCCGCCGTCCGCTCCGGCCGCACCGCGCTGGTGGAGGTGCTGCAGACGGACGACATCCCGCCGCTGCCCTCGCTCGCCGAGCTCTGGGACCGCCGCGTCTCCCCCTCCGACGCCGAGGGGATGGCCCGCCTGGAGGCCGACCTGGCCGACGCCGAGCAGCAGCTGTCGGCCTACCGCACCGCGCTGCACCGCCGCCTCGCCGGGGCCACCGGCGAGCTCATCGCCCGCTACCGCGACGAGCCGACCCTGTGCCTGTCCGCCCTGCCGCTGCGCCCCCAGCGGGCCGTCGCGGGCTGACGTCCGGCTGCACGGCGGCTGGGCACGGACGGTCCGGACCGGTCTGGGAGGATGCGGGCGTGTCGCTCCTGCTGCTCGCGCTCGCGCTGCCGCTGCTGCTGCTCGCCCTCATGCTCGCGATGGAGCGGGTGGAGCGCCCGCTGCGGGTCGCCAGCGTGAGCGAGCAGCTCGAGTCGTTCCTGGACACCGCCCGCCCGGAGGAGGTCGAGGCCTTCATCTCCGAGGGCTTCGCGCAGCCGCTGGACGACTACTGGAAGCGCCGCCGGCTGGCGCGCCTGCTGCCCGGACGCACCCGGTGACGTGGGACACTCCCGCTGCCGCGTGACCGCGCGCGGCGCAGGGACGAGACAGGGGTGGAGCACGTGGACGAGGTCCTGGCCAAGGCAGGCCTGTTCCAGGGGGTGGCGCCGGAGGCGGCCGACGCCCTGGCGACCTCCCTGCAGTACTCCGACTACACCCGCGGCGAGCAGGTCTTCACCGAGGGCGAGCAGGGCGACACGCTGTTCATCGTCCTGACCGGCAAGGTCAAGATCGGCCGCCGGGCCGCCGACGGCCGCGAGAACATGCTGTCGGTGATGGGCCCGTCCGACATGTTCGGCGAGCTGTCGCTGTTCGACCCCGGCCCCCGCACCGCCACCGCCACCGTCGTCACCGAGGCCCGGCTGGCCCACCTCGCCCACGCGTCGCTGCGGCCCTGGATCACCGACCGCCCGGAGATCGCCGAGCAGCTGCTGCGCGTCCTGGCCCGCCGGCTGCGCCGCACCAACGACGCCCTGGCCGACCTGATCTTCACCGACGTCCCCGGCCGCGTCGCGAAGGCGCTGCTCGGGCTGTCGGAGCGCTTCGGCACCGAGGAGCCCGAGGGCGTCCGGGTCCGCCACGACCTCACGCAGGAGGAGCTGGCCCAGCTGGTCGGCGCCTCCCGCGAGACGGTGAACAAGGCGCTGGCCGACTTCGCCTCGCGCGGCTGGCTGCGGGTCGACTCCCGCGCCGTGACGATCCTGGACGCCGACCGGCTGGCCCGCCGCGCCCGGTAGGGCTCCTCAGCCCGCGGGCAGCTCCAGCGTCACGGTGAGGCCCCCGCCGGCGGTGTCGGCCAGGCGGACCGTGCCGCCGAGCGCCTCGACGCTGCGGGCGACCGTCGCCAGCCCGATGCCGGTCCCGCCGACGGTGCCCGCGTTGGGCGCCCGGGTGAACAGCTCGAACACCCGTGACTTGGCGGCGTCGGGGATGCCCCTGCCGTTGTCGGTGACCACCAGGACCGCGCCGTCGTCGTCGCGGGGCAGCCGCTCCACCCGCACCCGGCTCGGCCGCTCCGGGTCGCGGTACTTCACGGCGTTGCCCAGCAGGTTCTGCAGCACCTGGCCGAGCAGCAGCGGGTCGGTGCGCAGCCGGCCGAGCGGGGCGACGTCGAGGACGGCGTCGGCGTCGCGCAGGTGGTGCAGCACGTCGCCGCGGACCTGCTCGAGCAGGGCGTCCAGGTCGACGTCGACCGCGGGGGCGGGGGTGCCCGCGGTGGCGAAGCGGAGCAGCCCGTCGAGCATCGCCTGCAGCCGGGCGGCCGCGACGTCGGCCTGCTGCAGGCAGGTGGCCACGATCGGCGGGAGCTCGCCGCCGCGGCGCTGCGCGAGCTGCAGGAAGCCGATGACCCCGGTGAGCGGGTTCTTCAGGTCGTGGGCGACCCGGCCGGCGAAGGCCGACAGCTCGGCGTTGCTGCGGTCGAGCTCGCGCAGCTGCTCCTGCATCCGGCCCGCGTCGCGCCGCTGGCGCAGCAGCCGGGCGGTCTGGGCGGCCAGGTCGACGAGCGCCTCGCGCTGCTGGGCGGTGAGGTCGTGCGGGGCGTCGTCGAAGGCGCAGAGCGTGCCGATGACGGCGCCCTCGGCGTCGCGCAGCTGGGAGGAGGCGTAGAAGCGGACGTCGGCGCGCGCGCCGGTGACCCACGGGTTGTCGGCGAAGCGCGGGTCCAGCCGGGCGTCGCGGACGAACACGGGGGCGGGCTCGCGGGCGGTGACGTCGCACATCGCCTCCCGCCGGGGCGAGCTGGCGCCGGCGAAGCCGTGGGTGGCGACCTGGTGCTGCGCGGCGTCGTCGAGCAGGTTGACGGTGGCCAGCGGCACCCCGCACAGGGCGGCGGCCAGCCGGGCGACCTGGGCGAGCTCGGGGTCGACCGCGCTCCCCTCCAGGCCGTGCTCGGCGAGCAGCGCCCTCACGGTCCGCCCTGCTCGTGCGGCGGCAGCGGGACGTCGTCGTCGCTGCCGGGGGCGGGCACCGCGGCCAGCGGGCCGAGCTCCTGCTCGCCCGGCTGCAGCAGCCCGGCGATCTCGCGCAGGCCCAGCCACGTCGGGTCCTGCAGCACCTGGACGGCGAAGTCGTGGCCCTCCATCCCGGCGGGGGTGGCGTGCTGCCAGGGGAGCAGCACGTCGGTGCTGCGCACGTAGGCGAGGTACTCGCGGTGGCCGTCGACGGTGAGCACGCCGACCAGGCGGCCGGCGTCGCCCAGCGCCTGGACGAGCCCGGTCTCGAAGGCCTTGAGGGCGGGGCGCTCCGCGGCGCCGGGCAGGCCCGGTCGGCTCCGGCTGCTGCAGGACGACGTCGACGCCGACCTGCAGCGGGAAGCCCTCGTAGGGCGCGCCGAGCGCGACGGCCTCGTCGAGCAGGGTCACGGCGCGCATGCCGCGGGCGCTCTCGCCCTCGCCGTCGACGAACTCGCCCTGCAGGGTGACCCAGCGGGGGGCGACGGCCAGCAGGGCGTCCTCGGGAGTGCTCACGACGACGATCCTGCCGCAGCCAGCAGCCGGGCCGTCGTGTCCGCCTCCGCGCGCTGCCCCGTGGCGCGCGCCAGCTCCAGCGCCTCGCGCAGCGCGGCGACCGCCTCGTCGGGCCGCCCCGTCGCCCGCAGCGCGGACCCGTAGGCGCGCAGGGCCAGCACGGCCGACCGGACGTCCTCGCTCTGCAGGGCCACGGCCTCGCGGGCGGCGGCGAGGGCCTCCTGCGGCCGGTCGAGGTCGAGCAGCGTCCCGGCCCGGTGCGCCAGGGCCTGCCGGCGGGGGAACAGCAGGGCGGGCGCGGTGGCGGTGGCGAGCGCGGCGTCGAGCTCGCGCAGGGCGTCGGCGGGGCGTCCCCGGCGCCGCAGCACCTGGGCCAGCAGCACCTGGGCGCCGAGCAGCGCCGACGGCTCGAGGTCGAGCCCGCTGAGCACCGCGCGGGCCCGGCGCACGGCGTCCTCGGCGCCGTCGAGGTCACCGCGGTCGAGCGAGGCGTAGCCGAGGGCGACCAGGGCCAGGCTGCGCACCAGCGGGTGGCGGGCCTGCTCCGACAGCGCCACCGCCTCCTCCAGCAGCCCGACGGCCCGGTCGGGCTCGTCGGCGCGCCGCGCGGCCATGCCGAGGGCGACCAGGGCCATCGCCTGGCCCCACACGTCGCCGACCTCCGCGAAGCGCCCGCGGGCCCGGAGGGCCTGCTCCTCGGCGGTCGTCGTGCTCGCCGAGCTCGGCGGCGGCCAGCGCGTCGATGGTCAGCAGGGCCGCGACCCCCCAGCGCTCGCCGGCCTGCTCGCCGAGCGGCAGCACCGAGCCGGCCAGCTCGCGCGCCTCGGTGAGCCGGCCCGCGAGCAGCCGCACGAACCCCTCGGTGCCCGCGACCCAGGACAGCCCGCCGGTGTCCTCCAGCCGGGCGAACACCTCGGCGGCCGCCTCCAGCGCCTCGTCGGCCGCGGTGTAGTCGCCGCGCGTCGTCGCGCTCCACGCCAGGTGCTGCAGGGCCCAGCCGGCGCCCCGCGCGTCGCCGACCTGCACGGCCAGCGCGTGCGCCTGCCGGAAGCGCTGCTCGGCCGACCTCAGCCGGCCGTCGAAGTAGTCGAGCAGGCCGAGCTGGCGCAGTGCCTCCCCCGTCACCCGGTCGTTGCCCGACGAGCCCGCCGCGGCCAGCGCCGAGACGAACGCCTGCGCCGCGCCCGCGCTGTCGCCGCGCTTGCGCCGCACGTCGCCGAGCACGACCAGGGCGCCCGCCCGCACGGCGTCGTCGGGCACGGTGAGGGCGGGCAGCAGCTGCGCCTCGGCCTCCTCGAGCCGGTGCTGCACGGCCAGGGCGCCGGCGTGCTGGACCCGCACCGGCACCACGAGGTCGGCGGGCAGCCGGCCGCCGAGCGCCGGGTCGTCGAGGGCGAGCGCCCGGCGCAGCACCGCCTCGGCCGCCGCGTTGTCGTCGCGGGCCAGCGCCGCCGCGCCCAGCCGGGCCAGCGCCGCGAACGCCGTGCCGCGCGCGGACCACGCCGGGTCGGACGGGGGGAGCCCCATCTCCGCGGCGAGCCGGACGGCCCGCTCCCCCTGCGACGCCGCCACCAGGTCGGCCTCGCCGCGGGAGTCCCCGAGGTCGGCGGCGGCGTGGGCGGCCGCGGCGGCGTGCCGGCGGGCCCGCTCGCTCTTGGCCAGCCCCGCGTAGGCGACGTCGCGGACGAGCGTGTGGGAGAAGCGGAAGCCGTCGCCGTCGGCCTCGAGCAGCCGCCGCTCCAGCAGCAGGGCGAGCGCCTGCTGCACGACCTGCGGGTCGCCGTGGCCGGACGCCCGGCCGACCGCCTGCAGCGCCGGGACGTCGACCCGCAGGCCCACCACGCTGGCGTCGCGCAGCACCCCCTTGGCCGCGCCCCCGAGGCCGTCGATGCGCGCGGCCAGCACCGCCTGCACGCCCGCGGGCAGCAGGTCGTCGGGCAGGCCGGCCGTCACGGCCCAGCGGTCGCCCTCGCGGTGCAGCACCCCGCGGTCGACCAGCAGGTGCAGCAGCTCGGCCAGGAAGAACGGGTTGCCCTGGGCCCGGTCGAGCAGGGCCGCGCGGACCGCCGGTTCGAGCCCGTCGGCGGGCGCGCCCAGGTAGGCGCGCAGCAGCCGCTCGGCCGCCGTCTCCTCCAGCGGCAGCAGCGGCAGCAGCTCGACGCCGGACAGCCCCTTCCACCAGGCGCTCTGCTCCCCGTCCGGGGCGCCGGCCTCGAGCATCTCCGGCCGCCCCACCGCCAGGAGCAGGGTCCGGCCGCGGACCTGCCGGGCGACGTCGAGCAGCCCGTCGATCATCACCGGGGTGGCCCAGTGCAGGTCGTCGAGCACCAGCAGGAGCGGGCTGTCGACGGCCAGGGCGCTGAACAGCGCGGCGACGGCCTCGCGCACCTGGTCGCCGCCCACGGGCGCGCCGGGCAGGGCGCCCTCGCGCGGGGCGGCGGCGTCGCCGGCCTCCAGCCCGAGCAGCGCCTGCAGCCGCTCCCCCACCTGCGCGGGCACCGGCCCGGCGTAGGCCGGGTGCTCGAGCCGCGACACCGTCCGGGCGACCCGCTCGCGCGCCGTCGCGACGTCGTCGCCGTCGGCGATGCCGCACGCGGTGCGCACCATCTCCGCCACCGCGGCCAGGTCGCGCCCCTCGCCGTACGGCGCGCAGCGGCCCCACAGCACCCGCGCCCCCGGCAGCTCGCCGGTGAAGCGGGCGAGCTCCTGCGCCAGGCGGGTCTTGCCGACGCCGGCGTCCCCGCTCAGCAGCACCGTGCGGGCCGAGGCGCGGTCGGACACGTCGAGCAGCCGCCCGATGAGCAGGCCCAGCTCGGCGTCCCGGCCCAGGAACGGGGCGTCGTCGCCGAGGCCGAGCCGGGTCGCTCCGGGAGGTCGCAGGCCGACCAGCTCGTAGGCCGGCACCGGGTCGCGCTTGCCCTTGAGCCGCAGCGGCGCCAGCGCCCGCCAGGAGGCGGTGTCGAGGGTGGACAGCGCCGTGTCCTTGCCGGCGTAGACCGCGCCGACGCCGGCCGCGTCCGACAGCCGGGCGGCCGTGTTCACGGCGTCGCCGATCACCGTGTACGACAGGTGGGCCTGCACCCCGGCCAGCACCTCGCCGGTGTTGAGCCCGACCCGCAGGCCCAGCCGCTGCCCTCCGCCGCTCTCCTGCTCGACGAGGCGGCGCACCACCGCCTGCATGCGCGCGGCCGCCCGGACCGCCCGCTCGGCGTCGTCCTCGTGGGCCCGGGGGGCCCCGAAGACGGCCATGATCCCGTCGCCGGTGAGCTTGTCGACGTGGCCGCCGAAGTCGCCGACGATCGCGGCCAGGCTGGCCATGACCCGGTCGGTGACGACGCCGACCCGCTCCGGGTCGAGGTCCTCCGACCAGCTGGTGAAGTCCGACAGGTCGCCGAACAGCACGGTGACCACGCGCCGCTCGGTCTGCTCGTCGCCGGCCTGCGTGCCGACCAGGGCCGCGCCGCAGGCGAAGCAGAACCGCGCCCCGGGGACCGTGGGCGTGGAGCAGACCGGGCAGGTCACCGCTGCAGGTACGCCAGCTGGGCCCGCACCGACAGCTCGGCGGCGCCCCACAGGCCGCGGTCGACGTCGGCGTAGACCACCTCGACGACGGCCCGCGGCGTCGTCGCTCCCGCCTCGACGGCGGCCCGCACCTGCTCGAGCCGGGCCTGCCGGTGCTGCAGGTAGGCGGTGGCGGCCGCCCCGGCGTCGGGCAGCTCGGGCCCGTGGCCGGGCAGCACGGTGTCGCCCTCGAGCTCCTGCAGCCGCTCCAGCGAGCGCAGGTAGTCGGCCAGGACGCCGTCGGGGTGGGCGACGACGGTGGTGCCGCGGCCGAGCACCGTGTCGCCGGTGAGCACCGCGCCCGGCAGCCGGAAGCAGAGCGAGTCGCTGGTGTGCCCGGGGGTCGCGACGACGCGCAGCTCGAGGCCGGCCGCCACCACGACGTCGCCCTCGGCCAGCCCCTCGCCGCCGAGCCGCTGCGCCGGGTCGAGCGCGCGGACCGGCGCGCCGGTCAGCTCGCGGAAGCGGGCGGCGCCCTCGGTGTGGTCGAGGTGGCCGTGGGTGAGCAGCACCTGCTCGACCGGGCCCGCAGGCGGCGAGCGCGGCCAGGTGCCCCTCGTGCAGCGGCCCGGGGTCGACGACGACGCAGCCCTCGCTGCCCGGGGCGCGCAGCACCCAGGAGTTCGTGCCCTCCAGGGTCATCGGCCCGGGGTTCGGCGCCAGCAGCACCCCCGCCGACGGCGTGACCTGGCGCAGCACCTCAGGCCCCGGGACGCCGCAGCACGACGCGGCCGTCGTCGTCGAGCTCGAACACCGGCTGCACGGGCGTGATGGTGCGCTCGGCGGCCAGGGCCGCGGCGACGTCGGGGGCGCCGGCCACCTCCTGCAGCGACACCGCCGTCGGCGGCATCATCCGCAGCTGCTGCTCCAGCGCGTCGGACGGCCGGACCCACACCCGGGCGTCGGCCTCGCCGCCGACGTCGCGGCAGACCTGGCCGGCGGGCAGGGCGGCCAGGAAGAAGCGGGTGTCGAAGCGCTTGGGCTCGGGCTCCGGGGTGATCCAGTGCGCGAACGGGCGGAGCAGGTCGGCCCGCAGCACCAGCCCGCGGCGGGCCAGCAGCTCCGACAGCGACTGCTCGCGCGCCTCCAGGGCGGCCCGCTCGGCCTCCCACTCGTCGGTGCTGACGTCGGCGAGCACCTCGTCGGGGCTCGGCCCGGCCAGCAGGACGCCGGACTCCTCGAACGTCTCGCGGACCGCGGCGCACACCAGGGCCCGGGCCAGCGGCTCGGCGCAGCCGAACCACGTCGCCCACTGCGACGCCGGCGGGCCGTGCCAGGCGGTCTCGGCCTCCGCGTCCGCGGGGTCGACGGACCCGCCCGGGAAGACGTGCATGCCGGCGGCGAACGACATCGCCTTGACCCGGCGCAGCAGGTAGGCCTCCGGCCCGCCGGGGGCGTCGCGCAGCAGCACCACGGTGGCGGCGTCGCGCGGGACGGCCGGGACGAGCGTGCCGGCCTGCAGCGCGCGGACGCGGTCGGCGATGTCGCTGCCCTGCGGGAGGGTCACGCGACCTCCACGACCATCTCGACCTCGACGGGGGCGTCCAGCGGCAGGCTGGCCACGCCGACGGCGCTGCGCGCGTGCCGCCCGGCGTCGCCGTCGAACACCTCGCCCAGCAGCTCGCTCGCGCCGTTGACGACGCCGGGCTGGCCGGTGAAGTCGGGGGTGGAGGCGACGAAGCCGACGACCTTGACGACGCGCACGACGGCGTCGAGCCCGACGAGGGCGTCGACGGCGGCCAGGGCGTTCAGGGCGCACACCCGGGCGAGCTCCTTGGCCCGCTCCGGCGTCACCTGCGCGCCGACCTTGCCGACGTCGCCGAGCTCACCGCCGGCCAGCGGCAGCTGCCCGCTGGTGAACACCAGGCTGCCGGTGCGGACCGCGGGGACGTAGGCGGCCAGCGGCGGCACGACGGCGGGGAGCTCGAGGCCGAGCTCGGCCAGCCGCGCCCGGTGGCTCACCCGTCGCCCAGCGGCCGCTTGAAGTAGGCCACCAGCTGGTCACCGCCACCGGGGCCCGGGACCACCTGGACGAGCTCCCAGCCGTCGGACCCCCAGTTGTCGAGGATCTGCTTGGTGGCGTGGATGAGCAAGGGCGCCGTCGCGTACTCCCACTTCTGCATGGCGGGAGCGTAGTGCGGCAGTGCGGTCCCGGAGACCCGTGCCGGGGTCAGGCGCCGAGGGTGCCCTGCTCGGCGGCGCGCTTGCGGATCAGGCGGCGGCGCTCGAGCTCGTTGAGGCCGCCCCAGATGCCGTGCGGCTCGTTGGTCGTCAGCGAGTGCTCCAGGCACTCCCGCTGCACCGGGCAGGCCCGGCAGAGCGCCCGCGCCGCACCCTCGCGCAGGTCCTTCTCGGCCTTGCGCTCGAAGTGCGCGGGCGCGAAGAAGTAGACGGCGTTGTCCCGTCGGCACTGCGCGTCTCCGCGCCAGACCGGCTCCGTCAGCAGCGGGGTGGTCATGCTGGGTCCTCCCTGGACTGGCCGCGGTGTGTCCGCAGTCACAGGGGTGTTTCGACACGCGGCGTGCAGAGTCCTGCCTGCCTGCCGGGGTGAAGTGTCGGAGCCCACCCCGGGCGGCCGGGCGGGGCCGCGCGGGCGCCCCTAGGCTCGACCCGTGGCCGACTTCCCCGACGTGCGGCTGCACGTCGTCTCCGGCAAGGGCGGCACGGGCAAGACCACCGTCGCCGCTGCGCTCGCGCTCGCGCTCGCCTCGGGGGGCCGGCGGGTGCTGCTCGTCGAGGTCGAGGGGCGCCAGGGGATCGCGCAGCTGTTCGACACCCCGCCCCTGCCCTACGAGGAGCGCAAGGTCGCCGTCGCCCCGGGCGGCGGGGACGTCCACGCGCTCGCCGTGGACCCCGAAGCGGCGCTGCTGGACTACCTGCACATGTTCTACCGGCTGTCGCCGACCGGGGTCGCGGCCCGCGCCCTGCGCCGCGCCGGGGCGATCGAGTTCGCCACCACCATCGCCCCGGGCCTGCGCGACGTGCTGCTGACCGGCAAGGTCAAGGAGGCCGTCGTCCGGGTCGGCCCCGACGGACGGCCCGCCTACGACGCCGTCGTCCTCGACGCCCCGCCCACCGGCCGCATCACCCGCTTCCTCAACATCTCCGACGAGGCGAGCCGGCTGGCCAAGGTCGGTCCGATCAAGACGCAGTCCGAGGGCGTCATGAAGGTCTTCCGCTCCGCGCAGACGACGGTCCACCTGGTGACGCTGCTCGAGGAGATGCCGGTGCAGGAGACCCTGGACGCCGTGACCGAGCTGCAGGGCGTGTCCCTGCCGGTCGGCAGCGTCGTCGTCAACCTGGTGCGCACCCCGCTGCTGCCGGCGGCGGCCCTGGCCGGCGGCGTCGACCGGGGCGAGCTCGCGGCCGGGCTCGCCGGTGCCGGGCTCGAGGTCGACGACGCCACCGTCGGGCTGCTGCTCGGCGAGGCCGCCGACCACGCCGCGCGGGTCGCCCTGGAGGAGCGCGGCCGGGACGCCCTCGCGGGGCTCGACCGCCCCTCCTACGAGCTCCCGCAGCTCGCCGACGGCGTCGACCTCGGCGGGCTCTACGCGCTCGCCGAGGCGCTCACCGCCCAGGGCATGGCGTGAGCACGCCGGGCACGACGCCGCGGCTCGACGTCGACGCCACCCTCGACACGGCGTCGATCCTGGTCTGCACGGGCTCCGGCGGCGTCGGCAAGACGACGACGGCCGCGGCGCTCGCGCTGCGCGCGGCCGAGCGGGGCCGGCGCACGGTCGTCCTCACCATCGACCCGGCCCGGCGGCTGGCGCAGTCGATGGGCCTGACCGAGCTCGACAACACCCCGCGGAGCGTGCAGGGCGTCGACGTCCCGCGGGCGGCGGGCTCGACGCGATGATGCTGGACATGAAGCGGACGTTCGACGACATCGTCGTCGCGCACGCCGAGCCCGGCAAGGCCGAGGCGATCCTGTCGAACCCCTTCTACCAGGCGCTGTCGTCCTCCTTCGCGGGGACGCAGGAGTACATGGCGATGGAGAAGCTCGGCCAGCTCAAGGCCGAGGGCACCTGGGACCTCATCGTCGTCGACACCCCGCCGACCCGCTCCGCGCTGGACTTCCTCGACGCCCCCGACCGGCTGACCACCTTCCTCGACGGCCGCATGGTCCGGATCCTGCTGGCCCCCGCCAAGGCGGGCGGCAAGGCCTACCTCAAGGTGGTCGGCGCCGGGTTCAGCCTGTTCACCAGCGCCATCACCAAGGTCGTGGGCGGGGAGACGCTGCGCGACGTCAGCCAGTTCGTCGCGGCGCTCGAGACCATGTTCGGCGGCTTCCGCGAGCGCGCGCAGGGCACCTACGACCTGCTCAAGGCTCCGGGCACGGCGTTCGTCGTCGTCGCGGCCCCCGAGCGCGACGCCCTGCGCGAGGCCGCCTACTTCGTCGAGCGGCTGGCCCAGGAGCGCATGCCGCTGGCCGGGCTCGTCGTCAACCGGGTCCACCGCACCGGGGCCACCGCCCTGCCGGCCGACCGCGCCCTCGCCGCCGCCGAGCGGCTGGCCGGCACCCCGGCGCCGAGCTCACCGCCGGGGTGCTCCGCCTGCACGCCGAGCGCGCCGCGCTGTCGGCCCGCGAGGCCCGGCTGCAGCAGCGCTTCACCGCCGCCCACCCGGGCGTGCCGGTGGTGCAGGTCGCGGCGCAGGCGGGCGACGTCCACGACCTCGACGGGCCTGCGCGCGGTCGGGGCCGACCTCGCCGGCGGCGCGGCAGCAGCACTGCCCACCGCGTAGCAGCCCCTGCGCGGGTCAGCCCGCGCGGGACGCCAGCGCCTCGGCCCGGGCGGTCTCGAGCAGCTGCTTCCAGCTGACGACGTCGGAGCGGCGGCGCAGCAGGGCCCGCCGCTCGCGCTCGGTCATGCCGCCCCAGACGCCGAACTCGACCCGGTTGTCCAGGGCGTCCGACAGGCACTCGGTGCGCACGGGGCAGCCCATGCAGACGGCCTTGGCCCGGTTCTGCGCCGCGCCGGTGACGAACAGCTCGTCGGGGTCGGCGTCCTTGCAGGACGACAGGGCCGTCCAGTCCTGGGTGGTGTCGAGGGGAGCGGTCACGGTCGGTCACGTCCTGCCGGGTGAGGGGGCGCCGAGGGTCAGCGGCGTGCCTGAACGGTAGGAAGCGCAGCCCTCCAGCGGCAGTCCCCGGACGAGCCGTTGCGGCTAGTCCCTCCGGGCCGTCCGGGTGATAGCCCGCCGTACCGGTGCCCACCCGGCGACTCGGGCGCGAGGTCACAGACCGGGCACGGAGGACGCCGTCCCACCCCGCTCCGCGTACCGTGGCGGGGTGCGGAACCCTCACGCCGGTCGTCTCGGGACCGCCCTGCTCGTCAGCGTGCTCGCCGGTCTGCTCACCGCCGGCGTCGCCTTCCCCGTCGTCGGCGGGGTGGCCCTGGCGGCCAAGGCCGGCGCGGACGACTTCCTCGAGCTGCCCGCCGGCCTCACCGACGAGCAGCTCGCCCACGCGCACCCGGATCCTGGACGCCGACGGCGGGCTGCTCGCCACGCTGTTCCTGGAGAACCGCGTCAACGTCGTGCTGTCGCAGGTGCCCGAGCACGTCCAGAAGGCCGTCATCGCCATCGAGGACGCGCGCTTCTACGAGCACAACGGCGTCGACACCAAGGGCACGCTGCGCGCCGCGGTGAACAACACCGCGGGCGGCGGCGTCCAGGGCGGCTCGACGCTGACGCAGCAGTACGTGAAGAACGCGCTCATCCAGGCGGCCGACGACCAGGAGCAGCAGAAGGCGGCGACCGAGCAGTCGCTGCAGCGCAAGCTCCGCGAGGCCCGCTACGCGCTCGCGCTCGAGAAGCAGCTGAGCAAGGACGAGATCCTCACCCGCTACCTCAACATCGCCTACTTCGGCAACGGCGCCTACGGCATCGCGGCGGCCGCGCAGTACTACTTCGGCAAGCCGGTGCAGAAGCTCACCATCGCCCAGGGCGCGATGCTCGCCGGGATGGTGCAGAACCCGACGCGCTTCGACCCGACCGACAGCGAGAAGGCCCCCGGCGTCGTCGTGCGGCGCAACCTGGTCATGCGCCGGATGGCCGACCTCGGGTTCATCTCCGAGAAGACGTACGGGCAGGGGAGCAAGCTCGCGCTCGGCATCTCCGTCCACCCCGTCGGCAACGGCTGCGACAGCCCGCCCGTCGGCGACGCCGCCTTCTTCTGCGACTACGTGCGCCGCGAGCTCGAGCAGACCGACGTCGGCAAGGCGCTCGGCACCAGCCTGGCCGCCCGGCAGCGCCGCCTGTTCAGCGGGCTCACCATCCGCACCACGCTCGACCGCGACACGCTCAAGGCCGCGCAGGAGGCCGTCGAGGCGCGCGTGCCGGTCGACGGCGCAGGCCCGCTCCGCGGTCGACGTCGTCGAGCCCGGCACCGGCCACATCAAGGCCATGGCGGTCAACCAGGTCTACGGCGAGAAGAAGGGCCAGACCAAGGTCAACTACGCCGTCGGCGGCAACTTCGGCTTCCAGGGCGGCTCGACCTTCAAGGCCTTCGTGCTCGCCGACGCCATCCGCCAGGGCATCCCGCTGTCGCTGACGCTCTACTCGCCGCAGGAGTACACCTCCGACGAGTTCGTGAACTACACCGACGACGGCGTCGAGCAGTACACGATCAGCAACGCGTCCGACTCCGAGTCCGGCACCTTCGACCTGCGCGAGGCCACGCACGAGTCGGTCAACACCTACTACCTGCAGCTGCTCGAGCGCACCGGCGTCGACGGCCCGGCGGGCCTCGCCGAGGCGCTCGGGCGTGCGGCGCGTCCGCGACCCCGACGGCAAGAGCAACGCCCCGCTGCGACCGCGGCGGCAGCTTCGTCCTCGGCGCCAGCGAGGTCAGCCCGCTGGCGATGGCCGGCGCCTACGCCGCCTTCGCCGCGCACGGCACCTACTGCCGCCCGCAGGCCGTCCTGGCATCATCGACGGCCGCGGCAAGCCGGTCGCCGTCCCCGAGCCCGAGTGCACCCAGGTGCTCGAGCCGGAGGTCGCCGACACCGTCAACGACGTGCTGCGCGGCGTCGTCGAGCGGCCCCGGCCGCCGCACCGGCGCGACGCCGACTTCGGCCGCCCCGTCGCCGGCAAGACCGGCACGACGAACAGCTCCCGCGCCGCCTGGTTCGTCGGCTACACGCCCCAGCTGGCCACGGCCGTCTGGGTCGGGCAGCCCGACGAGAAGCGGCGCGCCGCTGCCGATGCGGCGCGTGCGGATCGGCGGCCGCTACTACCCGCAGGTCTACGGCGGCACCATCCCGGCCGCGGTCTTCCGGCTGACCATGCGCGAGGCCCTCGCCGACGAGCCGGTGCGCCGACTTCGAGCGCGGCCCCGCGCCCGACGCGAGCGCGGCGGACGGCGCGACCGGCACGGTCCCGGACCTGCGCGGCCTGAGCCCGTCGGAGGCCCGCGCGCGCGCTCGAGGCCGCCGGCTTCGACCCCGCCGAGGGCGGCCGGCGTCGACGCCGACTACGTCCCGGGCGGCACCGTCGCCTACTCCGTCGCCCGGCCGCGGCGACCCCGCGAGCCCGGGCCAGACGGTCACCGTCTACACCGCCAACGGCGCAAGCGCAGCTGACGGCAGCGGGGCCGGCGGTCAGCGCGGCGGCTCAGCCGGCGCGCGCTCAGCCGGGCAGCGCGGCCTTCACGGCGGCGGCCAGCCGGCCGCCCTCGACCCGGCCGGCGGTCTGCGGCCGCAGCGACCTTCATGACGTCGCCCATCTGCCGCGGGCCGTGGCACCGGTCTGCGCGACGGCGTCGGCCACCAGCGCCGCGCAGCTCGTCGTCGCCGAGCTGCTGCGGCAGGTAGCGCCGCGAGCACGCCCTCCTCGGCCAGCTCGCGCTCGGCCCGGTCGGTCGCGCCGCCGCTGCGGAACGCCTCGGCCGCCTCGCGCCGCTTCTTGGCCTCGCGGGTGACGACGGCGAGCTCCTCGTCGTCGGACAGCGCGCGGGCCGCCTTGCCGGCGACCTCCTCGTTGCCGATCGCCGTGAGCGCCATGCGCAGGGTCGCCCGCACCAGCTCGTCCTGCGCCTTCATCGCCGCGGTGAGGTCGGCCTGCAGCCGGTCCTTGAGCGCTCCCATGCGGGCCAGACTACGGTCGCGCGATGAGGCGAGCCGCAGTCGGCAGCCGCGCTCGCCTAGCCGTTCCTGGAGCCGCACCTGCCGGTGCTGCGCCGCGTCGAGGTGCCCGTCCTGCCGCCCGGACGCCGGCCGCTGCGGGTGCTGCACCTGTCCGACCTGCACCTGCTGCCGCGGCACCGCCGCCGGGCCGCGCTGGGTGCAGCGGCTGGCCCGGCTGGCGCCCGACCTCGTCGTCAGCACCGGCGACCACCTGTCCTCGCTCGACGCGCTGCCGCTGCTCACCGGCGTCGCCCGCAGCTTCGACTGCCCCGGCGTCTTCGTCCCCGGCAACAACGACTACTTCACGCCGCGTGCTCCCGAACCCGCTCGGCTACCTGCAGCGCCGGGCCTCCGCGGCGCGCGCCGCAGCGACCTGCCCTGGGACCAGGTCGCGGCCGGCCTCGGCGGCGCCGGCTGGACCGACCTGACCCACCGGCGGCTGCACCTCGACGCGCTCGACCTGACGCTCACCGGCACCGACGACGGCCACCTGCGCCGCGACCGCTACCCGCGCGTCGCCGGGCCCGTCGACGGCCTCGCGCTCGGCGTCACCCACACCCCGCAGGCGCGGCTGCTGGACGCCTTCGCCGCCGACGGCCACGCCCTCGTGCTCGCCGGCCACACCCACGGCGGCCAGCTGCGGCTGCCCGGCCTCGGCCCGCTGCTGACCAACTGCGACCTGCCCGCGCCGGCGGGCCCGCGGGCTCACCCGCGACGCCCGGGGCTGGCTGCACGTCAGCGCCGGCCTCGGCACCTCGCCGTACGCCCCGGTCCGGGTCTGCTGCCGCCCGGAGGCCACCCTGCTCACGCTCGTCCGGGCTGACCGCCGGTCTCCGGTAGTGTCTGGCGCACGACCGGGGTGTGGCGCAGCTTGGTAGCGCGCTGCGTTCGGGACGCAGAGGTCGCAGGTTCAAATCCTGTCACCCCGACCAGCAGTCCTCCCGACGAGACGGGCCGCCCGCCGGGGCGGCCCTTCCTCGTTCCCGGGGGCGGTCCCGGCGAGGTCCGGGGCGTCCGGCTCGCCGGGTCCGTCCCGACTAGCCTGGACCCGGTGACCCGCACCGACCTGCCCGCTCTGGGAGCAGCGCTTCCGGGCCCCCCGCGTCTCGCTGCCCGACTGGGCGCAGGACGCCCCCGACCGCTGCCTCTACGTCAGCAACGTCACCGGCACCTACGAGCTGTACGCCTGGGACCGCGCCACCGGCGTCGTCCGGCAGGTCACCGACCGCGACGAACGGCACCAGCGACGGCGCGCTGCCGCCCGACGGCGCCTGGGTCTGGTGGTTCGACGACACCGACGGCGACGAGTTCGGCACGCTGGAAGCGCCAGCCGTGGGAGGGCGGCCCGGACGAGGACGCCACCCCCGGCGTCCCGGCGGCCTACCCGGCCGGGCTGGAGATCGGCCGCACCGTCGCCGTCGTCGGCTGCTCCGACGACGACGGCAGCGCCGTGTGCGTCCTGTCCGACGCCGGCGGCCGACGCAGCGTCTACGCGCACGCGGAGGACGCCGACGTCGCCGGGCTGTCCCGCGACGAGACGCTGCGTCGTCCTGGAGCACAGCGAGCACGGCGACTCCCACCACAAGGCGCTGCGCGTGCTCGAGCCTGGACGGCGACCGCGGTCGCCGACCTGTTCGACGGCGAGGGCCTCGGGCCTGTCGGTGCTCGGGCTTCTCGCCCCTGCCCGGCGACCCCGGCTGCTGGCCGTCCACGAGCGCACCGGCCGGCCCCGGCCGTTCCTGTGGGACCCGACCACCGGCACCGAGACCGAGCTGCCGCTCGACGACCTGCCCGGCGACCTCGCCGCCGACTGGTACGAGGACGGCGCCGCGCTGCTCGTGCTGTCCGAGCACGCCGCCCGCGCCACCCTGCACCGGCTCGACCTGGCCACCGGCGCCCTGACCGCCCTCCCGACGCCGCCCGGCACGGTCAGCGGGGCGACCACCCGCGCCCGGACGGCACGCGTCGAGTACGCCTGGTCGAGCGCCGCCTCCCCCACGGTCGTCCGCTCGACGACCGGCGAGGTCGTGCTGGCCCCGCCCGGCCCGCCCGCGCCCGCCTCGGTGCCGGTCGAGGACGTCTGGGTCGACGGGCCCGGCGGCCGCGTCCACGCCCTGCTCGCCCGGCCGCAGGGCCCCGCCCCGCACCCGACCGTCTTCCTCGTCCACGGCGGCCCGACCCACCACGACACCGACGCCTTCGCCAGCGACCGGGCGGCCTACGTCGACCTCGGGTGCGCGGTCGTCGAGGTCGAACTACCGCGGCTCCACCGGCTACGGCGCCGCCGTGGCGCGACGCGATCATCGGCCGGCCCGGGCTGACCGAGCTCGAGGACCTCGCCGCCGTCCGCGCCGCACCTCGTCGCAGGACGGCGCCGCCGACCCCGCGCGGGTCGCGCTCACCGGCGGCTCCTGGGGCGGCTACCTCACCCTGCTCGGCCTCGGCGCGCAGCCCGAGCTGTGGACGCGTCGGCGTCGCCGGCGGTCCCCGTCGCCGACTACCTCGCCGCCTACGAGGACGAGATGGAGCCGCTGCGCGCCTTCGACCGCGCGCTGTTCGGCGGCTCCCCCGCCGAGGTGCCCGAGCGGTACGCCGCCAGCAGCCCGCTCACGCACGTCGACGCCGTCCGCGCGCCCGTGCTGGTGCTCGCCGGCGCCAACGACCCGCGCTGCCCGCTGCGGCAGATCGAGAACTGGCTGGCCGCGGCGGCCGAGCGCGGCAAGCAGGTCGAGGTCTACCGCTTCGACGCCGGCCACGGCTCGCTGGTCGTCGACGAGCGGGTGCGCCAGGTGCGCGCCGAGCTGACCTTCGTCGCGCGGCGCTTCGGGCTCCCCGACCCGGCCTGACAGCAGGGGCGGTCAGTCCTTGTCGCCCTTGCCCTTGCCCTTGCCTCGTCCTTGCCGTCGTCGGCCTTGCCCTTGCCCTTGTCGTCCCGCTCGCGGGCCGCCTGCTCGGCAGCGGCGCGGGAGGCGGCCTGCTGGGAGGCACGCACGGCCGCGGCCCGCTGGGAGGCGCGGGAGGCGGCCTGCTGGGAGGCACGCACGGCGGCGGCCTGCTGGGACGCGCGGGCAGCGGCGGCGGCCGCCGTGCGCCGGGCCTGGACGGCGGGGTCGAGGTCGTCGGCGCCCCGGCGCAGGGCGGCCGCGAGGGTCAGGACCTGCTCGGCGCGGTCGGACGGCAGCCGGCCGTCGTCGCGCTGCTGCTCGGCCGTGTCGGTCAGGGCCTGGACGGCGGAGCGCAGCGTCGCGGCGTCGCCCGTGTTGGCCGCCGTCGTCGCGTCGGCGACCCGGTCGGCGAGCGCGTCGGCCGCCGTCGGGCTGCCGCACCCGGTCAGCGCCCCGGACAGCAGCAGGGCAGCAAGCCCTGCCCGGGCCCGCGGGCTCACGCCTGCTCCGGCTCCGGCGAGGACGCGGGCGACGTGGCGGCGGCGGGCTGCGGCGTCCGGGCCGGCTGCGACGTCCGCGCCGGCTGCGACGACGGGGAGGGGGCGGCCGCGACGGCTGCGGGCGAGGAGGAGGGGCGGCTCTGGGGCGCGGTGCTCGCCGGCGACTCCTCGCCTCCGGTCGGCAGCTCGATCACCACGCTGGGGCTCGGCTCGGCGGTGGCCTCCTCGGTCTCCTCCGGCTCCGGGCTGGGCGACGGCGGGTCGGTGGTCTCGACCGGCTCGGGGCTCGGCGGGGGCGGCGGAGGCTCCTGCTCGGTCTGCTCCGGCTCGGGCGAGGGGGACGGCGACGGCGCGACCGTCTCGACCTGCCGCACCTGCCCGGCCCGGTTCTGCAGGGCCACCGACGCGTTGCGCAGCGTCGTGGCCTGCGCGTCGGTGAGCTCGCCCGAGTCCGTGAGCCGCTCGACCAGCAGCTGGAGCTCCTTGGCCTCCGACAGCAGGCCCTGCACGTCGTGGTCGTTGGCCGCGGCGGTGACGGCGGCGACCTGGTCCTGCAGGTCGGCCTGCGGGGACGCGCAGCCGCTGAGGGCCAGCGCGAGCAGGGCGACGCCGGGCAGCAGCCGCCTCACTGCAGCTCCTCGACGGTGGTCTGCAGGTCGCGCAGCGGGCCCTTGACGGTGTCGGGCAGGTCGTTGGAGATGACCGGCAGGGTGGCGCCGCCGCGCTCGAAGACGCCGGCCAGCGCGGCGCCGCCGACGAGCAGGGCGACGACGGCGACCAGGCCCGCGATCCAGCGGGCGGTGTCGTCGCGCCGGACCGGGACGGCGGGAGCCGGCCGCGGGACGACCCGCGCGGGCGGCGGGAGCAGGGGCTGCGGGGACCGCGGGGGCGACCCGGGTCTGCTGCAGCACCTGCGTGCGGTCGGCGGGGGGCGGGGCGGCGCCAGGACGGTCGTGGCGTCGCCGCCGGCGGCGACCCTGCGCCAGCTCCTCGGCGACCTCGCCGGCCGACGGGCGGGCGTCGGGCTCGCGCGCCGTCATGGCGTGCAGCAGGGCCGGCCAGCCCTGCGGCAGGTCCTCCGGGACGTCGGGCTGCCGGTTCAGCCGCGCCAGCGCGACCTCGACGGTGCTGCCGGCGTACTCGCGGCGGCCGGTCAGGCACTCCAGCAGCACCAGCCCGAGGGCGTAGACGTCGACCACCGGGGTGATCCGCTCGCCCATGACCTGCTCGGGCGCCAGGTAGGACGCCGTGCCGACGGTCATGCCCGGTGGCGGTGACCTTGGCGGCGTCGACCAGCCGGGCGATGCCGAAGTCGGTGAGCCGGACCCGCCCGTCCTTGCCCATGAGGACGTTGCCGGGCTTGACGTCGCGGTGCACCAGCCCCTGGGCGTGCACGTACGCCAGCGCCTCGGCGACCGCGCGCCCGACCTGTGCCGTCCGCACGGGGTCCAGCGGGCCGCGCCGGACGGTGTCGCCGAGGGTCTCGCCCTCGACGAGCTCCATGACGACCCACGGGCGGTCGTCCTCGTCGGTGCCCGCGTCGTAGACGGGCACCAGGCTGGGGTGGCTGAGGCCGGCCAGCAGCCTGGCCTCCTCGCCCGCCCGCTGCGCCCCCTCGTCGGTGGGCACCGTGACCAGCTTGACGGCGACCGTGCCGGCCCAGGGCGGCTGTCCTCGGCGCGCCACACCTCCGCGGTGCCGCCGCGGCCGCACAGGTCGAGCAGGCGGTAGCGCCCGGCGACGACCCGCTGCGGCTGGTCCGGCTCCTGCTGCGCCTGCGCTGGGTGGCCGGGTCGGGCAGCGGCATGGCCGCGGTCGGCTCGGGGGGCTGGTCGCTCACGCTCGCCGCCTACCCACGCCTCAGGCGGACGACGCGCTGGACAGGCGCGCCGCGACCAGCTCGGCCACCTGCACGGCGTTCAGGGCGGCGCCCTTGCGCAGGTTGTCGCTCGACTGACGAACAGGGCCAGGCCGCGCTCGCCGTCCTGGCGCAGCCGGCCGACGAACGACGGGTCGGCGCCGGCGGCCTGCAGCGGCGTCGGGACGTCGGACAGCTCGACGCCGGGGGCGCGACCGCAGCAGCTCGGTGGCCCGCTCGACGGTCAGCCGCCGGGCGAACTCGACGTTGAGCGACAGCGAGTGGCCGGTGAAGACCGGCACCCGGACGCAGGTGCCCGAGACGCGCAGGTCGGGCAGGCCGAGGATCTTGCGGCTCTCGTTGCGGAGCTTGTGCTCCTCGTCGGTCTCGAACGACCCGTCGTCGACGACGCTGCCGGCCAGCGGCAGGACGTTGAAGGCGATGGGAGCGACGTACTTGACCGGCGCCGGGAAGTCGACGGCGCGACCGTCGAAGGCCAGGCCGGCGGCTCCCTGCGCGACCGCCCGGACCTGCCCGTCGAGCTCCTCGACGCCGGCGAGCCCGCTCCCGGAGACGGCCTGGTAGGTGCTGGCGACGATGCGGACCAGGCCGGCCTCGTCGTGCAGCGGCTTGAGCACCGGCATCGCGGCCATGGTCGTGCAGTTCGGGTTGGCGACGATGCCCTTGCGCGCCTCCTGCAGCGCCTGCGGGTTCACCTCGGACACGACGAGCGGGACGTCGGGGTCCATCCGCCAGGCGCTCGAGTTGTCGATGACCAGGGCGCCGGCCGCGGCGAAGCGCGGCGCGAGCTCCCGGGAGGTGCCGCCGCCCGCGGAGAACAGCGCGATGTCCAGGCCCGACGGGTCGGCGGTCGCGGCGTCCTCGACGACGACCTCGCCGTCCCCCCAGGGCAGGGTGCTGCCGGCGCTGCGGGCGCTGGCGAAGAAGCGGACCGACGACGCCGGGAAGCCCCGCTCGGCCAGCAGCCGCCGCATGACGATGCCGACCTGCCCGGTCGCCCCGACGACGCCCAGCCGGACGCCGCTCACCGGCCGGTCCCGCCGTAGACGGTGGCCTCGTCGGCGCCGCCGAGGTCGAACGCGGCGTGCACCGCGCGGACCGCCTCGGGGACGTCGGTGTCGCGGCAGACCACCGAGATGCGGATCTCGGAGGTGGAGATGGCCTCGGCGTTGATGCCGCCCTGCGCGAGGGCCTCGAAGAAGGTGGCCGTGACGCCCGGGTGGCTCTTCATCCCGGCCCCCACCAGCGACACCTTGCCGACGTGCTCGTCGGACAGCACCTGCGTGAACCCGACCGTCTCCTGCAGGGCCGCGAGCGCGCGGACCGCCGTGGCGAGGTCGGACTTCGGGAGCGTGAACGAGATGTCGGTGCGGTCGGCCGCGCCCGACACGTTCTGCACGATCATGTCGATGTTGACCTCGACGTCGGCGACGGCGCGGAAGATCGCCGCGGCCTCGCCCGGCTTGTCGGGCACCCCGACGACGGTCACCCGCGCCTCGGACAGGTCGTGCGCGACCCCGCTGATGATGGCCTGTTCCACGGGTGCCTCGTTGGTGATGAGCGTCCCGGGCTTGCCCGAGAACGACGAGCGGACGACGAGCGGGACGCTGTAGCGGCGGGCGTACTCGACGCAGCGCAGGTGCAGGATCTTCGCCCCCGCCGCGGCCAGCTCGAGCATCTCCTCGTAGGAGACCGTGGCGAGCTGCCGGGCGTCGCGGACGAGGCGCGGGTCGGCGGAGTAGACGCCGTCGACGTCGGTGTAGATCTCGCAGCGCTCGGCGTGCAGCGCCGCGGCCAGCGCGACGGCGGTCGTGTCGGACCCGCCGCGGCCCAGCGTGGTGATGTCCTTGGTGTCCTGGCTGACGCCCTGGAACCCGGCCACGATGGCGATGTGGCCCTTGTCGATGGCCTCGGTGATGCGGCCCGGCGTCACGTCGATGATGCGCGCCTTGCCGTGCACGGAGTCGGTGATGACGCCGGCCTGGCTGCCGGTGAACGAGCGCGCCGACATGCCCAGGCTCTGGATGGCCATCGCGAGCAGCGCCATGGAGATGCGCTCGCCGGCCGTGAGCAGCATGTCGAGCTCGCGGCCGGGCGGCAGCGGCGACACCTGCTGCGCGAGGTCGAGCAGCTCGTCGGTCGTGTCGCCCATCGCCGAGACGACGACGCAGACGTCGTGGCCGGCCTTCTTCGTCGCGACGATCCGTTCGGCGACGCGCTTGATGCGCTCGGCGTCGCTGACCGAGGAGCCGCCGTACTTCTGCACGACGAGACCCATGGGGATCACACTACCGAGCGCGGGGCGTCCGGCAGGCGTGACTCGTGCACCGCTGGACACCGTCCGGATCGGCGGGCCGGGCACCCCGGTCCACGAGGCGGGACGAAGGAGGGCGAGCGTGCTGTCGTTCGCTGACGTGCTCGACGCCCGAGCCGTGCGCGCGGTCTACCAGCCGCTGGTGGACCTGCGCTCGGGCGAGGTGGTGGGCTACGAGGCCCTGGCGCGGGGTCCCGAGGGGACGCCCTTCGCGCGGCCGGACGTGCTGTTCGACGCCGCCCGCGACGCCGGCCGGCTGGCGGAGCTGGACTGGGCCTGCCGCGCGGCGGCCTACCGCGGAGCGCTGGAGGGCCGGCTCGCCCCGGACCTGTCGCTGTTCGTGAACACCGAGCCCGGCGCCCTCGGGGCCCCCTGCCCGCCGGACCTGCGCGAGGACGTCTCCCGGGCGGAGGGGACGCTGCGGGTGGTCAGCGAGATGACCGAGCGCAGCGTCGCCCGCGACCCGCGCGGCCTGCTGGAGGCCGCCTCGCGCTGCCGCCAGGTCGGGTGGGGGTGGCGCTCGACGACGTCGGGGTGGAGCCGGCGTCGCTGGCGCTCATGCCGTTCGTGCAGCCCGACGTCGTCAAGCTCGACATGTCGCTGGTGCAGGAGCGGGCGAGCGAGGAGTCGTCGCGGACGGCGCAGCGCGGTGCGCGCGCACGCCGAGCGCACCGGCGCGCTGGTCCTGTGCCGAGGGCATCGAGACCGAGCAGCACCGGCGCCGGGCCCTCGCGCTCGGCGCGACCCTCGGCCAGGGCTGGCTGCTCGGCCGCCCCGGCCCGCTGCCGGAGACGGCCCGGCCGTCCTCGGTGGTCCCGCTGCACCCCGCGCCCGCGGCCGGCGTCGGCAGCACGCCCTGCGGGCTGGTCGAGGGGTCGCGCACCCTCGACGTGGCCGAGAAGTCGCTGCTGCTGCCGGTCAGCAAGGACCTGGAGCGGCGCGCCCTCGGCCGACCCCGAGCCCCCGGTGGTGCTCGCGACCTTCCAGCACCTGGAGCACTTCACGGCGCTGTCCGCGGGGCGCTACGCCCGGCTCGCCCGGCGCTCGCCGCTCGTCGCCGCCCTGGGCGTCGGCATGCCCAGCGCCCCGGTCGGGGCCGTCCGCGGCGGCACCCTGTCGCGCAAGGACCCGCTGTCGGTCGAGTGGAACGTCGTCGTCGTCGGGCCGCACTTCGCCGGCGCCCTGCTCGCGCGCGAGGTCCCCGACCAGCAGGCCCCGCGCGACGCCGACCGGCTGTTCGAGCACGTCGTCACCTTCGACCGCGACCTGGTCGTGCAGGCGGCGCAGTCGCTGCTGCACCGCCTCGTCGCGAGCGACTGACGGGCTGCTCAGACCTGCTCGGGCAGCGACCTCACGGCCGGCGTCGAGGCGGGCGTGGGCGGTCAGGCTCTGCAGCGCGCGCAGCGCCGCCGACAGGCCGGTGCCCCAGGAGTTCAGGCAGGTGTACTGCCACCACCACAGCGCCTCGCGTGCTGCGGCCCGCCTCGTAGTGGCCGAGCCCGACGAGCAGGTCGACGGCGGCGTCGGTGAGGTCGTCGGACAGCAGCCGCTGCTCGACCTCGTCGGCGTCGTAGGGGTCGAACACCTCGCCGTAGCCGTCCAGCGGCTCCGAGCTCCCGGGCCAGCCCCTCGCGCAGGGCGTCGGCATCGGTCAGGTCCCCGGTGCCCGGCTCGACCACGGTGGCCAGCACGACGTCGGTGCGCGCGGACAGGTGCGCTGCCGCCAGGCACATCTGCGCGACGTCGAGCAGGAGCAGCGCGACCGCCTGGGTGCCCGCGGCGCCCGAGGCGACGGCGTGCAGCGTCGCGACGTAGCGCTGGACGTCGCGGGCGATGTCGGCGGCCAGGCGGAGGTCGTCGCTGCGGCGGTCCTCGGCGGTGCTCGATGGGCCCACCCAACCAACCCCGTCAACCGCTCCGGCGGAGGGGCCCGGGCTCAGCCGACGTCGAGCGTGCGGCGGCCCTCGAACGCCCGTCCGAGCGTGACCTCGTCGGCGTACTCGAGGTCGCCGCCGACCGGCAGGCCGCTCGCGAGCCGGGTGACCCTCAGCCCCATCGGGCCGACCAGCCGGGCGATGTAGGTGGCCGTCGCCTCGCCCTCGAGGTTCGGGTCGGTGGCCAGGATGAGCTCGGTGATGCCGCCGTCCTGCAGCCGCACCATCAGCTCGCGCACCCGCAGGGCGTCCGGGCCGATGCCCTCGATCGGGCTGATCGCGCCGCCGAGCACGTGGTAGCGCCCGCGGAACTCGCGCGTCTTCTCGATCGCGACGACGTCCTTGGGCTCCTCGACGACGCAGATGACCGTGAGGTCGCGGCGCGGGTCGCGGCAGACGCGGCACTCGTCCTGCTCGCTGACGTTGCCGCAGACGCGTGCAGAAGCGGACCTTGTCCTTGACGTCGGTGAGGACGTGCGCCAGCCGGGTGACGTCCGCGGGTCGGCGGCCAGCAGGTGGAAGGCGATGCGCTGCGCGCTCTTGGGCCCGACGCCGGGCAGCCGGCCGAGCTCGTCGATGAGGTCCTGGACCGCGCCCTCGTACACGCGGGCTACATGCCCGGCAGGCCGAGACCGCCGAGGCCGCCGGTCACCGGGCCCATCGTCTCGCTCTGCAGGTCGGCGGCGGCCGCGGCGGCGTCGCGCAGGGCGGCGAGCACGAGGTCCTCGAGCGTCTCGACGTCGTCGGCGTCGACGGCCTTCGGGTCGATCTTGAGCCCGACGACCTCGCCGGAGCCGGTCATGGTGGCGGTGACGAGCCCGCCGCCGGCGCTGCCGGTGACCTGCGCCTCGGCCAGCCGGGCCTGCGCCTGCAGCATCTGCTCCTGCATCTTCTGCGCCTGCTTCATGAGCTGCTGCATGTTCGGCTGGCCGCCAGGCTTCACGGGTCGCTCCTCGTGCTCGCGCGTCGGGCTCGCCGTGCCGTACGGCGGCGGTCGGCCGGCCCACGGCTCGGTGCTGCCGACGACGCGGCCGCCGAGCTCGGACTGCACGAGCCGCAGCGCGGCGTCCTCGCCGTAGACCGCGGCGCGGCGGCGGCGGGCGCGTCGGGGTCGTCGGGGACGGCCTCGTCGCCGGGCGCGAACCCGTCGTAGCGGGCGCCGGCGGCGCGCGGGCGCGGGGCACCGGCTCGTGCACGGCCGCCGCGGGGTCGCCGGTGCCGACGACGCACGCGATCTCGAGGTCGACGCCGAGGGTCTCCCGCAGCGCCTCCTTGCAGGACGTCGACGCCGGTGCTGCTCTGGAAGGCCCGCAGGATCGGCGCGTGGGTGAACGACAGCGTGGCGGTCCGGCCCTGCACCCCGAGCACCTGCGCGGTCGTCAGCTGCGCGTGCGCGGTCTTCTTGCGCTCCTTGACGGCGAGCAGGACGGCGTCCCAGGCGCGGCGGAGCGCGGCGGCGTCGATCCCGCCGGCGCGCCGGCCGCCGGCGTCGGCGGCAGGGCGCGGCCAGCTGCGGCGCGGCGCCGCGGGCGGCCGGCCGCCGAGCGCGACGCGGCCACGGGCCAGGCCGTCGGGGACGTCGGGCAGTCGGGCGCGTCGGTCGGGGCCGGGGCAGCGGCGGCGAGCCGACGCGGGCGCGGGCCGGACAGCGGGAGCGGCGGACCGGCGGGCCGGGCGGCGCCGCGGCGGGCGGCGCGTGGTGGGCCGGGTGGTCGGTCGGCGGGTGCTCGACGTGCAGCGGGCCGGGGACGTGCGGCGGGACGACCGGGGCGGCCGGCACCGCGGCCGCCGCACCCGCCGGGCCCGGGACGCCGCCGATGTCGAGGCGGCGCTCGAGCCGCTCGAGCCGGGCCAGCAGCGAGGTCACGTCGGCGGCGGAGGCGGGCAGCAGCACCCGCGCGCAGAGCAGCTCGAGGGCGAGCCGCGGGGCGGTCGTGCCCTTCATGGCTCGACAGCCCCTCGTGGAACAGGTCGGCCGCCCGGGACAGCCCGGCCGTGCCCATCGTGGCGGCCTGGCGGGCCATCCGCTCGAGCTGGTCGGCGGTGCAGTCGAGCACGCCGTTCTGCCCGGCCTCGGGGACGGCGTCGAGGATGACGAGGTCGCGCAGGCGCTCGAGCACGTCGGCGGCGAAGCGCTGCGGGTCCTGCCCGCTCTCCATCACCCGGTCGACGGCGCCGAAGACCGCCGCGCCGTCGCGCGCGGCGAAGGCCTCGACGACGTCGTCGAGCAGCGTCTCGGGGGTGACGCCGAGCAGGCTCGCGGCCGCCTCGCGGGTGACGCCCTCGGGCCCGGCGCCGGCCATGACCTGGTCCAGCACCGACAGCCCGTCACGGGCCGAGCCGGCGGCGGCGCGGACCACCAGCGGCAGCACGGTCGGGTCGAGCGGCACGCCCTCGGCCGCCGCGACGTCGCGCAGCAGCGTCGTCAGCTCGCCCGCGCGGCATCAGGCGGAACGGGTAGTGGTGCGTGCGCGACCGGATGGTCTGCAGCACCTTCTCCGGCTCGGTGGTGGCGAACACGAAGCGCAGGAACTCCGGCGGCTCCTCGACCAGCTTGAGCAGGGCGTTGAACGCGTCCGAGGTGATCTGGTGCGCCTCGTCGATGATGTAGACCTTGAACCTGCTGGAGACCGGGGCGTAGAAGGCCCGCTCGCGCAGCGCCCGGGCGTCGTCGATGCCGCGGTTGGAGGCGGCGTCGATCTCGATCACGTCCAGGGAGCCCGGGCCGTTCGGTGCCAGCGCCACGCAGCTGTCGCAGACGCCGCACGGGTCGGGCGTCGGGCCCTGCTCGCAGTTGAGCGAGCGGGCCAGGATGCGGGCGCTGGAGGTCTTGCCGCAGCCGCGCGGACCGGAGAACAGGTAGGCGTGGTGGACCTTGCCGTTGCGCAGCGCCTGCGACAGGGGGGCCGTGACGTGCTCCTGGCCCTTGACCTCGGCGAAGCTCGCGGGCCGGTACTTGCGGTAGAGCGCCAGGCTCACGCGGGAACTCCCCTGGAAGACGTAGGGACCCCTCGCACACCCGCACAGAGCCTGCCTGCCCTTGCTGCCTTCCGGCCCTGGGGGGGTTCAGCGGGGTGCGCGCCGCACGAGGGGTCCCCCGCAGTCTAGGGGGTGCCGGCCGCCGGGCACAGGGCCGCGGCGGGCCGGCTCAGACCGTGAAGCGCCCGACCAGCGCGGTCAGCTCGCCGCTCATCCGGGCCAGCTCGTCCGAGGCACGCCGGCTGTCGACCACGCCCTCGCTGGTCGCCGCCGCGGCCTGCGCGACGCCGATGATCGTCGCCGCGATCTCGGTGCTGCCGGTCGCCGCCTCCGACACGCTGCGGGTCATCTCGTTGGTCGTCGCCGTCTGCTCCTCGACCGCGCTGGCGATCGTCGTCTGGTAGTCCGCGATCTGCTCGATGACCGCCTGGATCTGGCCGATCGCGTCGGTCGCGCCGGTGCTGTCGGTCTGGATCGCCTGGATCCGGCGGCTGATGTCCTCGGTCGCCTTGGCCGTCTCGGCCGCGCCAGCTCCTTGACCTCGTTCGCGACGACGGCGAAGCCCTTGCCTGCCTCCCCCGCACGCGCCGCCTCGATGGTGGCGTTCAGGGCGAGCAGGTTCGTCTGCTCCGCGATGCTGGTGATGACCTTGAGCACCTCGCCGATCTGGCGCGAGCTGACGCCGAGCTTGGCGACCGTCTCGTTGGTGGCGTGCGCGACCTCGACGGCCGTGCTGGCGACCCGGGCGGCCTCGTTGGCGTTCTGCGCGATCTCCCGGATCGACGCGCCCATCTCCTCGGCGCCGGTCGCGACGGTCTGCACGTTGCGCGACACCTGCTCGGCGGCGGCGGACACGACGTCGGCCTGGGCGGCCGTCTGCTCGGCGGAGGCGGCGATCGTCGCGGACGTGCCCGACAGGGCGTCGCTGCTCCCGCCGAGGGCGGCGGCGCTGCGGGTCAGGGTGTCGACGGTGCTGCGCAGGCTCGTGGTCGCGGCGTTGACGTGCCCGGCCATGACGCCGATCTCGTCGCGGCTGTCGACGTCGGCCTGCCGGGTGAGGTCGCCGTCGGCCACGGCCCGCAGGACGTCGTTCACCCGGGCGAGCGGCCGGGTGACCATGCGGGTCACGACGCGGGCCAGACCGGCCGCGAGCAGCAGGCCGACGAGCGCGACGAGCAGCACGGTGCGGCGAGCGTCCGACGTGGTGGCGTCGGCGTCCCGGATCTTCTCGGTCGCGCTCACCGTCTCGCTCGCGATCAGCGCGCGGATGTCCGCCGTCATCTCCTGCTGCAGCGGCTCGACGGCCTTGACCTCCAGCGCCCGGACGGCTTCGAGGTCGTTGCGGCGGCTGACGGGGAGCAGCTGCTCCTCCAGCAGGCGCTGGTAGTCGTCCCAGTCGGCGAGCAGCTCGGTGGTCGCGTCGTCGTTGCCGCTGTCGGCCACGTCGTACTCGGCCAGCGCGTCGCGGAACTCCTTCGCGAAGCCGGCGAGCGCCTGCTCCTGCTGGCGCATGGCGGCCGGGTCGCTCGAGGCCGCGTGCCGCAGCTCGGCCCCCTGGGACCCGAGCGCCGCGGCGTGCGCCCGGTCGAGCATCTCCAGCGTGACGACGTTCGCCCCGTAGAGGTCGCGGCTGATCGCGCTGACGGTACCGATCTTGGCGCTGCCCACCGCGCCGACGACGGCGGTCGACGCCCCCGCCGCGGCCAGCACGAGCATGATCTTGGTGCCGACGCGCCGGTCGGCGCACCAGCTGACGACTCGCGACGACGGCACGGCTTCTCCTGGAGGGGGGGTCGGGGAACTGCAGCCCCCATCGCCCCCGCCCGGGAGGACCTGACCGGCACAGCCCGATCCGGCCCCGTTCCCGCCCGTCCGGACCCCTCCCCCTGGCCCGTCCGGGCCCCGGCCGGCTGCCGCGCACCCTCCTGCCGGACCCCTGCCGACGCCGTCCCGGACCCCTGCCGGACCCCTGCGAGGGCGCCGGACCGGGCCGCTAGGATCGCCGGCGGAGGATTCGCCTAGTTGGCCTATGGCGCACGCTTGGAATGCGTGTTGGGGGCAACCCCTCGCGAGTTCGAATCTCGCATCCTCCGCTGCGAGCCGGGAGCCGCGCCCCTTCGGGAGCGCGGCTCCCGCCGTCGGCGGGCGGTCAGCCCCTCCCCGCCCTCAGCCCCTGCGGAGCGGGCGGCACAGCATCTGCTGCCCGCCGCTGGCCACCAGCTGCCCCTGCTCGCTCCACAGCGCCGACCGCCCGGCGACCAGGCCGCCCGCGGCCAGCGGGGCCTGCGCGTCGACGAGCAGCCACTCCGAGCCGCTGCCCGGCGCGTGGAAGGAGACCGCGAGGTCCAGGCTCGGCGCCTGGTGGGTGAGCGTGCCGGGCGCGTAGCCGGACGCCGCCGCCGGCCACATGTACGTGTCCACGAGGACGACCGACCGGCAGGCGTCGGCCCAGGGGTCGGCGAACACCGGCGTCGGACGCAGCCGCATCCACGACAGCAGCTCGGGCTCGTGGGCGGTCCGCTCCGCCGGCGGTACCCACGCCACCGGCCGCTGCTCGACGTTCCGGCCGAACGCGAAGCCCGGCCGGGGCACCGCCGGGTCCAGCTCCGGGGGCGTGACCAGGTCGTGCGGGCCGGGCACCTGCGGCGCCCGCGTGACGTCGTGCTCGAGCCCGCCGAGGTCGTCGTCGACGGCCCAGACCATCGCCTCGGCGACCGGCGCGCCCTCCTGCGTGATCGACACCCGCACCGACTCCGCCCGCTTGGCACCGCGCAGCGTCGTCGTCGTGATCTGCACCGGCGCGAACCGGGCGACGCCGAGGAAGTGGCACAGCAGGCTGGCCGGCCGGGGGAGGGCGGTGTGCGCCCCGGCGGCCCGCAGCGCGACGGCGGCGACGTAGCCGCCGTTCGGACCCCAGATCTCCCAGTCGGCGCTGAGGGTCGCGGTCCAGCTGCCCTCCCCGCCCTCGACGGCGGTGTCGACCGCCAGGTCACCCACCGGCCGGCCCCCGCCGTCCGCCCGCCCACGTCCAGGCGTAGGCCTCGTCCTCGCAGGCGCGCGCGCCCTCGCCGAGCTCGAGGGGCCGGAACGTGTCGACCATGACGGCCAGCTCGTCGAAGCGCTCCGCGCCCAGGCTCTTCTCGGCCGCGCCCGGCTGCGGGCCGTGCGCGTGACCGCCCGGGTGCAGCGACACCGACCCGAGCGCGATGCCCGAGCCCTTGCGCGCCTCGTAGTCGCCGCCGACGTAGAACATGACCTCGTCGCTGTCGACGTTGGAGTGGTAGTAGGGCACCGGCACGGCGAGCGGGTGGTAGTCGACCTTGCGCGGGACGAACGCGCAGACGACGAACCCGCCGCCCTCGAACACCTGGTGCACCGGCGGCGGCTGGTGCACGCGGCCGGTGATCGGCTCGAAGTCCGCGACGTCGAAGGCGAACGGGTAGAGGCAGCCGTCCCACCCGACGACGTCGAACGGGTGGGTCGCGTACGTGTAGGCGGTGCCGACCGGCCCGGCGGGGCCGCGATGGCGGACCAGCACCTCGACGTCGGTGCCCTCGGCGAGCAGCGGGGCGGACGGGCCGCGCAGGTCGCGCTCGCAGTAGGGCGAGGACTCCAGGAACTGCCCGAAGCGCGACAGGTACCTCTTGGGCGGGACGACGTGCCCGCTCGCCGCCTCGACCACGTACGCCTGCACCGACGGCGCCGGCAGCCAGCGGTGCGTCGTCCCGCGCGGCACGACGACGAAGTCGCCCTCGTGGACCTCCAGCACCCCGAACACCGTCTCGACCGTCGCGGCGCCCCGCTCGACGTACACGCACTCGTCGCCGAGGGCGTTGCGGTAGAGCGGGCTGGCCTGCTCGGCGACGACGTAGGAGATCCGGACGTCGGCGTTGCCGAGCACGAGCCGGCGACCGGTCACGCGCGTCCAGCCCGCCGCCGCCCGAGGGGAACAGGGCGTGCAAGCGCAGGTGGCGCGGCAGCAGCGGGTGGTTCGGCGTCGTCGACAGGTCGGGCAGCTCCCACGGGCGGGCGTCGACGACCGCGCTGGGCACGCCCCGGTGGTAGAGCAGGGCGCTGTCGGAGGAGAAGCCCTCCTCCCCCATGAGCTCCTCGCTGTGCAGGCCGCCGTCGGGCGTGCGGAACTGCGTGTGGCGCTTGGGCGGGACCTCGCCGACCGACCGGTAGTGGGGCATGGCGGCGAGCCTGCCACTGGGGCCGGGCCTGCCTCGCGCCGTCAGCCCTGCCGGCGGGCGCGCCGGACGGCCAGCACGACCAGCCCGCCGACGACGACGACCCCGACCACCCACCCCACCGGGGCCAGCCACCCCTGCACGCGCTCCCAGTCGCCGCCCAGCCGGTAGCCGGCGGCGATGAACAGGGCGTTCCACACGGCACTGCCCAGGGCGGTGAGCAGGCTGAAGCGGACCAGGCCCATCTGCGCGCACCCGGCCGGGACCGAGACGACCGAGCGCACGAACGGCACGCAGCGGCCGAGCAGCACGACCTTGCCGCCGTGCCGGTCGAAGAACCGCTCGGCCCGCTCGAGGTCGCGGGTGCCGAACAGCACGAACCAGCGGTGCGCGGCCAACCGGTGCACCCCGTCGAACCCCACTGCCCGCCCGAGGCCGTAGAGGACCCACGCCCCGACGAGCGCGCCGACCGTGGCCGCTGCCCAGGCCAGCACCGGGTCGAGCTCCCCCCGCGCCGCGCTGTAGCCGGCGAACGGCAGGACCACCTCCGACGGGATCGGCGGCAGCAGGTTCTCCAGCGCGATGAGAGCGCCGACCCCCGGCTCGCCCAGCCGCTCGACCACGTCGACGACCAGGCCGGCCGCGCCGGAGGGCTGGGAGCTGTCCACCCCCCGGGCCTGCCCGCCCGGCGGCCCTGCAAGCCGTACGGGTCCTCCTGGGACCCCTCTCTGCTGCCGGGCGAGCACCTGCCTGCGTCGCGGGGAGGTGTCGAGGTGGGCTCGAGGCCGGACCCGCTACCGGCTGGACCGGCGCAGGGAGATGCCCTGCTGGACGAGCCAGGCCGCGAGCATGGTGATCGCGATGGCGAGGGGGACGTGGACGGCGGTGTAGCCGTCCTTGCCCTCGTCACGGATCGCGCCGCCGAGGTAGCCGTTGAACAGCATGGCGATCAGGAGCACGGGGGTGCCGATGGCCAGCGCCCGGTGGTGGCGGAGCTTGACGAGGGCGACCACAGCGGCGGCGAAGACGAGCACCTCGGAGGCCTCGGAGATCAGGCCGTGCGCGTCGATGTAGCCCCCGAAGTCGTCCCGGGCCCCGTCCTCCTTCAGGAACTGCCCGGCCATGGCCGCCAGGCTCAGGATGCCGAGCAGCACCAGGTCCATCAGCACGCTGTACGCCGTGGCCGGACCGGCGGGGGTCGTGGCCGCGGCGGGCCTGTCGGTGCGGGTGTCGGTCACGGAGACTCCTCGAGGCGGTACACGGGGTGCGGCTCGGAGAGCCTGGCACCGCCAGGGGTCCGGCGCCGGGCGAGACCGCCGTCGTTCAGCCCGCGCTCAGGAAGCGCGCCGCCGAGCGGGGCTCAGCCCAGGCTGGTGCGCAGGGCGGTGACGGCCTCCTGCTCGGCCTGCACGTCGGGGTGCTTCGCGCGGACGGCGGACAGCACGTCGTCGATCTGCCCGTCCAGGAAGGTCCACGCCCGGCCGTCCAGCGCCTGCAGCCGGGACTGGTCGTCGTCCCAGCGCCTCTCGAGGCCCGTCGCCGCGGCGCCGGCGCCCGCAGGGTCGCCCGAGGTCACCGACACGTCGACCTCCTGCACCGACCTGCGCAGAGCGGCGACATCGGCCGCCGGGAAGTGCGCGGTCGCCTGCGCCGGGCTGAGCTGCACCGACGAGGAGCTGCCCCCACCCTCCCCCTCCGACGCCAGTGCGGCGTGCGGCTGCTGCGACTGGTGGTGCAGCAGCAGGCCGGCGAGCACCGCCGCGACCGCGTACAGGACCAGCGCGCCCTTCTCCCTGACCGGGTCGGCGGGCCGCCCAGGCTGCACGGACGTCGCGACGTCGGCCCTGCTCACCGTCAGGTAGAGCACGGTCGCGGCGATCGCTCCCAGGAAGATCACGCTCGTGACGGCCGTCCCGAGCCCGAGGCCCTTCTCGTCCGACGGCGTGGCGAACCAGTCGCCGATGTTCGCGCCGAGCGGGCGCGTGAGGATGTACGCGAGCCAGAACGCCAGCACCGGCTGGCCACCGGCACGCCATCCCAGGCTGACCACCGCGATCAGCGCGGCCGGCAGCAGCACGGAGGTGCCCGGCCCCCACCCGGTCAGGTCCAGCGTCCAGTCCCCCGCGGCCGTGCCGAGCGCGAAGGTCACCAGGACGGCCAGCCAGTAGAACAGCTCGCGCGGGAGCGTCACGATGCTGTGGATCGACAGCGTCCGCTCCTTGGCGTACCAGAGGCCGAACACCACACCCAGCACGACCGCGAAGACCGTCGTGCTGGTGCGCAGAGCGACCCCACGGCTGTCGGTCAGGATGTCGGTGTACAGGGTGCCGGTGATGCTGACCACGACGACGGTCAGCCAGTACACGGACGGCACGTAGCGCCGCAGCCGCAGCTGCACCGCCAGCACGACCGCGAACACGACCGTGAACAGCACGGCGGTGTTCGCCAGGCCGACCCCGAGCGTTCTGTCGATGTAGTCGGCGAAGCTCTCCCCGACCGTCGTGCACAAGATCTTGATCACCCAGAACCAGACGGTGATCTCCGGGACCTTGTTGAGCATCAGCCGCGCATCCGTGCCTGGTCGCAGAGCAGTGTCGTGAGCCATGGCGGCAGGATGGCCTTCCGACCCTGAGAGGCTGCTGTACACGGACAGCAGCGCGGGCCGACCGGCCGTGGCACCGTCTCGTCCAGGTGCCGGACGGAGGGGGCGACGCGTGCGGATGCTCGTGGTCGAGGACGAGGTCGCCTTCGCCGAGGCCCTGCGGGACGGGCTGGTCGCGGAGGGCTTCGCCGTCGACCTGGCGCACGACGGCGAGCGCGGCCTCGAGCTGGCGCGCCGCCACCCGTACGACGCCGTCGTCCTGGACCTGATGCTGCCGGGCCGGCACGGCTACGACGTCTGCCGGACCCTGCGCCGCGAGGGCGTGTGGACGCCGGTGCTGATGCTGACCGCCAAGGACGGGGAGCACGAGCACGCCGACGCCCTGGACCTGGGCGCGGACGCCTACCTCACCAAGCCGTCGTCGTTCGTGGTCATCCTCGCGACGCTGCGCGCCCTCGTGCGACGCGGCGCGACCGAGCGGCCCGCGGTCCTGCAGCTCGGAGCCCTGGAGCTCGATCCCTCCCAGCACCGCGTCCGGGTCGCCGGCGCGCCGCTGGCGCTGCGGCCGCGGGAGTACGCGCTGCTGCACTACCTGCTGCGCCGGACGGGCGAGGCCGTGAGCAAGGCCGACGTCCTCAGCAACGTCTGGGACGAGCACTACCAGGGCGACCACAACATCGTCGAGGTCTACGTCAGCTACCTGCGGCGCAAGCTGACCGCTCCGGGCGCCCCGGTCATCGAGACGGTCCGCGGCGCGGGCTACCGGATCGTCGCGCCCGCGGACGCCCCTGTCGCGTGAGGTGGTCGCGGCTGGCCCTGCGGACCCGCGCCACGCTCCTCGCAGCGCTCGTGCTCGCGGTCGGCCTCGCGGCAGGCAGCGTCCTGCTCGTCACCGCGCTGCGCGGCGCGCTGGTCGCGGGTCTCGACGACGCCGCCCTGACGCGCGTGGGTGACGCGGAGGCGGCACTGCTCCGTGGCGACGCCCGAGCCGCGGTGAGCCGCGCCGGCGGCGAGAGCTCCTTCGTGCAGGTCCGGACGCTCGCAGGGGACGTCGTCGCGTCGAGCCCGGACCTGCCACCGGGCGCCGGGCGTGTCGCTCGCCGGTCCGCCTCGCCGGCGGACGTGCAGCTCGGCGACCGCGAGTACCGGGTCGTCGGGCAGACGGCCGGGCCGTACGTGGTGGTGGTGCTGAGCCCGATGGACGACGTCGAGGAGGCGACGCGCAGGTTGTCCGCCCTGGTGGCGGTCGGCGCACCGGTGCTGCTGGCGGTCGTCTGCGGGGGCATCTGGTCGCTGGTCGGCTACACCCTGCGCACCGTCGACCGGCTGCGCACGCAGGTCGCCGGCCTCCCGGGCGGCGCTCCGGGGCGGCGCGTCGACGTCCCGGAGGCGCAGGACGAGGTGCGTCGCCTGGCGGAGACGATGAACGCGCTCCTGGAGCGGCTCGAGGACTCCTCGCGCGCTCAGCGGCAGTTCGTCGCCGACGCGGCGCACGAGCTCCGCAGTCCGCTCACCGCCGTGCGGACGCGACTGGAGGTCAACGCCCGGCTGCAGGACGCGCAGGCGTGGGACGACGCCGTGCCAGGCCTGCTCGAACAGGTCGACCGGCTGGGCGCGCTCGTCGACGACCTGCTGGCACTGGCCCGGCTCGACGAAGCGGCCCCACTGCGCGGACGCACGAGCGTGGACCTCGACGACGTCGTCTTCGACGCCGTACGTCCGTTGCGCGGCGTCGCGCCCGTCACCCTGGACACCAGCGAGGTGGGCGCGGGCCTGGTGCACGGCGACCCGGACCTGCTCGCCCGGATCGTGGGGAACCTGCTCTCCAACGCCGTCCGCCACGCACGCAGCACGGTGGACGTCAGCGTCCGGACGGTCGACGAGCAGGTCCACCTGGTCGTCAGCGACGACGGCCCGGGGATCCCGCCGCACGAGCGGGAGCGGGTGTTCGAGCGCTTCCACCGCGTGGAGACCGACCGGGGTCGAGGCAGCGGCGGCAGCGGGCTCGGGCTCGCCATCGTCCGTGACGCCGTCCGCGCACACGCGGGACTGGTCCGGCTGGACGACGTCAGCACGGGGACCGCCGTGCACGTCGTGCTGCCCTCGGACAGGTCCTGAGCGCGGGGCCCGCGGGCGCCACGGATGCTCCACGAGCGTCGGAGAGCCCGTGCAGCCCTGCTGACCTGCATGGCTCAGGAGGAAGTTTGGCGGTGGCGGTGGGATTTGAACCCACGGAGGAGTTGCCCCCTCACCCGCTTTCGAGGCGGGACCCTTCGGCCGCTCGGACACGCCACCGTCGGCGAGCCTAGCGGAGCGGCCGGTGCCCCCCGAAGAACGCGCGCAGCAGGTCGCCGGACTCCTGGGCGAGCACCCCGCGGACCACCTCGGGCCGGTGGTTGAGCCGGCGGTCGCGCACCACGTCCCAGAGCGAGCCGACGGCGCCCGCCTTCTCGTCGTCGGCGCCGTAGACCAGCCGGGCCACCCGGGCCAGCACCAGGGCGCCGGCGCACATGGTGCAGGGCTCCAGGGTGACCACCAGCGTGCAGCCCTCGAGGCGCCAGCTGCCGGTGGCCCGCGCCGCCGCCCGCAGCGCGACCACCTCGGCGTGCGCCGTCGGGTCGGCCGAGCCCTCGCGGTCGTTGCGCCCGCTGCCGAGCACCGCGCCGTCCGGCCCGAGCACGACCGCGCCGACGGGCACGTCGCCGGTGCCGAGCGCCTGCGCGGCCTGCTCCAGCGCCGCACGCATCGCGTCGTCCCAGCGGGGGGACGGGCGGGTCACCCGTCGCGCAGCGACTCGAGCACGTCCAGGCAGCCGGCCCGCTCGCAGACGGCGGTGTGCACGTCGGCCGGCAGCAGCCCCTCCTCGGCGCACAGGGCGACCAGGTCGTCGGCGGACGTGCCGAGGTCGCTGAGCAGACCGGCGTCCCCGACCGGCTCGGCGACGGGGCGGTTGCCCTCGTCCTCGTCGTCGTCGTCGCCCGCCTCGGCCTGCTCCCAGAGCATCGCGGCCACGCCGCTGGCCTGCACGGCCCGGCGGTCGGACAGGAACACGCGCGGCTCGGCCAGCGCCGAGCCCCCGCCGTCGACGCGGACGACGGCGACGTACTCGTCGTCCTCCTCGAGCAGCAGCAGCGCCGGGCCGGGGCCCTCCTCGGTCAGGTCGCGCAGCTGGTCGGCGAGCACCTCGAGGTCGTCGACGTCGTCCAGGTCGACCTCCTCGCCCACCCAGCCCGACTCGGTGCGGGCGAGGGACACGGCGAAGTACGGCACAGCAGGGGCTCCATCGATCGGTGGCGCGCTGGAGGTTCGGAAGGGGAGACCGCGCTAGCGGCCGCTGAGGGCGTCGACTACCCGCTCGTAGTGCTCGACGAAACCGAGCCGGCGGGTCAGAGCCGACAGCATCTCGTCGGCGTACGCGTCGAGGTCGCTCAGGACGACGCCCAGCTCCATCGCGTCCAGGCCCAGGTCGCCGAAGACGTCGAGGTCGCCGGCGGGCCAGACCTCGTCGAGCTCCTCGCCCTCGGGCACGTCGATGCCGAGGTGGTCGAGCACCTGCTCGGCGAGGTCCCACTCGGCCGCCGCCGTCACGTCCGACAGCAGCAGGCGCACCCGTCCCTCGTGGACGCGCACGACGACGAAGAACTCCCCGGCGACGTCGACGAGGGCGAACGGCCCGGAGCCGCTCGGCTGCTGGGCCACCGCGTCGACGAGCCCGCGCAGGTCGTCGCCGAGGCTCGCGGGCAGCGGCGCGACCTCCCACCGGCCGTCCTCGCGGAAGGCGACGACCGACCAGGTGGCGACGTCGCTCGCCGGCTCGGCCACGCGCCCCCCTCGGTCGTGCGGCCGTCGCCGCGCCCGGACTCTCCCAGACACCGGGTGACGTGGGAAGACCGGGGTTCAGTGCGCCGGAGCCGGGGGTAGCGGTCTGGCAGACACCGTTCACCCCCTGCCTCGGAGGACTCATGGCCCAGCGCAACACCCTCGCCCACTTCATGCACGACGCCGGTCTCGCCATCTGGTTCGGCGGCTCGCTCATGGGCGCCGTCGGCGTGAACGGCGCGGCCAAGGACGTCGACGACCCCCGTCAGCGCGCCCGCGTGGCCAACGCCGGCTGGGGCCGCTGGACGCCGGTCAACCTGGTCGGCATCGGCATGCACCTCACCGGTGGCTACAAGCTGCTCAAGGAGAACAAGAGCCGCGTGGCCACCCAGCAGGGCGTGCTCGCCAACACCAACACCAAGCTGGCCTTCACGGCGGCCGCCCTCGGCGCCACCGCCTACGCGCGCCTGCTCGGCCAGAAGATGATGAACGCGGGCGACGTCCCGGTCGGCGGCGGCGCCGACCCGATCGCCTCCACCCCGCCCGAGGTCGCCAAGGCGCAGAAGCAGCTGCACGCGCTGCAGTGGGCGATCCCGGCCCTCACCGGCGGCATCCTGGCCAGCAGCTCCCTGCACGAGGAGCAGCAGAAGCCGACCGAGCAGTTCAAGAACACCGTGCTCGGCCTGCCCTCCACCGTCGGCAGTGCCGCCACCGGTGCGGCTGCCGCGCTGAGCGCCGCCGTCAAGTAGTCCTCCCGCACGCCTCGGCGCCCCGGTCCTGCTCGCAGGGCCGGGGCGCTGTGCTGTGCGCGAGTGCGACGTCGAGTGGCGTCAGCCGCCCTGGCCGGGCTCGGTCGGGTCGGGGGCGGGTGCGGGCGACGTGGGGGCGCCCTGCTTGCCGAAGAACGACTGCGCCGCCCCGACGCCGGCCGTCGCCCCGCTGGCCGCCGCCGTCTGCACGAGCTGCAGGCCTGGTGTCACGTCGCCGGCGGCGTACACGCCCTCGACCGAGGTGAGGCCCTCCTTGTCGACGACGACGTAGCCCTCGTCGTCGATCTCGCAGCCCAGGCTCTCGGCGAGGCCGGTGCGCGGGTGGTGGGCGATCGAGAAGAAGACCAGCGACGTTGGCAGCACGCGCCCGTCGCCGAGCTCGAGGCCCTCGAGGGCGCCGCGCTCGCCGAGCAGCCGGACGGCGTCCTGCTCGATCAGCTCGGTCCCGTTCTGGGCCAGCACCTCGCGACACCCCTCGTCGCCCTGGAACTCGATGCCGTTGGTGACCACGGTGACGCTCCTCGCCCAGTTGAGCAGGGTCGTGGAGAAGCCGACCAGGTGCGGGTCCCAGCCGAGCGCGACGATGTCGCGGTCACGGGTCTCGTAGCCGTCGCAGGCGGGGCAGTGGAAGACGCCGGCGCCGTAGTGCACGTCCATGCCCTCGACCTCGGGCAGGTCGTCTCGGACACCGCAGGCCAGCACCACCCGGTGCGCCAGCAGGTCGTCGCCGACCTCGAACAGCCCGTCGTCGCGGCGGACCACGGAGTCCGCGCGGACGCCGACGCGGACCTCGACCGTGGGGTAGGCGAGCACCTCCTCGCGCCCGCGCTCGAGGAGCTCGACCGGCTTCTGCGGGTCGCGCCCGAGGTAGCCGTGCGAGCGCTCGACCATCCCGGAGCGGTACTCCTGGGAGTCGAGCACGACGACGGAACGGCGGTAGCGGCCGAGCCACGAGGCGGCGGCGAGCCCGGCCGGCCCGCCGCCCACGACCACGGCGTCGACCTCCAGGCGTCCAGCGGGGGCGGTCACGCCGGCACCAGCAGCTCGCGCTCGGCCACGGCCGACAGCAGCAGCGTCTTGTAGCCGACCTCGTCGAACAGCACGACGATCCGGTCGCCCTCGTAGCGCATGACGACGCCGGTGCCCCAGGCCTTGTGAGTGACCCGCGACTGCAGCTCGAACGGGGAGTCGGCGGCGTCGGGCTGCTCCTCGGCGGTGCCGGCGGCACAGGTGTCGCAGTTGCCGCACGGCTCGTCGAGCTGCTCGCCGAAGTAGGCGAGCAGGTACTGCCGGCGGCAGCCCTGCGTCTCGGCGTACCCCTGCATCATGGTGAGCCGGCTCTTCTCGACCTTCTTGTGCGACTCGGCCACCTCGGCGGCGGCCTTCGCGGCCTGCTTGGGGGCGAGGTCGTCGTCGGCGACGTCGAGGGTGCCGTCGGCCTTCACCTCGACGGCGCCGGCCTGCTCGAGCAGGTTCACCAGCCCGGAGAGCCGGGTGTTGGTGAGCTCCATCTCCTCGGCCAGCTCCTTGGGCTCCACCGGCCCGTCGGCGTGCTGCACGAGCGTCGCGACCTTGCGCAGCGCCGTCTCGTCCGGGCTGCCGGAGGCGAAGAACTTGCGCAGGCCGAGGTCCTCCTGGCGGTAGAACAGCACCGCCTCACCGGGCTCGCCGTCACGGCCTGCGCGGCCGACCTCCTGGTAGTAGCTGTCGAGGGAGTCGGCCACCTCGGCGTGCAGCACGAAGCGCACGTCGGCCTTGTCGATGCCCATGCCGAACGCGGTGGTGGCGACGACGACGTCGAGGTCGCCGGACATGAAGCGCCCCTGCACGTCCTCGCGGTCGGACGCCTTCATGCCCGCGTGGTACGCGGCGGCCTCCATGCCGTACTCGGCCATCGCCTCGGCGTAGGCCTCGGCGCTCTTGCGGGTGGCCGTGTAGACGATGCCCGGCTTCGGCGAGCCCATGGCGCGCAGCACGACGGCCTCGCGCTTCTGGTCGTCGTCCCGGTGACCCTCCACCGACAGGTGCAGGTTCGGCCGGTCGAACCCGCGCACGAGCTGCACCGCGTCCTGCAGGTGCAGCCGCTCGACGATCTCCTCGCGCACCGGCGGCGACGCCGTCGCGGTGAGGGCGAGCACCGTCGGGTGGCCGAGCCGCTCGATGACGTTGCCGAGCTTGAGGTAGTCGGGCCGGAAGTCGTGGCCCCAGCTCGACAGGCAGTGCGCCTCGTCGATGACGAACAGCGACGGCCGGGCCTCGGCGACGGCGTCGAGCACCTCCGGCTTGCTCAGCTGCTCGGGTGCCAGGAAGAAGAACTCGACGTCGCCGTGCCGGAGCCGGTCGAACGCCTCCTCCCGGTCGGACTTCGACAGGCTGCTGTTCGCGGCGACCGCCCCGCCCGACTCGGCGTTGGCGGCGAGCGTCGCGACCTGGTCGCGCTGCAGGGCGATGAGCGGGCTGACGACGACGGTCGGACCGTCGAGCAGCAGGGCGGGCACCTGGTAGACGGCGCTCTTGCCCGAGCCCGTCGGCATGACGACCAGGGTGTCGTGGCCGTCCATGACGGCTTCCATCGCCTCGAGCTGGCCGGGGCGCAGGGCGTCCCAGCCGTAGGCGTCGCGGGCGGTCTTCTCGAGCTTCGATCGGGTGCTGGACAGCGGGGACGCTCCGGGGTGAGGGGGTGGACGCGACCTACCCCGACAGGGCCGCGGCCACCTCGGTCCGCGGTGTGACGTCACGTCGTGTGCGGCCGGCCGCGACGACCTGCTCCCACAGCTCGACGGCGGCCCCGCGGACCTCCTCGACGGCGACGTCCGCGACCGCGCTGGCGCCGCAGCGGCACGCGCCGCCGTGGACCTTCGTGCCGCAGGCCGCGCACGCGCTCTCCCAGGAGACCGCCAGGCGGTGCCAGGTGCGGCTGAGCGGGGCGACGTCGGCGAGGTTCGCCGACGTGAACACGGCGACCGTCGGGGTGCCGACCGCGGCGGCCAGGTGTCGGGGACCGCTGTCGTTGCCGAGCACCATCGAGCAGCGCCGCAGCGTGCCGAGCAGCCCCCCGAGCGACGTGCCCCCGACGACCGTCTCGACCGGCGTCCCGATCCCGGCGACGACGCGGTCGACCCGCTCCCGGTCGCCCGGGCCCCCGAGCACGACGACCCGCGCACCCCGGTCGGCCAGCGTCCGCGCGACCGCGCCCCAGCGCTCCTCCGGGTAGCAGCGACGGGGGTCGGTGGCCCCCGGGTGCACGGCGACCAGCGGCCGGTTCCCGGGCGGCAGCACGGCGCGCGACTCCGCCAGGTCCGCGGCGGTGACGACGACCTCGGGCTCCAGCCGCAGCGGCGCCGCCCCGACCGTCGCGACGACCTCCAGCCAGCGCAGCGTGTCGTGCTGGTAGGAGGTGTAGGGCACCCAGCGGTCCGGCTTCGGGGCGTCGCCCGTCGCCGCTCCCGCGGTGTGCCGGGCGCCGAGCCGCAGCAGCAGCGCGTTGCTGTTGCGGCCGCCGCCGTGCAGCTGCACCGCCAGGTCGTAGGACTCCGCGCGCTGCCGCGCGCACCACGCCTCGAGCACCTCGGGCGACGCGTCCGGGGCGTTCCCGACCCGCACGCCCCGGGTCAGCGGCACCTGCACGTAGCGGTCGCACGGGCCCGGCCTGTCCTCGACCAGCGGGCGCGTGTGGGCCGCGCCCAGCAGCGTGATCTCGGCGTCCGGGTAGGCGGCGCGCAGGGCCGCCAGGGCGGGCTCGGCGACCACGTAGTCGCCGACGCCGTTGGCCCGCAGGACCGCGAGGCGGCGGACGCCGGGCAGGACCGCGGGCAGGGGAAGAGCCGGGAGGCCGAGGGCAGGGACCACGTGCTGGTCCTGCCCCCGGCCGGTCGCGCTAGTCGCCGGCGCGCACGATCTTGTGGAAGCGGCTCTCGGCCCCGTCCTTCGTGTACTCCTGGTACAGGAAGTCGACGTCGCTCTCGTCGAACGTCGCGAAGAAGGCGTCCCAGCCGACGTCCTCGAGCCGGTCGTCGGGGTCGCGGAACTCGATGCGCAGCACGCCGGCGCCGCTGCTGCTGCCCTTGCTGCTGCCCTTGCCGCCGGCCTTGCCGCTGGCCTTGCTCCCACTGGCCTTGCCGTCGCCCGTGCCGCGGACGTCGGCCGGCACGCCGCCGCGGCTCTCCGCCCAGCGCCGGACGACGTCGTGGTCGCGCGTGGTGAACGAGGCGGCCAGGGTCGGGCGCTTGGTGGAGCGCGTCACGGCGTCGGCGCGGCCGAGCTCCTCCGCGATCCAGCCCTTGTCGTGGACGGTCGGCGCCGGGGACGTGCCCGACGACGTCGTCGTGCGCGTGGCCTTGGAGGGCGCGGAGGACCTGGTGCGGCCTGCTCGCCGGCGGGCGCGCCGGCTGCCTCGTCCTTGGCGGCGCGCTCCTTCTCCTTGGCCTTGGCGGCCTTCTCCTTCTCCTTGGCCTTGGCGGCGCGCTCCTTCTCCTTGGCCTTCGCGGCCTTCTCCTTCTCCTTGGCCTTGGCGGCCTGCTCCTTCTCCTTGGCCTTGGCCGCCGCTCCTTCTCCTTGGCCTTGGCCGCCTTCTCCTTCTCCTTCGCCTTGGCGGCGCGCTCCTTCTCCTTGGCCTTGGCGGCCTTCTCCTTGGCCTTCGCCGCCCTGTCCTTCTCGGCGGCCTTGTCGGCGGTGTCGTCCTTCGCGCGGGTCGCGGTGGCTGTCGGCACGGGTCCTCCAGGGACTCGGAGAGGGGGATGGGGCGGCTCGAGGCTGCGGTGCCCGGCACGCCCGCCTGCGACACCGCACTCCTGGGAGCCGGAGCCCGTTTCCGTGACCGGGGCCCGGGTAGCCGCTGGAGGCCCCCTCCTCTGCCCCCTGTCCCGAAGGCGGACCGTTGCCTGCTGCCCCCGTCGACTGGCGGCCCCTGCGCCGGGTCCTCGCCGTGCGGCTGGACAACCTGGGCGACGTCGTCATGGTCACCCCCGCGCTGCGGGCGCTGCGGGCGGCCCTCGCACCGGGCGCCCGGCTCGACCTGCTGGCCAGCCCCGCCGGTGCCGCCCTCGCCCCGCTGCTGCCCGACGTCGACGACGTGCACGTCCTGCGGGCCGTGTGGCAGGACGCGTCCGGCGCACTCCCCCTGGACCCGGCGCGCGAGCTGGAGCTGGTCGACCGGCTGCGCGGCTACGACGCCGTCGTCGTGCTGACCTCCTTCGCGCAGTCGCCGCACCCGATGGCCTACGCCGCCTACCTCGCGGGCGTGCCCGTGCGGGTCGGGGTCAGCAAGGAGTTCGCCGGCAGCGTGCTCACGCACTGGCTGCCCGCCCCGCCCGACGCGCAGCACCAGAGCGACCGCGCGCTCGCCCTGCTCGCCTCCGTCGGCATCGCGCCGCAGGGCACGCACCTGCACCTCGACGTCCCCGCTGCCGCTCGGGAGCAGGCGGTGCGCGTGCGCCGGGAGGCCGGGCTGCCCGACCACTACGCCGTCCTCGCCCCCGGCGCCTCCTGCCCGTCGCGCCGCTACGCCGTGGAGCGGTTCGCCGCCGTCGCCCGCGACCTCGGGCTGCCGGTCGCCGTCGTCGGCACCGAGAAGGAGCGCGAGCTCGTGCGAGCCGTCGGCGGCGTCGACCTCGCCGGACGGCTCGACGTGCCCGGCCTGGTCGCCCTGCTCGCCGACGCCCGGGTCGCCGTCACCAACAACTCCGGCGGGCATGCACCTGGCCGACGCCGTCGGCACCCCGGTCGTCGCCCTGTTCGCCGGCACCGAGGACGAGTCGCAGTTCGCGCCGCGCAGCGTCCCGGCACGGCTGCTGCGCGTCCCGACGTCGTGCGCGCCCTGCCGGCTGTTCGCCTGCCCGTACACCGACGACGACGGCGGTCAGCCCTGCCTCGACGTGGCCCCCGCCGTCGTCGCGGCCGCCGGACGGGAGCTGGCGGCGTGAAGGCGCTGACGTGGCACGTCCACGGCTCCTACCTCTACTACCTGAGCCAGGTGCCGGTCACCTGGTACCTGCCGGTCACGCCCGACCGCGGTGAGGGCCACGGCGGCCGGACGCCGTCGTTCCCGTGGCCCGACAACGTCGTCGAGGTGGCGGCCGCCGACGTCGCGGACCTCGACCTCGACCTCGTCGTCACCCAGCACCGCACCAACTGGGAGACCGACCGCCACACCCTGCTCGGCGGGCGGGTCGACGAGATCCCCCGCGTGCACATCGAGCACGACCCGCCGAACGGCTGGCCCAACGACGCGCTGCACCCGGTGCAGGACGAGCAGGCGACGCTCGTGCACGTCACGCCGTTCAACGAGCTGATGTGGGACAACGGCGTCACCCCGACCCGCGTGGTCGACCACGGTGTCGTCGTGCCCGGACGACGTCCCCTGGACGGGCGAGACGGCCGCGGCCATCACGGTCGTGAACAACCTCTACCGCCGCGGCCGCCGCCTCGGGCCGGACGTGTTCGACGAGGTCGCCGCGCAGGTGCCCGTCGACCTCGCCGGGATGAACGGCGAGCAGTACGGCCGCTGGCTGGGCGACGTCCGGCTGGCCGAGCTGCACCGCCGCCTGCCGTCGTACCGCTGCCTGTTCAACCCCATCCGCTACACCTCGATGGGGCTGGCCGTCTGCGAGGCGATGGCCCTCGGGACTGCCCGTCGTCGGGCTGGCCACCACCGAGATGTCGACGGCCGTGCAGAACGGCGTCAACGGCTACGTGGAGACCGACCGACGCAGGCTGGCCGGGCACGTGCAGCGCCTGCTCGACGACCACGACGAGGCCGCCGAGCTGTCGGCCGGTGCGCGCACGCTCGCCCGCGAGCGCTTCGGCATCGACCGGTTCGTGCGCGACTGGCTCGCCGTGCTGACCGAGGCCGCAGGGGTGGCGGCGTGAGCGCGCTGCTGGCCCTGCTGCAGGCGGCGCCGTCGGTCGAGGTGCTCGTCGTCGGCGACGCCGTGCTCGACGGCTGGCTGTCCGGCCCGACCACGAGGCTGTCCCGCGAGGCCCCCGTGCCGGTGGTCGACGTCCGCAGCGAGGAGTACGCCGCCGGCGGCGCGGCCAACACCGCGGTGAACCTCGCGGCCCTCGGCGCCCGCGTGCGCTTCCTGTCCGTCGTCGGCGACGACGAGGACGGCGTCCGGCTGCGCACGGTGCTGCGCGCCGCCGGCGTCGGGGTGGAGGACGTGCTCGTCGAGCCGGGCCGCCGGACGTGCGCCAAGCGGCGCATCAGCGCCTCGGGCCAGATGGTCACCCGCTTCGACACCGGCGACGCCGGCCCGCTCGCGCCGGCCACGCTGACCCGGCTCGCCACCCGTCTGCACCGCTACGCCGAGCAGGCCGACGCCGTCGTCGTCAGCGACTACGGGCTGGGCGTGCTGCCCGACGCCGTCGTCGGGCAGGTCGCGAGCCTGCGCCACCCGTGCGTCGTGGTCGACGCCCGTGCACCGCTGCGCTGGTCGCGCGTCCGGCCGCGCGCGGTGAAGCCCAACTTCGACGAGGTCGCCCCGCTGCTCGGTCCCGGGGCCGACCGGGCGGAGCGCGTCGTGGCGGCGGCCCCCGCGGTGCTCGACGCGTTCGGCGCCGAGATCGTCTGCGTCACCCTCGACACCGACGGCTGCGTCGTCCTCGGCGCCGGACAGGAGCCCGTCCGGCTGCAGGCCCGCCCCCAGCCGCACGACCACGCGGCCGGGGCGGGCGACTCCTTCACCGCCGCCCTCGCCGTCGGGCTGGCGGCCGGCGGCCGGCCGGTCCTGGCTGCCGGGCTGGCGCAGGCGGCGGCGCAGGTGGTCGTGCAGCGCCGTGGCACCACCGCCGATCACCGCCGCCGAGCTGCGCGACGCGCTCGACCGCGACGGCGACCGCGCTCATCGACCTCGCCCGGCTGCGCGACCGCGTCGCCGCGCACCGGGCGGCCGGCCGCAGCATCGCCTTCACCAACGGCTGCTTCGACGTGCTGCACGCCGGCCACGTCGCGCACCTGCAGGAGGCGCGCGCCCTCGCCGACGTCCTGGTCGTCGGTCTCAACAGCGACGAGAGCGTCCGCCGGCTCAAGGGCCCGGACCGCCCCGTGAACAGCGTCGACGACCGCGCCGCCGTGCTCGCCGGCCGTCGCCGGCGTCGACCACCTGGTCGTCTTCGACGGCGACACCCCGGCCGACCTGCTCGAGGTCGTGCGCCCCGACGTCTACGTCAAGGGCGGCGACTACACGCCCGGAGATGCTGCCCGAGGCGCCGCTGGTCGAGCGGCTCGGCGGGCGCGTCGTCGTGCTGTCGTACGTCGAGGACCGCGAGCACCGGCCTGCCCCGCCAGGACCGCACGCCGGCACGTGAGCGCGCTCGACCTCGACGTCCTCGTCCCCTGCTGCGGCCGACCGGCCGCGCTCGCCGCCGTCCTCGCCGGCCTCTCCGCGCAGAGCGTGCACGGCTTCCGGCTGCTGCTGTCCGACCAGACCGACGGCCCGGCCGCCTACGACGACCCGGCCGTGCGCGGGGTGCTGCGCGTGCTCGGCCCACCGCGGCGACGTCGTCGAGACCGGCCGCCACCTGCCGCGCCGGGGCATCGCCGAGCACCGGCAGCACCTGCTCGAGCGGTCGTCGGCCGCACGCGTGCTCTACCTCGACGACGACGTCCTGCTGGACCCCACCGCGGTCGCCACCCTGCTGGAGGCGCTGGAGCACACGGGGGCGGGCTTCGTCGGGATGGCCATGCAGGGCCTGTCCTTCGCCGGCGACGAGCGCCCGCACGAGCAGGCCGCCTTCGAGGAGTGGGACGGCCCGGTCGTGCCCGAGCGCGTGCGCAAGGACACCCCGGGCTGGGAGCGGTGGCGGCTGCACAACGCGGCCAACCTGGTCCACCTGGACCGCCGGCTCGGGCCGGCGCGCGCGCGGCTGGCGGGCCTACAAGGTCGCCTGGCTGGCCGGCTGCGTGCTGTTCGACCGGCAGGCGCTGGTCGAGGCCGGGGGCTTCTCGTTCTGGGAGCAGCTGCCGCCGGAGTCGGCCGGGGAGGACGTCGTCGCCCAGCTGCGGGTGCTGGAGCGCCGCGGCGGCGCCGGGGTGCTGCCCAGCGGCGCCTGGCACCTGGAGCTGCCGACGACGATCGGCGACCGCCGGGTGGACGCCTACGCCGCCGTCCTCGGCAACCCGCCCGCGACCCGACGACCCGGTCGTACCCTCGGACGCATGACCGAGCTGGACACCCGCCCCGTCGTCGACCCCGAGCTGGACCACGGGAACGACGAGCCGAAGTACTCGCACTACGTCAAGAAGGACTCGATCATGCGCAGCGCGGTCGAGGGCACGCCGTCGGAGGCGCTCTGCGGGAAGAAGTGGATCCCCAGCCGCGACCCGAAGAAGTACCCGGTGTGCCCCGCGTGCCTGGAGATGATGGACATGCTCAAGGCGATGGAGTAGCCGCACCCCAGCCGAAGTGGTCGAGCGGGCCGTGGCCCGCCCCCGAGCTCCACCCCGCCCCTCCCGCCAGGGCCCGCGCCACGTACGCCTTGGCCGTCGTGCAGCGCCGGCACGACGTCGTCGCCGAGCGCGAGCCGGGCGGCGACCGCGGCGGCGAACGTGCAGCCGGTGCCGTGGTCGTTGCGGGTGGCGGTGCGCGGCCCGCGCAGGTGCGTGGTGCGCGCGGCCGTCCCACACGACGTCGACCGCGTCGCCGCCGCTGTCGCCGCACGGCGTGCCCGCCCTTGACGACGACGACGCCGCGCCCCGAGGGCCCCGAGCGCGCGGGCCGCCTCCTCCTGCTCGGCCAGCGTGGTGATCTCGGCGCCGCAGGAGCACCTGCGCCTCGAGCAGGTTCGGGGTGAGCACCCGGGCGTGCGGCAGCAGCAGCTCGACGTAGGCCTGCTCGGCCGCCTGCTCGAGCAGCCGGGCGCCGCTGCTGGCGACCATCACCGGGTCGACGACCAGCTGCGGCAGCCGGCCCGACGGCGGCCAGCCCGGCGACGGCGTCCACCACCTCGCGCGGTGCCGAGCATCCCGGTCTTCACGGCGGCCACCCGCAGGTCGGCGAGCACCGCCTCGACCTGCGCGACGACGAACGCCGCCGGCACCGGGTGCACGCCCGGTCACCCCCGTCGTGTTCTGCGCGGTCAGCGCGGTGAGGGCGCTGGTGCCGAAGACGCCGAGGGCGGCGAACGCCTTGAGGTCGGCCTGCACCCCCGCGCCCCCGCTGCTGTCGGAGCCGGCGACGGTGAGCGCGACGACGGGGGTGCTCACTGCCAGGGCCTCCAGCAGCGCGGCGACGGCGCGGTCCGGGTCGCTCGGCCCGCATGACGCCGCCCATGACGGCGAGCCCCGCGGCACCGGCCTCCCGGCAGCCGGCGGCGTCCTGCGGGCCCGAGGCCGCCGAGGGCGTAGACGGGCGGACCGCCGGTGCAGGCGGCGAGGCCGGCGAGCCCGAGGGCCGGGCCGTACCCGGGCTTGCTGACGCCGTCGGCCGCACCGGCGAGACGGTGACCCAGTCGCAGCCCTGGCGGCGGCCAGCGACCTCGGCGGGCGTAGTGGCACGACCGGCCGACCAGGGCGGGCCGCGGCGCGGGCACGGCGTCGGCGGCGGCCAGGTGCACCGCGGCGCCGGCCAGCCGGGGCCCGGCCAGCACGAGGACGGCGTCGCCGAGCACCGGCAGCAGGGCGTCGCGCAGCCGCACCCGGTCGTCGTCGGGCAGGTCCTTCTCGCGCAGCACCACCGCCCGCGCGCCCCCGTCGACGGCGGCCGCCACGACGTCGACCAGCGGGCGCGTGCACTGGGTGCGGTCGGTGAGCACGAGCAGCGGCCCGAGCGGCGCGGTCACAGCGACGGCAGGCCCGACCACGAGGTCGACGCCTCGGCGTGCCAGCGGCGCGGGATGCGGCCGGCCAGCAGCGCGTCGCGCCCGCCCTCCACGGCGGCGCGCATGGCCGGCGCCATCCGCTCCGGGTCGCGGGCCCGGGTGACGGCGCTGGCCAGCAGCACGGCGTCGCAGCCGAGCTCCATGGCGAGCGCCGCGTCCGAGGCGGTGCCGATGCCGGCGTCGAGCACGACGGGGACGGTGAGCGCCTCGCGGATGAGCGCGATGTTGTGCGGGTTGCGGATGCCCAGGCCGCTGCCGATCGGCGAGCCCAGCGGCATGACCGCGGCGCACCCGGCGTCGGCGAGCCGGCGCGCGACGACCGGGTCGTCGCTGGTGTACGCGAACACGCGGAAGCCGTCGAGCACGAGCTGCTCGGCGGCGTCGAGCAGCTCGACCGGGTCGGGCAGCAGGGTGTCCTCGTCGCCGATGACCTCGAGCTTCACCCAGTCGGTGGCGAACGCCTCGCGGGCCAGCTGCGCGGTGCGTCACCGCCTCCCGCGCCGTCCGGCAGCCGGCGGTGTTGGGCAGCAGGCGCACGCCCGCGGCCTCGACGACGTCGAGCAGCGCACCGCCGGCGGCGGCGTCCACGCGGCGCAGCGCGACCGTGACGATCTGGCTGCCGGACGCGGTCAGGGCGCGCTCGAGCACCTCCATGCTCGGCACGCCGCCGGTGCCCAGCAGCAGCCGGCTGCCGAACCGCTCGCCGGCGACCGTCGAAGTCGTCGTCACCCACCGGCGGTCGCCACCAGGACCTCCACGGCGTCCCCCTCCTCGAGCACGGTGCTGTCCCAGGCGCTGCGCGGGACGACGCTCGCCGTTGCGGGCCACGGCGACCCGGCGCTGGCCCTCGGCGCGGTCGGCGACCAGCTGGGCCACGGTCGTGCCGTCGGGCAGCTCGGTCGCGGCGCCGTTCACGGTCAGGCGCACGGCGCGACCCCGCGAACCGGGCGGCCGAGAACGGCGCCGCCTCCTCCGGCAGCGCGCCGGTCGCGAGGTACGCCGCGACGACGTCGGCCGTCACGGGCGTCAGCAGCACGCCGTTGCGGAAGTGGCCGGTGGCGAGCACCAGCCCGGGCAGCGTCGCAGGGGCCGAGCAGCGGGGCGTTGTCCGGCGTGCCCGGGGCGCCAGCGAGGCGAGGGTCTCGGCCAGCTCGAGCTCGGTGATCCCGGGGACGACCTCGGCGGCGTCGCGCAGCAGGTCGAGCACCGCGCCGGCGGTGACGCGCGCGTCGAAGCCGAGCTCCTCGACGGTCGCGCCGACCACCAGGCCGTCGTCGCCGTAGGGCACCAGGTAGACCGACCGGCCGCGCACGAGCGGCGCGCACCGTGCCGCCGAGCAGCTGCTCCCCGCGCAGCCGCAGCACCTGCCCCTTGACCGGGCGCACCGGCAGCGGGGGCGCGCCCGGCAGCCGGCCGCTCCACGCCCCGAGCGCCAGCACGACGGCGTCGCCCCGCACGGGCTCCGCGGCCTGCACCCCGACGGCGCGGCCGTCCTCGACCAGCAGCCCGCTCGACGCGCTCGCGCACGAGGGCGACCCCGGCGCGCGTGCAGGCCTGCAGCAGCGCGGCGTGCAGGGCGCGCCCGTCGACCGACAGGTCCTCCGCGGTGTGCAGCGCCCCGCGCACCCGGGTGCTCAGCGAGGGCTCGCGCCGGCGGGCCTCGCGCGGGGTGAGCCGCTCGGCCGACAGCCCCAGCTCCCGGTGGTAGGCGGACAGGTCGGCGAGCACGCGGACGTCGTCCTCGTCGAAGCCCACGAGCAGGGTCCCGGCGGTGCGCAGCGGGACGCGGCAGCCGCTGGCCTGCTCGACCTCGGCGACGAAGGCGGGGTAGCGGGCCACCGAGGCGCGGGCCAGCGCGGTCAGCGCCTCCTCGCCGTAGGACGCCTCGGTGACGGGGGCGAGCATCCCGGCGGCCGCCCGGGAGGCACCGGTGCCGGGGGCGTCGTCGACCACGACGACCGCGAGCCCGGCCTGGGCGGCGCGCCACGCGACGGACAGGCCGATGAGCCCGCCGCCCGCGACGACGACGTCGGTCACGGCAGCACCGCCAGCAGGTCGCGCACGGCACGCGGCGGGGTCGGCGGCGTCCGACACGGCGCCGACGACGGCGACGCCGTGAGCACCGGCGGCCAGCAGCGTCGGGCACCCGCGCGGCGGTGACCCCGCCGATGGCGATCACGGGGACGCCGACGGCCGCGCACACGGCGCGCGACGCCCTCGGGGCCGAGCGGGTCGGGCAGGCCGTCCTTGGTGGAGGTGGCGTACGACGGGCCGACGCCGAGGTAGCTCGCGCCCTGCTCGACGAGCAGCGCGCGCCGACGCCGGCTCGCGGGTGGTCCCGCCGACGACGTGGTCCGGCCCGGCGAGCGCCCGGACGGCGTGCACCGGCAGGTCGTCCGCGCCGAGGTGGGTGCCTCCGGCGCCGGCCGCGAGGGCGACGTCGGGACGGTCGTTGACCAGGCAGAGCGCCCCGGCCCCGGCGCACAGGGCGACGACCCGGACGGCGAGGTCGAACAGCTCGCGGTCGGTCACCCCCTTGGCCCGCACCTGCACGACGGGCGCGCCGGCCGACACCGCGGCGGCGGCGAGCTCGAGCGGCCGGCGCCCGGGGCGGGCGTCGGTGACGACGTGCAGGCGGCCGAGCAGTCAGCGGGACCGCAGCGCCCCGGGCAGGGCCACGGCGACGGTGAGCAGCGACGCGACCGTGAGGCTCACGATGCGACGCGGAGAGCCCGTGCGCCGGGTCGATGCCGAGGTCGGCCTGCCGGGCCGCCCACCAGGTCGTCCACCCCGCGCCGACGCCGTCGAAGTACGTCGGGACGGTCAGCTGGTAGGCGAGGAAGCCGGCCGCCCACGGCAGCAGCAGGGCGGGCCGGGCGGGCGCGTTCTCGGAGGTGTCCCAGGCCCCGCGGGGCAGCAGGTAGTAGGCGACGAGGAAGACGCCGGCGAGCGGCACGAAGACCGCGCCGAGCAGGAACAGGAACGGCTCGTAGGAGACGACGTCGAGGCTGAGCGCGAGCACCGTCGCCGCCGTGCCGACGCAGACGGCCGTGACCCGCCGGTCGAGCCGCGGCGCCACGTTCTGCGCGGACACCGCGGCCGAGTAGGTGTTGGCGAAGGCCTCGTCGACCTCCACCGCGACGAGCACCAGCACGGCCAGCAGGCCGAAGGGGACGGCCAGCAGCGCGTCGACGACGTCGAGCCCCGACGCCCCGTAGGCCGACAGCGCCAGCACCCCGAGGGTGAACATCACCAGGTTCGCCAGCGCCGTAGCCGCCCCCGGCGCCGAGCAGGGCGGTGCGGGGGGAGCGGGCGTGCCGGGTGTAGTCGGCGGCGAGCGGGAACCAGGAGACCGGCAGCGCGACCACGATGTCGACGGCGGACCAGAACGAGCCGGCACCGCCCTCCTGCAGCGGCGGCAGCGGCTCGCGGAGCACCCGGACGAACAGGTAGGCGACGGCGGCCAGCGCGGCCCAGACGGCGTAGCGGGCGAGCACCCGGACGGCGCCCAGCGGCCGCAGCGCCATGGCCGTGGCGAGCCCGCCGGCGAGCAGGACGAACGGCCAGCGCGGTGCGTCCAGGGCGCGCGAGGCCGCCTCGGAGATGACGACGACCTCGAAGGTGGCCCACCCGAGGCACTGCACGAGGTTGAGCCCGGTCGGCAGCCAGGACGCCCGGCGCCCGAGCAGGCCGCGCAGCAGCACCATCGCCGGGACCCGCTCGCGCGCACCGGGGGCCGCGGTCAGCCCGAGCAGCGCGCCGCCCAGCAGCGACCCCACGGCGACGGCCAGCAGGGTCACCCCGAGCGGGCGGCCGGCCAGCACCACGAACGACGCCGCGACCGGCAGCAGCAGGCTGACGCCGAGGTTCGCCCACAGCCCGAACGTCTCGCGCAGCCCCTGGTCGGCGACCGGCTCCTCGGCCAGCACGACGGGCGCCTCGGGAGGCGGGCTGGTCAGGGTCACGCTGCTGGTCACGGTGTCTCCCTACGCCGGCATGACCCGGACAGGTCCCACGGTCGACGGCCGGTCAGCCGTCCTCTCAGCCCGGTCGCCCGGACTCCCGCACACTCGGCCCGACCCTACGCCTGCCCCTAGGGTGCGGCACGTGGAGCAGCCCGCCGACCTGGACGGCCTCTGGGCCCGCGCGACGGCGCACCCCTTCCTCGACGGCGTCCGCGACGGCACGCTCCCGCCCGGCGCCCTCGACCGGTGGCTGGCCCAGGACCGGCTGTTCGTCGCCGACCTGCTGGCCTTCCAGGCGCGCCTGCTGGCCCGGGCCCCCCGCGCGGCGCAGGCCGTGCTCGCCGGCGGCTGCGTCGCGCTGGTCGAGGAGCTCGCCTGGTTCGACGGCCTCGCCGCCGGCCGCGGCCTCGACGAGGGCGCCACCCCGCTGCCGGCGACCGTCGCCTACGCCGCCCTGCTCGACCGGCTCGACGCCGCGCCCTTCCCCGACGCCGTCCGCTGCCTGTGGGCGCTCGAGAAGACCTACCTCGACGCGTGGACGCGCGCGCTGCCGGGCGCCGAGCCGTACCGCGAGCTCGTCGGCCACTGGACGACGCCGGGCTTCCGCGCCTACGTCGAGGCCCTGGGCGCCCTGCCCGCCGGCACCGACGACGCCCTGCTCGCCGAGGTGCTGCAGGCCGAGACCGCCTTCTGGGACGCGGCGCTCGCATGAGCCTGTCGCGCCGGCTGTGGCACGACAGCGCCGACCTCGCGGCCGCCGCGCTGGCGCACCCGTTCGTCCAGGGCCTGGGCGACGGGAGCCTGCCGCGGGCGGCCTTCCAGGGCTACGTGGCGCAGGACGCCTTCTTCCTGGAGTGCTTCGCCCGCGCCTACGCGCTGGCCCTGGTGAGGAGCCCCGACCGCCCGACCCTGGAGGCCTTCGCCGACCTCGTCGCCGGCGTCCGGGAGGAGCTGCGGCTGCACGGGGCCTACGCGCAGGAGTGGGGCGTCGACCTCGACGGCGTCGTGCCCGGCCCCGCGACGACGGCCTACACCGACTTCCTGCTCGCGACCGCCGCGCTCGGCGGCGTCGGGCAGACCTGCGCGGCGATGGTCCCGTGCATGCGGCTGTACGCCCACCTCGGCCGGTCGCTCGACGTCCGCCGCGCCGGGCCGTACGCGTCGTGGGTCGCGACCTACGCCGACCCCGCGTTCGAGCAGCTCGCGGCGTCGCTGGAGCGCCTGCTGGACCGGCACGCGGACGACACCCCGCGGACGGCCGCGGCCTACCGGCGCGCGATGGAGCTGGAGGTGGCGTTCTTCGACGCCGCCCTGGGTGCCTAGAGCGGCCCGCCCAGCAGCACCGGTTCGGGTGCCAGCTCGACGCCGAAGGCCTCCCGCACCCCGTCGCGCACCTGGCGGGCGGCCCGCCGCAGGTCGGCCTGCGTCGCGCCGCCGCGGTTCACCAGGGCGAGCGTGTGCTTGCTCGACAGCCCGACGGCCCCCTCGCCCCAGCCCTTGGCGAACCCGGCGTTCTCGATGAGCCAGGCCGCCGACACCTTGACCCGTCCGTCGGGCTCGACGTGCTCGGTCAGGGTGACGCCGCGGGCGGCCGCCCGGGCCCGCAGGTCCGCGACGGCGTCGGGGGACAGCAGCGGGTTGGTGAAGAACGAGCCGGCGCTGCGGCTGTCGGGGTCGGCGGCGTCGACCACCATGCCCTTGCCGCGGCGCAGCGCCAGCACCGTGGCGCGGACCCGGTCCAGCGGCGCCCGCTCCCCCGCCTCGACGCCGAGGGCACGGGCGAGCTCGGCGTAGCGCAGCGGCGCCGACAGCTCCCCGACGGCGAGCCGGAACTCGACCGCCAGCACCACGCGCCGGTCGCTGCCCTTGAAGACGCTGTGCCGGTAGGTGAAGCCGCAGTCGGCGGCCTGCAGCCAGCCGGTCTCGCCGGTGACGCGGTCGTGGACGCGCACCCGGCTGACGGTCTGCGCGACCTCCTGGCCGTACGCGCCGACGTTCTGCACGGGCGTGCCGCCGACGAGCCCCGGGATGCCGGACAGGCACTCCACGCCCACCAGCCGGTCGGCGACGCAGAGCGCCACGAAGCCGTCCCAGTCCTCGCCGGCCGAGGCCTCCAGCAGCACGTCGTCGCCGTCGCGCCGGGCGCGCAGCCCGTGCGGCAGCACGCGGACGACGGTGCCGTCGAACGGCTCGTCGGGCAGCACGAGGTTGCTCCCGCCGCCCAGCACGAGCACGCGCTCTCCGCTGGCGTCGGCGGTGCGCAGCGCCTCGACGACCTCGTCCTCGGTGTGCGCGGTGACCAGCCGGCGCGCCGTCCCGCCGATGCCGAGGGTGGTCAGCGGGGCCAGGGGGGCGTCGTCGCGGACCAGCACCCGGCCAGGCTAGGTCGGGGTCAGCACAGCGGGATCAGCAGCGGGATCAGCACAGGACGCCGCGGCGGAACGCCCACGCGACCGCGGCCGCCCGGTCGTGCACGCCGGTCTTCACGAACAGCTTCTTCGCGTGGACCTTCACGGTGTCCTCCGACACCCACAGGGTCCGCCCGATCTCGGCGTTCGACCGGCCGGCCGCCATGCCCTCGAGCACCTGCAGCTCGCGCGGCGACAGCGCCGGCCCGGCGGTCCCGACGTCGGCCGCCTCGACGGTGCGGCGCTGCCCGCGGGTGAGCAGGTCCTCACCGGCCAGCACCCGGGACACGGCAGCGCAGAGCCCGGCGGCGTCGACGTCCTTGGGCAGGAAGCCGAGGGCGCCCGCGCGCAGCCCCCGCACGCGGTCCTCCTCGCGGGCCTCCCCCGACAGCAGCAGCACCCGGGCGAGGGGGTCGTCGGCGAGCAGCCGCGCGGTCACCTCGATCCCGCCGAGGCCGGGCATGCGCACGTCGAGCACGACGGCGTCGGGGCGCAGCGTGGCGTAGCGGGCGAGGGCCTCCTCGCCGGAGCCCGCCTGGTGGACGGCCGTGAGGCCGTCGAGCCGCGCGAGCATGCCGGCGAGCGCCTCGCGCACGACGCGGTGGTCGTCGCAGAGCAGCAGTGTGGACACAGGTCGCCCCTTCCGTAGGACGTCGAGCTGTCGTTCGTGGTGCTGCGGGCCGTCCGTGGTCCGCTCGTCCCTCATCGCGGCGCTACCCGTCGAGGTGATCACCCGTTCGGGTGGTCGGTCACGCAGGGTGACGACAGCGACGGGGTCAGACGGGCTCCGGGACCGCCAGCCTCGACGTCCGCCGGGCGTGCGTGACGAGGTCGGCGGTGAACACCGCCAGGCCCAGCCACACGAGCCCGAAGCCGAGCACCCGCAGCGCCCCCATCGCCTCGCCGAGCACGAGCACCCCGATGCCGAACTGCAGCGTCGGCGCGAGGTACTGCAGCAGCCCGAGCTGGGTGAGCGGCACGCGCGCGGCGGCCCCGCCGAACAGCAGCAGCGGCACGGCGGTGACCACGCCGGAGCCCATGAGCATGAGCAGGTGCCCGGGGCCCTCGCTGACGGCGGTGCCGCTGCCGCCCAGCACCGCGAGGTAGACCGCCGCCACGGGGGCGAGCACGGCGGTCTCGATGGCCAGCCCCTCCACGGCCCCCGTCGCGGCCGTCTTCTTCAGCAGCCCGTAGGCGCCGAAGGAGAAGGCCAGGACCAGGGCGATCCACGGCGGCCGGCCGTTCTCGACGGTGAGCACGACGACGGCGACGAACGCGACCCCGAGGGCGCCCCACTGCACCGGACGCAGCCGCTCCCCGAGCACGACGACGCCGAGCAGCACGGTCACCAGCGGGTTGACGAAGTAGCCCAGCGACGTCTCGACGACCTGCCCGCTGTTGACGCCGTAGATGTAGGTGCCCCAGTTGACCCCGAGGACGACGGCGGCCGCGGACAGGCGGACCACCCGGCCGCGGTCGGCCAGGGCGAGCCGCAGCTGCGCGGCCCGGCGGACGGCGACGACGAGCACGGCCATCACGACCAGCGACCAGACGATGCGGTGGGCCAGCACCTCCAGCGGCGAGGCCGGCTCGAGCAGCGGGAAGTACAGCGGGAACACGCCCCACAGCAGGTAGGCCGCGGCCCCGTACAGCTGTCCGCGTCGCAGCTCCGTCACGTCCCGAGGCTAGGTCGCCCCGGGACCCGGGTGCCTCAGGAGCAGGGCCTCAGGAGCAGGGCGTCAGGGACCGGGGCGTCAGGGCGCGGTGAGGGCAGCCGTGCGCAGCCGGTCGACGTCGGTGGCGGGGACGACCTGGCGCGGCCGCCCGGTGTACCCGTACGCGGCGACCTGGCGGCTGTCGCGCAGCTGCCGGAACGCCCCGCCGCTGACGACGCCGACCCGGGGGCCGCCGGTCACCACGAGGCTGCCGTCACGGAGGTCGAGCGGCGCGCCCTCTCGCGGCAGCTCGAGGTCGGCCGGCGGGGTGACGACGTCGGGGGTGGTCCAGCCGTGGCTGCCGGCGACGGCGGGGGTGACGGCGTGCAGGCGGCCGTCGCTGCCGACCGAGGCCAGCCGGCCCCCGACCCGCAGCAGCGCGCCGCGGGTAGGCGGGGGTGGCCGGGAGCTCCTCGGCCACGGGCAGGCCGGCGAGGTCGGCGTCCGACACCGGCCACACCCGCGGGGCGGTCAGGCCCAGCTCGGCCAGGGCGGGCAGCGGGGCCTTCACGCGGGTGCCGCCGGTGACCAGCCAGGTGGTGCCGGAGGGGTCGCGCAGGACGGCGCCGTCGCGGGGGACGACGGGCTGGCCGGTGCGGTAGCTGAGGGACTCGAAGCTGCTCATGGGCACGGCCGTCGCGACGGGGCGGCCCAGGGCGTCGAGCACGGCCGGCGTGACGGGCCGCTTGACGTCGCCGTCGAGCAGGAACAGCGCGCCGGCCGGGTGGCGCAGCAGCGTGCCCGAGGGGTGCGGCCCGGAGGCGAGCGGGGCGCGCAGCACCGGCGCGGCCACCAGCGACGGGTGCGCGTTGTAGACGGTGCCCCGCCACCCCGAGCCCTTGCGGAGCTCGAAGTGCAGGTGCGGGCCGGTCTCCTCGGCGTTGCCCGAGTCGCCGCGCCAGCCGACGAGCTGGCCGGCCAGGACGCGGCTGCCGACCTCGAGGCCGGCCGGGACCGCGTACTGGTCGCTGCCCCTGCCGTCGTCCGTGCCGGGGGTGTCGTTGTTGATGTGCACGTACACGGCGGACCAGCCGGCGGCGCGGCCCCGGTCGGCGGTGACGACCAGGGTCCCGCTCGAGCGGGACAGCGAGGTGATGACGCCGTCGAACGCGGCGACCAGCGGTGACATCTTCGGGCCCATGAGGTCCTGGCCCATGTGCATCCGGGCGCAGCCGGAGCGGCAGGCGAGCCAGACGTCGCTGTGCGAGGTCGGGCCGAGCACCGGGAAGAGCATCGGCACGACGACGGGCGCGAGCTCGTAGACGGTGCCCGTGCCGGGGTCGACAGCGGCCGACGCGGGGGGCGCGAGCGGCCCGGCGAGCAGGGCGGTGAGGGACCCGAGCAGGGTGGCGGACAGCAGGGCGGAGAGGGAGCGGCGCACCCTGTCCTGTCGGCGCCCCCGCCCGCGGCCTGCACCGTTCTCGGCGCGCGCACGCCCGCCCCGGCCCGGATGGGCCATGCTGGACCCGTGCAGAGGCCGGCCTGGAGGTCGAGCCCGGGACGCCGTGCGCTCCTGGGCGCCTTCGTGCTGCCCCTCGTCGCCGGCGCCGTCCTGTGGCTGCGCACCCCCGCCGACACCCTCACGACCGTCGACCTGCCCGCCGTCGGGGCGGCGCCCGCGGCCGCCGCGGGGCGGGTGCCCGCCCAGCCCGACGGGCAGACGGTGCGGCTGCGCAGCGCCGGGCGCGACCGCGCCGTCCTGGTGCAGGAGCCCTCCGGCGACGGGCCCGCGCGCGGCCTGGTCATGGTCCTCGGGCCCCACGGCCTCACCTCGGCCCGCACCGCGCAGGACCTGCGCTTCGACGACCTGCGGGCCGCCGGGTTCGCCGTCGCCTACCCCTCCACGCTCGACGGCGACTGGAACGCCGGCCGCTGCTGCGGCTCCCCCGTGACGCAGCACGTCGACGACGTCCGCTTCCTGCAGGACGTCCGCGGCATGCTGCTGCAGCGCTTCTCCCTGCCCGCCCGCTCCGTCGGGCTGGTCGGCTACTCGACCGGGGGGCAGATGGCCTACCGCACGGTCTGCGAGCACCCGACGTTCGCCAGCGCCGTCGTCGTCGTCGCGGGGTCGCTCGAGACCGCGTGCGCGCCGCACCACGCGATGCCGGCGACCCTCGTCGTCCACGGCATGCAGGACTCCACGGTGCCGTGGGAGACCAGCGTGCGCCGCACGCAGCTGCTCGACTACGCCCCGACGCCGGCCCTCACGACCATCGCGCGCTACGCCGAGTCGGCCGGCTGCGGCGAGCGCCGCGAGGACTTCTCCGACGGCCGCCACCTCATGGCCTGGGAGGGCTGCCGCCGGCTGCCCGTCCTGCAGGCCGTCGGCATGCCCGGCACCGGCCACGGCTGGGGCCCCCTCGGCGGGACGGTCTACGCCACCCGCTTCCTGACCCGTCACGTGGAGGACTGAGTGGAGACCCGCACCCTCGGCACGGCCGGCCCGGAGGTCGGCGCCGTCGGCCTCGGCTGCATGGGCATGTCCTGGGCCTACGGCTCGGAGCAGCGCGACGACGACGTGTCCGTCCAGGTGGTCCGCCGGGCCCTCGACCTCGGCGTCACCCTCATCGACACCGCCGACGTCTACGGCCCGTTCACCAACGAGGAGCTCGTCGGCCGCGCCCTGCAGGGCCACCGCGACCGGGCGGTGCTGGCCACCAAGGTCGGCCTGGTCGCCGGGCCGGACGGGATGCGCCGCGACGGCCGCCCCGAGCACGTCCGCGCGGGCATCGACGCCAGCCTGCAGCGCCTCGGCGTCGACCACGTCGACCTGTGGCAGCTGCACCGCGTCGACGAGGACGTGCCGGTCGAGGAGACCTGGGGCGCGATGGCCGAGGCCGTGCAGGCGGGCAAGGTCCGCTTCCTCGGGCTCAGCGAGGTCGGGGTCGCCGAGCTGGAGAAGGCGCACGCCGTCCACCCGGTCACCACCGTGCAGTCCGAGCTGTCGCTGTGGACCCGCGACGCGATGGCCGGCGTCCTGCCCTGGTGCCTCGACCACGGGGTCGGCTTCCTGCCGTTCAGCCCGCTCGGCCGCGGCTTCCTCACCGGCGCGCTCACCGCCGGGTCCTTCGGCGACGACGACTTCCGGTCCCGCAACCCGCGCTTCACCGCCGAGGCCATGCAGGCGAACTCCGCCCTGGTCGACGTCGTCCGCGAGGTGGCCGACCGGGTGATGGCCACGCCCGCGCAGGTCGCCCTGGCCTGGGTGCTCGCGCAGGGCATCCACGTCGTCCCCATCCCGGGCACCAAGAAGGTCCACTACCTCGAGGAGAACGCCGAGGCCGCGCACGTCGTGCTGTCCGAGCAGGACCTCGCCGACCTCGACGCCCTGCCCGCCCCCGTCGGCGCGCGCTACTGAGCGTGCGCACCGCGGTCGTCGTCAACCCGACCAAGAGCGACGACCCCTACTGGCAGCGCCGCCTGCTCGGCGTGCTGGAGCGCGCGGGCCTGCCCGACGCCGTCTGGCTGCCGACGACCGCCGACGACCCCGGCCCCGGGCAGACCCGGCAGGCGCTCGAGCAGGGGGCCGAGCTGGTCGTCGCCGTCGGCGGCGACGGGACGGTCCGCTCGGTCGTCACCGGCCTCGTCGGCACGGGCGTGCCCCTGGCGCTGCTGCCGTCGGGCACCGGCAACCTGCTGGCGCGCAACCTCGGCGTCCCCCTGGAGGTCGAGGCCGCCGCGCGGGTCGCCGCCACGGGCGCGACCCGGGCGGTCGACGTCGGGCGGCTCGACGACGGCGAGTGCTTCGCCGTCATGGCCGGGCTCGGCTTCGACGCCGCGATGCTGCGCGACGCCCCGCACGCCGCGAAGGCGTGGCTCGGCTGGTCGGCGTACGTGCTGTCCGGGCTGCGCCAGCTGCGCGGCCCCGGCGTGGACGTCGAGGTGGAGGTCGACGGCGAGGTGGTCGTCCGGTCGGTCCGCGGGGTGCTCGTCGCCAACGTCGGCGAGCTGCAGGGCGGCATCCGGCTGCTGCCGCACGCCGACCCCGCCGACGGCCTGCTCGACGTCGCCCTGCTCGCCCCCGTCGGCGCCCGGCGACTGGCTGCACCTCGGCGGGCGGGTGTGGAGCGGGCGGGCCCCGGCGGGCGGCGTGCTCGAGGTGCTGCGCGGACGGAGGGTGCGGGTGACCGCCGTGCCCGCCCAGCCCGTGCAGTACGACGGCGACCTCGTCCACGGGGCCCGCGGCCTGGCCGCCGAGGTCGTCCCCGGCGGGCTGCTGGTGCGCGTCCCCCGCTAGTGTCTCCGGCTCCACGCACGAGGAGCGACGCCCTGATCGAGGACCCGACGCTCGCCGCGGAGATCGCGCGCGAGCAGGAGCACGTCACGCGCGCCCACACCCGGCTCGAGGAGCTGCGCGCGGTCGCCCTCGGACGCGAGCGCGAGACGCAGGCGGCCGACCAGGGCGAGACCCCGCAGTCGCTGTACGAGCGCGACGTGCAGGCGCTGGCCGCCGCGGCCCGCCGCTCCGACCTCGACCTCGCCGGCGAGGGGCTCGTGTTCGGGCGCCTCGACAACGCCGACGGGCAGGTCCTGCACCTGGGCCGGCTCGGGCTGCGCACCGAGGAGCAGGAGCCGATCGTCGTCGACTGGCGCGCCCCGGCCGCCGCCGCGTTCTACCGGGCGACGGCGGCCGCCCCGCTCGGCGTCGTCCGGCGGCGCACGATCAGCAGCCGCGGCACCACGGTCGTCGGCCTCGACGACGAGCTGCTCGACCCCGCCGGCGTCGACGGGCTGCCCGGCACGGTCGTCGTCGGCGACGGCGCCTTCCTGGCCGCCGTCAGCCGCGAGCGCACCGGCCACATGCGCGACATCGTCGCCACGATCCAGGCCGAGCAGGACGCCGCCGTGCGCGCCCCCGACGACGGCGCCCTCGTCGTCACCGGCGGCCCCGGCACCGGCAAGACCGCGGTCGCCCTGCACCGCGTCGCCTACCTCATGTACGCCCGTCGCGACTGGTACGGCCGCCGCGGCGTGCTCGTCGTCGGGCCGTCGTCGGTCTTCGTCGACTACATCAGCGCCGTGCTGCCCGCCCTCGGCGAGACCAGCGTCCGGCTGGCCTCGCTCGCCTCCCTGCCGAACCTCCCGACCGGCGACGACGGCGGCCGCGTGGGAGCCCCCGGCGGCCACCGCCGTGAAGGGCTCGGCACGCATGGTCGAGGTGCTCAGGCGAGCCGTCCGGCAGCTCGCCGACCCGGGGCGGCTGTCCGACGTCGAGCTGGTCCGCTGGGGCCACACCATGACGCTGCCGGGCGGCGAGCTCGCCAAGCGCCGGTCGCAGGTGCGCCGCGGTGCACGCAGCCACAACGCCGGTCGGGCCGCCTTCGTGGGCGCGCTGGCCGACAGCGCCTGGCGGACCTGGCAGCGCCGCGACGGGGCGCCGCGCGAGGAGCCGGGCGACCGCGAGGACTTCCTGTCGTGGGTGCGCGCCGAGCCGGCGTTCGTCGCCGGCGTCGACCGTGCCTGGCCGGTGCTGCTGCCCGCCGCCGTCCTCGCGTCGCTGCGCGAGGGCCGGGTCGACCTGCGCGCCGTCTGCCGCGGGCTGCTCACCGACGACGAGACCCGGGCGCTCGTCCGCTCCTGGTCGGCCGGCGGCCCCTGGTCGCCGTCGGACGCCGCCGTCTACGACGAGCTCGTCGAGATGCTCGGCACGCCCCCGGCGCCCGAGCCCGAGGACGACGAGTGGAGCGAGCTCGACGACCTCGACGAGCGGGTCGGGGAGGTGACGACCTACGCCGACCGCACGGCCCGCACGCGGCGCGACCTCACCGACGACCTCGAGCACCGCACCTACGCGCACGTCGTCGTCGACGAGGCGCAGGACGTCACGCCGATGCAGTGGCGCATGCTCGGCCGGCGTGCCCGCGGGGCGAGCTGGACGGTCGTCGGCGACTGGGCGCAGTCGGCCTGGCCCGACGTGCAGGAGGTCAAGGACGCGCTGCAGACCGCGCTGGGCAAGGCGCGCGTGCGCGAGGCGACCCTCGGCACCAACTACCGCACGAGCACCGAGATCGCCGACCTCGCCGCCGAGGTCCTGGCCGTCATCGACCCGTCGGCCACGGCGCCCGCGGCCGTCCGCAGCACGGGCGTCGAGCCCGTCCTGCGGGTCGGGCCGCACGTGCTCGGCGCCGTCGTCGCCGCCGTCGACGACCTGCTCGGCGCCGTCACGGGCACGGTCGGCGTCGTCGCCCCGCACGACCTGCTCGAGGAGGTGCGGGACCGGCTGCCCGACCGCCCGCGCGTCACCGTCCTGGACAGCTGGGCCGTCAAGGGCCTCGAGTTCGACGGCTGCGTCGTGCTGCAGCCGGCCGCCCTCGTCGCCGAGGCGCTCAACCGGCCGGCCGGGCTGCGCACCCTCTACGTCGCGCTCACCCGCGCCACCCAGCAGCTGCAGGTGGTGTCGGACGTCCCGCTGGCCGACGTGCTCGCCGACCGGCCGGACGCCCCGACCACGCTGTTCTGAGCGCGGCGGGCCTACAGGCCGAGGCCGCGGGCGATGAGCATCAGCTGCACCTCGGTCGTGCCCTCGCCGACCTCGAGGATCTTGCTGTCGCGGTAGTGGCGCGACACGACGTACTCGTTCATGAAGCCGTAGCCGCCGTGGACCTGCGTGGCGTCGCGGGCGTTGTCCATGGCGGCCTCGCCGGCGACCAGCTTGGCGATGCTGGCCTCCTTCTTGAACGGCAGCCCGGCGAGCATCTTGGCGGCGGCGTCGTAGTAGGCGGTGCGGGCGGCGTGGGCGCGCGCCTCCATGCGGGCGATCTTGAACGCGATGGCCTGGTTCTTGCCGATGGCCTGGCCGAACGCCTCGCGCTCCTTGGCGTACTTGACGCTCTCGTCGACGCAGCCCTGGGCGACGCCGGTGGCCACGGCCGCGATGGCGATGCGCCCCTCGTCGAGGATCGACAGGAAGTTCGCGTAGCCGCGGCCGCGCTGGCCGAGCAGGTTCTCCTCGGGCACGCGGACGTCGTCGAAGGTCAGCGGGTGGGTGTCGGAGGCGTTCCACCCGACCTTGTCGTAGGCGGGCTCGGCGGTGAAGCCGGCCGTCGGCACGGGCACCAGGATCGAGGAGATCTCCTTCTTGCCGGTGCTCATGGTGCCGGTGACGGCGGTGCAGGTGACCAGCCGGGTGATGTCGGTGCCGGAGTTCGTGATGAACGCCTTGGTGCCGTTGATGACCCACTCGCCGCCCTCGAGGACGGCGGTGGTGCGGGTGCCGCCGGCGTCGCTGCCGGCACCGGGCTCGGTGAGGCCGAAGGCACCGAGGGCGCGGCCCGCGACGAGGTCGGGCAGGAAGCGCTCCTGCTGCTCGGGCGTGCCGAAGCGGTAGACCGGCATGGCCCCCAGGGAGACGCCGGCCTCCAGGGTCATGGCGACCGACTGGTCGACCTTGGCGAGCTCCTCGAGCGCGAGGCACAGGGCGAAGTAGTCGCCGCCCATGCCGCCGAGCTCCTCGGGGAACGGCAGGCCGAACAGGCCCATCTCCCCCATCTGCGCGACGACCTCGTAGGGGAAGGTCTTGGTGGAGTCGTGGTGGTAGGAGACGGGCGCCACGACCTCGCGGGTGAACTCCTCCACCGTCTTGCGCAGGGACGCCTGCTCCTCGGTGAGCCGGGTGTCGAGCACTAGTCCTCCAGGACTGTCGTAGCGAGGGCGTTCACGGTGCGGGACGGGGACGGGCGGCCCAGCTGCCGGGCCATCCAGAGGGAGGTGCGGACCAGCGCGGGCAGGTCGATGCCGGTCTCGATGCCGAGGCCGTGCAGCTGCCACACGAGGTCCTCGGTCGACAGGTTGCCGGTGGCGCTGCCGGCGTACGGGGCAGCCGCCGAGTCCGCCGGCGCTGGCGTCGACGGTCGTGACGCCGTGCTGCAGGGCGGCCAGCGTGTTGGCGAGCGCCTGGCCGTACGTGTCGTGGAAGTGCACGGCGACGTCGGCGACCGGCAGGCCGCGCTCGGCGAGCAGGTCGAGCAGGGCGACCACCTGACCGGGCGTCCCGACGCCGATCGTGTCGCCGAGGCTGACCTCGGTGCAGCCCATCTGCTGCAGGGCGACGGCGACGTCGGCCACCTGGGTCAGCGGCACGGCGCCCTCCCACGGGTCGCCGAAGCACATCGACACGTAGCCGCGCACCGGCAGGCCGGCGGAGCGTGCGCCCTCGACGACGGGCCGGAACATCTCCAGCGACTCGGCGACGGTGCGGTTGAGGTTGCGCTTCGCGAAGGCCTCGGTCGCGGCGGCGAACACGGCGACCTCCTTCGCGCCGGTGGCGAGCGCCCGCTCCAGCCCCTTGCCGTTCGGCACCAGCACGGGGGCGCGCTCGGGCTGGTCGGCGCCCAGCAGGGCCATCAGCTCCTCGGCGTCGCCGAGCTGGGGGATCCACGCCTTCGGCACGAACGACGTCAGCTCGACGGTCCGCAGCCCGGCGGCGACCAGCCGGCGCACGAACTCGGCCTTCACCTCGACCGGGACGGCCGTGCCCTCGTTCTGCAGCCCGTCGCGCGGGCCGACCTCGTAGACCTCGACGCGGGACGGGCAGCCCGGGCAGCGGCGTCACGACGAGACCTCCGCGGGGTGCACGACGGCGAGCTCCTGGTCGACGACGACCTGGTCGCCGACGCGGACCTTCACCTCGGCGGTGCCGGCGGCCGGGGCCGCGAGCGTGTGCTCCATCTTCATCGCCTCCACGACGAGCAGGGGGGTGCCCTTGTCCACGGGGTCGCCGCTGGCGACGTGCACGGCGATGACGCTGCCGGGCATGGGGCTGCGCACGGACGCGTCGGCGCTGCCGGCCGCGCTCCCCCGGCGCACCGGCGGCAGCGGCGTCAGCGCGGTGGTGGCGCCGTCGACGTGGACCCAGGTGGTCGTCGCCGTCCTGCGCGACCAGCACGGAGGTGGTGCGCCCGTCGACGGTGACGAGCGCGCCCGTCGCCGCCGACGACGGCCGTCGCGGCCGCCCCAGCCGAGCGTGTCGCCGGAGAGCGTCAGCGTGCGCCGCTCGCCGTCGGCGTCGAGGTCCCAGCGCAGCGGCGCGGGACGGCCGGGGCGCCAGCCGGTGGCCTGCACCCAGGGGTCGTCGCCGGTGCGCAGCGCGGCGCGGCGGGACAGCGCGAACGCCGCGAGGGCCGCGAGCGGGACCTCGCCGGCGGTGAGCTCCTCCAGCGACCGCTCGACCAGCCCGGTGTCCAGGCGACCGGCCCGCACGTCCTCGTGGGCGAGCAGCCGGCGCAGGAACGCGGTGTTGGTGCCGACGCCGAGCACGACGGTGTCGGCGAGGGCGCGGTCCAGCCGGGCGAGCGCCGTCGTCCGGTCCGGTCCCCAGGCGATGACCTTGGACAGCATCGGGTCGTAGGTGGTGCCGACGGGCGCGCCCTCGACCAGCGAGCTGTCGACGCGCACGCCCTCGCCGGCCGGCTCGCGCAGCAGCAGCGAGGTGCCGCCGGTGGGCAGGAACCCGCGCGACGGGTCCTCGGCGTAGACGCGCACCTCCACAGCGTGACCCGTGAGGCGCGACGTCGTCCTGCCCGAACGCCAGGGGCTCGCCGGCGGCGACCCGCAGCTGCTGCTCGACCAGGTCGAGGCCGGTGACGAGCTCGGTGACCGGGTGCTCCACCTGCAGGCGGGTGTTCATCTCCATGAAGAACGGCTCGTCGGGCGCGTCCGCCGAGACGATGAACTCGACCGTGCCCGCACCCGTGTAGCCGACCGAGCGGGCGGCGTCGACGGCGATCTGCCCGTAGCGCGCACGGTCGTCCGCGGACAGCAGGGCGGACGGCGCCTCCTCCACCACCTTCTGGTGGCGGCGCTGCAGCGAGCACTCGCGCTCGCCGAGGTGCAGCACGGTGCCGTGCGTGTCGGCGAGCACCTGCACCTCGATGTGCCGGGGCCGCAGGACGAAGCGCTCCAGGAACAGGGTGTCGTCGCCGAAGCTCGACGCCGCCTCGCGCCGGGCGCTGACGAGCGCCTCGCGCAGGTCGCCCGCGGCGTGCACCAGGCGCATGCCCTTGCCGCCGCCGCCCGCGCTCGGCTTCACCAGCACCGGGTAGCCGACCTCCTGGGCCGCGTCGACCAGGTCGTCGTCGGTCATCCCGAGGTCGGTGCGCCCGGGCACGACGGGGACGCCGGCGGCGCTGACCGTCTGCTTGGCCCGGATCTTGTCGCCCATGACCTCGACGGCGTGGGCGGGCGGGCCGACGAAGACCAGGCCGGCGTCGGCGCAGGCCTGCGCGAAGGCGGTGTTCTCGGCGAGGAAGCCGTAGCCGGGGTGCACGGCCTGCGCCCCGGTCTGCGCGGCGGCGTCGAGCAGCCGCTCGACCGACAGGTAGCTCTCGCGCGCCGGTGCCGGGCCGAGCCGCACGGCGACGTCGGCCTCCCGGACGTGGCGCGCGCCGGCGTCGGCGTCGCTGTAGACGCAGACGCTGCGGACGCCGAGCCGGCGCAGGGTGCGCACGATGCGGACGGCGATCTCGCCGCGGTTGGCGATGAGGACGGTGTCGAACATCTGCTTCACATCCTGAACACGCCGTAGGAGACGGGCTCCAACGGCGCGTTCGCACAGGCGGACAGGGCCAGGCCGAGCACGGTGCGGGTGTCGAGCGGGTCGATCACGCCGTCGTCCCAGAGCCGCGCCGTCGAGTAGTACGGGTTGCCCTGGTCCTCGTACTGCCGGCGCGTGGCCTCCTGCAGCGCGGTGACGTCGGTGCCCTCCTTCGCGACGGCGGCCAGCACCGACGCCGCCTGCTCGCCGCCCATCACGCTGATCCGCGAGCCCGGCCACATCCACAGGAAGCGCGGTGAGTAGGCCCGGCCGCACATCGAGTAGTTGCCGGCGCCGAACGACCCCCCGATCACGACGGTCAGCTTCGGCACCCGGGCGCACGCGACGGCGGTGACCATCTTCGCGCCGTGCTTGGCGATGCCGCCGGCCTCGTACTGCCGGCCCACCATGAAGCCGGTGATGTTCTGCAGGAACAGCAGCGGGATGCTGCGCTGGTCGCAGAGCTCGACGAAGTGGGCGCCCTTCATGGCGGACTCCGCGAACAGCACGCCGTTGTTGGCGACGATGCCGACCGGGTGGCCGTGCACGTGGGCGAAGCCGGTGACCAGGGTGCTGCCGTACTCGGCCTTGAACTCGCGGAAGCGGCTGCCGTCGACGATCCGGCCGATGACCTCGCGGACGTCGTAGGGCGTGCGGGGGTCGGCGGGCAGGACGCCGTAGAGCTCCTCCGGGTCGACGGCGGGCTCCTCGACGGGCTGCCGCTCCCACGGTGACGGCGACCGAGGACCGAGCCCGGCGACGATGCCGCGCAGGACCTCCAGCGCGTGGGTGTCGTCGTCGGCGAGGTGGTCGGTGACGCCGGACGTGCGGCTGTGCAGCAGGCCGCCGCCGAGGTCCTCGGCCGACACGACCTCGCCGGTCGCGGCCTTCACCAGCGGGCGGGCCGCCGAGGAAGATCGTGCCCTGGTCGCGGACGATGACGGCCTCGTCGGCCATGGCCGGGACGTACGCGCCGCCGGCGGTGCAGGAGCCGAGCACGGCGGCGAGCTGCGGGATGCCGCGGCTGCTCATGGTGGCCTGGTTGAAGAAGATGCGGCCGAAGTGCTCCCGGTCGGGGAACACCTCGTCCTGCTTGGGCAGGAAGGCGCCGCCGCTGTCGACGAGGTAGAGGCACGGCAGGGAGTTGTGCAGCGCCACCTCCTGCGCGCGCAGGTGCTTCTTCACCGTCATCGGGTAGTAGGTGCCGCCCTTGACGGTGGCGTCGTTGGCGACGACGACGCACTCGCGCCCGCTCACGCGTCCGACCCCGGTGATGACGCCGGCGCCCGGGGCGTCGCCGTCGTACATGCCGTCGGCGGCCAGCGGTGAGAGCTCCAGGAACGGGCTGCCGGGGTCGAGCAGGGTGTCGACCCGGTCGCGCGGCAGCAGCTTGCCGCGGGCGACGTGCCGCTCGCGCGAGCCGGCGGGGCCGCCGAGGGCGGTGGTGGCGAGCTTGTCGCGCAGCTCGTCGACGAGGGCGCGCTGCGCGGCCGCGTTGCGGGCGAAGGCCTCGCTGCGCGGGTCGCAGGTCGTGCCGAGGCGGGGCGCCGTCGTCAAGGCTGGCTCCAGGAGGTGAGTGACTGCTAACCTGCGGTCAGGTTAGGGCTCGATCACCTGGACTGGCAAGGGGGCGGGGTGCGCCGGCGCGACCAGCTGCTCCGCGAGGCCGCCCGGCTGTTCGCCGAGCGCGGCTTCCACGGCGTGAGCATCGAGGACCTCGGCGCCGCCGTCGGCATCAGCGGGCCCGGGGTCTACAAGCACTTCCCCAGCAAGGACGCCGTGCTCGGGGACCTGCTCGTGGGCATCAGCGAGCGGCTGCTCGAGGGCGGGCGGCGGCAGGTCGCCGAGGCGGTCGACGACGCCGACGCGCTGGTCCGGCTGGTCGAGGCGCAGACCCGCTTCGCCCTCACCGAGCCCGAGCTCATCCGGGTGCAGGACCGCGACCTGGCCAACCTGTCGCCCGAGCGGGCCCGGGAGGTCCGCCGGCTGCAGCGCGCCTACGTGGAGGTGTGGGTCGGGGTGCTCACCCGGCTGCGCCCCGACCTCCCGACGGGGGACGCCCGCACCGCCGCCCACGCCGCGTTCGGCCTGCTCAACTCCACCCCCTACAGCGCCGGCCCCCGCCGCGAGGTGCTGCAGGAGATGGCCCTGGCGGCGCTCGCCCGCGTGGTCGAGGACGGGAGCCGGGTGGTCTAGACCGGGACCCGCGCGCCGCTGGCGACGTCGAACCAGTGCAGCTGCTCGGGCGTCGGCGCGAGCGTCACGGACTCGCCCCTGCGCGGCGGGTTGCGCGGGTCGACGCGCGCGACGAGCACGTCGCCCGTGCCGCCACCGGTGACGCTCCCGTGCAGGAACGCGTCCGAGCCCAGCTCCTCGACCAGCTCGACGACGACGTCGACGCCCTCGCCGTCGGGGACCAGCCGCAGGTCCTCGGGGCGCACCCCGACCGCCACGGCGTCGCCCTTGACGTGCTCGCGGCCGGAGCGGGGCATCGGCACACCCATGCTCCCCACCTGCGCGGTGCCCTGGCCGTCGAGCGGCACGGTCAGCAGGTTCATGGCCGGGGAGCCGATGAAGCCCGCCACGAACATGTTCGCCGGCCTGTCGTACATGGCGCGCGGCGCGTCCACCTGCTGCAGGACGCCGCCCTTGAGCACCGCCACCCGGTCGCCCATCGTCATGGCCTCCACCTGGTCGTGCGTCACGTAGAGCGTGGTGGTGCCGAGCCGGCGCTGCAGCGAGGCGATCTGCGTGCGGGTGGCCACGCGGAGCTTCGCGTCCAGGTTCGACAGCGGCTCGTCCATGCAGAAGACCTGTGGGCTGCGGACGATGGCGCGGCCCATGGCGACGCGCTGGCGCTGCCCGCCGGACAGCGCCTTGGGCTTGCGGTCGAGGTACTCCGTCAGGTCCAGGATCGCCCCGGCCTCCTCGACCCGCGTGCGGATCTCCTCCTTGGGACGGCCGGCGATCTTGAGCGCGAAGCCCATGTTCTCCGCGACCGTCATGTGCGGGTACAGCGCGTACGTCTGGAAGACCATGGCGATGTCGCGGTCGCTCGGGTCGACGTCGGTGACGTCGCGGTCGCCGATGCGGATCGCCCCGCCGTCGACCGGCTCCAGGCCGGCGAGCATCCGCAACGACGTGGACTTGCCGCAGCCGGAGGGGCCGACCAGGACCAGGAACTCACCGTCGCCGACCTCGAGGTCGAGGGCGTCGACCGCCGGCCGGTCCGCCCCCTCGTAGACCCGCGTCGCCTTGTCGAACGTGACCGTGGCCATGCGCCCCCCTCTGCGGCTCCTCGTGGCGGAGGTCCCGGTCACGGTGCCGACTCGATGTGCGCGGAGTGTTGCACGTCACGCATGTAAGCGTTATCACTAGCCGCACACACCACGACGCCGGCGGCGGATCCCGCGCCGGGCAAGGTGACACCAGAGAAGAGGCCGGCATGCGTCTGCGTCGGACGTCCCGAACACCCGCAGCCCTGGCCGGCGCCGTCGGCCTGTCCCTGCTGCTCGCCGCGTGCGGCGGCGGGAGCAGCACCAACGACGACGCCGCTGGCGGCGACACCACCGGCGGGGGCGACGACTGCGCCGCCTACGAGGAGTTCGGCGATCTCACGGGCAAGACGGTCTCGATCTACACGAGCATCGTCACGCCCGAGGACACCCCGCAGATCGACTCGTACAAGCCGTTCGAGGAGTGCACGGGCGTCACGGTGAAGTACGAGGGCGACAAGTCCTTCGAGACCCAGGTCCTCGTCCGGGCCAAGGCCGGCAACCCGCCGGACCTCGCGATCGTCCCGCAGCCCGGCCTGCTCAAGCAGCTCGTCGCGACCGGCAAGGTCGTCAAGGCGCCGGACGCCGTCGGCAAGAACGTCGACGAGTTCTGGGGCGAGGACTGGAAGGCCTACGGCACCGTCGACGGCACCTTCTACGCCGCGCCGCTCGGTGCCAACCTCAAGAGCCTGGTCTGGTACTCACCGGCCGAGTTCGAGGAGAAGGGCATCGAGATCCCGACCACGCTCGACGAGCTGAAGGCCGTCTCGGACACGCTCTCCGAGGGCGGGCGCAAGCCCTGGTGCGCCGGCATCTCCAGCGGAGAGGCCACCGGCTGGGTGGTGACCGACTGGATGGAGGACATGATGCTCCGCCTGTCCGGCGCGGACACCTACGACAAGTGGGTCAACCACGAGATCCCGTTCAACGGCCCGGAGTCGACCGCCGCGCTCGACGAGGTCGGCTCGTTCATGAAGAACGACAAGTACTTCAACGGTGGCCTCGGCAACATCAAGTCGATCGCCAGCACCACCTTCCAGGACGGCGGCCTGCCGATCCTCGAGGGCAACTGCTCGCTGCACCGCCAGGCGAGCTTCTACGCGGCCAACTGGCCGGAGGGCACCAAGGTGGCCGAGGACGGCGACGTCTTCGCCTTCTACCTCCCGGGCAAGACGGCTGACGAGAAGCCGGTCCTCGGTGGCGGCGAGTTCATCGCGGCCTTCGCCGACCGGCCCGAGGTGCAGGCCTTCCAGACCTACCTGTCCACCGACGACTGGGCGAACGCCAAGGCCAAGGCCACGCCGCTCGGCGGCTGGGTCAGCGCGAACAAGGGCCTGGACGCGGCCAACCTGGTGAGCCCGATCGACAAGCTCGCCGCGGAGACGTTCCAGGACGAGGGAGCGGTGTTCCGGTTCGACGGGTCCGACCAGATGCCCGCGGCGATCGGGTCCAACGCGTTCTGGAAGCAGGCGACGGCCTTCATCGTCGGCCAGGACACCAAGACCACCGTCGACAAGATCGAAGCGGCCTGGCCGAAGAGCTAGTCACCGCTCCGCGAGCGGCGGCCGGGCGCGCGCAGACCCGCGCGCCCGGCCGCGACCACGCTGCCCCAGAGCAGACACACCTCCCGCGCCCGACGGCCCGGGACTCCCGGAGGGGGACGGCGTGAGCGCCGGTTCGAAGGTCCTGCAGATGGTGCTCGCCCTGCTGCTGTTCGCAGCCGTGGTGGGCGTCGTGCTCTTCATCGCGAGCCGCGCCAAGGGACGGCGCGGCGAGAGCCGGGTGGCGCTGGCGTTCCTGCTGCCCACCGTGCTCGCCGTCCTGGTCGGCCTCGTCTACCCGGCGGCCCGCACGTTCTACCTGTCGTTCCTGGACGCCTCCGGCACCCGGTTCACCGGCCTGGACAACTACCAGCAGATCTTCAGCGACGGCGACCAGCTGCAGGTCCTGCGCAACACGGTCCTGTGGGTCGTCGTGACGCCCTTCGTGGCGACTGCCATCGGGCTGCTCTACGCCATCCTCATCGACCGCGCCCGGCTCGAGGCGTTCGCCAAGGCGCTCATCTTCCTGCCGATGGCCATCTCCTTCGTCGGCGCGTCGATCATCTGGAAGTACGTCTACGAGTTCCGCCCGGACCAGCCCGGGGTCAACCAGATCGGACTGCTCAACGAGATCCTCGTCAAGCTCGGCGGGTCGCCGCAGCAGTGGCTGCTGAACGAGCCGTGGAACAACCTGTTCCTCATCGTGGTGATGATCTGGATCCAGGCCGGCTTCGCGATGACGGTCCTGTCGGCCGCCATCAAGGCGATCCCGGAGGACATCGTCGAGGCGGCCCGGCTCGACGGCGTCGGGGCACTGGGCATGTTCCGCTACGTGACCGTGCCGTCCATCCGGCCCGCCCTGGTCGTCGTCCTCACCACCATCGGCATCGCGACGCTCAAGGTCTTCGACATCGTCCAGGCGATGACCGGCGGGCGCTTCGGCACCGGCGTCGTCGCGAACGAGTTCTACGCGCAGACCTTCCGCGCGGACAACTCCGGACTGGGGTCCGCGCTCGCCGTCCTGCTGTTCCTGCTCGTCGTCCCGATCGTCGCCTACAACGTCCGCCAGCTGCGCGCCTCGGAGGCACGATGACCGCCACGGCCGTCCCGCTCACCTCGACCCCGCAGGTCGCGCCGACGCCGACCTCAGCCGCGGGGCAGGCCAAGCGGGCGCTCAGCCGCCCCTGGGCCTCCTTCGCCGCCGTCGTGCTGGCCGTGCTGTGGACCCTGCCGACCTTCGGGCTCGCCGTCACCTCCATCCGGCCCCAGCGGCAGGCCCGGACCAGCGGCTGGTGGACCTGGTTCCAGGAGCCGACGTCGACGCTGGACAACTACCGCACGGTCTTCAGCGAGCAGGGCGGCAACCTCGGGGCCTACTTCCTGAACTCCTTCGTGATCACGATCCCCGCGGTGCTCATCCCGCTGTCGCTGGCCGCGCTGGCCGCCTACGCCTTCGCCTGGGTCGAGTTCCGCGGCCGCAACCTGCTGTTCGTCGTCATCTTCTCGCTGCAGATCGTGCCGATCCAGGTGACGCTGCTGCCGCTGCTCAAGCTCTACGTCGGGGCCGGTCTCGCCGGGTCCTTCTGGACCATCTGGCTGTCGCACTCGGTCTTCGCGCTGCCACTGGCGATCTTCCTGCTGCACAACTTCATGCGCGAGATCCCGCGCGAGCTGATCGAGGCCGCCCGCATGGACGGCGCCGGCCACGTGCAGATCCTGCTGCGCGTCCTGCTCCCGCTGCTCACCCCCGCCCTCGCCGCCTTCGGCATCTTCCAGTTCCTCTGGGTCTGGAACGACCTGCTGGTGGCGCTGACCTTCGCGGGCGGCGGCACCGACGTCGCCCCCATGACGGTCGCGATCCTCAACCTGTCGGGCACCCGCGGCAGCGCCCTGCACCTGGTCTCCGCCGGAGCCTTCGTCTCGATCGTGGTGCCGGTGACGGTGTTCCTCGCCCTGCAGCGCTACTTCGTCCGCGGTCTGCTGGCCGGTGGACTCAAGGGCTGAGGCGCCGGCCCGCGCCGCGGTCCCGGGCATCCACGACGTCGCCCAGCGCGCGGGTGTCTCCACCGCCACCGTCAGCCGGGCGCTGCGCGGCGTCGACCGGGTCAGCGCGGCCACCCGGCTCCGGGTGCTGGAGGCGGCGACGGCCCTCGGGTACGTCGCGTCGCCCACCGCCGCCAGCCTGGCGTCGGGGCGCACCGGCGTCGTCGGGGTCCTCGCACCGTTCCTGTCCCGCTGGTTCTTCGCCCACGCGCTCGACGGGATCGAGCGCCGCCTGCGGGTCGACGGCCTGCACGTGCTGCTCTTCAACGTCGGGTCGACGCGGACCAGCCGCAGCGTCCTCGTCGACCAGCAGCTGCTGCGCCGGCGGGTCGACGCGGTGCTCGTGCTGTCCTGCGACCTCGACCCGCGGGAGGTCGCCGCCCTGTCGGACCTGCACGTGCCGGTGGCCACCGTCGGCGTCGACGTGGCGCCCTGGCACCTGGTGGGCATCGACGACGTCGGGGCCGGCCGGCTGGCCATGGAGCACCTGCTCGCACTCGGCCACCGCGACGTCGTCCACGTGGGCGGGGACCAGGCCCACGACGTCCACGTGGCGACGGCGGTCGACCGGCTCGCCGGCATCCGGCAGGCCTGCGCGGCCGCCGGCGTCCCGGACCCGCGCCAGCTCGTCGGGGACTGGACGGTGGCCGGGGGCGTGGTGGCGGGCCGCTCCCTGCTGGCGTGCAGGCCGCGGCCGACGGCGGTGCTGGCCGCCTCCGACGAGATGGCCGTGGGGGTGCTCATCGCGGCCCGCGAGGCGGGCCTGCGGGTGCCTCAGGACCTGTCGGTGATCGGCGTCGACGACCACGAGTTCGCCTTCACGCACGACCTCACCACCGTCGCCCAGCCGGTCGAGGAGCTCGGTGCCGCCGCGGCGGCGCTCCTGGTCGACGTGCTGCGCCAGCGCGGACCGGCGCAGCCGCGCCGGGTGGTCACGCTGCCCACCCGTCTGGTGGTCCGGGGCAGCACCGGGCCGCCCGGCGCGGTCAGCCGTAGACCGCTGCGGCGCGCCGGGGCGAGCTGACCGCGGCGAGCGCCGCCCGCGCCGCCGCCTCGTCCACGGGTGCGGCCGAGGTCCCCTGCGCCGCCGCGCGCAGGGCCGCCGCCCGGGCGCCGGCGTGCACCAGCACGGCGGAGCGGGCGTCGCGCACCCCGCCGTGCCACGGCAGCACGCGCAGCCGCTCCACCCGTGCGCGCCGCCGCTCCAGCACGGTCAGCTGGCCGGCCGCCTCGGCCACCACCAGCCGGCGCAGGTCGGTGCGCACGGCCTCGGGCCCTGGACGTCAGCTGGCTCCCCGCGTACTGCACCGTGCCGACCACCCGGCGGTCGGCGTAGTCGGCCGCCTGCTGGGCCGCGGCGGCCCGCTGCAGCAGGGCGTCGACCTCGCGCCCGGTCTGCACGCGGTCGGCGACCAGCAGCACGGCCAGCAGGCCGAGCAGGGCCGGCAGCAGCAGCCGCGGAGCCCGGCGGACCGGCGCCTCCTCGCCGACGACGTCGGCGCCGGCGCTCACCCGCCGGCGGTGCGCACGTGCTCGGCGAACCACCGGAAGGACGCCTTCGGCACCCGGCGCAGCGTCCCCTCCTCCACCGACACCAGGCCGAAGGTCTGGGTGTAGCCCTGGGCCCACTCGAAGTTGTCGAGCAGCGACCAGGCGACGTAGTCGGTGACCGGCGCCCCCGACTGCCGCGCGCGCTCCACGGCGGCCAGGTGCTCGCGCAGGTAGGAGACGCGGTCCTCGTCGACGACGGCGCCGGCGTCGTCGCGCCGGTCGTCGGGGAAGGAGGCACCGTTCTCGGTGACGCGCAGCGGCGTGCCGGGCAGGTCGGCCGCCACGCGCAGCAGCACCTGCTCGAGCCCCGTGGCGTCGACCTCCCACCCCATCGCCGTCAGGGGCGGGCGCGGGACGAACCGGAAGGGGGGCGCGCCCGGGAACGCGTCGACGTCCTGCCCGACGGCGTCCGCCGCGACCCCGCCGCCGGCACCCACCCGGAACGGCGTGTAGTAGTTGACGCCGACCCAGTCGGCCGAGCCGGCGGTGCGCGCGAGGTCGTCCTCGTGGCCGGCGAGCTGCGGCAGCACCTCCGGGTAGCTGCCCTGCCCGAGGGCCTGCAGCCACAGCCGGTTCTGCACGGCGTCGACGACGTCGACCGCGACCGGGTCGGCGCCCGGCTCGGCCCGCACCGGCGCGAGGTTCAGCACGATCCCGACCCGCGCCGACGCCGACCGGGCCCGCACCTGCTCCGCGCCGAGCGCGTGGCTGAGCAGCAGGTGGTGGGCCGCGAGGTAGGCGGCGTCCGGCTCGGTCCGGCCGGGCGCGAACACCCCGGACGCGTACCCGAGGAAGGCGGTGCACCACGGCTCGTTGTGCGTCGACCAGTCCGACACCCGGTCGGCCAGGCGGTCCGCCACGAGCCCCGCGTAGTCGGCGAAGCGCAGCGCGGTGTCGCGGGCCGGCCAGCCGCCGGCGTCCTCGAGGGCCTGCGGCAGGTCCCAGTGGTACAGCGTCGGCAGCGGCTGGACGCCCCGGGCGAGCAGCGCGTCGACGAGGCGCTCGTAGTGGTCCAGCCCCGGGGCGTTGACCGGCCCCCGACCGGTCGGCTGCACGCGCGGCCAGGCGACCGAGAAGCGGTAGGACGAGACCCCCAGCTGCTCGATGAGCGCCAGGTCCTCCTCGGACCGGTGGTAGCTGTCGCACGCGGTGCGCCCGTCGGACCCGTCCTTGATCGTGCCCGCACGGTCGCAGAACACGTCCCACACCGAGGGCCCGCGGCCGTCGGCGTCGGTCGCCCCCTCGATCTGGAAGGCGGACGTGGCGACACCGTGCCGCAGGGGACCCATCCGCCGACCCTAGGCCTCGAGCGGGTCCACGAGGGCGCGCTCGTCGGGACGGTGCCGCAGCACGCTGTCGACGTAGCTGGCGGTCGCGACGTCGACGCCGACGTCGCGGCCGGCGGCCTCCGACAGGTACCAGCGGTGCACCAGCACCTCGTGGAACACCTGTGCCTGCTCGAGCTTGCCGCGCAGCTCCCGCGGCACCGCCATGACCACGCGGTGGAACACGTCGGTGAGCCACGCGTGCGCGGCCACCTCCTCGTCGGGGTCCGGGTCCGGGTGGGCCGCCGTGTACGCGTCGAGGTCGTTGAGCAGGCGTCGCGCCTGGTTCTCCTCGACGTCCAGGCCGGTCAGCCGCAGCAGCCGGCGCGCGTGGTGCCCGGCGTCGACCACCTTCGGCTGGACCACCACGTGGTCGCCGTCGACGTCGGTCTGCACCTCGAGCTCGGCGACGTCGAAGCCGAGGTCGTTGAGGCGCCGGATGCGCGCGTCCACCCGGTAGCGCTCGCCGGTGCGGAACACCTCGCGCTCGGTCAGGGCCGACCACAGCGCGGCGTAGCGGGTGGCGAGCACGTCCCCGGTGGCCACCGGGTCCGCGCTGTCGAGCTGGTCGCCCGCCTGCAGGTCCATCAGCTCGCCGATGACGTTGGTCCGCGCCCGGGCGACGTCGTCGGCGCGCCGCCCCGCCGACAGCGGCACCTGGTGCTCGGCGGTCTCGGCGTCGACCAGGTAGGCCGCGAACGACCCGGCGTCGCGCCGGAACAGGGTGTTGCTCAGCGAGCAGTCACCCCACCAGTAGCCGGCCAGGTGCAGCCGCACGAGCAGCACGGCGAGGGCGTCCAGCAGCCGCGCGGCGGTCTCGGGGCGCAGCCGCTGGCTGAACAGGGCGCGGTAGGGCAGCGAGAACGACAGGTGACGCGTGACGAGCGCCGGCTCGAGCTGCTCGTCGCCGCGGGCACGCCCGTCGACGACGCCGACCGGCGCCACGCACGGCACCCCCTCGCGGGACATCTGCTGCAGCAACCGGTACTCGCGGTGCGCCGACCAGGTGCCGATCTCCTTGACCGCGTAGACGGCCGCGCCCACCCGCACGAAGCGCACGACGTGGCGGCTGACACCGCGCGGCAGCCCGACGAGGCGGTCGGCCGGCCAGTCCTCGAGCGGCACGTCCCAGGGCAGGTCGAGCAGTGCGGTCCCGGACTCGCCGACGACGGTGAGCGGCACGTCAGCCCAGCGGGGACGCGGCCCGGCTGCGGACCTCCTGCAGCATCCAGCCCGTGCCGTCGGGGTCGGAGAAGGTGGCGAAGGTGCCGTGGTCGGCGCGGGTGGGGTGCGGGCCCGGTGCCTGACCGGCGTCCCCGAAGTGGAACAGCTCGCTGACCGGGCAGCCGCGGGCGAGCAGCTCGGCGCGCACGACGTCGAGGTCGTCGACCACGAGGTGCAGGCCCTGCACGGACCCGGCGGCGTCGGGGTTGCGCATCAGGGTGACGGAGCAGGCGGAGCCCGGCGGCGTCAGCTGCACCACGCGGAAGTCCTCGCCGGCGCGGTGGTCGACGTCGCAGGTGAACCCCGCGCGCTCGACGTAGAACTCCTTGGCCCGGTCGACGTCGGACACCGGGACGATGACCAGCTCGAGCCGCATGGGGGTCACGCGGTCTCCTGCGCCGCGGCGAGCCCGAGCCGGGAGATGGTCTCCTCGCGCATCCTGAACTTCTGCACCTTGCCGGTGACGGTCATCGGGAACTCGTCGGTGACCAGCAGGTAGCGCGGCACCTTGTAGTGCGCCAGCCGGCCCTTGCAGTAGTCCCGCAGCTCGTCCTCGCGTCAGCGACGCGCCCGGCTTGAGCCGCACCCAGGCGCAGAGCTCCTCGCCGTAGCGCGGGTCGGGGACGCCGACGACCTGCACGTCGTCGACCGCGGGGTGGCCGTACAGGAACTCCTCGACCTCGCGCGGGTACACGTTCTCGCCGCCGCGGATCACCATGTCCTTGATCCGCCCGACGATGTTGAGGTAGCCCTCGTCGTCCATGACGGCGAGGTCGCCGGTGTGCATCCAGCCGTCGGCGTCGATCGCCTCGGCGGTCTTCGCCGGCTCGTCCCAGTAGCCGAGCATCACGCTGTAGCCGCGGGTGCAGAACTCGCCGGTCTGCCCGCGCGGGACGACCTGCCCGGTGTCGGGGTCCACGACCTGCACCTCGACGTGCGGGTGCACCCGCCCGACGGTCGACACCCGGCGCTCCAGCGGGTCGTCGACGCTGCTCTGCGTGCTCACCGGCGACGTCTCGGTCATGCCGTAGCAGATGGTGACCTGCTCCATCCCCATCTCGTCGACGACCCGCTTCATCACCTCGACCGGGCAGGGCGAGCCGGCCATGATCCCGGTGCGCAGGCTGCTGCAGGTCGAAGCTGCCGAACTGCTCGCACCCGAGCTCGGCGATGAACATCGTGGGGACGCCGTACAGCGAGGTGCACCGCTCGTCCTGCACCGCCTGCAGGGTCGCCACCGGCTCGAACGCCGCGCCCCGGCACGACCATGGTCGCGCCGCTGGTGACGGCCGCGAGGTTGCCCATGACCATGCCGAAGCAGTGGTAGAAGGGCACCGGGATGCAGATGCGGTCGGCCTGCGGTGTAGCGGCAGGTCCGGCCCACGAAGTACCCGTTGTTCAGGATGTTGCGGTGCGACAGGGTCGCGCCCTTGGGGAAGCCCGTCGTCCCGCTCGTGTACTGGATGTTGACCGGGTCGGTCGGCGACAGCACGAGGTCCAGCGACGCCGTCCCCCCGGCGGCCAGCTGCTGCCAGTCGTCGTCGCCGAGGAACACGACCCGCTCCAGGGCCGGGCACGCGCCGCGGACCTCGGCGACCATCGCCCGGTAGTCCGACGTCCGGAACGACGGCGCCGCGACCAGCCACCGGCAGCCCGACTGCTGCAGCACGTACTGCAGCTCGCTCGTGCGGTACGCCGGGTTGACGGTCACCAGCACGACGCCGACCCGCGCGGTCGCGAACTGCGTCAGCGTCCACTCCGCGGTGTTCGGCGCCCAGATGCCCACCCGGTCGCCCGGCTGCAGGCCCGCGTCCAGCAGGGCACGGGCGAGGTCGTCCACGGCGGCGTCGAGCTGCGCCCAGGTCCAGCGCCTCCCGCTGGGGACGTCGACCAGCGCCTCGCCGTCCGGGTGCTCGGAGGCCGTGCGGCGCAGCACCGCACCGACCGTCTCCTCCAGCAGCGCGACGTCGGTGGGTCCTGCGGCGTACGAGGGCTCGCTCATGCGCCGCATCCTGACCCGGGCGCTGCCCTACCGTCGAGCCGTGCAGATCGTGTTCCGCTCCGAGGCGGGTGAGCAGGAGCTCGACGTCGAGCTGCGCAACCCCGAGGGCACGGTCGCCGACCTCGTGCGCGGGGTGCTCGGGCGGGCCGCGCCGGAGCAGGTGCAGGTCGCCGGCCGGCCCGTCCCGGCCACGACGCTGCTCGTCGAGAGCGGGCTGCACGAGGCGGCCGTCGTCGACGTCGCCCCGCCGCCCCCTCCCGCCCCCACCGTCGCGACCACCGGGCTCGAGCTGGCCGTCGTCGCCGGGGCCGCGTGCGGCGCCGTCCTGCCGGTCCCGCTCGGGCGCAGCACGGCCGGCCGCGGCACCGACAACGACCTCGTCGTCCCCTCGCGCACCGTCTCCCGGCGGCACGCCCTGCTCGACGCCGGCCTCGACGAGGTCGCCGTCACCGACGACCGCTCCGCCAACGGCACCCGCGTCGACGGCGTCCTGCTCGCCCCGGGCGCCACCGCCGTGCTGCGCCCCGGGCAGGTGCTGCAGCTGGGGCAGGTCGCCCTGCGGCTGCGGCCCGCCGTCGTCGACGACCGCCCGCACGGGCTGGACCCGCGCCGGCACGCCGGGCCCGCCGGCACCGTCCCCTTCAACCGGCCGCCGCGCCCCGCCCGGCCCCCGGTCCCCGCCGAGCTGACCGTGCCCGGTCAAGCCGTCCCCGCCGTCGGCCACGCCCTTCGGCATCGCCACCTTCGTCGGCGGCTTCGCCATGGCCGGCCTGCTGGTCGCGGTGACCGGGCAGCTGCGGTACGCCCTGTTCAGCGCCGTCATGCCGTTCCTCGCCGTCGGCACCTGGTACGAGGCGCGCCGGCGGGCCAAGAGCGGCGCGGGCAGGGGCGCGCGCGCCTACGCCGCCGAGCTCGACACGCTGACCGCCGACGCCCGGCGCGAGGCCGTCGTCGAGCGCACCCGGCTGGAGGTCCTCGCCCCCGACGTCGCCGAGGTGCTGCGCCGCGCCGGCCAGCCGAGCACCCGGCTCTGGGAGCGGCGCCCGTCCGACGACGACTTCCTGCACCTGTGCGCCGGCGTCGCGGACCTGCCCTGGCGGCCGCCGCTGGACAGCACCTGGGCCGGGCTCGAGGACGACGTCGTCGCCCGGCTCGACGCCCTGCGCGTGCCGGCCGGGCCGGTCGACGTCGACCTGTCGCAGGGGCGCGTGGTCGGGCATCGTCGGGGAGCGGTCGGCGGCGCTGGCCGTCGCGCGCTCGCTGCTGCTGCAGGCCGCCGTGCACCAGGGCCCGGCCGACCTCACCGTCGGGGTGTTCGCCGACCCGGGGCGCGAGGCCGAGTGGGAGTGGGCCAAGTGGCTGCCCCACACCCGGGTGCCGGGCAGCCCGACGTCGCGCTGGCTGGGGTCCTCCCGCGAGCAGAGCGACGCGCTGCTGCGGCGGCTGCTGGCGCGGCGGCGGTCGCGGGACCGCCCTGGTCGTCCTCGACAGCGCCGTGCTCACCGAGGGGCGCGACGCACCGGCGCGCGAGCTGCTGCAGACCGGCCGCGAGGCGGGGCGCCGTCCGGAGGCGCGGCCCTCCGGCTTCGCCCTGCTCGGCGCGCCCGGCGACGACCAGGCGCTGCGCACCGCCGGCATCGTGCTGGCGCCCACCCGCGACCGCCTGCCCGCGGCCTGCACCACCGTCCTGACGGTCGCGCGACGAGGACGGCGCCGCCACCGTCACCCGCGTCGAGCAGGGCGAGGTGCTGGACGACGTGCTCGCTGGCCGGCGTCGACGTCGACACCGCGCGGCGCTGCGCGCGGTCGCTCGCGCAGTACGAGGACCCCGAGCTGCACGTCGTCGGGGCCGGGCCTGCCGGCGGGCGTGCGGCTGCTGCCGCTGCTCGAGCTCGACCGCGTCGACGGGCCCGAACGTGCTCGCCCGCTGGAGGCGCGGCAGGCCGCGACCCCGGGGCCGCTCGCGCCGCTCGGCGTCACCGAGCAGGGGCGCTTCGTGCTCGACCTGGTCCGCGACGGCGCGCACGGCCTGGTCGGCGGCACCACCGGCTCGGGCAAGAGCGAGCTGCTGCGCAGCCTGGTCGCCGCGCTCGCCGCCCACGCCGACCCGCAGCACATGACCTTCGTGCTCGTCGACTACAAGGGCGGCGCCGCCTTCGACGTCTGCTCGCGGCCTGCCGCACACCGTCGGCATCGTCACCGACCTCGACGAGCAGCTCGGCGAGCGCGCCCTGCTGGCGCTCGAGGCCGAGCTGCACCACCGCGAGCGCCAGCTGCGCGACGTCGGCGCCGACAACCTGCCCGAGTACCTCGCCCTCACCGCCGACGCCCGGACGCCGAGCCGATGCCGCGCCTGGTCGTCGTCATCGACGAGTTCGCCACCATGGCCGCCGAGCTGCCCGACTTCGTGTCGTCGCTGGTCGGCATCGCCCAGCGCGGGCGCACCCTCGGCGTGCACCTGGTGCTCGCCACGCAGCGGCCGTCCGGCGCGGTCAACGAGAACATCAAGGCGAACACGAACCTGCGGATCGCCCTGCGCGTGCAGGACACCGGCGACTCCAGCGACGTCATCGGCGTCGGCGACGCCGCCGCGCATCGGCCGCACGCCAGCCGGGACGCGCCTTCGTCCGGCTCGGGCCCGGCGAGGTCGTGCCGATCCAGACGGCGCTCGTCACCTGCGTCACCGACGAGGCGGCCGACCTCGCCGTCGACGCCAGCCCCTTCCTGTTCGGCCCGACCTCGCGCGCGCCCGACGTCGACGGCGGCACCCGCGACGACGACGTCCGCAGGCCGACCGACCTGGCCCGCCTGGTCGACGCGGTGCGCGGAGGCGAACGCCCTGGCCGGCCTGCCGCCGCCGCGCCGGCCCTGGCCGGAGCCGCTCGGCGGCGAGGTCGACCTCGCCCAGGTCGCCGACGCCCCGCAGACCGGCCCCGCGCCGGTCGCCCACGTCGCCCTCGCCGACGACCCGCGCCGGCAGACGCAGTACCCGGCCGGCTGGGACCTCGGCCGAGGGCAACCTGCTGCTGTACGGCGTCCCCGGCAGCGGCACGACCACGACGCTCGCGTCGCTGGCGCTGTCGCTGGCCGGGCAGCTGCCGCCCGACCAGCTCGAGCTGCAGGTGCATGGACGCCGGCCCGGGCGACCTGCTCGCCGCTGGCCGAGCTGCCGCACACCGGCTCGGTGGTGCTGGCCGGCGACCGCGAGCGGCAGGTGCGGCTGCTGCGCCACCTGCGCGCCGAGCTCGACCGGCGGCGCGGCCTGTCCCGCGAGCAGGCGCTCGCCCGGCGCACCGTCGTGCTCATCGACGGCTTCCCGGCGCTGCGCGCGGAGTTCGACGACCTCGACGGCCAGACCGCTGCTGGACGGCCTGGCCCGGGTGTTCGCCGACGGCCCGGAGCTCGGCCTGTCGTTCGCGCTCACCGCCGACCGCGCCGCCGGCTTCCCGACCGCGCTCACCGTCGGTCGCGACGCAGAAGTGGCTGTTCCGGCTGGCCGACCCCTACGACTACGTCGACCGCCGGCGTGGGCCGCAAGGACGTGCCGCAGCCGGTGCCCGGCCGCTGCGTGATGTCGCCGTCGCTGCTGCACGCGCAGGTCGGCCGGCCGCTGCCGGACCTCGCCGGCGGCGGTCGCCAGCCGTCGTCGACGCGCTGGCCCGGACGCGCCGCGCACGGCCGCCCTCGATCGGCGTGCTGCCCGCCGACGTCGCCGCTGTCCGACCTGCCGCGCCGGCCGACGTCGGGCCGCGAGCCGTGGCGGCTGCCGGTCGGGGTGCGCGAGAGCGACCTCGCGCCCGGCCTGCCTCGCCCTCTACGAGGGCGAGCACGCGCTGGTCGCCGGGCCCGCCCGCAGCGGCCGCAGCACCGCGCTGTGGTCGCTCGCCGTCGCCGCGCTGCGACCGCCGGCGGGCGCACGTCGTCGCCACCGGCGGGCGCCGCTCACCGCTGCGCGACTGCCCCGGCGCTCGACGTCTGGGCCGACCCGGCGGACCTCGCCGCCGCCGCTGGCCGGCCTGCGCGCCGCGCACCGGCCCGGCCCTGCTGCTCGTCGACGACGCCGAGGGCTTCGACGACGCCGACGGGGCGCTCGCCGGGCTGCTCTCGGCCGGCCTGCCCGACCTGCACGTGGTCGCCGCCGGGCGCGCCGACGCGCTGCGCAGCCTCTACGGCCACTGGACCAGCACGGTGCGCAAGAGCAAGACCGGGCTGCTGCTGCGCCCCGACGTCGACATGGACGGCGACCTCGTCGGTGCGGTGCTGCCCCGCCGCGCCCCGGTCCGGCTGGGCGCCGGCCGCGGCTACCTGGTGCACAACGGCGAGCTCGACCTCGTGCAGGCGGCGCAGGCCTGACGCTCAGGCGGTCCGGCGGACGACGACCCGCGGGAAGCCGCCCGACACCGCGTCCGTGTCGGCGACCTTGACGAACCCGGCGCGCTCGAACATCGCCAGCGTCCCCACGTAGGCCATCGTCAGGTCGACCCGCTCGCCGCGGTTGTCGACCGGGTAGCCCTCGACGGCCGGCGCCCCCTGCGCGAACGCGTAGGCCGTCGCTCCCTCGAGCAGCGGCCCGGACACGCCGCGACGGCGGAAGCCGGGCTTCACGCGGACGCAGAACAGCGACCAGACCGCCAGGCCGTCGACGTGCGGGATCCGGGTGGAGCGGGCGAACGGCAGCTCCGACCGCGGGGCGACCGCCGCCCAGCCGGCCACCTGCTCGCCGTCGTAGGCCAGCACCCCGGGGGACACCGGACGCGCGCACAGCTGCCGCACGAGCTCGCCGCGGGCCGGGCCCGCCAGCGAGCGGTTGGTCCGCGCGTCCACCCGGTGGCTCAGGCACCAGCACACCGAGGCGTCCGGCCGCTTCGGCCCCAGCACGGCGGCGACGTCGTCGAACCGCTCCAGCGTGGCGGGCCGCACCTCGATCACGGGGCCACCGTAGGGGCCTGTGGACGACGCGACGCACGCCCCCGCGGGCCTGGCTACCTTCCGACTCGACCGCCGGACCGCACTCACGAGGAGCAGGACATGTCAGGACGCGTTCTTTCCACCGACCAGGCCAAGCAGGCCATCACCCAGATGCAGAACATCATCAACGGTGGGCTGACCGAGCAGATCACGGCGCTCGACAAGCAGGGCCAGACCCTGTCGCAGCCCGACGTGTGGGACGGCCAGCTGGCCAACCAGTTCCGCGGCGACGTGTGGCCCAAGACCAAGAAGGCCCTCGACAACGCGGTCACCGAGCTGCAGACCCTGCGCGAGCAGCTGCAGAAGATCGCCCAGAACATCATGCAGGCCGGCGGCAACGCGTAGCAGCCGCTCTGCCCGACGGGCCGCCCCCTCCGGGGCGGCCCGTCTGGCGTGTCCGGGCCTCCCCCGGCCGCAGGTGCAGGGGGGCTCGAGGGGGCGTCGCCCTTGACACGCCGGGGCCCCGCGTCAAGGGTCGAGGCAGCCGAACGTCGTTCTCGTCGCGTGCGGGCCGCGCCCGGTCGCCGGCCCTCGCCGTCCCCGGAGGTCCACCCCGCATGACCCGGCCCGCTGCCGACCCCGCCCCGCGCGCCCCCCGCGCCCCGAAGAAGGCCGAACCGGTCCCCACGCCGGAGACGGCCGCCTACTGGGAGGGCGCCGCTGCCGGCGAGCTGCGCGTGCAGCGCTGCCCCGACGGGCACAGCGTCTTCCCGCCGCGCGCCCTGTGCCCGGAGTGCGGGGCCGAGGACCTGCAGTGGGTCGCGGCCTCCGGCCGCGGCACCCTGCACAGCTACCTCGTGCAGCACCGCCCCGCGCCGGGGTGGGAGGACGAGGTCCCGTACGTCGTCGCGATCGTCCAGCTCGAGGAGGGGCCGCGGATGATGAGCAACGTCGTCGGCGTCGACCCCGACCCGGCGCAGCTGCCGCTGGACCTGCCGCTCGTCGTCGACTTCGTGCAGCGCGGCGAGCACGCCCTGCCCGTCTTCCGCCCGGCTCCGACGACGGCGGCCTCGGCATGAGCGTCGCGATCGTCGGCGCCGCCGAGACCGACCAGGTCGGCACCCTGCCCGGCCGCTCCACCCTGTCGCTGCACGTCGAGGCCGCGCAGCGCGCCCTGGCCGACTGCGGCCTCACCCGCGACGACGTCGACGGCATCGCGGGCGTCACCAACCCGGGACCGGTCACCGTCGCGCACGCCCTCGGCATCCGGCCCCGCTGGATGGACACCACCAGCATCGGTGGCACCTCGTTCCTGGCCCACGTGCGCCACGCGGTCGCCGCCCTGCAGGCCGGGCACGCCTCCACGGTCCTGGTCACCCACGGCGAGTCCGGCCGCTCGCGCGTCGGCGCCGGCCGCTTCGCCCCTGACCCCTCCTCGCCGGTGGGCCAGTTCGAGAACCCGTACGGCGTCGGGGGCCCGCCGTCGCGCTTCACGCTGCCGTGGCTGCGCTACGCGCACGAGACGGGGACGACCCAGGAGCAGCTCGCGCAGGTCGCCGTCGTGCAGCGGCAGTGGGCGGCGCAGAACCCGCGGGCCAAGTTCCGCGACCTCATCACCGTCGACGACGTCTTCGCCTCCCCCGTCATCGCCTGGCCGTTCCACCTGCTCATGTGCTGCCTGGTCACCGACGGGGGCGGCGCCCTCGTGCTCACCACCGACGAGCGGGCGCGCGACCTGCCGCGGCCGCCGGTGCACGTGCTCGGCACCGGCGAGGGCTACGAGGGCCCGGGCGTCTCCTTCATGGACGACCTGACGACGTTCCGCGGCTTCACCCAGGCCGGCGGCGACGCCTTCCGCGAGGCCGGCATCACCCACGCCGACGTCGACCACCTCATGGTCTACGACGCCTTCGCGCACCTGCCCCTGTACGGCCTCGAGGACCTCGGCTTCGTCGGCCGGGGCGAGGCCGGCGCCTTCGTGCAGGAGGGGCACACCGCACCGGGCGGGAAGCTGCCCATGAACACCAACGGCGGCGGGCTGTCCTACACGCACACCGGCATGTACGGGATGTTCGCCGTGCAGGAGGCCGTCCGGCAGCTGCGCCGCGAGGCGGCCGCGCAGGTCGACGGCGTCGACGTGTCGGTCGTGCAGGGCAACGGCGGCATGTTCATGGCCGGTGCCTGCCTGGTCCTCGGGACGTCGCGTGGCTGAGCCGTCGTGTCGCTGACGCAGGGGCTGCGCGCCCCCGCGGCCGTGGACCCGCAGGACGAGCGCGACCGGATGCGGCAGGCGTGGCGCGTGCTGTCGGTGGTGATGTGCGCGAGCGCGTTCACCGCCGTCTCCGGCAGCGCCCTGAACGTCGCCCTGCCGACCGTCGTCGACCACTTCGACGCCAGCAGCACCGCGGCCTCCTGGCTGGTGCTGTCGTTCCTGCTCGCCAACACGCTGCTGCTGGTGCTGTTCGGGCGCCTGGCCGACCTGTTCGGCCGCCGCGAGATGTACCTGCTGGGCCTGGCCACCTTCACGCTCGCCAGCCTGCTCGCCGGCCTGGCGCCGAACGAGTGGGTGCTCGTGGGCCTGCGGGTGGTGCAGGCCGCCGGCGCGGCGATGCTGCTGACCAACAGCGCCGCCCTCATCACCGACGCGTTCCCCCGCGAGCGGCTCGGCCAGGGCATGGGCATCTACCTGGCGTCGTTCTCGATCGCCTCGCTGGTCGGGCCGGCGCTCGGCGGCCTGCTGGCCTTCCACGCCGGCTGGCGCTGGGTGTTCTGGTTCAACGTGCCGCTCGGCGTGATGAGCCTGGTGTGGGGCGCGCTGGTGCTGCGCCGGGTGGAGCGCTCGGGACCGTGGCGGGGCGTCGACCTGCGCGGCAACGTGCTCCTGCTGCTCGCGCTGGGCAGCGGGCTGGTCGCGCTGACGCAGGTGACCGGGCGCGGCTGGGCCTCGCCGGTCGTGCTCGGCGGGCTGGCGGCCTCCGCCGTGCTGCTGCCGGTGTTCGTGCAGGTGCAGAAGCGCACCCGCTACCCCGTCGTCGACATCACCGTGTTCCGCGACCGCCCGTTCGCGCTCGGCCTGGTCGCCTCGTTCCTCAACTCGGTGGCGCAGGTCGGCGTCATGCTGCTGGTGTCGCTGTACTTCCAGTCGGTGCGCGGCGAGGACCCGGTCAGCGCCGGCCTGCGCGTGCTGCCGCTGGCCATCGCGACGGTCCTGGCCTCGACCGGCTCGGGCCAGCTCACCCGCTGGATCGCCCCCCGCACGCTCGCCGTCGCCGGCAACCTCATGACGTCGTCGGGGCTGGTCGTGCTGCTGCTGGCGATGGACCTGCGGACCGACCCGGCGTGGGTCTCGCTCGGCCTGGCGCTCATGGGCCTCGGGTCCGGCTTCTTCATGCCGTCGAACATGACCGCCCTCATGAGCGACCTGCCGTCCGACCGGCTCGGCATCGTCAACGGCACCCGGCTCATGCTGCAGAACAGCGGCCTGGTGGTCGGCACCGCGATCGCGCTGTCGCTGCTCACCACCCCGGTGCCCCGGGCGCTGCGCCAGTTCGTCTTCGACGGCTCGCTGTCCGAGTCGGCGCCGCAGGCGCTGGACCGCCTCGTGTCGGGCTACCACCTGACCCTGGCCGCGCTCGTCGGCGTCTCGCTCGTGACCTGCGCGGTGTCGTTCGCCGCCCGCCAGTCCCTGACGCGCCGCCAGGCACCGCAGCCGACGTAGGGGCTCCCCTGCGATGTGCCGACGTCCCTGTCCCGGCAGGCCCCGCGGCACTACGGTCGGGCCGTCAAGCCGATGCCTCAGGAGGCCGCGTTGAGCGACGCCGCAGTGCTGCAGACCCCCGACCAGGTGCGCCAGGCCGTCCAGGCCTTCCTGGACGAGAGCTGGGACCCGTCCATCAGCCTGCGCAGCTGGCTCGAGCGGCTGGCCGACTCCGGCTGGGCGGTCCCCCAGTGGCCGGCCCAGTGGTTCGGCAAGGGGCTGTCGAACGAGCTGGCCGCCGTGGCCTACGACGCCTTCCGCGGCGTGCACGCTCCGGGCCCGCCCGGCGGCCTGTCGCGCATGCTCGCGGCGCCGACGATCATCGCGCACGGCAGCGACGAGCAGAAGCAGAAGTGGGTCCGCCGGATCCTCGTCGGCGACGACGCGTGGTGCCAGCTGTTCAGCGAGCCGGGTGCCGGCTCGGACATGGCGGCCCTGCAGACGCGGGCCGAGCAGGACGGCGACGAGTACGTCATCAACGGCCAGAAGGTCTGGACCTCGGGCGGCGTCGGCAGCGACCTCGGCATGCTCATCGCCCGCACCGACCGCGAGGTGCCCAAGCACGCCGGCATCACGTGGATGACCATCGACATGGACCAGCCGGGCGTCGACGTCCGGCCGCTGCGCCAGATCACCGGTGACGCGCACTTCGCCGAGGTGTTCTTCACCGACGCGCGCGTGCCGGTCGAGAACGTCGTCGGCGGGGTGAACCAGGGCTGGAGCGTCGCCATGACGACGCTGGCCAACGAGCGCGTCGGCCTCGGCGGCGGCGGCTCCCTCGGCTTCCCGCTCACCGCCCCCGGCGGCAGCCGCGCGAAGGAGGCCCTGGAGGTCTCCCTCGGCGAGTTCGTCGGCAAGTGGAGCGGCCTCGGCCAGCGCGTCCCGGCGATGATGATGACCCGCGGCGTCGACCAGTTCGCGACGCTCGCCAAGGAGCGGGGCGTCGACGGCGACCCGGCCGTGCGCCAGAACCTGGCCCGGCTGCACGCCCTCAACTCGCTGAACCGCTGGAACATGCTGCGCGCCAAGGCGGCCGTGAAGGCGGGCGGCCGTCCGGGCCCGGAGGCCTCGCTCGGCAAGCTCATGGTCTCCCGCATCACCCGCCTGTCGCGCGACGTCGGCATGCAGGTCGCCGGCCCCACCGGCGTGCTCGCCGGCTCCGACGGCCCGCTCGGCGGCAGCCTCGCGCAGCAGTACCTCGGCGCCCCGGCCCCGTCGATCTACGGCGGCTCCGACGAGATCCAGCACAACATCATCGGTGAGCGCGTGCTCGGGCTCCCGCGCGAGCCCGACAACAGCAAGTCGGTCGCGTTCAAGGACCTCCGCACCGGCACGCAGTCGTGACCCGCCGTCCCCGCACCCCCCGACCGACCGTCCGCTGGAGGCCCTCGTGCTGATGCAGTTCGACCAGGAGCAGGAGGAGCTGCGCCGGTCCGTGCGCCGCTTCCTCGAGGAGCGCTCGCCCTCCACGGAGGTCCGGCGCCTGATGGAGACCGACGAGGGCTACGACCCGGCCGTCTGGTCCACGATGGCCGAGCAGCTCGGCCTGCAGGGCCTCGCGATCCCCGAGGAGTACGGCGGCTCGGGCTTCGGGCAGGTCGAGGCGACCGTGGTGCTCGAGGAGATGGGCCGGGCCCTGCTGCCCTCGCCGTTCTTCGCCAGCACCGTGCTGGCGGCGAACCTGCTGCTGCTCTCGGACGACAAGGCCGCCAAGTCCGAGCTGCTGCCCGGGATCGCCGACGGCTCGACCATCGCGACCGTCGCGGTCTCCGGCGACGACGGCCGCTTCGACGCCGCCTCCTCGCCCGTCACCGCGACGGCCTCCGGCGACGGCTGGAGCCTGGAGGGGCGCACCTCGTTCGTCCTCGACGGCCACACGGCGACCCTGCTGCTCGTCGTCGCGCAGGCACCGGGCGGGCCGTCGGTCTTCGCCGTCGACGGCGGGGCGCAGGGCGTCACGCGGCGCAAGCTCGAGACGCTCGACATGACCCGCAAGCTCGCCGAGGTCACCCTCGCCGGCACGCCGGGCCGGCTCGTGGGCGAGGAGGGCGACGCCGCCCGCCTGCTCCCCCGCCTGGCGCTCATCGCTGCGGTCAGCCTGGCGGCCGAGCAGGTCGGCGGGGCGCAGAAGTGCCTGGAGACGACGACCGACTACGCCAAGCTGCGCTACCAGTTCGGCCGCCCGATCGGCAGCTTCCAGGCCGTCAAGCACCGCCTGGCCGACATGCTGCTCGAGGTGGAGTCGGCCAAGTCGGCGGCCTACTACGCCACGTGGGCGCTCGCCGACGACACCGACGAGGTCGAGACGGTCGCCCCGCTGGCCAAGGCGTACTGCTCGGAGGCCTACTTCCTGGCCGCCGCCGACGCCATCCAGCTGCACGGCGGCATCGCCTTCACCTGGGAGCACGACGCCCACCTGTACTACCGCCGGGCCGGCTCCTCGCGCGCCCTGTTCGGCGAGCCCGCGCAGCACTGGGACGCCGTCGCGGCCAAGCTGCTCGCCTAGCCCGACCGCCTGCCGAGGCCCCCGTCCGCTGCTGCGGGCGGGGGCCTCGTGCGTGCAGGGGCGCGCCGTGCCGGGGGCGGCAGGCCGCCCGGGTGCCGCTACGCGCCGGCGGCGGCCCGGTACTGGTCGCGCAGGCGGCGCTTGTAGAGCTTGCCGGCGTCGCTGCGGGGCAGCTGCTCGACGACGTCGACCCGGCGCGGCACCTTGAACCCGGCGAGGTGCTCGCGGGCGTGGGCCAGCAGGGCCTCGCGCAGCTCCGGGGTCTCCTCGACGCCGGGCTGCAGCTCGACGACGGCGACGACCGACTCGCCCCACTCCGGGTCGGGCACGCCGATGACGCCGACGTCGCCGACGGCGGGGTGGCCGAGGAGCACCGCCTCGACCTCGGCGGGGTAGACGTTCACGCCGCCCGAGATGATGAGGTCGACGCTGCGGTCGGTGAGGAACAGCCACCCGTCGTCGTCGAGGTAGCCGACGTCGCCGAGGGTGAAGTGGTCGCCCCGGTAGGCGCTGTCGGTCTTGCCCTCGTCGCCGAAGTACCGGAAGCGGCCGGCGTCGGGCGCCTTGATGTAGATGGTGCCGGGCTCGCCGGGCGGCAGGTCCTCGCCGGACTCGTCGAGGATGCGGATGTGGCCGGGGTCGGGCTTGCCGACCGTGCCCGGGCGGGCCAGCCACTCCTGCGGGGTGACCACCGTGCCGACGCCCTCGGTGGCCGCGTAGTACTCGTAGGCCACCGGGCCGAGCCAGTCCATCAGCGCCTGCTTGACCGGCACCGGGCAGGGCGCCGCGCCGTGCCAGACGAAGCGCAGGCTGCTGGTGTCGTAGCGGCGGCGCACGCCCTCCGGCAGCGACACCAGGCGGTGGAACATGGTCGGGACCATGTGGCTGTGGGTGATGCGGTGCTGCTCGACGAGCGCGAGGGCCTGCTCGGCGTCCCAGCCGTCCATGAGCACCGCCGCGGCGCCGCGGGCGAGCGGCAGGCTGAGCGAGAACGCCAGCGGGGCCGCGTGGTAGAGCGGGCCGGTGACGAGGTTCTTGTCCTGCCCGGGCACGTAGCCGCTGACGTCGGTGAGCATCGCGGTCGCGCTGCTGGCCGCCGTCGCGCCGGGGCTGCGGTGCACGCCCTTCGGCCGCCCGGTGGTGCCGGACGTGTAGAGCATCTGGGTGCCGATCTGCGGGTCCTCGAGGTCCTCGCCGCTCTCGGCGCGCAGGGCGGCGTCGTAGTCCTCGAACCCCGGGACCGGCCCGCCGACCGCCAGCAGCACCCGGGCCGAGGAGCCCGCCACGGCCGCGGCGACGGTCTCGGCGAAGCGGGTGTCGGCGACGACGGCGACCGCCCCGCAGTCCTGCACGATGTAGGCGATCTCGTCGGCGGTCAGGTGCCAGTTGACCGGGGTGAGGCGCAGCCCGCTGCGGCTCGTCGCCTGCACGACCTCGACGAACTCGGGGCGGTTGGAGCAGACCAGCGCGACGGCGTCGCCGGGCTGCAGCCCGCGCGCCCGCAACGCCCGCACCAGCTGGTTGGCCCGGCTGTTCAGCTCGGCGAACGTCCGGTCCCCCGTGGGCGACAGGACGGCGGGGGCGTCCGGCTGGACGCGCGCCCAGAAGGTGCCGAGGGTGCCGGTGGCGGCGGCCTTCTGCAGGGCGGCCACGCGGTCGTCGGGCGCCGGCTCGGGCGCGCGGGCGACGGACGGGTCCTGCACGGCGGTGCTCTGCTCCACGGGGTCCTCCACGGTGCTCCGGTCGGGGGTCAGGTCCGCGCGACGAGGTCCTCGCGGTAGCCGTCGAGCGCCCGCTGCCAGGCCCGCAGGCCGTCGGCGGCGAGGGCGACGTCGGCCGGGTCGAGGAAGCGCGCGACCTCGTCGAGCCGGGCCACCGCGGCGGCGTCGGCGTCGGCGAGGGCGGCGCGGCCCTTGTCGGTGATGACGTGCGTGACCCGACGGCGGTCGGCCGGGTCCGACCCGCGCTGGATCATGTCGCGGGCCACGAGCCCGTCGACCAGGGCGGTGATGCTCGGGCGGCTGACGGCGAGCCGGCGGGCGAGCGCGGAGGCCGCGGCCGAGCCCTCGGACAGCAGCGCCAGCACCCGGTACTGCGGCAGGGTCATGTCGCAGCCGGCGATGGCCTGCTCGACCTGGCGGGCCAGGCGCGCGGCGGTGCGCGCCTGGTCCGCCGGGGTCGTCACGGGCCTAACGTTTCAGGCCTCGAAGGAGAAGGCAAGGGCCCGCTCAGGTGCGCGGGGCGCCGGCCACGTACAGCACCTGGCCCGTGACGTAGCCCGCCTGCTCGCTGCAGAAGAACGAGACCGCGTGGGCGATGTCGTCGGGCACCCCGACCCGGCGCACCGGCAGGGACTCGGCGACCCGCGCCTGGTGGTCCTCCACCGTCATGCCGATGCGGCGGGCGGTGTCGGCGGTCATGTCGGTGGCGATGTAGCCGGGCGCGATCGCGTTGGCGGTGACGCCGAACGGGCCGAGCTCGACGGCGAGGGTCTTGGTGAAGCCCTGCATGCCGGCCTTGGCGGCCGCGTAGTTCGCCTGGCCGCGGTTGCCCAGGGCGCTGGTGCTCGACAGGTTCACGATGCGGCCCCACTTCGCGTCGACCATGTGCTTCTGCGCGGCCTGCGACATGAGGAAGGCGCCCCGCAGGTGCACGCCCATCACGAGGTCCCAGTCGTCGTCGGTCATCTTGAACAGCAGCGCGTCGCGGGTGATGCCGGCGTTGTTGACCAGGGCGACGGGCGGGCCGAGCTCGGCGGCGACGCGCTCGACGCCGGCCGTCACGGCGGCGCGGTCGGAGACGTCGAGCCCGACGGCGAGGCCCTTGCGGCCGGTGGCCTGCACGGCGGAGACCGTGCCGGCGCAGGCGCTCTCGTCGAGGTCGGCGACGGCGACGTCGAACCCGTCCTCGGCCAGGCGGACGGCGACGGCGGCACCGATGCCGCGGGCACCGCCCGTGACGAGGGCGACGGGGGACTGGGGCTTCACGGGCGGATCTCCTGGCTGCTCGGGTGCGGTCCGGCGAGTCTCTCAGCAGCAGCCCAGTGCGCTGCCAGCGCCGTCCCAGGCGGGAGCCGCAGCGTCGGTCCCGACGGCGGGGACCCCCTCGCCGCGGACCCCTGGAGGACCTCGTGAGCACGACACCCCGCACCCGCGCCGGCTGGACCGCCGGCCTGCTCCTGACCGGCGTGCTGGCCGGCGGCCTGGTCGGCGGCGCGCTGCCCGCCCTCGCCCAGGACGCCAGCCCCAGCCCGAGCACCGGCGCCCCCACGCTGGTCCTGCCCGACGACGACCAGGCCCCCGGCGGGCGCGACTGCCCGGAGCACGACGGTGGCGGTGCAGCCGGGGACGGCGGTGCGGCCGACGGCACCGGGGCGGCGACGCCCACCCCCTCGGCCAGCGCGGCCGTCTGACCGGCCCGGGGCTCCCGGCGGGGAGGCGGTCGCGGCCGTAGGTTCAGCCGCGACCGCATCCCGCCGAAGGAGAGCCGTGCGCACCCCGACGCTCGACCTGCAGGCCTTCGTCGCCGACGGCCTGCTCCGGATCGCCCTGACCGGCGACCTCGTCGACGGCACCACCGCCCGGCTGCGGACCTGGATGCAGGCCCACGTGCCGGCGACCGCCGACCGGCTGGTCCTGGACCTCGCCGACGTCGACGAGGTCGACGCCGTCGGGCTGGGCGCCCTGCTGGCGGCCCACCGCCGGCTGTCGACGGGCGCGCAGGTGCTGCTCGACGGCGCCTCCCCCGCGGTGTCGCGGTCGTTGCGGCAGGCCGGCCTCGACCGGGTGCTGCTGCCGTCCCAGCGGACCGCCTAGCAGACCTCGCGCACCGCGCCGACGATCGCGGCCGTCACGGTCGCGACGTCGTCGGGGGTGCTGACGAACGGCGGCATCGTGTAGACGAGCCGGCCGAACGGGCGGACCCACGCGCCGCGGGCGACCAGCGCGGGCTGCAGCGCCCGCAGGTCGGCCGGCTCGTGCAGCTCGACGACGCCGATCGCGCCGAGCACCCGGACGTCGCGGACGGACGGCAGCGCGCGCGCGGGGGCGAGCCCCTCCCGCAGCCCCTGCCCCGATCGCGGCCACCTCGCCGCGCCAGTCGCGCGACAGCAGCAGCCGGGTGCTGGCCAGGCCCATCGCCGCGGCGAGCGGGTTCGCCATGAAGGTCGGGCCGTGCATGAGGGCCCCGCAGGCGCTGACGGCGTCGGCGACGGCCTCGGTGCACAGCGTCGCCGCCATCGACAGGTAGCCGCCGGTGAGGGCCTTGCCGACGCAGACGATGTCGCCGACGACGCCGGCGTGGTCGGCCCCGAACAGCTCGCCCGTGCGGCCGAAGCCGGTGGCGATCTCGTCCAGGACGAGCAGCACGTCGTGCTCGTCGCACAGGGCGCGCAGCCGGCGCAGGTACTCCGGCGCGTAGAAGCGCATCCCCCCGGCGCCCTGCACCACCGGCTCGACGATCACGCAGGCGACCTGGTCGGGGTGCTCGGCGAGCAGGCGGGCGACGTCGGCGAGGTCGGCGTCGTCGACCGGCTCGTCGAACGCGGGCCGCGGCGGCGGGGCGAACAGCTGCTGGGGGACGTAGTCGGCGAACAGGCTGTGCATGCCGCCGACCGGGTCGGTCACGGACATGCAGCCGAGCGTGTCGCCGTGGTAGCCGCCGCGGACGGTCAGCACCTTCGTCCGGGAGGGCCTCCCGAGCCCGCGCCAGTGCTGCAGCGCCATCTTCAGCGCCACCTCGACGGCCACCGACCCGGAGTCGGCGAAGAACACCCGGGTCAGCGGCTCGGGGGTCAGCGAGACCAGCAGCTCGGCGAGCTCGACGGCGGGCGCGTGGGTGAGGCCCCCGAACATGACGTGGCCCAGCCGGTCGACCTGCTCGTGCAGGGCGGCGTCGAGCACGGGGTGGCCGTAGCCGTGCACCGCCGCCCACCACGACGACATGCCGTCGACCAGCTCGCGGCCGTCCTCGAGCGTCAGCCGGGTCCCCCGCGCGGCGACGACGGGCAGCACGGGCAGCGGGTCGGTGGTGGAGGCGTAGGGGTGCCAGACGTGCGCGCGGTCGCGGTCGGCGAGGGAGGACAGGAGCGCGGTCACGCGCCCAGTCTCACAGGTCGCTCCCAGCGTGCGCGGGTCACACTGGGAGCACTCCCCCCTCGTCACCTGGAGCCCTGCTCGTGCGCGCACTCCCCGTCCTGACCGCCGCCGCCGTCGTCGTGCCGCTGCTGCTGCCCGCCCTCCCGGCGACGGCCGGCGACCTGCCCGCCCCGCGCCTGGTGGCCGGCGCGCAGGCCGTCCTGCGCGGCAGCGACGTCGCGGCCCCCTCGCTGGTCGCCGCCCGGCCCCGCCCGGCCCTGCGGGCGTCGAGCAGCTCGGCGACCACCGCGCAGTTCCAGGTCACCTACACCGGCTTCACCAGCACGCAGCGCGACGCCTTCCAGGCCGCCGTCGACACCTGGGAACGGCTGCTGACCTCGCCGGTGCCGATCCGGATCGACGCCCGGCTGTCGGCCCTGCCCGACGGCGTCCTCGGTGCCGCCGGCCCGACCACCTACGTCGTCGACGACGTCGACGGGCGCTACGGGCCCGAGGACTCGCTGCAGCCGATCGCGCTGGGCAACGCCCTGTCGGGGCGCGACCTCGACCCCGAGCGCCCCCGACATCTCCGCCGAGTTCAGCAACGACAGCCGGCTGTTCTCCTACGGCACCGTGGCCTCGCCCGACCGCTACGACTTCACCACCGTCGTCCTGCACGAGATCGCCCACGGGCTCGGGTTCGCCGGCGCGATGGACGTGCAGACCGACGCCGCCGGCGTCGAGCGCGGCTACTGGGACCCGGGGACGACGCGCCCGCGGCCGCTGGTGTTCGACCGCCGCGCCGTGCGGCTCGACGACGACGGCACGACGACGCCCCTGCTGTCCCTGCCCCGCGGCAGCACCGAGCTGGCCGCCGCGCTCACCACCGGCCGGTCGGTCTGGGACGGCGCGGCCGGCACCGCGGCGGCCGGCGGCACCCGCCCCGAGCTGTACACGCCGGCCCGCTGGGAGGAGGGGTCCTCCTACAGCCACCTCGACGAGCAGGCCTACCCGACCGGCGACCCCGACTCCCTCATGACGCCGACCATCGACCTCGGGGAGGTCGTCCGCGACCCGGGGGCGATCGCGCTGGGGATGCTCACCGACATCGGCTGGGGCAGCGACCTGCGCAGCCTGCGGCTGTCCGGCCCCGAGAGCGTCGCCGCGGGCACGAGCGTGCCGGTCTCCGGCGCCGCCCCCGCGGGCACCGTGGTCCGGATCTACTTCAAGCGCCGCGGCAGCACCGAGACCTCGCCCGGTGCGCAGCCCGGCTTCACCCTGCAGCGCGAGCTCCCCGTCGGCGAGGACGGCACCTTCGTGACCAGCTTCGTCGCCAACGACGACCACCGGTACTACGCGCAGGTCGGCGAGCAGCTGTCCGAGCCGGTGCTCACCCAGGTCCGCCCGACCTTCACCACGCCCGCGACCGTCGTCGTCCGCCGGGGCGCGAGCGTCACGATCGGCGGCCGCGGGCTGCCCGGCACCCGGCTGACCCTGCGCTTCACCCGCGGCACGTCGGTCGACGTCGTCCGGTACGTCACCGTCGGCGGCGACGGCCGCTGGAGCCGCACGCAGGTGCTGACCGCGGACCTGCGGGTCGGTGCCCGCGGGGCCAACGGCGAGAGCAGCGACCGGGGCGTCCTGCTCCAGGCGCGCTAGCCGCGAGCGGCCCTAGCGGGCCGACAGGTCGACGTAGCCGCGCTCGTTCGGGCCGGTGTAGACCTGCCGCGGGCGGCCGATCTTGGTGGCCGGGTCGACCATCATCTCGCGCCACTGGGCGATCCAGCCGGGCAGCCGGCCGAGCGCGAACAGCACCGTGAACATGCGGGTCGGGAAGCCCATCGCCCGGTAGATCACGCCCGTGTAGAAGTCGACGTTCGGGTAGAGCTTGCGCTCGACGAAGTACTCGTCGGCGAGCGCGACCTCCTCCAGGCGCATCGCGATGTCCAGCAGCGGGTCGGGCTTGCCCAGGCCCTCGAGCACCTCGGCGGCGGCCTTCTTCACGATCGCGGCCCGCGGGTCGTAGTTCTTGTAGACGCGGTGGCCGAAGCCCATGAGCCGGACGCCGGGCTCCTTGGCCTTCGCGCGCTGCACGAAGCGGTCGACGTCGCCGCCCTCGGCCTCGATCTGCTGCAGCATCTCCAGCACGGCCTGGTTGGCGCCGCCGTGCAGCGGGCCGAACAGGGCGTTGACGCCGGCGCTGACGCTGGCGAACAGGTTGGCCTGCGCTGGAGCCGACGAGCCGCACGGTCGACGTCGAGCAGTTCTGCTCGTGGTCGGCGTGCAGCAGGAACAGCGTGTCGAGCGCCTTCTCCACCGCCGGGTCGACCTCGTAGTCCTGGGCCGGCACGCCGAAGACCATGCGCAGGAAGTTGCCGACGTAGGACAGGTCGTTGTCCGGGTAGAGCAGCGGCTGCCCGATCGACTTCTTGTAGGCGTACGCGGCGATCGTCGGCAGCTTGGCCAGCAGCCGGATGGTGCTGATCTCGACCTGCTCGGGGTCGAGCGGGTCGAGCGAGTCCTGGTAGAAGGTCGACAGGGCGCTGACCGCCGAGCTGAGCACCGGCATCGGGTGCGCGTCGCGCGGGAAGCCGTCGAAGAAGCGGCGCAGGTCCTCGTGCAGCAGCGTGTGCTCGCGGATGCGGGTGGTGAAGGCCTCGAGCTCGGACGCCGTCGGCAGCTCGCCGTAGACCAGCAGGTAGGCGGTCTCCAGGAACGTGCCCTGCTCGGCGAGCTGCTCGATCGGGTAGCCGCGGTAGCGCAGGATCCCGGCGTCGCCGTCGATGTAGGTGATGGCCGACGAGCAGGCGGCGGTGTTCACGAACCCGGGGTCGAGGGTGACGTTTCCGGTGCTGGCCAGCAGGCGGCTGATGTCCAGCCCGGCGGGGGCCTCCGAGCCCTCCACGACGGTCAGCGGCAGCGACCCGTTGGGCCCGGTGATCTCGACGTCGGACACGACGCTCCTCCTGGTGCTCCTGCGGCGGGTCTCGCCGACCGGCTCCCAGTCTGGCAGGCCCCGGCGGGGCCGCCTCCCGGGGTGCGGACGCCCCCCGGCGTGCGTCCCGGCCAGGTGGGTACTGCCGTGGCACTCTGGTGTGCGGCCCGATCCCCCCTGCGGGGACCGGGTCTCGTCGCGCCGCCCGCCAGCGCCCCACCAGCAGCCCCGTCAGCCACGCCGCCAGCAGCCACGTCAGCACCCCCGACCGGAAGGAGGCCGGACCGTGCCCGCCCGGACCTCCCGCCGCCCGGACAGCCCGGACAGCCCGGCCCGCCGGGTCCGCCCGTGAGCGCCCCCGTCCTCGACGAGGCGCCGTCCGGCGGTGCCCGTCGTCAACCTGCCGAACGCGCTGACCCTGGGCCGCCTGCTGGTCGTGCCGGTCTTCGCCGTCCTGCTGCTGACCGCCGGCGACTCCCCGGGCGTCCGGCTGCTGCTCTGGGCCCTGTTCGTCGCCGCCTGCCTCACCGACGTCGTCGACGGGCGGCTCGCCCGCAGCCGCGGCCAGGTCACCGACTTCGGCATCCTGGCCGACCCCATCGCCGACAAGGCCCTGGTCGGGTCCGCGCTCGTCGGGCTGTCGCTGCTCGGCGAGGTGCCCTGGTGGGTGACCGGCGTCGTGCTCGGGCGCGAGGTCGGCGTCACCCTGCTGCGCGCCTGGGCGGTCCGCCGCTGCGCCGCCGTCATGCCGGCCGGCCGCGGCGGCAAGCTCAAGGCGCTCAGCCAGAACATCGCCGTCGCCGCGTGCCTGCTCCCGCTGTCGGGGTGGGCCGCGGACGCCCGGCTGCCGCTGCTCGCGGTCGCGGTCCTGGCGACCGTCGGGACCGGCGTCGACTACCTGCGCCAGGCCCTCGCCCTGCCCCGCAGGTAGGCCTCTCCCGGGAATCTGCACCGGGTGCCGCTTGACCCGGGCGCGGCCCGGAGGGAGGGTCGGGACGGGCCCCGTCTGTGGGGCCCGTCACAGACGAGGAGCGTGCGTGAAGACCAAGGGTGCCGTGCTGCACGGGATCGGCGAGAAGTGGTCGATCGAGGAGATCGAGGTCGGCGACCCCGTCGCCGGTGAGGTGCAGGTCGAGCTCGCCGCGTCGGGCCTGTGCCACTCCGACGAGCACGTCGTCACGGGGGCGACCCCCACCGAGTTCCCGTTCATCGGCGGGCACGAGGGCGCGGGCGTCGTCACGAAGGTCGGCCCCGGCGTCGTCGGGCTGGAGGAGGGCGACCACGTCGTCACCGCCTTCATCCCGGCCTGCGGGCAGTGCCCGCCGTGCTCCAGCGGCCACCAGAACCTCTGCGACCTCGGTGCGCAGCTGCTCGGTGGCGCCTCGATCGCGGACGGGACCTTCCGCGTCACGACCGGCGACGGCACGGGCATCACCCGGATGTGCCAGCTCGGCACGTTCTCGCCGTACATCACGGTGCACCAGGCCTCGGTCGTGAAGATCGAGAAGGACATCCCGCTGGCGCAGGCCGCGCTCGTCGGCTGCGGCGTCAGCACCGGCTGGGGGTCGGCCACCCGCGTCGCCGACGTCCGCCCGGGCGAGACCGTCGTGGTCATGGGCATCGGCGGCGTCGGCATCAACAGCGTGCAGGGCGCGGCCGCGGCCGGCGCCAAGCGCGTGATCGCCGTCGACCCGGTCGCCTGGAAGCGCGAGAAGGCGCAGGAGTTCGGCGCCACCGACGTGTTCGCGAGCATGGAGGAGGCCGCCGCCGGCATGGTCGACATGACCTACGGGCGGATGGCCGACAAGGCGATCATCACCGTCGGCGAGATCAAGGGCGAGCACGTCCAGCAGGCCATGGACGTCATCGGCAAGGGCGGGCGCGTCGTCGTCACCGGCATGGGCGCCGCGACCGACATGGACGTCACCCTCAACCTGTTCATGTTCACCCTGCTGCAGAAGGACCTGCAGGGCGCGATCTTCGGCGGGTCCAACCCGCGCTTCGAGATCCCGTGGCTGCTGTCGCAGTACCGCGAGGGCAAGCTCAACCTGGACGACCTCGCCACCACGACCTACACGCTCGAGGACATCAACCAGGGCTACGACGACATGAAGGCCGGCAAGAACCTGCGCGGCGTCGTCCTCTACTCCGACGCCGACCGGTGACCGCCGTCAGCGAGGTCCTCGACCGCACCAAGGTGTTCGTCGGGGGCCAGTGGGTCGAGTCCGCGGGCACCGACGTCATCGACGTGCTCAACCCCGCCACCGAGGAGCTGCTCGCCCGGGTCGCCAAGGGCACGCCCGCCGACGTCGACCAGGCGGTCGCCGCGGCCAAGGCGGCGTTCCCGGCGTGGTCGGCGCTGTCCCCGGCCGAGCGCGGCGACTGGCTGCAGAAGGTCCAGGACGGGCTCAACGCCCGCTTCGAGGAGCTCGGCTCGCTCATCTCGCAGGACATGGGCATGCCGATCATGCTGTCCGGCCTGGTTCAGGTCGGGCTGCCGAGCTTCAACTTCGGCCACTACGCCTCGCTGGTGCGCGAGTTCTCCTTCGAGGAGGAGGTCGGCAACAGCCTCGTGGTCCGCGAGCCCGTCGGCGTCGTCGGGTGCATCACGCCGTGGAACTACCCGCTGCACCAGATCGCCCTGAAGGTCGCCGCGGCGCTCGCCGCCGGCTGCACCGTGGTGCTCAAGCCGTCCGAGACCGCCCCGCTGTCGGCGTACGCGCTGGCCGAGGTGTTCGAGAGCGCCGGGCTGCCCGCGGGCGTGTTCAACGTCGTCTCGGGCTACGGCGCCGACGTCGGCGAGGCGATCGTCGCCCACCCCGACGTCGACATGGTCAGCTTCACCGGCTCCACCCGGGCCGGGAAGCGGATCATGGAGGTCTGCGCGGGGCAGATCAAGCGGGTCGCCCTGGAGCTCGGCGGCAAGTCGGCCAACGTCATCCTCGACGACGCCGACCTGCAGAAGGCCGTCACCGACGGCGTCGGCAAGTGCTACCTCAACTCCGGGCAGACCTGCTCGGCGCTGACCCGCATGCTCGTGCCGGCCGACAGGCTCGAGGAGGCCGAGCGCATCGCCGCCGAGGCCGCCGCCGCCTACGTCCCCGGCGACCCGAGCGACCCGTCCACGATGCTCGGCCCGCTGGTCAGCGCCGCCCAGCTCGAGCGGGTCCGCGACTACATCGGCAAGGGCCTGGCCGAGGGCGCCAAGCTCGTCACGGGCGGTGCCGACCCGGTGCAGGACAAGGGCTACTTCGTGCAGCCCACCGTCTTCTCCGGCGTCACCACCGACATGACGATCGCCCAGGAGGAGATCTTCGGGCCGGTGCTCGTGCTCATGCCGTACACCGACGAGGACGACGCCGTCCGCATCGCCAACGACTCCGCCTACGGCCTGGCCGGCGGCGTCTGGTCCGGCGACCCCGACCGGGCGCTGCGCGTGGCCCGGCGGCTGCGCACCGGCCAGGTCGAGGTCAACGGCGGGGCGTTCAACCCGGCCGCGCCCTTCGGCGGCTACAAGCAGTCCGGCATCGGGCGCGAGGGCGGCACCTTCGGCCTCGAGGAGTTCCTGGAGACCAAGGCCATCCAGCGCTAGACCAGCGCCAGCACCCGACGGCTCGGCTCCCCTGCGGGGGGCCGGGCCGTCGTGCGTCTCAGGCCAGCAGCCGGTCGAGCAGGGCCGGCACCTCGGAGGGCCCGGAGACCGGCGCCCAGCGGGCCCCCGTCTGCGCGGCGAGGTCCTGCGCCTGCTCGGCGTCCTCGGCGGGGGCCAGCACGACCAGCTCGGGCAGCCGGGCCGCCACCGCGCGGGCGTCCTGGCCGCTGCTGGCCCGGCAGTCCGACAGCAGCAGCACGACCTTGCGCTCGGCCCCGCGACTGCCCGAGCTGCCGGGCGGCCTCCTCCAGCGCGTCCTTGAGCGCCGTCTCGCCGTGCCCGCGCAGCCCCAGCACCGCCTGCACCAGCGCCTCCGGCCGGCTCTCGCTCGTCATGGCGCGCAGCACCTGCGACCTCCTTGGCGAAGGCCAGCACGGCGTGGGCGTCCGGGGCGCGCAGCGCGCACGCGGCGGCGGTGAGGGCGGCGGTGGCGAGCCGGTCGCCGGCCATCGAGCCGCTGCGGTCGACGACGACGACGAGCCCGAGGGCGGGCCGCCCCCAGTCGCGGGCCAGCAGGTGCTCCAGCGACGGCGGCCGACGCTCCCCCCGGGCCTCGACCAGCCGGTCGAGCGAGGCGTCGACGTCGAGGTCGCCGCCGCGGTCGGCCGGGACGTGGCGCAGCCGGCGTGAGCCGCTGCTGCGGGCCGGGCCGCCGCGGGCGCGCTCGAGCAGCAGCCGCCCCGCGAGCCGCCGGGCCGACGCGCGCAGGGCCTCGTCGGTCGCCTTCGTCATGTCGGCCAGCAGGCCGAGGGTGCCGTCCGGGTCGGCCGCGAGCGCCCGGGCCACGGCCTGCTCGTCGACGACGCCGACCTCGGGCGACATCTCCGCGAAGCGGGGGTGCTGGGCGAGCGACTGCCGCGACGTCGTCGGGGTGCCGCGGCGGGCCTGCGAGCGCGACGGCGCGGGCCGTCCGGAGGGGCCCGCCGCGGGTGGCGGGCTCACGCTCCCCCCGGCGCACCACCGTCCTCGGTGTCGGCAGCGTCGGCGTCGTCGGAGGAGGGCCGCTCCCCGAACACCTGCACGTACAGCGCGCGGACGACCTCCTCGGGCGTGCGCGTGCACGACTCCTGCAGCCGGACCCGGCCGGACAGGGCGACCAGCGCGGCGTCGAGGCCGGCGTCCCAGTCGCCGACGGGCACGCCCCGGCGGCCGGCCAGCGCGGTGCCCAGCCGGACGAGGTCGATCGCGCCGCGCACCGACGAGCCCACCCGGACGTCGGGCGTCTCCCGGGTCAGCCGGACCAGCTCGACGACCTGCGCGACCCAGGGCGCGGGGGCGGCGGGCCCGCGCAGCCCGACGATCTGCGTCTCCTCGGCGGCGTCCTGGTAGCCCATCGTCAGCCGGCAGGAGCGGTCGTACAGCGCGCTGGAGATGCGGGCGGTGCCGACGGCGTCGTAGGGGTTCATGGCGGCGACCAGGCGGAAGCCGGGGTCGGCGGTGACGCGGCCGAGCCGGGGGACGGCGATCTCGCCCTCGCTCATGACGGTGAGCAGGACGTTCAGCGTCTCCTCGGGGACGCGGTTGACCTCCTCGACGTACAGCAGCGCCCCGGTGCGCATCGCCTCGAGCAGCGGGCCGTCGACGAAGACGTCGGGCAGGTAGCCCTGGGTGAGGACCTGGGCCGGGTCGAAGTGCCCGACCATGCGCCCGGGGGTGAGCTCGGCGTTGCCCTCGACCAGCACGAAGGGCACGTGCTGCTCGGCCGCGACCGCGCGCAGCAGCGTGCTCTTGCCGGTGCCGGGCGGGCCCTCGAGCAGGACGTGCGTGCCGGACTCGAGCGCGGCGCCGAGCAGCTCGACCTCGCGGGCCCGGCCGACGACCTCAGGCACGGGCGTCGAGCTGCTGCAGGCCCTTCGCGATGCCGCGCTGCAGCCCGGCCCGCACCACGGGCGCGAGCCCCGGCACGGCGGTGCTGACGAACTCGATGGTCCAGCGGACCCGGGTGCCGGCGCCGAGCGGCGACAGCTCGATGCGGCCGCGGTGGCCCCGCAGCAGCGCACCCTTGCTGATCCGGTAGTCGATCGAGCGGTCGGGCTCGGTGGCCGTCACGGTCTCCTGCACCGACAGCCCCGGGCCGATCCGGATCTCGCGGACCGAGCCCTCGCCGTTGCGGCTGGTCAGCCCGTCGCGGACCCGCCGGACCGAGCCGCCGAGCAGCGGGCCGAGGTTCTCGTGCTCGGCCAGGAAGGCGTAGACGCGGGCGGGGGGCAGGGCGCTGTCGGAGACGACGTCGATGCGGTGCACCCGCGCAGCCTGTCAGACCCGGCGGGCGCGCCTGCCCAGCTCGAGCAGGGCGGTGCCGGCGGCGAGGGCCACCATGCCGAGCACGCCGCGCGGGGGGAACACGTGGTGCGCGTAGACCGGCTGGCAGCTCGCGAGCACGACCAGCCCGCCGACGAGGGCCAGCGGGCTGCGGGAGCGGCGGTACAGGACGACGGCGGCCAGCACCCCGGCGACGCCGAGCAGGACGACGCCGGCGTGGCCGAGCCGGTCACCGATCTCGTAGAGGTCGCCGATCGGGGGGGCCGGCTCGCCGCGGCGGTCCGCGCCGAGGACCTGGTGCGGGGCGCCGATCCCGGCGATGGAGTCGAGCGCCCCGTAGAGGACGGAGAACGACGCCGCGAGCAGCCGGGCGACGTGCGCCAGCGGAGACCGCTCACCCCGCAGGACCGCCCACAGGGCGACCCCGAGCAGCGGGAAGCCGGGCAGCAGCAGCAGGTGGGCGACGCGCCACCGCTCGGCCGTCTCGGGGGTGAGGAACAGGGGGTGCGCGAGCCCGACGGCGGCGACGAACAGGCCGGGCAGGGCGACGAGCAGCGCGGTGACGGGAGCCGCCAGCGAGGACGCGGGCGGCAGGGGGGACGTCGGGGCGGCGGGGGTGCGGGGGCGGGGCACGCCCGAACCTACGCCCGCGGCCCTTGACACGAGCACGATCCGTGTCAACCTGTGTGAGGTGAGCCACACCCGGGACGCGCTGCTCGACGCCGCGCGCGCGGCCGTCCTCGGCACCGGCTGGGCCCGGGCCCGGATGGCCGACGTCGCCGCCGCCGCCGGGGTCTCCCGCCAGACGCTGTACGCCGAGTTCGGCAGCAAGGACGGCCTCGCGCAGGCGCTGGCCGTCCGCGAGGCCGAGCGGTTCGCCGCCGGCGCCGAGTCCGCGCGGGTCGGGCACGAGGGCTCTCCCGCCGAGGCCGTGGCGGCGTCGCTGGAGTGGACGCTGCGCGTCGCCGCGCAGGACCCCCTGATCAAGGCCGTCCTCACCGACGACGGCAGCGACGGCCTGCTGCCCTGGCTCACCACCCGGTCCGACGTCCTGCTGCCGAGCGTGCGCGACAGGAACGCCGAGCACCTGCGCACGCACTGGCCGCACCTGCCCGCCGCCGACGTCGCCTTCGTGGCCGACGTCGTCTTCCGCCTCACCGTCAGCCACATCGTCTCGCCCAGCGAGGCCCCCGAGGTGACCGCCCGTCGCCTCGCCCAGCTCGTCGACCGCCTCCTCCCGGAGGACCCGCCCCAGCACCGCGAGGAGCCCGCATGAGCACTGCCGACAAGTACCTCCTGCCCGCCGACACGACCCGCACCTGGGACGTCCCGATGGCGGGCGACTCCCGCTTCACCTGGGAGTACGACAACGGCCGCGACCGCCTGCTCGCCCTGTACCAGAAGGGCAAGGACAAGCAGTGGGACCAGACCACCCGCATCGACTGGTCGCTCGAGGTCGACCCCTACGACGCGCTCGGCGTCCCCGACGAGGCGTCCGCCATCTTCGGCACGCCGATCTGGGACAAGCTGTCGGCCAAGCAGCGCCAGGAGCTCAACCGCAACCAGGCGGCCTGGCAGTTCAGCCAGTTCCTGCACGGCGAGCAGGGCGCGATGATCTGCTCGGCGCGCATCGTCGAGTCGGTCCCCGACCTCGACTCGAAGTTCTACGCGGCCACCCAGACCATGGACGAGGCCCGGCACGCCGAGACGTTCAGCCGCTTCCTGCAGGAGAAGATCGGCGTCGTCTTCCCGATCAACGACAACCTGTCGGCGCTGCTGAACGACACCCTCACCGACAGCCGCTGGGACATGCCCTACCTCGGCATGCAGGTGCTCATCGAGGGCCTGGCGCTCGCCGCCTTCGGCCTGCTGCGCGACATCACCACCAAGCCGCTGCCCAAGCAGCTGCTGGCCTACGTCATGCAGGACGAGGCGCGCCACGTCGCGTTCGGCCGGCTCGCCCTCAAGGACGCCTACAAGGACCTCACCAGCGCCGAGCGCGACGAGCGCGAGGAGTTCGTCGTCGAGGCCTGCTACCTCATGCGCGACCGCCTGCGCGGCAAGGAGGTCTGGCAGACCGTCGGGCTCGACGAGGACGAGTGCGACGCCTACGTGGACGAGAACGAGTACACCAAGATGTTCCGCAACCACCTGTTCAGCCGCATCGTGCCGATCGTCAAGGACATCGGCCTGTGGGGTCCCAAGGTGCAGGGCGCCTACCTCGACATGGGGGTGTTCGAGCTCGGTGACGCGAACCTCGACGCGCTCATGAAGAACGACGAGGACGTCGCCGAGGAGATCGACCGCGAGAAGGCCGAGGCCCGCGAGGTCGAGGTCCGGCTGGCCGAGATCGAGCAGACGATCCGCGTCGGCGAGGGCACGGCCGAGGTGCAGGAGCCGATGGCCGCGCTCGACTGACACCCCGCACGACCGCAGGACCGCCCGACCGCAGCCGGTCCGCCCCTCCCGCCGGGGCGGCCCGGCTGCGTACTGTCCGTCCGGTGACGCAGGGGGGCAGGGTGCGGCGCTGGGCCGTCGCCGCGCGCGAGGTCGACGCCCGGCCGGGCGCGGTCGAGCGGGCGCGCCGGCTGCGCCAGGTGCTGCCGGGCGACCCCGGCTTCGGTGACCCGCTGACCGTGGCCGGCCGCGACGGTGCCGCCGTCGTCGCGCGCGCTGGCCGACCGGCTGTTCGACGACCGGCCGCGGGTGTCGCGGGAGGCCGGGCTCGGGGCGCTGCAGGTCTGGCAGGCGCTGCTGGAGCGGACCGGGCGCGGGCGCGGCGAGCGCGAGGTGTCGCTGCTGTTCACCGACCTCGTCGGCTTCTCCTCCTGGGCGCTGGCCGCCGGCGACGACGCCGCCCTGCAGCTGCTCCGCGAGGTCGCCACCGCGGTCGAGCCGCCCCTGCAGGCCGCCCGCGGCCGGGTGGTCAAGCGGATGGGCGACGGGCTCATGGCGGTGTTCCCCGGGCCGCAGCTGGCCTTCGACGCCCTGCAGGAGGCGCGCGCCCGGCTGGCCGCGGTCGAGGTGGCGGGCCACCGGCCGCGGCTGCGCGCGGGGCTGCACACCGGCCGTCCGCGCGCCGTCGGGGGCGACTGGCTCGGGGTGGACGTCAACGTCGCCGCCCGGCTGGTCGACCTGGCCGGGGCCGACGAGCTGGTCGTCTCGGGGACGGCCGCCGAGGGGCTGGACCCCGAGCGCGTGGTGCTCCGGCGCAAGCGCACGCTGCGCGCCGTGAAGGGCGTGCCGGAGGACCTCGCCCTGCACCTGGCCTCCCCCCGGACCTCCTAGGTCAGGACACCTGGAGCGCGGGCAGCAGCCGCGGTGAGCCGTGCCGCACGACGAACGCGGCGTCCAGCGCCTGCTCGCGCGTCGGGGCGGTGACCGTCGGGACGTGCCAGAACTCGGCGCGCACCTGCTCGCGGTCGACGTCGAGCAGCAGGTAGCCGTTGCGGGTGCCCTCGACGTAGCGCAGGTGCGGGTTGGGGACGCGGAGCACGGCGCTGCCCTGGGCGACCAGCCCCTCGACGACGCCCTCCGGGTCGCTGCCCAGCTGCGGGTCGCCCGCGGAGGAGATCGACGGCGCGACGAGCTCGGGGGCCAGCACCCCGCGGCCGGTCAGCGGGTCGTAGACGGTGGGGTCGTTGGGGTCGCGGGTGATCTCGAAGGCCATCGAGGCGTGGACGTCGCCGGTGAGCACGACCGTGTCGGGCGTGCGCTCGAGCAGGTCGTGGAGCCGGGACTGCGCGGCGGGGTAGCCGTCCCACTGGTCGGGGTTGGCGTAGACCGAGGCGCCCGTGGCGTTCGGCGCGCCCACCACCTTGATGGCGGCGGCCACGACCTGGTTGCCCAGCAGCCGCCAGCGGGCGGTGGAGCCGGTCAGCTGGTCGGCCAGCCAGCGCTCCTGGGCGACGCCGAGGAGCTGCCGGGACGGGTCGAGCACCTCGCCGGTGCGGGTGAAGAAGTCCTCCGTCACGTCGCCGGTGACCTGCCGGTCGCGGCCGTAGCGGCGGGTGTCGACCATCACCAGGTCGACGAGGTCGCCGAAGCGGAACGACCGGAAGATCCGCTCAGGGTCGGCGCGGTCGGGCACGCGCACCGGCAGCCACTCGAGCGCCGCCTGGCGGGCCGCGGCCTTGCGCGCCGCGAAGGGGCCCTCGGTCGCCTCGTCGTGGCTGCTGGCCCCGCCGCGCCAGGTGCCGTTGCCGGTCTCGTGGTCGTCCCACACCCAGACGAACGGGTGCGCCGCCATCATCGCGGCGAGCGCCGGGTCCTCGCGGTAGGAGGCCCAGCGGCGGCGGTAGTCGGCGAGCGTCACGGTCTCGACGGGCGGGTCGTGCGGGCGCACGCGGTCGTCGCGGCGCGCGGTCTCGTAGATCGCGTCGCCGAGGTGCACGACGCGCGTCGAGGTCGTCGCGCTCGGCGACCCGGGCGTAGGCCGAGAACAGCCCCCGGCTGTAGTCGCCGCAGGTGACGACGGCGAACCGGGCCCGGGTCAGCCGTCCCGCGGGCGCCGTCCGGGTGCGGCCGACCGGCGAGCGGGCGCCGCGGCTGCGGAAGCCGTAGAAGAAGGTCCGCCCGGGGCGCAGCCCGCGGACGTCGACCTTCACGGTGCCGTCCTGCTCGGGGCCCGTGGTGGCCGTCCCGCACTGCACCACCCGGCGCAGCTGCCGGTCCTCCGCGACCACCCAGTCGACGTCGACCTCGGCGCGGGCCGTGGTCGCGCGGGTCCACAGCACGACGCCGTCGGGCAGCGGGTCGCCGCTGGCGACGCCGTGGCGGAAGGCGACGTCCGCGCGTCCCTCGGCACGGGCAGCGGCGGCGGGCAGGGCGACGCCGGCGGCGACGACGCCGCGCAGGAACGCCCGACGGGTGGGGCTCACCCGGCAGGAGTTCGACCTCACGGCCGCGACTCCTGCCGGGGTCAGGCCGGCAGGGCGAGCCGGAACAGGGCGGTGTGGTCGACCTGCAGGACCGGCACGCCGTCGGCGAGCACGAGGGCGTCGTAGCGGACCTCGTCGTGGCCGCCGCGCAGCTGCGTCCCGGTGACGACGGCCCGCACCTGCAGCGCCGCCCCGACGGGCGCGGGTGCCAGCCAGACGCCGTCGCTGGCGGTGTGGATCCACGGCCCGAGGTCGACGGTGCGCATGAGCGAGTGGTTGACCGCGCGGACCACCAGCCCGGGGTGCAGCGCCCCGGGCGGGGCGGGGGTGCCGATGCGCGCGGCGTAGTCGGCGGCCTGCTCCGCGGTGAGCAGCGGCTCGTCGACGGTGGGCAGCGGCCCCGGCGGGCAGCGAGGCGGGCTCCGCCGGCCGCAGCGCGGTCAGCGGCGGGACCACCGGCCACGCGTCGAGGTCGACCTCCGGCACCGGCCCGCCCGCGGACGCCGACCCGACACCACGGGCCTCGCCGTCCTCGCCGCGCAGGGCCAGCGCGCCGTCGTCGGCGAGGTCGAGCAGCACGGTGGAGCGGTCGGCGGTGGGCCGGCGGAAGCGCAGCGCCAGGCGGCCGCCGCGCAGGAACGGCTCGCCCCAGTGCTCGGCCAGCAGGGCGGCGGCGCAGCCCCACAGGTCGACGCCGGGCACGAGCGCGCCGGGGAAGCCGAACTGCCGGGCGACGTCGTCGTCGTGGATCTTGTTGGGGACGTCGGGGTCGAGGTTGCGGGCCTGGAAGCTGTCGCAGACCGGTGGCATCGGCGCACCGTACGCCCGGCTCCCGGGAGAGGCGGCGCGCCGGCAGCGGGCGGCTGTGCCGGACCGCCGTCCGGACGCCCGCACCTGGTGCAGGCGCTCTCCCCACGCGCCGCGACCGGTCCCGCGCTGCCTCAGGCGGCGGACCGCCCACGCAGGGCGCGCGCCCGACCGACCACGGCGTGGGCCAGGGTGAAGGACCGGCGCTTGAGCGCGTCGCGGCGGGCCGAGGTGCCCGGTGCGGTCGGGGTGAGGCCGAGCCGGCGCAGCCGCGCGTTCCACGCGTAGACCGGCACCTCGTCCTGGGTCATCCGGTGCTGGAAGACCACCGAGAGTGCCGTGCACGGTCCGGGACCGTTCTCGACGTAGTGCGCGGCCCGCGGCGGGATGAAGATGCCCTCGCCGGGCCCGAGCTCGTAGAGCTCCATCCCGGCGGGCTTGGAGCCGCAGCTGCCGTAGCGACCCGAGTGCAGGGCCTCGAGCGCGATCTCGCCCTCGGGGTCGCCGACCGGGGCGATCCACACCCGCTTCGTGCCGGAGGTCACCAGCAGGAAGTTGCACTCGTGGTCGACGTGGGCGCTGGTCACGGCCGTGCCGCCCGAGATGAACAGGTAGCCCTCCTCCGACATGACGTCCGAGCGGTCGACCCCGAGCAGCGCGCGACCGCTGTCGATGCACCCCAGGACCAGGGGCGCCATCTCGGTGTCGGTCTCGACGTCGTAGAAGTAGAGCGAGCGTCCCTGGTCCTCCAGAGCCAGGACCGCGGCCTCCGCGTCGCCCTCGAGCATCCGCCGCTGGTAGTCGAGGCCCGCGACCACCGCCGACTGGTCGCCGCCGATCTCGATGCTGCCGGCGGGCAGACGTCCCGCCAGGGCCGCGATCGACGTCCACTCCAGCAGCGGGTGGCCGACCAGGGTGTGCGTGACGGTGAAGCACTCGAGGAACTGCGGGTGGGGCGTGCCTCGGTCACCGACGCTCAGCACAGGTGTCATGACGGTCATCCTAGGATCGCTGCGCGGGTGCGGCGGGGGTATCGGCGCTCTGCTGGACCCCGGCGCAGCCGGCCAGTCCTTCCCGTCCGCGCACCGCGGAGGCACCGACCCGGCCCTGCAGCAGACCGGGCAGGCCCACCGCAGCACTGCGGCCTTCGGCGCCGTCGCCCGGGCACACCCACCGTGGGCCCGCGCGTCCGCTCCTACCCCACCCCCGACACCGCGGGCACGCGCGAGGGGTCTGGACGGAGCTGCTCGCCACCGGCGTGGACCAGCTGGACACCGACGACCTGCCTTGGCCGCGCGTGGCTGCTGGCGAACGGCCGGACGAGGCGGTGGGGGCGACTGCCGCCCCGGCCGCCCGACCACTCCGGGTCGGCCTGGACGGGGGTGCGCAGCCTCGCGCTGATGCACCCTCGCGCCGACCTCGTCCCTCCCCGCCGCAGGGGCGTCATGACCACGCACGACGAGTAGCGGCGGCGGCGGCTGCGGCTCAGCTCACGACGCGTGCCGCCGCAGGAAGCCGCCGACGTCGGCGCGGGCCTGGGCCGACTGCCCGATGACGGCGTCGGTGCGGAAGAAGCCGTGGACCTGGCCCTCGTAGGCGACGCGCTCGACGTCGACGCCGGCCTGCTCGAGCGCGTCGGCGAGGGCGAGCCCCTCGTCGCGCAGGGGGTCGAAGCCGGCGGTGAGCACCAGGGTCGGCGGCAGCCCGGACAGGTCGCACGCCAGCAGGTCGACCGGCACGTCGCTCTCGCCGGCGGGCAGGTACTGCGACCAGTACCAGCGCATCCCCTCGGTCTCCAGCGCGTACCCGGTGGCGTTGTCGCGGGCGGAGGGGGTGTCGAGCGCGGGGCCGACGACGGGGTAGACGAGCGCCAGCGCGGTGAGCGGCAGCCCTGCCGTGACGGCGGTCAGGACGGCGAGGTGGGCGCCGGCGCTGTCGCCGGCCAGGGCGACCGGGCCGCCGTGGCGCTCCGCGGTCGCCCGCAGCACCGCCGCGCACTGCTCGACCTGCCGGGGGTGCCGGGCCTCGGGGGCGAGGTCGTAGCCGACGCTCAGCACGGCCGTGCCGGACGACGTGGCGAGCGACCGGCAGACGCCGTCGTAGGTGTCGAGCGTGCCGACGACCCAGCCGCCGCCGTGCAGGTACACCGTCAGGCCGCGGGCGCCCTCCGGGGCGTAGTAGCGGACCGGGACGCCCTCGACGACGTCGTCGTGCTCGCGCGCGACCTCGGGGCCGGGCGTGCTGACGACGGCGGACCCGGCGACGTGGGCGTCGCGCACCTGCTGCGGCGTGAGCGTCGGGAGCGGCGGCGCACCGGCCAGCCGCTCGAGGTAGGCGGCGGCGTCGGGGTCGAGCGGGGTCATGGGGCGGAACCTACGCTGGTCGCATGCCGAGCCAGCTCCTCTCCCGCCGCGACCTCGACTTCCTGCTCTACGAGTGGCTCGACGTCGAGCTGCTGTGCAAGCGGGCCCGCCACACCGAGCACTCGCGCGACACGTTCGACGCCGTCCTGGACCTCGCCGAGCAGGTGGCGGCCGAGCACTTCGCGCCGCACAACAAGGCCAACGACGCGAACGAGCCGCACGTCGTCGACGGCAAGGTCGTGCTGCTGCCCGAGGTGAAGAAGGCGCTCGACGTGTTCGCCGGGACCGGGCTGGTCGCCAGCTCGATGGACGAGAGCGTCGGCGGGATGCAGCTGCCCGCCGTCGTCACCAACGCGCTGTTCGCGTTCTTCCAGGCGGCGAACGTCGGCAGCAGCAGCTACCCGTTCCTCACCATCGGCAACGCCAACCTGCTGCTCGCGCACGGCACCCCCGAGCAGGTCGACACCTACGTGCGCCCGATGGTCGAGGGCCGCTTCTTCGGCACCATGTGCCTGTCCGAGCCGCAGGCCGGCTCGTCGCTGTCCGACGTCACCACCCGGGCCGAGCCGCAGGACGACGGCAGCTACCGGCTGTTCGGCAACAAGATGTGGATCAGCGCGGGCGAGCACGAGCTGAGCGAGAACATCGTCCACCTGGTGCTGGCCAAGGTCCCCGGCTCGGCGCCGGGCGTGAAGGGCATCAGCCTGTTCGTCGTGCCCAAGGTCGTGGTCGAGACCGGCGAGCGCAACGACGTCGTGCTGGCCGGGCTCAACCACAAGATGGGCTACCGGGGGACGACGAACACGCTGCTGAACTTCGGCGAGGGCGTGCACACCCCGGGCGGGCAGCCGGGCGCCGTCGGCTTCCTGGTCGGCGAGGAGGGCCGCGGCCTGCACTACATGTTCCACATGATGAACGAGGCCCGGATCGGCGTCGGCTCGGGCGCGATGGCGCTGGGCTACACCGGCTACCTGAAGTCGGTGCAGTACGCCAAGGAGCGCCCGCAGGGCCGCCCGGTCGCGCACAAGGACCCGACCACGCCGCAGGTGCCGATCGTCGCAGCACGCCGACGTCCGCCGGATGCTGCTGGCGCAGAAGTCCTACGTCGAGGGCGCGCTGGCCCTGGTGCTCTACTGCGGCCGGCTGCTCGACGACGAGCGCACCGCCGAGACCGAGCAGGAGCGGGCGCAGGCGCACCTGCTGCTCGACACCCTGACGCCGATCGCCAAGAGCTGGCCGTCGCAGTGGTGCCTGGAGGCCAACAGCCTGGCCATCCAGGTGCACGGCGGCTACGGCTACACCCGCGAGTACGACGTCGAGCAGCACTACCGCGACAACCGGCTCAACCCGATCCACGAGGGCACCCACGGCATCCAGGGCCTGGACCTGCTCGGCCGCAAGGTGGTCATGCAGGGCGGCGCCGGGCTGCAGCTCCTGCACGACACGATCAGCGCGACGGCGGCCCGGGCCACCGGCGAGCTCGCCGGCTACGGGGAGCAGCTGCAGGCGAGCATCGACCGGGTCGCCGAGGTGACCGCGCAGGTGTGGGCGACCGGCGACGTCGAGGGCGTGCTGGCCCACGCGAGCGCCTACCTCGAGGCGGTCGGGCACGTCGTCGTCGCGTGGCTGTGGCTCGAGCAGATGCTCGCGGCCGAGGGCCGGACCGGCGACTTCTACGACGGCAAGCGCGCCGCCGGGCGGTACTTCTTCCGCTACGAGCTGCCCCGGACCGCCCCGCAGCTGGACCTGCTGGCCTCGCTGGACCGCACGACGCTCGAGGTCCAGGAGGGCTGGTTCTAGCGGAGCGCCGCGTGCATCTCCCACACGAGCACCTCGGCCGCTGACGTCGCCGCCAGCCGCTGCCCCCCGGTGGCGGTGAGGCGGACGGCGTCGCCGCGGCCGAGGGTGCCGGCGCCCTCGAGGTCGACGTCGCCGTCGGCGACGAACAGGTGCAGGTACGGGGCGTCCGGCAGCCGCACCTGCTCCCCCGGCTGCAGGCGCGCGGCGTGCAGGGCGGCGTGCCGGTTGCGCAGCCGCACGGCGCTGTCGTGCCCGGGGCGGCCCGAGGCGACGGGCACCAGGCCGCCGGCCTGCAGCTCGGTCGCCGACGTCGTGCTGCGCGTAGTCGGGGGCCAGGCCGTCCTCGTCGGGCACGACCCACATCTGCACGAAGCGCACCGGCTCGTCGGCGTCGTTCTTCTCGCTGTGCAGGACCCCGCTGCCCGCGCTCATCCGCTGGGCCAGGCCGGGGTGGACGACCCCGTTGTGCCCGGCCGAGTCCTGGTGCACCAGGGAGCCCTGCAGCACCCACGTGACGATCTCCATGTCGCGGTGCGGGTGGGTCTCGAAGCCGGTGCCGGGCTGGACGACGTCGTCGTTGCTGACCAGCAGCAGGCCGTGTCCGGTGTCGTCGCGGGTCGTAGTGGCGGCCGAAGGAGAACGAGTGCCGGCTGTCGAGCCAGCCGGTGCGGGTGGCGTAGCGGTCGGCGCTGCGGCGGACGTCGACGGCGGGCTGCGGGGTCACGCGGGCACAACAGCGCCGGGCCCGTCGTGCTTCCGGGAACATGTTGCGGACGCAAGCAGTTGGGCAGGGTCAGAGCACCACCCGCACCCACCCAGGAGGAACCGTGTCCGACGTCAAGGTCGCCGTCATCTACTACAGCGCCACCGGCAGCGTGTACGAGCTCGCCCGTGCCGCCGCCGAGGCCGCGGAGAAGGCCGGCGGCGAGGTCCGCCTGCGCAAGGTCCACGAGCTCGCCCCGCAGGAGGCGATCCAGTCCAACGAGGGCTGGGCCAAGCACGCCCTGGAGACCCAGGACGTCCCCGAGGCGAGCAACGACGACCTCGAGTGGGCCGACGCCGTCCTGCTCGGCACGCCCACCCGCTTCGGCCTGCCCACCGCGCAGCTCAAGCAGTTCATCGACCAGACCGGCCCGCTCTGGGGCTCGGGCAAGCTCGTGAACAAGGTCGCCTCGAGCTTCACCTCCGCCGGCACCGCCCACGGCGGCCAGGAGACGACCCTCGTCGCGCTCAACAACACCTTCTACCACTGGGGCGCGATCATCGTGCCGCCCGGCTACGCCGACGCCATCCAGTTCCAGGCCGGCAACCCCTACGGCACCAGCCACGTCTCGGCCAACGGCGCGAACCCGCCCGGCGAGACCGAGCTGGCCGCGATCGCGTTCCAGGCGACCCGCACCACGCAGATCGCCGCGGCGCTGAAGACCGGCCTCGCGCAGGCCTAGCCCTCACCGCACCTCCGCCGGCCGGGTCCCTGTCCAGGGGCCCGGCCGTCGCGCTGCCCGGGCCCGGGCACTGCGCGACACTGCAGCCGTGACGTCGCAGCGGGTGGTCGTGGTCGGGGCGGGCCTGGGGGGCCTGAACGTCGTCGAGGAGCTGCGCCGCGGCGGTCACACCGGCCCGCTCGTCCTGGTCGGCGCCGAGGACGAGCACCCCTACGACCGGCCCCCGCTGTCCAAGGAGGCCCTGCGCGACGGCGCCGGCCCCGCGCACCTGCGCCCCGTCGACGACTACGCCGACCTCGACCTCGACCTGCGGCTCGGCCGCACCGCCGTCGGGCTGGACCTGGCCGCCTCCTGCGTCGCGCTCGACGACGGCAGCGCCGTGCCGTACGACGCCCTGGTGCTCGCGCCCGGCGCCGCGCCCCGCACCCTGCCCGAGCTCCCCGACGCGCACGTGCTGCGCACCCACGCCGACGCCGTCGCCCTGCGGGCCGCCCTGCTCGACGCCGGCCACCTGCTCGTGGTCGGCGGGGGGTTCGTCGGCTGCGAGGTCGCCGGCAGCGCCCGCGCCCTCGGCGCCGAGGTCGACCTCGTCGAGGTCCTGCCCGGCCCCCTCGTGCGCGTGCTCGGCCCGCAGGTCGCCGCCCGGATGGCCGAGCTGCACACCGCGCGGGGGGTGCGGCTGCACGGCGGCGTCCGGGTGACCGCGCTCGACGGCGTGGAGGCCGTCCTGTCCGACGGCACCCGGCTGCCCGCCGCCGCCGTCCTCGTCGGCCTCGGGGTCACGCCCGCCACCGGCTGGCTGGCCGGCAGCGGTCTCGCGCTCGCGGGCGACGGCGGCATCGTCTGCGGCCCCTCCGGGCGCACCAGCGCCGACGGCGTGTGGGCCGTCGGCGACGCCGCCAGCTGGGACGGCCGGCGCACCGAGCACTGGACCTCCGCGATCGAGCAGGCCTCGACCGTCGTGCAGGACGTCCTCACCGGCACGCCCCCGCCGCACCTGCCCGTGCCCTACGTGTGGAGCGAGCAGCACGGCGCGATGCTGCAGTGCCTCGGCGAGGTGGGCCCGGACACCGAGGCCGAGGTGCACGACGTCGGGGAGGGGCTGGTCGCCCTGCACGCCGACGCCGGCGGGCGGCTGCTCGGCGTCGTCACGCTGGACGCCAAGAAGCAGGTCAGCCGGGCGCGCAAGGCGCTGCGCGAGGGCGCGGACGTCGAGACGGCCCGGGCGCTGCTGCTGCGCTGAGCGCTACACCTGCCAGTCCGCCCGCACGGCCGCGGTGTCGGCGCCGGTCGGGCGGGGCGGTGTCGGCAGCGCGGCGGGGGTGCGGGAGAAGCGGGGAGCGGGCGCGGCCTGCTGCACCCCGTCGACGACGGCGAACGTGCCGCGGGCGGCCAGGTGCGGCTCGTCCAGCGTCTCGGCGAGCTCCACCACCGGCGTGACGCAGGCGTCGACGCCGTCGAACACCGCGGTCCACTCGTCGCGGGTGCGGGTGAGCAGGGCGTCGCCGATCCGCCGGCGCCACTGCGGCCAGCCCTCGGCCTGGAAGTACGACGGCAGCCCCTCGCCGTCGATGCCGAGCCTGGTCAGCATCTCCGCGAAGAACTGCGGCTCGATGGCGCCGACCGCGACGAAGCGGCCGTCCTTGCACGGGTAGGTGTCGTAGAAGGGCGCGCCGCCGTCGAGCCAGTTGCTGCCGCGCTCGTCCTTCCAGTTCCCCTGGCTGCGGAACGACCAGAGCATCTGCGACAGCACCGCGACGCCGTCGACCATGGCGGCGTCGACGACCTGCCCGCGGCCGCTGCCCTGCCGCTCGTGCAGCGCCGCCAGCACGCCGACGAGCAGCAGCATCGAGCCCCCGCCGAAGTCCGCGACGAGGTTGAGCGGCGGGACCGGGCGCTCCCCGGACCGGCCCACGGCGGCCAGCGCCCCGGTGAGCCCCAGGTAGTTGAGGTCGTGACCGACCCGCGGCGCCAGCGGGCCGTCCTGCCCCCAGCCGGTGATCCGGCCGTAGACCAGCCCGGGGTTGCGGGCCGCGCACACCTCGGGCCCGAGGCCCAGCCGCTCCATCACGCCGGGGCGGAACCCCTCCAGCAGCACGTCGGCCTTGGACGGCCAGCCCCAGGACGAGCTCGACGCCGTCGGGGTCCTTGAGGTCCGCGGTCACCGACCGGCGCCCCCGCAGCAGCACGTCGGTCTCCGGCGCGGACAGCGTCGAGCCGCCCGTGGGCCGGTCGACCCGGACGACGTCGGCGCCGAGGTCGGCGAGCACCATCGCGGCGTGCGGGCACGGGCCGAGCCCGGCCATCTCGACGACGCGCAGTCCTGCGAGCGGTCCGGGCACGGGTCCTCCTGGTCGGTGCGAGTGTGTGAACGGCGGTTCACGGACCGTAGCCGACCCCCCGTCGGCACCGCGGCGCAGCGCCTCGTACGCTCCCGACCGTGCAGCCCCTGCAGGTGTCCTACGACGGCACCGCCAGCAGCGTGCCCGAGGCCCGGCACTTCGTGGAGCAGACCCTCACCGCCTGGGACCTGCCCGACCTCGGCTGGAGCGCCGCGCTGCTCGTCAGCGAGCTGGCCGCCAACGTCGCCCTGCACGCCCGCACGCCGTTCACGGTCGCGCTGCTCGCCCCTGCCCGACGGCGCCGTGCGGCTGGAGGTCCGCGACGGCTCGCCCCGGGTGCCCCGCCAGCGCCGCTTCGGCGAGGAGGCCACCACCGGGCGCGGCCTGCACCTCGTCGAGGAGCTGAGCCGGTCCTGGGGCGTCGAGTCCGTGGCCGGCGGCAAGACCGTCTGGGTCGAGCTCGCCACCTCCGGCCGGCGACGGCCTGCCCGGCGACGACGACGGCGACGACGACCTCGACGCCCTGCTGCTGTCCTTCCCCGACCTCGACGACGCGCTCGCCCGACGACGACGCGGCGCCCGAGACCGCTCCCGGCCCGACGGCGCGCGCCGCGTGACCGACCTCGTCGACGTCCGGCTGCTCCAGCTGCCCGTCGCCCTGTGGGTGCGGGGGCAGGAGCAGGGCGAGGCCCTGCAGCGCGAGTTCGCCCTGCTGGCCAGCGACCCGCACGACGTCCCCGCCCGCCTGCTCGAGGTCGTCGCGACCATGACCGCGCAGTACGCCGCCGGCACCACCGACCAGGAGGAGCAGCTGCTCGACGCCGCCGACGCCGGGGTCGAGGTGATCGCCGAGCTCGTCTACCGGGTGCCCCCGGCCGCCGGCGAGGCCGCCCAGCTGCTCGGCCAGGTCTTCGACGAGGCCGACGAGCACTGCCTCCAGGGCGACCACCTGCTGACCCTGGCGCCCGACGAGGAGCTGGTCCGCTTCCGCTGGTGGTTCCTCGACCAGTTCACCGAGCAGGCCGCCGGGCGGCCCGCCGTCGCCTGGCCCGACTACCGCCGGGGCTGACCCGCCCGGGGCTGATCCGCCGGGGCTGGCCGCCGCGGCTGACCCGCGGGGCCGGCCCCCGGCCCGTTCACAGGTCCGTCACAGGTACGCGCCAGGTCCGCCACAGGGGCGGCCGCGACGGTGGGACCCTCCCGGACAGGCCGGGCTCTCGAGAGGACCCCTCGTGCGCAAGCAGATCGTCACCGTCGCCCTCGCCGGCAGCCTCGGGCTCGCCGGTGCCGCCCTGTTCCTGCCGGGCGTCGCCACCGCGCAGACGGCCTCCCCGTCGCCCGGGGCGGCCGTGACCGACCGCCTGACCGCGATCAAGGACGCCCTCAAGGGCCTGGTGTCGGACAAGACCCTCACCCAGGCGCAGGCCGACAGGGTGGCGAGCACGCTGGCGGAGGAGCTGCCGCGCGGCGGGCACCACGGGCGCGGCGCCGGCGGACCGGCGCGGGGCGGGGCGCACCTCGACCCCGCCGCCGTCGCGAAGGCCGCCGGCGCCACGGTCGCCGAGCTGAAGGCCTCCCGCGAGGCCGGCCAGACGCTCGCCCAGCTCGCGCAGAGCAAGGGCGTCAGCAAGGGCGACCTGGTCAGCGCGCTGGTCGCGGCCGGGAAGGCCGAGCTGGCCGAGCAGGTCACCGCCGGCCGGCTGACCCAGGCCCAGGCCGACGCCCGCGTCGCCGGGCTGCAGGAGCGGGTCACCGAGATGGTCGACCGGGTCGGCCCGGGCCCCCGCGGCGGTCGCCACCACGACGAGGACGGCGACGAGGACGGCGACGGCGACACCGGTGCCGCCCCGTCCGGCACCGCCGGCACGACGCCCGGCGGCACCGCCGGCGCCTGACGCCCCACCACCGCCCCCGGCCCGGTCGTCCTCGGACGGCCGGGCCGCGGCGTGCCTGCAGCAGGATGAGCGCATGTCCTTCGACGTCCTGCTGGTGCTGCTGGCGGCGGTGACCGCGCTGTCGGGCCTGGCCCGGCGCACGGGCGTGCCCGCGCCGTTCGTGCTGGTCGTCGCCGGGCTGGTCGCCTCCTACGTGCCGGGCGTGCCCGAGGTCGAGCTCGACCCGCACCTGGTGCTGGTCCTGGTGCTCCCGCCGCTGCTCTACGCCGCCGCCCTGTCCACCGCCTACGCCGACTTCGGGGACAACCTGCGCCCCATCGGCCTGCTGTCGGTCGGCCTGGTCCTGGTCACGACGGCCGTCGTCGGGCTGGTCGCGCACCTGGTCACCCCCGGGCTGCCGCTGGCCGCCGCCCTCGCGCTCGGCGCCGTCGTCGCCCCGCCCGACGCCGTCGCCGCCACCGCCGTCGCCCGCCGCCTCGCGCTGCCCCGCCGGGTGCTGGTGATCCTGGAGGGCGAGAGCCTGCTCAACGACGCCACCGCCCTGGTGTCCTACCGGCTCGCCGTCACCGCCGCCGTCGTCGGGGGGACCACGCTCGGCGGGGCGCTGACCGACTTCGCGGTGGCGGCCGTCGGCGGGGTCGTCGTCGGGCTGGCCCTCGGGTACGCGGTGGCCGCGCTGCGCCGGCGCCTGCAGGACCCGCTGCTGGAGAACGCGCTGTCGCTGCTGACCCCCTTCGCCGCGTTCCTGCCCGCCGAGGCCCTGGGGGCCAGCGGGGTGCTCGCCGTCGTCGTCGCCGGGCTGTACCTCGGGCGGCGCGCGCCGGTGCTGCTGTCGTCGGGCGCACGGCTGCAGGGGCAGGCGCTGTGGGCCATGGTCACGTTCCTGCTCGAGGGGCTGGTCTTCGCGCTCATCGGCCTGCAGCTGCCGCGGGTGGTGCAGGCCCTCGGCGACGACGCGTCGCAGGCGCTCGTCACGGCGGCGCTGGTCACCGTCACGGTCGTGGTCGTCCGCTTCGCCTGGGTCTTCCCGGCCACCTACCTGCCCCGCCGGCTCTCGCGCGCCGTGCGCACGCGCGACCCCGCGCCGCCCTGGCGCTTCCCGTTCCTCATCAGCTGGGCCGGCATGCGCGGCGTCGTGTCGCTGGCCGCCGCCTTCGCGCTGCCGACCGACATGCCCGGCCGCGACCTGATCCTGTTCGTGACCTTCTGCGTCATCCTGGCGACCCTGCTCGTCCAGGGCCTCACGCTGCCCTGGCTGGTGCGCCGGCTCGACCTCGACGACGCCGGCGCGGCCGAGCGCACCGAGCGCGACGTCGCCACCGCCGACCACCACGTCGCCCGGGTCGCCCTGCAGGAGCTCGAGCGGCTCGACGACGTCCCCGACGCCGTCGCCGCCGAGCTGCGCCACCACCTGGAGGAGCGGGTGCGCCACGCCCACGCCGTCCTCGGCGGCTGCCCCGGCGAGGACGAGTACGACGACGGCGCCCAGCCCGAGGACCGCGCCGCCCTGGCCGAGGCGGTCAGCGCCGCGCAGGTGCGGCGTCGGCTGGTCGAGGCGGAGCGGGCCGAGCTGCTGCGGCTGTACGCGGCCCGCGACATCGACGACGAGGTGCTGCGGGCGGTGCAGCAGCAGCTCGACGTCGAGGAGGTGCGGCTCGGCTGAGCAGCCCTCCTAGCGCCCCTCGAACTCCGGGCGCGCTTGTCCTTGAACGCGGCCTGGGCCTCGCGGTAGTCGTCGGTCGACTGGACCATCGCCATGTGCGAGCTGATGAGGTCCAGGCTGGTGCGCAGGTCGATCGACGCCGACTGCTGGACCGTCCGCTTGATGACCCCGACGGCGATGGGGGACATGCCGCACAGCTGGCGGGCGAAGGCGCGGGTCTGCTCGTGCAGCTCCTCCGGCGCGTAGACCCGGTTGGCCATGCCGATGCGCACGGCCTCCTCGCCGTCGACGAAGTCGCCGGTGAGCAGCAGCTCGAGCGCCTTGGCCGGGCCGACGAGGCGGGGCAGGAACCACGCGCCGCCGTCACCGGGCACCAGGCCGACCTTGATGTAGCCCTCGCTCATCCGGGCGGTCCGCGAGACGAAGCGCATGTCGCACATCAGCGCCATGTCCAGGCCCGCCCCGACGGCGACGCCCTCGACGGCGGCGATGAGCGGCTTGTCGAGCTGCTCGACGGCGCGGGCGACCTTGTGGACGCCGTGGGTGAGCATCCGCTTGCGGGCCAGCGGCGTGTCCTCGACGGCGCCGAGCACCGACAGGTCGATGCCCGAGCAGAACGCGTCGCCGGCGCCGCGGGTGATGACGACCCGCACCTCGGGGTCGGAGCGTGGCGGCGACCAGGGCCTCGGCCCAGGCGTCGATCATCTCCAGCGTGAAGGCGTTCTTGCGGGAGGGGTTGTCGAGGGTGATGGTCGCGATCTGCTCGCTGACCTCGTAGCGCAGCATCGAGTCGGTCATGCCGCCGACGCTATCGGGCGGGCGCCCGGTCCTGCGCGGGGTCAGGCGCCGCGCCCGCCCAGCAGCCCGCCGATCGCGCCGAGCCCCGTCGTGCCGTTGTCGCCGTCACCGCGCCGGGCGAACTTGGCCAGCGTGTGGGCCAGGGCCTCGACCGTCATGGACTGCAGGATCACCTTGCCGCGGCCCTCCAGGGTCGCGAGCGTGAACCCCTCGCCGCCGAACAGGGCGGTCATGGCGCCCTGCCGGTCGAGCCGGCCGACCCGCTCGATGCCGTAGCGGACGGTGTCCTCGAAGGCCACGATGCAGCCGGTGTCGACCTTGAGCCTGCCGCCGTAGTCGGCCGGGTCGATCTCGATGAAGTTGCCGGCGCCCGCGATGAGCACGGTGCCGCGCCCGGTGAAGCGCTGCAGCAGGAAGCCCTCGCCGCCGGCCAGGCCCTGCCGCAGCCCGGAGAAGGCGATGTCGAGCTTCACGCCCGCCTCGGCCGCGACGAAGGCGTCCTTCTCGGCGAGCCAGGTCGTGCTGCCGTCGAGCTCGAGCGCCCTCATCTCGCCGGGCAGCACGCCGGCGAGCGCGACCAGCCCGTCGCCGCCGGCGGTGGAGAAGTGCTGGAAGGCGAAGCTCTCGCCGGCGAGCATCCGCTTGCCGGCGTCCAGCGCACCGCGCACCAGCCCCTGGAAGCCCGAGGGCGCGGGCGCGTCGCCGGGCGCCTGCGGGGCGGTCAGCCGGGTCTCCATGCGGACGTCGCCGGAGGAGAACAGGAACTTGCCCGCCTCGCAGTAGACGGTCTGGCCGGGCTTCAGCCGCAGCACCGCCATCTGCATGGCGTCGCCGACGACGTCGACGTCGAGGGTCACCGCAGCACCCCCGTCAGACGGAGCGGCGGTACTGGCCGCCGACCTCGAAGAAGGCGGCGCTGACCTGGCCGAGCGAGGCGACCCGCACCGCGTCCATGAGCGCGGCGAAGACGTTGCCGCCGCTGGTGGCGGCGTCCTGCAGGGCCTTGAGCGCGGCGGGCGCCTCGGCGCGGTGCCGCTCCTGGAAGGCCGCGAGCCGCTCGAGCTGCGAGCGCTTCTCGTCCTCGGTGGCCCGGGCGAGCTCGACCGTCTGCGGGGTGCCGTCGTCGGAGGCCGGGGCGAGGAAGGTGTTGACGCCGATGAGCGGCAGCGACCCGTCGTGCTTCCGGTGCTCGTAGAGCATCGACTCGTCCTGGATCTTGCCCCGCTGGTAGCCGGTCTCCATCGCGCCGAGCACGCCGCCGCGCTCGGTGATCCGGTCGAACTCCTGCAGCACGGCCTCCTCCACGAGGTCGGTGAGCTCCTCGACGACGTAGGAGCCCTGCAGCGGGTTCTCGTTCATCGACAGGCCCCACTCCTGGTCGATGATCATCTGGATGGCCAGCGCGCGGCGGACGGACGCGTCGGTCGGCGTCGTGACGGCCTCGTCGTAGGCGTTGGTGTGCAGGCTGTTGGCGTTGTCGTAGAGCGCGCACAGCGCCTGCAGGGTGGTGCGGATGTCGTTGAAGTCCATCTCCTGCGCGTGCAGGGACCGGCCGCTGGTCTGCACGTGGTACTTGAGCATCTGCGACCGCGGCGAGGCGCCGTAGCGCTCCTTCATCGCGACCGCCCAGATGCGGCGGGCGACCCGGCCGAGCACCGTGTACTCGGCGTCCATGCCGTTGGAGAAGAAGAAGGACAGGTTCGGCGCGAAGTCGTCGATGCTCATGCCGCGCGCCAGGTAGGCCTCGACGTAGGTGAAGCCGTTGGACAGCGTGAACGCCAGCTGGCTGAGCGGGTTCGCCCCGGCCTCGGCGATGTGGTAGCCGCTGATCGAGACGCTGTAGAAGTTGCGGACGCTGTTCTCGATGAACCACTGCTGGATGTCGGCCATGCAGCGCAGCGCGAACTCGGTGGAGAAGATGCAGGTGTTCTGGCCCTGGTCCTCCTTGAGGATGTCGGCCTGCACCGTGCCGCGGACCGTCGCCAGCGCCCGCGCCCGGACCTCGGCCGGGTCCGACGTCGGGTCCTTGTCCAGCTCCTGGTCGATCACGGCGTTGAGGAACATCGCCAGGATGGTCGGGGCCGGGCCGTTGATGGTCATGGACACCGACGTGCTGGGGCTGCACAGGTCGAAGCCCCGGTAGAGCTCCTTCATGTCGTCGAGGGTGGCGATGCTGACGCCCGACGTGCCGACCTTGCCGTACACGTCGGGGCGGACCTCGGGGTCGCGGCCGTAGAGGGTGACGCTGTCGAAGGCGGTGGACAGCCGCGTCGCGGGCTGGCCCGCCGACAGCAGCTGGAAGCGCCGGTTGGTGCGGAACGCGTCCCCTTCCCCGGCGAACATCCGTGCGGGAGCCTCACCGCTGCGCTTGAACGGGAAGACGCCCGCGGTGTACGGGTAGGCGCCCGGCACGTTCTCCTCGCGCAGGAAGCGCACGAGCTCGCCCTCGTCCTGCGTCCTGGGCAGCGCCACCCGGCGCACCTTGCTGCCGCTCAGGGTCTCGCGGGTGAGCGGCGTGTGGATGTCCTTGCCGCGCACCGTGTAGACGAGCTCCTCGCCGGAGTACTGCTCGACGACGCCCTGCCAGGCCTCCAGCGCGGCCCTCGTGTCGGGGTGCACCTCGGCCTCGGCGGTGGCGAGCAGGTCGGCGACGTCGGCCCCCAGGGAGGCGGCCGTGCGCAGGTGCTGCACCCGGCGGGCGGCGTCGGCCTGGCGGCGGGTCTCGGCGTGGTGCTCGCGGACGGTGCGGCTGATGTCGGACAGGTAGCGCGAGCGGTCGCTCGGGACGACGCTGCCGAGCCCGGTGGAGGTCTTGCCGGTGATCTGCGGCAGCACGCCCTCCCCGACCGGCAGGCCCTTGTCGGCGAGCAGCCCCTTGAGGTGCTGGTAGAGCGCGGTGACGCCGTCGTCGTCGAAGCGGGCGGCGCTGGTGCCGAACACCGGCATGTCCTCCCACGACTGCCCGAAGGCCTCGCGGTTGCGCACGACCTGGCGGGCGACGTCGCGCCGTGCGTCCTCCGCCCCGCGGCGCTCGAACTTGTTCACCGCGACGACGTCGGCGAAGTCGAGCATGTCGATCTTCTCGAGCTGGCTGGCGGCGCCGTACTCGGGCGTCATCACGTACAGGCTGACGTCGGAGTGCTCGACGATGCCGGCGTCGCCCTGGCCGATGCCGGGGGTCTCGACGACGACGAGGTCGTAGCCCGCGCCCTTGCACGCGGCGATGACCTGCGGCAGGCAGGCCGGGACCTCGCCGCCGGCGCCGCGGGTGGCCAGCGAGCGGAAGAAGAGCTTGCCGGGGTCGGAGGCGTCGAGGGCGTTCATCCGGATGCGGTCGCCGAGCAGGGCGCCGCCGCCGCGACGGCGGGTGGGGTCGACGGCCAGGACGGCGACGCGGAGCTTGTCCTCGTTGTCCAGGCGCAGCCGGCGCAGCAGCTCGTCGGTGAGCGAGCTCTTGCCGGAGCCGCCGGTGCCGGTGATGCCGAGGACCGGGACGGTGCGGCCGGTGGGCAGCTGCTCGGGGAGCGGCTGCCCGGCCTCGAGCTGGGTGATGAGCCGGGCGAGCGCCGCGGCGTCCCCGGACACGACGCCGTCGAGGGCGGCCGGCGTGGCCGACAGGTCGACGTCGCAGGAGCGCACCAGCTCGTTGATCATCCCGGCGAGGCCGAGCCGCTGGCCGTCCTCCGGGGCGAAGATCTTGACGCCGCGGGAGGCCAGCAGGTCGATCTCCTCGCGGACGATGACACCGCCACCGCCGCCGAACACCTGCACGTGGGCGGCGCCGCGCTCGGCCAGCCGCTCCATGAGGTAGCTGAAGTACTCGACGTGGCCGCCCTGGTAGGAGCTGATCGCCACGCCCTGCGCGTCCTCCTGGATCGCCGCCGTGACGATCTCCTCGACGCTGCGGTCGTGCCCGAGGTGGACCACCTCCGCGCCCTGCGCCTGCAGCACCCGCCGCATGATGTTGATGGCGGCGTCGTGGCCGTCGAACAGGCTGGCCGCCGTGACGAAGCGGACCGGGTTCCTCGGCACGTGCAGGGCGGGCTTCTGGGTGGCCGGCGCGGTCATCGGGGCTCCGATTTCGTAGGACGTCCTAGGAAACGGTACGCCGGTCGACGCTAGAAGTCACCCGCCCCCTTGCGCAGCGCCTTGAGCACGCCGACGAGCGTGGGGACCCGGCGGGCCGGGACCCCCGGGTCGGTGAACACGCGGGCGTTGAGCGCGTCCGTGGCGGTCCGCGCCGTGCGGGCCCCGTCCTCGGTCAGCTCGACGAGCAGCGCCCGGCCGTCGTCGGGGTGGGGGCGGCGGCGGACCAGCCCGGCGGCCTCCAGCCGGTCGACGGCGCTGGTGACGCTGGTCGGGTGCACCTGCAGGCGCGACGCCAGGGTGCGCATGGGCAGCACCCCCGCCCGGCTGAACAGCAGCAGCATGAGGACCTCGTAGCGGGCGAAGGTCAGCCCGGACGGCCTGAGCACCTCGTCGGTGCGCGCCAGCAGGATCTGCTGCGCCCGCATGACGCTGGTGACGGCCGCCATCCCGTCGGCGGCGTCCTCCCAGCCGTGCCGCACCCACTGCCGCCGGGCCTCCTCCACGGGGTCCACGGGCAGCCGTCGGTCGTCCACGCCGCCCAGCGTAGGGAGCGACGTAGGCTCGTCCGTGATGTCTGGACCGTCCGGGAACGCCGTGCCGCCGGCCGCAGCCGTCCGGGTGCCCGGCGCCCGCGTCGCCCTCGCCACGCCCAGCGTCTACCCGCAGTCGACCGCCGACGCCTTCGAGACCGCCGCCCGGCTCGGCTACGACGGCGTCGAGGTGATGGTCTGGCACGACCCGGTCAGCCAGGACGTCAACGCCCTGCGCCGGCTGTCGGACTACCACGAGGTGCCGATCCTCTCGATCCACGCGCCCTGCCTGGTCATCAGCCAGCGGGTGTGGGGCACCGACCCCTGGGCCAAGCTCGTGCGCTCCAAGGACGCCGCCGAGACGCTGGGCGCCGAGACCGTCGTCGTCCACCCGCCGTTCCGCTGGCAGCGCGACTACGCCCGGCAGTTCATCGGCGGCATCCAGGCGATGGCCGACGAGACCGACGTGAAGTTCGCCGTGGAGAACATGTTCCCGCTGCGCGCCCGCGGCCGGGAGGTCACGCCGTACTCGCCCGACTGGGACCCGACCGACGAGGACTACCGGCACTTCACCCTCGACCTGTCGCACACCAGCGTCAGCCAGAGCGACGCCCTGGCGATGGGCGCAAGATGGGCGACCGGCTGGCCCACGTGCACATCGCCGACGGCACCGGGGCGGCCCGCGACGAGCACCTCGTCCCCGGACGCGGCGACCAGCCGTGCGCCGAGCTGCTCGAGGGCCTGGCCGTGCAGGGGTTCGACGGCCTGGTCGTCGTCGAGATCAGCACCCGGCGGGCCGAGGACCGCGCCGAGCGCGAGGCCGACCTCGCCGAGGCGCTCGCCTTCACCCGGCTCAACCTGGCCGCCCCCGCGCGAGGACGTCAGCGCCGCGCTGCGCCCCGGTAGCCGCGGCCCCGGTAGACGCGGCTCCGGTAGACGCACAGCGTCCTCACAGGGAAGGTCCAGGGCGTGCCCAGCCGACCGCCAGATGCTGGGCCCATGACCACGACCGCCCCCGAGGCCCGCCTGCTCGTCGTCGAGGACGAGCCCGGCATCCTCGAGCTGCTGACCATGAGCCTGCGCTTCGCCGGGCTTCGAGGTGACCACCGCCAGCAACGGCGTCGACGCGCTGAACCGGGCCCGCGAGGTCCGCCCCGACCTCGTCGTGCTCGACGTGATGCTCCCCGGCATGGACGGCTTCGAGGTCGCCCGCACCCTGCGCAAGGACCGCGACCGGGTGCCCGTCGTCTTCCTGACCGCGCAAGCGACGCCACCGAGGACAAGGTGCAGGGCCTCACCCTCGGCGGCGACGACTACATCACCAAGCCGTTCAGCCTGGAGGAGGTCGTCGCCCGCGTGCGCGCCGTCCTGCGCCGCACGGCCCCGCGCCGACGACGCCGAGCCGGCGACCGCGCAGCTGTCCTTCGCCGACGTCGTGCTCGACGACGACACCCACCAGGTGTGGAAGGCCGGCGAGGAGGTCGAGCTGTCGCCGACGGAGTTCAAGCTGCTGCGCTACCTGCTGCAGAACCCCGGCCGGGTGCTGTCCAAGCGGCAGATCCTCGAGCACGTCTGGAACTACGACTTCGGCGGCGACGGCAACGTCGTCGAGTCCTACGTGAGCTACCTGCGCAAGAAGGTCGACACCGGCGACGAGCGGCTGCTGCACACCGTCCGCGGCGTCGGCTACGTGCTGCGGGCCGGCAAGCGGTGACGCCGCGCCTCGGCAGCCGCGTGCCCCTGCGCACGCTCGTGCTGGCCCTGCTGCTCGCCACGGTCGCCCTGGTGGTGCTGACCGTGTCGCTCGCCGGGGTCGGGGCGCTGCGGGGCTACCTGCTGGACCGCGTCGACGACCAGCTCGCCGGCAGCGTGCCGGGTGGCCGCCGGCCCGGGCGGCGTCGGGGACGACGACGACCGCGGGCGTCCCCGCCGGCGCGGTCCGGCTGCCGCGCCGGGCGCGTTCCTGTCGGCCCGCTACGACCCCGCCGGCACCCTGCTGGCGACCTCCGGGTTCGGGGTCGGCGACGACGACGGCCCCGACCTGCCCGCGCTCGACACCGCCGGCGCCGTCCGCCTGGAGGCCGCGCCGTTCACCGTGGACAGCCTGCAGGGCGACGCCCGGTGGCGGGCCCGCGTCGACGTCCTCGCCGACGGCAGCAGCGTCGTGGTCGCCGTCCCGCTGGGCGACGTCGACGACACGCTGCGCCGGCTGCTGGTCATCGACCTCGCCGTGGGGCTGCTCGCGCTGTCGGCCGCGGGCGTGCTGGGCTGGGTCGGCGTCCGGCGCAGCCTGCAGCCGCTGGCCACCGTCGAGGCGACGGCCGAGGCGATCGCCGCGGGCGACCTGTCGGTGCGCGTGCCGGCCGGCCGACCCGCGCACCGAGGTGGGCAGCCTCGCGGCGTCGTTCAACAGCATGGTCGACCGCTTCGAGACCGCCTTCCGGGCGCAGCAGGCGTCCGAGGCCGAGGCCCGCTCGTCCGAGGACCGCATGCGCCGCTTCGTCGCCGACGCCAGCCACGAGCTGCGCACCCCGCTGACGTCGATCCGCGGGTTCGCCGAGCTCTACCGCCAGGGCGCCGTGCCGCCGGCGGACCTGCCCCGGGTGCATGCGCCGGATCGAGGACGAGGCCGCGCGCATGGGCCTGCTGGTCGAGGACCTGCTGCTGCTGGCCCGCCTCGACCAGCAGCGCCCGCTGGAGCGCGCGCCGGTCGACCTGCTGGCCGTCGCCGCCGACGTCGTCCACGACGCCGCCGCCGTCACCGGGCGCGCCGTCCGGCTGCTGCCGCCCCCCGCCGGGCCGCCCCCGGTGGTGCTCGGCGACGACGCCCGGCTGCGCCAGGTGCTGGGCAACCTGGTCGCCAACGCCACGGCGCACACCCCCGCCGGCACGGCGGTGGAGGTGTCGGTCACGGGGCGAGGACGACGCCGTGGTGGTCGAGGTGCGCGACGACGGCCCGGGCATGGAGCCCGAGGTCGCCGCGCGCGTGTTCGAGCGCTTCTACCGGGCCGACGGCTCGCGCACCCGCGGTCCCGGCGCGACCACCGGCAGCGGGCTGGGGCTCTCGATCGTCGCCGCGCTGGTGGCCGCGCACGACGGCCGCGTCGAGGTCGACAGCGCTCCCGGCCGCGGCACGACGGTGCGGGTGCGGCTCCCCCGGTCGGCCGGGTGAGCCCTGCCCGGAGGCTCGTGCTGCAGGCCGCCGCCGCGGTGGCCCTGCCTGCGCTCGGCGTGCTCGGCTACCTCGCCAGCGACGCGCACGCCCTGCACGACCCGCGCCACGGGCTGCAGCAGCTCGACCTGCTCTACCTCGACGAGCCCGCTCCCGGGGTGCGGCCCACCGGGCGGCCCCAGCTGCTGGTCTTCTGCGACGGCTGCGCGCTGCCGGACCTCACCGGCGTGGACGTGCAGCGGCGCGACGACCCCGCGCTCGCCCTGCGGTACGGCCTCGGCGCGCCCGGCCGCCGGGCTACGCCCTCGTCGACGCCCGCGGGCACGTCCGCTACCGCAGCTACGACCCGGGGCTCGCCGAGCACGAGACCGAGCTCCAGACGCTCGTCGACGGCCTGCCGTGAGCACCCGCCTGCGGACCGGCCTGACGGCGCTCGCCCTCGCGTCGGTCGAGGTGTGGTTCTACGCCCGCTACGCGCAGCAGGGCGCGCAGTTCCACTTCTGGCTGCACGCGCTGCTCGGCGGAGCCCTCGGGCTCACCGTGCTGACCCTGCTGCGGCTGCGGTGGCCCCGGGAGGCACGGCCGTTGCGCGCCCACGAGGCCACGCTCGCGGGTCACCTCTACAGCGCGGTGCCGGACGTGCTGTTCCTCGTCGTCGGCGCGCTGCACGTGCCGTGGATGGACGTGTTCGCGCTGCACATCACCGCGCACTTCCTGTGGCCCGGACCGCTGCCGGCCGCCCTCGCGCTGTGGGCGCTGGCCGTCGCGGCGTGGACGGCGGTGCGCCTGGGGGCGCGGCGCACCGGGCAGGCCGTCCTGCTGTCCTCGGCGGCCTTCCTGGCGGCGGCGCTGCTGCTGCGCGACCCCGGGCCGACGACGCTGGCCGGGGTGCGGGGCGACGGCAGCAACGGCTCGCTGTCGGAGGTCACGGCGTCGTGGCTGTGCCGGGTGCCGACCCCCTGAGCCCGGCCGCCGCTGCGGTGCGCAGCGTGCGGCTGCGGCCGCGGAACTCGCACACGACCTCCTCGCCGCGGCGGACCGTGACGTCGTAGAGCCCGCTGCGGCCGCGGACCAGCCGCTCCACGGCCTCGGCCACCAGCAGGTCGCCCTCGTGCGCGGGGGCGAGGAACTCGACGTCGGCCCCGGAGGCGACGGCGTCGGCGCCGCGGGTGTTGCAGGCGAAGGCGAAGGCGGTGTCCGCCAGCAGGAACAGGTAGCCGCCGTGGCACGTGCCGTGGCCCTGGAGCATCTGCGGGGTGACGGTCATGCGGGCGGTCGCCCGGCCCACCGACACCTGCTCCACGACGATGCCCAGCGCCTGCGCGGCGACGTCGCGCGCGTACATCGCCTGCGCCTGCTCCTGGGCGTCCACGGGAACGACCCTAGGCCGACACCCGGCTGCCCTACCCTGCCGGTCTTCCTGGGGGGTCTCGTGGTCTCGCTCGCTCACTTCGTCCTGCGCCACCGGCGGCTCGTGTCGCTCGCCTGGCTGGTGCTCTTCCTCGCCGGCGGCGCCGCCGCGGGCCAGCTGTCCTCGCGCCTGACGCTCGACTTCTCGCTGCCCGGCCAGCCCGGCTACGAGGCCGAGCAGCAGCTGGTGCAGACCTACGGGGTGACCAGCTTCGACACGCTGCTGCCGGTGCTGACCGTCCCGCAGGGCACGACCGTGCGGGAGCGCTCCGCCCAGGTCGCGGCGGTGTGGGACGCCGTCCGCCGGGTGCCCGGCGTCGTCGTCGTCGACGGCGTCAGCACGGGGGACGACGTCTTCGTCACCGACGACGGGCGCAGCACCTTCGCGCTGGTCAACGGCCCGCTGCCGACCGACTTCGGGCCCGGCATCGTGCGCGACCTGCAGCCCGTCTTCGAGCAGGCCGCCCGGTCGGCCGGCCTGACCCCGTCGCTGACCTCGTACACGCTGCTGTCGGCCGGCGGCGAGACCGACGGCCCGAGCGTGCTCGTCGAGACGCTGATCGGCGCGACCGGGGCGCTGGCCGTCCTGCTGTTCGTCTTCGCCAGCTTCCTGGCCCTCGTGCCGCTGCTCATCGCGGCCGTCTCGATCCTCACCACGTTCCTGCTGGTGCTCGGGATGTCGTACCTGACCGACGTCTCGTTCGTCGTGCAGTTCCTCATCTCGCTCGTCGGCCTCGGGGTGGCCATCGACTACTCGCTGCTGGTGGTCTCGCGCTGGCGCGAGGAGCGGGCCAAGGGCGCCACCAACGAGGAGGCCGTCGTCACCTCGATGCGCACCGCCGGGCACGCCGTGCTGGCCTCGGGCGTCACCGTCGCGATCAGCCTCGTCGCGCTGCTGGTCGTGCCGGTGCCGCTGCTGCGCAGCATGGGCCTCGGCGGCATGCTCATCCCGCTGGTCAGCGTCGCCGTCGTGCTGACCCTGCTGCCGGCCCTGCTCGCCTCGGTCGGCCCGCGCGTCGACTGGCCGCGCATCCGCAAGGAGGGCACCGCCGCCCGCGGCTGGTCGGCGTGGGCGCGGCTCGTCGTGCGCCGCCGCTGGCTCGCCACCGGCGTCGCCGTGGTGGCCCTGGTGCTGCTGTCGCTGCCCGTGCTGGACCTGCGCATCGGCCAGTCCGGGACCGCCTCGCTCGCCCGCAGCGGCCCGGCCTTCGACACCCTCGACCTGCTGCGCGACGGCGGGGTGCCGACGGGCGTGCTCACCCCCGTCGTCGTCCTGGTCGACGACGCCGACGCCGCTGCCGCCGGGCGCGCCGTGGAGCAGGTCGACGGGATCCGGGCAGCCGTGGCCGGGCCGTCCCGCGCCGGCACGACGGTGCTGCAGGTGGTCCCCGAGCGGGAGACCGTCGACAGCGACGGCGTCGCGGTCGTCGACGCCGTCCGCAGCGCCGCGGCAGCAGTGGCCGACGGGCCGGTGCGGGTGACCGGTCCGGGCGCCACCGTCGAGGACTACGGCAGCGCCGTGTACGACCGCTTCCCCCTGGTGCTCGCCCTCATCGCGCTGGTCACCTTCGTGCTGCTGGTCCGCACGTTCCGCAGCCTGCTGCTGCCGCTCAAGGCGGTGCTGCTCAACCTGGTCAGCCTGGCCGCCGTGTTCGGCACGGTCGTGCTGTTCTGGCAGCAGGGCCACGGCAGCGAGGCCGTCTTCGGGGTCAGCGGCACCGGGGCGATCACCTTCTGGCTGCCGGTGCTGATCTTCGCGTTCCTGTTCGGCCTGTCGATGGACTACGAGGTGTTCATCCTGGCCCGCATGCGCGAGGAGTACGACGACACCGGCTCGACCTCGCAGGCGGTCGTCACCGGCCTCGGGCGCACGGGCCGGCTGGTCACCAGCGCGGCGCTGATCCTGTTCTTCGCCTTCGCCGCGCTGGCGTCCGCACCGGGCACCGACATCAAGGTGCTGGGGACCGCGCTCGGCGTCGGCATCCTGCTGGACGCGACCCTCGTGCGCGCCCTGCTGGTGCCGGCCCTGGTCAGCCTGCTCGGCCGCTGGAACTGGTGGCTGCCGGCCGGCGTCGCCAGGGTGCTGCGGGTGGCGCCGTCGCCGCTGGCACCGGTGGAGGTGCCGGAGCAGCGGCAGGGCGGTCGGGTCGGGGCCGGCCTGCGGTAGCCGCTACCCGGCGGCCGGCACGCGGGCGCCGACGGCGACCTCGACGCAGCGGTCGACGTGGTGCACGCCGAAGCCGGCGCGCGCGTACAGGGCGACGCGCCGGGGCGTTGTCCGCGTCGACGTACAGGTGCGCGCGCGTGCAGCCGGCGGCGTGCAGCAGGCGCAGCGCCTCGTCGACGACGACCCGGCCGAGCCCGCGGCCCTGCGCCCGCGGCGCGACGGCGACGACGTACAGCTCCCCGTCGCCCGGCCGCTCGACCTTCGTCCAGACGCCCGCGACGAGACCCTCGGCGTCCTCCAGCACGGGCAGCCGGGCGCCGTCGGTCCAGGCGGCGGCCATCCGCCAGTCGAGCTCGGCCCGGGTCCAGCCGCCGTTCTCGGGGTGGCCCGCGAAGGCCGCGTTCGACAGGACCAGCCAGGCGTCGCGGTCGGCGTCGGACAGGGGGTCGAGGGTGCGCAGCCGCAGGCCCGCCGGCACCGCGGGCGGCGGCAGGGGTGCGTCGAGCGGCCGGTCGAGCACGTGCAGCACCCGCGACGTCGTCCAGTCGCGCACCAGGGCGGTGGCTCCCGGTCCGGCGCTGTGCACCCAGCCGCGCAGCAGGCCCCCGCCGTGGGAGGCCACGTGGGCGACGGCGGCGTCGCGCAGGGCGCTGCCGACCCCGGACCCGCGGGCCCCGGGCGCGACGGCCAGCTCGAGGTACCAGGCGTCCAGCCCCTCGGAGAGCACGCCGCACCCGGTCAGCCGGCCGAGCGCGCGGGCCTCGACCCGGGCGTGCCGGACCTGGCGGGCGCCGTGCAGGGCGAGCATCGTGTGCTCGCCGAAGGGGGCGTGGGCGTCGGCCTGGGTGCAGCTCGACACCAGGTCGTCCAGGTCCCGGGGCAGGGGGCTGGTGCCGTCCACGACGTCGAGCTGCATGGGTGCCACACAAGCGCACCTGCGAGGAGTTCGCAACAAGGCGGGGAAGCCGTGTCCCGAGCCGGGCGTTGCACCGGTGTGCAGCAGGCCTCCCTCTTCGACGACCCGGCCGACGACCCGGCAGACGCTGCGGTCGACGCTCGGTCGCGCCTCGGCCGCCGCCCCGGCCCCCGTCCCGGACCCTGCCCTGTCGCGCCTGCTCGACGTCCGCCGGATCTTCGTCGAGCCCGCCGCGGCCGAGCTGCCGCGCGGGCCGGCAGGTGCTCGCCCGCTGGCCCGGTGCCGAGCGCGTCGAGATCGCCTCCCACCAGGCCGTGCCCGTACGGGCCCGCCGACGTCGACCGCTGGGTGCGCATCAAGACCGAGGACCTCGTGCTCGGGGTGAAGAGGTCGCTGACCGCCCGCCCCAACGGCCGCAGCAGCGACTTCGTCGCCCCGTCCACGGCGAACGGCTGCGCCATGGCCTGCGCCTACTGCTACGTGCCGCGACGCAAGGGCTGGGCCAACCCCGTCACCGTGTTCGCCAACATCGAGCGGATCACCGCGTACCTGCGCGGTCACGTCGGGCGGCAGGGCGTGAAGCAGGTGCCCGACCAGGTCGACCCGCTCGCCTGGGTCTACGACATCGGCGAGAACTCCGACTGCTCGGTCGACGCCCGGCTGTCGGACAACGTGCGCGACCTGGTCGCCCTCTTCCGCGACCTGCCGACCGCCAAGGCCTCGTTCGCCACCAAGCACGTCAACCGCGACCTGCTCGGCTACGACCCGCAGGGCCGCACCCGCGTCCGGTTCAGCCTCATGCCGCAGGCCGACGCGAGGCTGCTCGACCTGCGCACCAGCAGCACCGCCGAGCGGCTCGCCGCGGTCGACGAGTTCGTCGCAGCCGGGTACGAGGTGCACGTGAACCTGTCGCCCGTCGTGCTGCGCGAGGGCTGGCTCGCCGACTGGGGCCGGCTGCTCGACGACCTCGCCGCCGCCACCGGGGAGGCCTTCAAGCGCCAGGCCGCCGCGGAGGTCATCTTCCTGACGCACGAGGAGCGGCTGCACGAGGTGAACCTGGGCTGGCACCCGCAGGCCGAGCAGGTGCTGTGGCGGCCCGACCTGCAGCAGCCCAAGCGCTCGCAGACCGGCGGCCTCAACGTCCGCTACCGCAACGGCCTCAAGGGCGACAGCGTCCGCGCCCTGACCGACCTGATCGCCGAGCGGACGCCCTGGCTGAGGGTGAGGTACGCGTTCTGAGCACCGACGGCACGGACCTGTACGAGGCCTTCCGGCAGGCCGAGCTGTTCCTGCGCGCCGGGCAGCCGGCCGAGGCCGCTCGCCTGGTCGGCCCCGTGGTGGAGGCCGACCCCGGCAGCACGGCAGCGCTCGAGCTGCAGGCGCGCGCCCTGTTCGCCGCGGCCCGGCTGGGCCCCGCGGAGGACGCGCTGCGCCGGCTGGTCGAGCGGCGGCCCGACGACGGCTGGGCGCGCTTCGCGCTGGCCCGCACCCTGCAGCGCCGGGGCAAGGCCGCGGAGGCGGCCGAGCAGCAGCGGGTGGCCGAGGCGCTGGGCTTCCGGGCCTGACCCGACCTGCGGCGGCTAGGAGACCTTCGCCCGCTCGGCGACCTCGGACAGCCCGCCGGTGACCGGCGGCAGCGGCTGGATGGGCACGGCCGGGGCCTTGAGCGGCGACAGGGCGGACGCCGGCGGCCCGGCGGAGGCCGGCGAGCAGCACGCGGCTGTAGCGCTGCGGCAGCGAGCGGGCGAGCAGGTCCAGCACCTTGGCGTCGGGGCCGACGAGCACCCGCTCCTTGCCGGCCACCAGCGCGCCGACGATGGTCCGGGCCGCGCGGCCGGGGTGGTGCGGGCGATCTTCTCGAACGCCTGCGCCGCCTCGCGGTGCTCGGACTCGTCGACGCCGGCCCGCAGCGCGCGTTCGGCGATCGCGGTCTTCACGCCACCGGGGTGCACCGCGAGGGTCCGCACGTGCGGGGCGCTCTCGCGCAGCTCCATCCGCAGCGTCTCGGTGAACCCGCGGACGGCGAACTTGCTGCTGCAGTAGGCGCTCTGCCGGGTGACCCCGATGACGCCGAAGATGCTGGAGGTGTTGACGACGGCGGCCTCGGGCCGCGTCATGAGGTGCGGCAGGAACGCGCGGGTGCCGTGGACGACGCCCCAGAAGTTGACGTCGAGCACGCGGGCGAAGTCGGCGGGGGGCAGCTCCCAGAAGGCGCGCCCGCCGTGGGCGATGCCGGCGTTGTTGAACACGACGTCGACCTGCCCGAACTGCTCGACGACGGCGGCGGCGGCCTGCGTGACGCGCCTGCTCGTCGCTGACGTCGACGCGGCGGACCAGCGGGCTGCCGCCGACCGGCGGGCGGTCTCGGCCAGGCCCGCCTCGTCGACGTCGAACAGCGCGAGCCGGCAGCCGCGGCCGGCCAGCTCCTGGGCCAGGGCCCGACCGATCCCGGAACCGGCTCCGGTGACGACGGCGACCTTCTGGGCGAGCTGCACGGCTTCCTCCTGCACGACGGGTGCAGCGACCCTCCCAGGCCGGGCGCCGTCCGTCGAGGGAGGTGCGCCTGACGACGATCGGGCGTGACCGACCTGGCAGCGCTGCGCGCCGAGCTCGACGAGGTCGACCGGTCGCTGGTCGCCCTGGTCGCCCGCCGGCTGCGCGTCGTCGGCGAGGTCGCGCAGGCCAAGGCCCGCTCCAGCGCGCCGGTGCGCGACCCCGAGCGCGAGCGCGAGGTGCTGGACCGGGTGGCCCGCAGCGCCGTGGAGCAGGGCGCGCCGCCCGAGCTGGTCCGCCGGCTGTTCCGCGACCTCATCGGCACGGCCGTCGACCAGCAGTCCGCCCAGCTGCTCCACGGCTCCGCCCGCCCGCTGACGGTGGCGCACCCCGGGGGCGAGCACGGGCAGGGGCACCTGGCGGCGGTCCGCCACGCGGCGGGCCGGGGCTGGACGGCGACCTGCACCGGCTACCCGCACTACGCCGACGTCGTCGACGCGCTCACCAGCGGGGCCGCCGACCTCGCGGTGCTCCCGGTGGAGAGCACCCGCTCGGGCAGCACCGACGCCGTCTACGACCTGCTGCTGAGGGCGGCCGGGACGGTCAGCGTCGTCGGCGAGCAGACCCTGCTGGTCGACCCGTGCCTCGCGGCCCCCTCGGTCGTGCCGCTGGCCCGGCTGCGGACCGTCGTCGGGGAGCCGTCGGCCCTGGAGGCGTGCGCGGGGGTCCTGCGCGGGCTGCGGGCCGAGCTGGTCCCGGTGCCCGGCTCCGGCGACGCCGCCCGGGCCGTGGCGGCCGCGGGCGACCCCGGTCAGGCGGCCCTGGACAGCGCGGAGGCCGCCGAGGCCGCCGGGCTGGTGGTGCTGGCGCGCGGGGTGGCCGACGTCGCCGACGAGCACACCCGCTACCTCGTGCTGGCCCGCGAGCCCGCCCCCGTGCCGGAGCGGGTGCCCGCCAAGACCAGCCTCGTGCTCACCCTCGGCCACCAGGGCGGCGCGCTGCTGGGCTGCCTGCAGGTGCTGGCCGAGCACGGCCACTCCCTCACCAAGCTGGAGTCCCGCCCCGTGCCCGGCCGGCCGTTCGAGTACCTGTTCTTCGTCGACGTCGAGGGCGCCGTCGGGGGTGGTGCAGAGGGCCGGCACCAGGGCGGGGCGCTGCTCGACGCGCTGCGGGCGACGGTGCTCGACCTGACCGTGCTCGGCTCCTACCCCGCGGCCGTGCTGGCGGCCGACCGGTGAGCGAGGCGGAGGACCCCGCCGTCGACCGGTGGTTCCTGGACGACGCCGGCTGGACCGCCGGCAACAGCGTCACCCCGCTGTTGCACGGCGCCACCTACTTCCGGGTGCTGCACGACACGCTCATGCCGCTGCAGGAGGGCGACCGCGTCTACTTCACCGACTGGCGCAGCGACCCCGACGAGCGGCTGCTCGACGGCGGCCCGACCCTCGTCGGAGCTGCTGCGCGCCCTGCTCGACCGCGGCGTCGAGGTCCGCGGGCTGGTCTGGCGGTCGCACACCGACCTGCTGCAGCTTCTCCAGCTCCGAGAACCAGCGGCTCGGCCGCGAGCTCAACAGCGCGGGCGCCGAGATCCTGCTCGACCAGCGCGTGCGGTGGTTCGGCTCGCACCACCAGAAGCTCCTCGTCGTGCAGCACCGCGACGCCCCCGAGCGCGACGTCGCCTTCGTCGGCGGCATCGACCTCGCGCACGGCCGGCGCGACGACGCCGACCACGACGGCGACCCGCAGCGCCAGCCGTTCGACCCGCGGTACGGCGACACCCCGCCGTGGCACGACGCGACGCTGCAGCTGCAGGGGCCGGTGGTCGCCGCCGTGCTGCGCACCTTCGTCGAGCGGTGGGACGACCCCTCCCCGCTCGACCGGCGCACCCCCTACCGGGCGCTGCTGCACCGGCTGGCCCGGATGCCGCTGCGGCCGACCGACCTGCCGAAGGCCTTCCCGGAGCCGCCGCCCGCCGGGCGCCACGCCGTGCAGCTGCTGCGGACCTACGGGCGACCGCCGGCCGTCCTACCCCTTCGCGCCCGAGGGCGAGCGGTCGGTCGCCCGGGCCTACAGCAAGGCCTTCGGGCTGGCCCGCAGCCTGGTGTACCTCGAGGACCAGTACCTGTGGTCCGAGCTCGTCGCCGGCGGCATCGCCGAGGCCCTGGCCGCCTCGCCCGGGCTGCGCCTGGTCGCCGTCGTGCCGCGCTACCCCGACGCCGACGGCACCCTGACCGGCCCGCCGAACCGGCTCGGCCAGATCCGGGCGATGGAGCTGCTGCGGCAGGCGGCCCCCGACCGGGTCGCGTTCTTCGACCTGGAGAACGTGCGCGGCGTCCCCGTCTACGTGCACGCCAAGGTCTGCGTCGTCGACGACGTGTGGTTCACCTGCGGCTCGGACAACTTCAACCGGCGCTCCTGGACGCACGACAGCGAGCTGACCTGCGCCGTCCTCGACCCCGAGCGCGACGACCGCGCGCCCACCGACCCGGGCGGGGCCGGCGACGGCGCCCGCGTGCTGGCCCGCGCGGTGCGGCTGCAGGCCTGGTCGGAGCACCTCGGCCTGCCCGAGGACGACCCGCAGCTGCTCGACCACGACGCCGGCTTCGCGCTGTGGGGGCGGACCGCCGACGCCCTTGACGCCTGGCACGCCGGCGGGCGCCAGGGGCCGCGCCCGCGCGGGCGGGTGCGCCGGCACGAGCCCGACCCGGTCGGGCGCGCGGCCCGGCTGTGGGCGGACCCGCTCTACCGGACGGTGTTCGACCCGGACGGCCGTCCCCGCCGGCTGCGCCGCCGCCGGGGGTCCTAGCTCAGGGCAGCGGCTCGGCGCGCCGCGGCAGGCAGGCCACCGCGACGGTGAGGACCAGCCCGGTCACGGCGGTCCCGACGAACACCCCGTGGCTGGCCAGGTGCAGCCCCTCGCGCGCGAACGCGGCCACCGGGCCGCCGGCGTCGAGCGCCGCCGCCGTGCCGTCGACGTCGGCCGGGAGCCGGTCGCGCAGGGCGGCCGGGGCACCGTCGTAGTGGCGGGCCAGGGTGGTGTTGGCGACGGCGCCGAACGCGGCGGCGCCGAGCGCCGAGCCGATCGAGCGGGCGAACATGTTGGTGCCCGTGACGACGCCGCGGCGGTCGCGGCCGACCACCGACTGCAGGGCGACGACGGTCGGCGAGGACGCCAGGCCCATGCCGACGCCGGTCACGAACAGGGCCGCCGCCACGTGCCACACCTGCGACTGGGGCGACAGCCGGGCGGTCAGCAGGCCGCCGGTGAGCACCAGCACGCAGCCGACGAGCGCGGTGTCGCGGAAGCCGATGCGCAGGTACAGCCGCCCGGCCTGCGAGGCGGCGAGCGGCCAGCCGAGGGTGAGCGCGCCGAGGGCGAGGCCCGCGGTCAGCGCGCTGGTGCCGAAGACGCCCTGCACCCAGGTCGGCACGTAGGTGCTCAGCCCGATGAGCAGCGCGCCGGTGGCCATCGCCGCGACGTTGCCGCCGACGAGGATGCGGTGCCGGAAGACCCACGGCGGCAGCACCGGCTCGGCGGCCCGCCGCTCGACCCGGGCGAAGACGGTGAGCAGCACGACCGCCCCGCCGAGCACGCCGTACGACGCCGCCGACGACCACGCCCAGCCGTTGCCGCCCTCGAGCAGGCCGAGGACCAGCAGCCCGCTGCCGACGGTGAGCAGCCCGGCGCCGCGGACGTCCAGCACGGCCTTCCGGCGCTCGGCCGTCTCGGTGAAGCGGCGCGAGATCGCCCAGGCCGCCACCAGCCCGAGCGGCAGGTTGACGAAGAAGATCCAGCGCCAGGACAGCAGGTCGCTGAACAGGCCGCCGAGGGTGGGGCCGGCCACGGACGAGACCGCCCAGACCGACGCCAGGTAGCCCTGGACCTTGGCCCGCTCCTCCACCGAGTAGAGGTCGCCGATCACGGTCAGCCCCATCGGCTGCACCGCGCCCGCCCCGACGCCCTGCAGCAGCCGCCCGGCGATGAGCACCGGCATCGACCACGCCAGCCCGCACAGCAGCGAGGCGCCGAGGAAGACGCCGATGCCGAACAGCAGCAGCGGCTTGCGGCCCACCGTGTCGGCGAGCTTGCCGTAGACGGGCACCGTGACGGCCTGGGCCAGCAGGTAGAGGCTGAACAGCCAGGGGAACTGGCTGAAGCCGCCGAGGTCGTCCACGACGCTCGGCACCGCGGTCGCGATGATCGTGCTGTCGAGCGCGATGAGCGACGTGCTGAGCATGACGGCGCCGAGCACCGGGCCCCGCTCGGACCGCAGCCCGACGGAGGCGCGGGTGATCGGCGGGGCGGTCGTCATGCGCGGCGGCTCCTCGGGGTCGGGTCCTGGGCGGCTCCCCGTCGACAACCCCCGCCGTCGACCCCGGCTTCCCCCGGCCCTGCTCCCCCCCGCCCCTGCTTCCCCCGCCCTGCTTCCCCCGGCCCTGCTTCCCTCGGCCCGGGGCGACCTGGGAGGGTGGCCGGGTGAGCACCCCTGACGCCGCCCCGGAGCCGCCCGTCCTCGTCGAGCGGGACGGCCACGTCCTGCTGCTGACGCTGAACCGACCCAAGGCGCTGAACAGCGTCAACAGCCCGCTGGCCACCGCGCTGGGCGAGGCGCTCGAGGAGCTCGACGCCGACCCCGACCTGCGCGTCGGCGTGATCACCGGGGCGGGCCGCGCGTTCTGCGCCGGCGCCGACCTCAAGGCGCTCGCCACCGGGCAGGACATCTCCGCCGAGGGCCACCGCGAGTGGGGCTTCGCCGGTCTGGTGCAGCACAAGGTGTCGACCCCGCTGGTCGCCGCGGTCAACGGCTTCGCGCTGGGCGGCGGCACCGAGGTGGTGCTCGCCTGCGACCTCGCCGTCCTGGACCCGGAGGCCGCGCTCGGGCTGCCCGAGGTCAAGCGCGGGCTGTTCGCCGCGGCAGGGGGCGTGCTGCGCCTGCAGCGCCAGCTGCCGCCGAAGATCGCCGCCGAGGTCGCCCTGACCGGCGAGCCGGTGTCGGCGCAGGACGCGCTGCGCTGGGGCCTGGTCAACCGGGTGTCCGCGCCCGGCCGCTCGGTCGAGGAGGCGCTCGAGCTCGCCGGACGCATCGCGCAGAACGCCCCGGTGGCCGTGCAGGCCAGCAAGCGGCTGCTGCGCGACACCGCCGTGCTGCCCGACTGGACCGGCGAGGCCTGGGAGCACAACTCCCGCGAGGTCGGCGTCGTGTTCAGCAGCGCCGACGCCGCCGAGGGCCCGCGCGCGTTCGCCGAGAAGCGCCAGCCGGTGTGGACGGGCCGCTGACGCTCCGCTGACCGTGGAGCAGCTGGTCCCACCCGCCCGGGGCGAGCCGGACCTCGACGCCCTGTACGCGCACGCGCCGGGCGTCCTGCGGCTCGGGATGGTGGCCGCCGTCGACGGCGCGACCGTCCTGGGCGGCGGGTCGCAGGCCCTGTCGTCGGACGCCGACCGGGCGGTCTTCCGCACCCTGCGGCGCGCCTGCGACGTCGTGCTCGTGGGCGCCGGCACAGCGCGCGCCGAGGGCTACCGCCCCGTCCGCCTCCCCGACGAGCACCGGCAGCGGCGGGTCGAGCAGGGACGGTCCCCCGTCCCGCCGGTCGCCGTCGTCTCCCGCGGCCGCGGCCTGCCGGACGGTGCGCCGCTGCTCGAGGACGGCAGCGGCCTGCTGCTGCTGACCACCGCCGCGGGGGCGCGCACCGCGCCGGCGCACGTCGACGTCGAGGTGGTCGGGCAGGACGACGTCGAGCTGCCGCGGGTGCTCGCCGCCCTGCACGACCGCGGCCTGCTGCGCGTGCTCTGCGAGGGAGGGCCGGCGCTCAACGGCGCCCTGCTGCGCGCCCGGCTGGTCGACGAGGTCTGCGTGACGACGAGCCCGCTGCTCGCCGGCGGCGACGGGCCGCGGCTGCTGACGGGCGCCGACGAGGCCGCCGTCCCGCTCGCGCTGGTGTCGCTGCTGCGCGCCGACGACGTGCTGCTGGCCCGCTGGCGGGTCAGGCCCTGAGGCTCAGCCGCCCGCGTCGGCGGCCGACCAACCGGCCAGCACGGAGCGCACCGTGGCGACGAGCACCAGCGGCTGGTCGAGCATCGGGTGGTGGCCCGAGTCGGGCAGCTCGACCACCGGCGTCGGCCCGGGGATGAGGTCGGTGATGCGCACGGCCATGGCCGGGTCGATGAGCCCGTGCTGGCAGCGCAGCAGGGCGGTGCGGCAGCGCACCTGCGGCAGCTGCAGTCGCAGCGGCGGCCGGGAGCCGAACATGCCGGGGTCGAACTTCCAGGTCCAGCCGCCCTCGACCTGGCGCAGCGAGCCGCGCGCGACGTGGTCCTTCACGTACGGCAGCAGCACCTCCTGCGGGGGCAGGGTGGAGAAGCGGCCGAGCGCCTGGTCGAGCTCCGGGTAGACCTTCGTCGGCCGGGCCCGGGTGCGCATCTGCTCCTCCTCGGGCGGCTGCTCGAACAGCGGGGAGTCGACGACGACCAGCCCGCCGACGGCCTCCGGGTGCTCGGCCGCCGTCGCCACGGACACCCACCCGCCCATGCTGTGGCCGACCAGCACGGGCCGCTGCATGCCGGCCGCCTCGGCGACCGCGACGACCTCGACCGCCCAGCGGCCCGTCCCGTAGCCGTCGCCGTGGTCGCTGTCGCCGTGCCCGGACATGTCCAGGGCGACGACGTCGCGGTCGACCGCGAGCAGCGGCGCCACGTGGTCCCACCAGCCCGAGTGCGCCGCCCCGCCGTGCACCAGCACGACGCCGGGCAGCCGGCCGTCGCCGCCCCGCCACGTGCGGGTGTGGATGCGGCGGCCGTCGACCTGCAGGTCGCCGTGCTCGGGGGCCTGGGCCAGCGCCTCCCGGAACCAGCGCGGGGCGTCGTCGGCTGAGGGCACGAGGCTGGTCACGGGGTGATCCTGCCGCTGCGAGGGCCGGCAGGTGCACGGGGGGAGCCCTGCACGTCCGCGACCCGGTGCGGGAGGCTGGGGACGCCGTCCCCCAGGAGGTCCCGTGCCCGAGCAGCCGTCCGGCAGCCCGTTCGCTCCCCCGAGCGCCCCGGCCCTCGACCTGCCCGCCGCCGAGGCCGCGGTCGAGGCGCTGCTGCGCGCCCTGGGCCAGGACCTCGCCAGCCCGTCCCTGTGCGACACCCCGCGGCGGGTCGCGGCGTCCTTCGCGGAGCTGCTGACGCCCGCGGCCTTCGACCTCACGACGTTCCCCAACGAGGAGCGCTACGACGAGCTGGTCGTCGTCAAGGACATCCCGTTCGTCTCGCTGTGCGAGCACCACCTGCTGCCGTTCTCGGGCACCGCCGCGGTGGCGTACCTGCCGAACGAGCGGATCCTCGGGCTGTCGAAGCTGGCCCGCGTGGTGGAGACCTTCAGCCGGCGGCTGCAGGTGCAGGAGCGGCTGACCAAGCAGGTCGCGCAGTGGCTGCACGAGCAGCTCGACCCGCGCGGCGTCGGTGTCGTCGTGGAGGCGCAGCACTCCTGCATGAACCTGCGCGGCGTGCGGGCCACCGGGTCGAGCACGGTCACGTCGACGCTGCTGGGCCGGCTGCGCGAGGACCTGCGCACCCGGCAGGAGTTCCTGAGCCTCGTCCGCCGCTGAGCAGGGCGGGTGAGGGTGCCCTAACCTGGCGTCCGTGACTGCTCCGGGGTGCGCCGCCGTCCGGGCGGCCGAGGGCGAGCCGCTGCACGCCTCCGCGCCGGTCGCGGCGTCCTCCTGGCTGCTGCTCGAGCACCCCGGCCCCTGGCCCGCCGGCGGGATGCCCGCCGACCTGCCGGCCGAGGTCGCCGGCGTCGTCGCGCGGGCCAAGGAGCTCGGGGTGCGGCCGCAGCTGGTCCGCCGGGTCGACGAGCGGCGGAGCCCGTCCCCGCTGGTCGCCGTCGCCTCCGTGCGCCGCGGCAGCAGCTGGCTCGAGCGCCGCGCCGTCCCCGACCTGCGCGCCGTCACCGACCTCGACCTCGACGCGCTCGCCGCCGGGCAGCGCCCCGGCTTCGGCGAGCCCGACGACGGCCCCCTGCTGCTGGTCTGCACGAACGGCCGGCGCGACGTCTGCTGCGCCCGGCTCGGCCGGCCGATGGCGGTGCTGCTCGACCGGCAGCTGCCCGGGCGGGTCTGGGAGACGACGCACCTCGGCGGCGACCGCTTCGCGCCCAACGTGGTCGCGCTGCCCGACGGCAGCTACCACGGCGACGTCCGCCCCGCGGAGGTCCCGGCCCTGGCCGACGCCGTGACGAGCGGCCGCGTGCTGCTGCCCCGGTGGCGCGGCCGGGCCGGCGTGCCCGCAGCCGTCCAGGCGGCCGAGCACTTCCTGCGCGTCGAGACCGGCGACACCGCGCTCGACGCCGTGGAGCCCGTCGCGGCGCACCCGCAGGACGACGACGTCACCTGCGTCGAGCTGCTGCTGTCCGGCGTCCGGTGGTGCGTGCACGTCCGCCTCGGGCCCGGGGCGGCGCCCCGGCTGACGACGTGCAAGGGCGGCGGGCAGGTGACGAGCCCGCGGTCGTACGCGCTCCTCGAGGTGCGCCGGCTCGGCTGAGCGGTCCTGCCCGGAGGCTTGCCGCGCCGGGGTCGGGTGGGCTACAACCACCCGAACGGTCGTTCGGGTTCGACCAGAGGGAGACCGACGTGGACGACGACCTGCGGCCCGACCCCGCCACCCTCGACCCGGTCGAGACGGCGACCCGCGAGCAGATCGCGGCGCTGCAGCTGGAGCGGATGCGCTGGTCCCTGCAGCACGCCTACGACGGGGTCGCCCACTACCGCGCCGCCTTCGACGCGGCCGGGGTGCGCCCGGACGACCTGCGCGAGCTCGCCGACCTCGCGCGCTTCCCCTTCACCACCAAGGCCGACCTGCGCGCGGGCTACCCGTTCGGGATGTTCGCCGTCCCGCAGGAGCAGGTGCGCCGGGTCCACGCCAGCAGCGGCACGACCGGTCAGCCGACCGTCGTCGGCTACACCGAGCGCGACCTGTCGACGTGGGCCGACGTCGTCGCGCGCAGCCTGCGGGCCGCGGGCGTGCGGCCGGGCATGACCGTGCACGTCGCCTACGGCTACGGCCTGTTCACCGGCGGGCTGGGCGCCCACTACGGCGCCGAGCGGCTGGGCTGCACCGTGGTCCCCGTGTCGGGCGGCCAGACGGCGCGCCAGGTGCGGCTCATCACCGACTTCCGCCCCGACGTCATCTGCGTGACGCCGTCGTACATGCTCGCCCTGCTCGACGAGTTCGAGCGGCAGGGCCTCGACCCGCGGGAGAGCTCGCTGCGCATCGGCGTCTTCGGCGCGGAGCCCTGGACCGAGGACATGCGCCGCGAGGTCGAGGAGCGGGCCGGGCTGCACGCCGTCGACATCTACGGCCTGTCCGAGGTGATGGGCCCCGGCGTCGCGAGCGAGTGCGTCGAGACCAAGGACGGCCTGCACGTCTGGGAGGACCACTTCTACCCGGAGGTCGTCGACCCGCAGACCGGCGAGGTGCTGCCCGACGGCGCGGAGGGCGAGCTGGTCTTCACCTCGCTGACCAAGGAGGCCATGCCGGTGGTGCGGTACCGGACCCGCGACCTCACCCGGCTGCTGCCGGGCACCGCGCGCAGCGTGCGGCGCATCGCGAAGATCACGGGGCGGTCCGACGACATGCTCATCGTGCGCGGCGTGAACGTGTTCCCGTCGCAGGTCGAGGAGCTGCTGCTGCGGGTGCCCGGGCTCTCGCCGCACTACCAGCTGGTGCTCACCCGGCCGGAGCGGCTGGACGAGCTGGCCGTGCGCGTCGAGGCCCGCGCCGGCACCGACCCCGCGGGCCTGTCCGACGTGCTCTGCCGGCTGGTCAAGGAGGAGGTCGGGGTGAGCATCTCCTGCGAGGTGCTCGCCCCCGGGTCGCTGCAGCGGTCGGAGGGCAAGGCCGTGCGCGTGCTCGACCAGCGCGGCTGACAGGGGCTACCGGGGTCTACCGGGGGCGCAGGCCGTCGAGGGCGAAGGCGACCAGCGCGTCCTCGACCTGCTGGCGGCCGTGCGCCCCGCCGGGCCGGAACCAGTCGACCAGGCTGTTGACCGTCCCGAACAGCAGCCGGGTGACGAGCCGGGGGTCGAGGTCGGCGCGCAGGTCCCCGTCGGCCGCGGCCGCGCGGACCAGCACCGTGAGCCGGCGGTCGAACTCGCGCCGCCGCTCCAGCGCCCAGCGCTCGGCGTCGGTGTTGCCGCGCACCCGCAGCAGCAGGGTCACGTAGGGCAGCTCGGCGGCGAGCACGCGGGCGGAGCCGCGGACCACGTGCTCGAGCCGGTCGACGGCGCGGCCCTGCCGGGCGCCGTCCTCCTCCAGCACGGCGAACAGCGCGTCGACCGCGCGGGCGACGGCGAGCCGGAGCAGCTCCTCCTTGCCGCTGACGTGGTGGTAGATCGAGCTCTTCGTGCGGCCGGTCGCGCGGGAGAGGTCCTCCATGCTGGTGGCGTCGTAGCCGCGCTCGAGGAACTCGCGGGCGACGACCTCCAGCAGCTCGGTGAGGCTGTACCGGTCGCGCCGGTCGCGGGCCACCCGCGGGCGGGGCTGGGCCGGCGTCGTCACGGCGGGAAGGCTAGCCCCGCCGCCTTGACACCCCGAGCCCCTCGCGCGACGCTGTCCCGAACGACCGTTCGGTAGCAGGAGGCGGCATGTCGACGCTCGAGCACAGCACGCCGGAGGCGCAGTTCCAGGCGCGGGTCGACGCGGACGACCGCATCGAGCCGCGCGACTGGATGCCGGACGGCTACCGCCGGACGCTGGTCCGGCAGATCGCCCAGCACGCGCACTCCGAGATCATCGGCATGCAGCCCGAGGGGAACTGGATCACGCGGGCGCCGTCGCTGCGCCGCAAGTGCATCCTCGTCGCCAAGGTGCAGGACGAGGCCGGCCACGGGCTGTACCTCTACTCCGCGGCCGAGACGCTCGGCGCCGACCGCGACGAGCTGCTCGACCTGCTCCACGCCGGGCGGCAGAAGTACTCGACGATCTTCAACTACCCGACGACGTCCTGGGCCGACGTCGCCGCCATCGGCTGGCTCGTCGACGGCGCGGCGATCATGAACCAGGTCCCGCTGACCCGCTGCTCCTACGGCCCCTACGCCCGCGCGATGACCCGCGTGTGCAAGGAGGAGTCGTTCCACCAGCGGCAGGGCTTCGAGGCGATGACGGTGCTCGCGCAGGGCACCCCCGCGCAGCGGCGGATGGCGCAGGACGCCCTCGACCGCTGGTGGTGGCCGTCGCTCATGATGTTCGGCCCGACCGACACCGACTCCCCCAACAGCGCGCAGTCCATGGCCTGGGGCATCAAGCGGTTCAGCAACGACGAGCTGCGCCAGCGCTTCGTCGACGCCACCGTCCCGCAGGCCCAGCACCTCGGGCTCACCGTGCCCGACCCCGACCTGCGCCTCGACGAGGAGACGGGCCACTGGGTCTCCGGCGAGATCGACTGGACCGAGTTCTACGCGGTCATGAAGGGCGACGGCCCGTGCAACCGCGACCGCGTCCGCAACCGCGTCGCCGCGCACGAGGACGGCGCGTGGGTCCGCGAGGCGGCCGCCGCGTACGCGGACAAGCAGGCGCGCCGCACCGCCGCCGCGGCATGACGGAGTACACCGCGGCCGGCGGCCACGGCGCGGTCCCGACCACGGGGGTCCCGGCCCCGGTCACCCCTGGCGGGGCCCGCCCCGAGGGGGGCGGCGTGCCGCACAAGGCGCAGGCGCCCCTGTGGGAGGTGTTCGTGCGCAGCCGCCGCGGCCTGTCGCACACGCACGTCGGGAGCCTGCGCGCCTCCGACGCGCACATGGCGCTGCGCAACGCCCGCGACGTCTACACCCGGCGGCAGGAGGGCGTGTCGCTCTGGGTCGTCCCCGCCACCGAGATCGTGGCCAGCAGCCCGGACGAGAAGGACGCCTTCTTCGACCCCGCGGGCGACAAGCCCTACCGGCACCCGACGTTCTACGAGGTGCCCGAGGGGCTCACCCACCTGTGAGCGCGACGCTGGTCGACGCCGACCTCACGGCGTACACGCTGCGGCTCGGCGACGACGCCCTGGTGCTCGGCCAGCGGCTGTGCGAGTGGGCCGCGCGCTCCCCGCAGATCGAGGAGGACGTGGCGCTGCTGAACATCGCGCTCGACCTGCTCGGCAGCGCCCGCACCCTGCTGACCCGGGCCGGCGAGCTCGAGGGCGCGGGCCGCGACGAGGACGACCTGGCGTTCCTGCGCGACGAGCCCGACTTCACCTGCGCGCTGCTGTTCGAGGCCGAGGGCGGCGACTTCGGCCGCACCATGGCGCGCCAGCTGCTGGTGTCGGCCTACCAGCTGCCGCTGTGGCGGGAGCTGACGTCCTCGGCCGACGAGGTGCTGGCAGGGGTCGCCGGCAAGGCGGTCAAGGAGGCCGCCTACCACCTGGACCACGCGCGCAGCTGGGTCGTCCGGCTGGGCGACGGGACGCAGGAGTCGCACCGCCGGGTGCAGGCCGGGCTCGACGAGGTCTGGCCCTACGCCTTCGAGCTGTTCGAGCGCGACGCGCTGACCGAGCGCCTGCTCGCCCGCGGCGTCGCCGCCGACCCCGACGTGCTGCGCGCCGCCTGGGAGGCGACCGTGCAGGACGTGCTCGACGAGGCGACGCTCACCGTCCCCGAGACGACCTGGCGTCCGACAGGCGGGCGCAGCGGCCGGCACCTCACGAGCTTCGGCTACCTGCTGGCCGAGCTGCAGCACCTGCACCGCAGCCACCCCGGGGCGCGCTGGTGACGACGGTCGCGCAGGTGCGCGAGGTGCTCGCCGGCGTCCACGACCCGGAGATCCCCGTCATCACCATCGAGGACCTCGGCATCCTGCGCGACGTGCAGGTCGACGGCGAGCACGTGGTCGTCACCATCACGCCGACCTACTCCGGCTGCCCCGCCATGCAGGAGATCGAGCACGACGTCCGCGCCGCGCTCGACGGCTTCGACGTCGAGGTGCGCACCGTCCTGTCCCCCGCCTGGACCACCGACTGGATGACCGACGCCGGCCGTGCGGCGCTGCGCTCCTACGGCATCGCCCCGCCCGAGCGCCGCCCCGCCGGCCCCGTGCCCGTGACCCTCGGCCCGCCCCGGCTCGTCTGCCCCCAGTGCGGCTCGGCCGACACCGAGGAGCTCAGCCGCTTCGGGTCGACGTCGTGCAAGTCGATGTGGCGCTGCCGCGCCTGCCGCGAGCCGTTCGACCACTTCCGGGCCCACTAGTGGACTTCACCCCGCTGCGGGTCGCGGCCGTCGACCCGCTCACCGTGGACAGCGTCGCCCTCACCTTCGACGTCCCGCCGGGCGACGCCGAGCGCTTCCGCTTCCGCCCCGGCCAGCACCTCACGCTGCGCCGCGTCGTCGACGGGCAGGACCTGCGGCGGACGTACTCGGTGTGCAGCAGCAGCGCGGGCGGGCCGCTGCGGGTCGCGGTGAAGCGGCTCGAGGGCGGCGTCTTCTCCACCTGGGCGACCGGCGGGCTGCGCGCGGGCGACGAGGTCGAGGTCGGCCCGCCGTCGGGGGGCTTCGGCCCGCAGCTCGACCCGCAGCAGGCGCGCACCTACGGCCTGGTCGCGGCCGGCAGCGGCATCACGCCGGTCCTGTCCATCGCCGCCTCCGTGCTCGACGTCGAGCCGGGCAGCGACGTCGTCCTGCTGTACGGCAACCGCACCTCGGGCGACGTCATGTTCCTCGAGGAGCTGTCCGACCTCAAGGACCGCTTCCCCGAGCGGCTGCAGGTGCTGCACCTGCTGTCGCGCGAGGAGCAGGAGTCGGAGCTGCTCAGCGGCCGGATCGACCGCGAGCGGCTGGTGCGGCTGGCGTCGTCGGGGCTGCTGCCCGTGCAGGACGTCGACGCCTGGTACCTGTGCGGGCCGTTCGGGATGGTGACGACGGCGCGCGAGGTGCTGCAGGAGCTGGGCGCGCGCTCGGTCCACGTCGAGCTCTTCCACGCCGACGCGCCGCCGCCCCGGCCCCCGCGCACCGGGCCGGCCCAGGACGCCGCCGAGGTCACCGTGGTCCTGCACGGGCGCAGCACCCGGCTCGCCGTCGACGCCGACCGCGAGACCGTCCTGGACGCCGTGCTGCGCACCCGGCCGGACGCGCCGTTCGCCTGCAAGGGCGGCGTCTGCGGCACCTGCCGTGCCCGCGTGGTCGAGGGCGCGGTCGAGATGGACGTGAACTACGCGCTGGAGCCCGACGAGCTCGCCCGTGGCGTCGTCCTGACCTGCCAGGCCCGCCCGACCACGCCGTCGCTGCGGCTCGAGTTCCTCTAGACCGCCCGGCGCGGCGCAGGGGCTCGGGCACGCACGCCGCCACCACCACGGCTCCCGCCAGCCCGGCGGTGCCCACCACCAGCGACGCCGCCCCGAGCGACGCCGCCCCGGCCACCGCGGCGGTCAGCAGCGGCCCGCCGGCCGCACCCGTGTCGCTGACGAGCCGCCACATGCCCAGGAACGGGGCGCGCCCCTGCACGGGGGCGAGGTCGGCGCCGAGGGTCATGACGATGCCGCTGCCCAGGCCGTTGCCCACGCCCATGACGAGGGCGACCGCGACGATGGAGCGCAGGTCGTGGGCGAGCGGCAGCAGCAGGAAGCCGAGCGCGAGCAGGCCGGTGCAGGGCAGGGCGACGGCCTTGCGCCCGTACCGGTCCGACACCCAGCCGGCCGGGTAGAACAGCAGCATGTCCAGGCCTCCGGCCAGGCCGAAGACCAGCGCGACCTGCGCGGCGTCCAGCCCCTGCGACGCGCCCCACAGCGGCAGCAGCGCCGGCCGGCCCGCCCGCAGCAGCCCGATGCTCAGCGGCGCCAGCCCGGCGGTGGCCAGCACCCTGCGGTGCTGGCGGGCGACCTGCAGCAGCCCGACCGGCGGGTGCGCGCCCCCCGGGGTGTCGCCCGGGCAGCTCCGGCGCCCGCACCAGCACGACGCAGGCCGCGGCAGCCAGCACGACGTGCACCAGGTACGCACCGTCCAGGCCGAGCCAGGCGATCGCCCCGGCGCTGACGAACGGCCCGCAGAAGCTGCCGACCCGGTGCACCCCGCCGAGGGTCGACAGCGCCCGCCCGCGCAGGTGGGGCGGCATCACCGCGCCGACGTAGGACAGCCGGGCGAGGAACCACATCGCCCAGCCGCAGCCCACCAGCAGCGTGCACGCGGCGAAGGCCGCCGCCGTCGGGGCGAGCACGCACCCGGTGAGCGAGACGACCAGGAGCACCGTCCCGACCACCATCGCCCGCCGCTCGCCCAGGCGGTCGACCAGGCTCCCGGCGGGCAGGTCGAACACCATCGCGCCGACGCCGACCAGGGCGACCGTCAGGCCCGCGCCCGCGACCGACGCGCCCGCCTCACGGGCAGCCAGCGCGACCACGGGCAGCACGGCGCCCTGCCCGACGGCGAACAGGAAGGACGGCAGGTACACGCCCGCCCCGAGCGAGCGCAGGGTCGGCGGTGCGGGCACTCCCGCGACGCTAGCTACCCCTGCGTGCCGGCGATGTCGACCAGCCACGGCACCCCGAAGCGGTCGGTCAGCGCGCCGTACTCGTCGCCCCACATCTGGCGCTCCAGCGGCGTGGTCACGGTCCCGCCGTCGGCCAGGGCGTGCCACCAGCGGCGCAGGTCGTCGGCGTCGTCGCCCGACAGGCTGACGACGATCGCGCTGCCCGTCGTGTGCTCCTCGCCCGGCGGGAGGTCGGAGGCCATGAGCGTGAAGCCGGCCGGCGTCTCGAGCATCGCGTGCATGACGCCCTGCGGGTCCGGCACGCCCTCGGCACCGGCGTCGGCGAACGACATGACCGTCAGGGTCCCGCCGAAGACGCCCTCGTAGAAGCGGACGGCGTCGCGGGCGGTGCCCGGGAACGTGAGGTAGGGGTTCATGCGGCTGGCCATCGGGGGTCCTCTCGGCAGGGGCGGTCGAGGGGCAGACGCCGGGCGGGCACGCCGCTCACCGGTGGGCCGGCCCGGGTGTGCTGCGATGGCGGTCCGCCCGCTGCCCCGGAGGTCCGCACGATGATCGAGGTCCTGGACGCCGGCCGGCTGCCGCAGGCCCGGGCCGCCGGCGCGCTGGTGGCGCAGGTGCTGCAGACGCTGCGCGACCGCACCGCCGTCGGGACGGACCTGCTCGAGATCGACGCGTGGACGAAGGAGATGGTCCTGGCGGCCGGGGCCGTCTCCTGCTACGTCGACTACGCGCCGTCGTTCGGCCGCGGGCCGTTCGGCCACTACGTCTGCACGTCGGTCAACGACGCCGTCCTGCACGGCCGCCCCCGCTCCTACCGGCTCGCCGACGGCGACCTGCTCTCGCTCGACCTCGCCGTCTCGCTCGGCGGCGTCGTCGCGGACTCGGCCCTGAGCTTCGTCGTCGGGACGCCGCCTGCCGACGACAGCCTGGCGCTCATCGACGTCACCGAGCGCGCGCTCGAGGCGGCGATCGCGGCCGCCCGGCCCGGCAAGCGGGTGGGCGACGTGTCGGCGGCCATCGGCCGGGTGCTCACCCGCGCGGGCCTGCCGGTCAACACCGACTTCGGCGGCCACGGCGTCGGCACGACGATGCACCAGGAGCCGCACGTCCCGAACGCCGGGCGCAAGGGGCGCGGGCCGGTGCTGCGGCCGGGCATGCTGCTGGCGCTGGAGCCCTGGGTCATGGCCGACACCGACGAGCTGGTCGTCGACGACGACGGCTGGACCCTGCGCAGCGCCACCGGCTGCCGCACCGCCCACAGCGAGCACACGGTGCTGATCACGCGCGACGCCGCCGAGGTCCTCACCCGCCGGCAGTAGGGCACTCCCTGCAGGAGACGCACCGGCGGCGTCGAAGACGGGATGTGACCTGCGCCACCCCGGCGCGCGGACGGAGACCGTCGTGAGCTCGATCCAGCAGATGACCGTGGGCGACCTCGTCCGCTCCGGCAAGCGCTACGCCCCCTACCTGTCCCTCGTCGCCGTCGTCGCGCTGGTCGTGGCGCTGGCGCCGGGCTCGGCGGCCCCGCCGTCCGACGCGCTGGACAGCCTCTCGGCGGGGACGTCGCAGGACCTGGGGGGCACCCTGGACGGCGGCGCCGCTCCGGCCGCGCAGGAGCCCGGTGCGGTGGCCGGGGCGCCGGCCGCCGACAGCGGCGCGCTCGCAGGCTCCGACGCCGGAACGGCGGGCGCACCGTCCGCGCCCGACCTCGGCGCCGCGCCCACCGGCGGCGGCGGCGGCGGCGGCGGCGGCGGGAGCGCGGCACAGCCCGCGGCCCCCACCTCGGGAGGCACGAGGACCGGCTCGGGCGGCACCGCGACGCGGCGAGCGCGGCCCCGGCAGCAGCCGCAGCGGCGAGCAGCCCGAAGAACTGCGACCCCAAGACCGGCCGCGTGCGCATGCCGTCCTTCACCGCCCCCAGCTGCGTGAACGGCTTCGACGGCGACAACGGCGGCGCCACCGCCAAGGGCGTCACCGCCTCCACGATCAAGGTGGCCGTGTACATCGCCAAGCCCGACCCCGCGGCCGACGCGATCGCCAAGGCGGGCGGCGCCGACGACAGCCCGGCGCAGGTGCGCAAGCAGTACCAGGAGTGGCTCGACATGTACCAGAACAGCGTCGAGACCTACGGGCGCAAGGTGCAGCTGGTCTTCGTGGACGCCTCCGGCGTCGGCACCGACGACGCCGCCGCCCGCGCCGACGCCATCAAGGTGGCCGGCCTCGGGGTCTTCGCCTCGCTGAACGCCCCCAACACGACCTACATCAACGAGCTCGCGGCCCGCGGCATCCTGTGCATCCAGTGCGCCATCGACGCGCCCGCCGAGTACTACGCGGAGAAGGCGCCCTACGTCTACGCGTACGGCATGAGCTCGACCTGGCAGAGCATCCACGGCCTGGAGACCATCAAGAAGCAGTCGTCCGGGAAGAAGGCGTCCCACGCGGGCGACCCGACCCTGCAGCAGAAGACCCGCACGTACGGGCTCGTCGCCTACGACACCGCCAAGGGCGACTACAAGAAGGCGCACGACTACTTCGTGCGCAAGATGAAGGAGCAGGGCACGCCGCTCACGGTCGACACCGTCTACAACGGCTACCCCGACACCGCCAAGAGCCAGCAGCAGGCCCGCCCGATCATCCAGAAGCTCAAGCAGGCCGGCGTCACCACGGTGATCTTCTCCGGCGACCCGTTCGCGCCGATCTTCTTCACCCAGGAGGCGACCCGGCAGCAGTACTTCCCGGAGTGGAGCGGCAGCGGCCCGCTCGTCGACACCGCCTTCTTCGCCCGCCTCTACGACCAGACCCAGTGGCGCAACGCCTTCTCGCAGAGCAGCAGCAGCGCCCGTCTGCCCGAGGAGAAGCAGGACAGCAACGTGCTGCTGAACTGGTACTACGGCCGCGGCCCGACGGCGCCCGGCACCTTCCAGCTCATCCGCATCCCGGTGAACATGCTCATGAACGGCATCCACTACGCCGGCGAGACCCTGAACGCCAAGACCTACGCCGCCGGGCAGTTCCGCCTGCCGGTCAAGCAGGGCGGCAAGACGTTCGCCGCGTTCAACTTCGGCACGAAGCTGTGGCCGCTGCCCGACTACACCGGCACCGACGACAAGACGCTCATCTACTGGGACCCGCAGGCGCGCGGCAAGGACGAGACCGGCAACGAGGGCATCGGGCTCTACCGGTACGTCGAGGGCGGCAAGCGCTACCTGCCGGGGCAGTACCCGACGCGCGAGATCAAGCTGTTCGACCCCGCCGGCACGGTCACCTTCTACAACGACTACCCGGCCGGTGAGCGCCCGCCGAGCTACCCCTCGCCGAAGCGGTAGCCGCCCTAGGCTGCGGCGGTGAGCAGCGGGCGGGGCGCAGGTCTCGGCGCCGCCCTGCTCTCCGCCGCAGCCTTCGGCACCTCCGGCGTCCTTCGCCGGCGCGCTGCTCGAGGCCGGCTGGACGCCGGGCGCGGCGGTCACCACGCGCATCGTCGTCGCCGCCCTGGTCCTGACCGTCCCCGCCCTGCTGCTCCTGCGCGGGCAGTCCGGGCGGCTGCGCCGCGACGGCCTGCGGGTCGTCGGCTACGGCGTCGCCGCGGTCGCCGGCGCGCAGCTCTGCTACTTCCAGGCGATCGAGCACCTGTCGGTGGCGGTGGCGCTGCTGCTCGAGTACAGCGGGGCGCTGCTCGTCGTCGGGTGGCTGTGGCTGGCGCACGGGCAGCGGCCGCGCCGGCTGACGGTGGTCGGGGCGGCGGTGGCCGTCGTCGGGCTGGCCCTGGTGCTCGACCTGCTCGGGGAGGCCGACCTCGACGCGGCCGGTGTGCTGTGGGGCCTGGGCGCCGCCGTCGGCCTGGCCGTCTACTTCGTGCTGTCCGCCGGCTCCGACGACGCCCTCCCCCCGCTGGTGGTGGCGTGGGGCGGGCTGGCCGTCGGCGGCACGGTCCTCGGCCTGGCGGGCCTGCTGGGCGTGCTGCCGCTGTCCGCCCCGCGCACCGACGTCGTCCTGCTCGACCGCGAGGTGGGGTGGCTCGTGCCGGTGCTCGGGCTGTCGCTGGTGGCCGCCGTCGTCGCCTACGTCAGCGGCATCGTCGGCGCCCGCCTGCTCGGCGCCACCGTCGCCTCCTTCGTCGGGCTCACCGAGGTGCTGTTCGCCGTGCTGTTCGCGTTCCTGCTGCTCGGCCAGGTGCTGCGCCCGGTCCAGCTGCTGGGCGGGCTGCTCGTGCTCGCCGGCATCGGCCTGGTCCAGGCCGACGAGGGCAGGCCCCCGGTAGCGACGGGCTCGCCGGCGGCCGCCGTCGTCCTGCACGACTGACCGGACGCTCGCGGCGCGCTCCTGCCCCGCTACGGTCGGGGCCCGGACCCTGGAGGCGCTCGTGCCGCACACCCGCACCCGCCGGACGCTGCTCGCGCTGCTCCTGCTCCTGCCGCTGCTGGCCTCCTGCTCGTCGGCCTCCGACGGTGCCCGCGACGAGGCAGCCGCCCCGTCCCCGACGGCTTCCGCGACCGCCGGGTGCTCCCCCACCGACGACGCCGAGGGCGCCGTCTGCCGCTTCCTGTCCGCCCTGGACTCCGGCGACACGGCCGGCCTGACGGCCGACGAGGTCAGCGCGCTGGGCCTCCAGGACGGGCCGGCGCGCGGACCCTTCACGGTCGAGTCCTGCGCCGAGACCGGGTGCCGGGTCACCGTCCGTCGTCCGGGCGGCGACGAGCCGCAGACCGTCTCCTTCACCACGACCTACGACGAGGCAGCGGGCCGGGAGGCGGTGCAGGTCGTCGAGGTGCTGCGCGAGGTGGACAGCGAGCTGTCGGGCTGCCCGGTCGCCGACGTCGTGGACCGCACCGCCTGCGAGTTCCTCACGGCCCTGCAGACCGACGACCCGCAGCTGCTGCGCGACAGCGAGCGCGCGGTCCTCGCCCGCTCCGGGCTCCCGCCCCGGCCGTGGCGGCTGGTCCGCTGCGCGCTCGAGGGCGACGTGACCGTCGCGTGCCGTGTCGACCTCGGCGCGACCGGGGCGGCGACCCACGTGCTGACGCTCGAGCCGGTCAACGCCGAGTACGACGGCGAGCAGCTGCAGACCGACGCCGGCAAGGACCTCGACTACGCCGTCACCGGCGTCGGGCCCGCCACGGGCGAGACCGAGGAGTAGCGGGAGGCCCGCGCGGCGGTGGCCGCCCCGGGCAGCGCCGGCGCGGTTGATCACGGTCGAGCGCGGGCAGCAGGTGGAGAACGTCGCCCTGAACCGCGTCCCGACAGGATCTGCGAGGTCATCGGTGGACACGACGGGCTCCTCGAGAGGCACCGAGCGGGCGCCGCGGCGCACGCGGTCGGGACCGCCCTCGAGGCCCCGGGCCGCCGAGGGCACGGCCGCACCGTGAGCAGCGTCCTGTCGACGGTCGCGCACGCCGGCGTCGCCCGCCCCGACGTGAGCCGGCCGTGACCACCTCCGGCCCCGGGCCTGACCAGGACCTGGCCGGCGCCGGCCGGACCGGTGCGGGCCTGCCCGCCTCGGTGGCAGCGCAGCGCTCGACGCGGCCGTGGTGGACCGCCCGCGCAGACCGCGCCTACCCCGAGCCCGAACCGCCGGTGGACGCGGAGGCGATGGCAGCAGAGCTGGCGGCCCTGCGGTCCCTGCTGGCCGCCGACACCAGGGGCGACGTGGCGAAGACCCTCTGGACCCTGGTCCGTGACCTCGGCGGGACGGTCGTCCCGGCGCGCCTGGCTCCGCAGAGCGGGTCGATGCGCCTGGACGTGTCGCTCGGCCTGGACGAGCCGCTGCTGCCCTGCTCCGAGGAGACCAGCACCGCGCGCATGCGGCTGCTCGCGGTCCTGCCCCGGTTCCTGGACGCCTGCCGGCAGGCACTGGCCCGGCTCGAGGCGTCGACCGGAGCAGCCAGCGGCGACAGTCCCCCGGAGCCGCACCCGCGTGCTGCCGTGGGAGGTGCTGCCGCAGCGGCACAGCTGCTCGACGCGGCGCAGGAGCCGTTCTTCCGTGCCCTCGCCCGGGCCGACCAGGACGCCGCCCTGGCCCTGGTCCGTGACCTGCGCCGGTGCGGGGTGCCGGCCGGCGACGTCGTGCGGCACCTGCTGGCGCCCGCCCAGGTCCGCGTCGGGCACCTGTGGGAGTCGGGGGTGTGGAGCGTCGCGGACGAGCACGCGGCCACGGCCGTCACCGAGGCGGTGGCGGCCCTGCTCGACGCGGAGGCCGGTCGTCCTCGTCCCCGGGTGCGCCACGTCGTCCTGGGCTGCGTCGAGGGCGAGTGGCACTCGCTGCCGGCGCGGCTCGCGGCCGCGGCCGTCCGGCAGCCCTCGGTGCGCCTGTCCGTCCTCGGGCCGTCCCTGACGTCGCTGTCGCTGGAGCGGCGGTTGCAGGCGGGGGACGTCGACCTGCTGGGCCTGTCGTGCACGATGACGACGAACCTGCCGGGAGCAGCGCGGTGCATCGCCGCCGCTCACCGGGCCGGTGTGCCCGTCGCCGTCGGGGGTGCCGCCTTCGGCACGACGCCCCGCCGGGCCGAGGCCCTCGGCGCCGACGCGTGGAGCCTGGACCCGGCCGTGCTGCTGTCACCCCCTCCGCCACGGACCCGGCCGGTCCGGGTCGTGCCCGGGGAGGTCGACCGGCTCGACGCCGTCGGCCACGGCGATCTCGCCCTCGTGCACGACCGCCTGCTCGCGACCTGTCCTGACCTCTCCGCCCTGCGCGGCCTGCAGGCGTCGGACCTTCGCGAGAGCCTGGGCGTGCTCGCCAGGACCGCGGCCGCAGCCGTGGCCACCGACGACCCGAGCGTGCTGAGCGAGGGCCTGGACGGACTCGCGAGGCGGCAGCCCTACCTGACGCCGGCCGTCCTGGTGGTCGTGGCGGAGCTCATCGCCGAGGCGGTCGAGGCCGAGGCGCCGCTGGCAGCCGGTCTGCTGAGGGCCAGCGGTGCGGGCCGGGGTCACCCACGGGGCGGCGGTACCCGGGGGTAGGAGGCCCGGCATGCTGGCCGGAGGCGGGGGGATCGCCGCCGTCCTCCTGGGCCACGAGCCGTGGTCTACCCGGCGCCGGCGGTGACGATCTGGGTGCACTCGGCAGGACTCGAACCTGCAACCTCTTGATCCGTAGTCAAGTGCTCTATCCGTTGAGCTACGAGTGCGCGGCGTCTCCGCCGTGGTGCCCGGACAGCATAGCGGTCGCCCGCGGCGACCCGAGCAGGTCCGGTCGGCCCAGCGGCAGTGCCGTCCTGACCAGGCGAGGACCACCCACTGGGATGACCTGCGCCGATAGCGCCCCGGTACGAGCCGGGCACGTGGGACGGTCCGGGCCCACCTGGAGGTGACCGCATGCTCGACCTCGACGACGCACTGCGCCCGGGCGTGCTCCGCGCCGTCGTGCAGCCGGTGGTGCGGCTGGCCGACGACGAGGTCGTCGGGTACGAGGCGCTGGTCCGCGTGCCGGACGGCGAGCCGCCGGAGGGCCTGCTGCACCGGGCCTCCGCCGCGGGCTGCCGCGGCGCGATCGAGCTGGCCTGCCTGCGCGCGGCAGCAGCCCTCGGAGAGCCGCCCGAGGGTCGGCTGCTGTTCGTCAACCTCGGGCCGGGGGTGCTGGAGCACCCGGGCCTGCCCGACGTCGTGCGTCAGCTGCCCGCCCGCGTCGTGCTGGAGATCACCGAGCACCAGCAGCTGCCGGCCCGCGACCGGCTGGTGCAGCAGCTCGCCCCGCTGCTGGACGGCGGGGCCCGCCTCGCCGTCGACGACACCGGCTCGGGCTACGCCAGCCTCGAGCACGTCGTGGAGCTGCGGCCGGAGTTCCTGAAGCTCAGCAGCCGCCTGGTGTCGGGGCTGGACGGCGACCCCGCCCGGCTCGCCCTCATCCGGGCGCTGGCGGCGTTCGCCCGCGAGGTCGGGGCGAGCGTCATCGCCGAGGGCGTGGAGCGTGAGGGCGAGCGGCTGGCCCTGCTGGCTGCCGGTGTCGAGCACGCGCAGGGCTGGCTGCTGGCCCGCCCGGGCGAGCCCTGGCCCGAGGTCACCGTCCGGCCCGGCAGGACGTCACCGGTCGTCGCGCCACCCGCGCCGCGCCGCCGCGACCTGGCCGAGGCGCTGCGCCGCTCCCCCGACGCCCGCACCGCCTGCCAGGCGTGGGTGGCGCACGCCGCCCGCCGTCCGGGCTGGATGCCCAGCGTCTACCTGCACGTGCAGGGGCGGCTGCGGCTGCAGGCCCAGCAGGGCTACTGGCACGTCTTCGACGGCATGCCGGTCAGCGCGGGCGTCATGGGCCGCACCTTCTCGACGGGGACGACCAGCTTCGTCACCGACGTCGCGCGGGAGGCGGAGTACGTCGACGCCGTGCCGGGGCTGGCGTCGGAGATCAGCGTCCCGCTGCGCGTGGCCGGCCGGGTGGTCGGCGTCGTGAACGTCGAGGCTGCGGTGACCCTGCCCCGCAGCGCGCTGCGCGAGATCGAGACGACGTCGCGGCTGCTGGCCGAGCGGCTGAGCCAGGTCGGGGTGCCGCACGAGTCGCGGGCCCGCCTGCTGGGCCGGCACACCGCCGAGCTGACCCGCGCTGCGGGGGCGGGCGACCTGACGGGGGTGCGCGCCCGGGCGACCGCCGCCGTCTGCGCCCTGTCCGGGCTCGGCAGCGCCCTCATCGCCGGACCCGGCCCGGACGGCGCGCTGGTGGTGCAGGCCGCGACCGGACGGCTGGCCGACGCGCTGTTCACCCTGGACGCGGCCACCCTGCAGGCGATGCTCGACGGCGTCTCCGCCGGCCAGACCGGCTACACGGCCGGCACGCCGGGCGGGCGCGCGCCCGGCACCCAGGCGGCGCTGACGGCGGCAGGGGTGCGCACCGTGGTGACCCTCCCGCTGGGCAGCGGTCACCTGCTGGTCGGCGCGGACCGGGCGACCCGCGCCCTGGCCACCGAGGACGTCGAGCTGCTGGAGGTGCTGGCCGGGCAGGTCGCCGGCTGCCTGCAGACCGTCGACGCGCTCGTCGCCCTGCGCCACCAGGCCGAGCGCGACCCGCTCACAGGCCTCGGCAACCGGGCGGCCTTCCGCCGCAGCCTCGAGGAGCTGAGCGGGGAGTACGCCCTGGCCTACATCGACATCGACCGCTTCAAGGAGGTCAACGACCGGCAGGGGCACGCCGCGGGTGACCGCGTGCTGACGGCGGTCGCGGAGGTCCTGCGCGCGCAGACCCGGACCGGCGAGCAGGGCCTGTTCCGGCTCGGGGGCGACGAGTTCGCGGCCGTGCTGCCGCGGGTCTGCCTGGACGAGGCCTTCCAGCGGGCGCAGCGCATGCGCTACCTCGTCGGAGAGGTGCAGCCCGGGGTGAGCGTCAGCATCGGGGTCGCGGCGTCCGCACCGGGCGAGGCGGTCCACTCGGTGCTGGCCCGCGCCGACGCGGCCCTCTACGACGCCAAGGACGCCGGCCGCGACAGGGTGTGCCTGCGCACCACCGACGCGGCACGCTCGGCGTCCGGCGTCCCCCACCCGCGGGGCGCGCAGCCGACGACGGTCTGAGCCTCAGGCCCCGAGGACCTCGAGGCTGCTGCCGCGGCGACCCTTGTGGACCCTGAGCTGGACGGGGATCCGCTGGCGGAGCTCGGCGACGTGGCTGACCAGCCCGACGACCCGGCCGCCCTCGCGCAGGCCGTCGAGCACGTCCATCACCTCGTCGAGGGTCTCCTCGTCGAGGGTGCCGAAGCCCTCGTCGACGAAGAGCGCCTCGATCCGTGAGCCGCCCGCCTCGGCGGTGACGACGTCGGCCAGGCCGAGGGCCAGCGCGAGGCTGGCCAGGAAGGTCTCGCCGCCGGACAGCGTGCTGGTGTCGCGGTCGTGCCCGGTCCAGGTGTCGCGCGCGAGCAGGCCGAGCCCGGAGCGGCCGGCGCCCTTCACGCCGTCGCTGTGGACCAGGGAGTAGCGGCCCTGCGACATGCGCAGCAGCCGCTCGCTCGCCGCCGCCGCGACCTCCTCGAGCCGCGCCGCCAGCACGTAGGACGACAGGGTCATCTTGAGCCCGTTCTGCCCCTGCCCGGCCACGAGGTCGGCCAGCCGGCGGACCTCGTCGGCCCGCTCGCGCAGCGGGGCGAGCGCGGCCACGGCACCGGCCAGCGCCGGGACGAGGGCGGCCAGGTCGGTGGCGCGGGCGGCCGCGGTGGCCCGCTGGGCGACCGCGTCGTCGAGCAGTGCGTCGGCCGCGCGCAGGGCGGCTGCGGTCCCCGCCACGTCGGCCGCGGGGGTGAGCGGGACGTCGAGCGCGGGGTCGTCCAGCAGGGCCGCCACGGCGGCGCGCTCGTCGTCGGCCGCGCGCAGGGCGGCCGTGCCCTGGGCGACGTCGGCGGGGGCACGGACGGCCGCCACGGCCTGCTCGACCTCGGCGAAGCCGACGGCGGAGGCCGCGTCGGCCAGGGCGGCCACCGCCGCATCGTGCTCGGTGCGGGCGCGGGCGAGCTCCTCGAGGGCGACCCGGGCCGCCTCGCAGGCGGCGGCCTCGGCCTCGACGGCGGCCAGCGCCGCGGCGAGGTCGGGGGCACCCTCGAGCTCGTGGCGCAGCTGCAGGGCGGCCCGGTCGGCCCGGACCCGCGCCTCGTCGGCCCGGCGTCCGGCCGCGACCTGCTGCTCGGCGAGACCGGCGCGCTCGGCCTCGGCCTCGGCCTGCTCCTCGTCGAGCCGCGCGAGGCCGTCGGCGAGCAGGTCGACCCTGTCGGCCAGCGCCGCCAGGGCCGCCTCCTGCTCCCCGGCCTCGACCAGCGCGGTGCGGAGCCCGTCCACGCCGAGGGCCTCCTGCTCGCCCAGCCGCTCCGCCAGCTGCGCAGCGGTGGCGTCGGCGGCGGCCACCTGCGCGACGAGCTCCTCGACGGCGCGGCGGGCGTCGTCGGACTGCCGGGTCGCCTCGTCCTCGTCGTCGCGGGTGACCCGCTGGCCGCGGACCTCGCTGGGGTCGGGGTGCTCCAGCGCCCCGCAGACGGGACAGGGGGCGTCGTCCTCGAGCATGGCGGCGAGCTCGAAGACCATGGCGTCCAGGCGGGCCTCACGGACGTCGGCGGCCTTCTCGCGCAGGGCGACAGCCACCTCGCGTGCCGGGACGAGCTGCTCGCGCAGGTCGCCCAGCAGCACCCGGGCCGCGGCGAGGGCGACCGCGTCGGCGACGGCGGCCCGCAGCAGGGCGGCCTCGGCGCGGACGGCGGGCAGCCGGACGGCGGCGGCGCGGGCGTCGTCGAGCGCGGCGACCGCGACAGCCCGGCGGTCGGGCAGCGTGCACAGCTGGTCGGCCAGCCGGGCCGACGCCTCCGCGCAGGCGGCCGCCTCGGCCGTGGCCGTCGTGACGGTCGCGAGGTCGTCGACGAGGACCTGCTCGACCGCCCGCAGCGCGGTGAGCCGCCCCCGCCGGGCGCCGAGCGCGGCCGACCGCTGCTGCAGCGCGGGGACGTCGAGCCCGGCCGCCGGGCCGCGCTGCACGGCCTCGACCGCGAGGGCGGCCGCCTGCTGCTCGCGCTCGCGCCGCCGCACCTCGTCGAGCACGGGGCGCACCCCCGCCGCCCGACCCGCGGCCTGCAGCTCGGCGCGCAGGGCGTCCAGCTCGTCCGCGCGGCCGTCGAGGGCGGACCTGCGGGCCAGGGCCTCGCGCCGGCGCTGCTGGGCGGCGGCCAGCCGGACCGCCTCCTCGGCGTCCCGGCCGGGCGGCGTCGCGGGCCTGCTCGGCAGCGGCGGCCGCCGCGGCGGCGCGCTCGGCGACGGCCTCGGCGGTCGCCCGCAGCAGCTCGGCGTCGGGCAGCGCGAGCGGCTCCTCGACGTCGACGGGGAGCCCGGCGGCCTTGCGGACGAGGGCGCTCGCCTGCCGCACCCCCTCGGCCGCGGAGGCGGCGGCCGCGGCGCAGGTGCGGCGTCGGTCGGCCAGCCACTGCTCGACCGCGGCGAAGCGCTCGGTGCCGAACAGGCGCTGCAGCAGCTCGCCGCGCTCCTGGGACCCGGCCCGCAGGAAGCGGGCGAAGTCGCCCTGCGGCAGCAGGACGACCTGGAAGAACTGCTCGGCGGACATGCCCACGAGGTCCCGGACCTCGGCGTCGGCCTCGCCCGCCCGGGTGGAGACCCCGCGCCACGTGCCGCCGGCGTCGCGCTCCTCGAGCACGACCCGGGCCGGCTCGACCGTCGTGCCGCGGCCGGTCTTCTTCGGCCGCTCCTGCGCGGGCGAGCGGGTCAGCCGCACCCGACGACCGCCGAGGGTGGCCTCGAGCTGCACCTCGGTGCGGACCCCGGCCGGGGCGTGGTCGCTGCGCAGCCGGCCAGCCTGCTGCCGGGTGCCGGGGACCTGGCCGTAGAGGGCGAAGCCGAGGGCGTCGAGCAGGGTGGTCTTGCCCGACCCGGTCTCCCCCTGCAGCAGGAACAGCCCGCCGGACGAGAGCCGGTCGAGGTCGACCTCGACCGTGTCGGCGAAGGGCCCGAAGGCGGTCAGCCGGAGCCGGTGGGGGCGCACTAGGCGCTCGCCGCGGCCAGCCGGCCGGCCTCGAGGGCGTCGGCCAGCAGCTGCTCCTCGGCCTGCCCGGCGGCCGAGCCGCGGACGTGGGCCACGAAGCCGGTGGCGACCTCGAGGTCGCTGCGGCCGGCGACGCGGGCGCCGTAGGTGCGGTCGTCGCGCTCCACGCCCTCCGGCTCGTGGTGCAGCACCAGCACGTGGGGGAAGCGGGCCTGCAGGCGGTCCATGGCGGCGTCGGGGCGGACCGGGTCGGTGAGGACGACCGACAGCCAGTCCTGCTCGACGGCGTCGTGCTCCCGGGAGTCGAGCAGGCTCTGCAGGGGCCCGCGCAGCAGCGACAGCCGGCGCGGCACGGGGGCCGGGACGGCCTCGACCCGGCGGAGCCCGGACGCGTCGAGCTCGACCAGCCAGGAGCCCTTGCGGTGGCCGGCCTCGGAGAAGGAGTAGGCCAGCGGGGAGCCGCTGTAGCGCAGCGCGCCGTCGCGCAGCACCTGCGGGCCGTGCAGGTGGCCCAGCGCCCCGTAGTCGAAGGGGGCGAACAGCGAGGCCGGCACGGTGCCGACCCCGCCGACGGTGCTGAGGTCGCGCTCGCTCTCGCTGCCCTCGCCGCCGGCGACCCACGCGTGGGCCAGCACCACGGAGCGGCCCCCGCGGCCGGCGAGGTCCGCGGCGCAGGCCTGCAGGGCGTGGCCCAGGACGGCGGCCTGCGTGCGGGCCAGCCCCTCGGGCGCGCCCGGCAGGTCGGGGACCGCGGTGGCCGGCTCGAGGTAGGGCACCGCGTAGACGTTCACCGGGCCGTGCGCGTCCTGCAGCACGACGGGCTCGGCGGCGCCCGCCACGCGGGTGCGCAGGTGGACGCCGGAGCCGTCGAGCAGCCCGGCGCTGAACCCGAGGCGGGTGGCGGAGTCGTGGTTGCCGCTGATGACGACGACGCGGGCGCCCGCGTCGCGCAGCTCCTGCAGCGCCTGCTCGGCGAGCGCCACGGCCTCCAGCGGCGGCACCGCGCGGTCGTAGACGTCGCCGGACACGAGCACCGTGTCGACGCGCTCGGCGCGCACCGTCTCGACGAGGGAGGCCAGGAAGGCGGCCTGGGCGTCGCGCAGGTCGTCACGGTGCAGGCGGCGTCCGAGGTGCCAGTCGGAGGTGTGGAGCAGGCGCATGCCGCGACGGTAGGGGCGACCTCCGACAAGAAGGGGAGACGCGCTAGACGAGCCGCCCGGACCACAGCAGCGAGCCGACGGCGGCGAGCACGAGCAGCCCGAGCGCGACCCCGGCCACCGGCGCGGACAGCTCGCGGCGGGCGGTCTCCTGCGCCAGCCGGGTGCCGATGTCGTCGTAGACCGCGGCGAGCTGCGCGGCGTCGGCGGCGCGGTAGGCGGTGCCGCCGGTGCCCTCGGCGAGCTCGGTGAGGACCCGCTCGTCGACCGGCACCGGGTAGGTCACGCCGTCCTGCACGACGATCCCGGCGTCGGTGCCGTAGGCGATGGTCGAGACCGGGACGCCGTAGGAGCGGGCCTGCGCGACCGCGTCGGACACGGGGCGGCCGGTGGTGGAGCCGCCGTCGGACAGCACCACGACCCGGGCGGCCGGCGGCTCCCCCGGCTGCGCGCCCTGCCGGAACTCCTCGGGCAGCGACCCGAGCCCCGTGAGGACCGCCTCGCCCAGCGCGGTGCCCCCGGACAGCGGCACGTCCTGCAGGCTGCGCACGACGGCCTCGTGGTCGGAGGTCGGCGGCACCGCCAGCCGCACCCCGGCGTTGTAGGTGACCAGCCCGGCGTCGACCTGCTCGGGCAGGCCGCGCACGAAGTCGGTGGCCGCCTGCACGGCGGCCCGCAGCCGGTCGGGGGCGACGTCGTCGGCGAGCATCGACGTCGACGTGTCGAGGGTGACGAGCACGATCGAGCGCTCGCGCGCGGACTCGGCGATCACCTGCGGGCGGGCGAAGCCGACGGTGGCGACCGTCAGCCCCAGGACCACCAGGGCGGCCGGCACCGCCCGCCGCCACCCGGGACGCCGCGGCAGGACGGACGCCTGCAGCGCGGGGGAGGCGAAGGCGAGCCGGCCGCGGCGGGACCGCACGGCGACGGCGACCGCGCCCAGCAGCAGGGCGGCCACCGCGAGCAGCAGCAGCAGGCGCTCGGGGGCGGCGAGGACGAAGGAGTCGAGCACGCCCCATGGTCGCGCGGGCGGTGTGAAGGGGGCGTCAGCCGCCGATCTGCTCCGCGGAGACGTTGGCCAGCCGGACCTCGCCCTGCGCGACCAGCTTGCCGTCCTGCGAGGTGACGCTGACCTTCCACAGCTGCGAGGTGCGGCCGCGGTGCACCGGGGTCGCCCGGACGTCGAGCACGCCCTCGCGGGTGGCCCGGAAGAAGTTGGTGTGGTTGCTGACGCCGACGACCTGTCCGCGGTCGCCCAGCCAGGTCGCCCCGCCGACGCTCGCCGTGGTCTCCACGACCGAGCAGTAGACGCCGCCGTGGACGATCCCCCACGGCTGGTGCAGGTGGGGACCCACCTCGAGCCGGCCCACGACCTCGTCCGGCGTCACCGTCAGCAGCTGCAGGCCCACGGTGGTGTCGAACCCCGACGACGGTGTCTCGCTCATGCCACGCACTCTCCCACCCCCCGCCAGCGTGGCGTCGCCCGCCGTACACCTGCCGGGGCGACGCTCGGCGGGTGCTGCTCCTCGCCCACCGGGGCCTCGTCGCCGCGGACCGTCCCGAGAACACGCCCGCCGCCGTCGCCGCCGCCGTGCAGGGCGGGGCCGACGGCTGCGAGGTCGACCTGCGGCTGGCCGCGGACGGCGTCCTGGTGGGCGCCCACGACGACGACCTGAGCCGCGTGCACGGGGTGCCGGTGCGCGTGTCGACGACGTCGTCGGCGCTGCTGCGCGGGCTCGGCGTCGCCCGGCTGCCCGAGCTCGTCGACGCCGCCGCGGGCGCCCGCCTGGTGCTCGAGCTCAAGCCGGGGGCGCCGCCGCGCCGGGTCGCGCTGGCGCTGGCCGGCGAGCTGCGGTCGCTGCGCCGGCGCGGGCGCTGCGCGGGGCTGACCGTGTCCTCCTTCTCGCCCCTGCTGGTCGGCGCGGTCCGCGACCTCGGCCTGCCGGTGCGCACCGCCCTGCTCGGCCTGCCCGGCGACCCGGCCGGCCCGCTGGTCCTCTCGGCGGCGATCGCCCGCCACGACGAGGTGCACCCGCACGTGCGCTCGACGACGTCGGACGCCGTGGCGGTCGCCCACGCGGCAGGCCTGGCGGTGGTGCCGTGGACGGTGAACGGGGCGGGCGACGTGCGACGGCTGGAGCGCGCCGGCGTCGACGGCGTCATCAGCGACGACCCCGCCCGGCTCCGCGCCGCCCTGGTCCGCGGGCCGCTGCTGCGCGTCGGGTAGCCGCCTACGCTCGGGGGGCGAGCACCCCTGCCGTCCCGAGAGGTCCCGTGACCACGCCCGCCCCCGAGGTCCTGCGCCGCTGGAGCCGCCGCCTGGCGGACGAGCGGCTCGAGGCCGCCGTGTACCGCGACCTGGCGGCGCAGCGCGAGGGCGAGGAGCGCGCGATCCTGCTGGCCCTCGCCGACGCCGAGGCCCGGCACGCCGCGCACTGGGCGAGCCTGCTGGAGCGCCACGGCTGCGAGCCGTCCGGGCGGGCCGGGGTGCGCAGCCGGCTGCTGGCGGCGCTGGCCCGGCGCGCCGGCTCGGTGTTCGTCCTGGCCCTGGCCCAGCGCGCGGAGAGCCGCTCCCCCTACCGCGCCGACGCCGACGCGACCCCGGCGATGGCGGCCGACGAGGCGATCCACGAGGAGGTCGTGCGGGGGCTGGCCGCCCGCGGGCGCGCCCGGGTGTCGGGGACCTTCCGCGCCGCGGTGTTCGGCGCCAACGACGGCCTGGTCAGCAACCTCGCCCTCGTGCTCGGCGTCGCCGCGGGCGGGGCGACCCCGACCGCCGTGCTGCTCACCGGGCTGGCCGGCCTGCTCGCCGGGGCCCTGTCGATGGGCGCGGGCGAGTTCGTGTCGGTCCGCAGCCAGCGCGAGCTGCTGGAGGCGTCCTCGCCCGGGCCGGGCACCCGCGACGTCGTCCCGCACCTCGACGTCGACGCCAACGAGCTGGCGCTGGTCTACCGGGCCCGCGGCATGCCGGCCGACGCCGCCCAGCTCAAGGCCGCCGCCCAGCTCGCCGCCTGGACCGACGACGAGCCCGACGCCGGCCACGACGACGTCGGCACCGGCTGGGCGGCCGCCCTGTCCTCCTTCTGCTTCTTCGCCGCCGGCGCGGCCGTGCCGGTGCTGCCCTTCGCCCTGGGCCTGTCCGGGGCGGCCGGGCTCGTGGTGGCGTGCGTCCTGGTCGGCGTCGCCCTGCTGGTCACCGGCGCGACCGTCGGGCTGCTGTCGGGCGGGCCGCCGCTGCAGCGGGCCCTGCGCCAGCTCGGCGTCGGGGCGGGCGCCGCCGCGGTCACCTACGGGCTGGGCCTGCTGTTCGGGGCGACCCTGGGCTGAGCCCCGCCTCAGTGGTGGTGGTGCAGGGTGCGGCGCACGGGGACGGCGTCGGTGTCCGGCGTCGTCGGGGCGCCCAGGTAGAACGGGCTGGCGTAGGCGATCGCGGGGCCGAGGCCGGCGAAGGCGGTGCCGGCGGCGCGGTCGTCCTCGCGGATGCCCCGGTCGCCGGGGGCGAGGTCGGCGTCGCGGGTGGTGGAGGCCGGGTCGCTCACCCGCAGGACCAGCCAGCGGGCGTCGCCGGGCTCGACGTCGAAGGCGACCACCGGCTCGTCCGGCGTCGGGACGGTCACGGTCAGGGTCTGCACGACGCGGGGCAGCAGCGTGCCGGGCTCGGCCGCGGCCAGCACCTGCACGTTCAGCCGGCGGCCGTACCAGGACGGGCCGCGGTCGAGGTCGAGGGCGATCCGGACCGGCCCGCCGCGGTACGGGAGACGCGAGCCCATCCGCACCCCGTTCGCGGAGGCGTCCAGGCGCAGGCCGCGCAGCCGGGAGGCGAACACCGCGCGCTGCTCCATGCCCTGCCGGACTCCGGCGCGGGTCAGGGCCGGGGCGTACAGGCCGGTGCGGCCGGCGTTCGCGGGGGTGCCCCACGCGGTGCCGTGCTCGTCGGTGACGCCGATCAGCCCGGGCGTCCAGCCGGCCTCCAGGCACTGGTGCAGCGGGGAGACGACGCCGCTGGTGGTGCCCTCGAACAGGTAGTCCTCGCCGCGGTTGAACGCCTCGAGCGTGACCATGCGCGGGGCGACCCGCTCGTCGAACAGGAAGTTCCCGAAGCGCCCCGTCTCGCGGCCGGGGTGGTTGAAGCCGGCCAGCGCGTCGCGGCCCCCGCCGACGACCGGGGTGTCGGCGGGTCGGGCGAGCCACTCGTGGAAGAGCCGCATGTCGGCGCCGTTCGCCGGGCTCTGCCGCACCAGCGCGTCGAGCTGGGCCGCCTGCTCGGCCGTCAGGGGGAAGCCGTTGTCGTGGGCGAGCTGGCCGACGCCCTCGGGGCCGAGGCCGGCGGTGCTCAGCGGGTCGGTCCAGGTCTGCCCGAACCAGACGTTGACGTGCCCGAGCGCCGGGCTGCTCCACTCGAACCCGCGGATCGCGGTGAAGCGGCCGTCGTCCTGGGCGGCGTCGGCGAGGGCGGCGGCCTCGGCCCAGGTGGCCTCGTCGATGCCGACGACGCTGCAGTCCCCGCCCGCGCAGGAGCCGGTGCCGGCGGCCTTGCCGACGGTGGCGTGGTCGGTGAGGGCGGCGAAGTCCAGGCCGGCGTCGCGCATCGAGCCGAAGGCCTTCGCGGGGTCGCCCGCGCCGTCGGAGCGCACGGTGTGGTTGTGCAGGTCGCCGTGGACCAGCCGGGCGCCCGGGAACAGCCGGCTCGTGCGGGCGGCCGCGGTGCCGTCGTCGAGCGGCAGGTCCAGCGCGCCCGGCGGGGCGGGTCAGGACGAGGGCGCTCCCGGCGGCGGCGCCCGCCAGGAAGGTGCGGCGGGAGACGGTCATGAGGGGGAGTTCGCGGTCGCCGCCGCGTCTCCTGCCGACGGCGGGACGGCGGGGAGGCGGCGGGCGGGGAACGGGCAGGGGACCGGAGCGCGACGACAGCCGCGAGCAGGGGTTCGACGTCGTGCTGACGATCTCCAACCAGATCGCGCTCCCCGGCCGACACCCCGTAATCGTCGACAAGCGAAGGCTCGGCAAAGGCGCCAAGACCGTCGCGCTGCACCACCTGTCCTGGGCGGAGGTGCTCGCAGCAGCGGTCACCCACCACAGACACCGGGGAGTCGACGACCCGGAGCAGGCCTACATCCTGTCGGAGCTCATCCGCTACCTCGAGCACCCGCGATCTGGGGCTCTGGAGTTCAACGACATGGGCCAGAACTGGGTCAGCGTCCGGGACGACGTCTGCGCCCGTACTGCCCGACCCGCCGCGAAGCCGGTCCTCGACGTCGTTGACCGCCTCGAGCAGCTCGGGAGGTACGCGGCGCTGCGGCTGGAGCAGCGCCTCGGGACGTCGGTGACCGTTGTCCGGCCCCGCTCGCTCAGTGACCTCGGGGCACGGCAGGCCCAGGCCGCCGCCACCCTGAGCCTCGGACGGCAGGTTCGCCCTGACGCTGCGCGTACCGGGCGCCCTGAGCACCATGACGGCGACCGCGGACCTGCGCGCGGGAACGCTGACGGTCCAGGCGACCGTCCCGGCTCCGGTCGAGGGCCGACCGTTGACGCGGGTCCGCTGGCTCCTCCGCCAATTGCCCGACGCTCCAGGGACTGTGCGTGTGCAGGCACTCACGTCCTTCGCCCGTACGGAGACGACTGCTCTGCGTCTGGACCAGGCGCGCAGCACCCCGGAGGCCTTGGTGCCCGAGGGCGCCCACGAGATCAAGCGCTTCGAGCTGTGGCTCGACCTGCCTCTGGGCACGAAGCGCGCCGCGGGTCGGGGCGGCTTCATCAGCAGCGTGCTCGACGGCATCGACGTCTTCTACGACCAGGTCCTGCAGCCGCTCCGTGCCTGGACGCCCGCCGCTCCTCGTGCCAAGAGCGTCCCCACGGCCGCGGCGAGCGTCGCCGAGGACGAGCACGGTGACGCGCCTGACCTCAGCGACGAGTCCGCCCCCTTCGAGCGACGTCACCGAGACCGACCTGATCGGCCACGACGACTACGCACCAGGACCGGACGAGCCGGCCGAGGACGCCCCCGAGCCGATGTCGCACGGGAGCAGGCCCCTGCCGATCGACAGTCACCTGCAGGTCCTGTTGTCGGGGGAGGACACGGGAACCGGGGCCGTCGGAGCTCGACCTGGTCGCGATGTTGCTGGGCGAGGACGGCATGGTCTCGGGCGACAGCGACCTGGTGTTCTACGGGCAGGCTGTGCACCCGAGTGGGGCCGCCGCACTCGCCGAGTCTCCTGGCGCTCCGAGCCACCTCGTGCTCGTCGTTGAGGGGCTGCCGGAGCAGACGCAGCGCGTCCGCGTCGGTGTGCAGGCTGTCCAGCACGCGCCGGCCTCCGGGCCCTGCAGCCTGGAGGTGCTCGACCTGCGCACTGAGAGGACGCTGGTGCGCTCTCCACTGCCACCGCCCGGGCCCGTCGGCTCCACGACGCTGCTCGAGCTGCTGAGCCTGTTCCGCCAGGGTGACGAGTGGACGCTCCAGGTCGCCGTCGAGGCGACGGCGGCGGACCTGTCGAGCTTCGCGCGGGCGGCGGGTGTCTCGGTGGACTAGCAGGTGCGCACGGAGGAGGAGAGCGCTTCGATGCGGGCCAGGCGGGACCGCAGCACCGTGTGGAGCGGGTCAGGCCGGTCGTGAAGGCGACGCGTCGCCGGGCGACGACAGCCCGCTCCTGCCTTCCAGGAGCGCTTCGATGCGGGCCAGGCGGGCGCTCACGTCGTCCGTGTCCTCCAGTGCGGTGAACCGCTGGACGAACCATGCCGCAACGGAGGCCGTCACGACACCGAGCAGGGCGATGCCGCCCACCATGAGCGCGACGGCCACGAGGCGGCCCTCCCCCGTGACGGGGAAGCGGTCTCCGTAGCCGACGGTGGTCACCGTCGTGGCAGCCCACCAGAGCGCGTCCTCGCTGCCGACGATGTTGGCCCCTTCCGCACCGCGCTCGGCGTCGAGGACCAGGAGGCCCGTCGTCGCCGCGCCGCGGCCCCGGCCGGTCGACCTGGGCCGGGCGCACAGTCTCGGGCCCCGCCGCAGCTGCGACGGGGCCCGACGGTGCGCGCGGAGACGGGGAGATTTGAACTCCCGATGGGTTGCCCCAAACCTCATTAGCAGTGAGGCGCCATAGACCGGACTAGGCGACGTCTCCAGACGTGCGCGGCAGACTCTACCGGGTCAGTTCCAGCGTGTGGACCCACTCCAGGCCGTCGACGTCGTCGAGCTCCTCGCCCGTCTTGACGAAGCCCAGGCGGTGGACGACGGCGAGCGAGGCGGCGTTGTCGGGGCGCACGCTGGCGAGCACCCGCACGGCCCCGTGCTCCGCGCCCCAGGCGATCAGCGCCCGGCACATCTCCACCGCCAGACCCTGCCGCCGGTGCTCCGGCTGCACCGTGTAGCCGACCTCGACGGTGCCCTCGGCGTCGGGCGGGGCGTGGAAGCCGATCCGCGCGACGACCTCCCCGGTCTCCCGGCTGACCGCCGCCCGGTAGAGCCAGGGCTCCTCGGCGGGGTCGGCGGTGAGCTGGGCGTGACGCAGGCCGAGGACGTAGGCGTCGTCGGCGAAGGTGTCCGCGGTGACCGGGAAGGGCGCGAGCCGCTGCGCCTGCTCCAGGTCGCCGGCCACCAGGGCGGCGACGAGCGCCGGGCTGAGCGGCACCAGGGCGCAGCCGGTCGGTCTCGATCACAGCCACGCGTTCCTCCGGAACGCGCGGTAGAGCGCGACGCCGCTGCCGCCCATCAGCGCCAGCGCCAGCGGGTAGCCGAGCCGCCAGTGCAGCTCCGGCATGTGCTCGAAGTTCATGCCGTAGATGCCCGCGATGGTGGTGCAGACGGTGAGGATGGCCGCGTAGGCGCTGATCTTGCGCATGTCCTCGTTCTGCTGCAGCGTCACCTGCGCGACGTTGGCGTCCAGCGTGCTCTGCAGCAGGGTGCTCAGCCCGTCGACCCGGTCGTCGGCGCGCAGCACGTGGTCGTGGACGTCGCGGAACAGCACGTGCGTGCGCTCCGCCAGGCCCGGGAGCCCGCCGTCGGCCAGCCGTCCGGTGGCCTCGACCAGCGGGTGCACGGCGCGCGACAGCTCGAGCACCTCGCGGGTCAGCGCGTAGATGCGCCGGGTCGGGTTGCCGCGCTCCTCGAAGACCTGCCCCTCGACCTGGTCGACGTCGGTCTCCAGCCCCTCGAGCACCGGCCCGTACCCGTCGACGACGGCGTCGGCGACCCCCCACAGCACGGCGCTCGGCCCGAGGGCGAGCAGCTCCGGGTGCTCCTCCAGCCGGGCGCGCACGCCGCTGAGGTCGGCGGCGATCCCGTGCCGCACGGTGACGACGACGTCGGCGCCGACGAACACCATCACCTCGCCGGTCTCGACCGCCTCCGTGGCGTCGTCGTAGCGGGCGGTCTTGAGCACGACGAACAGGTGGTCGCCGTAGACGTCGAGCTTCGGCCGCTGGTGGGCGTGCACGGCGTCCTCGACGGCCAGGGGGTGCAGGCCGAACTCGGCGGCGACGGCGGAGAAGGCCGCCTCGTCGGGCTCGTGCAGGCCGAGCCAGACGAACGAGCCGGGCTCGCTGCGGGCCATCTCGGCGGCCTCGCCCAGCGGGAAGCGCGTGGGCGAGCGGCGGCCCGAGCAGTACAGCGCGCAGTCGACGAGCGCCCGGTCGAGCGCCGTGCCGCCGTGCCGCACCCGCCGCGGGTGGTCGAGGTCGACGCGGGTCGTCACGCGCCCAGTCTGCACCCCCTTCAGTCAGCGGCAGGGGCGGTCGAAGCACTCCCCGTGCGACGCCTGCCCGGACTGCTCACGGCCACCGTGCTGTCGGCCGTCACGGGCCTGGTCGTCGCCGCGGCCCCGTCGCCGGTCGCCGCCGCGGCCGAGCCGGCCTCGGGCTCGCTGCGCGCCCGGGTCGCGGCGCTGCAGGCCGAGGTCGACGCCGCCGGCTCCGACCTGGAGGCCGGTGCGCGTGCCTACGAGCAGGCCGCCGGGCGGCTCGCCGTGCTCACCCAGCAGCAGTTCGCCGTGCAGGACGACCTCGAGCACCAGCAGACCGTCAGCGTGCAGACCCAGAGCGGCGTCGACGCCCTGGTCCGCGCGGCCTACAAGGGCCAGGGGCTGCCGCCGACCCTGGCCGCGATCATGAGCGGCGACCCGCGGGCGCTGTCCGACCTCGCCCGGCTGCGTGCCGCCGTCGACTCGGTCGACACCTCCCGGCGCGCCGCCCTCGGCGACCTCACCCGCGCCCGCAGCCGCACCGGCTCGCTGCTCGCGCAGAAGACGGCGCTGCGCCGGCAGGCCCTCGCCCAGCAGCAGGCCGTCGACGCCCGGCAGGCCGAGGCGGCCCGGCAGGCCACCGCCCTGCGCGACCGGCTCGCCGCGACCGCCGCAGCATTGCGCGAGGCGCTCGCCGCCGAGGCCGCTGCCGCCCTGCGCGCGCAGCAGGAGCAGGTCGACCGGGCCGCTGCCGAGGCCGTCGCCCAGGCTGCCGCGGCCGCCGCTGCTGCTGCCGCCGCCTCCGGCACCCCCGTCGCCACCTCCTACGTCCCCGGCACCGTCGCGTCCGGCGGCGGCGACTGCGCCCCCGTCAGCGACCACGGCTACGCCAACGGCTTCCTGCCCGACGCCGTCCTGTGCCCCGTCCCCGGCCACCCCGGCCACCGGCTGCGCACCGACGCCGACCGCTCGTTCGTCGCGCTCGACGCCGCCCGCCGGGCCGCCGGCCTGCCGGGCCTGTGCCTCACCGACTCCTACCGCGACTTCGCCGGGCAGGTCGACGTGTTCGCCCGCAAGCCGCAGCTCGCCGCCGTCCCCGGGCGCAGCCAGCACGGGTGGGGCCTGGCCCTCGACCTCGGCTGCGGGGCGGCGTCGTTCGACTCCGAGGTCTACGCCTGGCTGACCGCGAACGCCCCCCGCTTCGGCTGGGTGAACCCGGCCTGGGCGCGTCCCGGCGGCAGCAAGCCGGAGCCGTGGCACTGGGAGTTCCAGGGGCAGTAGCCACCGGCCTGCCCGCGCGATACCCTCCGGACGTCACCAGCAGGGGCGCGCCGGACGGACCGGTGGGGCGGGGTGCGGCGGAGGCCGCTCGTGCTCACTGTCCTGCTCCTCGTCCTCGGTGCCCTCGGCCTGGCGGTCGTCCTCGCCGGCCTGCTGCTCGGTGAGCTGCTCGACGGCGCGGTCGACGCCGTCGTCCCCGGCGACCTCGGCCCCGGTGTGACGCCGGCCGCCGGTGCCGCCGTGTCCGCGTTCGGCTTCGGCGGGGCGCTCGCGCTGCGCAGCGCCGACCTCGCCCTGCCCGTCGCCCTGCCGCTGGCCGCGGCCGGGGCCCTCGCCGTCGGGGCCGCCGCCCTCGCGCTGTCGCGGGCGGTGGTGGGCGAACCCGCCCCGGCGCCGACCGGCAGCGACCTGTACGGCGTCTTCGGCACGCTGGTGACCCGGGTCCCGGCGTCGGGCTACGGCGAGGTCGCCCTCGTCGTCCACGGCACCCGGCGCAAGCTGTCCGCCCGCGCCGACCGGCCGCTGCCCGCGGGCGCCGCCGTCTACGTCCTCGAGGTCCTGTCCGAGACGAGCGTGCTCGTCGCCCCCGCGGACCCCCTCGCCCTGTCCTGACGCCGCGCGTCCGCGCCGCTGTCCTGCACCCCCGTCCCCACCCCCCTGCCCTGCCGACCGGCGGGCTCCCCCGTCCCGCCGGGCGCGCTCTGCGCCCGGCACCGCCCAGAGAGGCACCCCTGTGACCACCCTGCTGATCGCCCTCGGCGCCGCGCTCGCGCTCGTCGTCCTCGCCGTCCTCGCCGTCATCACCCGCATCAAGGTCGCGGGCCCGAACGAGGCCTTCATCATCACCGGCCGCAAGGGCCGCCCGGTCACCAACCCGGAGACCGGCGTCGTCTCGACCGACCTGTCCGGCCAGAAGATCGTCATGGGCAGCTCGGTGTTCGTGCTGCCGTTCGTGCAGAAGCTCTCCGCGCTCGACCTGTCCTCGCGCCGGCTCAACGTCGCGATCCGCGGCGCCGTCTCCTCGACCGGCATCAAGCTCGACCTCGAGGGCGTGGCCATCGTGAAGATCGCCGGCAGCGAGGACGCCATCCGCGCCGCCGGGCAGCGCTTCCGCGACGCCCCCGTCGGCACCATCGAGCAGAGCACCCAGGAGACGCTGGCCGGCTCGCTGCGCAGCATCGTCGGGCGGCTGACGGTCGAGGAGATCATCAAGGACCGGGCGGCGTTCGCCAGCGCGGTGGCGGAGGAGGCCGAGAGCAGCCTGACCAACCAGGGGCTGCAGCTCGACACCTTCCAGCTGCAGGACATCCAGGCCGAGGGCGACTACCTCACCGACCTCGGGCGCCCGGAGTCGGCGCGCGTGGAGAAGGAGGCCGCGATCGCCGAGGCCCGCGCCCGGCAGGCGGCCGAGCAGGAGCGCCTGCTCGCCGAGGAGGCCATCGCGGTCGCCCAGCGCGCCTTCGCCCTGAAGACCGCCGAGATCCAGGCCGAGACCGACGCCGCCCAGGCCCGGGCCGACGCCGCGGGCCCGCTCGCCGCGGCCGCCCGCGACCAGGAGGTGCTCGCCGCGCAGGAGCAGGTGGCCGAGCGGCAGGCGGCGCTCAAGGAGCGCGAGCTCGACACCACGGTCCGCCGCCCGGCCGACGCCGAGCGCTACCGCGTCGAGGCGGCGGCGGAGGCGGCCAAGAACAGCGCCATCGCCGGGGCCGAGGCGCAGCGGCAGGCCACCATCGCGGCGGCCCAGGCCAACGCCGAGCAGCAGCGGCTGTCCGGCGAGGGCGAGCTGGCCCGCCGCACGGCGATGGCCAAGGCCCTGCGCCTCGAGGGCGAGGCCGAGGCGGCGGCGACGCAGGCGCGGGGCGCGGCCGAGGCGCAGGCCCTGGACGACAAGGCCAAGGCGTTCGCGCAGTTCTCCGAGGCCGCCGTGCTGGACCTGCTGGTGAAGGTCCTGCCCGACGTCGTCCGCGAGGCCGCCGCGCCGCTCGGCAACGTCGACAAGCTGACGATCATCAGCACCGACGGGGCGAGCGACCTCACCAAGACGGTCGCCCGCAACGTCGAGCAGGGCATGCAGATCGGCAGCGACCTCACCGGCGTCGACCTCGGCGCCCTGCTGCGCCGCCTCGGCAGCGCGCAGGTCGAGGGCGCCCCGTCGGTGACGGCCGGCTGAGCGCGCGGACGCCCCTCCCCCGGGTCCCGGGGAGGGGCGTCCGCCCTGCGTCAGGCCGTGCGCTGCAGCGGGAGCCCGGCGGCCCGGCGGTGGGCGCGGCGCAGCCGCTTGGCGGCGTACATCGCGGCGTCGGCCTCGGCGAGGGCGGCGGGCAGGCCGCGCAGCACCGTGATCGGCGCCCACCCGACGGACCCGGCGACGCCGGCCTCCTCCAGCGCGGCGTAGACGCGGGCCACGCGCACCTCGGCCTCGGCCTCGGTGCAGTGCGGCAGCAGCAGGCCGAACTCGTCGCCGCCGAGCCGGGCGACCAGGTCGCCGTCGGGAGCGGCCGCGGTGCGCAGGGCCGCCGCCGCACGCCGGATGTAGTCGTCGCCGGCCGCGTGCCCCTGGGTGTCGTTGACCTCCTTGAGCATGTCGAGGTCGAGCACGGCGAGCACGGTGGGGTCGCCCAGCCGGGCGAAGCGCTCCTCCTGCTCGGCCAGCATCCGCTCCCAGGCCCGGCGGTTGTACAGGCCGGTGAGGACGTCGGTCTCGGCCGCGAGCTCGGCCTCGGCGAGCTGCTGGGCGGCGGCGTCGCGCTGCCGGTCGACGGCCAGGACCATGGTGAGCAGCTGGCCGAGCAGCTGCAGCACGGGCTGCGCGGCGGCGAGGCGCGGGTCGTCGTTGACGTCGGGGTCGATGCCGCAGACGGCACCGAAGACCTGGCCGTCCGCCTCCCGGATGGGCGCGCCGGCGTACGAGCGGATCGTGGCGAGCGCGTTGACGCCGGCCGCGGCGTAGACCGGCACGGACTGCGCGTCGGGGGCGACCATCGGCCCGTCGCCGCGGACCATGTGGACGCAGAAGCTGTCCTCCCACGGGTGCGACATGCCGGGCGACAGGCCGTAGCCGTTGTCGCCGAGGTACTGGTAGGTCTGGCGGCCGTTCTCGACCCGGGTGACCGACCAGAAGGCCATGGGGACGGCCTCGCGCAGGTAGCGCAGGGCCTCCTCGGCGGCCTGGTCGAAGGTCATGTCGACGGTGATGCTGGGCAGCAGCACTAGCGGACACCTCCCCCGGGGGCGCCGGCGCGGCGCGGCTGCGGGACCCGCACCCGGCGGCGCGGGGACGAGGTGCACACGCGGCTCTCCCAGGCGTCGAGGCGGCGCTGCAGGTCCGCGCCCTGCAGCAGGCTGCGGCGCAGCTCGAGCAGCGTGACCACCTGGGTGGCCAGCACCCGCAGGGACGACAGCTGCTCGGCGGTCAGCGCACGCGGGCGGGTGTCGAGCACGCACAGCGAGCCCAGCGGCTGGCCCTCGGCGGTGACCAGCGGGACGCCGGCGTAGGAGCGCAGCCCCAGCTCGCCGGTGACCAGCGGGTTGTGCGCGAAGCGCTCGTCCAGCGCCGTGTCGGGCACGACCAGCGTCCTCGACGGCTCCAGCAGGCCCCACGCGCAGAAGGACGCGTCGCGGCGGGTCTCGGTGACGGGCAGCCCGACGGCGGCCTTGAACCACTGCCGCCCGATCTCGACCAGCGACACGGCCGCCATCGGGGTGCCGCAGATGCTGGGCGGCGAGCGCGACCAGGTCGTCGTACTCGTCCTCCGGCGGCGTGTCGACGACGTCGAAGGTGCTCATCACGGCCAGCCGCGCCGTCTCGTCGGGAGGCAGGGGCGCCGCACGGTGCGCGCCTGCCGGGTGCGGGGGCGGCCGCAGCGGGTCGCGGTCGGAGAGGGTCATGCACAGGGTGTCGGCCTGCCGGCACGGCGGATCGAGCGCTGCGGCCAGAAGGGCCGGGAAGGGCTACCGGCACCCCCTCGACGAGCCAGGTGGGGACCTGGTCGGGCGTGCCGCCCGGTTGGAGCCGCTGCGGCCGGGGAACACCCGTCGGACGCACGACCGACGAGCGCCCTGCACCCGCCTCACCGACCGCGAGGAGGGGTGCGCGTGTCTGCCCAGGGACGAGCGACCCGCACGGCCGAGGGCGCGTCCGCGTCCGCCGCCCGGCTCGACGCCGAGGGCATCACCCTGCCCGGCGTCCACTGGCGGTCGGGACCCCCGCGCCTGGTCTGCCTCCCGGCGGGCGAGGTGGTGGCGCTCACCGACGCGCTGGCGGACCTGCTGGGCCGTCCCCTCGCCGCGCTGCTGGGTTCCCCCGTCGACGACGTCCTCGGCGTCGACGTCCGGACCGTCCTGGACGCCCTGGGCTGCAGCGCGGACGGACAGGCCGACCTCCCGGTCGCGCTCCCGGCGGGCGAAGGCCGGCCCGCCCTGCGGCGCACCGCGCACTGGGAGCTGGCCTGCCGCGACGAGCAGCCCTGGTACCTCACCGCGACCCTGCAGGCCGCCTCCCCGCAGGGCGACCGCGGGACCACCCGCTGGGACCCGCTGCACGGCGCCTTCGAGATCAGCTACCGCGCGGACGCCGGCGGGCGCGTGCTGGAGGTGACGGCGGGCCTGCAGGACGAGCTCGGCTGGGCCGACCAGGACGTCCTCGGCAGGCACGGGCCCGACTTCGTGCACCCCGACGACCGGGCCGCCTTCCAGGCCGCGTGGAGCGCCGCCCTGGCGACGCCGCTGCGCCCCGTCGAGGTCGAGTGCCGCCTCGTCACCGGGACCGGCGGCTGGGCCTGGGTGGCCGAGCGGCTGACCGGCCACGCCGACGGCACGCAGGTCACCGGCCACGTGCTGCGCATCGACGCGCGCAAGCAGGCGCAGGAGGCGCTGCAGCGCAGCGAGGCGCGCTACCGCGCCCGCTTCGAGCAGTCGCAGGTGGCGCAGGCCGTCCTGTCCGCTGACGGCGCCTTCGAGGACGTCAACGACGCCCTCTGCCGGCTGCTCGGCCGCACCCGCGAGGAGCTCGTCGGCCGCCCGGTGACCGCGTTCCGCGGCGGCCCGTCCGTCGAGGGCACCGACACGGCGCCTGCGGGCGGTCCTGTCCGGGGAGCGCCCGTCCTGCAGCTACGAGCAGGTGCTGCGCCACTCCGGCGGCACGCCCGTGCCCGTCAGCGTCAACGTCACCGCCATCCGCGGCGACGACGGCACCCTGCTCGGGCGCCTCGGCCTTCGTGCTCGACCTCAGCGAGGTCCGCGACGCGACGGCCCGGCTGCGCCGGCAGGAGGAGTTCTTCCGCGCGCTCGGGCGGCGGGCCACCGACGCCGGCCTGGTCACGAGCGAGCGCGGCGAGCTGGTCCACGCCTCCCCGGCCCTCGGCCGGATGCTCGGCTACGACGACGCCGCGGCCACGCTGCTGGTCGAGGGGCTCGACCTCGTGCACCCCGACGACCGGGCCGCCGCCGTCGCGCACTTCCAGCGCGCCCTGGTCGACGACGACCCAGCCGCCGCTGCGGGTGCGGGTGCGGGCGGCCACCGGCGAGTACCGCTGGCTGGAGCTCGACGTCGCGGACGAGCGCGACCAGGAGGTCGGGGGCGTGGTCACCAACGTCCGTGACGTCACCGAGGCGGTCCGCGCCGACGCCGCGCTGCGCGACTCCGAGGCCCGGCACCGCGCGGTCACCGAGAGCGCGTCCGGAGGGCATCTGGGTGGTGTCCCCGCAGGGACGCACGACCTTCACCAACCCCCGCCTCAGCGAGATCCTCGGCCTGGCCCCGCACGCGCTGGCCGCGCTGCAGCCCGAGCAGGTCCTCAGCGGCCTGCACGAGCCGCAGGGCAGCGGCCCGGGTGCCCGCGTCGACGTCCCGCACCGGCGGCCCGACGGCGACGCGCGCGTCCTGCAGGTCACCCGCAGGGCGATGCCCGCTGCCGGGGGCGACGTCCTGCTCATGGTCAGCGACGTCACCGAGCAGCGGCGGCTGGAGCAGGAGCTGCGGCACGCCGCCGTGCACGACCCGCTCACCGGCCTGCCGAACCGCACGCTGCTGCAGGACCGGCTCGAGCACGCGCTCGCCCGCGCGGCCGACCCCGCCTACCGGGGCACCGCCGTGCTGCTGCTCGACCTCGACCACTTCAAGGTCGTCAACGACTCCCGCGGCCACCAGGCGGGCGACGCCGTGCTGCTGCAGGTCGCCGAGCGGCTGCGGGCGGCCCTCGGTCCCCAGGAGACGGCGGCGCGCTTCGGCGGCGACGACTTCGTCGTGGTCTGCGAGGACGCCACGCCCGACGACGCCGCGGCGCGGGCGGACGCGCTCATGGCGGTCCTCGCCGAGCCCTACCGCCTCGACGACGACGCGCAGGCCTGGCTGACGGTGTCGGTGGGGATCGCCACCACGCCCGGCCGACGGCGTCGAGGACCTGCTGCGCTTCGCCGACCAGGCGATGTACCGGGCCAAGGAGGCCGGCCGCGGCCGGTCGGCCTTCTACGACGCCGGCCTGGCGCGGGCCGTCGACGAGCGCTTCGAGCTGGCCGCGCTGCTGCGCGGCGCCCTGGAGACCGACCAGCTGCAGCTGCACTTCCAGCCGCTGGTGGCGCTCGCGGGGCGGACGGCTCACCGGCTTCGAGGCGCTGCTGCGCTGGACCCACCCCGAGCTCGGCGTCGTGTCGCCGGCGGCGTTCGTGCCGGCGGCCGAGCAGTCCGGCCTCAGCCCGCAGCTGGACCGCCGGGTGTTCCGGCACGCGGTGCGGGCGCTCGCGACGCTGCGCGAGCACGGGACCGTGCCGCCCGAGGTCTACGTCTCGGTGAACCTGTCGCGCCTGAACCTGCACGACACCGAGCTGGTCGGGGAGTTCCTCGAGCACGCGCGCAGCGCCGGGGTGGAGCCCGGGTCGGTGATGGTGGAGGTCACCGAGAGCGCCCTGGCCGTCGACGGGGGGAGCGACTCCTGCGTCGTGCGGTCCCTGCGCGAGGCCGGCTTCCTGGTCGGCCTCGACGACTTCGGCACCGGCTACTCGTCGCTGGCCCAGCTGCGCCAGCTGCCGGTGACGCACCTGAAGATCGACGCCTCCTTCGTGCAGGACATCGACGCCGACGCCGACGCGCACGCCGTCGCGGCGGGCATCGCCGAGCTCGGGCACGCCCTGGACCTCACCCTGGTCGCCGAGGGCGTCGAGACCGAGCAGCAGGCGGCGGTGCTGCGCCTGCTGCGCTGCCAGGTCGGGCAGGGCTGGCTGTGGTCGCCGGCCCTGCCGCTGGCCGACGTGCTCGCCCGCGACTGGTCGCGGCCCTGGGACGTCCCCGACGGGCACACCCGCGCGCCGTCCGCGCCGTCGCGGGAGGAGCCGCTGCTGGAGCGCCACGGGCTGTCGCGGCTGCTCGAGCTGCACGGCCGCGGGGCCTCGGCCGCGACCATCGCGAGCGCGCTGAACGCCGCGGGCTACCGCAACCCGAGCGGGCAGCGCTGGCACGGGCGGACCGTCGCGAAGGTGCTCTCGGCGCGTGCCTACGCCGTCCCCGAGGCGGGCAGCAGGCGGGCAGCAGGCGGGCAGCGGGCGGCAGGGGGCGGCGCTAGCGTCGTGCCGTGACGACGCCCCGCCTGCGCCCCCTGCTCACGCAGATGCCCGGCTACAAGCCCGGGCGCCGTCCCGCCCCCGGCTCCGACCCGGCCCGGCTGGCGAGCAACGAGACGCCGTACCCGCCGCTGCCGTCGGTGGTGGACGCCGTCGCGCAGGCGCTCGCGCAGGGGCACCGCTACCCCGACCCGGCCTGCACCGAGCTGGTCGCCGCGCTCGCCGCGCGCTACGAGGTCGCCCCCGACCGGGTCGCCGTCGGCTGCGGTTCGGTGTCGCTCGTGCAGTCGCTGGTGCAGGTGGCCGCCGACCCGGGCGACGAGGTGCTGTTCGCGTGGCGCTCCTTCGAGGCCTACCCCGGCTTCGTCAAGGTCGCCGGGGCGGTCCCCGTGCAGGTCCCGCTGCGCGGCGCCGAGCACGACCTCGACGCCATGGCCGACGCCGTCACCGACCGCACCCGCCTGGTGCTGCTGTGCACGCCGAACAACCCGACCGGCCCGGCCCTGTCGCGCGCCGACGTCGTCGCCTTCCTGGACCGGGTGCCCGGCGACGTGCTGGTCGTCCTCGACGAGGCCTACGCCGAGTTCGTCACCGACCCCGACGCCGTCGACGGCACCCGGCTGCTCGCCGACCACCCGAACCTCGCGGTGCTGCGGACCTTCAGCAAGGCCTACGGGCTGGCCGGCCTGCGGGTCGGCTACTGCCTGACGTCGTCGGACGAGGTGTCGGCCGCGCTGCGCCGGGTGCAGGTGCCGTTCGCGGTCTCGCTGCCCGCGCAGGTCGCCGCCGTCGCCAGCCTGCAGGCGGCCGACGAGCTGGCCGACCGCGTCGCGCAGGTCGTCGCGGAGCGCGAGCCGCTGCGCCGGGCGCTGCGCGACCTCGGCCACGACGTCCCGCCCGCGCAGGGCAACTTCGTCTGGCTGCCCGCCGGCGACGACAGCGACCGGCTGGCCGCCGTGTTCGAGGAGGCCGGCGTCCTGGTGCGCTGCTTCAGCGGTGAGGGCGTGCGGGTGACGGTGACGACGGCGCAGGACAGCGCCCGGGTGCTCGCCGCGCTCAGCTGAGCCGGACGGTCGTCCCCCGGGCCATCGGCCCGAACAGCAGCGTCGCGATGTCCGGCACCTCGTCGAACGGCCGGCCCGTGACCGCCCCGACGACGCTCTTGGTGACGACCTCGTCGGCGGTCAGGTCCCCGCTGAGGTACCGGGCCGGCTCGAAGGCGGCGGCCGGCGCCGGCCCGGGGGTCGGGCTGCCGAAGACGCCGGTGTCGGGGTCGACCGGCTGGCCGTCGCGGTAGCCGTCGGTGCCGTTCCGGTAGAGCGGGAACGGGATCTCCTTGGCGTTCGGCGGCAGGCCGCGGCAGGTCGGCCCGCCGTCGTCGCCGTTCTTCGGCTCGTCGCCCGGCACGTAGGGGCCGTTGCCCTCGGTGAGCTCGAGCGTGATGTGCAGCCCGGGCTGCCGGCCGCCGAAGGTCGCCGAGACCTCCGACTCCGCCTCGACCAGCCCGGCGGCCAGGCAGGGGAACTCCGGCGCGTAGCGCGCGTAGACCTGCAGGCTCGGGAGGCTGTCGGCGGCCAGGCGGACCAGGCGCGTCTCGTTCTCGCGCAGGAACCGGTCGACCTCGTCGGTCGAGCCCGTGGTGGTGGACAGGAAGGTCGCCAGCTCGGTGCGCTGGTCCTGCAGGTCGCGGCTGAGCGCGGACAGGTTGTCCAGCACCGCCAGGAAGTCCTCGGACGCGGCGTCGTAGTTCGCGGCCAGGTCGGCCAGGCCGCGGACGTCGTCCTGGATCGCGGGCAGCTCGGGGTTGATCTGCCGGAAGTACGCCCCGACCCGGGCCAGGTTCGCGCCCACGTCCTCACCGCGCCCGCGCAGGGCACCGGAGACGGCGTTGAGGGTCTCGGACAGCTGCTGCGGCTTGAGCGTCTGCAGCAGCGGCAGCAGGTCCGACAGCACCTGCTCGGTCTCGATCGCGGTCTCGCTGCGGTCCTGCCCGATGACGTCGCCGGCCTCGAGGGGCTCGGCGCTCGGGCGGTCGCCGGTCTGCAGGGCGACGAACTTCTCGCCGAACAGGGTCTTGGGCAGCAGCCGCGCGGTGACGTCGGAGGGGATGCGGCCGGTCATCCCCGGCTTCAGCGCCAGCTCGAGGGTGGCGCCGTCGCCGTCGGTGCGGACCTCGCGGACCTCGCCGACGATGAGCCCGCGGAGCTTCACGTCGGCGCCCGGGGTGAGCTGGTTGCCGATCCGGTCGGCGCGCAGCAGCACCGTGTCGACGTCGGTGAAGACCTTCTGGTAGAGCCCGACCGTCAGGGCGACCAGCAGGGCGATCACGACGAGGAAGACCAGGCCGAGCGTGCGCTGGACGGCCAGCGCGCGTCCCTTGAGGATCGGGGCGGCCACGGGCTCCTCCTGTCGGGCAGCGGGTCGGCCGTCGTCAGGGTGGCGGCCGCGTCAGGGGCGCGTCGGGGTCGTCGTCGGGGTCGACTGTGGGGGACGTCACCCACCAGTGTGCCGGATCGTCCCCGCACGTGCCCCGCGCGCGGGCGGGTGCGGCCGGGCCCGTACGTGGGGCAGGCTGCGCGCATGGGTCTGATGCCGCCGCAGGACAGCATGTTCATGATCGCGGAGTCGCGCGAGCAGCCGATGCACGTCGGGAGCCTGCAGCTGTACGACCTGCCCGAGGGGGCGGACCCCGGCTTCCTGCGCGGGCTGTACGAGGCCTCGATCGAGGTCGAGGACGTCGCGCCGGTCTACCGCAAGCGGCCGCACCGCGGCCCGCTGACGGGCGGCCAGTGGGCCTGGAAGGACGACCCGCAGATCGACCTGGAGCACCACGTCCGGCACTCGGCGCTGCCCGAGCCCGGCCGGGTGCGCGAGCTGCTCGCCCTCACCGGCCGGCTCCACGGCACGCTGCTCGACCGCCACCGCCCGCTCTGGGAGGCCCACCTCATCGAGGGCCTGGAGGGCGACCGCTTCGCCATCTACAGCAAGCTCCACCACGCGGTGATGGACGGCGTCAGCGGCCTGCGCCTGCTGCAGCGCAGCCTGTCGCCCGACCCGGACGCCCGCGACGTGCCGGTGCCGTGGGCCGCCCGCCCGCGCCCGCCCCGCCCCGCCCGCGCCGGAGCGGGCGGCGGGCTGCTGTCGCTGCCGAAGGCCGGCCTCGACCTGGGGCTGGAGGCGGTCGGGCTGACGCCGCGGGTGCTGTCGCTGGCTGCCGACGCCGTCCGCAGCCAGGCCACCACGCTGCCCGGCCAGGCGCCGCGCAGCATGTTCAACGTCAGCATCACCGGCAGCCGGCGCTTCGCCGCGGAGTCCTGGTCCATCGACCGTGTCCGCGCCGTCGGCCGGGCCGCGGGCTGCACCCTCAACGACGTCGTGCTGGCCATGTGCGGCGGGGCGCTGCGGGCCTACCTGCTCGAGCAGGACGCGCTGCCCGCGGCCTCGCTGGTCGCGATGACGCCGGTGTCCCTGCGCACGACGACCGCCGACGACCCCGAGGACGACGAGCCCACGAACGCCGTCGGCACGATCCTGGCGCGGCTGGGCACCGACCTGGCCGACGCCGAGGCCCGGCTGCTGTCGGTCAAGGCGTCGATGGACGCCGGCAAGGCCGCCCTGCGCGGGCTCAGCCAGAACCAGGTCTCAGCGCTGTCGGCCGTCGTCATGGCGCCGCTGCTGTTCAACGAGCTGGTGTCGCTGCACCGCTTCGCGCCGCCGCCGTTCAACCTCGTCATCAGCAACGTGCCCGGGCCCGAGACGCCGCTCTACTGGAACGGCGCCCGGCTGCAGGGCCTCTACCCGCTGTCGATCCCGACCCACGGGCAGGCCCTGAACATCACGCTGACGTCCTACGCCGGCGAGGTGCAGTTCGGCCTGGTCGGCGACCGGCGCAGCGTGCCCCGGCTGCAGCGCCTGCTGGTGCACCTCGAGGACAGCCTGGCCGAGCTGGAGAAGGCCGTCCTCCAGGTCAGGTGAGCTCCTCCAGCGTCTCGCGGGCCGCCCGCTCCTGCGGCAGCTCGCCCTGCTGGGCCGCCTCGACGTAGGCCTTCGGGTCCTCCGGCTCCCCGGACAGGCCGCGGGCCCGCTCGTGCTCCTCGTGGAAGGCCAGCCAGGCCAGCCCGAGCTCGTCGCAGCGCTCCTGCCCCAGCTGCTCGCGCAGGTCGCCCAGCAGGTCGCGCTCCTCCTCGGCCATGTGGTCGCCGTTGACCTGCTGGGCGGTGCGGACGGCCTCCCACCAGGCCTCGCTGCCGACCTCCTGGGCGCCGACGGCCCGGGCCGCCTCGCGGATGCCGTTGTGGTCGTGCAGGGCCTGCTCGGTGTCGCCCTCGCCGCCCGGCAGCTCGCGCACGACGTGGGGGTAGAACACGGCCTCCTCGCCGGCGGCGTGCACCTCGAGGGCCTCGGCCAGCCGGTCCCAGGCCTGCGCGAGCTCGTCGCCCTCCAGGCCGTCGAGGGCGTCGAAGTCGCGCCGGAAGACGTCGTGCTCGGACAGGATCAGGCTGGCGACGTCCGCGTCGGACACGGGTCTCCCCTCAGCGGCGCCGGGCGGTCCAGCGGCCGTCCTCGCGGCCTACCCGCAGCGGCAGGCCGAACGCGTCCGACAGCGCCCCGGACGTCAGCACCTGCCCGACCGGGCCGCGCGGCGACCGTGCGGCCGCCCCGCAGCAGCAGCGCGTGCGTGGTGCTCGCCGGCAGCTCCTCGAGGTGGTGCGTGACCAGCACGCTCGCCCGGTCCGGTCCCGACGCCGCCAGCCGGTCGAGCGCGTCCACCAGCAGCTCGCGCCCCGGCAGGTCGAGGCCGGCGGCGGGCTCGTCGAGCAGCAGCAGCGGCGGGTCGGGCACGAGGGCGCGGGCCAGCAGGGTGCGCCGCTGCTCGCCGTTGCTGAGCGTGTCCCAGAGCCGGCCGGCCAGCGCCTCGACGCCGACGAGGGCGAGCAGCGGGGCGACGTCGACGTCGGGCGGGCCGCTCATCGGCAGCGCGGTCGTGCCGGTGGCGCCGGTCAGCACGACCTGCCGCACGGTCAGCCGCCCCGCCGGCGCGGTGCCGCCCGGCGACGTGCCCGACCAGGGGCCACAGGTCGCGGACGTCGACCCGGCCGAGCGGCCGCCCCAGCACCTGCGCCGTCCCCGACGTCGGGTGGCGGACCGCACCCGCGACCGACAGCAGGGTGGTCTTGCCGGCGCCGTTCGGGCCGAGCAGCGCCCACCGCTCGCCGGCTGCCACCTGCAGGTCGACGGCGTCGAGCAGGACGGCGCCGTCGCGGACGACGGTGACCGCGGACAGGTCGAGCAGGGCGCTCACGTCGGTGCCGGCCCGGCGGGCAGCAGACCGCGGCCGTACACGGCCGCGGGCGGCGACGGCGCCCACCCCGAACACCGCCGCGAGCACCACCCCGACGCCGAACAGCAGCAGCCAGCGCTCGCCGGCGGCCAGCCCGGCCAGGGCGGCGGTCGCGACCCCGCTGCCGACGAACAGGGCGCCGGCGAACAGCGAGACCGTGGCGGCGCGGGCCTGCGGCACGGCCTCGGTCGCCCACGTCTGCATGGTGGAGTGCATGGACGCCCACGCGGCGCCGAGCAGCAGGGCGGCGCAGGCGATCACCGGCTCCGCGCGGCTGGACGCCGCCAGGGCGTAGGCACCGGCCAGCCCGGCCGCCCCGACGGCGAGGAACACCGGGGCGGGCGTGCGGCCGGCCCGGCGCTTGACCACCCGCGAGGACAGCAGCAGGCCGACGCCGAACAGGGCGACCAGCGCGCCGGCCCGGCCCGGCGACGTGCCCGCGCTCTCCAGCGCCGGCGCGAAGTAGGTCAGCAGCCCGAGCATCGCGGCCCCCTCGACCAGCGCGAGCGCCAGCACGACCCGCCCCCACCGGGCCCGCACGACGTCGCGCACCCGGCCTGCGGCGCTGGCGTGCCGGGGCGGCTCCGGCAGCCGCGGCAGCAGCACGACCAGCACCGCGGCCATCAGCGCCGGCACCAGGAAGGCCACCCGCCAGGAGACCGTCGCGGCCAGCACCCCGCCGAGGCCGGTCGCCGTCGTGATGCCCAGCGCCGTGGCGGCGTTGAGGTCGGTGAGGGTGCGCTGGCGCAGGGCGAAGGGGACGGCGTCGCCGACGTAGACCAGCGACGTCGGGACGGCGGCCGCCACGCAGGCGCCGGTCAGCGCGCGGGCGAGCACCAGCAGCGGCAGCGTCGGGGCCAGGGCGCTCGCCGCGCCGAAGACCGCGGCGGCGCCCAGGGTCAGCCGCAGCGTGCGCACCCGGCCGAGCCGGTCGCTGCACAGCCCCCACAGCGGCTGGCTCAGCCCGTAGCAGAGGAAGTAGACGCTGGCGACGGCGGCGGCGTCGTCCAGCCCGACGCCGAGGTCGGCGGCGAGCGTGAGCAGCACCGGCCCGACGACGAACCGGTCGAAGGAGCTGGTGGCGTTCGCCGCCTGCAGCAGCCGGACGTCGGGGGCGGTCGTCGTCACGCGGGTCGGGCCTCGGCGGGGTCGGGGTCGGGGAGGGCCAGTCTCCCACCGGCCGCCCGCCCGTCCCCCTGTGGCCCGCCGTCCCCCTGTGGGCTGTCGCACCGGGTGGCTACCCTCGACGGCGGAGGGTCGAGCCGCCGACGAGAGGCCGACCCGTGCCCGTGTTCCGCATCCGCTACCGCGCCGAGCCCGACGACGCCGCCCGGCCCGACGACCTCGTGGAGGCCGACCGGGTCGAGGTGGAGGCCGACGTCTGGCTGGTGTTCCGCCGTACGGTGTACGTCATCGGGGCGCCCCGCGAGGTGGTCGTGCGACGGCTGCCGGCCGCCCCCGTGGTCGACGTCGCCGAGGTGTGCTGACCCGCCGAGGTTGCGGTAAGACTTGACGGTTTCTGTGACGGGCACCACAGTCTGCGGATGGTCGTCGCCCGGCAAGCCCGTCGCACGCAGGCGCAGCGGTCCGCGACCACGCGCGCCGCCCTGCTGGACGCCACCCTGTCCTGCCTCACCGACCTCGGCTACGCCCGGACCACGACCACCGCCGTCGTCGCCCGCGCCGGCCTCAGCCTCGGGGCGCTCGTCCACCACTTCCCGGCCAAGAGCGACCTGCTGACCGCCGCGGTCGGGCACCTGCTCGCGCGCCGGGTGCAGGAGGTGCGCGAGCAGGCCGCGGCGCTCCCGCCCGGCCAGGACCGGCTCGAGGCCGTGCTCGACCTGCTCTGGGCCGCCGTCTCCGGCCCGACCTTCACCGCGTGGGTCGAGCTCTGGGTCGGCGCCCGCACCGAGCCCGAGCTCGCCGCCGCGGTCCACACCATGGACGCGCAGTTCCAGGCGCAGTGCCGGCAGGCCTTCGACGAGCTGTTCCCGCCCGAGCAGTACCCGGGGCCGCGCTTCCTCGAGCAGGGCCTGCCCTTCGCGCTCGCCGTCGTCGAGGGCGCCGCGCTGCGCGGTCTGCACGGCCGGTCCGACGACGCCGCGGTCGACATGCTCAAGGTCGTCGCCGCCCGTCTCGTCCCGCGGGCGGGCGGGTGAGCAGGGCCCCGCTGCTGAGCCGGTTCGACGCGCACGAGCGCGCCGTCCTGCTGCCGCTGTGCCTGGTCGGGTTCTTCACCAACTACGACACCGGCCTGCTCGGGCTCGCCGCGCCCGCGCTGGCCGACGGGCTCGGCGTCAGCGTCGCGGCCTTCGGCGTCGCCGTGGCGATCATCCGGCTGGGCGCGCTGGGCAGCGTCGTCACCCTGCGCCTGGCCGACCGCTGGGGCAGGCGCCCGCTGCTGCTGGTCAGCGTGCTCGCCTTCACCGCGCTCACCGGCCTCACCGCCGCGGCCTGGGGCGTCGTCGCGTTCGTCGTGTTCCAGCTGCTCGCCCGGCTGTTCCTCGCCACCGAGGAGGGGCTGGCCAGCGTGGTGCTGTCCGAGGAGCTGCGCCCCGACCGCCGCGGCGCCGGCATCGGGCTGCTCGGCATCCTGTCGACCACCGGCTTCGGGCTCGTCGCCGTCCTGCTGCTCGCCGTCGACAGCACGCCGCTGGGATGGCGGCTGTTCTACGTCGTCGCCCTGCTGCCGCTGGCCGTCGTCGTCTACCTGCGGCGCAACCTGTCCGAGACGCGGGCCTACGTCGTCGCGGACCGCTCGGCCCGGGTGCAGACCTCGTGGCGCCCCGACCTCGACCCCGTGGCGCGGGGCCACCTGCGCCGGCTGCTGCTCGTGCTCGGGCTGCTGGGCGCCGCCGCCACCAGCTCGTTCTTCTACGCCTCCGACCTCGCCCAGAACGACTACGGCTGGACCGGGCTGTTCACCGTCGTGGTGTTCGCGGCGGCGCCCACCACGCTGCTCGGCTACCTCGCCGGCGGCCGGCTGAGCGACCGCTACGGCCGGCGCCCCGTGATGGCCGGCTCGCTGCTGACCGGGTCGCTCGGCGTCCTGCTCGTGTTCTCCGGCCGCCCGGCCCTGTACGCCCCGGGCTTCTTCCTCATGGCCGGCGCCGACGCCGCCGTGCACGCCGCCCGCAGCGCCTACGTCTGCGAGCTGTTCCCGACCGAGGTCCGTGCGACCGTCGCCGCGCTCGCGGGCGCCGTCGTCGTCGCGTCCGGCAGCGCCGGGCTGCTGATCACCGGCGTGCTCGCCGGCGTCGTCGACCCGTACGTCACCGTCGTCGTCCTGGCGCTCGCGGCCGGGGCCTCCGCCCTGCTGCTGCGCGGCCTGCCCGAGACCGCCGGCGTCGACCTCATCGCCCCCGCCCCGCAGCCCGACCTCACCGAGGAGCCCGCATGACGCAGACCGCCCCGCCGAGCGCCGCGCCCACGCCCCGGGGCGGGCTGGACACCCTGCTCGCCGGCGTCGACGTCGTCGACCCGTACCCGCTGTGGCAGTCGCTGCTCGACGGCGGGCCGGTCGTCGCCCCCGACGGCTCCTTCGCCCTGCTGACCCGCCACGCCGACATCGACGCCGTGCTGCGCAGCCCGCAGTGGAGCGCCGAGCGCAGCCGCTCGACCCGCTACCAGGAGGCGGCGGCGCAGATGTCGGAGGCCGAGCGGGCGCGGCTCGCCCGGCAGCGCTCGTTCCTGTTCATGGACGCCCCCGACCACACCCGCCTGCGCCGCCTGGTCAGCAAGGCGTTCACGCCCAAGACCGTGGAGGGCCTGCAGCCGCTGGTCGAGGAGCTGTCGCGCGACCTGCTCGACGCCGCCGTCGCGCGCGGCCGCCTCGAGCTCGTCGCCGACCTCGCCTACCCGCTGCCCGTCCGCGTCATCAGCCGGATGCTCGGCGTGCCGGAGGAGGACCACGCCCGCTTCGCCGCCTGGTCCGACGTGCTCGCCGCCGGGCTCGACGACGGCATCGCCGGCGCCGACGACGACGCCCTGCGGCGTGCGCCGCGAGGCCGCCGACTCCTTCCGCGCCTACTTCGGCGAGCTCGCCGACCAGCGCCGGGCCGAGCCCCGCGACGACCTGCTGTCGGCCCTGGTGGCCGTGCAGGACGCCGGCGACCGGCTCACCCACGACGAGCTGATCAGCACGGTGGTGCTGCTGCTCATCGCCGGCCACGAGACGACGGTCAGCCTCATCTCCAACGGCGCCCTGGTGCTGCTGCGCGACGAGGAGCTCCGCACCCGGCTGGCGGCCGACCCGTCGCTGGCCGCCGGCGTCGTCGAGGAGGTGCTGCGCTTCGACCCGCCGGTGCAGATGACCGGCCGGGTGGCCCTGGAGGACCTGCCGGTGCCGGGCGGGACGGTGAAGGCGGGCGGCAGCGTGCTGTGCCTGCTGGGTGCCGCCGGGCGCGACCCGCGAGCAGCACGCCGACCCGCTGCGCTTCGACCCCGCGCGGACCACCCCGCACCTGGCCTTCAGCGCCGGGCCGCACTACTGCCTGGGCGCGCCGCTGGCCCGGCTCGAGGCCCGGACCGTGCTGGCCGACCTCGCCCGCCGCCTGGTCGCCCCGCGGCTGGGCGAGCTGACCTACCGGGAGAACCGGGTGCTGCGCGGACCGGCCGTGCTCGAGGTGCTGCACGACGGCGTGCTGCCCTAGGGGTCCCCGCTACGCGTCGCCGACCAGCTCCTGCACGGTGCCGCTGCCGCCGCACGTGGAGCAGGTGCCCGCGTCGGTGCGGCCGGTGCCGCGCGCAGTCCGGGCAGGTGTTCTGGCCGACCTGCGGGTCCTCGCCCCCGGTCTCGGTCCCCGGGGTGGTCACACCGCCTCCAGCAGCACGGCGATGCCCTGGCCGACGCCGATGCACATCGTGACGACCGCCCGCTGCGCCCCGCGGTCGGCGAGGTCGATCGCCGCCGACAGGGCGAGCCGCGCCCCGCTCATGCCCAGCGGGTGGCCGAGGGCGATGGCGCCGCCGTTGGGGTTCACGTGCTCGGCGTCGTCGGGCAGGCCGAGGCCGCGCAGCACGGCGAGGGCCTGCGAGGCGAACGCCTCGTTCAGCTCGACCAGGTCGATGTCGGAGACCTTCAGCCCGGCCCGGTCGAGCAGCTTGCGGGTCGCGGGCTCCGGACCGATGCCCATGACCCGGGGGCGACGCCGGTCGCCACCATCGAGCTGATCCGGGCCAGCGGGGTGAGGCCGTACTGCTCGACCGCCCGCTCGGACGCCACGAGCATCGCGGCGGCGCCGTCGTTGACGCCCGAGGCGTTGCCGGCCGTCACGCTGCCGCCCGGGAACAGGGGCTTGAGCTTCGCCAGCGCCTCCAGCGAGGTGGCCCGCGGGTGCTCGTCGGTGTCGACGACCAACGGGTCGCCCTTGCGCTGCGGCACCTGCACCGGCGCGATCTCGCGGGCCAGCCGGCCGGACGCCTGGGCCGCGGCGGTGCGCTCCTGCGAGCGCAGCGCGAAGGCGTCCTGGTCCTCGCGCGAGACCGACCAGTCGTCCGCGACGTTCTGCGCGGTCCCCGGCATCGGGTCCGTGCCGTGCAGCCGCTCCATCTGCGGGTTCACGAACCGCCAGCCGATGGTGGTGTCGTGCACCTCGTTGGCGCGCGAGAACGGCGTCGTCGCCTTGGGCATGACGAACGGGGCGCGCGACATGCTCTCGACGCCGCCCGCCACGACGAGGTCGGCGTCGCCGGCGCGCACCGCCCGGGCCGCCGAGCCGAGCGCGTCGAGCCCGGAGCCGCACAGCCGGTTGAGCGTCCCGCCGGGGACCTCCACCGGCAGCTCGGCCAGCAGCGCCGCCATCCGCGCGACGTTGCGGTTGTCCTCGCCGGCCTGGTTGGCGCAGCCCAGCAGCACGTCGTCCAGCGCCGACCAGTCGACGCCGGGGAGCTTGGCCGCCGAGGGCCCGCAGCGTGTGGGCGGCGAGGTCGTCGGGCCGCACCTGCGCGAGCGCGCCGCCGTAGCGGCCGATCGGGGTCCGCACGCCGTCCACGAGGTAGGCCGTCGTCATCCGTCTGCTCCTGTCCGGGGGCTGCGCTCCGTCGCGACCACGGTGCCACGGGTCTGCCCGGGGCACGACGACGCCCCGGTCCGCGGGGGGCGGGCCGGGGCGTCGTCGGGCGGGAGGACCTACTTCACGTCGTACCGGTCCAGCATCATGACCTTGTCCCAGGCGTCGACGAAGTCGCGCACGAAGCGCTCCTGGGACTCGTCGAAGCTGTAGACCTCGGCGATGCCGCGCAGGATCGAGTTCGACCCGAAGACCAGGTCGACGGCGGTGGCGGTCCGCACGACGTTGCCCTCGCTGTCGCGGGCCTCGTAGACGTCCGCCTCGTCGCGCGCGGTCGACCACTGCACGGACAGGTCGAGCAGGGTGCGGAAGAAGTCCTGCGACAGGACGCCCGGCCGCTCGGTGAAGACGCCGTGCTCGGTGCCGCCGGCGTTGGCGCCGAGGACGCGCAGGCCGCCGACGAGGACCGTCATCTCCTTGGCGGTCAGCTCGAGCAGGTAGGCGCGGTCGACGAGCAGCTGCTCCGGGGACAGCTTCGCGCCCGGGCGGACCCAGTTGCGGAAGCCGTCGGCGCGGGGCTCGAGCCACTTCATGCCGTCGACGTCGGTCGTCTCCTGCGTCGCGTCGGTGCGGCCCGGGGTGAACGGGACGGTCACCTCGACGCCGGCGTCGGCGGCGGCCTTCTCGACCGCGGCGCAGCCGGCCAGCACGATCGTGTCGGCCAGCGACACGGGCTTGCCGAACGCCGTGCGCACCTCGTCGAGCTTCGCGATCGACCTCCGACGTGCCCGCGTTGACGGCCCAGCTCGCCTGCGGCTCGAGGCGGAGGCGGGCGCCGTTCGCGCCGCCGCGCTTGTCGGTGCCGCGGTAGCTGGAGGCGGCGGCCCAGGCGGTCTGCACCAGCTGGGAGACCGACAGGCCCGAGGCCAGGATGCTGCGCTTGAGCTCGGCGGCGTCGGCCTCGCCGATCAGGGCGTGGTCGACGGCCGGGACCGGGTCCTGCCAGAGCAGCTCCTCGGCGGGGACGTCCGGGCCGAGGTAGCGGCTCTTCGGGCCCATGTCGCGGTGCAGCAGCTTGAACCAGGCGCGGGCGTACTGGTCGGCGAAGTGCTCGGGGTCGGCGTGGAAGCGCTCGGAGATCGCCCGCAGCTCCGGGTCCTTGACCAGGGCGACGTCGGTGGTCGCCATCATGGTCGGGACCTTCTTGCCGGGGACGTGGGCGTCGTCGGCGAGGTCGGCGTCCTGGACGTCCTTGGCCTTCCACTGCTTCGCGCCGGCGGGGCTCTCGGTGAGCTCCCACTCGTACTTGAACAGCAGGTCGAAGTAGCCGTTGTCCCACTGGGTGGGGTTGCTGGTCCAGGGGCCCTCGAGGCCGGAGGTGATGGTGTCCTCGGCCTTGCCCTTGCCGAACTGGTTGACCCAGCCGATGCCGCCGGAGTGCACCGGGCAGCCCTCGGGCTCGGGGCCGACGAGCGACGGGTCGCCGCCGCCGTGGGCCTTGCCGAAGGTGTGACCACCGGCGATGAGCGCGACGGTCTCCTCGGCGTTCATGCCCATGCGGGCGAACGTGACCTTGATGTCGTGCGCGGACGCGACCGGGTCGGGCTTGCCCTGCGGGCCCTCCGGGTTGACGTAGATCAGGCCCATGGTGACGGCGCCGAGGTCGCCCTCGTCGAGGTCGAGCGGGTTGTCGCCGCTGTAGCGCTCGTCGCCGAGCCAGGTGTCCTCGGGGCCCCAGAAGACCTCCTCGGGCTGCCAGACGTCCTCGCGGCCGAAGGCGAAGCCGAAGGTCTGCAGGCCCATGTCGTCGTGGGCGACGTTGCCGGCCAGCACCAGCAGGTCGGCCCAGGACAGGCTGCGGCCGTACTTCTGCTTGATCGGCAGCAGCAGGCGGCGGGCCTTGTCGAGGTTGGCGTTGTCGGGCCAGCTGTTCAGCGGGGCGAAGCGCTGCTCGCCGGAGCCCGCGCCGCCGCGGCCGTCCGCGATGCGGTAGGTGCCGGCGGCGTGCCAGGACATGCGGATGAACAGGCCGCCGTAGTGGCCCCAGTCGGCCGGCCACCAGTCCTGCGAGGTGCGCATGAGCTGCGCGAGGTCCGACTTGACCGCCGCGACGTCGAGCGACTGCACGGCCTGCTGGTAGTCGAAGCCCTCGCCCAGCGGGTCGGCCTTCGGGTCGGTCCGGTTCAGCACCGACAGGTCGACCTGGTTGGGCCACCAGTCGCGGTTGGTGCGCGGGCGGGCGGAGGCGTCCGGCGTCGGGCCGGAGATCGCCGGGTTCTCGCTCTCGCTGGTGCTCGCCGTGGTGGGCGCGCCCTGCGGGTCCGCCGAGCTGTCGTAGGGCTTCGGGTCGTTGATCGGGCTCTCGCTCGGTCCGGTGCTCACGTGGTGCCTCTCTCGCAGGTGTTCGGCGGGCGGGTCGTGCGGGGTGTCGCGGGTCGTGCGGGGGTCGGGTCGTGCGGGTCGGGCGGGTCAGGCGGTCCGGCAGGCGGGGCAGCGGCCCCAGTAGACGACCTCGGCCTCGTCGATGGCGAAGCCGGCGTCGTCCGCGGCCGTCAGGCAGGGGGTCTCGCCGACGGCGCAGTCGACGTCGTCGACCCGGCCGCAGCCCCGGCAGACGACGTGGTGGTGGTTGTCGCCGACCCGCGCCTCGTAGCGCGCCACCGACCCGGCGGGCTGGATGCGGCGCACCAGCCCGGCGTCGGTGAGGGCGCGCAGGACGTCGTAGACCGCCTGGTGCGGAGACCGACGCCAGCCGCTCGCGCGTGGCGGCGAGCAGCGTCTCGGTGTCGGCGTGCGGGTGCTGGCGGACGGCCGCGAGGACGGCGCGGCGCGGTGCGGTGACGCGCAGGGACGCCTCCCGCAGCAGGCGCGCGTCGTCGGGGTGCACGCCCCCACCCTGCCCTGAAGTCTTGAACAGATCAAGTCGGGGCTCAGGCGCGCCAGCGCAGCCGGTCCTCGGTGGCGCTGCGCTTGCAGGTGTAGCGCTTGCCCTTCTTGCTGTAGCCGACGGCGCCCTCGTCGGAGCAGAACGCCCCGGGAGTGACGGTCGGGTCCGGTGCCGCCCTGCTCCGGCTCCGGCGCCGGCTCCTGCTCCGGGGGCGCGGGTGCCGCGGGTGGCGAGGTGCTGCGGGCCGGCCGTGGCGACGGCGCGGTGCGGGCCGCCGGGGCGAGCGTGGGGAGGCTGCCGCGCGGTGCCCTCGCGCCCGGGCAGCCGCTCAGCACCCGGGCCATCGCGTCCCGCTCGGCGGGCTTGACCCACAGGCCGTACCGGGCCTTCACGGCGACCTGCCGGGCGACCATCTGGCAGCGCCCCGGCTTGTGCGGCGGCAGCCAGGAGGCGGCGTCGCTGTCGCCCTTGCTGCTGTTGGTCGGGCCGTCGAGGGCGATGAGGTCGAGCGGGTCGTTGGCGAAGGCGAGCCGCTTGCGCTCCGGCCAGGCCGCCGCCCCCGTCTGCCACGCGTCGGACAGCGACACCACGTGGTCGACCTGCACGGCCTCGGGGTCGCTGCTGTCGAAGGCCAGGGTGAGGCCCGAGAAGGGGTCGACCCGCGTGCCGCTCAGCACCTTGCAGCCGCCCGTGCCGGGCTTGAGGACGACGTCGGTGAGGTCCCGGCGCAGGACGTCGTTGCGGGTGTCGCAGCCGTTGCGGTCGGTGTCGGCCCAGCGCTGCCCGAACTGCTCGCGGCTGAAGCCGGTCTTGGGACCGCGGCCCTTCACGGCGAGCGTGCCGAGCAGCGCCAGGGCGGTGTCGTCGTCGGCGGCGACGATCAGCTGCTGGGTGGACGGGGGGCTCGCCGATGGCGACGGGCTGGGGCTCGTGCTGGGGGACGGGCTCGGCGACGGCGACGCGGACGGGCTCGCGCTCGGGGACGCCTCCGCCTGCACGACGGCGAGCTCCTCGCTCTCCGGCGGCACCGGTGGGGCGAGCGAGCCCCCGACGCCGAGCACCACGAACGCGCCGAGCAGCCCCGCGGCACTGCGCCGCCGGCCGTGCACGCCGAGGCTGCGGACGCTGCCCTTGAGGAGCCCGACGGCGAAGACCACCACGCCGAGGGCGCCCAGCAGGACGAGCGCAGTGCTCACGGACCGATCGTGCCACCGCGAAGACCGGCGCGGGGCGCGCCCAGCAGCGGAGGGCGTGGGATTCGAACCCACGAGGAGCTTGCACCCCTAGCGGTTTTCAAGACCGCCGCCATCGGCCTCTAGGCGAGCCCTCCCGGTGCGCCGAGGGTAGCTACCGAGAGGTGCTGCCGGCGCGCAGCCGGAAGGCCCACACGGCCAGCCAGGCAGAGCCGACGGTCAGGACCATGGCACCCGGGACGTGGATCGCCAGGTGGTCGCGCCCGCCGGTGGCGGCCTGCACGAAGGTGGCGACGAACACGACGACGGCCAGGACGAGCGGCCAGGCCGGCCCGCCGGTCGCCCTGCGGCGCAGGAAGACGAACAGCGCCGCGAGCCCGGACAGCACGTGCAGGGCGATGGCCCCGGCCGCGTGCGCCTCCTCGGGCCCGCCCCTGGGGAACAGCTGCCCGGCGGTGGCGAACTGGTAGAGCTCGCTGAGCAGCACCAGGACGGCGAAGACCTGCACCGTCCGGGTGAGCGTGGAGGTCCGGCTGCTGTCGGTCTGCGGGCGGGAAGCGGTGGTGGTCATGGCGGGTCCTCGGGGTCAGGCGCGGTGGGGAGGGGGAGTGCTCAGGTGAGGGCCGCGAGCGCCGCGGCGTCGTCGGGGGTGGGGACCCAGGAGCCGGCGGCGACGTTGGCCCGGACCTGCTCGGCGCTGGTCGCCCCGGCGATGACGCTGGAGACGGTCGGTCGGGCGGCGAGGCCACCGATCGCGACGTCGAGCAGGGACAGGTCCCGCTCCTTCGCGAACGACGTCAGCGCCTCGACGCGGTCGAAGTCGTCGTCGGACACCTGCATGCCCCACGCCTGCAGCCGGCTGCCCTGGGGCAGGTCGCTGCCGCGCGTGTACTTGCCGGTGAGCAGGCCGGAGGCGAGCGGGAAGTAGGGCAGCAGCCCGATGCCGTACTCCTGCAGGGCGGGCACGAGGTCGTCCTCGATGCCGGTGCGCAGCAGGCTGTACTCGTTCTGCGCGCTGACGAACCGCTCGAGCCCGCGGGTGCGGCTGGTCCACTCCGCGTGGGCGGTCTGGAAGCCGGTGAAGTTGCTGGAGCCCAGGTAGCGGACCTTGCCCTCGCGGACGAGGTCGTCGAGCGCCGACAGCGTCTCCTCGACCGGCGTCAGCGGGTCGGGACGGTGCAGCTGGTAGAGGTCGATCCAGTCGGTCTGCAGCCGGCGCAGCGACGCCTCGACGGCCCGGCGCACGTAGCGGCGCGAGCCCGCGGGCGCCCCAGTCCTGCCCGTTGTCCAGGCCGAGCCGGCGGACGTCGGAGCCGAACTTGGTGGCCAGGACGACGTCGTCGCGGCGGCCCTTGAGCAGCGCCCCGAGGCGCTCCTCGCTCTGGCCGTAGGAGTCGGCGGTGTCGAGCAGGGTGATGCCGGCGTCGAGGGCGGCGTCGAGCACCTCGCGGCAGCCCTGCTCGTCGAGCTTCATGCCGAAGTTGTTCGTCCCCAGCCCGACGACGCTGACGCTGAGCCCGGACCGCCCGAGGCCGGCGCTGCTCCATCAGTCCTTCCCGGGAACCATGTCGAAGACGTCCGGGTCGGGCCCGCGCCGGCCCTCGGTCCCGCGGTCGAGCCCGGTGATCGCCGTCATCTGGCCGTCGTGCAGCTCGAGGTCGAACACGTCGATGTTCTCGCGGATGCGCTCGGGCGTCGTCGACTTGGGGAACACGACGTCGCCGCGCTGCAGGTGCCAGCGCAGGACGACCTGCGCCGCGCTCTTGCCGGTCTGCTCGGCGATCGCGGTGACGACCGGGTCGTCGAGGACCGCGCCCTGCGCGATCGGCGACCACGCCTCGGTGACGATGCCGTGGGCGGCGCCGTACGCGCGCAGGGCGTCGTTGCAGAAGTAGGGGTGGACCTCGATCTGGTTCACCGCGGGCACGACGTCGGTCTCGGCGGCGAGGCGCTCGAGGTGGGCGACCGTGAAGTTCGAGACGCCGATCGCGCGGGCCCGCCCGTCGGCCAGGAACTCCCCGAGCGTGCGCCAGGTGGAGACGAAGTCGCCGTCGTACAGGGTCGGCAGCGGCCAGTGGATGAGGAACAGGTCGATCGCGTCGGTGCGCAGCGTGCGCAGCGTCTCGTCGAAGGCGCGGCGCGCGTCGTCGGGGCGGTGGAACCCGTTGTTCAGCTTGCTGGTGAGGAACACCTGGTCGCGGCCGAACGCCTCGACCGCCTCGCCGACCTCGGCCTCGTTGCCGTACATCTGCGCGGTGTCGACGTGCCGGTAGCCCGCCTCCAGCGCGGTGGTCACCGCCTGCGCGGTCTCGGCCGGGTCGATCTGGAAGACGCCGAAGCCGAACTGCGGGATCGAGGTCCCGCCGTTCAGGTCGATGGCGGGGACGGGGCTGGTGGTGGGGCTGCTCACGCGCTGGTCCTCCTCGGGACTCGGTTGCTCTCAGGTCCCCTGCCCCGAGACGGGCGGCGCACGCCGGCGACCCTCAGCAGCGACCGCGCTCGTGGTCGGCGTGGCCGGCCGGCTCCAGCTGGAACGTGCAGTGCTGGACGTCGAAGTCGTCGGCGAGGCAGCGCCCCAGCGCGTCCAGCACCTCGCCCGACCCGGCCCGCCCGGGCTCGACGACGACGTGGGCGCTGAGCACCGGCAGCCCGCTGCTGATCGACCAGGCGTGCAGGTCGTGCACGTCCAGGACGCCGTCCGTCGCGAGCAGGTGGGCGCGCACCTCGTCGAGGTCGACGCCCGGCGGCGTCGCCTCCAGCAGCACGCGCAGCGCCTCCGACAGCAGCCGCCAGGCGCGCGGCAGGACGACGACGGCGATGCCCAGCGCCGACGAGCGCGTCCGGCAGGGAGGAGCCGGTCAGGGCGACGAGCCCCGCCGCGACGACGACGCCGGCGCTGCCCAGCAGGTCGGCCAGCACCTCCAGGTAGGCCGCCCGCAGGTTGATCCCGTCGTCCTTGCCGCCGGCGAGCACCCGCAGGCTGACGGCGTTGCCCAGCAGGCCGACGAGGGCGACGGCGAGCATCCCGAGGGCCTCCACCTCGCCGGGGTCGCGCAGCCGCAGCACCGCCGCCACGCCCACCCACAGCGAGGCCCCGCCGAGCACGAGCGCGTTCACCGTCGCGGCCAGCACCTCCAGCCGGGCCCAGCCGAACGTCCGCACCGACGTCGAGGGGCGGGCCGTCAGGACGGCCGCGCCGAGGGCGAGGGCCAGGCCGCCGGCGTCGGTGGCGACGTGGGCGCTGTCGGCCAGCAGCGCGAGGCTGCCGGTGAGCAGGCCACCCACGACCTGCACGGCCAGCACGACCAGCGAGACGCCGAGCGCGACCCCGAGCCGTCGGGTCGACGAGGGTCCGGCGTGGTCGTGGTCGTGGGGCACGCAGACCGTCCTACCCGCGTGCGGGCCGGCCCGTCACCCGGTCCGGGGTCGCGCGGCCGCGGCGGGCGGCCGATGGAGCGTGCAGTCCCCCAGCACCGGAGCCCGCATGACCGAGACCGAACCTCCCGCCGAGCCCGTCGACCCCGTCGCGGAGGTCGTCGAGCCGCCGCCCGCCGGACCGGGCCTGCTGGCCGTGCTCGCCCCGTGGCTGCTCGGCGTCGGCCTGCTGGTGGCGGGGCTGCTCGTGCCGCGGCTGCCGCACGCCGCGCTGGCGGTGCCCGTCGCGCTGCCGGTGCTGTGGCTCGCCGCGGGCGTGCGCCGCGGCACCGGGGTGGTGCCGCTGCTGCGCAGCCGCCCGACGCTCGTGGTGCTGCTGCTGGCGGGCGGGCTGTACGGCGGCCTGCCGCACCTGCTGCCCGCCGACGCGCCGGCGCCCGTGGGAGGCCCGGCACCGGCCGCGCGACCACGCCGCACCCGACGCCGAGGCTGCCGGCACCGACCTCGACGAGGCCCTCGTCCGCCTGCAGGAGCTCAGCGAGCAGCTGGCGGCGCTGCGCGAGTAGGCGCGCTCAGGGCAGAGGCGTGAACTCGCCCTCCTGGCCGGTGCTGCCGCGGCTGATCCCGGCGAAGCCCGCGAAGCGCGACGGCAGCTCCTTGGGGCGGCTGCCGACGGTGAGGCCGCCGTCGACGACCAGGTGGTGGCCGGTGACGAAGCGGCTCTCGTCGCTGGCGAGGAACAGGGCGGCGTCGGCGATGTGGTCGCCCTTGCCGTGCTCGGGCCAGGGCTGCAGCGCGTCCATGACCTGCCCGGCCGCCTGCTCGTCCCCGCCGTTCAGCAGCGGGGTGTTGATGCCGCCCGGGCAGATCGCGTTGACCCGGATGAGGTGCTCGGCGAGCTCGACGGACGTCGCCCGGGTGAGCCCGATGACGGCGTGCTTGGCGGCGGTGTAGGCCTGCGGGCCCTTGCCGCCGCTGATGCCCGCGACCGACGAGGTGTTGATGATGGAGCCGCCCTCGGGCTGGCCCTTCATGACGCGCACCGCGTGCTTGGTGCCGAGGAACACCCCGGTCAGCAGGACGGCGAGGGTCTCGTCCCAGTGGGCCCGCTCGACGTGCTCGATCGGCCCGACGGCGCCGCCGAAGCCGGCGTTGTTGAACATCACGTCGAGCCGCCCGAAGGCGGAGACGGCCAGGGCGACCGCCGCCTCGACGTCGGCCTCGCTGGTGACGTCGAGGCGCAGGGACTGCACGCGCTCGCCGTGGCCGGCGTCCTGCGCCTCCGCGACGGTCTCCTTCAGCGTGGTCTCGTTGAGGTCGGCGACGACGACCCGCGCGCCCTCGGACAGGAAGCGCCGGACGCTGGCCCGCCCGATGCCGCTGGCCCCGCCGGTGACGATGGCGACCTTGTCCTGCAGCCGTCCGCTCATGGCCCTGCTCCTCCGTGTCGATCCGGACCCGAACAGTTCCATCTGCGAAGCAACAGGGTCAAGGCGCTCGAGGGCTCTCCCGGTTGGCACACCGCGCCCGCTGCCCGAGACTGCGCCTCCGCCCTAGGACCCGGAGGTCCCCCGTGCTGCTCGTCGTCGCCACCCTGCCCGGCAAGCCCGAGAAGCGGGAGGAGCTGGCCGCCCTGCTGGCCGACCTCGCCAAGACCAGCCGCGACGACGCCGGCTGCCTGTCCTACGGCTTCTACGCCGACGTCGAGGACCCCAGCACGTTCGTCAGCGTCGAGACCTGGGACGCCCAGTCCTCGCTCGACGACCACATGCAGCAGCCGCACGTGACCAGCGGCCTCGGCAAGCTCGGCGACCTGCTCGGCGGCGCCCCGTCGATCCTCGTCCACGACGTCGCGAGCACCACCAAGGCGATGTGAGTCAGCCGTAGGCCTGCACCAGCAGCGGGCGCAGCGCCTCGACGGTGGCGGCGTCGCCGGCCAGCACCTCGCCCGACGCCGGCATGGCGCCGGTGAGCCCGTCGAGGTCGCCCACGACGCCGCCCGCCTCGGTGACCAGCAGGACGCCGGCGGCCATGTCCCACGGCTGCAGGCCCGGGTTCCACACGGCGTCGGCCCGACCGCGCGCGACGTTCGCCAGCGCGATGGCGGCGCTGCCGCCCCGGCGGACGTCGCGCAGCCGCGGGACGACCGTGCCGTAGACCGACCCGGCGCGGGCCCGCCGCTCCCCGCGCCCGAGGCCGAGCTCGAGGACGGCGACCCCCAGCGACGGCGGGCGCCGCACCTGCACGCGCACGCCGTCGCAGTGCGTCCCGCCGCCGGGCACCGCCGTCGTCGTGCCGCCCGCTTCCCGGCTCGAGCACGCACGCCGCGACCGTCCGCCCGTCGACGACGGCGGCGACGCTGACGCACCAGTCGTCGCGGCCGTAGAGGTAGTTGGTCGTGCCGTCGATCGGGTCGACGTACCAGGAGACGCCGGTGCTGCCGGCGGTCGCCGCGGACTCCTCGCCGACGACGGCGTCGTCCGGGCGCAGCCGGGCCAGCACGTCGCGGGCCGCGCGCTCGGCGTCCCGGTCGGCCTGGCTGACGAGGTCGCTCGGGCCCGACTTCTCCTCGACGGCCAGGCCGCTGCGCCGGGTCCAGCCCAGGGCCACCTCGCCCGCCGCCCGCGCCGTCGCGACCGCGACCTCGAGCAGTGCGTCCATGCGGGAACCGTAGGCGCCAGCGGCGCGTCCGAGCAGCACCGGTCCACTCGGAGGTCCCCGTGAAGCTCCCGCCCGTCCCTGCACGGATCGCCGTCGTCGCCGCGCTCGTCGCGGGGCTCGGCGTCGTCTCGCTGACCCGCCAGGGCGCCGAGCCCGCCGCCGCGGCCGGGCTCGTCCCCTACGACTCCTGCGCGCAGCTGCTCGGCCACCACCGCGAGGTGCTGCGCGCACAGGCGGCGTCGTCCGGCGGGTACGGCTCGACGTGCTCGCCGAGGGCAGTGCGGTCGCGTCGGCGCCGGCCCCCGCGGCCGCACGCAGCAGCGGCGCTGCGGCCGCGGCCGACACCGCCGCCGTGGGGCGCGGCGCGACCGGCACCAACCTGCAGGAGCAGGACGTCGACGAGCCCGACCGGGCCAAGCTGCGCGGCGGGCAGCTCGTCGTGCTCGCGCAGCAGCGGCTGACCGTGCTGGCGACGTCGTCGGCCACCCCCACCGTCGTGTCCTCGTTCCCGCTCGACCCGGACGGCTACGCCGCCGAGCTGCTGCTGGAGGGCGACCGGGCGGTCGTCGTGTCGCAGGGCGGCCGGCCCGCCTACGGCCCGGCCGTGGACGGGCCGGCGTCGGTCCTGGCCTCCGGGCCCGGCGGACCGACGACGTCGCTGCTGCTGTTCGACCTGTCCGACCCCGCCGAGCCCGAGCTGCTCGAGGAGGCCACGCTCGACGGCGAGTACCTGTCGGCGCGGCTGGTCGACGGGACGGTGCGCCTGGTCACGAGCAGCACGCCCCAGGTCGAGCTGACCTACCCGCGCGCGCCCGGGCAGGCGGCGCAGGACGCCGCGGTGGCCGCGAACCAGGCCGCCGCGCAGGCCCTCCCGCTCGACGCCGTCCTGCCGCAGCTGGAGCGCCGCACCGGCACCGGCCGGCTGCTGGCGCGGGGGCCCGCCGTCGGCTGCGAGGACGTCGCGCACGCCCTCGACGGCGAGGGGAGCAGCACCCTGCTGGTCACCACGCTGCGCCCGCAGGACGGGCTCGCGCCGACCGACACCACGGCGGTGACGGCGTACGGCGACCTGGTCTACGCCTCCGCGGACCGGCTGTACGTGGGCACCAGCCGCTGGGGCACCACCGGGCCGGTGCCGGTCAGCGACCTGCCGGGCGCGCCCGTCCGCACGCAGGAGCAGCAGGTGACGACGCAGCTGCACGCCTTCGACACGACCAGCCGCACCCGCACCCGCTACGTCGGCACCGGCTCGGTCGACGGCTACGTGCTCGGCCGCTGGGCGCTGTCGGAGCACGAGGGTGCGCTGCGCGTGGCGACCACCCTGCAGCCCCCGTGGGACGGCGCCGAGCAGACGTCGTCGTCGCTGACCGTGCTGCGCGAGCGCGACGGCGCCCTGGTCGAGGTGGGCCGCGTCGACGGGCTCGGCGAGGGGGAGCGCATCCAGGCCGTCCGCTACCTGGGCGACGTCGCCGCCGTCGTCACCTTCCGCCAGACCGACCCGCTGTACCTGCTCGACCTGTCCGACGAGACGCGCGCCGGCGGTGACCGGCGAGCTGAAGGTGACGGGCTTCTCCACCTACCTGCACCCGCTCGGCGACGGGCTGCTGCTCGGGCTCGGCAACGAGGCCAGCGAGCAGGGGCAGGTGACCGGCCTGCAGGTGTCGGTGTACGACGTGCGCGACCTGGCCCGGCCGCGGCAGGTCGACCGGCTGCAGCTCGGCCCGGCGTGGAGCACCGCCCTCGACGACAGCCGCGCCTTCGGCTACGACCCCGCCTCCCGCCGCGTCGTGTTCCCGCTGCAGGCGTGGTCCGGCCAGGAGGCGTCGGTGGTCGGCGTCGAGGTGCGCGAGGACGGGACGCTGCGCGAGGCGGGCCGGCTGCAGGTGCACGCCGAGCACCCCGCCCGACCGCGTGCTGTCCGACGGCGCGCGCGTCTACGCGGTGAGCGGCAGCGGGGTCGTCGTCGGGGACGCGCAGACCCTGGAGCGGGTCGCCGCCGTCGACGTGCCGCGCTGAGTCAGTGCGAGGAGCGTCACTCGGGTCGTCGAGGCGGTAGCCGACCTTCAGGGTCACCTGGAAGTGGGCCACCTCCCCGTCGACGACGTGGCCGCGGATCTCGTCGGTGACGAACCACTCGACGTTCCGCTTCGTCGCCGCCATGCTCCGCACGGCCTTGCGGACGGCGTCGTCGACCGACTCGGTCGAGGAGCCGACGATCTCGCTGACGCTGTAGACGTGGTCGCTCATGCGCACCGCCTCCCCGCTCAGACCGCGGAGTACGCCTGCCGCACGGTCAGCAGTCCGAACAGCCCCGACAGCGCGAGCAGCGGCACCACGATGCCGAGCGGGACGCTCACCTCGGCCAGCACGAACGGCGTCCCGAAGCCGAGGTAGGCGGCGGCGTAGAAGCCGCTGCTCACGGTGGCGAGCCGGCCGTCGCGGGCCAGCGCCGGGAGCCGGGCGAGGCCGGCGGCGAGCGCCAGGCCGTGCCCGGAGCCGAGGACGAGGCACGCGGGCAGCAGCAGCAGGGCAGGACCGGCGGCGCCGAGCGCGGCCAGGCCGAACCCGAGGCAGCCGCACCCGGCGGCGACGACGGCGGTCAGCCGCCCGAGGCGGGCCTGCAGCGGGGCGACCAGCGCACCGGCGCCGAGGGTCAGGCCGGCCAGGACGCCGGTGGCCGCGACGGGGTCGGACGGCAGGCCCACGAGCAGCGGCACGGCGTTGATCGCCGACGCCGGGTAGGCGTAGACGCAGAAGGCCAGCGGCGCGACGACGGTGAGCGCCTCCCACGCCGCCCCCGGCCGCAGCGGGCTGCCGCTGGGTGCCTTCACCCCCACCGCCCGGCGGGCCTGCGTCTCGCCCACGGGGGCGACCACGAGCAGCCCGACGACGACGACGGCGACGTGCAGCAGGTACGACGTCGCCGTCGGGGCGGGGCCGTACTCGCCGAGCAGCCCGGAGGTCAGGGGCCCGAGGGAGAAGCCCAGCGACATGGCGACGGCGGCCGTGCGGGCACCGCGGCCCGGGGAGGTCTCGCGACAGCCACGCGCTGCCGACGGAGAACACGGTCCCGCTGACCACGCCCTGCAGCCAGCGGGCGCCGAACAGCAGCGGCACCGAGTCGGCGGCCAGCACGAACAGGAAGCTCACGACGCCGGCCAGCGCGGCCGCGGGCAGCGCGACCGAGCGCCTGCCCCACCGGTCGGCGGCAGGGCCCGGCGAACACCAGCGCGGGGACGAGCCCGGCGGCGTACACGCCGAACAGCGCGGTGACGGTCGAGGCGACATGTCGAGCCGCTCGCGGTAGAGCAGCAGCAGCGGCGTGGGCACGTTGGTGCCGACGGCGACCGAGAACAGCCACAGGGCGAGCCGGCGGTGCGGTGACACGGCCCTCCCCGGCTCGGTGGTCCCGGTCACAGTACGGTCGCCGGCATGGCATCCGTCGAGACCGTCCGGGGACCCGTCGACAGCGCCGAGCTCGGCCGCACCTACATGCACGAGCACGTGTTCGTCGTCGATCCCGAGATCACCACCAACTACCCCGCGGAGTGGGGCAGCGAGGACGACCGCGTCGCCGACGCCGTCGGCAAGCTGCAGGCCCTGGCCGACCAGGGCGTGCGCACGATCGTCGACCCGACCGTCATCGGCCTGGGCCGCTACGTCCCCCGCATCCAGCGGATCGCCGAGCAGGTGACCGACCTCAACATCGTGGTCGCCACCGGCTGCTACACCTACGACGACGTCCCGTTCTACTTCCACCACCGCGGCCCCGCCCTCTCCGCCGCGCTCGGCGCCGAGGTGCCCGACCCGATGGTCGACATGTTCGTCGGCGACATCCAGCAGGGCATCGCCGGCACCGGCGTCAAGGCCGGGATGCTCAAGTGCGCGATCGACCACCAGGGGATGACGTCCGGGGTCGAGCGGGTCATGCGCGCCGTCGCGCAGGCCCACGCGCAGACCGGCACGCCCGATCACCGTGCACACCCACCCGGGCTCCCAGCAGGGGCTGCAGGCCAAGCGGGTGCTGTGCGACGAGGGCGGCGTCGACCCGCGGCGCGTGGTGCTCGGCCACTCCGGCGACACCACCGACGCCGACCACCTGACCGAGCTCGCCGAGGCCGGCTTCGTGCTGGGCATGGACCGCTTCGGCATCAACCTCGCGACCACGTTCGAGGCGCGCGCCGACATCGTCGTCGAGATGTGCCGCCGCGGGTTCGCGTCGCAGATGGTGCTGTCGCAGGACGCGTCCTGCTACATCGACTGGATCGACCCGCAGGTGATGGCCTTCATGCCCGACTGGAACTACCTGCACATCGAGGACAAGGTCCTGCCGTACCTGCGCGAGCACGGGGTGTCCGAGCAGGACATCACCACGATGCTGGTGGACGTGCCCCGCCGCGTCTTCGAGGGCTGATGCCCACCGTCCTCGTCACGGGTGCCGCGCGCGGCATCGGCCGCGCCACCGTCGAGCGCCTCGCGGCGTCCGGGTGGGACGTCGTCGCCGGGGTCCGCCGCCTGTCCGACGCCGACCCGCTGCTGTCCGACCGGGTCACCGCCGTGCAGCTCGACCTCACCTCCGCCGAGGACCTGGCCGCGCTCGACGGCGCGCTGCCCACCCGGCTGGACGCCGTCGTCAACAACGCCGGCATCGTGGTGGGCGGGCCGGTCGAGGGGCTCGACCTCGACGGGCTGCGGCACCAGCTCGAGGTCAACGTCGTCGGGCAGGTCGCCGTGACGCAGGCGGTGCTCCCGCGGCTGCGCGCCTCGCGGGGACGGGTCGTGTTCGTGTCGTCCGTCAGCGGGCTCATCGCGACGCCGATGACCGGTGCCTACAACGCCTCGAAGTTCGCGCTCGAGGCGGTCGCCGACGCGCTGCGCATGGAGGTGCGGCCGTGGGGCGTCGAGGTCGTCGTCGTCGAGCCGGCGCAGACCGACACGGCGCTGTGGCAGGACGCCGAGACGATGCTCGAGCAGGCCGAGGCGGCGCTGACGCCCGAGCACCGCGCGCTGTACGCCGGGCACATCGCCGGGTGGCGCCGCTCGATCCCCGCCTCGCAGAAGGCCGCCGTCCCCGCCGACGCCGTGGCCGCCGACGTGCTCCGTGCCCTCACGGCCACGCGGCCGAGGGCCCGCTACGTGGTCGGGCTGGGCCCGAAGGTGCAGGCGACGGTCGCGCGGCTGCTGCCCACGCGGGCCCGCGACACCGTGCTCAGCAAGGCCGCCGGCGTCCCCGGCAGGCTCTGAGCTACGGCAGCAGGACGCCGGGGTTGAGCAGGCCGGCGGGGTCGAGGGCCTGCTTGACCGCGCGCATGGCCGCGACCTCGACGGGGGTGCGCGACAGCCCCAGGTAGGACGCCTTGCTGCGCCCCACCCCGTGCTCGGAGGAGATGGAGCCGCGCGAGGCCGCGACGCGCTGCAGCACGGCGGCGGTGACCGGCCCGTGGTCGTCCCCGACGCCGAGGACGTTGACGTGCAGGTTGCCCTCGTTGAGGTGCCCGAAGAGCACCAGCCGGGCGTCGGGGGCGACGGCGGCGACGACGGCCGGCAGCTCCTCGACGAAGCCGGGCAGCTCGGCCAGCGGCAGGCAGACGTCGAGCTTGACCGGCACGCCGGCAGCGCTGATCGACTCGGTGTGCTTCTCGCGGTAGTCCCACAGCGCGCGACGGGTGGGGGCGTCCTTGGCGACGGTCGCGTCCAGCAGGCCGTCCACCTCCGACAGCGCCTCGACGAGCCCGTCGGTGGGGTCGGTGCGCCCGGCGACCTCGACCAGCAGGTAGGCCGGGTGGGCCTCGCCGAACGGCCGCGACAGCCCGGTGTGGGCGAGGACCAGCTGCAGGCCCTCCTCGAAGACGACCTCGGCGGCGGCGAGGTCCGGCAGCGCCGCCTTGAGCTGCTGCAGCACCAGCAGCGCCTCACGGGTCCCGCCGACCGCGACGAGGGCGACGGCGCGCTCGCGCAGCTGCGGCACCACGGTCAGCCGCAGCCGGGTGATGACGCCGAGCGTCCCCTCGCTGCCGACCAGCAGCTGCCCGAGGTCGTAGCCGGTCTGGTCCTTGGCCAGCCCGCCGAGGCGCGACAGCACCGAGCCGTCGGCGAGCACCGCCTCGACGCCGGCGACCTGCGCGGCCATGGAGCCGTAGCGCAGCACCCGGATGCCGCCGGCGTTGGTGGCGGCGAGCCCTCCGACGGTGGCGCTGTCGCGGGCAGCGAGGTCGACGCCGAACTCGAAGCCGGCGGCCCGGGCGTGCGCCTGCAGGTCGGCCAGGGTGACGCCCGCGCCGACGGTCACCTGCAGGGAGGCGGCGTCGACCGGCTCGAGGTCGGTGAGCCGGCGCAGCGACAGCAGCACCTCGCCGCCGGCCGGGACCGACGCCCCGACCAGCCCGGTGTTGCCGCCCTGCAGGGTCACCGCGGTGCCGTGCTGCGCGCAGGCCCGCACGACGTCGGCGACCTGCGCGGTGTCGGCCGGCCGCACCACGGCCAGCGCGCGCCCGGTGTAGCGGCGCGTCCAGTCGGTCTCGTAGGAGCTGCGCAGGTCCTCGTCGACGAGCACGTGCTCGGGCCCGACGACGTCGCGCAGGGCGTCGAGCAGGGCGCTCACGACAGCACCTGCAGGCGCAGCGTCGAGGGCAGCCCGCCGAGTGCGGCGAGGACCTCGGGGGACAGCTCGGCGCTGACGTCGGCCACCACGTAGCCGACCTCGCCGCGGGTGGCCAGCAGCTCGGCCTCGACGTTGACGCCGTGCTCGGCGAGCAGCGCGTTGACCTTGCCCAGCACCCCGGGGGTGTTGGTGTGCAGCAGCTGCAGCCGGCAGCAGCCCTCCTGCCGGGGCAGCGACACCGGCGGCAGGTTCACGCTGAGCGAGGTGTCGCCCTCGACCGCGAAGGTCCGCAGCTTGCCGGCCACGAAGTTGCCGATGTCCTGCTGCGCCTCCTCCGTGGACCCGCCGACGTGCGGCGTGAGGATGACGTTGGGCAGCCCGCGGAGCTCGCTGACGAACTCCTCGTCCTTGCTCTTGGGCTCGCTCGGGAACACGTCGACGGCGGCACCGGCGAGGTGCCCGCTCTCGAGGTGGCGGCGCAGCGCGGCGTTGTCGAGCACGAAGCCGCGCGAGAGGTTGAGGAACAGCGAGCCGGGGCGCATGAGGGCGAACTGCGCCTCGCCGAAGATGAGGTTGTTGGTCGGCCGGCCGTCGACGTGCAGGCTGACGACGTCGACGGTCTCGAGCAGCTCCTCGAGCGTGCCGCAGCGGCGGGCGTTGCCGAGGGCGAGCCGGTCGGCGGTGTCGTAGAAGAAGACGCTCATGCCCATGGCCTCGGCGAGCACCGACAGCTGCGTGCCGATGTTGCCGTAGCCGACGATGCCCAGGCGGCGCCCCCGGACCTCGTGGCTGCCGGTCGCGGACTTGTCCCACACGCCCGCGTGCATGGCCGTGTTCTTGTCGGTCAGCCGGCGGGTCAGCGCGACGATCTCGCCGATCGCCAGCTCGACGACGCTGCGGGTGTTGGAGAACGGCGCGTTGAACACCGCGACGCCGGCACGCGTGGCGGCGGGCAGGTCGATCTGGTTGGTGCCGATGCAGAAGGCGCCCACCGCGCGCAGGTGCGGCGCGGCGGCGAGGGCCTTCTCGGTGAGGTGCGTGGTGCTGCGCAGGCCGAGCAGCTCGACGTCGCCGAGGCGCGCCACCAGCTCGTCCTCGCCGAGGGCCGCGGTCAGCACCTCGACCTCGTAGCCGGCGCTCTCCAGCACGACGCGCGCGTCGGGGTGGATGTTCTCCAGAAGCAGGGCGCGGCGGGTGCTCACGCTCCCCGAGGCTACCGGCGCGCGTCCTGCTGCCGGTGCTGCCCGATCCAGCGGTCCATGTCGCTCCAGCGGTCGAACAGCCAGTCGACCTGGGCGTCCGGGTCGCGCGGGACGTCCTGCGCGGGGACGAACTCCCACTTGAGCCGCACGGGGTGGCGCAGCGGCAGCGCGCGCCACACGGACGCCGCCCCGGTGAGGTGGTCGAGCCCGGCGTGGACGACCAGCACGACGTCGGCGTGGGGGGCGGCGGCCAGCGCGGCCGCGACCCCGCCGGGCCGGGGCGGCAGGACGTGCTGCAGCTGCTCGGCCCGGTCCGCGGCCGCGGTCAGCCCCTTGCGGCGCAGCGACGCGATCGCCCCCGCCCGCCGTCCGGCCGTGAAGTTGCCGCCCTCGGGGAACAGCAGCACCGCGTCCTCGGTGCCGAGGCCCCGGGCGACGTCGGCGACCACCTGCTCGGTGTCGGAGCCCGGCGGCAGGAAGGCGCTGGGCAGCCGGCCCAGGTAGAGGTCGACGAGCGGGTCGAGGCGCAGCAGGTCCTTGAGCACGATGCGCGGGCGGCGCAGGTGGTCGCGGTCGAGCAGGGTGCGCACGAGCAGCAGGGAGTCGCCGGGACCGGCGTGCCGCCCGAGCACGACCATCGCCTGCTCGGACCCGGGGACGCCGTCGTCCAGGGGCGACCAGCCGAGCTCGTCGGTGACCAGCCGCAGCCCGAGCAGCGGCCCGCTCAGCCTCACCACCTCGTCGAGCAGGACCCGCAGGGTCAGGTAGTGCAGGGCCTCGTCGCGTGCCCGGCCGGCCAGCCAGAAGCCCAGCGCCCCGAGGACGCCCAGCAGCTCGACGGCCACCCCGACGACGGCCAGCCCGACGACGCGCAGCGCCCGGCTGCGGACGCCCGGCAGCACCGCGAGCAGCGCGGCCAGCGGGAGGGTGACCGGCAGCGTCCCGACGACGACGGTGCCGACCGCCAGCAGCCCGACCACCTGCAGCGGCCGGCGGACCCAGACCGGGGGCAGCCTCACGCCGACGCCCGCAGGTGCTCGGCGCTGGCCTCGTAGGCGGCCTGCACGCGGGCGGCGACGCGGGCCGTGTCGCGGTAGCGCAGGTCCTCGCGCACCGACGTCGGGGCGTCGCCGGTGGGCAGCACGTGGACCGTCACGTGCTCGGGCAGCGCGGCCATGTCGGCGGCGAAGCGGTGCCGCCGGGCGACCTCGAAGGCGACGGTGGCGACCTGCCACGGGCGCGTCGGCGCGGTCAGCGGCCGCTCGATCCGCCCGACCTGCAGCACGTGCACGGTGTCGGCGCCGAGCTCGACGGCCCGCCCCACGGGGATCGAGTGCACGAGCCCGCCGTCGAGGTAGTGCTCGCCGTCGACCTCGGCGGGCGGCAGCAGCCCCGGGACGGCGCACGACGCGACCACGGCCGGCACCAGCGGGCCCGTGGTGAACCAGTGCTCGGCCGCCCGCTCGACGCTGGCCGCGACGCACTGGAACGGCACGGCCAGGTCCTCGAACCGGCGGGGCAGGTGGGCGCTCGAGCAGCGTGGTCAGCGGCTCCGCCGAGTGCAGCGCCGTCCCGGTGCGCACGACGGTGCGGGCGCGGGCCAGCAGCGAGCCGCCGAACACCGAGGCGCCCGACAGCTCGCCCCACATCCGGCCGAGCCGCTGCACGCCCTCGGGCGTCGGGTCGGCGGCGAACGCGGCGCCGTTGACCGCCCCGACGGACGTGCCGACGACGACGTCGGGGACCACCCCGGCCTCGACCAGCGCGCGCAGCATCCCGACCTCGACGGCGCCGAGCACGCCGCCGCCGCCGAGCACGAACGCGGTCGTCATGCGTCCTAGCCTGCCCGGGTGAGCCTGCTCGCCCGCTACCGGGCCCTCCTCGTGGGCACGGGCGCCGCCCCGGCCCTCGGCGCGAGCCTGCTCGGACGCTTCGCCCTGAGCACCACGGGGCTGGCGCTGCTGCTGCTGGTCCGCGCCAGCAGCGGCTCCTACGCCGACGCCGGGGTCGTGGCGGCCGCCTACGCGGTGTCCTTCGCCGGCTTCGCCCCCGCGCGCGCCCGCACCGCCGACCGGCGCGGCCCGCGGGGGGTCCTGCTGCTGTGCGCCGGGGTGCACCCGGTGGTGCTGGTCGGGCTGGTCCTGCTCGCCCGCGCCGACGCCGGGACGCCCGCGCTCGTGGTGGCCGCCGTCCCCGCCGGGGCGACCGTGCCGCCCGTCGGCGGCGTGATGCGCGCGCTCTGGGGCTCGCTCGCCGCCCGCGACCCGCGGATCGACCTGGCGACGGCGTACTCGCTGGAGTCGGTCGTCGTCGAGCTGTGCTTCGTCGGCGGGCCGCTGCTGGTCGCCGTGCTGTCGGCCTCCTTCGGCCCGGCGTCGGCGGTGCTGGCGGCCGGGCTGCTGGTGCTCACGGGCGGGACCGGCCTGGCGCTCACCCCGGCCGTCCGCGCCGTCGTCCCCCACCCGCGCGAGCGGCGCGGAGGCGCGGGCCCGCTGAGCTCCGCGGCGGTGCGCTCGCTGCTGCTGACCATCGCCCTGGTCGGCGCCGGCTTCGGGGCGCTCGACGTCGCGGTCGTGGCCTTCGCGGACGCCGGTGGCGGCCGCCCCTCGACCGGCGCCGTGCTGCTGGCGGTCTGGAGCGCCGGCTCGATGGTCGGCGGGCTCGCCTACGGCGCCGTGCACTCGCAGGTCCCCGCCGAGCGGCAGCTGCCGGTGCTCGTGGCGGCGCTGGCCGTCGGGTCCGGCGCTGCCGGTGCTGGCGCCGGGCCCGGTGTGGATGGGCCTGCTGCTGGTCCTCTACGGCTCCACCATCGCCCCGTACAGCGCCTGCAACAGCGTCCTGCTCGGCCGGTCGGCGCCGCTGGGCACCACCACCGAGGCGTTCGCGTGGAGCAGCAGCGCCATCTTCGGCGGCGCCGCGCTGGGCAACGTCGTCAGCGGGTTCGCCGTCGAGCACGTCGGCGTGCGGGCCGCCCTGGCCCTGCCGGCGATCACCGGGGTGCTCGCCCTGGTGGGCACGCTCACCACGCGACGCGCCCTCGCCTCCCCGGTCGCGGCCGCCTAGCGGGACAGGATCGGGGCCGTGCGCCGCGCCCCCGTCCTGCTGCTGAGCCTGGCGCTGGCCGTGCTCAGCGGGCCGGTGCTCGCCGGACCGGTGCCCGCCGACGGCGTCGGGGCGGCGCAGCAGCAGGTGCGCGACCTGCGGGCCGAGGCGAGGGCCGCCACCGCCGAGCTGGTGCGGGGCACCCGGGCGCTGGAGGCCGAGCAGCGCCGGCTGGCCGCCGTGCAGCGGCGGGCAGGGGCGGCGCGCCGGGCGGCGGGCGCCGCCGAGCAGGCCGTCGCGGGCAGCCGTCGCCGCCTGGACGTCGTCGTCGCCGCGGCCTACCGCCGGCCCGCCCCCGACGACGTCGTGCTGGCGTTCGGCAGCGGGCCCGACGCCCTGCGCGACGCCCTGGTCGCCCGCGCCGACCTCGACCACCTCCGCGGCGACGAGCAGGACCTGCTGCGCACCGCCACCGCCGACAGCGTCCGCGCGCGCACCCTGCTGGGCGGCGCGCAGCAGCTCGAGCAGGAGGCGCAGCGGCGGGAGCGGTCGGTGGCGCAGCGGGTCGCCGCCCTGCAGGCCCTGGCGTCGCGCACCGAGGCCCGGCTGCAGCGGGCCGCCGCCCGGCTCGACCGGGCCGAGGCCGCGCGGCGGGCGGCGTCGCTGCGGGCCGCCCGCGACGACCGCTCCGGCGGGCTCGCGACCTGCGCGGGCAGCACCAGCGGCGCCCCCAACGGCTTCCTGCCCGGCAGCGCGCTGTGCCCCGTCGGGGGCGGCCACCGGCTGCGCGCCGACGCCGCCGCCGCCTTCCTGCGCATGAGCGCCGAGCGGCCCTGTGCATCACCGACTCCTACCGCAGCTACGGCGCGCAGGTGTCGGTGTACCGGCGCAAGCCCGACCTCGCGGCCGTGCCGGGGACGAGCAACCACGGCCGCGGCATCGCGCTCGACCTCGGCTGCGGCGCGGAGCGCTTCGGCTCCGACACCTACCGCTGGCTCACGGCGAACGCCGGCCGGTTCGGCTGGTCGCACCCGGGGTGGGCCGAGCCGGGCGGCAGCAAGCCCGAGCCGTGGCACTGGGAGTACCACGGCTAGGCACCCGCGGCGCGGACCGGGGTGGCCGGGCCGCGGCCTCTCCGGCTGCGCCCTCGCCCTCGCCCTCCGCTCGCGGTCGTCGGCTGCGGCGAGTCGGCCCCGCCCCCGGCCGGACCCGGCGAGCCTGTGGCAGCGGCGTCCCCGGCGGTGCAGCCGGCACCGCTCCCGCCCGGTCCCGGTGCCGGCCTGCGGCAACGGCTCGCCTCCCAGCTGGAAGCAGACGTCGTGCGGACCGCACGTGTGGCACGGCCCACGACGACAGCGTGCGACGGGCCGCTCGACCGGGACGGCACGGTCGGGTGCACCGTCACCTACGCCGGCCTGGCCGTCCCGTACACGGTGACCGTGACCGACGGCGGCACCGCCGCGGCGGGCGTGCGGTTCGAGACGGACACGGGCGTGCTCGTCCGCGAGGCGCTGCTGCGCAGCGTGGGGAGCAGCCCGTCCTACGGGACCTGGCTCGATCCGCGGTGTGCCTCCGGACCGCCGGTCCGGCTGGTCCCCCTCGGACGACCCAGCGGTCTGACCTGCACCTACCGGCGCCGCTCGGACGCCGACGTCCTCGTGACGGCCGACGTCGTGCTCGAGCGCTACGACGTCACGCTCCGTCCGCGGACGCCGTAGCGCCGGCTCGTCGCGTTGCCGCCGGCCGTCCGGGCGCGTCGCCGTGCGGAGGTCGGGCCGGCCGGCGTGGGCCTCAGCGGGGCGCCACCAGCAGGGTCTGCGCGCCGACCGCCACCGGCCCGGAGGCGTCCGACAGCACGGAGGTCGCCAGCCCCGAGCCGCCGTCGCTGACCGTGGTCTGCGCGTCCAGGCACACCCACTCCCCGACGGCCTCGCGGTGGCTGTGCACGGTGAGCTCGGGGTTGATGAAGTACCAGGACGCGAGGTCGAGCTCGCTGGAGATGCCGTTGCCGCTGTCGGCCACCGCGAGCACCCGCTGCAGCGGGCTCGGCTCCTCGTCCGGCACGACGCCGACCCGCAGCCGCGTCCACGCGGCGGCCGGACCCGGCCGGTCGAAGCGGCCGGACACGAAGCGCCACTCCACGGCCTGCAGGTAGCCGCCGCCCCACCCGTCGCCCCAGCCCTGGCGGGCGCCCTCGTCGGGCAGCGGCGGCGCCGTCCGCTGGCGCGGCTCCACGGACACGCCCTCGGTGCGGCGCACCCGCCAGGCCGACGCGCGCGCGACGTCGCGGCCCCCCGCGGCCAGGGCGGCCTCGACCAGCTCGACGCTCCGGCCCGGCCGCAGCACCCGCGACCGGAGCTCCAGCTCGCCGACCGGCACGGCGCCGAGGATCTCCACGGTCATCCGCGCGACCCGCAGGTCCTCCCGCGGGGAGCAGGCCTCGACCGCCCGGGCCAGCAGGGCGCTCGGCGGCCCGCCGTGCTGCGCGCCCGGGTCCCAGGGGCCGGCCGTGTGCTCGGTCCCGCGCCAGCGGGTGCCGTCCGCCGTCAGCGGCTCGAAGAAGGCGTCGACCACGGGTGGACCCTAGGCGAACGGGCTGCGCAGACTGTGCGGGTGCGCCCCGCCCTCCTCGCCCTGGTCCCGCTCGCCCTGAGCGCCTCGCTGCTGACCGGCTGCAGCTCCGGCAGCTCCTCCGGCGACGGCGACGGCCCGACCGTCGCCCTGTCCGTCCCGAGCCCGTCCGTGCCGTCGGGGGCGACCTCGGACGCGCCCTCCCCGACGACGGCGTCCGGTGCCCCGGCCCCCGCCGCGGCCGTCCCCGGCGGGTCCGCCGCGTCGTCCGGGCGCGGCAGCACCGGCTGCCGGTGCGAGCCGGGCCGCGGCGCCCCCGGCGGCCGCGCGGTCCACAGCTCCTCCCGGGCAGCCGCCGGCCCCCGCCGCCGCGCAGCCCGCCGCCGCCTCCCGCGCGACCGCCCCCGGCAGCTACACCTACGACACCTCCGGCACGGTCACCCTCGGCGCCGGCGCCCCGCAGCAGCGCAGCGGCAGCGCCACGCTGACCGTCGACCCGCCCGAGGGCGACCGGCAGAGCGCCGTCCTCGAGGGCGAGCAGGGCCGCACCGAGACCGACAGCGTCCTGCGCGCCGACGGCCGCTACCTGGCCCGCCTGCTGCTGACCACCCCCGCGTTCAGCAAGGAGTTCGCCCCCGCCGCGCCCGTCCTGCTGCTCCCCACCCCCGCCGACGCCGGCCGCACCTGGTCGTTCACGGTGAAGAGCACCGACGGCAAGACGACGGCCACCGCGAAGAACCGGGTGGTGCGCAGCGAGGCCGTGACCATCGGCGGCGAGAAGATCGACACCCGGGTGGTCGAGACCGTGCTGACCCTGCGCGGCGACGTCGTCTTCGACGGCACCACCACCAGCAACTACGCACCCGAGCAGCGGCTCGCCGTCAAGGAGCGCGGCAAGGGCAAGGGCACCATCAGCGGCGTCCCGTTCGCCACCGACACGACCAGCACCCTGCGCTCGGTGGACCCGGCCTAGTGCGCGCCGTCACGCTGCCGTCCCCCGGCGGCCCCGAGGCCCTGGTCCTGGCCGACGTCGACGACCCGGTCGCCGGCCCCGGCGAGGTGCTGGTCGACGTCGTCGCGACCGCCGTCAACCGGGCCGACCTGCTGCAGCGGCAGGGCTTCTACGACCCCCCGCCCGGCGCGTCCCCCTACCCGGGGCTGGAGTGCTCCGGACGGATCAGCGCCCTCGGCGACGGCGTGCAGGGCTGGGCGGTCGGCGACGAGGTCTGCGCCCTGCTGGCCGGCGGCGGCTACGCCGAGAAGGTCGCCGTCCCGGTCGGGCAGCTGCTGCCGGTGCCCGCCGGGGTGTCCCTGCTGCACGCCGCCGGGCTGCCCGAGGTCGCCTGCACGGTGTGGAGCAACGTCTTCGACCTCGGCGCCCTGCAGCCGGGCGAGCACCTGCTGGTGCACGGCGGGACCAGCGGCATCGGCACGATGGCCGTGCAGCTGGCCGCCCGCCACGGCGCCCGGGTGTCGGTGACCGTCGGCTCGCCGGAGAAGGCCGAGCGGGCCCGCGCCCTCGGCGCCGACGTCGCCGTGCTCTACCGCGAGCAGGACTTCGCCGAGGTGGTCGAGCCCTGCGACGTCGTGCTGGACAACATGGGCGCCGCCTACCTGGCCCGCAACGTGCGCGTCCTCGCGCCCGGCGGCCGGCTGGTCGTCATCGGCCTGCAGGGCGGCATCAAGGGCGAGCTCGACCTCGCGACGCTGCTCGGCAAGCGCGCGTCGGTGCACGCGACGTCGCTGCGCGCCCGCCCGACGGCGGACAAGGCGCGCATCGTCGCCGGCACGCTCGCGCACGTGTGGCCGGCGGTCGAGGCGGGCGACGTCGTCCCCGTCGTCGACCGGGTGCTGCCGCTCGACGACGTCGCGGTCGCCCACCAGGTGCTGCAGGACTCCAGCACGTCGGCAAGGTCCTGCTGCAGGTCGGCGCGTAGCGGCTACCGGATGCCGAGGCCCCCGGCGTCGAGGACGCGCTGCGCGAGCGGCGCGCCGACCTCGCGGAGCCGGGCGCAGCCGTCCTCGCCGAGCCGGGCGTAGGCGCAGACCGACAGCTCGTCGGTCGTGTCCTCGACCTGCTGGCGGTGCACGGCGCCGTCGCCGGTGAAGGTGCCGTCGGCGTTGAGCAGCCCGCGCTCGGTCAGCACGGCGATCGCGCCGTCCCACTCCTCGTCGCTGTAGGCGCGGGTGGCCTGCAGGCCCTGGCGCGACCAGCTGTCGTTCATGGCGACGTGCAGGACGGCGGCCTCCAGGCCGCTGACCCGGGCGGCGACGAGCGCGGCGATGTGGCCGTCGCCGCGGAACTCGCGCAGCAGCGTCTGGGCGTGGAACAGCTGCAGCAGCGGGCTCTCCGGCCAGTCCAGCCCGGCGTTCGCGGCGTACAGCGGACGGCCGTAGGGCTCGCACCCGGCCGCGGCCTCGCGGGCCAGCTGCGCGGCCTCCTGCACCTCGGGGCCGTCGGCGGCGTCGCCCAGCATCCGGCGCAGCGCGCGCTCCGCCCCGCGCCAGCGCGCGGCCTGCACGTCGGCCGGGGCGGCGGTGTCCCAGGCGCCGGCCATGCCGAACTGCACGGCCACCGGGCTGAAGTTGAAGAACGTCGCCTGCACGACCTGCCACGTGACGGCGCCCATCGCGGCGGCGCGCCCGGGGAAGTAGCCGGCCGCCCGGTTGGCCTTCACGTCGTAGCCGAGCGCGGCGTACTCCTCCTGCGGCTCGGGCGCGAAGTAGACCATCGCGTGCAGCGGCTCGAGCGCGCGCCAGGTGTCGCGGGCGAGCTGCGGGGTGACGGTCACAGGGCCTCCAGGAGTCGGTCGACGTCGTCGGGCGTCGTGTAGCAGGCGATGCCGGCGCGCACGGCGCCGTCGGGCAGGCCGAGCGCCTGCATCAGCTCGAGCGCGTAGTAGTGCCCGGCCCACACGCAGACGCCGCGCGCGCCGAGGTCGGCGGCGACCTGCTGGGGCGTGCGGCCCGCGACGGTGAACGCGATCGTGGGCGTGCGGCTGGCGGGGCTGCCGACGAGGGTGACGTCGTCGCGGGCCTGCAGGCCGTCGAGCAGCCGGTGGTACATCGCGTGCTCGTGCCGGGCGATCTCGGCCATGCCGCTGGTGACCCGGCTGCGCCGGTCGGGGCCCTCGCCCCACGTGGCGAGCCAGTCGACCGCCGCGGCCGCCCCGGCGAACTGCGCGAACGCCGGGGTGCCGAGCTCGAAGCGGTCGGGGACGTCCTCGGTGCTGGGCAGCAGCTTGTCGGGGTGCAGCCGCTCCAGCAGCGCCGGGTCCGCCGCCGTCGCGCCCAGGTGCGGGCCGTACCACTTGTAGGCCGACGTCGCCCAGAAGTCCGCGCCCGAGAGCCGGACGTCGACGGCGGCGTGCGGCGTCGCGTGGACGCCGTCGACGTGCACCAGCGCCCCGACGGCGTGCGCCTGCTGGGTGACCGCGCGGACGTCGGGGCGGGTGCCCGTGGCGTTGCTCGCCGCGGTCAGCGCGACCAGCCGGGTCCGCTCGTTCAGCAGCTCCCCGTACTGCTCCACCGGCAGCTCGGCGGTGGCCGGGTCGACCTCCGCCCAGCGGACCGTCGCCCCCGCCCGCTCCGCCGCCTGCACCCACGGCCGGATGTTGCTGTCGTGGTCGAGCCGGCTGACGACGACCTCGTCGCCCGGCCCCCACTCCTTCACCAGGGCGCTGGCCAGCACGTAGTTGTTCGCCGTCGTCGACTGGCCGAAGAACACCCCGCGGGGGTCGGCGCCCAGCAGGTCCGCGACCGCCTCGCGGGCGGCGTCGACGTAGGCGTCGGCGCGCTCGCTGCTGGCGAACGGGCCGTGCCGGTTGGAGACCGCGCTGCGCAGCGCCGTGCGCATCGCCTCGCTCACCGCCTCGGGCACCTGCGTGCCGCCGGGGCCGTCGAAGTGGGCCAGCCCCTCGGCGAGCGCCGGGAACTGGGCGCGGGCCTCCTCGACGTCGAACCTCGCTGCTCCGGACACGGCCCGGACGGTACGGCAGGCGGGGGCGGGGCAGGATCGGCGCATGAGCGAGCAGGACGAGCGGCAGGCCCACCAGGTGACGATCCTCGGCCAGGACGGCCAGCCCGTGGGCACCGTCGACGTGCCCGAGGCGGACGGCAGCGAGGAGCGCAGCCCGGCCGAGCTGGTCGAGCAGCCGGCCAAGGTCATGCGCATCGGCTCGATGGTCAAGCAGCTGCTGGAGGAGGTCCGCGCGGCGCCCCTCGACGACGCCGCCCGCACCCGGATGGCCGAGATCCACTCCAGCTCGGTGCGCGAGCTGTCCGAGGGGCTGGCGCCCGAGCTGCGCGAGGAGCTGGAGCGGCTGACCCTGCCGTTCGGCGCCGACGAGGTCCCGTCCGACGCCGAGCTGCGGATCGCCCAGGCCCAGCTCGTCGGCTGGCTCGAGGGCCTGTTCCACGGCATCCAGACCGCGCTGTTCGCCCAGCAGATGGCCGCCAAGATGCAGGCCGAGCAGCAGGCCCGCGGCGGTGGCCGCGCGCTGCCGCAGGGGATGCCGGGCATGCCGCCGGCGCCGGGCGGCGGGACCGGCCAGTACCTCTAGCGCGGGCTCAGAACCAGCGCTCCAGCACCTGGGCGACACCCTCGTCGTCGTTGCGGGCCGTGACCTCGTCCGCGATCTCGAGCACCGAGGCGTGCGCGTTGCCCATGGCCACGGCGTGCCCCGCCCAGCCGAGCATCGGCAGGTCGTTGGGCATGTCCCCGAACGCCACGACGTCGCCGGCGTCGACCCCGTGGTCGGCGGCGAAGGCGGCCAGCCCGCTGGCCTTGCTGATGCCCGCCGCGCTGACCTCGAGCAGGCCGTCGCCGCTGCTGTGCGTCGTCTCCGCGAGCGGCCCCAGCGCGGCGCGGGCGGCGGTCAGCAGCTCGTCGCCGGTCATCCCCTCGTGCCGCACCAGCAGCTTGGCGACGCCGTTCGCGCACAGCTCCTCGACGGGGGCGATCCTCGTCCCGTCGGTCTCCCAGCGGACGACGTAGTCGGCCTCGTGCCCGAAGACGGCGTCGGCGTCCTCGGTGGCGAACGCGACGCCGGGGACGTCGCGGCGCAGCGCGGCGACCACCTCGGCCGCGGCGTCCCGGGTGAGCAGGTGCGAGGCGACCACGCGCTCGGTGTGCAGGTCGTAGACCAGCGCGCCGTTGGCGCAGACCGCGAGCCCCCGGTGCCCGGTCGCCTCGACCACCGGCGCCATCCAGCGCGGGGGCCGTCCGGTGACCATGACGAAGGGGACGCCGGCCTCCTCCACGCGGGCGAGCACGGCGAGGGTGCGGGGGCCGACGGACAGGTCGCTGCGCAGCAGCGTGCCGTCGAGGTCGGTGGCGACGAGGCGGGGGCGGTCCACGGCGACCTCCTTCCCGCCCGCGGGCTGCGGACGCACAGGCGCGCCGAGGTCAGAGCCGCGCGGTGCCGGCGCGGTAGGTGACGCAGCGGCAGGCGGTGTCCCAGCCGAGGTCGCGCACGGTGCCGGGGACGAACAGGCGGCGCGGGGTCAGGCCGCTGCTGAAGCCGACGGCGGTGGGGAAGGCCGGCCCGGCCCCGGTGATGCCGGCGTAGAGCGCGGCGGGGGTGAGGCCGCCGCCCCGCTCGGCGCCCTGCGCCACCAGGGCGCCGAAGTCGCACAGGGCCGACGCGTACGCCTCGGCGAGGCGCTTGCCCTCGAAGGTCTGCCCCGCCTTGGCCATCGTCGCCAGGCAGGCCTTGCGCGGCGCGGTCTGCCCCGGGTCCTTGGCCGCCGACACGTCGAACGCCGGCATCCACCCGACGCCGAGGGCGCCGTTGTTCTGCCCCGCCGGCGTCAGCGGCGACTCGAGGTTGTTGGCCGGCGCGTTGTAGGTGGTGATGCCGTAGCGGGGCCGGTAGCCCTGCCCGTTCGCCGAGGTCTGGAAGGCCGTCAGCTCGACGTCGGTGACGATGACGTGGGTGACGCCGTTGCCGGCGAAGTAGTTCACCGACGCCTGCTGCCCGTCGCCGGCGCTGCCGTACTGGTAGACGAGCGCGCCCCTGCTGCCGGCCGCGGCGAGCACCTGCTGCAGGCGCTTGCCGATGCGCGTCCCCACGTCGGTGCCGTCGACGAGGATGCCGACCTTGGCGGTGCCGGGCACGGACGTCCCGGTGCGGACGTTCCAGCCGCCGAACCAGCCCTGGGCCTGCAGGCGCTGCACGAGCACGGGCGCGAGGGCGTCCCAGGAGACGCCGACCGACTGGTAGAAGTGCGGCGCCAGCGCCTTGCCCGCGGCGTCGTCGACGGTCTTGACCCCGGCGCTGAACAGCGGGATCCCGTTCTTGGCCAGGCAGGCCCGGAACGGCGGGTAGTCCATGACCGTGACGATGTTGAGGACGGCGAGGACCCGCGCGTCCTCGGCGAAGTAGGTGCACGCCGCCGCTCCGGTGCCGTTGGGGTCGGTCGCGGTGGCGAGCGTCGGCTGGTCGCGGAAGCGCAGGACGACCTTGCGGCCGAGGATCCCGCCGCGCGCATTGAGGTCCGCGGCGACGGCCCGGGCCTGCGCCTCCGTGTCGCCGGGGTCGACGCCGCCGCCGAAGCGCGCGAAGACCTCCTTGGCGTCCTTCTGCGTGATGACGCCGAGGTAGACGTTGCGCTCGTCCCACCCGGGCCCCTTCGCGGGAACGGCGGCCCTGGGCCCGGCCGCCGCGGGGGCGGCAGCGGGCGCGGAGGGGCGCCCGGCGGGAGCGGCGACCCCCGCCGGTGCGCCGGCGGCGGCTCGGGGAGCCGGAGCGCCCGCGGGGGCGGCCCCGTCGACGCCCGTAGGCGCTGCTCCCCCGACGTCGCCCTGCGCGACCGGTGCGGGCGCGGCGACCGGGGCCTGCCCCGCGGGTGCCTCGGCGACGGGCGCGAGGCCCTGCGGCGCGTCGACGGCGGCCGGACCGGCCAGCGCGCGCTGCTGCGCGGCGGGGACCGTGCTGCCGCACGCCGCCAGCGCCAGCACGACCGCTCCGGACGCCAGCACGAGCGCCGGGGAGCGCCGCCGGCGCCGGGGTCGGGAGGCTGTCGAGGTGGTCACGTCAGGGAGGGTCCGCGCGCCCGGCTCCCGCAGCAATGTGCTCCCCCTCGCCCCTGGGACCGGTGCAGTGGAGGCCCTCCACAGACTTCCCGGTCCGGCTTGACGATGCAGAGTCTACGTCGCAGACTTCTCGGCTCCGCGCGTGCTCCGGCGCCGTCGTAGCCTCTGCGGGCCGCGCGCGTCCGCCCGGGGCACCGGTCGGCGTGCGGGAGGTGCGTGCCCCCCGAGGCAGGTCCGGCCGGGCGCACGGCAGCCCGGAGCAGCTACCACGCCGGCCTGACCCGGACCTCCGTGGTCGAGGCCGCGATCGGCCTGCTGGCCGCCGAGGGCGCCGGCGCCTTCAGCCTGCGGCGCCTCGCCGCGCAGCTGGACGTCGACACGATGGCGCTCTACAAGCACGTGCGGAACAAGGACGACCTGCTCGGTGCTGCGCTCGCCCGCGTCTTCCGCGACGTGCGCCCGCCCGCCGCCGGCGCGTGGTGGGAGCAGGTCGGCCACGTCTTCCGCGAGCACCGGCGGGTGGTCCGCGAGCAGCCGTGGGCGCTGACCGTCCTGCTCGACCGCACCCTGCGCAGCGCCGAGCCGTGGGCCGGCGTCGACGAGGTGCTGGCGCTGCTGGAGGACCACGTCGGCCCGGACGGCGCGGCCCGCTGGGTCCGCGGGCTCGCCGCCTGGACGAACGGCTTCCTGCTCACCGAGCCCGACCTGCACGCGCCCGTCGACGACGCGCAGGTCCGCGCCGAGCGCCCCCGTGTCGGCGCCGCTGCTGCGCGCAACGCCCGCTCCGGCGACGCCGACTTCGACGCGGGCCTGCAGCTGCTCCTCGACGCGCTGCGGGCGGAGGCGGCGGACCGCTGAGCCCACGGGCAGCTCGCGCCGGTCAGACCGGGGTGAGCTCCGCGCGCCCGCCGAGGTAGGGCCGCAGCGCCTGCGGCACGTGCACCGAGCCGTCGGCCCGCTGGTGCACCTCGAGCAGCACCGCGATGGTGCGGCCCACGGCGCAGAGCGTGCCGTTGAGGGTCGCGACCGTCCCGCCGCCCTTGCGCCGGATGCCGAGGCGGCGGGCCTGGAAGTCGGTGCAGTTGCTCGTGGACGTGAGCTCCAGCCAGCGCTCCTGCGACGGCAGCCACGCCTCGCAGTCGTACTTGCGCACGGCGCTGCTGCCGAGGTCGCCGGCCGCGACGTCGATCACCCGGAACGGCAGCTCGAGAGCGGACAGGAACTGCTTCTCGGCCTCCAGCAGCCGGGCGTGCTCGGCCTCGGCGTCCTCCAGGGCGACGTAGCTGAACATCTCGACCTTGTCGAACTGGTGCACGCGGATGATGCCGCGGGTGTCCTTGCCGTGGCTGCCGGCCTCGCGGCGGAAGCAGGAGGAGAAGCCGGCGTAGCGCAGCGGCAGCTCCTCCAGCGCCTCGCCCGAGTGGTAGGCGGCCAGCGGCACCTCGCTCGTGCCCACCAGGTACAGCTCGTCGGCGTCGAGCTTGTAGACCTCGGCGGCGTGGGCGCCGAGGAAGCCGGTGCCCTCCATGGCCTCGGGGCGCACCAGGGCGGGGGCGATGACGGGGACGAGCCCGGCGTCGGTCGCCTGCGCCATCGCGGCGTTGACCAGGGCCAGCTCCAGCAGCGCGCCGACGCCGGTGAGGAAGGCGAAGCGCGAGCCGCTGACCTTGGCGCCGCGCTCGGTGTCGATGGCCCTGAGCAGCGTCCCGACGTCGAGGTGGTCGCGCACGGGGAAGTCGTAGGTGGGCACCTCGCCGACCTGCTCGAGCACGACGAAGTCCTGCTCCCCGCCGGGGGGCGCCCCGCGACGACGTTCGGCACGGCCAGGTGCGCCTGCTCCAGCGCGGCCTCGACCGTCGCCTGCCGGGCCTCCAGCTCCTTGACCTGCGCGGCCAGGGCCGCGCGCCTGCTCCAGCACGGCCGGCCGCTCCTCGGCGGACGCCTGCCGCACCGACGCCGACACGGCCTTCTGCTCGGCCCGCAGGCTGTCGGCCCGCGACACGACGGCGCGCCGCTCCTCGTCGGCGGCGAGCAGCGCGTCGACCAGGGCGGGGTCGTCGCCGCGGGCCTGCTGCGAGGCGCGCACGCGGTCCGGGTCCTCGCGCAGCAGCTTCAGGTCGATCACGCCGCGAGTCTAGGGAGGTGCCACCATGCGTCCGTGCACAGCGAGCTGTTCGGGCGGAACCTCGAGACGGTCAGCGACGACCGCGTCGTCCTGCAGAACCCGCAGCTGGTGCGCATCGCCCTCGACGGCGAGCTGCTCGCCCGCCAGGGCGCGATGGTCGCCTACCAGGGGAGCATCGACTTCGCCTACGAGGGCGCCGGCGGCGTCGGGCGGTTCCTCAAGCGCGCCCTGACCGGGGAGGGCCTGCCGCTCATGCGGTGCAGCGGCCGCGGCCAGCTGTTCCTGGCCCGCGGGCGCGCGCGAGCTGTTCGTCGTCCACCTCGAGGGCGACAGCCTCACCGTCAACGCCGACAACCTGCTCGCCTTCGACAGCACGCTCACGTGGGACATCACCCGGGTCGAGGGCGCGGGCGTGCTCAGCGGCGGGCTGTTCAACACGGTGGTCACCGGCACGGGCGCCGTCGTCCTGTCGGCCGTCGGCACGCCCGTCGTGCTCGACGCCGCCGAGGCCCCGACCTTCGCCGACCTGCAGTCGGCCATCGCCTGGAGCAGCAGCCTGCGCACCAGCGTCCGCCGGACGGCGACCGCCGCGGCCCTCATCGGCCGCGGCAGCGGCGAGGCCTTCCAGCTGGCCTTCTCCGGGCAGGGCTGGGTGGTCGTGCAGGCCAGCGAGGGCCCGGTCGTCCCGACCCACAGCCACTGACGCCGGCAGCGCGGCAGGCCTGCGCACCCGGGCGCCGGGGCAGGGCTCGTCCGTGGAGCCCGACTCGCTCGCCCTGCTCGGCCTCGCCCTCGGCGTCGTCGTGCTGCTGGGCGTCACCCTCGCCCGCCGCACCGGCCTGCCCGACCCGGTGGTGCTCGTCGTCGTCGGGGCGCTCGCCGGGCTGCTGCCGGGAGCCCCCGACGGGCAGCTGCCGCCCGACCTCGTCTTCCTGGTGTTCCTGCCGCCGCTGGTCTACCGGAGCTCGTTCCTCACCGACCCGCGCACCCTGCGCCGCATCGCCACCCCGCTGGCGCTGCTGTCGCTCGGCCTCGTCCTGGCGACCGCCTTCGCCGTCGCGCTCGTGGTGAGCGCGCTGGTCCCGGGGTTCGGGCTGGCCGAGGGCCTGGTGCTCGGCGCCGTCGTCGCGCCGACCGACCCGGTCGCCGCCGCCGGGGTCTTCGGGCGGCTCGGCGCGCCCCGCTCGGTCGTGGACGTCATCGAGGGCGAGAGCCTGGTCAACGACGCGACCGCGCTGGTGCTGCTCGGCGTCGCGCTGCAGGCCGTCCGCAGCGGCGCGCCGGGACCGGGGGCCACCCTGGAGAGCCTCGGGCTCGCGGTGGCCGGCGGCGTCGGGATCGGCGCGGTCGTCGCGCTCCTGGTGCTGGCGGTGCGCAGCCGGCTGGACGACGTCGGGCTGCAGCTGCTGCTGTCGCTGTTCACCCCCTACCTCTCCTACGTGCTCGCCGAGCAGGTGGAGGGCTCCGGCGTGCTCGCCGTCGTCACCGCGGGGCTGCTGCTCGGCAGCCGCGGCGGCGTCTTCTCCTCCTCGGCCCGGCTGCAGAGCACGGCCTTCTGGTCGGCGCTCGACCTCGTGCTCAACGCGGTGCTGTTCGTGCTGCTCGGCCTGCAGGTGCACGTGCTGCTGTCCGACACCCCGGACCTCGGCGCCGCGCGCCTGGTGCTGTGGGGCGCCGCCGTCGTCGCGACCGTCGTCGGGACCCGGCTGCTGTGGCAGTTCGTGGTCCCGCCGCCGGTCTACCGGCTGCGCGACCCTGCTCGGCCGCGACCCGCGCCAGCAGCCCGGCCCGCGAGCGCCTGGTCATCGGCTGGACCGGCATGCGCGGGGCGATCAGCCTGGCCGCCGCGCTGTCGGTGCCCCGCGACGTCGCGGTGCGCAGCCTGCTGCTCTACCTCGCCCTGGTCGTGGTGCTGGCGACGCTCGTGCTGCAGGGCACCACCCTGCCGCTGCTGCTGCGCCTCACCGGGCTGTCCGACGACGACGGGACGGCCGAGCAGGAGCAGCGGGCCCGGCGCGAGCTGGCCCGCGTGGCGCTCGCCCGGCTCGACGAGCTGGAGCAGCAGGGAGACCTGCCTCCCGGGGGCGCCCTGCCGCTGCGCCAGGTGTGGCTGCAGGCGCTCGCGCGGCTCGACGAGGACGACGACGAGCTGGCCGCGCGCGCCCCCGCGGTCGACCTCACGGCGCTGCGGCTGGACCTCGCCGACGCGCAGGGCGCCGCCCTGGAGCGGATGCGGGCCGACTGGCCGCTGGACCCCGACGTCGCCCGCGAGCTGCGGCAGGAGCTGGACCTGCAGCAGGTGCGGCTCGACGGCGGGAGGGCGTGACCCCCGCCGCCGAGCCGGGCCCTCAGCTGTCGATCGAGGCCATGCTCGCGTAGCGGTCGCCGGCGGCCGCGCCCACCGGGGCCAGCTCGTCGAGCCGGGCGAGGTCGTCGTCCGTCAGGGCGACGTCGAGGGCGCCGAGGTTCTCCTGCAGCCGCGCCACGCGCTTGGTGCCGGGGATGGGGACGACGTCGATGCTGTCCCGCGCACCCTGCGCCAGCAGCCAGGCGAGCGCGAGCTGTGCGGGCGTGCAGCCCTTGCTGCCGGCCAGCTCCTCCACGCGGGTCGACCAGGTCGAGGTTGCGCGGGAAGTTCTCGCCCTGGAAGCGCGGGGCGGAGCGGCGGTAGTCGCCCTCGGGGATGTCCTCGGGCGTGCGGAACTGCCCGGTGAGGAACCCGCGGCCGAGCGGGCTGTAGGGCACGAAGCCGATGCCGAGCTCGCGCAGCACGGGCAGCACCTTGGCCTCGGGCTCGCGCTCCCACAGCGACCACTCGCTCTGCAGCGCCGCGATCGGGTGCACCGCGTGGGCCCGGCGGACCGTGTCGGCGGAGGCCTCCGACAGCCCGAGGTGGCGGACCTTGCCGGCCTCCACCAGCTCGGCCATCGCCCCGACGGTCTCCTCGATGGGGACGGCCTTGTCGACGCGGTGCTGGTAGTAGAGGTCGATCGTGTCGACGCCGAGCCGGCGCAGGGACGCGTCGCAGGCCGAGCGCACGTACTCGGGCCGGCCGTTGACGCCGACGAACGAGCCGTCCTCGCGCCGCTCGTTGCCGAACTTGGTGGCCAGCACGACGTCGTCGCGGCGGGAGGCGATGGCCCTGCCCGACGAGCTGCTCGTTGGTGAACGGGCCGTACATGTCGGCGGTGTCGAGCAGCGTCCCGCCGGCGTCGAGGAACGCCGCGATCGTCGCGATCGACTCCTGCTCGTCCCCGGTCCCGTAGAACTCGCTCATCCCCATGCAGCCCAGCCCGAGGGCGGAGACCTGCAGCTGTCCCAGCTGACGTGTGTCCATGCAGCGCGGCCCTACCCGTGCCAGGCTGCCGGCATGACGGAGCGCGCGGTGGTCCTGGGTGGCGGTGGGGTGGCGGGCATCGCCTGGTCGGCGGGCCTGCTCGCGGGTCTGGCCGACCTGGGGGTGCGCCTCGACGACGCCGACCTCGTGGTCGGGACGAGCGCCGGCAGCGTCGTCGGGGCGTGGCTGGCCACCGGGGTGACTCCGGACGAGATGTACGCCCGGCAGGTCGACCCCGCCCGGCAGACCGCCGAGCTGACCGCCCCCGTCGACGTCGCCGCCCTGTGGGCGCGCTTCGCCGAGGTGCTCGCCGACTGCCCGCCCGAGCAGGTGCGGGCGCGCATCGGGGCGCTGGCCCTGGAGACCGAGACGGTGCCCGAGGCGGCCCGGCGCAGGTGATGGCCGACCGGCTGCCCGTGCACGACTGGCCGGCCGGCTCGTCGTCACCGTCGTCGACGCGATCACCGGGGAGCGGCGGGCCCTCGACCGCGACAGCGGGCTGCCGCTGGTCGACGCCGTCGCCGCCTCCTGCGCGGTGCCCGGCGTCTGGCCGCCGGTCACCCTCGACGGCCGCCGCTACGTCGACGGCGGCGTGCACACGATCCTCAACGCCGACCTCGCCGCCGGCGCCGAGCGGGTGCTGGTGCTCGCGCCGGGCGGCGTCGCGGGGAGCGGGCCGCTCGGCCCCGGGTGGGAGCAGGACCGGCCGCTGCTGGGCGAACGGCGTGCTCGCGCTCGAGCCGGACGCCGCCGGGGTCGCGGCCCGCGGCACCGACTCGCTCGACCCCGCCACCCGCCGTCCGTGCGCCGAGGCCGGCCGGGCCCAGGCCGCCGACGTCGTCGACCCAGGTGCGTGCGCTGTGGAGCTGACCCGGCTGGGCCGCACCGGCCTCGAGGTGTCCCGGATCTGCCTGGGCTGCATGAGCTTCGGCACCCCCGACCGCGGCGGCCACCCGTGGACGCTCGACGAGGAGCAGTCGCGGCCCTTCATCAAGCGGGCGCTCGAGCTCGGCATCACCTTCTTCGACACCGCGAACGTCTACAGCGACGGCACCAGCGAGGAGATCCTCGGCCGTGCCCTCAAGGAGTACGCGGGCAGCCGCGACGAGGTGGTTCATCGCGACCAAGGTCCACGGCCGCATGCACCCCGGGCCCAACGGCGCCGGGCTGTCGCGCAAGGCGATCATGACGCCGATCGACGCGTCGCTGCGCCGGCTCAGACCGACCACGTCGACCTCTACCAGGTGCACCGCTGGGACCCGCACACGCCGGTCGAGGAGACCGTGCAGGCGCTGCACGACGTCGTGCAGGCGGGCAAGGCGCGCTACGTCGGGGCGTCGTCGATGTGGGCGTGGCAGTTCGGCAAGGCGCTGCACGTCGCCGAGCTGCGCGGGCTGACCCGGTTCGTGTCGATGCAGGACCACTACAACCTGCTGCAGCGCGAGGAGGAGCGGGAGATGCTGCCGCTCTGCGCCGACGAGGGCATCGGCGTGCTGCCGTGGAGCCCGCTGGCCCGCGGGCGGCTGACCCGCGACTGGGACGACATCGACGGAGCGCTCGCAGACCGACGCCTTCGGCGGGCGCCTCTACGCCGAGGGCGACCGGACGATCGTCGAGCCGGGTGGCCGAGGTCGCCGCGCGAGCGCGGCGTCCGCGCGCGCCCAGGTCGCCCTGGCCTGGCTGCTCGCCAAGCCCGTCGTCACCGCGCCGATCGTGGGGGCGACGAGGCTCGCAGCACCTCGACGACGCCGTGGCCGCGCTCGACGTCCGGCTGACCGACGACGAGGTCGCCCGGCTCGAGGAGCCCTACACGCCCCGGGCGGTCGCCGGCTTCGTGTGAGGCAGCCCTCGTGGCCGGGTCGGCCCGGCTGTGTCATCGTCGGATGACATCGCCTGCCGACCACTGACGAGGAGCCCCGTGGACCGTCCCGCCGCACCCCGCGGGCTGGTGCCGGTCCTGGTGCTGCTGTGCACCGTCGTGCGCTCGTCAGCAGCCTCGGCGCCCCGCTGGTGCCCACGCTCGCGGCCGTCCACGACGTCGTCGCTGGGCACCGCGCAGTGGTCGCTGACGATCACCCTGCTGGTCGGCGCCGTCGCCACGCCCACGATGGGCCGGCTCGCCGACGGCCCGCGCCGGCGCACCGTCGTGCTCGTCGCGCTCGCCCTGGTCGTCGTCGGGTAGCGTGCTGGCCGCCCTGCCGCTGGGCTTCGGCGCGCTGGTCGCCGGGCGCGCGCTGCAGGGCGTCGGCCTCGGGCTCATGCCGCTGGCGATGGCGGTGGCCCGCGAGGCGCTGCCGGCCGAGCGCGCCCCCGCCGTCATCGGGGTGCTCAGCGTCACCACCGTCGCCGGCGTCGGGCTCGGCTACCCGCTGACCGGGCTGGTCGCCGAGCACTCTGTCGGTGCACGCCGCCTTCTGGTCCGGCGCCGCCTGCGCCGCGCTCACCCTGGTGCTCGCCGTGCGGGTGCTGCCCGCACCTCGCCGCCCGGCGGCGCCCGCTTCGACGTCGCTCGGCGCCGCCCTGCTCGGGCTCGGGGTCGCCGGCCTCGTGCTCGGCGCTCTCGGAGGCCGAGCCGCTGGGGCTGGACCTCGGCCCGGCTGCTCGGCGCACGTGGGCGGTCTCGGTCGCGCTGCTGGCGGTCTGGGTCCGGCACGAGCGGCGCACCGCCGCACCCGCTGGTCGACCTGTCGCTGCTGCGCTCGCGCCTGGTGCTCACCGCCGACGTCATCGCCCTGTTCGCCGGCGTCGGCATGTACCTGCTCATGTCGATGGTCACCCGCTTCGTGCAGACCCCGCGCCGCGCGGGCTACGGCTTCGGCGCCTCCGTCGTCGTCGCCGGCCTGGTCCTGCTGCCGCTTCTCGGTCGCGCAGCGTCGCCGCCAGCCGGCGTCGCCCCGCTCGTCGCCCGCCGGCTTCGGCCCGACGCGGTGCTGCCCGTCGGCTGCGCTGGTCTTCCTCGGCGCGATGCTGCTGTTCGCCCTGCAGCGCGGCGCCCTGTGGCAGGTGTTCGCTGGTGATGGCGCGTCGCCGGGCTCGGCGTCGGCTGCACGTTCTCCGCGATGCCCGGGCTCTCGTCCGCGCCGTGCCGGCGTCGGAGACCGGCAGCGCGATGAGCTTCAACCAGGTGCTGCGCACGATCGGCTTCTCGACCGGCAGCGCCCTGTCGGTCACCGTCCTCGAGGCGCACACCCCCGCGGCGCCCGCCTGCCCACCGACGCCGGCTACACGACCGGCGCCCTGGTCGGCTGCGCCCTGGTCTACCGGCTGCTCGCCGTCGCCGCCGCTGCTGCGCCCTGGTCGCGGCCGCCGCGCGCCGGGACGGTGCCAGAGAGCGTCGGTGCCCGCGCCGCTGCCCGAGCCTGCCGCCGTCCCGCGTGACCGCCCCGCGCCGCCGCGACGCCGCCCGCAGCCGCGCGCTGCTGCTCGCCGCCGCCGGGCGCGCTGTTCGCCGAGCGCGGCTACGACCGCACCACCCTGCGCGACGTCGGCGAGCGCGCCGGCGTCGACGCCGCCCTGGTCGCCCGCTACTTCGGCAGCAAGGCCGGCCTGTACCTCGCCGGCCTGCACGCGGAGCTCGGCGACACCCGCCCGCCGACCTGCTGGCGCCCGGCCGGGTGGAGGCGCTGCTGCAGCGCGTCGACGCCCGCGGGCGCCGGGCCGGTCTTGCAGGTCGGCGGTGCGCCGCACGAGGACCCGGCCGTGCAGGAGCCCGCCGCCGCGCGAGCTGCATGCCCGGCTGGTCGCCCCGCTGCGGCACCGGCTCGGACGGCGCCCGACGCCGACCTGCTGGCCGAGACCGCGGCGGCCGCCGTCGTCGGGGTGGCGCTGGGCCGGGCGTCGGGTGCGCTGCCGGCCCTGGCCGCCGCCGACGCCGCAGAGCTGGCCGCCCTGCTGCGGCGGCTGCTGGCCGGCGTGACCGACGGGGCGGGCACACTCTCCGGGTGACCGACTGCCCCTTCTGCCGCGTCGTCTCGGGCGACCTGCCGGCACGGGTCGTCCACCAGGACGCCACCACCGTGGCGTTCCTCGACACCAGCCCCGCGGCCCGCGGCCACACGCTCGTCGTGCCGCGGGCCCACGCCGTCGACGTGTGGGACGGCGGGCGCCGACGCCCTGGCCGACGTCGCCCGCACCGCCCACGCGGTGGCCGCCCTGCTGCGCGCCCGGCTCGCCCCCGACGGCCTCACCCTGCGGCAGAACAACGGGGCGGCGTCGGGGCAGAAGGTCGACCACCTGCACCTGCACCTCGTGCCGCGCTGGCACGGCGACGGCAGCATCGGCTGGCCCTGGCCGCCGCCGGAGGACCTCGACCTCGACGAGGTGCTCGCGGCGCTCCGCTGAGTCTCAGCCCTCCCGCAGCCGCCCCAGCCAGTCCTCGGCGTCCCGGAAGTCGGCGTCGGCGGTGCCGGGGCGCGACCTGCGTCGGCTGCCCGTCGGCGCGCGGGTAGCTGCCCAGGTAGCGGACCTCGGCGGCGAGCGGCGCAGCGCCGACAGCGCCTCGCCCGAGCCGGGCGTCGGCGACGTGGCCCTCGGCGTCGAGCGAGAACACGTAGCGGCCGAGCCGGCCGCCCAGCGGGCGCGACTCGATCCGGGTGAGGTTGACGCCGCGGACGGCGAACTCCGTCAGCAGGGCGAGCAGCGCGCCCGGCCCCTCCTCGGCGGGCCGGACGACGAGCGTCGTGCGGTCGGCACCGGTCGGCGGCGGGCGGCGGTCCGGGCCGGCCGACGAGGACGAAGCGGGTGACGGCGTCGGCGTTGTCCGCGACCTCGGTCGAGCAGCTCCACCAGCCGGTAGTGCCTGGCGGCGACCGGCGCGCTGACGGCGGCGTCGAGGTCGCCGGCCGCGACCGCCGCGCGCGGCCTCGGCGGTGGAGGAGGTGAGCACGACCTCGGCCGTCGGGCAGCAGCGCGCGCAGGCTGCGCCGGCACTGCGCGGCGGCGTGCGGGTGGGTGGCGACGGTCCGCGACCGCCCCGAGCGTGGTGCCCGGCGCGGGCCAGCAGGCTGAACTGCACCGGCAGCAGCACCTCGCGCCGCACGGTCAGCGGGTCGCCGGTGGCCAGCTCGTCGAGGGTGGTCGCGACCGAGCCCTCGACGCTGTTCTCCAGCGGCACCAGGGCGGCGTCGACGTCGCCGGCCCGCACCGCCTCGAGCGCCTCCGCGACGGTGGGGAAGGGCAGCAGGTCGGCCCGCTCGGCGGCGCGCAGCGTGCGCAGCGCCGCCTCGCTGAAGGTGCCCGCGGGACCGAGGTAACCCCAGCGGGACGCCGGGCACAGCGGGCGGCCCGCCGGGCACTGCGCAGGGCCGCGGCCCTGGTCACGACGCCTCCGCTCCTCCGGCGACAGCGGGTGCTCCGAGGCCCCGGCCCGGATGCCCTTGGCGTAGGTGCGGCTGTCGTTGCGCCCGGTGATGAGGTCAGCACCAGCCCGTCGCCGGCGTCGTCGAGCAGCGCCGCGCTGAACGACTGCCGCCCTCCGCGGTCGCCGAACGCGTCGTAGCGGATGACCGCCACGTGGCGCAGGCGTCGCGAGGTCGGCGCGCGCTGCTCCCGCAGGGTCCCCGCACTCCTGCCGCGCAGCGGTGGCCTCGGCGTGCAGCGCGCTCCACCGCCTGCACGAAGGTGGCGCCCGGCAGGGGCCCCGACCAGCGCCGGTGCGCGCGGGCCAGCCGCCGCAGCCGCACCAGCGCGGCGACGCAGAGCAGCAGGGCCAGCACGGCGACCCCGGCAGCGGCCACCGCCAGCGAGCGCACGGCCTCGGGGTCCACGGGCGGGAGCCTAGGCTCGGGCGCGTGGACCGGGAGCAGGTGCAGGCGCTGCTCGAGGCCGTGGCCAGCGGGGCGACCCCGCCCGCCGACGCGCTCGACCGCCTGGTCACCGCCCCCTACGACGCCCTCGCCCACTCCCTCGTCGACCTGCACCGCGAGCTGCGGACCGGCGACCCCGAGGTCGTCTACGGCGCCGGGAAGACCACCCAGCAGGTGCTCGACGTCGTCGGGGCGCTGCGGGCGGCGTCCGACCGGGCGGTGCTGGTCACCCGCTGCACCCCCGAGACCGTCGCCGCGCTGCAGGGGCTCGGGGAGGCGACGGTCGCCGGGACCGCCGTCGCCGTCGGCGCGCTGCCGGAGCCGCGCGGGCTGGTCGCCGTCGTCGCCGCGGGCACCAGCGACGGGCCGGTCGCCGCCGAGGCCGCCCTGACCGCCCAGGTCCACGGCGCCGGCGTCGAGCGGGTGGACGACGTCGGGGTGGCCGGGCTGCACCGGCTGCTCGCCGCCCGGCCGGTGCTGGAGCGGGCCGACTGCGTGGTCGTCGTCGCCGGCATGGAGGGCGCGCTGCCGAGCGTCGTCGGCGGCCTGGTCGGCACGCCGCTGGTCGCGGTCCCGACGTCGGTCGGCTACGGCGCGGCCTTCGGCGGGGTCGCCGCCCTGCTCGGGATGCTCAACGCCTGCGCGCCGGGGATCGGCGTCGTGAACATCGACAACGGCTACGGGGCGGGCGTGCTGGCGGCCCGCATCGCCCGAGCGGCCGGGAGCGGGCAGGGAACAGCCCGAGCGGCCGGGAGCGGGCAGGGGACAGCCCGAGCGGCCGGCGCGCGGTGATCGGCTGGGTCGACGGCAGCGCGGGGGCCAGCGGCGACATGCTGCTCGGCGCCCTCGTCGACGTCGGCGTCCCCCTGGCGGTCCTGCAGGACGCCGTCGGCGCGCTGCCGGTCGAGCCGGTGGTGCTGCGGGCCGAGCCGGCGGTGCGCGGCGGGCTCGGCGGCACGCGGGTCCACGTCGACTGCCCGCCGACCGACGTGCCGCGCACCTGGCGCGACGTCCGGGCGCTGCTGGCCGGCCGCGACGGCGCCCTGGAGGTGTTCGCCCGGCTGGCCGCCGCCGAGGCGCGGGTGCACCGGGTCGACGTCGACGACGTCCACTTCCACGAGGTGGGGGCGCTGGACGCGCTGGCCGACGTCGTCGGGGTCGTGGCCGGGTTCGCGCACCTGGGGCTGGAGCGGCTGACGGCGTCGACGCTGTCGCTGGGCTCGGGGACGACGCGCGGCGCCCACGGGCCGCTGCCGGTGCCCGCTCCCGCGGTCCTGGCCCTCGTCGAGGGGGTGCCGGTGCAGGCCGGCCCGGCGCCGCACGAGGCGACGACCCCGACCGGCGCCGCGCTGCTGGCGACGCTGGTCGACGCGTGGGGCCCGCTGCCGGCGATGGTCCCCGCGCGCACCGGCGTCGGGGCGGGCGGGCGCGACGTGCCCGAGGTGGCCAACGCCGTCCGGCTGGTGCTCGGCGAGCCGGTCGGTGCCGGCCCGGCCGAGGTGCTGCTGGAGACCAACGTCGACGACCTCGACCCGCGGCTGTGGCCCGGCGTGCTCGCCGCCCTGCTCGCCGCCGGCGCCGGCGACGCGTGGCTCACCCCCGTGCTCATGAAGAAGGGCCGGCCGGCGCACACCCTGTCGGTGCTGTGCCCGGCCGCCGTCGCGCCCGCCGTGCGCGAGGTGGTGTTCCGGCAGACGACGTCGCTGGGCCTGCGGGAGACCGCCGTCGTCAAGCACGCGCTGGAGCGCACCGAGGCCGTCGTCGACGTCGACGGGCAGCCCGTGCGGGTCAAGCTCGGCCTGCTGGGCGGGGACGTCGTCAACGCCATGCCCGAGTGGGAGGACGTCGCGGCGGCGGCCACGGCGCTCGGCCGGCCGGCCAAGCTCGTGCTGCAGCAGGCGCACGCGGGTGTCGCGCGCGTTACCTCCGCCACGGGCGGGGGATGAGCCCGGGGCCACGTCTCCAGGAGGAACGCCCCGCCATGACCCCGCCGCCCGTCTCCGCCGCCCCGGCCCTGGTCGTCTCGGACACCGTCCACGACGACGAGCGCACCCCTCTGTCCGACCTGCTCGCCGACGCCCTGCGCGAGGGCTCCGCCGCCCTGCACGGCCTGCTCGGCGCCGAGCCCGTCGACCTGCGCGACCGCTTCCTCACCCTGCTCACCGTCTACGACCTGCACACCGCGCCGCTCGACGCCGTCGGCGACGCCGCCCGCTTCCAGGGCCACCCTGCGGTGGCCGAGATCAAGGACCGGCTCGAGTCGGCCTGGCTGCAGGAGCTCGAGCGCGACTGGCAGGCCGCCGGGGCGCTCACCGAGGCGACCAGCGTCGAGCGGGTCGTCAGCGCCATGCGCGCCGTCGCCGCCAAGGACCGCCTCCCCGCGGCCTACCGCTGGCTGGCCAAGGAGGCCAGCTGGGAGGAGCTCGTCGACTTCCTCGCCCTCGAGGGCGGCCCCGACGGCGGCTTCGACGACCTCGTCGCGGTCTGCCAGGTCGGCCTGTCGGGCAGCGCCAAGCTCGAGCTCGGCAAGAACTACTGGGACGAGATGGGCCAGGGCGACCCCGACGGCGTCCACACCGTCCTGCACGAGCGCCTGGTCGAGGCCGTGCGGATGCCCCGCGTGCCCCGCACCGCCATGCCGGTCGAGGCGCTCGAGCGCGCCGCCCTCGGCGGGCTGCTGGCCACCAACCGCTGGCTGCAGCCGGAGATGCTCGGCGCCCTCGGGCTGCTCGAGCTGCAGGCCGGCCCGCGCTGCCGCCTGGTGCTGCAGGGCTTCGACCGGCTCGGCGCCCCTGCCGACGCCTACCCCTTCTACGTCGAGCACGCCGAGGTCGACCCGGTCCACGGGCGCGACTGGATGGACAAGGCCGTCGTCCCGACGGTGACCGACAAGCCCGCCTGGGGACCGCGCATCGTCAAGGGCGCGTGGTGGCGCTCGACGGTGAACCTGCGCTTCTTCGAGGCGCTGCGCGTGCAGCTGACCGCCGACGAGGCGGACAGCGGGAGCGGCGAGGGCGACTCGGCCGCGGCCTAGGCTCCCGGCGCATGAGCGCCGTGGGGGTCACCAGCGAGGTCGGTCGGCTGCGGACGGTGCTGCTGCACCGGCCCGGGCCCGAGCTGCTCGCGGCTGACCCCCCGCAACAACGCCGACCTGCTGTTCGACGGCCTGCCCTGGGTCGCCCGCGCGCAGGAGGAGCACGACGGGTTCGCCGCGGCCCTGACGCGACCGCGGCGTCGAGGTGCTCTACCTGACCGAGCTGCTCGTGCAGGCCCTCGACGTGCCCGACGCCCGGGCGGAGGCCGTGCACGCGGCCGTCGCCCCGACCGTCGTCGGCCCGTCGCTGGCGGCCGTGCTGCGCACCTGGCTGCTCGACCTGCCCAGCGACGACCTCGCCCGGGTCCTGCAGGCCGGCCTCACCCACGACGAGCTGCCGCGCACCGGGTCCGAGGGCGTCGTCGCCCGGATGGCCGGACCGCACGAGTTCGTCGTGCGGCCGCTGCCGAACCTGCTGTTCACCCGCGACTCCTCGGTCTGGGTCGACGGGCACGTCGCCGTCACCCGGCCCGTCCATGCACGCCCGCCAGCGCGAGACGGCGCTGACCGGCGCGATCTACCGCCACCACCCGCGCTTCGCCGGCACCCCGCTGCTCTACGGCGGCAGCAGGGAGGAGGCCTGGTTCGAGGGCGGCGACGTGCTGCTCATGGCCCCCGGCGTCGTCGCCGTCGGGGTGGGCCAGCGGACGACGCCGGCGGGCGTGGAGGCGTTCGCGCTGCGGGCCTTCGCCTCCGGCGTCGCCCACACGGTGCTCGCCGTCCCGATCGCGCAGGAGCGCGCGACCATGCACCTGGACACCATCTGCACGATGGTCGACCGCGACGCCGTCGTCATGTACCCGGTCGTCGCCGACAGCCTGGTCGGCCTACCCCGTCACCCCCGACGGCGACGACGGCCTGGTGTGCGGCGACCCCGCGCCCTTCCTGGAGGCCGCGGCCAGCGCGATGGGCGTCGACCGGATCCGCGTCGTCGACACCGGCCTGGACCCGGTCACCGCCGAGCGCGAGCAGTGGGACGACGGCAACAACACCCTCGCGATCGCCCCCGGCCTGGTCGTGGCCTACGAGCGCAACACCGAGACCAACGACCGGCTCGAGAAGGCCGGCGTCGAGGTGGTCCGCATCGCCGGCAGCGAGCTCGGCAGCGGGCGCGGCGGGCCGCGCTGCATGAGCTGCCCCGTGCTGCGCGACCCGCTGGACTGACCGCTACCGCAGGGTCAGCTGTCGGCTGAGCAGCCCCTGGCGGGCCCGGCGCTCCTCGCCGGTGAGCGCCCGGGGCGACGCCAGCGCCTCGTCGAGCCGGGCGCGCAGCGCGGCCGCGGGCTCCTCGACGGCGTCGGCCTCCGTGCTCGGGCGGCAGGTCCCACACCGGCACCAGCAGGCCGTGGGCCCGGAAGCTGCCGATGTAGCGGGTGTCCTCGCCGAGGGTGAGGCCGTCGGGCCGGACGGCGAGCTGCGCCATCGCGTCCAGCAGCGGCTCCTCGTCCTCGGGCAGCACCCAGCGCAGGTGGCTGCGCTCGCGCATGCGGCACCAGTAGCCGCTCTGCACGGAGGAGAGCTTCACGGTGGGGACGACGGAGGCGTTGGCCCGCTCCATGCGACGCGGCGACCTCCTCGGTGGCCGCGGCCCCCTCGATCCAGAAGTCGAAGCCGCTGTGGACCGTGACCTCGATCGGGTCGGGCGCCAGCAGGTCCTGCAGCCGCGGGCCGGGGCCGGGCAGGCCGGCGGGGACCACCGGGTTGCCGGGCGGCGTCTCCAGCGCCTGCTCGAGGGCGGCGGCCAGGTCGCGGCTGACGTCGCCGCCGCGGGACTGCACCTGCAGGCCGAGGAAGACGCTGCCGTCGGCGCGCACCATCGCCGGCCAGGCCAGCGGCAGCACGGTCGACAGCACGACGGTGCGGTCCGGCGCGCCCTGCACCCGCAGCGGGGCGGTGGCGGCGGGGACGACCTCGCGCAGGGCCACCCACTCGGTCTCGTCCGGGCGGCCGGCGAACGGCCGGGCGACGAAGGTGTCGAGGCCGGTCTTGCCGTGGCAGGCCTTGTAGCGCTTGCCCGACCCGCAGGGGCAGGGCTCGCGCAGCCCGACGACGGGGACGGGCGCGTCGATCCCCGGACCGCTGCTCGCCGGGGACGGCGCGCCGGTGGGACGGGCGGGGGGACGGCGGCGGCTGCTGATGAGGGGCTCCCGGGACGAGTCTGGCTGGCGCCCCAGTCTGTCAGCCCCGATCCTGCCCCGGTGAGCATCTGCGTCGTCGGGGCCGGCATCGCCGGGGCCGCCTGCGCCCGCGTCCTGCGGCAGGCGGGGCGCGACGTCGTCGTGCTGGACCGCGGACGGGTGCCCGGCGGGCGGATGGCCTCACGCGCGGGTCGACGGCCGCTACGTCGACCTCGGCGCCTCCTACCTCACGGCGCGCGACCCCCGCTTCCGCGCCCAGGTCGACGACTGGACTCGCCCGCGGCCTGGTCCGGGCGTGGACCGACACCTTCACCGCCCTGCCGTCCGGCGAGCGCAAGAGCGGCCCCCTGCGCTACGGGGCCCCGGGCGGGCTGCGCTCGCTCGTCGTCGACCTCGCCGCCGGCCTGGACGTGCGCCAGGAGCAGCAGGTGCGGCACGTCGGCCCGGGCCCGACCGTCGACGGCACGCCCTACGACGCCGTCGTCCTGGCCATGCCCGACCCCCAGGCGCTGGCCCTGCTCGACCCCGCCCTGCAGCAGGAGCGGGACGCCCTCGCCGGGCGGGAGTGGGACCCGGCCCTCGCCCTCGTCGCCGTCTTCGCCGAGCGGACCTGGGAGGGCGCGTTCCGCGACGGCGCCTTCCTCGACGACGACGTCCTGTCCTGGGTCGCCGACGACGGCACCCGGCGCGGCGACGGCGCCCCCGTGCTCGTCGCCCACAGCACACCGGGCTTCGCCCGCCCACGGCTCGCCGACCCCGCGGCCGCCGGGCCGGAGCTGCTGGCCGCGCTGCAGCGGCTGCTCGGCGTGGGCGCGCCGACGACGACCCTGGTGCAGCGGTGGACGTACGCCAAGCCCGTCGGCACGCGGGAGGCCGACCACCTGCTGACGGGGTCCGGCGTCGGGCTGTGCGGCGACGGGTGGGGCGCCTCCAAGGTCGAGGCGGCCTACCTGTCCGGGCTCACCCTGGGGGAGCGGCTGCTCGCGCCTCGAGCTGCCGCTTGACCCGGCGCGGGTGGTTGCTGATCACCGTGTCGACGCCGAGCGCCAGCAGGTACTCGATGTCGGCGGGCTCGTCGGCGGTGTAGCACCACACCCGGCCGCCGCGGTCGTGCACGCGGTCGACGTAGCGGGGGTGGGCCCGCAGCACGTCCAGCGACGGCCCGGCGGCGGTGACCCGCAGCGGCAGGCTGCCGTCGCGGTAGCGGACGGGCACCCGCTCCATGAGGAACACCGTGGGGACGGTCGGGGCCATGCGCGTGCACCCGGCGCAGCGACGTCGGCGCGAAGCTCATCACCGTCACCTGCGACACCGAGCGGCTCAGCGGGGCGGCGAGCCCGTAGCGGGCCAGCAGGTCGACGAGGGACCGCTCGACCAGCCCGCCGTAGCGGGTGGGGTGCTTGGTCTCGATGTGCAGGCTGACCGGCCGGCCCGCGGCGGTGCGGGTGTCGACGGCGAGCTCCAGCAGCCGCTCCAGGGTGAGCACCGACTGCTTCTCCGGGTCGAGCTCGGCCTCCTCCCACGCCGCCTCGAGCAGCGGGTCGCGCCCGCGCGCCTTCCACGAGGCGAAGTCCAGCTCGGACAGCTGGGCGAGCTCCAGGGTCGACACGACCCCCCGGCCGTCGCTGGTGCGGTCGACCCGGCGGTCGTGCACGCAGACCAGCACGCCGTCGCGGGTCAGCCGGACGTCGCACTCCAGCCCGTCGGCGCCCTCGCTCAGCGCCAGCTCGTAGGCGGCGAGGGTGTGCTCCGCGACAGCGGCGGAGGACCCGCGGTGGGCGACCACCTGCGTCGGCTGCACCGGCCGATCCTGCCTCAGCCGGGGCGGCGCTGTCCCACCGTCGGGTCGACGCCGTTGACGACGTCGACGACCGGCTCGCCCGCCAGCACCCGCCGGAGGTTGGCCGCCGACTGCGCGATGATCCGGCCGCCGGCCTGGGCGGTCGAGCCGCCGGTGTGCGGCGACAGCAGCACGGTCGGCAGGTCGCGCAGCGGGCTGTCGGCGGGCAGCGGCTCGACGGTGAACACGTCCAGGGCCGCGGCGGCCGGGGTGCCGGCGCGCAGCGCCTCGGCCAGGGCCGCCTCGTCGACCACGGCCCCGCGGGCGGCGTTGACCAGCACCGAGCCCGCCTTCATCAGCCCCAGCCGCCGGGCGTCCAGCAGGTGCCGGGTCTCCGGACCGAGGGCGATGACCAGCACGACGACGTCGCTGGTGGCCAGCAGCTCGTCGAGCTCGGCGTAGGGCACCGGGGCGTCGTCCTTGCGGCTGCGCGACCAGTAGACGACGTCGCACGCGAGGGCCGTGTAGACCTCGGCCAGCCGGCGCCCGATCGGTCCCAGCCCGACGACGCCGACCCGGCTGCCGGCGAGCTCGCGCCCCCCGAGGGAGGTCTGCGGCCACTCGCCCCGCCGGACGGCGGCGTCGCCCTCGAGGGTCCTGCGCAGGGCGGCCAGGGTCGCGCCGAGGCACCACTCGGTGACGCTCACGGCGTTCGCCCCGGCGGTGTTGCTGACCGGCACGCCCGCGGCGGCGAAGGCGTCGACGTCGATGGGGTCGACCCCGACGCTGGGCTGCTGCACGAAGGCGACCCGCGGGCCGGGCGCCGTCAGGCGCAGGTCGTGCGTCCAGCTGCCGAGCACCAGGTCGACCTCGGGCAGCAGGGCGTCGACCGCGGCCTGCGTCCGCTCCGGCGGCAGGACCAGCTCGACGTCGCCCCCGAGGGCCTCCGGGCCGAACAGCGCCTGCAGCAGCTCGGCGGGCAGCGGGGGCAGGGCGAGCAGCCGCCACGGCCCGTTCACACGACCACCCCCGGGCCGCCGTCGTCGGTCACCACGGGCAGGCCGGCGCGCTCCCAGGCGTCCATCCCGCCGTCGACGTTGCGGGCGTCGAGGCCGGCCGTCCGCAGGAAGGCGACCGCCTGCGCGCTGCGCCCGCCGTAGTGGCAGACGACGTCGACGGGCCGGTCGCGCGGCAGGTCGGCGAGCCGGGCCGGCACGTCCTGCAGCGGCAGGTGGACGGCGTCGGGGGCGTGCCCGGCCTCCCACTCGTGCGGCTCCCGCACGTCGAGCAGCAGGGCACCGGGGGTGAGGGCGGTGACGCCCACTGTGGGCAGGTCGGAGGGGTGCACCCCAGGATCATGTCGTGACCTCCTCCGCGCACGACTACGACCTCGTCGTCCTGGGTGCCGGCGCCACCGGCCTGGGTGCCGCCCGCACGGCCCGGAAGGCCGGCCGCCGGGTGGCGCTGGTCGAGCCCGAGCGGCCCGGCGGCGACTGCACGCACTACGGCTGCGTGCCGAGCAAGTCGCTGCTCGAGGCGGCCCGGCGGGTGCAGGCCGCGCGGTCCGGCCCGCAGTACGGGTTCCGCGCCGAGCCGGAGGTCGACTTCGCCGGCGTGATGGAGCGGGTGCAGGCCGTCGTCGCCGAGATCGAGCAGGACGAGTCGCCCGCGCTGCTGGCCCGCGAGGGCATCGACCTGCTGTCCGGCTCGGGCGCCTTCCTCGGGCCGCACGCGGTGCAGGTCGACGGGCGGACCGTCACCGCCGAGCGCTTCGTCGTCGCCACCGGCAGCACCGCCACCGTGCCGCCGATCGACGGGCTCGACGGCGTCCCCCACCTGACCAACCGCACCGTGTTCGGGCTGCGCGAGCAGCCGGAGCACCTGCTCGTGCTGGGCGGCGGCGCCGATCGGCGTCGAGCTGTCGCAGGCGTTCCGGCGGCTCGGCTCGCAGGTCACGGTGGTCGAGGGCGGGCCGGGGCTGCTGGGCAAGGACGAGCCCGAGGCCGGCGAGGTCGTCCGGGCGGTGCTGGAGCGCGAGGGCGTCAGCGTCCGCACGGGCGTGAAGGCGGAGCGGGTGTCCGCGGGCCCGACGCTGCACCTGTCGGACGGGAGCAGCGTGACCGGCTCGCACCTGCTCGTCGCCGTCGGGCGGACGCCCGTGGTCCCCGACGGCCTCGACGCGGCGGGGCGTGCGCCGGACCGACGACGGGCGCGTCGCCACCGACGACCACCTCAGGGCCGCCGGCACCGTCTGGGCGGCCGGCGACTGCACCGCGGTCCTGAAGTTCACGCACGTCGGGTACGAGCAGGGCCGGCTGGCCGCCCGCAACGCCTTCAAGCCCGCCCTGCTGCAGGGCAGCTTCTCCGACCGCGTCGATCCCGTGGGTGACCTTCACCGAGCCCGAGGTCGGGCACGTCGGGCTCACCGAGGCGCAGGCCGTCGAGCGGTACGGCGACCGGGTGCGGGTGTCGGTCGTGCACGACCGCGAGAGCGACCGGGCGCGCGCCTCCGGGCAGACCGAGGGGTTCGTGAAGCTCGTGGGCAAGCAGGGGCTGGTCGGGCGGACCCTCACCAGCAAGCTCGTCGGCATGACCGTGGTCGGCCCGATGGCGGGGGAGCAGGTCGGCACCGGGGCGCTCGCGATGCAGGCCCGGGTGCTGCTGGCCCGGATGAGCACGACCGTGGTCGCGTACCCGACCTACGACCTGTCGGTGCGGATGGCCGCGGCCCGCTTCTTCGGCACCTACGGCGGGGAGCAGGCCCGGCCCGGGCGCGGCTGATCGGCGGGGAGCACGCGCCGCTACCCGGCCAGGTGCCCCCACCGCGCCGACAGCTCGCTCCACGGCCCGACCTCGACGACCCGGCCGTCGCCCAGCACGACCACCCGGTCGGCCTGCGCGAGCGCGGCCCGCTTGGACGTCGACCCGACGACGGTGGTGCCGCGGGCGCGCAGCGACTGCCACAGCTCGACCTCGGTGCGGGCGTCGAGGGCGCTGCTGACGTCGTCGGCGAGCAGCAGCTCGGCACCCGTCGACAGCGCGCGGGCCAGGGCGAGGCGCTGCACCTGCCCGCCGGACAGCCGCACGCCGCGGTGGCCGACGAGGGCGTGCGGGCCGCCGGCGGCCAGGACGTCGGGGGACAGCCGCGCGTCGTCGACCGGCCGCTCGACCTCCCGGGCGTGGTCGAGCCGCAGGTTGTCGGCGAAGCTGCCGGACAGCACCCGCGGGACCTGCGCGACGTGGGCGACCTGGCCGGGGCGCAGGAACACCTGCGGGTCGGTGACCTCGACGCCGTTCCACCGGACGACCCCGTCGTGGTGGACCAGGCCGGCCAGCGCGGCGAGCAGGCTGGACTTGCCCGAGCCGACGGGCCCGAGCAGCAGCACCAGCTCCCCGGCGGCGACCTCCAGGTCGACCCCCTCGACGCCCCGGGTGCCGTCGTCGTGCACCGCGGTGACGCCCTGCAGCTCGAGCCGCTCCAGCGGCAGGGCGGGCGGGGCGGGCGGCAGCGGGGCGGTGCCCGCGACGAGGTCGACGCCGGGGGGCAGCGCCACCAGGTCGCCGCCGCCGGCGAGCGCGGAGGTCGCCCGGGCCCAGGACCGGGTGCCGGGCGCCTCGGTGATGACGGCGCCCGCGACCCGGCCGAACCAGTCGAACCCCGTGACGGCGGTGGTGACCAGCAGCGCGGTGGCGAGGTCCCACCCGCCGGCGAGGTAGACCGCCCAGCCGGCGACGACGCCGGACTCGACCAGCACCTGCGGCAACCCGTCGAGGACCGCCTGCACGCGGTGCTCGCGGACGGCGGCCTCGACCCGGCCGGTGTCCACCGCGCGCAGGTGCCGGCGCAGGTCGGGCGTGGCGGCGGCGAGCTTCACCGTGCGGGCGGACTCGAGCGCGGAGGCGAGCGCGCGGCCGAAGCCGGCGCGGGCGCGCGAGGCCTCGGTGGCGGTGCGGCCGGCCGCGCGGGGAGCCGAGCGCGGACACCAGGCCGCAGACGACGAGGACGGCCAGCAGCACGCCCCCGGCCAGCAGGTCGCGGGCGACCAGGGCGGTGAGCCCGGCGACGACGACGCCGGTGAGCAGGTCGACCCAGCGGTCGGCGTACTGCAGCAGGCGCTGGGCGTCGAGCGCGCGGGCGACGACCTCGCCGGGCGGGGTGCGGGCGAGCCGGCGCTGCCGGGTCTGGCCGACCAGCACCGCCAGCCGCACCCTGAGCAGGCCGTCGTTCCACCACTGCAGGTAGCGCCGGAACGCCTCGGCGACCAGCAGCGGGGCCAGCAGCAGGCCGGTGACCAGCCCGGCCAGCGGCAGCACGGGCAGGTCGCCGCGCTCGACGCCGGTGACGGTGAGGCCCCAGAGCAGGCCGGTGAGGGCACCGAACGGGCCGACCAGCGAGGAGAACAGGAACAGCAGCCCGCCGACCAGCGCCCCACGACGGGACGTTGGACAGCAGCGCGAGCACCCGGCGGGCGAGCCCGGCCCGGGCGCGGCGGGAGCGGACTCCGGCGGGCTGCCCGGTGCGGCGGGCCCCCGCGACCACCGGACCCGCCGCCGCCCGCGGCTGCTCGGTGCCGGCAGCGGTGAGCAGCGCGCGGAAGGGGCCGTCCTGCGCGGCGAGCTCGGCCCGCGGGCCGGTCTGCACCACCCGGCCCGCCTCCAGGACGGCCACGTGGTCGGCGCGGGCGGTGGTGGCGAGCCGGTGGGCGATGACGATGCCGGTGCGGCCGGACAGCAGCCGCTCCGACGCCCGGACGACGCGCTGCTCGGTGACCGGGTCCATCCGGGCGGTGGCCTCGTCCAGCACCACCAGCCGGACGTCGCGGACCAGCAGCCGGGCGAACGCCACCAGCTGCTCCTCGCCGGCCGACAGCGGCGTGCCGCCGGGGCCGAGCACGGTGTCGAGGCCGTCCGGCAGCCCGGCGACCCAGTCCTGCAGCCCGAGCGCGTCGACCGCCTGCTGCACCCGCGCGCGGGGGAGGTCGGCGAACAGGGCGACGTTCTCGGCGAGGGTCGCGGCCAGCAGCTCGGTGCGCTGGGTGACCACGCCGACAGCGGACCGCAGGCGCTGCAGGTCGACCGCGCGGACGTCGGTGCCGCCGAGCAGGACGGTGCCGGGCGGCGGCTCCACCGCCCGGGAGACCAGCGCGGCCAGCGTGGACTTGCCCGAGCCGGTGCGCCCGACCAGGGCGAGCACCTGGCCGGCCGGCACCGTCAGGTCGACGCCGCTGAGCGCGAAGGTGCCCTGCGGGTAGGCGAACGACAGGCCGCGGACCTCCAGCGGCAGCGGGCCGGGCGGGAGCTCGGCCCCGCCGACCGGCTCGGGCTCGGCGTCGAGCAGCTGGCGCAGCCGGGTCAGGGCGCCGAGGCCGGCCTGCAGCTCGGGCAGGTGGCGGCTGACCCGGTCGATCTGCCCGACGAACGAGGTGGTGACGAGGAACAGGGTGACCAGCTCGGCGGTCGACAGCCGGCCGGCGCGGGCGAGCAGGGCTCCGGCGACGCCGGTGAAGCCCAGCAGGCCGTAGAGCAGCAGCCCCGTGCGGCGGTTGAGCCGGGCTGCCGCGCTGAGCGTGGCGGCGGTGCGCCGGTGGACGACGGCGGACAGCTCGGCGCTGCGGCGCAGCAGGTAGGCCTGCCCGAGGCTGGAGCGCAGGTCGTCGCGGGCGGCGATCCCCTCCTCGACCGCGGCGGCGGAGTCGGTCCAGGCGACCTCCTCCTCGAGCTTGCGCTGCGCCACCAGGGCGGTCAGCGGCCGGACGACGCGCGCCGTGACCGCGGCCAGCAGCGGGAACAGCAGCCACGCCGGCCACCAGGTCAGCCCGGCGACGACGTAGGCGGGCCCGGTGCGCAGCAGCGTCCGCACGACGTCCCAGACGGCGCGCCGCAGCAGGGCGCCGAGCTCGGCGGTGTCGCCGTCGACGCGGTCGAGCACCTCGCCGACGGCCTGCTCGGCGAGCACCGGCAGCGGCTGGTCGAGGGCGGCGTCGAGCAGGTCGGCCCGCACCCGCCCCTCGGCGCGGTCGACGACGCCCGCCCAGACGACGCGCCCGACCGTGTCGAGCAGCGCGGCGCCGAGCAGGCAGCACGCGAGCACGACGACGAGCAGCAGCGTGGGCCGCTCGGCCAGCCGGCCTGCGACGACCGTGCCCAGCGTCTGCGCGACCGCGGCGGTGCCGGCGACCGACAGCGCGAGCGTCGTCGCCGGCCCCCGCAGGCGCGCGAGGCCCGCCGTGCGCGCAGCCGGGCGCGCGGCGGAGGTCGGGGCCGGGGGAGGCGGGGCGAGCAGCGTCATCGGACGCAGGACGCTACGGCGGCCCTCCGACAGCGACCACCGGTTACTTCAGCAGCCGGGACAGCCGCCGGTCGGCCAGCGGCTTGCCGCCCGTCTGGCAGGTCGGGCAGTACTGCAGCGCCTTGGTGCTGAACGAGACCTCGCGCACGGTGTCGCTGCAGCGCGGGCACGGCTGCCCCGCCCGCCCGTGCACGTTCAGGCCGCTCTTCTTCTCGGCCTTGAGCGCGCTCGCCGCCTGCCCGTCCGAGCGCCCGACGGCCGAGCGCAGCGTCTCGACGAGGACGCCGTGCAGCCGCTCGACGTCGTCGGGGGTGAGGGAGGAGGCGGACTTGAACGGCGACATCCGCATCTCCCACAGCACCTCGTCGCTGTAGGCGTTGCCGACGCCGGCGAGCACGGTCTGGTCGGTGAGCACGCCCTTGACCTGGCCGCGGACCCCGGCCAGCAGGCCGGCGAGCAGCTCGGGCGTGAACTCCGGCGACAGCGGGTCGACGCCGAGCCGGGCGATCCCGGGGACCGTCGCGGGGTCGTGCACGACGTAGACGGCCAGGCGCTTCTGCGTGCCGGCCTCGGTGAGGTCGAAGCCGCTGCCGTCGTCGAGGTGGACCCGCAGCGCGAGCGGGCCCTTGCCGGGGCGGGGCGGCGCCGCCGGGAGGGCGTCCTTCCACTGCAGCCAGCCGGCCCGGGCGAGGTGGACGACCAGGTGCAGGCCGTCGACGTCGAGGTCCAGGAACTTGCCGTGCCGGGTGGCGCCGGTGACCTGCAGCCCGGCCAGCGCCGTGGGCGGGGGGTCGTAGGTCTTGAGGGCCTGGATGCCGGCGACGTCGACGCGGGCGACGACCCGGCCGACGGCGCGGGTGCGCAGGAAACCGGCGAGGGCTTCCACCTCGGGCAGCTCGGGCACGGGCTCAGCCCATCACAGGACGGCCCCGTCGTGGGCGTCGGGGACGCGGGGCGCCGGCAGCGTGCCGCCGAGCAGGCCCGTGAACTGCGCGGGCGGCACGGGGCGCGACAGCAGGTAGCCCTGGCCGCGGGCCGCGCCGAGGCCGCGCAGCGACGCGAGCTGGTCGGCCGTCTCGATGCCCTCGGCGATGCAGTCGAGCCCGAGGTCGTCGGCGAGCCGGAGCACCGCCGAGACGACGGCGCTGTCGGTGCCGGAGCCCGGCAGGCCGCCGACGAAGGACCGGTCGACCTTGACGAAGCTGACCGGCAGGTCGCGCAGGCAGCCGAGGGAGGCGTAGCCGGTGCCGAAGTCGTCGACGCCGGTCTGCACGCCGTGGGCGGCCAGCCGGGTGAGCTGCCCGACGGCGACCGGGCCGGCGTCGAGCAGCGCCGTCTCGGTGAGCTCGAGCACGATCGCCGAGCCGGGCAGGCCCCAGTCGGCGAGGGCCCCGAGGACGACGTCGGCGAAGTCCTCCCGGGCGACCTGCAGGGCCGAGACGTTGACGGCGACGCCGGTCAGCCCCGGCCGGCCCGGGCGCCAGGCGGCGAGCTGGCGGCAGGCCTCGCGCACCACCCAGGTGCCGAGCTCGACGATCAGGCCGAGCGCCTCGGCCAGCGGGATGAAGGCGTCGGGCGGGACCAGCGCGCCGTCGTCGTCCTGCAGCCGGACGAGGGCCTCGGCGCCGGTGACCTCCCCGCTGCCGAGGTCGACCAGCGGCTGGTAGTGCAGGCGCAGCAGCCCGTCGCGGACGGCCCGGCGCAGCAGCCGCTCGGTCCGCAGGCGGGTGTCGGCGTCGGCGCGCAGGGCGTCCCCGGCGGTCCTCACCTGCCCGGGCGCGGCGGCCGCGGCGGCCGCGCCGGCGTCGAGCAGCAGCGCGTCGACGTCGTCCGCGCGCGGCGCACGGGGCGACGCCGGCCGACACCAGGGGGACGACGTCGAGCGGCGCGCCGTCACGCGCTGTCACCCGGACGGGTGCCGTCGCGGCGTCCAGCAGCCGGCCGACCTGCTCCGGCGGGCCGACGACGAGGACCGCGTCGCCGCAGACGCCCACCCGCGACCGCGGGGCCGCGGCGAGCACGCGGGCGGCCACCTCGCGGCGCACGTCCTCCGCGCCCTGCAGCCCGGCCACGCTCTGCAGCCCCGACCTGCCGGACAACCCGGACAGCGCCAGGTGGAGCAGCACGTCCCCCGAGCCCAGCCGCCCGGCCGCGGCGGCGCGCAGGCCCGCGAGGTCCAGGGCGCGCCGACGACGTCTCGGTCGCGCGGTCAGGGTCAGGGCCACGGTGGGGGAGCTCCTCGCAGGGGTGTCGCCGACCCCTTCGGCCCCCCGTCACGGAGCGTTACAGCGCGAACGGGTGGAGTAGGTTGTCGTCACACTGACGAGGAGGCGCCGACCATGTCCACCGCCCTGCTCACCGACCGCTACGAGCTGACGATGCTGGACGCCGCCGTCGCCGAGGGCCTGGCCGACCGGCCGGCCGTCTTCGAGGCCTTCAGCCGCCGGCTGCCCGCGGGGCGGCGGCTTCGGCGTCGTCGCGGGGCAGGGGCGCCTGGCCGCCCTGGTGCGCGACGGGCTGCCGGGGCCGGAGGAGCTCGCGTTCGCTCGAGGGCGTCGTGTCGCCCGCCACGCTCGACTGGCTCGCCGCCGACCGGCCCGCCCCCCGCGTCACCGCCTACGCCGAGGGCGAGACCTACGCGCCCGGCAGCCCCGTCGCTCACCGTCGAGTGCTCCTTCGGCGCCGGCGCTGCTGCTCGAGACCCTGGTGCTGTCGGTCCTCAACCACGACTGCGCCGTCGCCTCCGCCGCCGCCCGGATGGTGCTCGCCGCACGGGCCGGCCGCTGCTGGAGATGGGCGGCCGGCGCACGCACGAGCAGGCCGCCGTCGCCGCCGCCCGGGCCGCCTACGTCGCCGGCTTCAGCGCCACCAGCAACCTCGAGGCCGGCCGCCGCCACGGCGTCCCCACCGTCGGCACCAGCGCCCACGCCTTCACCCTCGCCCACCGCACGGAGGCCGAGGCGTTCGCCGCGCAGGTCGCCGCGCAGGGCGTCGGCACCACCCTGCTGGTCGACACCTACGACACCGAGCAGGGCATCCGCACCGCCGTCGAGGTCGCCGGGCCCGAGCTGGGGGCGGTCCGCCTCGACAGCGGCGACCTGCACGAGGAGGTCCACCGCGCCCGCCGCCTGCTCGACGAGCTGGGCAACGACCGCACCCGCATCGTCGTCACCAGCGACCTCGACGAGCACGCCATCGCCTCGCTCGCCCACACCCAGGCCGACAGCTACGGCGTCGGCACCAGCGTCGTCACCGGCAGCGGCGCGCCGACGGCCGGCTTCGTCTACAAGCTCGTCGCGCTCCGCTTCGAGGGCGACGACGCCTTCACCCCCGTCGCCAAGCGCTCCTCCGGCAAGCGGAGCCTCGGCGGCCGCAAGACCGCCTGGCGCACCTACGACGACGCCGGCCGGGTCGCCGACGAGCTGCTGCTGCTCGACGGGCGAGCAGCCGCCCGACGGCGCCCGCGCGCTGCAGGTCCCGCTCGCGCCCGAGGACCTCGACGCGGCCCGGGCGCGCTGCCGCGCCTCGCTGGCCGAGCTGCCCGACGACGCCCGGCTGCTGAGCGACGGCGCCCCGCCCTGGACCGCCCACCTGCTCGCCGAGGAGACCCCGTGACCCGCGCCCTGCTCGTCGTCGACGTCCAGGTCGACTTCTGCGAGGACGGCAGCCTGCCGGTCGCCGGGCGGCCGGCAGGTCGCCGCCGACGTCGCGGACCTGCTGCGCACCCCGCACGGCTACGACGTCGTCGTGGCGTCGCAGGACTGGCACGTCGACCCGGGCGGCCACTTCGCCGCCGCGCCCGACTTCGCCACCTCCTGGCCGGCGCACTGCGTCGTCGGTACCGGCGGGGCGCGGCTGCAGGAGCCGCTGGCCGAGGAGCTGTTCGACGCCGTCGTCCGCAAGGGCGAGCACGCCGCCGCCTACTCGGCGTTCGAGGGCACCGTCGAGGGGCGCGGGCTCGTGGACCTGCTGCGCGAGCGCGGGGTCGACGCGCTCGACGTCTGCGGCGTCGCCACCGACCACTGCGTGCGGGCCAGCGTGCTCGACGCCTGCGCCGCCGGGCTCGGCGTCCGCGTGCTGCTCCCGCTCTGCGCCGGCGTCGCCCCCGCCACCACCGCGCGCGGCGCTGGAGGAGATGGCGCAGGCCGGCGCCGCTGGTCGTCCGGTGACCTCCGACCGCCCGACGAGCGCGCCTTCCTCGCGGCCTACGACCCGGACGCCTTCCCGCCGTTCGCCGTCACCGTCGACGTCGTCCTGCTGACCGTCCGCGACGGCGCCGCTGTGCGTGCTGCTCGTCGAGCGCGACACCCACCCGTTCCGCGGGCTGCTGGCCCTGCCCGGCGGCTTCGTGCAGCCCGACGAGGACCTCGACGCCGCCGCCGTCCGCCGGCTCGAGCACGAGACGGGCGTGCGCCGCGACGTCGCGCACGTCGAGCAGCTCGGCGCGTTCGGCGACCCGGCGCCGCGACCCGCGGATGCGCGTCGTCTCGGTGGCCTACCTCGTCTTCGCCCCCGACCTGCCGGCGCCCGGTGCCGGGCGGCCGGGTGCGCTCGGTGCGCGTGGGTGCCGGTCGGCGACGTCGCCCGCGAGCCGGCTCGCCTTCGACCACGGCGCGGTGCTCGCGGCCGGCGTCGAGCGGGCCCGCGCCAAGCTCGAGTACTCGCCCGTCGGCGCGGCCTTCTGCGGCGAGGAGTTCACCGTCGCGGCGCTGCGGCACGTCTACGAGGCGGTCTGGGGCGTGCGCGCTCGACCCGCGCAACTTCCACCGCAAGGTCACCGGGACGCCCGGCTTCCTCGTCCCCGTCGGCGCGCCCGCGCCGGTCGGTCCGGGCGGCGGCCGGCCCGGCCGCGCTGTACCGGCGCGGCAGCGCGTCGCTGCTGCACCCGGCGATGCTGCGTCCGCAGGACGCCCGGCCGCCCGCCGCGGAGGCCGGCGGGGGCTAGCGCCGGGGACATGCTCCTGTCGTGGGCGGGACGACCTCCCCCGATGCGGGTAGTCCTTCCGGCATGACAGCCCCCACGCCGGCGACGCTCGTCGTCCCGAGCGTGCCGCGCAGCGTCGCGGAGGTGCGCCGGTTCGCCGTCGCCGCCTGCGCGGCGCTGCCCGCCGGAGGTGTGCGACACGGTCGCCCTGCTGGTCAGCGAGGTCGCCACCAACGCGCTGGTCCACGGCAGCGGCGAGGTCGAGGTGTCGGTCGTCCGCGGCGACCGCGTGGTGCGGGTCGAGGTGTCGGACGGGAGCTCGCACCTGCCGCGGCCCCGGCAGGTCGGGCCCGACGCCGAGGGCGGCCGCGGGCTGGCCCTCGTGAGCGCGCTGGCCAGCGGCTGGGGCACCGAGGCCCGCGAGGGCGGCAAGGTCGTCTGGTTCGAGGTCGACACCGGCGGCTGAGGCCGTCTCCCCGTCCGACGGGCCGCACGACAGAGGCCCGGGGCGACGTGCGCCCCGGGCCCCTGACCTGCCGGTCGTGCTGGCCTGCCTCGTGCTTGCGTGCCTGCTGTGCGCGAGGGGGGAGTTGAACCCCCACGTCCTTTCGGACACACGGACCTGAACCGTGCGCGTCTGCCATTCCGCCACTCGCGCGCGCCTTGCAGGAAGGCGGGCAGACGCTAGCACGCAGCGTGATCGCTCCCCTGCGGCAGCGGCGGGGCGCGCGGGCTCCGCGTCTACGATCACCGCCAGAGGGAAGGGTGCGTCCGTGGGAGTCCTGCAGCGCTTCGAACGCCGGCTCGAGGGCCTGGTCGAGGGCGCCTTCGCGCGCGCCTTCGGCGGTGCCGTCGAGCCGGTCGAGGTCGCGGCCGCCCTGCAGAAGGAGGCCCACGCCGGCAAGGCCATCGTCGGCCACGGCCGCGTCCTCGTGCCCAACTCCTACGCCGTCTCCCTGGCCCCCGCCGACGCCGAGCGCCTCGAGCAGTACGGCCCGGCCCTGCGCGAGGAGCTCGCCCGGATGCTCGAGGACCACGCCGCCGAGCAGGGCTGGTCGTTCGTCGGCCCCGTCGAGGTGAGCTTCGCGCCCGCCGAGGACCTGGCGCACGGGATGCCGTGGTCGGGTCGGTCCGGCCGAAGGAGCAGGTCAGCAGCCGGGTGCCCGCGCAGGGCGGCTCCGGGACGGCCGGCCCGCACCTGGTCGTCGTGTCGGGCGGCACGGAGCGCACGGTCCCGCTGACCGGCCCGGTGACGGTGCTCGGGCGCGGGCAGGAGGCCGACGTGCAGGTCGCCGACACCGGCGTCTCGCGCCGCCACTGCGAGCTGCGCCTCGACGCCGACGGCGCCCGCCTGGTCGACCTCGGCTCCACCAACGGCACCCGCGTCAACGGCCGGCGGGTGTCCGAGACGCGGCTGCGCGACGGCGACCGCGTCGAGCTCGGCGCCACCGCCCTCGTCTTCCGGCAGGAGGGCTGATGGGCTCGGCGCTGGTCGTCGCCCTGGTCAAGTACGGCCTGCTGCTGCTGCTGTGGCTGTTCGTCGTCGCCGCGTTCCGCACGGTCCGGGCCGACCTCTACGGCTCGCGCACGTCCCGTCCGGTGCCCGGCGTGCCCGTCCCGCCGCCGCCGTCCGGGGCACCCGCGGCGGGCAGGGCGCGGAGCACCCGGAGCAGCGCGCGCAAGCTCGTCGTCACCGAGGGCGCCCTGGCCGGCACCACCGTGTCGCTCACCGGCTCGCCCGTGACGCTCGGCCGCGCCGACGACTCGACGCTGGTGCTCACCGACGACTACGCCTCCACCCGCCACGCCCGGCTGGTCCCCGACGAGGACGCCTGGCTGGTCGAGGACCTCGGCTCGACCAACGGCACCTACCTCTCCGGCCAGAAGGTCACCCGGCCCACCCGGGTGCCGCTCGGCCAGCAGATCCGCATCGGCAAGACCGTGCTGGAGCTGCGCCGGTGACCCTGGCGCTGCGGTACGCCGCCCGCTCGCACACCGGCCTGCTGCGCACCGGCAACGAGGACTCCGCCTACGCGGGGCCGCGGCTGCTCGCCGTCGCCGACGGCATGGGCGGGCACGCGGCCGGCGAGGTCGCGAGCGCCGTCACCATCGCCACGCTCGCCCCGCTCGACGACGACGTCCCCGGCGCCGACCTGCTCGACGCGCTGCGCAGCTCGGCGCTGTCGGCGAACGACCACCTGCAGCAGATGGTCTCCGGCGACCCCGCGCTCGAGGGCATGGGCACGACGCTGGTCGCCCTGCTGTTCGCCGGCGGCCGGCTCGGGCTGCTGCACGTCGGCGACTCGCGCTGCTACCTGCTCCGCGACGGCGCGCTGACCCAGATCACCCACGACCACACGCTCGTGCAGACGCTCGTCGACGACGGCCGCATCAGCGAGGAGGAGGCGAGCACCCACCCGCAGCGCTCGCTGATCACCCGCGCGCTCGACGGACGCGGTGAGGTCGAGCTCGACCTGTCGGTGCGCGAGGCCCGCCCCGGCGACCGCTACCTGCTGTGCACCGACGGCCTCACCGGACCGGTCGGGCGGACCGAGACGCTGCTGGAGTCGCTGCAGGACCCCGACCCGCGGCCTGCGCCGACCGGCTGGTCGACCTCGCCCTGCGCGGCGGCGGCCCGGACAACATCACCCTGATCGTGGCCGACGTCGTCGACGCGAGCGCAGGCCACCGCCGGCGTCGTCGTGGCGGGCGCCGCGGCCGACGCCCCGCAGGCCGCGCACAGCGGCGACTCCGCGGCGTCGCGCGCCCGGGTCGCGGAGGGCCGCGACGTCGCTCCCGCCCGCACCCCCCGGCCGGCGGCCGCCGAGCAGGAGGAGCCGCGCTCGCTGCGCCGCGGCCTGGTCGCCGCCGCCGCCGCGCTCGCGCTGCTGGTCGTCGGCGCCGGCGCCGGCTGGGCCTACGTCCGCTCGCAGTACTACGTGGGCGTCGACGGCGGCCACGTCGCGGTCTTCCGCGGCGTCAGCGGGTCGGTCGCCGGGCTGCCCCTGTCCACGCTCGAGGAGCGCACCGCGCTGGCGACCGCGCAGCTGTCGGAGATCGAGACCGAGCGGCTGCAGGAGGGCATCGTCGCCGCCGACCGGCCGGACGCCCAGCGCATCGTCGAGCGGCTGGAGCAGGCCGTCGCCGACGCGTGCCCGACCCGGCCGGCCGCCGGCCAGGTGCTGCCGCAGGGCTGCCCGCCGGCGGCAGGCGCCGTCCCGACGCCGTCCCCCGCCGCGCCCACCGCCGCCCCGGCCTCGGTGCCGTCGTGACCGCCGTCCCCGCCGGCACCGTCACCCCCGGGCCGCGCACCCGGCGCGGCACCGAGCTGCTGCTCGTCGTGTTCGCCGTGCTCATCGCCGTGCTCGCCTACGCCGCCGTCGGGCTGGCGCAGTACGACCGGCTGCCGTCGGGCACGCTCGGCTACGGCCTCGGCCTCGGGGCCCTGTTCCTCGTCGCCCACCTCGCCGTCCGCCGGTTCGCGCCCTACGCCGACCCGCTCGTGCTGCCGTGCGTCGCCCTGCTCAACGGCCTCGGCCTGGTGCTGATCCGCCGGCTCGACTACGACGCGATCGAGCGGGCCCGCGCCCGCGGGCGCATGCTCCCGCGCGCCGACGCCCCGCTGCAGCTGGTCTGGACGGCGCTCGGCGTCGCCCTGTTCGTCGGCCTGCTCGTGGTCGTGCGCGACCACACCCGGCTCTCCCGCTACACCTACACGAGCGCCGCGGTCGGGCTGGTCTTCCTGCTGCTGCCCGCGCTGCCCGTGCTCGGCCGGACCATCAACGGCGCCCGCCTGTGGGTCCGCGTCGGGCCGGTGACGGTGCAGCCCAGCGAGGTCGCCAAGCTGCTGCTCATCGTGTTCTTCGCCGGCTACTTCGTGCAGAAGCGCGAGGTGCTGTCGCTGGCCAGCCGCCGCGTGCTCGGCCTCGACCTGCCGCGCGCCCGCGACCTCGGGCCGGTGCTGCTCGCCTGGGGCGCCTCGCTCGCCGTGCTCGTCCGCGGTCGCGACCTCGGCTCCTCCCTGCTGTTCTTCGGCATCTTCGTCGTCATGCTCTACGTCGCCACCGAGCGGACGTCGTGGCTGCTCATCGGCCTCGCCCTGTTCGGGTTCGGCGCCGTCAGCGCGTACTCGCTGTTCGGGCACGTGCAGCGGCGCGTCGACACCTGGCTCGACCCCTTCGGCGACGCCGGCGGCGCGGGCTTCCAGCTCGTGCAGGGGCTGTTCGGGTTCGGCACGGGCGGCATCAGCGGCACCGGCCTGGGCGAGGGCAGCCCCGGCACGGTCCCGTTCGCCAAGACCGACTTCATCCTCGCCGCCGTCGGCGAGGAGCTCGGCCTGGTCGGCGTCATGGCGGTGCTGCTGCTGTTCGCGCTGATCGTCGAGCGCGGGCTGCGGACCGCGCTGGCCTGCCGCGACCCGTTCGGCAAGCTGCTCGCCGTCGGGCTGTCGTTCGCGCTGTGCCTGCAGGTGTTCGTCATCGCCGGCGGGGTCACCGGGCTGGTGCCGCTCACCGGCGTGACCCTGCCGTGGCTGTCCTACGGCGGCAGCTCGATCGTCGCGAACTGGGTGCTCGTCGCCCTGCTGCTGCGGATCAGCGACGCCGCCCGTCGGCCCGCCCCGTCCCCCGTCGCCCCCGACGCCGCCCGCGTCGGTCCTCGAGGACGCCCGCACCACGATCGTGCGGCGCGGGTGAACGCCCCCCTCAAGCGGGTCGCGACGGCCTGCCTCGTGCTGTTCGGCCTGCTGCTGGTCAACGTCAACTACGTGCAGGTCGTCAAGGCGGACGACTACCGCGACGACCCGCGCAACGCCCGGGTGCTGCTGCGCAGCTACGACGTCCAGCGCGGGCCGATCGCCCTCGGCACCGGCGGCGGGCGGCAGGCGGTGGCCCGCTCGGTCGAGACCGACGACGCGCTGAGCTACCTGCGCACCTACCCGGGCGGCCCCGCGTACGCCCACGCCACCGGCTTCTTCAGCCTCGTCTACGGCAGCACCGGCATCGAGCGCGCCGAGGACCAGCTGCTGTCCGGCGAGGCCGACTCCCTGTTCACCCGGCGGCTGTCGGACTACGTCACCGGCCGCGAGCCCGAGGGCGGCTCGGTCGTGCTGACGCTGCAGCAGGCCGCGCAGCAGGCCGCGTACGACCAGCTCGCCGGCAAGCGCGGCGCCGTCGTCGCCCTGGACCCGAAGACCGGGGCGATCCTCGCGCTGGTCAGCCGGCCGTCCTTCGACCCCGCGCTGCTGTCCAGCCACGACCCCGAGGAGATCCGCCGCGACTACAAGCGGCTCACCGAGGACGAGGAGCAGCCGCTGCTCAACCGGGCGCTCGACCAGACCTACCCGCCGGGCTCGACCTTCAAGGTCGTCACGGCTGCCGCGGCGCTGACCAGCGGGACCGTCGCCGGGCCCGACACCCTCATCCCGGCGCCGAAGGAGCTGCTGCTGCCGCAGACCAGCCGCCCGCTGCGCAACTTCGGCGGCGAGACCTGCAGCGCCACCGGCGAGCAGAGCCTGGCGGACGCGCTGCGCATCTCCTGCAACACCGCCTTCGCCCAGCTCGGCCTCGACGTCGGGCAGGACGCGCTGCGCGAGCAGGCCCAGGCGTTCGGCTTCGACGACGCCGGCCTCGAGGTGCCGCTGCGCACCGCCACCTCGCGGTTCCCCGACGAGCTCGACCCCCCGCAGCTGGGGCAGTCGTCCATCGGGCAGTTCGACGTCCGGGCGACCCCGCTGCAGATGGCGATGGTCGCCGCGGGCGTCGCGAACGGCGGCGAGGTCATGAAGCCCTACCTGGTGCGCGAGGTGCAGGCCCCCGACCTGTCGCGGCTGCGCCAGGCCGACCCCGAGGTGCTCTCGCGGGCCGTCGACGCCGACGTCGCCGCGCAGCTGACCACCATGATGGAGGGCGTCGTCCAGTCCGGGTCGGGCACGCGTGCGCAGATCCCGGGCGTGCGCGTCGCCGGCAAGACCGGCACGGCGCAGAACGCCGAGGGCAGCGCGCCGCACGCCTGGTTCATCGCCTTCGCCCCCGCCGAGGCCCCGCAGGTCGCCGTCGCCGTGCTGGTCGAGAACGGCGGCAGCGCCGGCTCGGAGGCCACCGGCGGCGCGGTCGCGGCCCCCATCGCCCGGGCGGTCATGCAGGCGGTGCTCGGCCGATGACCCGCAGGTGACCCGGCCGACCGTCGCGGGGCGCTACCAGCTCGAGGGGCAGGTCGCGCGGGGGGGCTCGGCCGAGGTGTGGCGCGCGACCGACCTGGTGCTGCAGCGGCCCGTGGCCCTGAAGCTGCTCGCCGCCGGGTCCGACGACGACTCGCGCGAGCGCTTCCGCGCCGAGGCCCGGCACGCGGCGGCCCTGCAGCACCCCGGGATCGCCGCGGTCCACGACTTCGGCGAGTCCGCCGACGGCGTCAGCGCGTGGATCGTCATGGAGCTCGTCGACGGCGAGCCGCTGTCGGCGACGCTCGCGCGCGAGGGGGCCCTGCCGGTCGACCGCGCCCTCGACGTCGTGGCGCAGACCGCCGACGCGCTGCACGCCGCGCACGCCTCCGGCGTCGTCCACCGCGACGTCAAGCCCGGCAACCTGCTCGTCCGCGCCGACGGCACCGTGAAGGTCACCGACTTCGGCATCGCCCGGCTCGCCGGGGCCGAGCAGACGAGCACCGGGCTCGTGTTCGGCACCGCCGCCTACCTCTCCCCCGAGCAGGCCGCCGGCCGCCCGGTCAGCGCCGCCACCGACGTGTACGCGCTCGGCGTCGTCGCGTTCGAGTGCCTCACCGGCACCCGGCCCTTCGACGGCGCCACCCCCGCCGACGTCGCCTCCCAGCACCTGCACCAGGACCCGCCGCCGCTGCCGTCCACGCTGCCGGCGGGCGTGCGGGCGCTGGTGGCGCGGTGCCTGGAGAAGGACCCCGCCGACCGGCCGCAGGACGCCGACGAGGTCGCCCGGGTGGCCCGCTCCCTGCAGGGCTCCGACGGCGCACCCGCCCGGCCGGCAGCGCGGCCGCACTCGCGCGCCCTGCGGCTCGCGCTGCCGCTGCTGCTCGTCGCCGTCCTCGCGCTGACCGCCCGCGCGTTCCTGTCCGGGGGCAGCCGCAGCACCGAGGTGCCGCTGGTGCGCGCCGGGTCCTCCGCCGTCGAGGCCGAGCAGCTGCTGCGCGACGCCGACCTCGAGGTCCGCCGGCGCACCGAGGTCGCCGCCGGACGTCCCCGAGGGCCGGGTCGTGCGGACCGAGCCCGACCAGGGGGTGCGGGTGCCCAGCGGCAGCACCGTCGTGCTGGTCGTGAGCGGCGAGGTGCTCGTCGGGCTGCCCTACGAGCAGGCCCGCGAGGTGCTCGAACGGCGCGGGCTGCGGCCGCGGCGCAGCGACGACGGGAAGGGCGGGCCCGCCGGTACCGTCAGCAGCCTGGACCCCGCCGTCCCGCTCGAGCCGGGCTCGGAGGTGGTCGTCCACGTCGTGCCGGAGGAGGGTGACCGATGACCGTCCCGCCCGGCACGGCGGCGAGCGGCCTGCTGGCCGACCGGTACGACCTCGGTGCGGTGCTCGGCGTCGGCGGGATGGCCGAGGTCCGCGAGGGCACCGACGTCCGGCTGGGGCGGGCCGTCGCGCTCAAGGTCCTGCGCCCCGACCTCGCCCGCGACCCGTCGTTCCAGGAGCGCTTCCGCCGGGAGGCGCAGGCGGCGGCGTCGCTCAACCACCCGAGCATCGTGTCGGTCTACGACACCGGCGAGGACCGCGGCGTCCCGTTCATCGTCATGGAGCGGGTCGACGGCCGGACCCTGCGCGAGGTGCTGCAGACCGAGGGCAGGCTGCTGCCGCAGCGCGCGCTCGAGGTCGTGGCCGACGTGTGCCTGGCCCTGCAGGTCGCCCACGAGGCCGGGATCGTGCACCGCGACGTCAAGCCCGGCAACGTCATGCTCACGCCGTCGGGCGAGGTCAAGGTCATGGACTTCGGCATCGCCCGGGCGGCCGCCGACTCCGCGGTCACCGTCACGCAGACCGCCGCCGTCATCGGCACGGCCGCCTACCTCTCGCCCGAGCAGGCCCGCGGCGAGCACGTCGACGCCCGCAGCGACCTGTACTCGACCGGCTGCCTGCTCTACGAGCTGGTCACCGGCGCGCCGCCGTTCACCGGCGACAGCCCGGTCGCCGTCGCCTACCAGCACGTCCGCGAGGACCCGGTCCCGCCGACCGCCTTCGACAGCGACCTGTCCCCCGACGTCGACGCCGTCGTGCTCAAGTCGATGGCCAAGAACCCGGCCAACCGCTACCAGTCGGCCGCCGAGATGCGCGACGACCTGCTGCGCGCCGCCGCCGGCGAGCCCGTGACGGCCACGCCGGTGCTCGTGGAGGGCGTCGCCACCACGATCGTCCCCGCTGCCGCGGACGGCCGCCCCGCCGAGCCCGGCAGGGTCAAGCGCACCCTCGTCTACGGGCTGTTCGGCCTCGTCCTGCTCGCCCTGTTCGCCGCGGTCGCCCTGCTGGTGCGCGGGCTGCTCGCCAACGACACCGACGTCGTCCCCGCGCCCGAGCTCGTCGGGCTCAGCCAGGCGCAGGCGGTCCAGGAGCTCGCCGACGCCGGTCTGCGGGTCGGCGAGGTGCGGCTGCGCTTCGCGGAGGTGCCCGCCGGCACGGTGCTCACGCAGAGCCCCAACGACGGCATCGTCGTCCCGCGCGAGGGCGGCACCGTCGACCTCGTGCTGTCCAAGGGCATCGACCTCACGGCCGTCCCCGCGCTCGTCGGGCTCGACCGCGACGCCGCCGCCGCCGCTCTGGAGGAGGTCCGGCTCGGCATCGGCGAGGTCGCGCTCCGCGACGGCAACATCCCGGCCGGGCAGGTGCTGGAGACGCGCCCCGCGGCCGGCCGCACGATCCGCGCCGGGCGCACCGTCGACCTGGTCCTGGCCAGCGGCCGGGTCGACGTGCCCGACGTCCGCGGGCGCAGCGAGGCCGAGGCCGTCCGGCTGCTGCGCACCGCCGGGCTGTCCGTCGCGGTCGAGCCCGTCCCCGACCCCGGGCCGGTCGACCGGGTCATCGACCAGAACCCGGTCGGCGGCACCCTCGACCGCTCCTCGGTCGTGCAGATCATGGTGTCGGTCGAGCAGCCGCCCGCGCCGTCACCCAGCCCGACGCCGCTGACCCCGACAGCGCCGCCCGCGACGGACGCACCGACCGGTCAGCCCGCACCGCCGCCGCCTCCGGCCCCGACGGCCCAGCCGACGCCGACGGGCTGACCGGCAGCCCCGCTCCCTCAGCCGAAGGCGGCGAGCCGCTTCGCCTCGACCTGCTCGGACAGCGCGGGCGCCCGGTCCGCGGCCTGCGGGTCGCCGCAGACCCCGAGCCAGTGCGCGAGCAGCAGGTGCCCGCCCTGGGTCAGCACCGACTCGGGGTGGAACTGCACCCCCTCGACCGGCCGCTCGCGGTGGCGCACCGCCATGACCACCCCGCTGCCGGTGCGCCCGGTGACCTCCAGGACGTCCGGCAGCGTGCGCTCCTCGACCGCCAGCGAGTGGTAGCGGGTGGCGGTGAAGGGGTCGGGCAGCGGCGCGAGCACGCCCGCGCCCCGCGTGCACCACCTCGCTGGTCTTGCCGTGCAGCAGCTCGGGCGCGCGCGACACCGTCGCGCCGTGGGCGACGGCGATCGCCTGGTGGCCGAGGCACACGCCGAGCAGCGGCAGGCTGCGCTCCTCGGCGGCCCCGACCATCGCGACCGAGCAGCCGGCGTCCTCGGGCGTGCCGGGGCCGGGCGACAGCAGGACGCCGTCGTAGCCGTCGAGGTCGTCCGGGCCGGTCTCGTCGTTGCGCTTCACGTCGACCTCGGCGCCGAGCTGCCCCAGGTACTGCACGAGGTTGAACACGAAGCTGTCGTAGTTGTCGACGACGAGGACGCGTGCCATGCGTCGAGGCTACGGCGCGGCGGTGTCCGGAGGCCCGTCCGAGGGACCGTCCGGCGGTGGCGTGCGGGGGCGGGCGGGCGCCTTGGCCGCGGCCTTCTTCGCCGGGGCCTTCGCCGGGGCCTTCGCCGACGTCGCGGCGGGCTTCTTCGCCGGACTCCGCCGCGGCCTGCGCTCGCCGGGGCCGTCGCCGGGGCCTTCGCCGCCGGGGCCTTTGCCACCGGGGCCTTCGTCACCGGCCGGGCCGCCGCCCGCTTCGGGGCCGCGCCGGTGACGACCTCGGTCACGGCGTCGGCGATCTCGGCCGGGGTGCGCGCGGCGAGCCGTCCGCTTCCGGGCGGGAGCCGGCGAGGCGGTCGCCGCCCGCCTCCGCCGGAGCCGCCTTCGCCGGAGCCGCCTTCGCGCGAGGCCGCCTTCGCCGGGGCCTTCTTCGCGGGTGCCGGCGGCTGCGCCGGTCCCGGCTCCGGCCCGGTCGGCAGGTCCTCGTCGCGCGGGGCCCCGGGACGGCGGCGTCCGCCCGGCGTCGACGCGGGGGTCGGCGCCTGCCCGGCGTCGGCCTTGGCCCGCTCGGCCTCGACCAGCACGCGGCGCAGCACCTTGCCGACGCCCGAGCGCGGCAGGTCGTCGACGAACTCGACCACCCGCGGGACCTTGTACGCCGTCAGCCCGGTCGCGCAGTGCGCCAGCACGTCGTGCTCGGTGAGGCCGCCCTCCTGCACCACGTACGCCTTGACGGTCTCGCCGCGGTAGCGGTCCGGGCACCCCGACGACGACGGACTCCACGCACGCCGGGCAGCGTCGCCAGCACCGCCTCGACCTCGGACGGGTAGACGTTGAAGCCCGCCCGCGATGATGAGCTCCTTCTTGCGGTCGACGACCGTGAACCAGCCGTCCTCGCTCCATGACCGCGATGTCACCGGTGAGCAGGTAGCCGTCGTCGGTCGAGCGCGGGCCTCGCGCTCGTCGTCGCCCCAGTAGCCGGCGAAGACCTGCGGGCCCGGCGACCGCGAGCTCGCCCGGCTCGCCGACGGCGACCTCGCGCGACGGGTCGTCGCGGTCGACCAGCTTGGCGCGCGTGCCCGGCAGCGGCAGGCCGATGCTGCCGGGCCGGCCCTCGCCGGTGGTGGGCCCGCAGTGGGTCGACGGGGAGGTCTCGGTCGTGCCGTAGCCCTCGACCAGCCGCGCGCCGGTGATCTTCTCGAACTGCTTCTGGACCTCGACCGGCAGCCGCATCGCCCCCGACAGGCACAGCCGCAGCGAGCGCAGGTCGTGCTCGCGGACCTTGGGGCTGTCGGCGAGCGCCTTGAAGATCGGCGGGACGCCGGGGAACAGCGTCGGGCGGTACTCGTCGACGGCGTCGAGCACCCGGTCGAGGTCGAAGCGGGGGAGCAGCACGAGCGTGCCCGACAGCAGCACGGTGTTGAGCATCGCGACGGTCAGCCCGTAGACGTGGAACAGCGGGAGCACCCCGAGGGTGACCTCCTTGCCCGCCGTGGCGCCGGTGTCCCACAGCCGGTTCATGTAGGTGTTGCTCACGAGGTTGTAGTGGGTGAGCTTCGCGCCGCGGGCCGTCCCGGTGGTGCCGCCGGTGTACTGCAGCAGCGCGAGGTCGGTCTCGGCGTCGAGGGGCACCTGCCGGGCGGGCATGCCGGCGCCCTTGACCATCGCGGTGAACTGCCGGACGCGCGCGCCCTTGGGGACCGGCGCGGTCAGCTCGGCGCGGGCCCGGCGGGCGCCCTTGAGCGGCAGCAGCAGCTGCAGGCGCTTCGGCGTCGGGAGGTAGTCGGCCAGGCTGGTGACGACGACGTGGCGGACCGACGTCGCGCCGAGCACCTTCGCGACCGTCCCGTAGACGCGGTCGAGGCAGACGACGACGGTCGCGCCGCAGTCGGCGAGCTGGTGGCGCAGCTCGGGCTCGGTGTAGAGCGGGTTGTGCTGCACGACGACGGCGCCGAGCCGCAGCGTGGCGAAGAAGGCGATGACGTTCTGGGGGCAGTTGGGCAGCACCAGCGCGACCCGGTCGCCCTTCTTGACGCCGAGCCCGTGCAGCGCGCTGGCGAACGCGTCGACCTGCTCGCGCAGCTCGCGGTAGGTCATCCGGGTGCCGAGGAAGGCGAGCGCGACGCCGGTCGGGAAGGACGCGGCGGCGTCGTCGAGCAGCCGGGTGACCGGCACCTTCGGGAAGTCGAAGTCCTCCGGCACGCCCTCGGGGTAGCCGGCGAGCCAGGGCCGCGCGGCGTACGGCGAGGACGCCGTCGCTCCCGCCCTGCTCTTCGTGCGCGACGGTCGGGCGGGCGGGGTCGCGGCGGGCACAGCGGGGTCCTCCAGCAGGGATGGGCGGCGAGGGATGCTCTCACGACGGGGCGGCCCGCAGCGGGCGGTCGGGACTACCCCGCGGGGTCGACCGTGACGTCCTGGAACGGCAGCAGCGGCTCGACCCGCGGGAACACCACGAGGAACAGCAGCAGCACGACGACGGCGAACGCCAGCAGCGCGAGCAGCAGCCGGACGGGCAGCGGCCCGGGCAGCTGGCGCCAGAACCAGACGTACACCTCAGGCCCCCTGCAGGGCCGGCGGGACGACGCCGGGGCCCTTCTTCAGCGGCGCCTCGAGCTGCGCCCGCACGATCATCCGCTGCCGGGCCGAGTACTCCGGGTGGCAGGTGGTGAGGGTGAGCAGCCGCTGCGTCGGCTTCGCCCCCGGCCGGCCCGGCACCGGGTAGGTGACCTCGATGGCCGTCGGCGCCACGATCGTGGTGCCGACGGCCGCGGTAGGTGAACCAGGTGTCGCGGGTCTCCAGCACGATCGCGTCGCCGGGCTGCAGCCGGTCGAGCTCGTTGAACGGCGCCCCGTAGGTGGTGCGGTGCCCGCTGACGACGACGTTGCCGACCTGCCCGGGCAGCGCGGTGCCGGGGTAGTGCCCGGGCCCGCGCTTGAGGTCCGGCACGGTGACGCCCTCGACGACGACCTGCGCGTAGTCGCGCCCGAGCCGCGGGATGCGCAGCACCGCGAAGCCCTGCCCGAGCGAGACCGACACGGGGACGGTCGCGGGCGCCGGCGCGTCCGCCGGTGCGCCCGGCCCGCCCGACGGCGGGCCAGGGTCGCGCGCGGCTCGGCCCAGGTGCGGGCGAGCTGGTCGCCGAGGGCGTCCTGCTCCCGGGCGGTGTAGAGGTTGGTGACCTTCAGCTCGTAGACGCAGAACAGCAGCACGACGACGCCGAGGGTGATGAGCGTCTGGCCGAGGCCGCGCACCAGGGTGCGCACGGTGTCACCCACGGGCACCGCCGTCGGCCGGGCGCCCGGTGGTGGCGGGCAGCTCGAGCGGCCCGTCGTAGGCGGGCAGCCGGGTGCGCGGCGGACGACGTCACGGCGTACCCGAGGCCGTAGCGGTCGGCGTAGTCGAGGAACAGCTGGACGCCGGGCTCGAGGTCGAGGGCCTCGCGCATCCCCTCCGAGTCGCCGACGGCCGTGACGACGAACGGCGGGCTGTAGACGCGGCCGTGCAGGATCAGGGTGTTGCCGACGCAGCGCACCGCGCTGGTCGACACCACCCGCTCGCCCATCAGCGTCATGGCCTCCGCGCCGCCGGCCCACAGCGCGTTGACGACGGCCTGCACGTCCTGCTGGTGGACGACGAGGTCGTCGGGGACGCTGCCGACCGGGGGTCGGCTGGTCGCGCGGGGCGTCGTCCAGCCGCACCGTCACCGACGGCCCGACGACCGGGGTCGAGCCCGGCCGCGCAGCTCGAGCCGCTCGGTCGGCGGCCACGGGGCCCGCCTCGGCCCGCCGGGCGGTCGCCGCCCCGACCTCGGCGCGCAGGTCGGCGGCGAGGGCCTCCTGCCGGTCGACCTCGCGGCGCTCCTGCTGGATGAGCTCGGTGAGCTGCAGGCGTCGCCCGGCCCGCAGGTCGGTGCCCTGCGCGGTGCTGGCGCTGGTGGCGAACAGCAGGCCCGCGAGCAGGGCGACGCCGGGCACGAGCAGCCGCACGCCGCACCTCTCCCTCGCCTCGACCTGTCCCCGACGACGCTACGCTGACCGCCCCGTCCCAGCCCTGGAGATCCGTTGCCCGAGTCGAAGAAGCGCAAGCAGCCGGTGCGCACGCCGTCGACCGCGGCGAGCAGGCCCCGCAAGAAGAGGGCCCGAGCCCGGTCTGGCTGGCGCCGCTCATGCTCTCCATGTTCGCGCTGGGCATCCTGTGGCTCGTCGTCTTCTACCTGGCCAACGGCGACATGCCGGTGCTCGCGTCGCTCGGCAACGGCCACCTGCTCGTCGGCTTCGGCTTCATCGTGCTCGGGCTTCGTGCTCAGCACGCAGTGGCGCTGACCTGGCGCTGACCCGGCGCTGACCTGACGCTGCCGCTCCCCGAGCACGCGCGGGAGCCGCGGATCACACCGCTGTAGTTCTCCCCAGTCGTCGTCCACAGTGTGGACATCTCTGCCGACGTGGTCTCCCTCTCGGCGCGACCCACACCCGGCGTGTCCCCCGACCGGGTGACAGCCAGCCCTCGCCGGGCCCCGGACAGCACGACAGCCCGGCCCCCTCGGGGACCGGGCTGCCGGGTGTGCGGGTGCTGCTAGAGCAGCTCGAGGATGGTGGCGTTGGCCTGGCCGCCGCCCTCGCACATCGTCTGCAGGCCGTACTTGATGCCGTTGTCGCGCATGTGGTGCACGAGCGTGGTCATGAGCCGGGCGCCGGAGCCGCCGAGCGGGTGGCCGAGGGCGATGGCGCCGCCGTTCGGGTTGACCGTCTTGTCGTCGGCGCCGATGTCCTTGAGCCAGGCCAGCGGCACGGAGGCGAACGCCTCGTTGACCTCGTAGGCGCCGATGTCGGAGACCTTCAGGCCGCTCTTGGCGAACGCCTTCTCGGTGGCGGGCATCGGGGCGTGCAGCATCGGCATCGGGGAGACGCCGGCGAGCACGCCGGTGTGGAAGCGGGCGATCGGCGTGAGGCCGAGCTGCGCCGCCTTCTCCGACGTCATGATCAGCAGGGCGGCGGCGCCGTCGGAGATCTGCGAGGAGTTGGCCGCGGTGATCTTGCCGTCGGGGCGGAAGGCCGGCTTGAGGGTGGCCAGCTTGTCGAGCGTGCCGCCGGGGCGGATGCCCTCGTCGGTGCTGATCGTGACGCCGTCGGGGTTGGTGACGGGGGCGATCTGCGCGGCGAAGGCGCCGGACTCGGTGGCGGCCTGGGCGCGCTCGTGGGAGCGCAGCGCGTACTCGTCGAGCTGGGTGCGGCTGAAGCCCCAGGTGTCGGCGATGTCCTCGGCGCCGACGCCCTGGTTCGGGAAGTCGCTGCCGTAGCGCGCGATGTAGTCGTTGCCCAGCGGGCTGGCGGTGAACGAGGAGCCCATCGGCGTGCCGCGACATCACCTCGACGCCGCCGGCGACGGCGACGTCGTACTGCCCGGAGATGACGCCGGCCGCGGCGAAGTGGACGGCCTGCTGCGAGGAGCCGCACTGGCGGTCGACCGTGGTGCCGGGGACCGACTCGGGCCAGCCGGCCGACAGCACCGAGGTGCGCGCGATGTCGAAGGTCTGCTCGCCGATCTGCATGACGCAGCCCCAGACGACGTCGTCGACGAGGGCGGGGTCGATGCCGGTGCGCTCGGCCAGCGCGCGCAGCACGTGGGCCGACAGGTCGGCGGAGTGGATGCCGGACAGGCCTCCGTTGCGCTTGCCGGTGGGGGTGCGGACGGCCTCGACGATGACGGCATCGCGCATGGGGGCTCCTGGAGTGTGTGATCGGCGGGTGTGAACGGCGGTTCGCACAGGGTACGGGGTCAGACTGCTCCTGTGGAGGTCGTGGCCGGTCCCCGTCGGACGCAAGGGATCGCCCTGCTCGCGCTCGGCGTCGTGCTCGCCGGGGTCACCCTCACGACGGACGCCGAGGGGGCGCTGCTCGCCGTGCCCGGCGCGGTGCTCGCGCTGGGCGCGGGGCTGCGCGACCTGCTGCTCCCGCGGGTCCTGCACGCCGACGCCGCCGGGCTCGCCGTCCGGCAGGGGCTGCGGCTGCGCCGGCTCGGCTGGGCCGACGTCGCTCGGGCTGCGCGTCGTCTCCGACCGGCGCGCGGTGCTGCTGGAGCTCGAGCTCGCCGACGGGTCGGTGCTGCTGCTGTCGCGCGGCCGGCTGGGCCGGGACCCCCGCGACGTGCTGGAGGAGCTCCGCCGGCTGGCTCCCGAGGTCAGGCCGTGAGGGCCGCCGTCCGGGCCACCACCAGGCCGGCGAGCAGCACGGCGAGCAGCACCAGCCCGCCGGTCTGCACGAGCGTCCGGGGCGCCCGCGGGGCGAGCACCAGCACCAGGGCGGCGAGCCCGCCCCCGACGAGCCCGCCGAGGTGCCCGCGGACGTCGATGAAGGGGATGGTGAAGGTCAGCACCAGGTTGACGCCGAGCAGCACCGCGTACTGCCCGGCCGCCCCGCTGCCGCGCCGCCGCTCGATCACGTAGGCGGCGGCGAACAGCCCGAAGACCGCGCCCGAGGCACCGGCGGCCTGCGGTCCGCTCGGGCCCGAACGCGTAGGACGCGGCGGTGCCCGGCCACCCCCGACAGCAGGTACAGCGCGAGGAAGCGCCACCGGCCGAGCGCCGTCTCGAGCAGCGGCCCGAGCGACAGCAGGGCCAGCATGTTGAGCAGCACGTGGGCGAAGCCGAAGTGCAGGAAGGTCGCGGTCAGCAGGCGCCAGTACTCGCCCGTCGGCGACCCCCTGCACCACCCCGACGTCGCCGCCGAAGTCGAGCACCGTCGGCTGCACCGCCAGCTGGGCGTAGAGCGGCGAGGCCCCGCCGCCGAAGCCCAGGCTGGTGCCGCCGAGCGCCGTCGCCAGGAAGACCGCGACGTTGATGCCGATGAGCACCAGCGTCACCGCCGGGCGGTCGACGCACCCGCCCGCCGAACGCCGTCCGCGGCCTGGCGCACCGAGCCGCGCACCCTCGCGGGCGTCGTCGGGGCACTGGAAGCCGACCGACGCCGGGACCATGTCGTCCGGGCAGATCGGCCGGTCGCACCGGGTGCACCGGACGTAGGTCTCGCGGTCGGGGTGCCGGTAGCAGACCGGCACCCCGCCGGCGGGGGCTCGGGGTCAGGAGCCGCCCTCGAGGCTGATGCTCTCGATGACGACGTCGGTGCTGCGGGCGGTCCATGCGGCCGGTCGGCGTCGCGGCGATGGCGTCGACGACGTCGCGGGAGGCCTGGTCGGCGACCTCGCCGAAGATCGTGTGCTTCATGTTCAGGTGCGGCGTCGGGCCGACGGTGATGAAGAACTGCGAGCCGTTGGTGCCGGGCCCGGCGTTGGCCATGGCCAGCAGGTAGGGCTTGCTGAAGGTGAGCTCGGGGTGGAACTCGTCCTTGAAGCGGTAGCCGGGGCCGCCGGTGCCGGTGCCGAGCGGGTCGCCGCCCTGGATCATGAAGCCGCTGATGACGCGGTGGAAGACGGTGCCGGCGTACAGCGCGCCCTCGCCCTTCTTGCCGGTGCGGGGGTCGGTCCACTCGCCGCTGCCGTCGGCGAGGCCGACGAAGTTCTGCACCGTCTTGGGCGCGTGGTCCGGGAACAGCTGCACGCGGATCGGGACCGAGCGTGGTGTGTCAGGGTGGCGAAGAGGTCGGCCACGGGGGCTCCGTCCGTCGGGGCGCGGTCGGCGCGGGATGGGTGTGCTTGCCTGCGGGCAGTCTCCCACGCAGCCCCTCCCGCCACCCCCCGCCCCTTCCCGGTCCCCTTCCCGACGTCCACACAGGAGCGCGCCGTGCCCTCGTCCCACGCCGACACCCCCGACGCCGCCTGTCCCGCGAGGTCACCCGCGTGGCCGCCGGCCGGGCCGCCGAGCACGCGCAGGCCGCTGCCGCCTCCGCCGGCCTGGCCGCCGGTGCCGCCGCGGAGGCGCTCGGCGTCGTCGCGGAGGCCGCGGTCCTGCGGCGCGGCGCGGCTCGGTCGCGCGACACCGCCGAGCGGCTGCCCACGCCCGCAGGTGCTCGAGGGCGTGCTCGAGGAGGCCTTCGACCGCGGCAGCGGCGCGTGGGACGCGCTGCGCGGCCGCGACACCACCCCGAGCCGCTGGCCCTGGGCCGCCGGCAGCGCGCTCGCCGGGGCGCTCGGCGCCGTCGTCGCGACCGTCGTCGTCCGCCGGCTCCTGACCCGGGACGCGCCCGGCGCGCAGGACCCGTGCAGGTGCGGGCCGTCGTCGACCCCGCCCCGGCCGTCGTGCCGCCGGTCGCGGCCGTGCCCGCGCCGGTCGCCGCCGTCGTCGACGAGGACGGCGAGGCGGTCGAGCCCCGCTAGCTCCCGCGGACCGCGGACTGCTCGGGCCGCCGTCGGTCGGCTGCGGGACGGTCGGGCCGCCGTCGCGGCCCAGCCGCTCGGCGACCGCGCGCCGCAGCACGGCGTCGACCTGCACCTCGGGGTCGATCCCGGGGCTGACCGTCGTGCGGTCGCGGCCGGCGTTCTTGGAGCGGTAGAGCGCGTCGTCGGCGGCGCGCACCAGGGTGTCGGCGTCGCCGGCGTGGCCCGGGTAGGTCGCCACGCCCGCCGACGCCGTGATCGGCACGACCGACGGCGCCGCCGCGACCGCCTGGCGCAGCCGCTCGGCGATGTCGAACGCCTCCTCCGGGCCGCAGCCCGGCAGCACGACCGCGAACTCCTCGCCGCCGTAGCGGGCGGCCGTGTCGAAGTCGCGGCACTCGCACGACAGCGCCGCCGCGACGTTGCGCAGCACCTCGTCGCCCGCCTGGTGGCCCTGGGTGTCGTTGAGCAGCTTGAAGTGGTCGATGTCCAGCATGACCAGCGAGACGTGCTCGGCGGCGCGGGTGGCGCGGGCGACCTCGCGGTCGAGGGTGGCCTCGAAGGTGCGCCGGTTCGCGATCTTGGTGAGGCCGTCGGTGGCGGCGAGCCGCTGCACCTGCTCCAGCAGCCAGGCGTTGCGCAGCGCGAGCGCCGCGTAGGACGCCGACCGCTCCAGCGACGCCACGATGCGGCGCTGGATGCGCGGGCCCGCCTTGGCCTCGTGCTCCAGCACGAGCGCCCCGAGCGAGCGGTTCTCCGCCGACAGCGGCACGACCACGACGTTGCGGGCCTCGGGGAGCAGGCGGGTCAGCCACGGGTCGGACGCCGGGTCCAGGCCGGTGACGAGCTGCGTCTGCCGGGTGGTCTGCGCCAGGGCGATGACCGACGACGGGCCGGGGCGGCCCGGGCGGCGCGCGGTCAGGTCGTCGAGCCCGAAGGACGCCAGCAGCGGCAGCTGCCCCTCGGGGCCGGCCACGACGACGCCGCGGGCGAAGCCGAACGTGTCGACGGCGGTGTCCAGCAGGGTGAGGGCGGCGCTCTTGGAGTCGGTCGTGCGCTCCAGGCGCATCGCCAGGTCGGTGAGCGCCTCCAGGTCCATCCGCCGCCGGCGCAGCTCGCGCTCGTTCACCGCCGACAGCGCCGACGTCGACACGGCGACCAGCCACAGCACGACGACGAAGACGGCGAGCCGCTGCGCGTCGGTGCCGCCGATGCCGCGCACCGTCCCGACCGGCCCGGTCGCGTCGAGCACCTGCCCCTGCACGGCGTTGGACGTCGCGAACAGCAGCAGCGAGTGCCACATGGCCAGCTTGAGGCCGGTGCGGTAGCTGGCGAGCAGGCTGACGGCCCCCAGGTGCAGCAGCACCAGGTAGCGCAGCGGGCTGGTCGTGCCGCCGGTGAGGTAGGAGACCCAGGCCAGCCAGACCCCGTCGACGATGAGCAGGCCGGAGAAGACGACGACGACCTGGGAGCGCAGGAGGCGCGCGGCGACCTCGCCGAGCACGACCGCGCCGCCGTAGTAGGCCGTGGCCGTCAGGGCCAGGGTCATGCCGGGGGCGAGCGCCGTGGGGGCGACGGCCGCCATGAGCAGCACCAGCCCGACGGCGGCCAGCCGCAGGTACTGCGTCACCCGGAGGCGGTCGGCGACGGGCACCGCCTCGATGCTCGCGACGGGTGCGGGCGATCGGCTCATGCGGTCGCTCCTCCGGTGTCACGGACCGTGCTGCGGTGCACCGGCCCGAAGACCAGCTCCGGCTCGGCCTCCGCCAGGGCGGCGGCGAGCTTCGGGTCGCGCCGGTCGATGCGGTTCTGCACGAGCAGGAACGCTACGACGACCAGCAGCACCGTCAGGGGGAGTGTCGGCTCCCGGGCGGCGTTCCTGAACGTCTCGCCGAACACGCGGCCGATCGCCTGCGGGACCTCGGCCGGGCGGGGCAGGGTGATGGTGCCCGGCAGGGCGTCGCGGAGCCGGTCGACGGCCCGCTCCACCGTGCCCAGCGGCCCGTCCAGCGCCCGGTCCTGCGGCGTCGCGACCGGGCGACCGCTGGACACGGGCTGCAGCTGCAGCGGCGGCCCGACCGCGACCGGGGTGCCGGGGCCGCCGGGCAGCGGCGGGCCCTGGCGGACCGGCAGCGCCACGGGGCCGCTGCCCGTGCCGGAGGGCGGCACCGGCCGGCTGTCGGGCAGCGGGACGAAGCCGGCGTCGGGCGCCACGTCCTCACCGACCCGCGGCGGCGCGGCACCGGAGGAGAGCTGCCAGGCGCTGCGGGCGGGCGGGCCGGTGTTGCCCGGCGGCGTCGCGCAGCACGACGCTGAGCACGTAGGTGCCGGGCCCGCGGTCGCCGACGACGAACACGTAGCCGCGCGAGCACGCCTGCTCGGCGAGCGGCCTGGCCGTCGCGGCTGACCGTGCAGGAGGCGGTGGTGTCGTCGGGCTGGCTGAACGACCACGCCACCGAGCGGCCGCCGGTGGCCGGGACGGGCCGGCCGGTGAAGACGGCGGCGGGGGGCGGCGTCGTGTCGTAGTGGTAGCTGCCGCGGGTGAGGTCGCCGACGTTGCCGGCGGCGTCGACCGTCCGCAGCTCGAGCACGTACACGGCCTCGCCGCGCTGCGCGAAGTCGGCCAGGTAGGGGCTGCTGCAGGGCGCGAAGGCCCCGCCGGTGCCGTCGCGCAGCAGGCGGCACTCGACGGCGACGTCGTCCTCGGCGTCGTCCCACGACCAGGCGGCGGCGGGGTCGGTGCCGGCGTCGTCGCCGGTCGGGCCGGACGTGAGCGGGAGCGGGGCGGGACGGGTGGTGTCGAGCCGGTAGGTCGAGCGGCTGGCCGGGCCGGGACGGCCGCTCGACGGGACGCCCCGGAGCTCCAGCGCGTACGGGCCGTCGGGGCGACCGGTGAGGTTCACGGTGTGGCTGCCCGCGCCCACCAGGGCCAGCGCGCGCGTGCCGGTCCCGCCGGCGGTCGCCGTGCCGCAGCCGGCCCAGCCCGAGGTGGCGTCCGGCCCGACCAGGCGGCACTGCAGGCTCTGCCCCTGCTCGACCTGCAGCTCCCACGTGGGGGTGCGGTCCGCGCCGACGGCGGGGGGCAGCGCGGCGAACTGCGCCAGCAGCCCGGCGGTGCGGTCGAGCTGGTAGGTCCCGCCGACCGCGGTGCTGGCGTTGCCGGCCGCGTCGACGGCCCGGACCTGCAGGCCGTAGCTGCCGTCGGGGCTGTCGGCGAGGGCCGCCGTCCAGGGGCTCGTGCACGGCGGCCCAGTCGAGCAGCGCGCCCGGCAGCCGAGGACGTCCGGCACTGGCTGACCGTGCCCGGCACCGTCGACCAGCCCCAGCGCGGCGCCGTGGACGCGCTCGGCGTGCCGGGCTCCAGCGTCAGGGTCGGGGCGCGGGGCGGGGTCGTGTCGAGCACGTAGCCGACGGGGGTGGGCGGGCCGGCGTTGCCCGCGCTGTCGACGGCCCGGACCGCCAGGGTGTAGCTGCCGTCCGGCTGGCCCGTCAGGTCGAGCGTGTAGGGCGAGCGGCAGGGCCCGGTGCGCAGCGTGGTGCTGCCGCGGGTGACCGTGCAGGTGGCGGTCGAGCCGGCCTCCAGGACGAACGTCCAGGTGGGGCGCCGGTCGGTCGAGGGGCCCGTCGGGCCGACGACGGCGCCAGGGGCGAGCGGCGCGCTGGCGTCCAGCCGGTAGGCGCTGGTCTGGTCGGGGCCGATGTTGCCGGCCGCGTCCACCGCGCGGACGGTCAGCGTGTAGGTGGCGTCCGGCTGGCCGGTGAGGTCGACCGTGTACGGCGAGGTGCAGGGCTTCCAGTCCTGCAGCACCGACCCGCCGGAGGTGAGCCGGCACTCCAGGGTGTCCCCGGGGCCGGCGACGAGCAGCCAGGTCGGCGTCGTGTCGGCGTTCGGCGTGCCCGGCGCGGCGATGGTGACGGCGCCGGGGGGCGTCGTGTCGAGCACGTACGTCGAGCGCTGCTCGCCGCCGGTGTTGCCGGCGCCGTCGGTCAGCCGGACGACGAGCGTGTACGGCCCGTCGGGTCGCCCGGCCAGGTCCAGGGAGAACGGCTGGCCCGCGGCCGACACCTCGCAGGTCTGCCAGTCGACGTCGACGGCCGTCCCGGCGAGCACGCGGCACTCGGCCTTCACGCCCGCCTCCGGCGAGGACACCACCCAGGTCGGCGTGCGCGACGACGACGGCGACGGCGGCGGGCTCAGCCGGGCCGGGGCCGCACCCTCGGTGTCGAGGACGTAGCGCGACGTGGTGACGGCCGACAGGTTCCCGGCGCCGTCGCGCAGCCGGACCGACAGCACGTACGTGCCGTCCGGCGCGGTCCGCAGGTCGGCGGTGAAGCTGGACCCGCAGGTGCGCCAGTCGACGAGGACGGTGGTGCCGCGGACGAGCCGGCACTCCGCCGGGCCGGCCGCGGCTGATCGTCCAGACCGGGGCGCGGCTGGTCCCGGGGCTGGGCGGCGCGGTGACGACGGCGGCGTCGGGCGCGGTGGAGTCCAGCGCGTAGGTCGCCGTGCCGGGCTCGCTGGTGTTGCCCGCCCGGTCGGTCGCACGCACGGAGATCCGGTAGGTGCCGTCGGGCAGGCCGGTCAGGTCCGGGGTCCAGGGGCTGACGCAGGTCTCCTCGCGCAGCACCCGGTTGTCGGGCGCGCGCAGCCGGCAGAAGAAGCCCGCCTCGAACTCCCCGACGAAGGAGAAGCGCGGGCGCAGGGACGGGTTCGGGCTCGCCGGCACGTCGGTCAGGGTCGGCGGCATCGGCGGCGTCGTGTCCAGCACGTGCGTGGCCGTCGCGACCGGGCCGGTCCCGCCGGCGGCGTCGGTCGCCCGCACGCTGAGCGTGTACGCGCCGTCGGGCAGGGCCGACAGGTCGAGCACGGCGGGGCTGGCGCAGGGCGCCCAGTCCTGCAGGGCGGTCGCCCCGCGGCTCAGCCGGCAGCTCGCCGTCTCGTCCGGGCCCAGGACCAGGACGAACGACGGCGCCCGGTCGCGGCTCGGGCTGAGCGGGGCCGTGATGCCCGGGGCGACCGGCGCGCGTGGTGTCCAGCAGGTAGCTGGCGCTGCCGGTCTCGCTGGTGCCGCCCGCGGCGTCGGTGGCCCGGACGTCGAGGGTCCAGGTGCCGTCCGGGCCGGAGCGCAGGTCGGTCGTGTAGGGGAACGTGCACGCGGCCCAGTCCGGGACGGTCCCGGCCGGACGCGGTCAGGCGGCAGGTCAGCGCGGCGCCCTCCTCGGCCACGACCGACCAGGTCGGCTCGGTGTCGCGACCGGGGCTCTTGGGCGCGGACACCTGCGGGCGCGCGGGCGCGGCGGTGTCCAGGACCCAGCCGGCGCTGCGGCCGGTCTCGCTGGTGTTGCCGGCGGCGTCGGTGAGGCGCACCTCGGCGGTCCAGGTCCCGTCGCCCTGCAGCGCCGCCGTCCACGGCGAGGTGCACGGCCGAGAAGGAGCCGCCGCGGCGCGTCGGCGCGCACGACCCGGCACGTCGCCGTCGTGCCGGCCTCGCCGGTGAAGGTGACGACCGGGGCGGTGACCCGCGTCGGGCCGGTCGGGCCGGTCACCACGGGGGCGGACGGCGCGGTGGTGTCCAGGACGTAGCTGGGCGACGTGCCGGCGGGACCGGTGTTGCCGGCGAGGTCGGTCAGCCGGACGGACAGCGTGTAGCGGCCGTCGGCCCCGCCCGCCAGGTCGCGCACGGCCGGGCTGGTGCAGCTGTGCCAGTCCTGCACGACGACGCCGTCGCGGCGCAGCGCGCACTCCGCGGTCGCGGCGTCGCCGAGCTCGAAGACCCACGACGGCGTCCGGCCGGTCGACGGGCCGGTCGGGCCGCCGACGGCGGGGGCGAACGGGGCGGTGCGGTCCAGGACGTAGCCGGCGCTGCGGCCGACCGGCCCGGTGTTGCCGGCCTCGTCGACCAGGCGCGCCTCGAGCACGTAGGAGCCGTCGAGGTCCAGGCTGCGGTCGACGACGGGTCCGCAGGCCTGCCAGCCGGAGGCCTGCGGGCCGGTGACCTGGCACTCGACCCTGGTGCCCGGCTCGGTCGACACCGTCCAGGTCACCTGCGGCTGGCGGCTCGGGCCGCGGGGACCGGCGACGGCGGGGGCGCCCGGCGCGACCCGGTCGAGCAGGTAGGCCTCGCTGAGCACCGTGGAGGTGTTGCCGGCCTCGTCGGTCAGCTCGACCTCGAGCACCCAGGAGCCGTCCGGGTCCAGGACGGTGGAGAACCCGCCCGTGCACGGCTCCCACGCGCCGGGAGTGCCCGCCAGCAGCAGCCGGCAGCGCGCGGTGCCCTCGCCCTCGACGGACCAGCCGACGGCGGCCACCCGGCCGGGTCCCTGCGGCCCGGTGACGGTGGCGGCGCCGGGCGGGGTGCCGTCGTAGACGTAGGAGCCGCTCGTCCCCGGCTGGCTGGTGTTGCCCGCGGCGTCGGTGAGCGTGACGGCGACGGCGTAGGTCCCGTCGCCGGGCAGGGCGGGGGCGAACGTCCCGCTGTCGCAGGGCTGCTCCGTGCCGCCCGGCAGCAGGCGGCACAGCGCGCGGCGTGTCGGGGACGGGCAGGAAGGTCCAGACCGGGCGGGGGTCGTTGCGGACGCCGAGCGGGCCGGCGACCTCCGGGGCGTCCGGGGCCCGGGTGTCCAGGACGTAGCGGGCGCTGCCGGGGGCCCCGGTGTTGCCGAGCGCGTCGACGGCACGCACCTCGAGCAGCCAGCTGCCGTCGCGGCCGCCGAGCACCGGCGACAGGGGGGACGTGCAGGCGGTGAAGTCGGGGGCGGTCCCCTGCGGCTCGGTGAGGCGGCACTGCAGGGTGGCGCCCGGCTCGGCCGCCACGGTCCAGGCGGGGGTGCGGCTGCGGCCGAGCGGCGCCACGGTCACGACCGGGGCGTCCGGAGCCGTCACGTCGACGACGTAGGGGGTGCTGCTGCCGGCCGCGCTCACGTTGCCGACGGCGTCGCGCAGGACGACGTCGAGCACGTAGGTCCCGCTGCCGGGCAGGGTCGGGCTCACGCTGCTGCCGGTGCAGTCGAGCGTGGCGCGGACCCCGTCGCGGGTCAGCCCGCAGGTCGGGGTGCCCTCCCCGGTCCAGGTCCAGGTCACGTCCACGGCCGTCGCGGGGCCCTGCGGCCCGCTGACCTCGGGCACGTCGGGGGCGGTGGCGTCCAGGGCGTAGACGCCGCTGGTCCGCGAGCCCGGGTTGCCGAGGGCGTCCTGCACGTCGACGCGCACCGCGTAGCTGCCGTCGCCGGGCAGCGCCGGGGCGAAGGTGCCGTCGGGGCAGGGGGCCGTGAGCAGGTCGGAGGTCACGGCCGGGTCGACCGGGTCGACCTGCAGCAGGGTGCAGGTCGCCACGGGGGCGGGCTCGCTCGCGGTCCAGCTCCACACGGGAGCGGTGTCGTTGCCCGCGCCGGTCGGGCCGGCGACGGTGACGACGGGGCCGGTCGTGTCGAGCTCGTAGGCGGCGGAGGCCGGCAGCCCGGTGTTGCCCGCGACGTCGCTCGCCGTCGCCGTCAGCGTCCAGACGCCGTCGTCGAGGCCGTCGAGCGCCAGCGACGAACGGGCTGGTGCAGCCCTCGACGACCCGGACGACGCGCCCGTCCGGCGCGGTGACGCTGCACGTCAGCGTGCCCTCACCGGTGACCGTCCAGCTCGGCGTCCGCGTCGTGCCGCGGGCGTCCTGCTGGGCGCCGAGCACCGGGGCAGCGGGGGGCTGCCGGTCCAGGACGTAGGAGCCGGTGGCGGTCGCGGTGTTGCCGGCGTCGTCGGTGGCGACGACCTCCAGCACGTAGCTGCCGTCGGGCTGGCCGTCGAGCGGGGCGGTGAAGGTCTCCGTGCACGGCAGCGGCGCCGTGACGCCGGGGACCTGGCAGGTGGTGGCGTCCGCGGAGGTGAAGGACCACTGCGGCGCGGTGCCGGAGCCCTCGGCCGCGGGGACGGCGGTGAGGACCGGCGCGTCGGGGGCGACGGTGTCGAGCAGGTAGGGGTCGCTGGTCTGCGTGCGCGAGCCGCCCGGACCGGTCTGCACGACCTGCAGCTGCCACGACCCGTCCTCGGGCAGCGGCGTCGGGGTGCCGTTGGCACAGGTCACCGGCGTCGTCCCGGCGGTACCGACCAGGGCGCACGCGGACGAGGTGCCCAGCACCGGCCAGGACCAGGTGACGGCGGGGTCGTTCCCGGGGCCGACCGGCCCGCTGACCGTGAACTCGCCCGGCTCGGGCAGGTCGAGCAGGTGGCCGAGCGAACGGCCGGCCGGCCCGGTGCCGTCCTGGTCGGTGAGCACGACCTCGAGCACGTAGATGCCCTCGAGCAGCGGCAGGGCCACCGGCAGCGGGCTGGTGCAGGGGCCGAGGTCGCGCACGACGGCCCCGTCGGCGTCGAGCAGCCGGCAGGTGGCCACGGCGTCGGCGGCCTGGGTCCAGGTCCACACGACGTCGACCCCGGTGGCCGAGGTGAGCACGACGTCCGGGCGCGGCGGGAGCAGCCCGAGCCGGTAGGGCCCACTGGTGGCGGGGGCGCTGGTGCCGCCGGAGCCGGTCAGTGTGACCGTGAGTGCGTAGTCGCCCTCGACCGATGGCAGCACCGCGGTGGCGGAACCGGCGTCGCAGGTCAGGGACGCGGGTGCGGGCTCGACGGCGCAGGACGGGGTGGCGTCGGCGGCCTGGGTCCACGTCCAGGTGACGGAGGTGCCCAGGCCGCCGGTGGGCTGCGAGGTGAACACCGCCGGGCCCGGCGCGGGCACCGGGTCGGTGGTCACCGTGGGCGTGGCGGTGGGGTCCGGGTCCGGCGTCGGGCTGGGGTCGGGCGTGGGGTCGGGGTCCGGCGTGAGGCTGGGGTCCGGGGTGGGGCTGGGGTCGGGCAGGACGTCGACCGTGGGGGAGTCCGGCGGCGGGGTGACGACGGTGTCGACCGTGCCGCTGGCCGCCTCCTGCGCCAGCGCCGCGCTCCCGCCCGCGAGCAGCAGGCTCGTCGCCAGGGTCGCGAGCAGCGCGGCGAAGGCCGCCGGCCGGCGGCGTCGTGGCTGCACCCTGCTCATCCCGCTCCCTGTCCGCGCACCGCCGGTCCTGCGGACCCGGACGAGACCGGACAGAGCGGCGCTGTGCGTCTACCTCGACAGGTGGGAGGGGGCGCTTGAGGGTTTGTGCGGACCGTCCCGCGACCGCCCGCCCGGGGGGTCCGGGTGGCCCGGCGGCGGTGCAGGTGGGGTGGAGCCACGGGGACTCGAACCCCGAACCCCCGCCTTGCAAAGGCGGTGCTCTGCCAGTTGAGCTATGGCCCCTGGTGCGGTGCCGACCTGCTCAGCGCAGGTCCGGCGCCGCCGTCGCCTCGTGCCACAGGTCGGCCTCGTGGTCGGCCGCCTGCTTGCGCCGGCGCAGCACCGCCGCGACGACGCCGAGGAGCAGGACCAGCAGGGCGGGTCGTCTCATGCGGGGCCTCTCGCTGCGGGCTCGCGGGCGTGCACGGGTGGGCCTGGGAGGACTTGAACCTCCGACCTCTTCCTTATCAGGGAAGCGCTCTAACCGCCTGAGCTACAGGCCCGCATGCCTTGCGGCACGGTCCGGCAGCGTACACGGCGGGGGTCCCGCCCCGGGCGCTGCGCGTCGGGCCGCGGCTCAGCCGTCGTGCTCGGCCAGGGTGACCTCGAGGCCGCCGGTGAAGGAGGCGCAGAGGTTGTAGAGCACCGCCGCCAGCGTCGCCAGGGCGGTGAGCAGGACGACGTCGACCACCGCGACGACGCCGGCCGCCGTGACCGCGCGGCCCGCGCTGAGCAGGGGCACCGGGTCGGCGTCACCGGGCGTGCGGGTGACCTCGCTGACCAGGGCGTTGACGCTGTCGGGCACGCCGGCCGCCTCGAGCACGGCGTAGAGCGCGACGACCGCCACGACCAGCACGACGGCGAGGAACAGGCTCACCAGCAGCGACAGGACGAACACCGACCAGGGGTCGATCCGCTGCAGCCGCAGCCGGGCGCGGCGCTGCCGGGCGGGCGCGGCGGCGGCCGGACGTGCGCCGCGGGGGGCGGACCGGTCGCCGGGGCGCGGGGCGGAGCGGGGGACGGCGGGGCGGGCGGATGCGGCTGTGGGGGCGGCGGTGGGGGCGGTTCCCGCGGCGGGCGTGGCGGCGGGGGCGGTGGGGGCGGCGGGACCGGCGGCCGCAGCGGCGGTCGGGTCGCCAGCGGTGGTCGGCGCCGGGCGGGGGGCGTGGTCGTGGGGGGCCGGCTCGCGCGGGCCCTCCGCGGCCTGAGGGGCACCGGAGCCGCTGCTGCCCGTCGTCACGCCCCCGACGGCGCTGCCGCCGGAGGTGGTGCTGCCGCCGGAGGTGGTGCTGCCGCCGGAGCCTCCTGCGGCGCCGCTGCCGGAGCCCCCGCCGTCGCCGCTGCCCGTGCCCTCAGCCGCGCCGGGGGTCCGCCCGCTGCTCGCCGGCGGGTCGTCGAGCGCGGCCTGCCAGCTGCTGGTCCGCTCCGACGGGGCCGGGGCGGAGGCCGGGCCGGGCGGCGTCTGCGGCGCCGTCGGCCCCTCGCCCCGGGCGTCGGGCCTCGTGTCCTGCTCCGACCCGGGCAGGGCCATCGGCCGCGTGCGCTCGTCGGTGACCGGACCGCCCGCCGGCTGCTGCTCGCGCTCGGTCACGACCCGTCCTCGTCCTCGTCAGCGGCCTCGGCAGCGGCCTGGTCGGTCGCGTCCTCGTCGGCGTCGTCCTCCACGCCGGCGGCCTCCTCGGTCGAGGCTCCCACGTCGGCACTGTCGACCTCGGCACCCGCGACGGCGGTGTCGGCCGCGGCGGTGCCGTCGCCCTCGAGCTCCTCGACCGCCTGCTCCGCCTCGGCCTCGCCGTTGTGCGCGACCGCGACGACCGTGGTGCCGTCGTCGAGCGACATGAGCTTGACGCCCTGCGTCCCGCGGCCGAGCGGACGCAGCGGCTGCACCGGCATCCGGATGACGACACCGGCGCTGGTGATGGCGAAGACCTCGTCGGTCTCGCGGACCACGGTGGCGCCGACCAGCTGACCGCGCGCCTCGGGGAACTTGGCGGTGAGGATGCCGCTGCCGCCACGTCCCTGGCGGCGGTACTCGCCCAGCCGGGTGCGCTTGCCGAAGCCGCCGTCCGTGACGACCAGCAGCGTGAGCTCGTCCTGCTGCCCGGCCGGGACGACCTGCATGGCCAGCACCTGGTCGCCGTCGCCGAGGTTCATGCCCCGCACGCCTGAGGTGTCGCGGCCCATCGGTCGCAGCGCGTCGTCGTCGGCCTGGAAGCGGATGGACTGCGCGGCCCGGCTGACGAGCAGCAGGTCGTCGTCGGCGCTGACGAGCGCGGCGCCGATGAGCTCGTCGCCCTCGCGCAGGCTGATGGCGATCAGGCCGTTGCTGCGGCCGTTGTCGTACTGCGTCAGCGCCGTCTTCTTGACGATGCCGCCGCGGGTCGCGAGCACCAGGTAGGGCGCGACGTCGTAGTCGCGGATGGTGAGGACCTGCGCGATCGACTCGTCCGGCTGGAAGGCCAGCACGTTCGCCACGTGGCTGCCCTTGCCGTCGCGGCCGGACTCCGGGAGCTCGTGCGCCTTGGCCCGGTACACGCGGCCCTTGTCGGTGAAGAACAGGATCCAGTGGTGGGTCGTCGTGACGAAGAAGTGCTCGACGATGTCCTCGCCGCGCAGGGCCGCGCCCCGCACGCCCCGGCCGCCGCGACGCTGGGAGCGGTAGGCGTCGGTCTTCGTGCGCTTGGCGTAGCCGCCGCGCGTCACCGTGACGACGACGTCCTCCTGCGTGATGAGGTCCTCGGCGCTCATGTCGCCCTCGAAGGGGATGAGCCGGGTGCGGCGCTCGTCGCCGTAGCGCTCGACGATCTCGGTCAGCTCGTCGGCGATGATCTGCCGCTGGCGGACCGGGTCGGCCAGGATCGCCTGGAGGTCGGCGATCTCGCGCTCCCTCTCCGCGAGCTCGTCGAGGATGCGCTGGCGCTCCAGGGCGGCGAGGCGGCGCAGCTGCATGTCGAGGATGGCCGTCGCCTGCAGCTCGTCGATCTCGAGCAGCTCCATGAGGCCGGTGCGCGCGGCGTCGGCGCTGGCGGCACCGCGGATGAGCGCGATGACGTCGTCGAGCCGGTCGAGCGCCTTGCCGAGCGCGCGCAGGATGTGCGCCCGCTCCTCGGCCTTGCGCAGCTGGTAGCGGGTGCGCCGGACGATGACCTCGACCTGGTGGGCGACGTAGTGCCGCACCATCTCGTCCAGGCGCAGCGTCTTGGGGACGCCGTCGACGATGGCCAGCATGTTGGCGCCGAACGTCGTCTGCAGCTGGGTGTGCTTGTAGAGGTTGTTCAGCACGACCTTGGCGACGGCGTCGCGCTTGAGCACGATGACCAGGCGCTGACCGGTGCGCTGGCTGCCCTCGTCGCGGACGTCGGCGATGCCGCCGAGCTTGCCGTCGCGCACGAGGTCGGCGATCGCCTCGGCCAGGTTGTCCGGGTTGACCTGGTAGGGCAGCTCGGTGACGACGAGGATGGTCCGCCCCTTGGCGTCCTCGTCGACCTCGATGACCGCGCGCATCCGGATCGAGCCGCGACCGGTCGTGTAGGCGTCGCGGATGCCGCTGGTGCCGACGATCAGCGCGCCGGTGGGGAAGTCGGGCCCCTGGATCCGCTCGAGGAGCGCCTCCAGCAGGGCCTCGTCGCCGGCGTCGGGGTTCTGCAGGAACCACTGGACGCCGTTGGCCACCTCGCGCAGGTTGTGCGGGGGGATGTTGGTGGCCATGCCGACGGCGATGCCGGAGCTGCCGTTGACCAGCAGGTTCGGGATGCGGCTCGGCAGGATCGACGGCTCCTGCGAGCGGCCGTCGTAGTTCGGGGAGAAGTCGACCGTCTCCTGGTCGATCTCGCGCAGCATCTCCATCGCCAGCGGCGCCAGCCGGCACTCGGTGTTGTGCGACACGAAGCCGTCGGACAGGAAGGCGTGGTCGTCGCTGTCGACGCGCGGGGAGAAGACCGGCTGCATCCCGGCCTGCACCACCTCGGCGACCTCGGCGTAGTAGTACCGCCCGTCGACCAGCGGTTCCACGACGCGTCGAGCCTCCGCGCTGGTGACCCGGGCCCAGATCTCGTCGGCGTCGCGCTCCCAGCGCTCCACCCGGTCGACGTTGTGGCGGCGCAGCCAGTCGCGCTCGGTCCACCGCGTCGCCCCGTGCGCACGCAGGTAGGCCCCGACGAAGGGCACGTGGTCGCTCGACATCGCCGTGCTGCTCGTGGGGATCGCCGCGAGGACGTCCTCCAGCTTCTCCTGCTTCTGGCCCCAGAAGCCCACGTGCTGGGCGAACAGCCGAGCGTCCCGCCGGTTGCCGACGTAGACCTTCCACTCGCCCGTGGCGTGCTCGCAGAGGCGGCTGACGACGCCGAGCTCGAGCAGCAGGGCCTGCACGTCGCGTGCGAGCTGCGGGCTGCGGGTGCTGTAGCTGATCTGGACCGTGGCGCGCGGCAGCGCGCTCACCGACCCGTCGCCCTCGAACAGCGACTGCAGGAAGGCACGCTTGAACGCGGGGCCGCGGGACCACACCGCCTCGGGCACGCGCTTGTCCGCGCTCTTGTCGCCCACCAGCTCAGCGAGCGGCGACCGGCGCAGGGCGCTCAGGTCCTGGACGTCCAGCTCGTGGAGCAGGTTGCCCGAGCGGATCGTGCGGGCGCCGACGTAGCGCGGGCCACCCACGACGCGGTCGAACGCCTCCAGCACCGACAGGAACCACTCCTCGTCCAGGTTGTTGAACCCGGCGCGCGTCGCACTGCAGTGGCCCTCGCTGATCCACGCGCCCAGCAGCACAGCCGCTGCCCGGTCGGCGTCGCTGAGCACCTCGTGCTCCACCGGGAGCCCGCGGTGCAGGACCACCCGGTCACCGGGCGACACCTCGTCCAGCAGCTTCCAGAGCAGGTTGGGGACGCCGAGCACGTCGACGAGGCACAGCACGGGGTGGTTGCGGGTCCCGGTGAGCGCGTAGCCCTCCCGCGTGGTGAGGCGGAGCGTCTCCTGGTCGCCGCTGTGGAACAGGACCCCTGCGTGGACGGGCTCACCGCGCCGGTCGAGCAGCTTGAGGTCGACCACGTTGTCGCTGTTCGGCGCAGCGTCGGGGACCAGGTCCGCGATCCGCGGGCTCGAGCCGTCGGCGAGGCGGACCCGGCTGTCGCCCGACAGGCAGTACCTCATCGCGGCTGCCGGATCGTTGCCCGGGCTGCCGAAGTTGCCGTTGCCGTCGATGAGCGGGTAGCGCAACGACCACGGCTGGGCGAGGCGCACGAGGGTGTCGTAGATCGCGCTGTCGCCGTGCGGGTGGTAGTTGCCCATGACGTCGCCGACGACGCGGGCGCACTTGAAGTAGCCGCGGTCGGGGCGGTAGCCGCCGTCGTACATGGCGTAGAGGACGCGGCGGTGCACGGGCTTGAGGCCGTCGCGGACGTCGGGCAGGGCCCGGCCCACGATGACCGACATCGCGTAGTCCAGGTAGGACCGCTGCATCTCGACCTCGATGCCGACCGGTTCGACCCGGTCGCCAGGGGGCGGAGGAGGCAGGACGTCGACCACGAGGGGTCCCTTCTACAAGATGTAGGGCAGCGAGAGGGGCGGCACCGCTAGATGTCGAGGAAGCGGACGTCCTTGGCGTTGCGCTGGATGAAGCTGCGCCGGGCCTCGACGTCCTCGCCCATCAGGGTGGAGAACAGCTCGTCGGCGGTCGCGGCGTCGTCGAGGGTGACCTGCAGCAGCACGCGGTTCTCGGGGTCCATCGTGGTGTCCCAGAGCTCCTTGGCGTTCATCTCGCCGAGGCCCTTGAAGCGCTGGATCGCCTCGCCGGTCTTGGGCAGCCGCTTGCCGGCCTCCTGGCCGGCGGTGACCAGCCCGTCGCGCTCGCGGTCGGAGTACGCGTACTGGATGTCGCCGCCGTTCCACTTGATCTTGTACAGCGGCGGCTGGGCGAGGTAGACGTAGCCCGCCTCCACCAGCGGGCGCATGAAGCGGAACAGCAGCGTGAGCAGCAGGGTGCGGATGTGCTGGCCGTCGACGTCGGCGTCGGCCATGAGGACCACCTTGTGGTACCTCAGCTTCTCGACGTCGAACTCCTCGTGGATGCCGCAGCCCAGGGCGGTGATCATCGCCTGGACCTCGTTGTTCTTCAGCACCCGGTCGATGCGCGCCTTCTCGACGTTCAGGATCTTGCCGCGGATCGGCAGGATGGCCTGGAACCGCGGGTTGCGGCCGCCCTTGGCCGACCCGCCGGCGCTGTCGCCCTCGACGACGTAGACCTCGCACTCGGCGGGGTCGGTGCTCTGGCAGTCGGCGAGCTTGCCGGGCAGGCTGCTGCTCCCGAGCAGGCCCTTGCGGGCGAGCTTGCGGGCCTGCTGTGCGGCCAACCGCGCCCGGGCGGCGGACGTCGCCTTGAGGACGATCTGCTTGCCCTCGTTGGGGTTGCGGTCGAACCAGTCCTTGAGCTGCTCGTTGCAGGCCCGCTGCACGAACGTCTTGGCCTCGGAGTTGCCGAGCTTGGTCTTGGTCTGGCCCTCGAACTGCGGGTTCGCCAGCTTGAGGCTGATGATCGCGGTGAGGCCCTCGCGGACGTCGGAGCCCTCGAGGTTGGGCTCCTTCTCCTTGATGTGGCCCTTGCTGCGCGCCCAGGCGTTGAAGGTGGCCGTGAGGGCCGAGCGGAAGCCCTCCTCGTGGGCCCCGCCCTCGTGCGTGTTGATCGTGTTGGCGAAGGTGTACACCGACTCGCTGTAGGAGTCGTTCCACTGCATCGCGACCTCGAGCGCCATCCCCTTGACCTCGTCGGAGAAGCCGATCGTGCTGGCGTGGACCGGCGTGCGGGTGGTGTTGAGGTGGCGGACGAAGTCCTCGAGGCCGCCGGGGTAGTCGAAGGTGTCCTCGACCGGCTCCTCGCCGCGCTCGTCGCGCAGGCTGATCCTGAGGCCCTTGTTGAGGAAGGCCATCTCCTGCAGGCGCCGGTGGAGCGTCTCGTAGGAGTAGGTGGTGGTCTCGGTGAAGATCCCGGCGTCGGCCCAGAAGGTGATGCTGGTGCCGGTCTCCTCGGTCACCGCCCCCTGCCGCAGCGGCTCGGGGACGCTGCGCACGTAGGTCTGCTCCCAGACGTGCCCGTCGCGACGGACCTCGACGTCGAGCCGGGTGGACAGCGCGTTGACGACGGAGATGCCGACGCCGTGCAGGCCGCCCGACACGGCGTAGCTCTCGCCGTCGAACTTGCCGCCGGCGTGCAGGGTGGTCATGACGACCTCGATCGCCGGGCGCCCCTCCTTGGGGTGCATCGCGACCGGGATGCCGCGGCCGTTGTCGGTGACGCGGACGCCGCCGTCGGCCAGCAGGGTGACGGTGACGGTGTCGCAGTGGCCGGCGAGCGCCTCGTCGACCGAGTTGTCGACGACCTCGTAGACCAGGTGGTGCAGGCCGCGCTCGCCCGTGGAGCCGATGTACATGCCAGGGCGCTTGCGCACCGCCTCGAGGCCCTCGAGGACGGTGATCGAGCCTGCGCCGTACTCCGCGGGGGGCGCCGCCGGCGTCTCGGGGGCCTGCTCGTCCTCGGGCTGGTCGGTCGGCTCGTCCACCATGCGCTGGCTCCCTCGGCGACGTCCGCACGGGGAGGTGGCGGACGGCTCTCGGACCGAGTGTAGTCGCTGCCGCCGCTCAGGACGGCCCTGGACGCCCGCGTGGCGCCCTGGACCTCGCCTCCGGCATCCCCCCACCGGCCGCGCTCGGTCAGCCGTAGGTGTCCCGCGGGCCCCTGCCCTGCACGCGCCGCGGACCCTTGCGCCAGTCCGGCTGCGCCGGCCCCCGGACGACGACCTTCTCCACCACCCCCGGGCCGACCTGCTCCCGGAGCGTCTTCAGCAGCTGGCCGGCGAGCAGCCGCACCTGCGTGGCCCAGGCGCTCGACTCGGCGACCAGGACCAGCTCCCCGTCGACGAGCGACACCGGGCGGCAGTGCTCGGCCAGCTCCGGCCCGACGAGGTCGTCCCACCGCTGCAGCACCGAGGCGTTGGTCGTCGTCTCCTGCCAGCCCCGCTCCTCGACCAGCCGGCGCACGGCGTCGCCGAACAGGACCGGGTCACGAGCGTCGCGGCCCGAGCCGGAGCGCAGGTCCCGACGGCGCAGGGCAGGCCGCTTCCTGGGAGCACCCGGGCTGAGCCCCTTCTCGGCCGCTCGGGCGCGGGCCTGGGCGAGAGCGGCGCGGACGAGGTCCGGCCCTTGGGCTCCCTCCGAGGCTGTTCCACGTGGAACAGCGCTGGCATCGGGCTGCCCGTGCGACGCCACCCCCTCAGTTCCACGTGGAACAGCGTCCGCGTCGCCCTGCCCTGCCGGGCTCGTTCCACGTGGAACGTCTGCGTCCTGCGGACTGCGCGGGCTGCCCGCCTGCGTGGGACCTCGTCACCGGACACGCGTCACCGTCCCGTCGTGCACGTCGTACCGCCCGCCCACCAGGGCCTCCGGCACGTCGGCCGCCACCGCCGCCGTCACCAGCACCTGCTCCGCCCCGGCCACCAGCTCCGCGAGCCGCTCCCGCCGCCCGACGTCGAGCTCGGCGAACACGTCGTCCAGCACCAGCACCGGCTCGCTGCCCGGACCGTCGGCGGTGAGCAGCTGCCAGCTCGCCAGCCGCAGCGCCAGGGCGAAGGACCAGGACTCCCCGTGGGAGGCGTACCCGCGGACGGGCAGGTCCCCCAGGGTCAGCAGCAGCTCGTCGCGGTGCGGGCCCACCAGCGACACCCCGCGCTCGACCTCCTGCGGGCGCACCCGCGCCAGCTCGTTCAGCAGGGCCGCGGCCAGCAGCTCGCGGTCGGCGTCGTCGGGCAGGGGAGGGGAGTCGGGCGAGGCGGTGAGCGAGCTGCGGTACTCCAGGCCCGTCGCGCCCTGTCCGGCACTGACCTGCTCGTAGGCCACGCCGACGAGCGGGCGAAGGTCCTCCACGAGGGCGAGCCGGGCGGCCAGCAGCTCGGCGCCGGCCCGGGCGAGGTGGCTGTCCCACACGTCGAGCGTGCGCATGTCGCCGCCGCCCGACCGCTTGGCCAGGAACGCCGTCTTGAGCAGGGCGTTGCGCTGCTTGAGCACCCGCTCGTAGTCCGAGCGCACCCCGGCGAAGCGGGGAGCCCGCAGGACCAGCAGGTCGTCGAGGAACCGCCGGCGCTCCCCCGGGTCGCCGCGCACGAGGGACAGGTCCTCCGGGGCGAACAGGACCGTGCGGAGCAGCCCGAGGACCTCCTTGGCCCGCGGGACCGGCCCCCGGTTGACCCGCGCCCGGTTGGCCTTGCCCGGGTTCAGCTCGAGCTCGACGAGGGTGGCGCGCCCCTCGCGCTCGACCCGCGCCCGCACCACGGCGCGCTCGGCCCCGGCCCGCACGAGCGGCGCGTCGGTCGACACCCGGTGCGAGCCGAGGGTGGCCACGTAGCCGAGCGCCTCGACGAGGTTCGTCTTGCCCTGCCCGTTCGAGCCGACCAGGGCGGTGCTGCCCGCGCCGAGCTCGACGTCGACCTGCGCCCAGGAGCGGAAGTCGGTGAGGGACAGGTGCGAGACGAACACCGGGTCAGGCCGGCGGCGTGCCGGGGGCGCCGCGCTGCGAGCCCTGCGCGGGCTGGCCCTGCTGCTCCGCGACCGGCGCGTCCCCGTCGGCCCCCGGGGCGTCCGCGCCGACCTCGGTCGAGCCCCTGCTCGAGGTGACCGCGTGCCCGCCGAACTGGTTGCGCAGCGCCGCGACCATCTTCATGGCCGGGCTGTCGTCCTGCCGGGAGGCGAAGCGGGCGAACAGCGCCGCCGTGATGACGGGCAGCGGGACGGCGTGGTCGACGGCGGCCTCCACCGTCCAGCGGCCCTCACCGGAGTCCTGGGCGTAGCCGCGCAGCTCGGACAGGTCGTCGTCCTCGCGCAGCGCGTTGACCATGAGGTCCAGCAGCCACGAGCGGATGACCGTGCCCTTCTGCCAGCTGGCGACGACGGCCGGGACGTCGGTGACGACGTCGGTGGCCGTCATCAGCTCCCAGCCCTCGGCGTAGGCCTGCATGAGGCCGTACTCGATGCCGTTGTGCACCATCTTGGCGAAGTGCCCGGCGCCGACCTTGCCGGCGTGCACGAAGCCGCTGTCGCCCTCGGGCTTGAGCGTGTCGAACACCGGCTGCACCCGCGCGACGTGCTCGTCCTCGCCGCCGCACATCAGCGCGTAGCCCTCGGTGAGGCCCCAGACGCCGCCGCTGACGCCGCAGTCGACGAAGCCGATCCCCTGGGGCGCCAGGTCGGCAGCGTGCCGCTGGTCGTCGGTGTACCGGCTGTTGCCGCCGTCGACGACGACGTCACCGGGCTCCAGCAGGCCCGCGAGGGTGTCGACCGTGTCGTAGGTGGGCTTGCCGGCGGGGACCATCACCCAGACCACCCGCGGCGCCTCGAGCGCCTGGACCAGCTCCTCCAGCGAGGCGACCTGCCGCCCGCTGTCCTCGCTGCGGTCGAACCCGACCACCTCGTGCCCGCCGCGGCGCAGCCGCTCGGCCATGTTGCCGCCCATGCGGCCCAGCCCGACCATCCCGATCTGCACCGTGCGCCTGCCTCTCGTCGTGACCTCGTGGCTCTCGTCCGTGTCCCGCCCTACCCCGTGCGGGCCGCCTCGCGCCGCAGCCGCAGCCCCGACAGCAGCAGCTGCGCGCCGAGCGCCGCCCCCACGCCCTCGCCGGCCCGCAGCCGCAGGTCCAGCAGCGGCTCCAGCCCCAGGGCGACGAGCACCGCCTGCGCCGCCCGCTCGTTGCTGCGCTGCCCGGCGACCAGGTGGGCCGCGACCCCCGGCTCGCCGCGGACGGCCAGCAGGGCGGCGACGCCGGTGGCCAGCCCGTCCAGCACGACCAGCCCGCCCGCCGACGCCGTCCCCAGCACGACGCCGGTCAGCAGCGCGAGCTCCGGGCCGCCCAGGACGGCCAGCGCCTCGGCCGGGTCGTCCGTGCGGGGGAGGGCGCGCCAGCGCTGCACGGCGCGCGTGACGACGTCCCGCTTGGTGGCCAGGATCGCGCTGTCGGCCCCGCTGCCCAGCCCGACGGCGTCGTCCGCGGCGAGCCCCAGCAGGCCCGCGGCGAGCGCGGCGGCGACGGTCGTGTTCCCCGTGCCGACCTCGCCCAGCGCCACCAGCCCGCGGCGTCCCAGGGCGGCGCCACGGTCCAGCAGCTCCCGGGCCCGCTCGAGGGTCAGCGGCTCGGTGTCGCGCAGGTCGCCCGTGCTGCTGCCGGCGTCCTCGACGAGCAGCTCCAGCCCGGCAGCGCGCGCCGACACGGCCCCCAGCGAGCTGCCCTGCCGGCTGGCGGCCAGGACGTCCTCGGTCACCGACGCAGGGAACGCGCTGACGCCCAGGTCCGCGACCGCGTGCCGACCGACCGCGAGCACCAGCACGCCGCCGTCGAGCCCGTCCAGGCCGAGCGCCACCGCCCGGTCCACCGCCCGGTCGAGCACCCCCAGGGACGACGGCGGGGTCAGCAGCACGTCCGCCCCGTCCCGCGCCCCCACGACGGCCCGCTGCGCCGGCGCCCGCAGCCGGGACACGGGGGAGGCCGGGGCCTGCTCGTCCGGCCAGCGGTCGTGCAGCACGACGTCGGACAGCGGGGCCCGCCGCGACCAGCCCGCCCGCTCCAGCCCGGGAGCCGGGGGCCGCTCGTCCGGCCAGCCCAGGCACAGCCAGCCCAGCGTCACGACGCCGTCGGGCAGGTGCAGCAGCGCGGCGAGCTCGTCGGGGTCGAAGAGGGTCACCCAGCCCAGGCCCAGGCCCTCGGCGCGGGCGGTCAGCCACAGGTTCTGGATCGCGCAGGCGCACGACCACACGTCGGCGTCGGGGAAGGTCGCCCGCCCGAGCACGCCGCCGGCGGGGGTGCGCCGGTCGCAGCAGACGACGACGCCGAGCGGGGCCTCGCGGATCCCCTCCAGCTGCAGGGCGAGCAGCTGGCGGCCGGCGTCGGGCTCGAGCTGCGCGGCCTGCTCGAGGCGGCAGCGGTCCGCCATGACGGCGGCCCGCTCGCGCAGCGCGGCGTCCTGCACGACCAGGAAGCGCCACGGCTGGCTGTGACCGACCGACGGCGCGGCGTGCCCGGACGTCAGCACGCGCTCCAGGACGTCGTCGGGGACCGGGTCGGGCCGGTAGCGCCGGACGTCGCGGCGGGCCCCGACGACGTCGGCCAGGGCCGCGCGCACCTGCTCCGGGAAGGCCCAGGCGGTGGGGTCCGCGGCGCGCTCGGCGGCGCTGGTGCGGTCACCGACGAGCGGGACCGGGCGGCGGTAGGTCTCCCGGTCCAGGCCTCCGGGTGAGGTCACCCGGAGAGCCGCACCGGCATGAGCAGGTAGCGGTAGGACGCGCCCTCGCCGGAGGTCTCCTTGCCGCCGGTGAGCACGGCCGGGCGCGACGGGGCGGTGAAGCTCAGCGTCGTGCTCTCGCTGTCGACGGCGGACAGCCCGTCGAGCAGGTAGCTCGGGTTGAAGGCGATCGACATCGGCTCGCCCTCCCACACGCACTCCAGCCGCTCGGACGCCTGGGCGTCGTCCTGGCCGCCCGCCTCGAGCACGACGCCGTCGGCGCTGAACGACAGCCGGACCACGGGGGCGTTGCGGGCGGCGACCAGGGACACCAGCTGGACGCGCTTGACCGCCTCCACGAACGGGGCGGTCGCGACCTCGGCGGTGGCCGCGGCGGTGTCGGGCAGCAGCGCGCGGTACTTCGGGAACTCGCCGTCGATGAGCCGGGTGGTGGTGCGCCGCCCCCCGCCCTCGAAGCCGATCATGCCCTCGCCGGCGCCGCCGGAGGACAGCGCGAGGGTGACCTCCGGACCCCCGGTGAGCGCCTTGGCGGTGTCGGCGAGCGTGCGCGCGGGCACCAGGGCGGTCGCCGACAGGCCGGCGTCGGTCGGGGCCCAGGTCAGCGTGCGGACGGCGAGCCGGTAGCGGTCGGTCGCGGCCAGGGTGAGCTGGTCGCCCTCGATCTCCACCCGGACGCCGGTGAGCTGGGGGAGCGTGTCGACCCGGCCGGCGGCGACCGCGACCTGGGCGACGGCCGCGGCGAAGACGTCGCTCTCCAGCGAGCCCGCCGTCGTCGGCATCGCCGGCAGCGCGGGGTAGTCCTCGACCTGCAGCGTCGGGAGCGTGAACCGGGCAGGACCGCAGGTCAGGACCACCCGGCCGGCCTCGGTGCGCAGCTCGACGGGCGCCGCGGGCAGCGAGCGGACGATGTCGGCGAGCAGCCGGCCGGGCACCAGGACGCGGCCCTCGGTGTCGGTGGCGGCGTCGACGACGGTGCGCGAGCTCATCTCGTAGTCGAAGCCGCTGACGGCCAGCGACCCGCCCTCCGCCTCGAGGAGCAGCCCGAGCAGGACCTGGACCGGCGGGCGGGCCGGCAGGGACCGGGCTCCCCAGACGACGGCGTCCGCGAGCGCGTCGCGCTCGACCCTCAGCTCCATGCGTGGTCCCTGTCGTCCGTCGTGCTCATGGGGGCGGTCGTCCTCGTCGTTGCTGCCGTCGTCGCGGCGGTCCGGAGAGCCTGCCAGAGCGGGAGCTCCACAGGTCGGGCGCTCCCGTACTCGTCCTTGTGGTTCCTGCAGGAGATCTCTGTCGCAGGCGTCGTAGGGGCCTGCAGGGCTGTGGACCGAGGCCCGTCCGCCCAGGTCAGCAGCGGTGCGGGGCTGTGCGGGCGCTGTGGACGCGACCCCCCGTGACCGGTGGACGGCCGTGGACGGGGAGCCGGCCGTGCGGCGTCGTCCACGGGGACGGGACGTGTCGTCCACGGCTGTCCACAGGTGTGTCCCCAGCCTGTGCGCAACCTCGGGGCCGACATCAGGCGCGGGACCGGGTCTTGATCCGGTTGGTCAGCTCGGCGACCTGGTTGTACGTGGCGCGCCGCTCGGCCATCTGGCCGCGGATCTTGCGGTCGGCGTGGATGACCGTGGTGTGGTCGCGGCCGCCGAACATCTGCCCGATCTTGGGCAGCGACAGGTCGGTGAGCTCGCGGCAGAGGTACATGGCGATCTGCCGGGCCGTCACGAGCACCCGCGAGCGCGAGGACCCGCACAGGTCCTCCATCGTGAGCCCGAAGTACTCGGCCGTGGCCGCCATGATCGTCGCGCCGGTGATCTCCGGCCCGCCCTCGGCGGGGATGAGGTCCTTGAGCACGATCTCGGCCAGCGACAGGTCGACCGCCTGCCGGTTCAGGCTGGCGAACGCCGTCACGCGGATGAGCGCGCCCTCGAGCTCGCGGATGTTCGTCGAGATCTTGCTCGCGATGAACTCGAGGACGTCGGGCGGGGCGGCGAGCCGGTCCTGCGCGGCCTTCTTGCGCAGGATGGCGATGCGCGTCTCGAGGTCGGGCGGCTGGACGTCGGTGATGAGCCCCCACTCGAAGCGGGTGCGCAGCCGGTCCTCCAGCGTCGAGAGCTGCTTGGGCGGCCGGTCGGAGCTGATGACGATCTGCTTGCTCGCGTTGTGGAGCGTGTTGAAGGTGTGGAAGAACTCCTCCTGCGTGCGCTCCTTGTTCTCCAGGAACTGGATGTCGTCGACGAGCAGGACGTCGACGTCGCGGTAGCGCCGCTGGAAGGCCTGCGCCTTGTCGTCGCGCAGGCTGTTGATGAAGTCGTTCGTGAACTCCTCGGAGCTGACGTACCGGACCCGGGCGCCCACGAACAGGTTCTGCGCGTAGTGCCCGACGGCGTGCAGCAGGTGCGTCTTGCCGAGGCCGCTCTCGCCGTAGACGAACAGCGGGTTGTAGGCCTTGGCCGGCGCCTCGGCCACCGCGACCGACGCCGCGTGGGCGAACCGGTTGCTGGCGCCGATGACGAAGGTCTCGAAGGTGTACTTGGGGTTCAGCCGGGCGGGCTCGACGGCCTCGCCGCGGCCGCCGCCGAAGGTGTCGGAGGAGCGGTCGCGGCCCGTCCCGGGCAGCGCCCGCACGGGGGCCAGGGGGCGGTCGTCGTCCGGGTCGTCGTCGGGCAGGGGAGGCGGCGCTGCGGGCTCGGCGCCCTCGGCGGCGGGCTGCACGGTGACGGCGACCTGGACGGGGCGGCCGTAGGCCGAGGACAGGGCGGCCGCGATGGCGGGACGCAGCCGGCTGTCCAGCACGTCCTTGGCGAACTCGTTCGGCGCGGCCAGCAGGACGGTGTCCTCGACCAGGCCCAGCGGTCGGGTGAGCCCCAGCCAGGCGCGGTGCTGCGGCGAGAGCGTCCCGTCGTGCAGGTCCTCGACCGCGGTCCGCCAGACCTCCTCGAGCGGGGGCGCGGCCCCGTCGCCCACAGGGTCGGGGGTGCCGGTCGGGAGGTCGGTCACGCAGGTCCTCGGGCTCTCGTCGTTCCCGTCGGCGCCGTCCGCCGAGCGGTCGTCCACACCTGTGTCCACAACCTGTGGAGAGAGGGGTGTGCCGTGGTCAGGACGCGGACGAGCCCACCGCGGCCGGGGGACCGACGAGCGACCGACGGGGCCCCGGCCTGCGCTCGGAGAGCACCTGCGGGACCCTGTCGTCGAGCCGTCCCCGCGGGGCCGACCGGCGGAGGGACGCTAACAGCCTGCGCGGGCGGGCCGCAAGGACCCGGGACCCCGCTCCGGCGTGTCCGGAGGCGCCTGTTTGACCCCCCCTGCCGACCCCCGTACCGTGTGGCGGTCTGTGCCCGGCCCGGCGTCCGCGCTGCGGTCCCGGGACGGACGCAGGAGCCCCGGCTCGACCGCACGACCGTGCGCTGCCACGGTCGCCGCAGCACCACTGCTAGCACCCACAGGCACCACCGCAGGCAGCACCCCCGCACGACCGCAGCCCCACCCCCGCCTCACCGTCCGCCGGCCCCGCGCCGCGACGGCCCCCAGACCGGAGTCCCCGCCGTGAGCAAGCGCACCTTCCAGCCGAACAACCGCCGCCGCGCCAAGACGCACGGCTTCCGGCTGCGCATGCGCACCCGCGCCGGCCGCGCCATCCTCGCCGCCCGCCGCCGCAAGGGCCGCGAGGAGCTCTCGGCCTAGGCGCTGCTCCCCGGGCAGGAGGTCGAGCCGTGCTGCCACGCGCGAGCAGGCTCCACCGGCGCGCGGACTTCACCGAGGTCGTGCGCAGCGGACGCCGGGCCGGACGGCCCCTGCTGACCGTCCACCTGGCCCTGCCCCCCGACCGCCCCGCCGACGACGGCGCCCCGCCGCTCCCGCCGCGGGCCGGGCTCGTCGTCAGCAAGGCGGTCGGAGGCTCGGTCGTCCGCAGCGGCGTCGCCCGCCGGCTGCGCCACCTGCTCCGCGACCGGCTCGGCGCCCTGCCCGACGGCAGCCGGCTGGTCGTGCGGGCGGCGCCCCCGGCGGCCACCGCCGACAGCCGGCGCTCGGCGCCGACCTCGACGCCGGCGCTCGCCCGGGCCCTGCGCGCGGGCTCGCCGGTGACCGCGCGGCTGCTGCTGGCCCTGATCGGCGGCTACCGCCGCTTCGTCTCCCCGCTGCTCGGCCCGCGGTGCCGGTTCGCCCCCAGCTGCAGCGCCTACGCGGCCGAGGCGGTCGCGGTGCACGGCGCCGGGCGGGGGAGCTGGCTGGCGGTCCGCCGGATCGCCCGCTGCCACCCGTTCCACCCGGGCGGCCACGACCCCGTCCCCGCACCGACCGCGCACCCGCGCCGCCCGTCAGCGACGATGGACCGACGCGCCCCCCGAACGGACGACCCTGCCCTACCCGGCCCTGGAGGCTGACCGTGTTCGACATCCTCGCCACCCCCGTGGCGCTGGTCCTGAAGACGATCCACTCCGGGCTGGCCACGTTCCTGCCGTCGGGCAGCGGCTGGGCCTGGGGCCTGTCGATCGTGCTGCTGACCATGACGGTGCGGCTGGTGCTGTTCCCGCTGTTCGTCAAGCAGATCAAGAGCCAGCGGCGCATGCAGGAGATCGCCCCCAAGGTCAAGGAGCTGCAGAAGCTCCACAAGGGCGACCGCGAGACGCTCAACACCGAGATGATGAAGCTGTACAAGGACCACGGCGCGAACCCGGTCTCCGGGTGCCTGCCCCTGGTCCTGCAGCTGCCGGTGTTCTTCGCCCTGTTCAGCGTCATGCGCGAGTTCAAGCCGGGCGCCGTCGCCAAGTACGGGCTGTCGCCGTCGCTGCTCGAGGAGGGCGGCCGGGCCAAGATCCTCGGCGCCCCGATCAGCGCCGCGTTCAACAGCCCGTCGTCGCTGCTCGAGGACCTCGACGCGCGGGCGGTCGTCGTCCGGCTGGTCGCCGCGCTGATGGTCGTCGGGATGGGCGCGTCGACCTTCTACACGCAGAAGCAGATGATGGCCCGCGCGGGGACGGTCACCGACCCCCAGCAGGTCATGGTGCAGAAGATCATGCTGTACGTGCTGCCGCTGTCCTTCGCGGTCTCCGGCGTCTTCTTCCCGGTCGGCGTCCTGCTCTACTGGCTGACCACCAACCTGTGGTCGATGGGCCAGCAGGCCTGGGTGATCAAGCGGATGCCTCCGGTCGTCCCCGGTGCGGCGAGCAGGAGCGGCGGGTCGACCGCGTCCTCGCGCCCGGTCGACCTGGGCAAGGGCACCGCCGCGGCCCCGAGCGGGGGCGGTGTCGCCGTCGCCGAGGCGCCCCGCCCGGCGCCCGCGCCCGGCCCGACCTCCGGGCGCGCCGCCGGCAGCCGCAAGAACAAGAAGAAGCCGCGCGGCGGCCGGCGCTGACGCGCCCCCCTCGACCTCCCCACCCGCACGACCGAAGGGCACCCCCGTGAGCAGCTCCTCCAGCCAGCCCGACGCCGACCTGCTGGTCCGCGAGGGCGACATCGCCGGCGACTACCTCGAGCGCCTGCTCGACATCGCCGACGTCGACGGTGACCTCGACATGGACGTCGAGGGCGAGCGCGCCGTCGTCGCCGTCGTCGGGGAGGGCCTGGACGCCCTCGTCGGTCCCGGCGGCACGGTGCTGGAGGCCCTGCAGGAGCTCACGCGGCTCGCCGTCGTGCAGCAGACCGGCGTCCGCAGCCGGCTCATGCTCGACATCGGCGGCTGGCGCGCCGCCCGCAAGGCCGAGCTCACCGAGATCGGCACCCGCACGGCGCAGCGCGTGCTCAGCAGCGGCGAGCAGGTGCGGCTCGCCCCGATGACGCCGTTCGAGCGCAAGGTCGTCCACGACGCCGTCGCCGCGGTCGAGGGCGTGCACAGCGAGTCCGAGGGCGTGGAGCCCGAGCGGCGCGTCGTCGTCCTGCCGGGCGCGTGACGACCGCCGCACCCGACCTGCCGGCGGCCCCGCCCGGCGCGGCGGCCGTCTTCGGCGACCGCCTGCCGGTGCTCGTGGCGTACGCCGAGCTGCTGGCGACGGCGGGCGTGGAGCGCGGCCTGCTCGGCCCGCGCGAGACGCCGCGCCTGTGGGAGCGGCACGTCCTGAACTGCGCCGGGCTGTCCGAGCTGGTGCAGGACGGGCAGACCGTGCTCGACCTCGGCTCCGGCGCCGGCCTGCCCGGCCTGGTGCTGGCCGCCGCCCGGCCCGGCGTCACCGTCGTGCTCTGCGAGCCGCTGCTGCGCCGCGCCGCCTTCCTGTCCGAGGCGGTCGGGCACCTGGGCCTGACCTCGGTGGTCGTGCGCCGCGCCCGCGCGGAGGAGCTCGCCGGCAAGGTCGTCGTCGACGCCGTCACGGCCCGGGCGGTCGCCCCGCTGGAGAAGCTGGCCGGCTGGGCGCTGCCGCTCGTCGGCCCCGGCGGCCGGCTGCTGGCGCTCAAGGGCGAGCAGGCGCAGGCCGAGCTCGACCAGGCCGGCCCGGCCCTGCGCCGGCTCGGGGCAGCGCGCTCGGAGGTGGTCCCCGTCGGGACGGCGGACCACGGGACCGAGGCCCGGGTGGTCGTGGTCGAGCGCGGCGAGGGCGCGTCGTCGGCGAAGGCTCCGCGCAAGGGCGCCGAGCAGCAGGCCGCCCACCGCGGCCGGGTGCAGCGGGGACGCCGGTGACCGGCGTCGGCTGGCCCGGAGCACCGACCACCGACCCGGGCACGCCGCTGGGCTGGCCGGGCGACGGCGGCCGGGAGCCGGAGGCCGCGCCCGAGCAGCCGCAGGTCGACCCGGCCGGTCCCGCCGACGAGCCGGCAGACCCCGCCCCGCCGACGCCGGCGGACGGTCCCGTGCCCGACCGCACGGACGACATGGCCGAGCAGGTCCGCGCCTCCCTGTCGGCGGGCGAGGACACCCCCATCGCCGCCGCTGCCGCCGCCGCCGTCCGGGTGCTGTCCGGCCGCGGGTTCGAGCCGTTCCCGAAGCCCGCGCAGCTGCGCGTGATCACGGTGGCCAACCAGAAGGGCGGCGTCGGCAAGACCACCAGCGCCGTCAACCTCGCCGTCGCGCTCGCCCTGCACGGCGCGGAGGTCCTGGTCGTCGACCTCGACCCCCAGGGCAACGCGAGCACGGCGCTCGGCGTCGAGCACCACGTCGGCACCCCCGACGTCTACAGCGTGCTCGTCGAGGGCCGGCCGATCGCCGAGGTCGTGCAGCCCGCCGACGGCGTCCCCCGGCTGCGCTGCGTCCCGGCGACGATCGACCTGGCCGGCGCCGAGATCGAGCTGGTCAGCATGGTCGCCCGCGAGTACCGGCTGCAGCGGGCGATCCAGGCCTACGTCGCGGACGCCGGGCGCGACCTGGACTACGTCGTCGTCGACTGCCCGCCGTCGCTCGGCCTGCTGACGGTGAACGCCATGGCGGCCACGCAGGAGGTGCTCATCCCGATCCAGTGCGAGTACTACGCGCTGGAGGGGCTGAGCCAGCTGCTCAAGACCGTCGAGCTGGTCAAGAACAACCTCAACCCGGTCCTGGCGGTGTCGACGATCCTGCTGACCATGTACGACGGCCGCACCCGGCTGGCCGACCAGGTCGCCGAGCAGGTGCGCGGCCACTTCGGCGACCTGGTGCTGGCCAGCGCCGTGCCCCGCAGCGTCCGCGTCTCGGAGGCACCGGGCTACGGGCAGAGCGTCGTCACCTACGACCCCGGCTCGCGCGGGGCGCTCGCCTACGTGGAGGCGGCGCGGGAGATCGCCGAGCGGGGCGCCGCGAGGCAGGCGTCGTGAGCCGGCCGCAGGGCGGGCTCGGCAAGGGCCTCGGCGCGCTCATCCCCGGCGGGCAGCCCGCGGCCCCGGCGCCGCAGGCCGTCCAGGGCGCCCGCTTCGAGGAGCTGCCGCTCGACGCGATCACCCCGAACGCCGTCCAGCCCCGGACCGCCTTCGACGAGGAGGCGCTGGCCGAGCTGGTCGTCAGCATCCGCGAGGTGGGGCTGCTGCAGCCGGTGGTCGTGCGGGAGACGACGCCCGGCGCGTACGAGCTGGTCATGGGCGAGCGCCGGTGGCGGGCCAGCCGCGCCGCCGGCCTGGAGCGGATCCCGGCGATCGTCCGGCAGACCGCCGACGACGACATGCTGCGCGACGCCCTGCTGGAGAACCTGCACCGCCAGCAGCTCAACCCGCTGGAGGAGGCCGCCGCCTACAGCCAGCTGCTGCAGGACTTCGGTGCCACCCACGAGCAGCTGGCCGAGCGGATCGGCCGCAGCCGCCCGCAGATCAGCAACACCCTGCGCCTGCTCGGGCTGCCGCCCGCGGTGCAGCGCCGGGTCGCCGCGGGGGTGCTCAGCGCCGGGCACGCCCGCGCGATCCTCGGCCTGCCGACCGCCGAGGCGCAGGAGGCGATGGCCGCGCGGGTGGTCGCCGAGGGCATGAGCGTGCGCGCGGTCGAGGAGGCCGTCGCGCTGGCGCAGTCCGGCCCGGAGGAGACCGGCGCCGGCTCCCGCGGCGTCGTCGCGCGGGCGTCCCGGCGGAGTACCTCGCGGTCGCCGACCGGCTCGCGGACCGGCTGGAGACCCGGGTGAAGGTCGACGGCGGAGCCGGGCGCGGGCGGATCGTCGTCGAGTTCGCGGGCGCCGAGGACCTGCAGCGCATCCTGGCGGTCCTCGAGGGGCCGCGGCAGCGACTCCGTACAGGACAGCAGGCCTAAACCTCTCAGGCCTGCCGGAAGAGTGACGACGTGCTTGCTCTACGTCGCTCACTCCTGCTCGGCATGCCTGGAAGGCCCTCTCTGTGCCGGCTCTGCGCTCGTCCCTGCCCCGACCGCGCCCCACCCGCTCCCGCGTCCGCACGCGTGTGCTGGTCGCGTTCGCCCTCGTCGCCGCCCCGCTGAGCACGCTCGCCGTGGTCGCGCCTGCTCCCGCGCAGGCGGCCGAGACGGCGTCGCTGACGACGGCCTTCAACGGCTTCGACCGCACGCTGTACGGCGACTTCCTGCTGTCCGGCAACGGCTCGATGCGCTGCCCGACGCAGGCCGAGGTGGACACCGAGCCGGTCGGACCGGCCCTCAGCGGCGCGACGACGGCGGAGTGCGCGACCGCGCAGACCCGGCCGAACGCGACCACGGTCCGCGTCAACGACAACTTCGACATGCGCTGGGCGGACGTCGACGGCAGCGCGACGCACCTACAACAGCAGCCGGGCGACCGTGAACGTCCCGCCGGGCTCGCGGGTCGAGTACGCCCAGCTGTCCTGGTCGGGCAACACCGGCGCCTGACCGCCGGGACCTACGCCGGGCCCGCCTGCTCGGCGTGCAGAACACCCGCGGCGTGTCGAGTCCCCGCCGGGCGCGCCGACGGCCGCGCCGCTGCTGTCGGTCGGCGGCGGCGCCTACGCCGCGGTGACCCCCCGCGGCTACCTCACCGACCTCGACAGCCTGCCCGCCGGCGGCCAGCAGGCCGCCGAGTACTACTCGGCCACGGCCGACGTCACCGCCGCCCTGCAGGCCGCGCCGCGCGGCAGCGACGTCGTGGTCGGCGTCGGCAACATCTGGACCCCGCAGGGCTACAACTGCTACGCGGGCTGGTCGCTCACCGTCGTCTACGCCTACGACGCCCCCGACGAGACCTACGCCCCGCCTGAAGCGCGTCGTCCAGGTGCGCAACGGCCACGTCCGCCAGTTCGCCGGCGAGGCCGACTCCACGGTGGCGATCAGCGGGCTCAAGACGGTCACCGGCTCGACCCGGTTGGGCATCACCGCCTACGAGGGCGACTTCGGCATCAGCGGCGACAGCCTGCTCATCAACGGCACCGTCATCTCCGACCCGGGCGGCCCCGTGCCGACCAGCCCGAACTTCTTCACCAGCTTCACCGACCGCGCGAGCGCCCCCGCCGTCCGCAACAACTTCAGCGTCGACGCCAAGACCTTCACCACGACCACCATCCCGACCCGGGCCCAGACGGCGACGCTCACGCTGAAGACCGTCGGCGACTCCTACATGGCGCAGAGCCTGGTGCTGTCCACCCCGGTGCCGGACGTGCGCGTCACCAAGACCGCCGGGGCCTCCACCGTCCGCGCCGGCGGCACCATCGCCTTCACCATCACGGTGTCCAACCCGACCGACGAGCCGCTGTCGAACGTCGCCGTCGACGACCCGCAGTTCCCCGCCTGCAACCGGACGGTCGCGAGCCTCACCCGCAGCGCGCCGCTCACCTACACCTGCAGCACGACCGTCGGGGACACCGACTTCGTCAACACCGCCTTCGTCCGCGCCGCCGACTACGCGGGCGACCCCGTCACCGGCTCGGGCAGCTCGGGCTCGGTCGACGTCATCCGCCCCGCGCTCGCGGCGACCAAGACCGCGGACAAGCCCTCCTACGACGCCGGCCAGACCATCACCTTCACCATCGTGGTGCGCAACACCGGCGACAGCACGCTGTCCAACGTCGTCGTCACCGACCCGAAGGTCCCGGGCGGCGCACCGGGCTGCGAGCGCACGATCGCGAGCCTCACGGCCGGCCAGCAGGTCAGCTACACCTGCACGACCGTCGCGGGCACCGGCCTGCAGGGCTCCAACACGATCACCGTCACCGCGCGCGACGCCGCCGGCGGAGCCCTGTCCGCCGCCTCGACCGCGCCGACGCCGCTCAACGGCTCCATCAGCGGGCGCGTGTTCGCCGACACCGACGGCGACGGCCTGCCCGGCAACCAGTCCTCCGGCATCGCCGGCGTCCCGGTGCAGCTGGTCAGCCTGAGCGACGCCACCTTCGCCACGCGCACCGTCACCACGGTCGCCGACGGCGCGTTCGCCTTCCCGACCGTCCCGCCGGGCACCTACCGCCTGGTCGAGACGCAGCCGACCGCCTTCGACGACGGCCGCGACACGCCCGGCACGAACGCGGTCGCCGCCGGCAACGACGCCTTCACGGTCACCCTGGCCGGCGGCGGCACCAGCAGCGGCAACTTCTTCGCCGAGCTCCCGGTCGGCCGCCTGGCCGGTGTCGTCTACCGCGACCTGGACCGTGACGGGCTGCAGGGCGCCGGTGAGACCGGCATCGCCGGCGTCAGCGTCTCGCTCGAGGGCCGCGACTCCCAGGGCGTCCCGGTGGCCCTCACCGTGGTCACCGACAGCACTGGGCGCTACGCCTTCCTCAACCTGCGGGCCAGCGACGGGGCGGGCTACACCGTGCGCGAGGCGCAGCCGGCCGGCTTCGCCGACGGCCGCGAGCGCGCGGGCACCGGCGGCGGCTCGACCACCGACACGGGCACGCCGGCCGACACGGACACGATCGGCGGCGTCGTGCTGGCCGAGCGGGCCCAGCTCACCGGCTACCTGTTCGGCGAGCTCCCGCAGTCGTCGCTGACCGGCTCGGTGCAGCTGCAGGGCGGCGGCCAGCTCGCGGGCGTGCGGGTGTTCCTGGACGGCACCGACGACCGCGGCACGATCATCGCGCGCCGGACGGCGGTCACGGACGCCGACGGCACCTTCGTCTTCCCGGGCCTGCGCCCCGGCACCTACACCGTCACCGAGGACCAGCCGGCCGGCTACGGCGACGGCGACGTCGCCTCGCCGGTGGGCACGAGGTCGGGGGTCAACCAGGTCGAGGCGGTCCCGGTCGGCGTCGGTGCCGACGTCAACGGGATCGTCTTCACCGACGTCCCGGCGAGCCTGTCGGGCGTCGTCTACTCCGACCGCAACGCGAACGGGCAGCAGGACCCCGACGAGCCCGGCCTGCCCGGCGTGCCGGTGCGGATCACCCGCACCGACGCCACCGGCTCCGCCCCCGTCACCGTGACGACCGGTCTCGACGGCCGCTTCGTCTTCGGCCGCCTGCCCGCCGGCACCTACACGGTGACCGAGCTCGAGCAGCCGCTGGGCTTCTTCGACGGCCGTGAGCGCGCACCGCTCGGCGTCGGCCCCGGTGCGAGCAACGGCACCGCCGGCCAGGAGACCGTGACCGGCATCGTCGTCGGGGCGGGCACCGCCGTCGGCGACGCCCAGTTCGGCGAGATCGCCCCCGCCAGCCTCGAGGGGTCCGTCCTCGTGGCGACCGGCACCGAGGAGCGCCCGCTCCCGGGCGTGACCGTGCGCCTGACCGGCACCGACGACCTCGGCACCGTCGCCCCGCGCACCACGGTCACCGCGGCCGACGGCACCTACCTGTTCGAGGGCCTGCGCCCCGGCACCTACACGGTCAGCCAGCCGGTGCAGCCCGCCGACTACGCCGACGGCTCGACCCGGGCGGGCTCCCTGTCCGGCACCGCCGGCACGAACGAGATCACCGCCATCCCGGTCCGCGGCGCCGCCTCCGGCCTCGGCTACGACTTCCTGGAGCGCGGCGCGGTCCTGTCCGGCGCCGTCTACGAGGACACCGACGACGACGGCGTCCAGGACGCCGGCGAGCGGCCGGTCGAGGGCGCGGTGGTGACCCTCACCGGTCCCGACGGCGCCGCCACCACCGCGACCACCGGGAGCGACGGCCGCTACGCGTTCGCCGGGCTGGCCCGCGGCGACTACCGCCTCGACGAGGCCCAGCCGGCCGGCTACGCCGACGGCAAGGACACCCCGGGCACCGCCGGCGGCACCGCCGTCGAGCCCGACAGCATCCGCACGATCTCCCTGGCCGCCGGCGCCGACGCGCCCGGCTACCTGTTCGGCGAGCGCCGCGCCACCTCCCTGTCCGGTCGCGTGCAGGTCCGCGAGGGGCTGCCGCTGTCCGGCGTCGCCGTCGTCCTGTCCGGCACGACCGACCGGGGCGCCCCGGCGTCGCGCACCGTGACCACCGGGGACGACGGCACCTTCGTCTTCGCCGACCTGCAGCCCGGCACCTACACGCTCACCGAGCAGCAGCCCGACGGCTACGGCCGCGGCACGGTCGCCAAGGGCGCCGGCCAGCCCGGCACCCTGGGCCAGCCCGACACCGTCACGGACATCGTGCTGGCCCCCGCCCAGCAGGCCCCGGGCTACGTGTTCACCGACCCGGCCGGCTCGCTGGCCGGCGCCGTCTACGAGGACACGAACGGCGACGGCGTCCGGCAGACCGGCGAGCCCGCGATCTCCGGCGCGACCGTCGTCCTGCGCCGCCCCGACGCCGGGACCGGCAGCACCGTCGTCGCCACCGCGGTCACCGACGCCACCGGCGCCTACCTGTTCCGCGACCTGCGGGCCGGCGACTACGCGCTGGTCGAGACGCAGCCCGCCGGCTTCACCGACGGCGCCGAGACCGTCGGCAGCACCGGCGGCCGCGCCGTCGACCCGGACACGATCGACCTGGTCAGCCTGGTCGCGGCCGAGGACGCGACCGGCTACCTGTTCGGCGAGGTCCGGCTCGGCTCGCTGTCCGGCTCGGTCTCGCTGACCGGCGGGGCCCCGCTGGCCGGCGTGACCGTCAGCCTCACCGGCGGGGACCTGACCGCCCCGCGCACCGTCCAGACGGCCGCCGACGGGTCCTACTCCTTCCCCGGCCTGCGCCCCGGCACCTACACCGTCGCCGAGACGCAGCCCGGGCAGTACGGCGACGGCAGCGCCGTCGCCGGCAACCGCGGCGGCACCGTGGCGAGCCCGCAGCAGGTCACGGGCATCGCCCTGCCCTCGGGCGGCTCGGCCACCGGCTACGCCTTCGTCGACGTCCCCGCCTCGCTCAGCGGGCGGGTCTTCGCCGACACCGACGCCGACGGCGCCGTCACCACCGGCGAGCTCGGCCTGGCCGGCGTGCGGGTCGTCCTCACCGACGCCACCGGCACCGACCGCACCGCGACGACCGACAGCACCGGCACCTTCGCCTTCACCGGCCTGCCCGCCGGCAGCTACACCCTCACCGAGCAGCAGCCGGCCGGGTACCTCGACGGCCGCGACACCGCCGGCACCGCCGGGGGCACCCCGAGCGGGACCGACGCCTTCACCGCCGTCGTCGTCCGCCGCGGCACCACCGAGACCGGCTACCTGTTCGCCGAGGTCCGCGCCACCTCGCTCACCGGCACCGTCCGCCTCGACACCGGCGCGCCGCTGGCCGGCGTCACCGTCACCCTGTCGGGCCGTTCCGACCTGGGTCAGCCGGTCACGCTCGACACCACGACCGGCCCCGACGGCGGCTACGCCTTCACCGGCGTGCGCCCGGGCACGTACACCGTCACCGAGGCCCAGCCCGGCGCCTACGGCACCGGCACCGCGACCGCGGGCACCGGCGGGCCGGTCCTCCCGGGCAACGCCGTCGCCGACGTCGTGCTCGCGCCCGGCCAGGTCGCGTCCGGCTACGACTTCACCGACACCACCGCGTCGCTGGCGGGCCGCGTGGTCGAGGACCGCGACGCCGACGGCACCGGCGCGCCCGCCGAGCCGGCGCTGTCCGGCGTGACCGTCGTGCTGCTGCGCGGGGGCACCGAGGTCGCCCGCACCACGACCGGTCCCGACGGCACCTACCGCTTCGCCGGCCTGCCGGCCGGCACCTACACGGTCACCGAGACCACCCCCGCCGGGTACCTCGACGGCGCCGACACCCCCGGCACCGCCGGCGGCGACGCGACGGACCCGGACAGCATCACCGGCGTCGTGCTCGCCGGCGGCCAGGCCGGCACGGGCTACGTCTTCACCGAGCTCCGGGCGGCGTCGCTGTCCGGCTCGGTCGCCGTCCTGCAGCGCGGCCCGCTCGCGGGCGTCGTCGTCCAGCTGCGCTCCGGCGCCACCGTCGTCGCGAGCGCCACCACGGTCGCCGACGGCACCTACTCCTTCACCGGCGTGCAGCCGGGCCGCTACGACCTCGTCGAGCTGCAGCCCGCGGGCTACGCCGACGTCAGCGCCACGCCGGGCACCGGCGCCGGCGGCACCGCCGCGACGAACGCCGTCACCGGCGTGACGCTCGGCTCCGGAACGGCCGCCACCGGCTACGCCTTCCTGGAGCGCGGCGCGTCCGTCAGCGGCCTGGTGTTCGAGGACCGCAACGACGACGGCGTCCGCCAGGGCGACGAGCCCGTGATCGCGGACGTGCTCGTCACGCTCACCGGCACCGAGGGCGGAGCCCTGCGCACCGCCGCCGACGGGACGTACTCCTTCACCGGCCTGCGCGCCGGCACCTACGCCGTCACCGAGACGCAGCCGTTCGGCTACGCCGACGGGCGTGACGGGGTGGGCAGCCCGGCCGCCACCCGTGCGGGCACCGACGCCCTGACCGGCATCGTGCTGGCCGCCGGCCAGGACGGCACCGGCTACACCTTCGGCGAGCTGCGCCAGACGGCGCTGTCCGGCACCGTGCAGGTGCGCCCGGGCGTCCCGCTCGCGGGTGTCGAGGTCGTGCTCGCCGGCCGGACCGACGGCGGGACCGCCGTGCGCCTCGTGCGCACCACCGGCACCGACGGCACCTTCTCCTTCGCCGGCCTCGAGCCCGGTGACTACACCGTCACCGAGACGCAGCCCGTCGGCTACGGCACCGGCTCGGCCACGGTCGCCGCGGGCCAGCCCGGGTCGGCCACCTCGGCGAACGTCCTCACGGTCTCCCTCGCCCCGGCGACCATCGCCACCGGCTACGTCTTCACCGACCCCGCCGGCTCGCTGGCCGGCGCCGTCTACGACGACCGCGACGGCGACGGCGCGCGCGGCACGGGTGAGCCCGGTCTGTCCGGCACCGCCGTGACCCTGCGCCGCGGCGCCACCACGGTGGCGACCACGCTGACCGGCGCCGACGGGTCCTTCCTGTTCGGCGACCTGCCCGCCGGGAGCTACGAGCTGGTCCAGACGCAGCCCGCGGGCTTCCGCGACGGCGCGGAGACCGTCGGCACGGCCGGCGGCACGCTGGTGCCCACCGACACCGTCACCGGCATCACCCTCGCGGCCGCCCAGGCAGCGACCGGCTACCTGTTCGGCGAGGTCCGCCCGGTGTCGCTGTCGGGCTCCGTCCGCCTCACCGGTGGCGCCCCGCTCGCCGGGGTCCCGGTCACCCTGACCGGCCGCGACGACCGCGGCACCGCCGTGGAGCTCGCGACCACGACCGACGCCACCGGTGGGTTCTCGTTCACCGGCCTGCGCCCCGGCACCTACGTCGTCACCGAGACCCAGCCCGACGCCTACGGCGCGGGCACCGCGACCGCCGGCACCGTCGGCGGTGCCGTCCGCGGCGCCCCGCAGGGCGCGAACGCCGTGCAGGGGATCGCCCTCGCGCCCGGCGACGCCGCCACCGGCTACCTGTTCACCGACGTGCCCGGCACGGTCAGCGGGCTGGTCTACGAGGACGTCGACGGCGACGGCCTCACCGGAGCGGACGAGCCCCGCCTGCAGGGCGTCCGGGTCGTGCTGACGCGCGGCGGCGCGCAGGTCGCCGAGACCACCACCGACGCCACCGGCGGCTACGCCTTCGCCGGGCTGCCGGCCGGCACCTACACCGTCACCGAGACCACGCCCGCGGGCTACCTCGACGGCCGCGACCGCCTCGGCAGCGCCGGCGGCACGGTCGCCGGTCCGGACAGCAGCACCCTGGTGCTGGCCGCCGGGACGACCGCGTCCGACTACTCCTTCGGCGAGGTCCGCGGGGCCTCCGTCTCCGGCAGCGTCCGGCTCGACACGGGCGCCCCGCTGGCGGGCGTGCAGGTCGTGCTGACCGGCACCGGCGCCACGGCCGGGGTGCGCCAGGAGGCCACCACCGGCTCCGACGGCGCCTTCTCCTTCCCGGGCCTGCAGCCCGGCAGCTACGTCGTCACCGAGACCCAGCCCGTCGCGTACGGCGCGGGCGCGGTCGCGGTCGGCGCCTCCGGCGGGACCGCGGACGGCAGCGACCGCGTCACCGGCGTCGTCGTGCGCAGCGGCCAGCCGACGAGCGGCATCGTCTTCACCGACGCCACCGCCTCGCTGACCGGCCTGGTCTACGCCGACAGCGACGCGGACGCCGTCCCCGCCGCCGCCGAGCCGCGGCTGGCCGGCGTCGTCGTGACGCTGACGCGCGGCGGCACGGTCGTCGACACCGTCACCACCGCGGCCGACGGCCGCTGGACCTTCCCCGGCCTGCCCGCCGGCACCTACGTCGTCACCGAGACGCAGCCCGCGGGCTACGCCGACGGGCGCGAGGCGCTCGGCACCCCGGCCGCCAGCCAGACCGGCGCCGACGCGCTGACCGTCGTGCTGCCCGCCGGCACCGCCGGCAGCGGGTACGCCTTCGGCGAGGTCGAGCTCGGCTCGGTCGCCGGCCGGGTCGTGCTCACCGACGGCTCAGCGCTCCCCGGCGTCGAGGTCACCCTCACCGGCACCGACGACCGTGGCGCCTCCGTGACGCGGACGGTCCTGACCGGCACCGACGGCACCTTCGCCTTCACCGGCCTGCGTCCCGGCAGCTACGACGTCGTCGAGACGCAGCCCGCGTACGGCGCCGGCTCGGCCGCTGCCGGCACCACCGGCGGCCGCGTCGACGGGCCGAACGCGGTCCGCGGCGTCGTCCTGGTCAGCGGCACCGACGCCGCCGGCATCGCCTTCACCGACGTGCCCGGCGCCCTCACCGGCTCGGTCTACGAGGACGTCGACGGCGACGGCGTCCGCGGCAGCGGCGAGCCCGGCCTCGGCGGCGTCGTCGTCACGCTGTCCGGGACGGTCGACCGCTCCACCACCACCGACAGCACCGGCGCCTACTCCTTCGGCAGCCTCCCGGCCGGCACCTACACGCTCACCGAGACGCAGCCCGCGGCCTACCTCGACGGCACCGACGCCCTCGGCAGCCCGGCCGCCACCCGTGCGGGCACCGACGCCCTCACCGGCATCGTGCTCGCGGGCGGCCAGACCGGCACCGGCTACACCTTCGGCGAGCTGCGCACCACCGCCCTGACCGGCACGGTGCAGACGCGTCCGGGCGCCCCGCTGGCGGGCGTCCAGGTGACGCTGCTGCGCGACGGCGCGACCACCGGCACCACGATCACGACCGGTCCGGACGGCGTCTTCGCCTTCCGCGAGCTGCTGCCCGGCACCTACACGCTCACCGAGACCCAGCCGGCCGGCTACGGCCCCGGCTCGGTCGTCGTCGGCACCGCAGTGCCCAGCGGCGTGGCCGGCAGCGCGACGTCGGCCAACGCCGTCAGCGGCATCCGCCTGGACGGCGGGACGGTCGCCAGCGGCTACCTGTTCACCGACCCGGCCGGCTCGCTCGCCGGCTCCGTCTACGAGGACGTCGACGGCGACGGCCTCCGCGACGCCGGTGAGCCGGGCCTGCCCGGGGTGACCGTCGTGCTCGGCGGCGGGGTGACCCGCACCGCCACCACCGACGCCGACGGCGGCTACGTCTTCCGCGACCTGCCCGCCGGTGACTACACGCTCACCGAGACGCAGCCGGCCGGGTACGCGGACGGCCGCGAGGCCCTCGGCACCCCGGCCGCCACGCAGACGGCGGCCGACGTGCTCGCCGTCCGGCTCGGCACCGCCGTCGCCGGGACCGGCTACACCTTCGGCGAGGTCCGGACCGGCAGCCTGTCCGGCACGGTCCGCACCGACACCGGCCGCCCCCTGGCCGGCGTCGAGGTGACCCTGACCGGCACGGTCGACGGCGCGCCGCTGACCCCGGTCCGCACCCGCACCGACGCCGCCGGCGCCTGGGCCTTCCCCGGCCTGCGCCCGGGCAGCTACACGGTGACCGAGACGCAGCCCGCCGCGTACGGCGCGGGCACGGCGACGCCGGGCACCGCGCTCGGCGGCGTCGCCGGCAGCGACGCCGTCACCGGCATCGCGCTGGCCTCCGGCCAGGTCGGCACCGGCTACGTCTTCACCGACACCACCGGCTCGCTCGCCGGCAGCGTCTACGAGGACACCAACGGCAACGGCACCCGTGACGCCGGCGAGCCCGGCCTGTCCGGGGTCTCCGTGACCCTGTCCGGCGCGTCGTCGGCCGGCACCACGACCGACGCGGGCGGCAGCTACGCCTTCGCCGGCCTGGCGGCGGGCGACTACGTCATCACCGAGACCCAGCCCGTGGGCTACCTCGACGGGCGCGAGGCGCTCGGCAGCCCCGCGGCGACGCAGGCGGGCGCCGACGCGCTGGCCGTGACCCTGCCGGTGGTCGCCGGCGCGGTCGCCTCGGGCACCGGCTACACCTTCGGCGAGGTCCGGGCGGCGTCGCTGTCCGGCGCCGTGCGCCTGAGCACCGGCACGCCGCTGGCCGGCGTCGAGGTGGTCCTCACCGGGCCGGGCGGGCTCCGGCTGACCGCCACCACCGGGGCCGACGGCGGCTGGTCGTTCCCGACCCTGTCGCCCGGCACCTACACCGTGACCGAGACGCAGCCGACCGGCTACGGCCCGGGCACCGCGACCGCCGGCGACGCCGGGGGCACCGCGGCCGTCAACAGCACCAGCGGCATCGTGCTGGCCTCCGGCCAGGCGGGCACCGGCTACCTGTTCACCGACGTCCCCGGCTCCCTGTCCGGCCGCGTCTACGCCGACACCGACCGCGACGGGGTCGCCGACGCCGGCGAGCCGGGGCTCGAGGGCGTGCTCGTCACGCTCGACGGCCCGGCGACCCGGACGGTCCGCACCGGCCCCGACGGCAGCTACGCCTTCGCCGACCTGCCCGCCGGCAGCTACGCCCTCACCGAGGCGCAGCCCTTCGGCTACGCCGACGGCGTCGACGCCCTCGGCACCCCGGCCGCGGTCCGCAGCGGCACCGACACCCTGACCGTCGCCCTCGGCGCGGGCCAGGCCGGTCTCGGCTACGACTTCGGCGAGCTGGCCACGACGTCGTTGTCCGGCGTCGTGCAGGCCCGGCCCGGCCTGCCGCTGGCCGACGTCGTCGTCACCCTGACCCGGCCGTCGGACAGCGCCACCGTCTCGGTGCGCACCGGCACGGACGGCGCCTTCCGCTTCGCCGACCTCGAGCCCGGCACCTGGGTGCTCACCGAGACCCAGCCCGCCCTGTACGGCCCCGGCTCGGTCACCGTCCCCGCGGGCGGCGGCACGGCGCAGGGCCCGGACCGGGTGGTCGGCATCGTGCTCGGCCCCGACACCGTCGCCACCGGGTACGTCTTCACCGACCCGGCAGGCTCGCTGTCCGGCGCGGTCTACGAGGACCGCAACGCCAACGGCCGCCAGGACGCCGGCGAGCCGGGCCTGCCGGGCGCCACCGTCGTGCTCGGCGGTCCGCGCACGGGCACCACGACGTCCGGCGCCGACGGCGCCTTCTCCTTCGCCGACCTGCCGTCCGGCAGCTACACGCTGACCGAGACGACGCCCGCCGGCTACCGCGACGGCGCCGAGACCCTCGGCACCGCGCTCGGCACGCTGGTCGCGCCCGACGAGGTCCGGGCGATCGCCGTCCGGCCCGGGACGGCCGAGACGGGCTACCTGTTCGGCGAGGTGCGGAACGCCTCGCTGGCGGGCACCGTGCGCGACAGCGCCGGCACCGGCCTGGTCGGCGTCCCCGTGGCACTGACCGGCGTCGACGACCTGGGCGCCCCGGTCAGCACCTCCGTGCTCACCGGCACGGGCGGCGGCTACGCCTTCGCCGGCCTGCGGCCCGGCACCTACACCGTGACCGAGACGACGCCGGCCGGCTACGGCGCCGGCAGCGCGACCGCCGGCACCGCCGCCGGGACCGCGGACGTCGAGCAGGTCACCGGCATCGTGCTCGGCTCGGGCACCACCGCCACCGGGTACGACTTCACCGACACGCTCGGCGCGCTGTCCGGCACGGTCTTCCGCGACCTCGACGGCGACGGCGTCCTCGACGCGGGCGAGCCCGGCGTCAGCGGGGTGACCGTCACCCTGTCCGGGGCCGCCTCGCGCACCGTGCAGACCGGCGCCGACGGCGCCTGGAGCTTCGCGGGCCTGCTCGCCGGCTCCTACACGGTGACCGAGACGCAGCCCGCCGGGCTGCTCGACGGCGCCGAGACCGCGGGCTCCCTCGGGGGCACGGTGCGGCCGGACGCGTTCGACGTCGTCCTGCCCGCCGGGGCGACCGGCACCGGCTACCTGTTCGCCGAGCGGGTGGGCGGCAGCCTCGCCGGCGCCGTGCGCACCGACGGCGGCCTGCCGCTGGCCGGCGTTCCCGTCACCGTCGGCGGCACCGACGCCGCCGGCGCCCCCGTGGCCCCGGTGAGCGTGCGCACCGCCGACGACGGCACCTTCACCGTCGCCGGCCTCGTGCCCGGCACCTACACGGTGACCGAGACCCAGCCCGCGGGCTACGGCCCGGGCACGGCCACCGCCGGCACCGCCGGCGGCAACGCCGTCACCGGCGAGCAGGTCACCGGGGTCGTCGTCGGCGCGGGCACGGCGGCCACCGGCTACGTCTTCACCGACGTCGCCGGCCGCCTGTCCGGCACCGTGTTCTCCGACGCCGACCGCGACGGGCTGTTCGACCTCGACGAGCGCGGCTACGGCCTCGCCCCGGTGACGATCACCGTCACCAACGGCGGCACGGACACCCGGACCGTCACGACCGGTCCCGACGGCCGCTACTCCGTCGAGGGCCTGCCCGGCGGCAGCTGGACGGCCACGATCACGCTGCCCCCGTCGACGGCCGGCACCACGCCGTCGAGCCTCGAGCGCACCGTGCCCGACGGCGGCAGCCGGACCGGCGTCGACTTCGGCCTGCGGGCCGAGCGCGCCCCGGTCGCCGTGGACGACGCGCGCACCACGCGCGCCGGGACCCAGGTGTCGCTCGACGTGACCGCGAACGACACCGACGCCGACGGCGACCCGCTGGTCGTGGCCTTCGCGTCCGCCCCGACCAGCGGCACCGTCACCTGCACCCGTCCCGGGGTGTGCACCTACACCCCGGCGGCCGGGTTCACCGGCACCGCCACGTTCAGCTACCGCGTCGAGGACGGCCAGGGCGGCAGCGCCACCGCCGTCGTGACGATCACGGTGCTGCCGGCCAACAGCCCGCCCGTGGCGGTGGCCGACTCGGCCAGCACCACGGCCGGGCGCAGCGTGGACGTGAACGTGCTCGTCAACGACAGCGACGCCGACGGCGACCTGCTGTTCGTCGGGGTCCAGACCCCGCCGGCCCGCGGCTCCGTGGTCTGCACGTCGACCGGCCTGTGCACCTACACGCCCGACGGCGGCGCCCCCGGCCAGGTGACCTTCACCTACCTGGTCAGCGACGGCCAGGGCGGGACGGCCACGGCCACGGTCACGATCGACGTGCTCGCCGGCCCGGCCGTGAACCGCGCGCCGGTCGCGGGCGACGACACCGCCACGACCGAGCAGGACCAGCCCGTGACGGTCGCGGTCCTGACCGACGACGTCGACCCCGACGGCGACCGCCTCGCCCTCACCCTGGCGACGCCTCCCCGCAGCGGCACCGCCGTCTGCTCCGGCAGCACCTGCGTCTACACCCCGGCGACGGGCTTCACCGGCACGGACACCTTCACCTACCGGATCACCGACCCCTCCGGGCTCGACGACACCGCGACCGTGACCGTGACCGTGACCGCTCCCGTGGTGCCCAACCGGGCGCCGCTGGCCGGCGACGACCGGGCCACCACCGGCGCCGGGCAGGCCGTCGTGCTCGACGTCCTGGGCAACGACAGCGACCCGGACAACGACCCGCTGACGGTCCGCGTCACCGTGCCGCCCACCCGCGGCGACGTCGTCTGCGTCGACGGCCGCTGCACCTACACGCCGCGCGCCGGGCTCACCGGGCCGGACGTCTTCACCTACGAGGTGTCCGACGGCCGCGGCGGCCTCGACACGGCCGACGTGACGGTCGACGTCACGCCCGCGCCGCAGCCGAACCGGGCGCCCGTGGCGGAGAACGACGCCACCACGACGCCGGCCGGCACCCCCGTCACCGTCCGGGTCGTCGCCAACGACCTCGACGCCGACGGGGACGCGCTGACCGCCACGGTCCTGACCCAGCCGGCGAACGGCACGGTCACCTGCACGGGCGGCAGCTGCACCTACACGCCGCGCGCCGGCTACACCGGTCCGGACGCGTTCGCCTACACGGTCACCGACGGCCGGGCGACCGACACGGCCCGCGTGGACATCACCGTCACCCCGGTGAACGCCGCACCCGTCGCGGTGGACGACACCGCCTCGACGGCGTCCGGCCAGGCCGTCGTCGTGCCGGTGGTCGCCAACGACACCGACGCCGACGGCGACCGCCTGACGGCGACGCTGCTCACCGGCCCGACGAACGGCTCGGTCGTCTGCACCGGGACGACCTGCACCTACACGCCCGCCACCGGCTACAGCGGTCCGGACGCGTTCACCTACACGGTGAGCGACGGCACGGCCAGCGACGTCGGCCGGGTCGACGTCACCGTCGTCGCCGGTCCGCCGGCACCGCGGGCCCCGGTCGCGAACCCCGACAGCGCGACCACGACCGTCGGCACGAGCGTGGTCGTCCCGGTGACGGCGAACGACACCGACCCTGACGGCGACAGCCTGACGGCGTCGGTCGCCACGCAGCCCGGCAACGGCGCGGCGACGTGCACCGGCACCACCTGCACGTACGCCCCGGCGACCGGCTTCACCGGCACCGACGCGTTCAGCTACGTCGTGAGCGACGGCGCGCTGACCGCGACGTCGACCGTCACCGTGACCGTCGTGCGGGCCGACCGCCCGCCGGTCGCGCTCGACGACACGGCGACGACCACGGTCGGCACGCCGGTCGGGATCGAGGTGCTCCGCAACGACACCGACCCCGACGGCGACCCGCTGACCGCGGTGGTCCTGCGCTCGCCGACCAGCGGCACCGTCCGCTGCGACGCCGGCGTCTGCACCTACTCGCCGGCGGACGGCTTCAGCGGCACGGACACGTTCACCTACACCGTGTCCGACGGCCGGGGCGGCAGCGACGTCGCCCTGGTGACCGTGACGGTGTCGGGCACGCCGACGACGCCGTCCGCGACGCCGACGGCCACCGTGTCGCCGAGCCCCAGCCCGACGGTGGACCCCAGCCCGACGGTGGACCCCAGCCCGACGTCCCGAGCCCGTCCTGGAGCCCTCGCCGTCGGCCACCCCGACCGTGACGGTGGAGCCCAGCCCGTCGGTGGAGCCCTCGCCGAGCGTCTCGCCGACCCCGTCGGTGGAGCCGTCGCCGACCGTCGTCCCGAGCCCGACGACCGTCCCGGGCAACCAGCCGCCGGTGTACACCGGCCCGCTCACCGTGACGGTGGCGGTCGGCGACCCGGTGCCGGCACTGCTCGGCACGGACCCCGAGGGCGGGCCGGTCGGCTTCAGCCTCGGCGACGGCGGCACGCTGCCGCCGGGCGTCCTGGAGCTGCTGCCCGGTGGAGGCTTCCGCGGCGCACCGAGCACGCCGGGGACGTACACGTTCCCGGTCGTCCTCACCGACCCGCTGGGTGCCGCGACCACGGTGCTCGTCACCGTCGTGGTGCCGAACACGCCGCCGGTCGCCCGTGACGACCAGTACACGGTCGCCGCAGGGACCACCACCACGCTCGACGTCCTGCGCAACGACACGGACGCCGGCGGCGGAGCCGTCCAGGTGGTGCAGAACACGCAGCCCGCCACCGGCACGCTGACCTGCGCGGCGACCTCGTGCAGCTACGTGGCGCCGACCGGTGTCTCCACGCCGGTCACCGTCACCTACGACTACACCGTCGAGGACGCCGGCGGCCTGCGCGACTCCGCCCAGGTGACGATCACCGTCGGGCCGGCGGGCACCCCCGCCGACCTGCCGCCGGTCTTCACCGCGGACGTGCCGACCAACCGCGAGCAGACCGTGCCGGTCGGCGGGGCGCTGACGCCGGTCGTCGCCACCGACCCCGAGGGCGGCCCGGTGCGCTACGCCGTCGACCCGGCCAGCCTGCCGCCGGGCGTGACGGGCATCGACCCGGTGACCGGCGCCTTCGCCGGCCTGCCGACCACCCCGGGCACCTACCCGGTGCTGGTCTTCGTGACCGACCAGGGCGGCAGCACGGGGGTCACCACCGTCGTCGTCACGGTCACGAACCGGGTGCCGGACGCGCGGGACGACGACCGCACGACGCCGTTCCAGACGCCGGTCGTCGTGCGGGTGCTCGACAACGACACGGACGGCGACGCCGGGCAGACCCTCACGGTGGTGTCGGTCGGCACGCCGAGCTCCGGCACGGCGGTCTGCACGGCGGCGGGGGCCTGCACGTTCACCCCGGCGCAGGGTGCCTCCGGGCCGGCGACGTTCACCTACACGGTGAGCGACGGCTTCGGTGGCACGGACACCGCCACGGTGATCGTCCTGGTCGGTGCCGGCACCCCGGGCCCGAGCCCGTCGCCGAGCCCGAGCCCGAGCCGCGCAGCGCCGCGCCAGCCCGAGCCCGTCGCGCCAGCCCGAGCCCGAGCCGCCGAGCCCGAGCCCGTCGGCCAGCCCGAGCCCGTCGCCGAGCGCCAGCGCGTCGGCGAGCCCGAGCGCGTCGCCGAGCGCGAGCCCGTCGGCGAGCCCGAGCCCGTCGGCCAGCCCGAGCCCGTCGGCCAGCCCGAGCCCGTCGGTCAGCCCGAGCGCGTCGCCGAGCGTCGAGCCCGTCGGCCGGTCCCAGCCCGTCGGTCAGCCCGGGCCCGATCGTGGGCCCGTCGACGAACCGGGCCCCCGTCGCCGGGGACGACCGCGCCGCCACCACGGCCGGCCGCCCGGTCACGGTGCCGGTGCTCGCGAACGACACCGACCCCGACGGCGACCCCGTCACGGTCACCGCGGTGTCGCGCCCGGCTCACGGGACGGTCAGCTGCACCACCGACGGCTGCACCTACACACCGGCACCCGGCTACACCGGCAGCGACACGTTCACCTACACGGTGGACGACGGGAAGGGCGGCCGGGACACCGCGACCGTGACCGTCACGACCACGCAGGGCCCGCCCGGCCAGGGCGGCGACGGCGGCGCCGGCGACGCGAACGGCAACGGCATCCCGGACGACCAGGAGCCCGGCCTCGTCACGCCCGGGGGAACGGCGACCGGAGGGGGCGCCCCCGCGGGCCCCGGCACCGGGAGCACCGGGACCGGCGGCACCGGTCGGGGCGGCCTGCCGCGCACCGGCACCGACGTCGGTGTCGCAGCCCTCGGCGGCGGCCTGCTGGTGGTGCTCGGCGGCCTGCTCCTCGTGGCCGTCCGCCCGAGCCGGCGGCGCTACAGCACCGCCTGAGCACGCGACCGCCTGAGCAGGGCAGCTGCACGGCACCACTGCCCGACCGCACGACCCGACGGCCCCCGGAGACCCGGGGGCCGTCGGCGTTCTCGGAAGAACTTTCATCACTGTGCGTAACCATCTGGTCACTGCTTCGTTGTACGGTCTGAAGCACACCAGCGACCTCCCGGTCGCAGGGGAGCGTTGATCCGGACGGTCACGCCGCGCCTCGCGCGGCAGACCCGGTCGCCTAGACCGTCCGAGGAGCCAGTGGCGAGACCGACCCGATGCCCAGGAACTTGACCCCCCGGACACGGAGACCCACCCATGAGCAGCACCTCGCGCGCCACCCGTCTCGTCGCCGTCCTCGGCGCCCTCCCGGTCGCCGTCGCCCTGACCTTCGGCGGGTCGTCGGCCGGCGCCGACGTCGCGGTCAAGCAGGGCCCGAAGGCGCCCGTCAGCGACGTGCAGGGCCCCTTCGCCACCGACCGCTCCTACGCCCCGCTCCCCGAGCCCGCCCCCGGTTCCGAGGGTGCGGAGACCGCTCCGCTGGCCGGCAACGGGGGCAAGGCCCGCACGGTCGTCTCCGGATCCGTCGGCAACGCGGACGGCAAGGAGCCGCGGGGCCAGATGCGGGTGCCGCGACACGCTGTCGGGCCTCGACGCCGCCCGGGGCTCCTCCAAGGGACCGGGCGACAACAACGGCTACGAGTGCGACGGCAACAACGGCATCGCCCTGGGCAACCCCGCCCACAGCAGCGTCTGCGACAAGGTCTTCTACGTCGCCGTGACCTGTGCAAGCCCACGGCGGCCCCTGGACCCTCGCGGTCCGGGGGCCGTCGTGTGTGCGGGGCCGCGGTCGAAGGGCCTACCGGCGCGCGGCGGCCTGCTCGAGCATCCGGGACAGCAGCCCGCCGAACGACAGCTCGGCCGCCTCGACCGCCATCGGCAGCAGCGACGTCTCGGTCATGCCGGGCGCGACGTTCACCTCGAGCAGGTGGGGCTGACCGGCGGCGTCGACGATGACGTCGACCCGCGACAGGTCGCGCAGCCCGAGGGCGGTGTGGGCGTCGACGGCGAGCCGGGCCACGGCGGCCGACACCTCGTCGGTCAGCCGGGCGGGGGCGAAGTACTCGGTCTGCCCGGCGGTGTAGCGGGCGGCGTAGTCGTAGACGCCGGACAGCGGCCGGACCTCGACGGCGGGCAGGGCGGTCAGCCCGGTGCCGTCGTCGACCACGGTGACGGCGACCTCGGTGCCGTCGACGAAGCGCTCGACCAGCGCGGCCTCGCCGTAGGAGAAGCACTGCACCATCGCGGCCGGCAGGTCGGCGGCGTCCGTGACGGCGGTGCAGCCCAGCGCCGACCCTCCGCGCGCGGGCTTGACCATGAGGGGCAGCCCGAGCCGGGCGACCAGCCGGTCCAGCACCGCCGCCGCACCGAGCTCGCGGAAGGCGGCGTGCGGCAGGACGACGGCGTCGGGGGTGAGCAGGCCGGCGCGGCGGGCGACGGCCTTGGCCGACGGCTTGTCCCAGGCGGTGCGGCACGCCTCCGGGCCGGAGCCGACGTAGGGCAGCCCGACGAGGTCGAGCACCTCGCGCAGCGCCCCGTCCTCGCCGGCCCCGCCGTGCAGGGCGACGACGGCGGCGTCGTACGGCGTCTCGGCGAGGTGGCCGAGCAGCGAGGCGTCGGCGTCGCGGACGACGACGTCGATCCCCTCGCCCTTCAGGGCGTCGGCGACGCGGCGGCCGGACCGCAGCGAGACGTCCCGCTCGTGCGAGAGCCCGCCGGCGAGGACCAGGGAGGTCATGCCATGTCCGGGGCGGGGGTCTGCACGGCGGCGCTGCCGCTGCGTGGCGTGGTCGGCCCGAAGGTCGACAGCAGCTCGAGCTCGGCCTCCACGACGCCGGCCAGCCGGCGCACGCCCTCGCGGATCCGGTCGGGCTCGGGGAAGCAGTACGACAGGCGCAGCTCGCGGGTGCCCTGGCCGTCGGCGTAGAAGCCGATCCCCGGGACGTAGGCGATGCGGGCGGTGATCGCGCGGGGCTGCATGACCTTGGCGTCGAGGCCGTCGGGCAGGGTGGTCCAGACGTAGAAGCCGCCGGAGGGACGCGTCCAGGTGGTGCCGGCCGGCATGAGCTGCTCGAGCGAGGACAGCATCGCGTCGCGGCGCTCGCGGTAGATGCCCTTGAACACCTCGACCTGGCCCTGCCAGTCCTGCGTGGACAGGTACTCGACGACCGCCATCTGGTTCAGCGCCGGCGGGCACAGCACGCTCGCCTCGGCGGCCAGCACGAGCTTCTCGCGGACGGCGTGCGGCGCGAGCACCCAGCCGACCCGCAGGCCGGGCGCGAAGGTCTTGGAGAACGAGCCGAGGTAGACGACGTCGTCGCTGCCGCCGCGCGCCCGGATCGCGCGGACCGGGCGGGCCGTCGAAGCCGAGCAGGCCGTACGGGTTGTCCTCGAGCACGAGGATCCCGGCCTCCTGGCAGATCGCGAGGACCTCGTCGCGCCGGGCGTCGGACAGCGAGGTGCCGGCCGGGTTGTGGAAGTTGGGGATCGTGTAGAGGAACTTGGCCCGGCCGCCGACGGCGGCGACGTGCTCGCGCAGGGCGTCCGGCACCAGGCCGTGCTCGTCCATCGGCACGTGGCGGACCTCGCGCCTGGTAGGCCGCGAACGTCCCCAGCGCGCCGACGTACGACGGCGCCTCGGCCAGCACGACGTCGCCCGGGTCGCAGAAGATCCGCGTGACGAGGTCGAGCGCCTGCTGGCTGCCGACGGTGACCACGACGTCGTCGGGCGAGGCCTCGACGCCCTCGAGCCGCATGACGTCGCAGATCAGCTCGCGCAGCTGCGGGTCGCCCTGGCCGGAGCCGTACTGCAGCGCGGCGGCGCCCTTGGTGGCGAGCAGGTCGGACAGCAGCTTGCCGACGGCGTCGAGCGGGAGCGCCGTCGTGTAGGGCATGCCGCCGGCGAGCGAGACGACCTCCGGCCGCGAGGCGACGGCGAACAGGGCGCGGATCTCGCTGGCCGTCATCCCGGCCGTGCGGGCGGCGTACCGCCCGGTGAAGGCGTCGAGCGTCACACCTGCCTGCGGTCGCGGCTGTCCCATGGCTCGACGGTACCTGCGGGGTCTGCCCCTTTCCCGCCAGCGCGCGTACGCTCGCGCTCGCCCCGTGAGAGACCGAGGAGGAGCCGTGCCCCTGCGCCGTCTGGCCGTCGGCCTGCTCCTGGGCGCCGCGCTCGGCTGGGCCGTCGGCCTGCTGCGCGCGCCGCAGCCGCGGCTGCCCGGCGAGCCCTGGTGAGCGCCCGGGGACCGCGGGCGTGAGCCGCCGGGCCGTCAGCATCACGCTCGACAACCTCGACGACCTGCCCGTCCGTTGCCGCGACTGCGTGTTCTGGGAGCTCGACCCGGTCGCCCGCGACCGCTCGCTCGAGGCCGGTGACACCCGCTTCGAGAAGGAGTCGTGGGTCTCGGCGACGCTGCTCGAGTGGGGCTCCTGCGGCAAGGTCGTGTACGTCGACGGCGTCCCGGCCGGCTTCGTCATGTACGCACCGCCCGCCTACGTCCCGCGCTCGGTGGCCTTCCCGACGTCGCCCGTCAGCGCCGACGCCGTCCTGCTCATGACCGGCCACGTGCTGCCCGACTTCGCCGGCGGCGGACTGGGCCGGGTGCTGCTGCAGGGGGTCGCCAAGGACCTCACCCGTCGAGGCGTCCGGGCGATCGAGGCGTTCGGCGACGAGCGGTGGGAGAGCCCGGCGTGCGTGCTGCCGGCCGACCACCTGCGCAGCGTCGGCTTCAAGACGGTGCGCCCGCACCACCGCTTCCCGCGGCTGCGGCTCGAGCTCAAGAGCGCGGTGTCGTGGCGCGAGGACGTCGAGGTCGCCCTCGAGCGGCTGCTCGGGTCGATGAGCCCCGACCCGCTGCTGCGCCCGGTCTAGTGGACCAGCGGCTGTCGTTCGTGACCGTGGCGGGCGACGTCGCCGTCGCGCGTCGCCTTCTACGTCGACGGCCTGCGCTGGACCCCGCTGCTGCACGTGCCCGGCGAGGTGCTGATGCTGCAGGTGGCGCCGGGGGTGGTCCTGGCGGTGCACGACGCGGCGGCCTTCGCCGCCGACACCGGTGACGTGGATGGGGGCGGCACGGGCGCCTCGCCGGTCCCGTCCGTCTCCGGCGTGTCCCTCGCGCAGAACCAGGCGTCGGAGGCCGAGGTCGACGCCGTCGTCGCGACGATGGCGGCGGCCGGAGCGAGGGTGCTGGCCGCGCCTCGGCGGGCGTCGTGGGGCGGCTGGTTCGCCCATCTGCGCGACCCGATGGGCGTGGTGTGGGAGGTCGCGCACAACCCCGGCTGGTCGGTGACCGCCGACGGCACGGTGATCCTCGGCCCCGCGTCGCCGCACGGCTGACCGCGCCGGGCAGTCGGTGACGATGGCTGGCCGTCCTCGGCGCGGTGACGGTCGAGGGGAGCTCGTCACTCCCGCCGGACGTCGTCCGGCGGCGCCCCGGACTCCCAGCCCCGCGGCCCGATGCGTCTGCCGTCGGTGAGCAGGAGCCGCCGCTCCCGGTCGTGGAGCAGGTGGTGGCAGCTGCGGCACAGCAGGACGGTGTTCGCCAGGGTGCTGGAGCCCCCGAGCGCCCACGGCACGACGTGGTGGGGGACGCAGCTGCGGGCCGGGCGGCCGCAGCCGGCGCGCTCGCAGCGGTGGCCGGCACGGAGCTCCAGCGCCCGGCGCTCGCGCCTGCTGAGCTGGCGGGCGGCGGGTGTGCTGTCGAGCGGGTGCCCGTGCGGGTCGACCAGGAGCCGGGTGAGCGCGGCGCCGCAGCACAGCCCGAGCAGCAGGCGGGGGCCGAGCCGGGTGCCGCCCCGGGTGCGCGCCGACCAGCGCGGAGACTGCGGGGAGGCCGTCGGCCGTGCCCGAGCAGGTCGTGCCCCAGCATGTCGTGGAGGGCGCCCGCGGGATCGACCCGGTCCGCCTCGGGCCCGACGGACGTCTCGAGGTCGGCGACCGTGGCCACCACGACGAGCTGTGGCGCCCCGCCGTCGGCGCCGTCGGTCCCCGGGACGACGGGCGTGCCGATGCTCGCGCGCACGATGTCGAGCAGGGCGTCGAGCAGCCGGGTGTCGGAGCTGCGACCATCGAGCAGGCCGCGGTCGGCCTCGGCCTTGGCCTCCAGCACCTCGCGGAGCCACTCGCCGGTGAGCACGTCGGTGTGCGCGGTCAGCCGGGTCTCGGCCCCGACGTCGACGAGCACCAGCCCCCCGGCCTCGCGCGCCGCCGCCACGGCCTCGTCGGTGACCTCGGGCTGCAGCGCGGCGACCAGCTCGTCGACCTTGCCGCGGAGGTCGGTCAGGTCGACCAGCCCGCCGAGGGTGAGGAGCGCACGGGCGGTCCCCGGGTCGCGCAGTCTCCCGGGCAGGGCGCGCCAGGCACGGGCGAGCTGGCTCGCGGCCTCGAGCTCGAGCCCGCCCTCCGCCACAGCGTCGAGCAGTCCCGGCAGGACGCCGAGCCGTCGGGCCAGCGCGGCGTCGGAGCGGGCCTGCCAGACGGGCAGGCCGGCGGTCTCGACGAGCAGGTCGGCGGCGCTGCGGTAGCCGGCGGCCTGGGCCTCCCCGGAGGCCTCGGCGCGGGCGAGGTCGCGCAGGTACACGCCGCGCAGTTCGGCGGCCGTGCGGGCGAGGGCGCCGAGCCGGCCGGGCAGCTGGTCGAGCGGCGCCGGCCGCGTGCGCACCTCCTGGACCGCGGACCAGAGCAGGGTGGCGGGCTCGTCGACCAGCGCTGCGACCGCCACCCCGCACCTCCCGTTCGAACGTCTGTGCGAGCAGGATCGCATCCGGGTCCGACAGGAACAGGACCTGTGCAGGGACTGTGGACGGGCCACGCCGCCCGCCCGGCAGGGTGGTCCGGCGGCTGCTGGTGGCCGGACGGCGGGAGCGCGAACAGGAGCACCCCACCTGGAGCACGGCGACCACGGAGGCCGCGCGCTGCTTCGCGGGCGACGGGGCCGTGCGGCTCGGCCCCTAGGAGAGGTGGCCGGCCAGGAAGGCGCCGAGGCGGTCGGTCGACTCCCGGGCCTCCGGCGTGGTCGCGAAGACCTGCCAGACGTGGGGCAGCCCCTCGCCCTCGTGCAGGGTCGTCGCGACGCCGGCCCGGCGGGCGGCGTCGACCAGCCGGCTGCTGTCGGGCAGCAGGATCTCCCCGGTCCCGACCTCGACGTGCAGCGGCGGCAGGCCGGACAGGTCCGCGCCCACCGGTGACAGCTCGGGCAGGCCGAGGTCCTGGCCGCCGGCGTAGGAGGCGGCGGCGCCGTGCAGGCGGCCGGCGTCGAGGGTGACGTCGTCGACGTCGGCGAGCACCGTCATCGTCAGGTCGGTCCAGGGCGACAGCAGGGCGACGGCGCGCGGCAGCTCGCCGGCCGTGGCCCGCAGCCGCAGGCACAGCGCGAGCGCGAGCCCGCCGCCGGCGCTGTCCCCGGCGACGACGACCTCGCCCTGCTCCCGCGCCCAGCCGTACGCCGCGAGCGCGTCCTCGACGGCGGCCGGGTGCGGGTGCTCGGGGGCCAGCCGGTAGTCCGGGACGAGGGCGGCGCAGCCGGCGGCCCGGGCGATCCGGGCGGCGAGCTCGCGGTGGCTGCGCGGCGAGTAGGCGACGTAGGCCCCGCCGTGCAGGTACAGCAGCACCCGGTCCCGCCGTGCGCCCGCGGGGACGAGCAGGTCGGCCGGCACGCCCCCGGCGTCGACCTGCTCGACGGCGACGTCGTCCGGCGTCGGGTAGAGGGTGGCGATGAGCTCGGCGCGCTCGCGCTGCAGGGCGAGCGCCTCGGCGGGGTCGGCGGGCGGGGCCTCGGCCCCGTCGCGCACGGCGCGCAGGTAGGTGAGGGTGTCCTGCATCTCGGGGCTCAGCACCGGCGCAGCCTGTCAGACCGGCGGTGCGGCGTCAGCGGGGCGGCAGGCTGCCGCGGTCGACGAGCTGGCGCAGCAGGGTCGGCGGGAGCGCGGCGGTCGTGCGGGCCGTCAGGACGCTGCCGTCGCCCGCGCCGGTCACCTCGGCGTCCGCGAGCAGCTGCCGCCAGCTCCGGCCGGGCGAGCTCGGCAGCGACCCCTCCAGGGCCGCGCGCACCCGCGACGCCGGCACGCCGTCGGCCCGCACCTGCAGCCGGTCGCCGTCGAGGGTGACCAGGACGCGGGAGCCGTCGACGGTGCCGGTCCAGGCGGTCGGGGAGGTCGTGGCGGCCAGCGCCCGCAGGCTCCCGGCGAGCCCGCTGCCGAGGTCGCGGCCAGGCCCGGCCAGCACGACGACGTCGCCCTCACGGCGGGCCGGCGGCGGCACGGCCACCCCCGCGGGGACGCCCGCCAGCAGCGCGAGCGGCCCCGGCGCCTCCACCAGCAGCGTGGCCGACTCCAGCGGCAGCACCACGCCGAGCAGGCTGCCCGGCGACGCCGGGCTCGCCGGCGCGGCCAGCACCCAGACGCTGCGCGCGGCGGCGTCGGCCGGCAGCAGGGACAGCAGCCGCGTGCGGACCGGCTCGAGCGGGGCCGGCGTCGCGGTGGGGACAGCAGTGCGCCCGCCCCCGCCGCAGCCGACGAGCAGCAGGGCGAGGGCGGGCGCGAGCAGCCGGGTCAGGCCGTGGCCTTCTTGCTCGTGTCGCCCTCGGAGGTCGCGGTCAGCGACACGGGGGCGCTCCCCGCCCGGTGGACCGTGATGGTGCGCGACTGCCCGGCGCCCAGCTCGACCAGGTCGTTGAGCACCTTCGCGGGCGCGTCGCTGTCGACCGCCAGCCGGACGACGTCGGTGGCCGAGCCGGTGTTGGTGACCAGGAAGCGCGCCTCGCCCGGACCGCCGCCGGGGACGGCCACGGCGGTGACGCCGTAGGTGAGCAGCGGCGACGGCGTCGTCGACAGCGCGGCGACGCGGTAGCTGAGCACCGCCGGCGGCGTCGGTCTTCTTGTCCAGCACGAGGAACTTCACGGCGTTGCCGGTGTCCTCGTAGGAGTTGCTGGTCTCGCCGGCGCGGGCCAGGCCCTTGCCCAGGGTGTTCGAGCCCTTGCGGCCGGCCTTGAACAGCGCGTCGGACAGCTGCCGGTAGTCGCCGGGCCGGTAGGGCTGCACGGTGCCGTCGGGGCGCGTGTAGTCGACGGCGCCGATGTCGTCCGGGTGGCTGTCGACGACCCACAGGAACGGCAGCAGGTCGGCGTTCTTGGTCTTGGCGATCAGCACCCCGGCGTCGGGGGTGAACGAGTCGTAACCGACGCGGTTGACGACCTCGACGGTGTAGTTGTCGAAGCCGCCGCCGTCGCAGCGGGCCTGGCCGGGGCGCGGGCAGGCCGTGTCGCCGGTGTCGTCGCCGAGCACGACGTTCATGCCGTACTTCAGCCCGTTGAGGCGCTGCTGGACGGTCAACGGCTGCTCGCGCTGCAGCACGTCGGTGATGACCGGCCCGGCGAGCAGCTCGGGCTTGGTGACGTAGCGGACGTCGGTCGGGGAGACGAAGCCCAGCCGGACCTTCGTGCGCAGCATGTGGTGCGAGCCCATGGTGCCGCCCATGGACGACGGGACCGTGTAGCGGGTGTGCGGGCCACCGGGACCGTTGAACGTCCCGCGGCTGAGCATGTCCCAGGGGCCGCTGTAGTCGCGGTCGGCGTTCTCGGCGAACGGGTTCCCGTAGTTGTCGAGCACGCCGAAGATGTGGCTGAGCTCGTGGGAGAACGTCGACGGGCCGTCGGACTCGCCCTGCGTGGAGAACACGCCCGGGGTCGCGTGCGCCCACGGCTGCTTGGCCGAGAAGAACGACGTCCAGTCGCCGTCGGCGCGCTGGTAGCGGGTGCTCGCGGCGTTGGCTGCCCGGGCCCGGCTTGCCGAGCTCCTCGCCGGTGCCGTTCACCGCGTCGACGCCGTCGGGCACGTCGTCCGGCCCGGTGAACATCATCGGGCCGAACTCCTCCCACGTGCCCGACTCGTCGTAGCCGGCGTGCAGCAGGTACCGGAACTCGTAGTCGCGGCCCCCGGCGACGGCCGCGACGGTGTCGGCCGCGCTCGCGGTCAGCAGGTCGGTGTCGAGGTCCTTGTCGCAGGTCATGCCCGTCGGGCAGTCCTGGGCGGGGTCGTTCATGTCCGAGGTGATGCCGTACTCGGCGAGCGTGCCGTCGAGCCGGTACGGGCCGAAGCCGTCGGCCTCGACGCCGACCGTGCCGAAGCTGTCCTCGAGCCAGTAGTCGTTGACGGCGTGCCCGTGGTTGAGCGCGGAGGGCTTGTTGATGAGGAAGTCCGCGTAGAACTTCGCCGGGTCCTCGGTGAGGCCCTTCTGCTGGACCACGAAGGGCTGGTCCTCGAAGTCGCCGAGCACCAGGGCCGCGCGGATCTTGCGGGCCGGCTGGTGGGTGTCGTCGCTCCAGTCGTAGCCGGGGACGGGGCGGTAGTCGTCCCAGGTCATGTCCTCGGGCAGGACGTAGGACAGCGGGTCGACGTCGGCGGGCAGCGGCCGTGCGCCGGGAGCCCCGGGGCCGAGCGGGCTGGCGCCGGCGGTGCCGACGCAGGCCCCGCAGACGAGGGCGGCCAGGACGGTGGTCGTCCGGCGTCGGGTCCAGCGGATCACGGGTGTCTCCTCGGGTCGGTCGCACCCAGTTCGACACGGGTCGTCCCGATCCTGCTGGCCGGCGCCCCCCGTGCTCAGGCGCCGTCGGTGCGCGGGTCCTCCACGGGTCGAGCGCCCTCGGCGTGCCGCCGGGCCAGTGCCTGGTAGGCGCCCGGGTTGCCGTCGACCCAGCGGCGGGCGGTGCCGTCGAGCGGCCCGCGCACCTTGGCCGGCGTCCCGACGACGACGACCTCGTCGGGGACCACCGTGCCGGGCGTGACGGTGCTGCCGGCGCCGACCAGCGCGCGCTCACCGACCACCGCGCCGTCCTGCACGACCGCCCCGTTGCCGACCAGGGCGTCGCGGCCGATGGTCGCGCTGTGCACCACGCAGGCGTGGCCGATGGTGGCGCCCTCGCCGACGACGGTGGGCGTGGAGCCGCTGTGCAGCACCGACCCGTCCTGCACGTTCGCCCCGCGCCGGACGACGATCGGCCCGAAGTCGGCCCGCAGCACGGCGCCGTACCAGACCGACGCGCCCTCCTCGACGGTCACGTCGCCCACGAGGGTGGCGGTCGGGGCGATCCACGCGCCGGGGTGGACGGTGGGGCTGACGCCCTCGAAGGAGAACAGGGGCACGGCTACCTCCCGGAGACGGCGAGCCCGGCGCGGACGAACGCCGGCAGGTCGGGGACGGCGTCGTCGGGCAGCGCGTCGACGGGGAACCAGCGGACGTCGTCGCTCTCGTCGCTGACCGTGGTCGCGGCGCCGTCGTCGGCCAGCACGAGGAAGCGGACGTCGAGGTGGTCGCGCTGCCCGCACGGGGCGGGGTGCCGGTCCAGGTCGAACGGCCCGTCGCCCGCCAGGCGCAGGCCGGCGACGCCGGTCTCCTCGACCGCCTCGCGCAGCGCCGCCGCGGCGAGCGAGGTGTCGCCCGGCTCGAGGTGCCCGCCGGGCTGCATCCAGAGCCGCACCTTGGCGTGCAGCACCAGCAGCACGTGCTCGCGCGAGCGGTCGAGCACCAGGGCGGACGCCGTCAGGTGGTCCGGCCCGTCGGCCTTGGACAGCGCGCCCGCGCGGGCCGCCGCGAGGAACTCCTCCTGCAGCGGGTGGGCGCAGGCGAGCAGCTCGTCGACGCCGAACCCGGGGCGCGCCGTCACAGGTGGGCCAGGTCGGCGAGCCGCAGGACGCCGGTCGGCTGGTCGAGGTCGGGCGGCAGGTACAGCCGCTGCACGGCGACCAGCAGCGCCTCGGCGACGGTGTCGCGGAAGCCGGGGTCGGCGAGCCGGGCGGCGTCGGCGGGGGAGCTCACGTGCCCGAGCTCGAGCCGGACGGCGGGCATCCGGGTGAGCCGCAGGATCTCCCAGGTCTTGCCGTGGACGTGGCAGTCGAGCAGGCCGGTGCGGGCGACGACCTCGCGCTGGACGAGCGAGGCGAGCTGCTCGCCGACCGTGCTGGTGACGCCGCTGCCGGTGCCGAAGTGGTAGCTGGCGACGCCGTGCGGGTGCGGCGACGGCGCGCGGTCGACGTGCAGGCTGACCAGCAGGTCGGCGCCGATGTCGTTGGCGAACCCGGCGCGCTCGGCGTCGGTGGGGCAGTCCTGCGGGGAGCGCGACAGGTGGGCGCGGACGCCGGAGGCGGTGAGGCGGCCCTCGAGCCGGTGGGCGAGGTCCTCGACGAGGCTCGCCTCCTCCAGGCCGTGGCCGGTGGCCCCGCGGTCGACGCCGCCGTGCCCCGGGTCGAGCACGACGGTCTTGCCGACCAGGGACGCCCCCGAGCGGTGCAGCTGCTCGGACTCGCGCAGCGCGTGGGGCCGTCCCCCGGTGACGAGGCGCCCGAGCTGCTTGAGGTCGCGCAGCGTCGCCGGGCCGCAGGTCCCGTCGGCGACCAGGCCGCGCTCGCGCTGGTAGCCGCGCAGGGCGTTGGCCGTGCGGATGCCGAAGATCCCGTCGACCCGGCCGGCGTCGTAGCCGAGCTCGAGCAGCCGCTCCTGCAGCGCCGCGACGTCGTCACCGGTGAACGGCCGGCTGGCGAGCGACAGCAGCCGGTCGCCGAGCCGCCAGCGCGCCGCCGTCAGGGCGCGGTAGGTCTCCGGCCCGACGATGCCGTCGACCGACAGGCCCCGCTGCTGCTGGAACGCGCGCAGCGCCCGGTCGGTCGCGTCGTCGAAGACCGGCTCGGCCGGGACGCCTCCGCGAGCAGCCCCAGCCCGGCCAGCGCGCTCTGCACCTCGGCGACCGCGGGGCCGTGGTCGCCGCGTCGGTACAGCTGCACGGGGCTCCTCGGAGGTGGGCGGCGCGGACGGGCCGAGTCTAGGGCCGCGCACGCCGACGGCCCGCCACCCCCGGCAGGGGCGACGAGCCGTCGGACAGGTGCTGCGGGGTGCTCCCCGGAGGTGCTGCCTAGAGGAAGGCCTCGAGGTCCTTGAGGATCGCGGCCTTCGGCTTGGCGCCGACGATCTGCTTGACGATCTTGCCGCCCTGGAAGACGGCCATCGTCGGGATCGACATGATCGAGTAGTCGCGGGCCGCGCCCGGGTTCTCGTCGATGTTCAGCTTCACGACGCTGAGCTTGTCGGCGTTCTCACCGGCGATCTCCTCGAGCACCGGGGCGACCATCTTGCACGGGCCGCACCACTCGGCCCAGAAGTCGACGAGCACCGGCTTGTCGCTCTGCAGGACGTCGGCGGTGAAGCTGTCGTCGGTGACGGTCTTGGTGTTGGCGCCCATCGCTGGTGCCTCCCGGGTCCGAAGGGGTGGTGCTGGGGTCAACGACGGGCGGTACCCGCTTATGCCAGCTTCTCCGCGTCCTCCTGGGCGGCGAGCCAGCGCTCGGCGTCCAGGGCGGCGGCGCAGCCGCTGCCGGCGGCGGTGATCGCCTGCCGGTAGGTGTGGTCGACGAGGTCGCCGGCGGCGAAGACGCCGGGCAGGTTGGTGCGGGTGCTGTGCAGCTCGTGCACCGCGACGTAGCCCTCCTCGTCGAGGGCGACCTGGCCCTTGACGAGCTCGCTGCGCGGGTCGTGCCCGATGGCGACGAACAGGCCGGTCGCGGCCAGCTCGCCCTCCTCGCCGGTCCTGAGGTTCTTCGTGCGCAGCTTCTCCAGCCGGGTCTCGCCGACGGCCTCGGTGACGGCCGTGTCCCACAGGAAGCGCATCTTGGGGTTGGTGAACGCCCGCTCCTGCATGATCTTGCTGGCGCGCAGGGTGTCGCGGCGGTGCACCAGGGTGACGGTGTCGGCGAAGCGGGTGAGGAAGGTGGCCTCCTCGAGGGCGCTGTCGCCGCCGCCGACGACCACGATGTCCTGGCCGCGGAAGAAGAACCCGTCGCAGGTGGCGCACCAGCGAGACGCCGCGTCCCGACAGCTCCTGCTCGCCGGGGATGCCGAGGTTGCGGTAGGCCGAGCCCATCGCCAGCACGACCGCCTTGGCGCGGTACTCGGTCTGGCCGACCTTGACGACCTTCGGGTCCTGCGTGAGGTCGACCTCGGTGACGTCGTCGGTGATGAGCTCGGCGCCGAAGCGCTCGGCCTGCTTGCGCAGGTTGTCCATGAGCTCCGGGCCCATGATCCCGTCCGCGAAGCCGGGGTAGTTCTCGACGTCGGTGGTGTTCATGAGGGCCCCGCCGGCGGTGACCGCGCCCTCGAAGACCAGCGGCTGCAGACCGGCGCGCGCCAGGTAGATCGCCGCGGTGTAGCCCGAGGGGCCCGAACCGATGACGATCGCGTTCCGGACGGCGGTGCTCTCGTCGCTCACGTCGTGCTCCTCGGCTGTCATGGTGCGGACAACGCCGCAGCCTAGGGACCCCTTCCCTCCGTGGCAGGCTCGCCCCCGTGGAGCCCTGCGCCGTGCACCCCGCGCGGCCCGCCGTCGACGGCTGCCCGGTCTGCGGCCGCCCGCGCTGCGGCCCCGACGCCGACGCCGCCCCCGGCGGGGGGTGCGTCGCCTGCGGCGGCAGGACGTCCTCGGCGACCCGCCGCCCGCCGGGCGACGTCGAGCTGCTGGTGCGCGCGGCCCTCGCCGCGTACGCCGCCGCGGTGGCGATGGGGTTCGTGGTGAGCGAGTACGTGGGCGCCGGGGTGTTCGCCTACGTGACGCCGTTCCTGCTCGGCGTGCTGACCGGCGAGGCGGGTCAGCGCGCCGCCGCGACCACCCGGCCCGACGCCCGGCTGCGGGCCGCCTTCGCCGTGCTGGCGGTGGCGGGCGCGTCGGTCGGGTTCCTGCTCGAGGGCAGCGCGGGCCTGCTGTCGGGCTCCGTGCTGCCGTCCTACGCGGCGGCCGCCGCCGGGGCGCTGCTGTGGACGGCGCCGCCGCGGACGGTCAGGGCCGGTCGAGCCGGCTGAACAGCAGCGTCCGGTCGTCGCCGGCCCGGCACCCGGCGCCCACCGCGAAGACGTCGACCTTGCCCTCCCGCGCCGACGGCAGCACCACCAGCAGCGCGGGCTGCCCCGCGAACGACGCGTAGTCGAGCGCGAGCGGCACGCCGGGGCTGTCGGCGTCGGTGAGGCCGGACAGGCAGCCGGCCAGCTCGGCCGGGTCGCGCAGGCGGGCGAGCGGGTCGGGCGCGGCGGCGCGGGCCGCCTCCGGAGCGGCAGCGCTGCCGGCCGCCCCGCCGCCCGCGGTGCCGCCCGTGCTGCCGCCTGCGCTGCCCGCCGCGCTGTCCGCCGTGCCGCCTGCGCTGCCCGCCGGGCTGTCCGAGCTGCCGGCCGGGCCGTCGGCGGCGCTGTCGGCTGCAGCCCCCGCGGCCGTGCCCCCGCTCGCGCTCCCGCCGAGCAGCAGCGGCAGCGTGCGGGCGACGTCGGCGGAGGTCCGGTAGTCGGTGCCGGTCGCCAGGGCCGGCACGTCGGGCGCGGCCGGGGCGGCGGCGACGGACGCGCCCGCCGTGTCGTCGCGCGCGGTCCCGCCGGTGCCGCGCAGCAGCCCGACGGCGAGCCCGGCCACGACCAGCAGCCCGACGACGCCGGCCGCCACCCCCAGCGCGCCCGGCCCCCGCGCACCGCTGCGGGACGTCCGCGGGCGCAGCGGCACGACGTCGGCGGGCAGCACGTCCCCTGTCGGCAGCCCGTCCCCCGGCCCGTCCCCCGCCGGCAGCAGCCGGGGCGCCGGGGCGGGAGCCGCGGCGGCGGGCACCGCCTCGGCGGCGAGCCGGGCGCGCAGGGCGTCCTCGAGGTCCGCCGGGACGGGCGGCAGCGGCGAGGCGGCCAGCACGGCCAGCTCGGCGACGACGGGCACGAGCGCGGCGTCGAGGTCGGTCAGCGCCTCGGCGCAGCGGGCGCAGCCGGACACGTGCGCGGTGCGGAGGCGTCGCCCTCGCCGGCGAGCAGGTCGGCGAGGGCCTCGACGCCGAGGTGCCCGGCGTCCGGCTGCCCGGCGTCCGGCTGCCCGGCGTCCGGCTGCTCGCTCACGCCGTCCCCCTCCCCGCGCCCGTCGGTCCGCCCCGGTCCGTCCCCGCTGGGACGTCCCCTCCCGGTGGGACGGGCGCCGGGGCCTCCGGGTTCCGCAGGTGCCCGAGCGCGACCGCGAGCCGGGCCCGGCCGCGGGCGCACCGGCTCTTCACGGTGCCCTCCGCGACCTCCAGGACGCGCGCCGCCTCCTGCACGGACATCCCGGTGAGGTCGACCAGCACCAGGGCCGCGCGCTGCTCCGCGGGCAGGCCGGCCAGGGCGGCCCGGACGGTGACGGCGGTGTCGTGCTCCCCGAGGGCGTCGCGGGGCTCGGCCGGGTCGTGCCCCTCGGGCAGCGGCACCGTGGGCCGGGCGGCGCTGCGCCGGGCCCGGTCCAGGCAGGCGTTGACGACGACGCGGTGCAGCCAGGTGGTCACCCGGGCGTCGCCGCGGAAGGCGCCGGAGGCCCGGTAGGCCGACAGCAGGGCGTCCTGGAGCGCGTCGGCGGCCTCCTCGCGGTCGGCGAGGGTGCGCACCGCCACGGCCCACAGCCGGTCGCGGTGGCGGGAGACCAGCCGGCCGAAGGCGTCGCCGTCGCCGGTCGCCGCGGCCGCGAGCAGCGCGCGGTCCTCGGCGTCGGCGTCGGTCTCCACGCGCGGACCCTAGGGCGTGGGCCGGGATCAGCCGCGCAGGAAGCGCAGCTCCTGCACCCCGGCCCGGTAGCCGCCGCCCTCGCGCGGGAGCCCGGTCACCCAGAGCAGCCAGTAGCGGCCCTTCGCGCCGGCGCGCGGGGTCAGCGCGACCTGCGCGCCCTGGCCGCTGGCGACGACGGCGAGGGAGCCGGCGCCGTCGCCCAGCCGGTCGCCGGCGCGCAGCTCGAAGCGGGTCGACCCGAGGGCGTCGACGTCGACCCGCCGCAGCGTCTGCGAGGTGCCGAGGTCGACGAGCAGCCCGACGCCCTGCTTGAGCCCGCCGAAGGTGGCGGTCCGGTAGGAGTCGGTGCGCCAGGCGGTGCCGGTGTCGCCGTCGTAGGCGTTGGCGACCTCGCCCGGCTGCTCGGCGCCGTCGCCGGCCGGGTCGTAGTCGTCGACGACCGCGGTGGCGAGGTCGACCTCGGGGTCGGCGGGCGCCGCACCGGGGCCCGGGCTGGAGGCCGTCGACACGACGGTGTCCAGGGGGTCGTCGGGGTCGCCGAGGGTGCCGACGGTCGTGCCGAGGCCGTAGCAGACGAACCCGACGACGAGCAGCAGCGCGAGCGACAGCGCCCAGGGCGCCGCCCGGCGGACCGGTCGCGGCACCGTCGGCAGGCGCTGGCGCAGCGGGACGCGCGGCACCTCGACGCGCTCGACGACCGTGGCGCGGGCGGCGTCGGCGAGGGCGCGCGGGGTGGAGGCGCGGCGGACGGACGGCGCGCGCACCGGGTCGAGCCAGGCCAGCACGACCAGGTCGAGGGCGCGGGGGACGCCGGCCCGGACCTGGCGGGGGCTCATGACGCGGCCGGTGCTGGCGGGCGGGGGCGGCAGGCCGCCGGAGCGGTCGGGGGCTCCCGGCCAGGTGCCGGTCAGCAGGGCGTAGAGCACCTCGGCGAGCGCCCGGGTGTCGGCCTCGACGCCCTCGGGGCCCTCCGGGGGCGACTCCCCGTGGGTGACCGCGGCGAGCGCGGTGCCGGTGGTGCGCAGCCGGCCGTCGTCGGCGAGCAGCAGGTTGCCCGGGGTGACCCGGCCGTGCACGAGCCCGGCGGCGTGGACCGTCTCCAGCGCCTCGGCGGCCTGGGCGACGAGGGCGACGGCGTCGGCGGGGGCGAAGGGGCCGTCGGTGGCGAGGACCTCCGACAAGGGGCCGCCCCTCGACCCACTCGCTGATGACGTACGCCGCGACGATGCGGGTGACGCCGTCGCGGCCGGTGCGCTCCTCGAAGGCGGCGTCGTAGGTGCGGGCCAGGCCGGGCGCCAGGACCGGCCCGGTGCGGGCGGCGGCGTCCAGGAACGGCCGGGCGACGCCGGTGCGGGTGCGGGCGGCCAGCACGGTGACGGCGACCGGCCGGGCGAGCACCTCGTCGACGGCCTTCCACAGCACGGCGCTGCCTCCGGCGGCACCGGGAAGGGGGTGCAGCAGCCGGTAGCGGCCGGCGAGCAGGTCGTCGGCGCTGACCGGGGAGCGCCGGACGGCCGGCTGCTCGTCGCGCTCGCGGACGGCGTCGTCGTCGGGCGGGGAGGACGGCGGGAGGCCGCTGGAGGTGACGTCGACAGCGGTGCGGTCGGGTGCGGTCGGCGGTGCGGTCGGAGGTGCCGGGCGTGGCCACGGGACCTCCTCCTCGGGCGCGGCGGGCGGGTCGGACGAGCCCGCGGGCGGTCCGGCGATCCTACGGGCCGCCCCTGCGCCCGCGGGCGCCGCGGCTCAGCTCGGCGGGCGCCCCGTGCCGGTGGAGGTGATGGTGGCGAAGCGGCGCAGCGGGCCCACCTTCTGCAGCAGCAGGGTGTTCGCCTCGCGCGTCACCGACAGGGTGACCCCGCCGTCGCGGGCGACCGCGAAGTCCTGCGTGCCGATGGTGTCGCCGCTGTCGACCACGGTGGCGTAGGCGGCGTCGTAGGCCTTCTGCACGTCCGGGGTCGCCCGGTAGGCGGCGGCCGCCTCGCGGGCGGCGGTGCTGGCCTCGTCGGCGGTCGCGAAGGTCGCCTGCACGACGGCGACGCCGTCGAAGGACAGCACCCCGAGCACGGCGAGCGTCAGGGCCAGCTTCGTCAGCCAGCCCAGCACGATGTCGCCCCGCTCGCCCGTCACCCCCTAGGGGTCGACGCCGGAGGCCCTCGGCTTGAGCCGCCGCAGCACCGGGCCGGCGAGCTCCGCCACCTCGGTCACGCGCAGCCGCGCGGCGAGCAGCGCGTAGCCCCCGGCCAGCAGCGGCCCGGCGACGGCCAGGACGAGCAGCGCGGCGCCCGGACCGCGCCCCAGCAGCCGCTCCAGCCCGGCGGCGACCAGCAGCGCGACCAGCGCCGGCGGCAGGGCGGCGGCCAGGCAGCGGACGACCGTGCGGAGGACGACGGGGTCGCCGCGACCGATCCGGCGGCGGACGACGGCGGCGCAGACCAGCAGCCCCGCCCCGAACGACAGCGCGTGGCCGGCGGCGAGCCCGACCACCTTCACGTCGTCGGGCAGCAGGGCGTAGAGCAGCAGGTCGGCCCCGACGACGGTGGCGTTGACGGCGAGGTTGACCAGCGTGGGGGTGCGGGTGTCGCCGGCGGTGTAGAAGGCGCGCAGCTGCAGCTGGTAGAGGCTGAACGGCACCAGGCCGAGGGCGAAGACGCTGAGCAGGACGCCGAGGAAGCGCGCCTGCGGCACCGACACCTGGCCGTGCGCGAACACCACGGTGGCGACCTGCCGGCCGAGCACGACGTAGGCGGCGGCGGCGGGCACGAGCACGGCGGCGACCAGCCGCAGCCCCCGGTCGAGCTGCCGGCGGACCTCGCGGGTGCGGCCGTCGGCGGCGGCCCTGCTCATCCCGGGCACCAGCGCGGTGATGACGCTGACGGCGACGACGGCGTGCGGCAGCTGCCAGAGCACGAAGGCGTTGACGTAGGCGGCGTACCCGCGGCCGGCGTCGTTGAGGGCGTCGTCGGCGGTCGCGAGGTTGACGACGACGACGTAGGCGAGCTGGTTGGCCGCGACGTACAGCAGCGTCCAGCGGGCCAGGCGGGCCAGGTGCGGCAGGTCGAGGGCGCGCAGGTCGGTGCGCAGCCGGAAGCCGAAGCCGGCGGCCCGCAGCGACGGCAGCAGCGCCGCCGTCTGGGCGACGATGCCGAGCGTCGTGCCGAGGCCGAGGACGAGCAGCTGGGCGTCGGTGATCGTCCCGGAGCGCAGGGGGCTGACGCCGGGAAGCAGCAGGAACACCCCGCACGCGACGACGACGACGAGGTTGTTCAGCACCGGCGCCCACATGGGGACGGCGAAGCGCCCGCGGGTGTTGAGCACCGCGCCCAGCACGGCGCCGGCGGCGTAGAAGACGACCTGCGGCAGGAAGAAGCGGCAGAGCACGACGGCCAGCCGCCGGTCGTCGGGCGACAGGTCGTTCGCGTAGAGGTCGACCAGCAGCGGGGCGAACACGACCAGCAGCAGCGTGGTGCCGCCGAGCACGAGCAGCACCAGGGTCAGCAGCCGCTGGGCGTAGGCGTCGCCTTCCTCCCGGTCGTCCTTGGCGGCCCGGACCAGCAGCGGTACGACCGTGCTGGTGAGGATCCCGCCGAGCAGCAGCTCGTACACGATGTTCGGGGTGGTGTTCGCCAGGTTGTAGGCCCCGCCGACCGCCCCGACGCCGAGGACGGCCGCCAGCGCGGCGGTGCGCAGGAAGCCGGTGGCCCGGGAGGCGACCGTCCCGACGGCCATGCCGCGCGCCGAGCCGAGCAGCGAGGTCACCGGCCGAGCGCCCGCCGCACGAGGCGGTAGCCGGCGGCGACGAGCAGCACGCCGGCACCGACCCCGGTGACGGCCAGCGCCACCGGGCCGTACCGGGTGGAGCGGATGACGAACTCCGACGGCGCCCCGAACGGCCGGCCGCGGCGGTCGAGCAGCTGGGCCCGCACGGGGAACTGGCCGCTGGTCCGCGGCTCGGCCTCGAGCCCGAGCGGGACGCTGGTGCGCGGGGGCACCGCCTGCACGGCGGCGCCCTGGACGGCCAGCCGCGCGGCGTTGTCGGCCAGCACCCGCACCCGCACCGTGACGGCCTGGTCGAGCTGGTTCTCCACGTCGACGGTGACCTGCCCGCGGCTGCTGGTCAGGGTGACCGGCCCGGTCAGCAGCTTCACCCGCCCGAGCAGGTCGTCGACGTCGTCCTGCAGCAGCCGGGCCAGCGTGCGGCCGCGGCGCTGGGCGGACGGGGTGCGCCACGCCAGCGACTCGGCCCGCAGCGCCGCCCGCAGCAGCCGCGCCTGCGTCCGGGCGGCCTGCTCGCTCGGGGCCAGCACCGCACCGGTCAGCTGGTCGACGTCGGCGCGCGCCTGCGCCACGCGCTCGAGCTGCTCGGCGCCGAGCAGCGGGGCGTCGTCGTCCGGCACGACCGGCGCGCCGCGGTCCTCCTCCGCCGCCCCGACCGGCCCGCCCGTCGGGCACTGCTCCCGCCCGGCGACGACGTCGGACAGCCGCACCGGGCACAGCCACGGCAGCCGGCCGGCGTCCAGCACCGACTGCGCGGCGACCGGCGGCACCACCTCGGCGTCGCGCGCGGGGGCGACGACCAGGGTGCGGGTCATCGTCGGCTCCTCCGCCGAGACCATCGCCGTCTCGACGAGGAAGCGCTGCTCGGCCAGCCGCGGGCCCTGCCAGCCGGCGTCGTCGGGGTCGGGGACGAGCAGCCGCGAGAGGGCGTCGTCGACGACCAGGCCGGTGAGCGGGCCGGTGGCCGAGGACAGCGGGTTGCGGGTGCCGGACGTGCGGCCCTGCGTGGGCGGCCGCGGCGGCAGCGCGTCCTCGGTGACGACGAGGGTGCGGGTGCCGCTGCCGGCGTAGGCCTGCAGCGCGTCGACCGTGAGGGCGCCGGGCGGGGCCAGCGTGAGGCTCGGCAGCGGGTCCGCGCCCGCGGCCGCGGCGACCGCCCGCCGCCCCAGCTGCACGGCGTTGCCGACGTCGCCGGCCAGCGGGCTGCCGGGCTCGGTGAGCGCGACGACGTCGGGGTCGGCGTAGGGCAGCGCCAGCACCTCGCCCGTGGCGACGCCCTCCTTCAACCGGCGCACCCAGTCGGCCGCGGCGGCGCTGCCCGTGCCCGCCCGCAGGCGGGACTCCGAGACGCGCACGTCGTAGCCGCCGGCCATCCCGACGGCGGTGTCGAGCAGGTCGGCGTCCAGGGCGTAGGCCAGCGGCACGGGCTCGCCCCGGCAGGACAGGCCGGACGGCTCGGCGTCCGCGGGGGGCCGGTCGCACTCGCCCTCCTCGACGCCGCGGGCGGCCCGCAGCGAGCGGCCGAGCCGGCCCTGCGGCGCGAGCTCCTCGGCCAGCCGCTCGTCGAGCAGCACCGGGCCCCGGTCGGTGCGCCGCGGCCCGGCCACCGGCGGGGTGACCAGCGGCCAGACGAAGGCCAGCCGCGTGGTGCCGCTCGGCGGGGAGGCGAACCAGGGCAGGAAGGTGCTGGCCAGCCCGACGATGCCGCTGCTGCCGCGGTCGACCCGGCCGCGGACCTCGACCTCCAGCGGGTAGGCGCCGTCGCCGCCGAGCCGCAGCTCGTCGACGTCGGTGCGCAGGTCGAAGGGCGCGGAGGTGCCGGGCGCGAGGACGACGTCGAGCAGGCTGAGCACGGTGCCCGGGACCCGGCGGGTGGCGACGCCCTCGTCGTCGGCCTCGGCGAGCTCGCTGCGGCTGCGCAGCCGGTCGCCGACCCGCAGCGCCACGCGCAGGTCCTGCACCGGGCTGCTGCCGGTGTTGGTCAGCGTGCCGCGCACCTGCAGGCGGCCACCGGTCTGCGGGGCGCGGGGCGCGAGGGTGACGACCTCGACGGCGACCGGCGACTCCGGCTCGGGCACGACAGCGCCCGCGGAGCCGGCGGCTCCGGGGGCCGACAGCGGCAGCAGCAGCAGCGCCACCACGCCCGCCGCCCGCCGCGCCCTCACGCCGTGTCGGCCAGCAGCTCGGGCACCCGGTCGAGCAGGCGCCGCTCGTCGGCGTAGGCCAGCCGCGACGCGACGTCCTCCAGCGGCACCCACGCGACCTCGGACACCTCGACGTCCTCGTCGGACAGGTCCAGGCCGTGCAGCGGGTCGACCGCGCGCAGCAGGTAGTGGTGGACGGTCTTGTGGATGCGCCGGCCCTCGGCGACGAACCAGAAGTCGATGGTGCCGAGCTTGCCGACGACGGTGCCGCGGATGCCGGTCTCCTCGGCGACCTCGCGGACCGCCGTCTCCGGCTCGGTCTCGCCCGCCTCGACGTGGCCCTTGGGCAGCGACCACAGCAGCCGGCCGCGCCGGTCGAGCCGCCCGATCAGGGCGCCGCTCGCCCCCGGGCCCAGCCGGTCGAGCACCAGGCCGCCCGCGCTGGTCTCGTCCACCCGGCGCAGCGGCCTGCGGCCGGCGGGAGGGGTGGGCACGGGGGGCACCGCCTCAGGGTACGACCGCGGGCGCCGCCGGGCAGGGCGCCGCGAGGGGGCGCGCTCAGCCCGCGGAGCGCCGCGCGTCGAGGTCCACGACGGGGGCCGGCGCCGCCTCCGCGGTCTCCTGCAGGGCGAGGTCGGAGCCGTCCCAGGGCCGCGCGGACGCCGGCAGCGGCCGGGTCGACAGCCGGGCCGCCCGGGCTCCGGTGGCGACCAGCAGGTCCCGCGTGCGGATGCCGAGCGCCACGCCGCCCTCCCCGGTGGCCACGTAGACGACGTCGGCCGCGCCGACCGCGGCGTCGGCGAGCAGCGGGACCTCCGGGGGCAGGCCGACCGGGCTGACCAGCGCCGCCGAGCAGTCGGTGGCGGCGTTGACCTCGGGGACGGTGGCCAGCCGCAGCGTCCGCCCGCCCAGCGCGTCGAGCAGCGCCACGGGGTCGGGCACGGCGCCGGCGTGCAGCAGCACCGCGACCGGCGCGCCGTCGACCAGGTAGCAGCGCACCACCAGGCACTGTGCGGCGGGCAGGCCGAGGGCCGCGGGCAGGTCGTCGGCGGACAGGACGGGCCGGGGCAGGCGCACGACCTCGTGCGGGACGCCGCCCTCGAGCAGCACCCGGTGGACGTCCAGCGCGCCCTTCACGGCTCCGATGGTGCACCCGCGCGGCCGTCCTGCCCAGCGGGGACGGGGCACTCCTTAGACTCGCGCCCCGTGCCCACGCCCACCGCCGTCCAGGAGGCCGTGCAGGCCCTGATGCGGGTGTCGCCGGTCCTGGACGAGCTGGGCGAGCGCTTCGCCGCCGCCGGCCACGCCCTGCACCTGGTCGGGGGCTCGGTCCGCGACGCGCTGCTGGGCCGGCTCGGCGACGACCTCGACCTGACCACCGACGCCCGCCCCGACGCCGTCCTCGCCCTCGTCGACGGCTGGGCCGAGACGGTCTGGGACACCGGCATCGCCTTCGGGACGGTCGGGCTCGCCCGCAGGGGCTTCAAGCTGGAGATCACCACCTACCGCAGCGAGGCCTACGAGCCGGGCTCGCGCAACCCCGTCGTGCAGTACGGCACCTCCCTGGTCGAGGACCTGCGCCGGCGCGACTTCACGGTCAACGCGATGGCCGTGGCGCTGCCGGGCTGGCGCGCCCCCGACGCCTTCGTCGACCCGCACGGCGGGCGGGCCGACCTCGACGCCCGGGTCCTGCGCACCCCGGGCACGCCCGAGGAGTCCTTCGACGACGACCCGCTGCGCATGCTGCGGGCCGCCCGCTTCGCCAGCCAGCTCGGCTTCGCCGTCGACCCCGGCGTCGTCGCGGCGATGACCGCGATGAGCGACCGGCTGGCGATCATCACGCGCGAGCGGGTCAAGGAGGAGCTCGCCAAGCTGCTGGTCGGGCAGGCGCCCGCGCGTCGGGCTCGAGCTGCTGGTCGACACCGGGCTGGCCGAGCACGTGCTGCCCGAGCTGCCGGCCCTGCGCCTGGAGATCGACGAGCACCACCAGCACAAGGACGTCTACGAGCACACCCTGCGGGTCCTGGAGCGGGCGGTCGCGCTCGAGCAGGACGGCCCCGACCTGGTGCTGCGGCTCGCCGCCCTGCTGCACGACGTCGGCAAGCCGCGCACCCGGCGGCACGAGCCGGGCGGCGGCGTCTCCTTCCACCACCACGAGGTGGTCGGCGCGAAGATGGCCAAGAAGCGGCTGCGCGAGCTGACGTTCGGCAAGGACGTCGTCGAGGCGGTCGGGCTGCTCACCGAGCTGCACCTGCGCTTCCACGGCTACGGCAGCGCGGAGCACCAGGGGTGGACCGACAGCGCGGTCCGCCGCTACGTCACCGACGCCGGGCCGCAGCTGGAGCGCCTGCACAAGCTGGTCCGCTCCGACTGCACCACCCGCAACCGGCGCCGCGCCGCCGCCCTGGCCGCCGCCTACGACGACCTCGAGCGGCGCATCGCCGAGCTCGCCGAGAAGGAGGAGCTCGGCCGCATCCGGCCCGACCTGACCGGCGACGACGTCATGGAGCTGCTCGGCATCCCGCCGGGCCCGCTGGTCGGCCGGGCCTACAAGCACCTGCTGGCGGTGCGCATGGAGCGCGGCCCGCTGCCGCGCGAGCAGGCCGAGGCCGAGCTGCTCGCCTGGGCCCGCGAGCAGGGCCTCCTCCCCGCGGAGTAGTCCTTTCGGGCCATGGCCCGAGATGTCCGCTCCCGCCACACTCGTTCCGTGACCCCTCCCGGCCCCGCCGCGCCCGCGCCGTCGCGCGCCGTGGCGGCCGTGGCCGTGGTCGGCGCCCTGGTCCTGCTCGTCGGGGTCGGCCTGTCCGCCCGCGGCGTCGCGACCGAGGAGCTGCCCACCGTGCTGGCGGCGGCGCCCGCGGGCACCGTCCTCGAGGTCGGCGGGACGAGCCGCCCCGCCGTCCGCGGCGACGCCGTGCCCGACGGCGCGACCGTGCGCGCGCCCGCCGCCGGCGGTGCCGCGCTGTCCACGGACGGCCGCGTGGTCCGGCTCGGCCCCGGCAGCGCCGTCGTCGTGCTCGACGGCGCCCGGCAGGAGCTCGCGTCCGGCAGCGCGCTGGTGCAGGCCGGCGACGGCCCCGCGCTGCGGCTCACCACCGCCCGCGGCGCGCGCGTCGAGGTGCCCGACGACGGCGTCGTCCGGGTCGAGGAGGCCTCCCCGGTGCGGGTCGCCAGCTACGCCGGCACGGCCCGGGTGGGCGTGCCCGGCCGGCGCGCCCTCACCGAGGTCCCCCGGCTGCACCAGGCCGAGCTCCAGGGCAGTGCGCTCCCCGGCCGGGCCACCCCGCTGCGGCTCACCCCGGGAGACCCGTGGGAGCGCGACCTGCTCCAGCAGGTCGTCGCGGCCGACACCGACCTGCGCCGCACCGTCACCGCCTACGCCGAGCAGGGCGGCCGCGTCGTCTCGGCGCTGCTCGTCCGCGGCCCGGCGGCCGCCGGAGTCCCCGGTCGCCCGCGCCGAGCAGGCCCTCGCCTTCGCCCTCGCGCACCGCGGGGAGCGCTTCGACGACCGGCTGTTCCAGCGGCTGCTGCGCGACCGCGGCGACGGCGGCAGCTGGGGCGTCGTCGCCGCGCTGAACGACGTGCCCGCCTCCGCGGTCGACGCCTACGCCCTGAGCCTGGCGCCCGCGCCCGACGCCGCGCCGGCGCAGGCCGCGGGGGAGCCGGCCGCTCCCGACGTCCTCGGCCCGCTGGTCGGCCTGCCGCCCGTCGCCGTGCCCGGCGGCGGGCCGTCCGCGGCGCCCTCGCCGCGCTCGTCGCCGCGCCCCTCCCCCCGGCCCAGCGCGTCGCCCGCGCCGGGCCCGGGCGGCACCGACCCGCTGCCCCCGGTCGTCCGCGACGTCGTCGACGCCGTCCTCGACGTGCTGCCGGTCGAGCCCCCGCTGCTCGGCCGCCCGGCCGCCCCCGCCTCGACGTCGACCCCCACCCGCGCGCCGCTGCTCGACGTCGAGCTCGACCTGCCGCTGCTGCGCTGACCCCGCGCGGGACGGCTCAGGTGCTGCGGGCCGCCATCACCGGCTCGGGCGGCTCGACCGCCGCGCGCCGGGCGGTCGCCACCCCGTAGGCCACCGCGGTGACGGCGTAGCCGCCCGCGATGAGGCCGAGGGCCGGGTAGGACTTGCCGTCGGCCGGCAGCAGCACGGCGGCGGCCGCCGCGGCCGCCACGAAGCTGACGTTGAACAGGGTGTCGTAGAAGGAGAAGACCCGGCCGCGGAAGGCGTCCAGGACGCTCTCCTGCAGCAGCGTGTCGACGCAGATCTTGCTGGCCTGCGCGGCGAAGCCGAGGAACAGCGCCGCCACCAGGAACGCCCCGTGCGTGTAGGGCAGCCCGAAGACGACCTCGACCACGCTGGCGGCGGCGAAGACCAGCACCACCCAGCGCTGCGTCCCGAGCCGCCGGGTGGCCGCCGGCGTGACCAGCGCCGCGAGCAGCCCGCCCGCGATGGCCGCCGTCCCGACGGCGCCCAGGCCGGCGAAGCCCAGCCCGATGGCGCCCTGCTCGGTGTAGAGCAGCAGGGTCGCCACGGTCGACAGGCCGTAGAAGAAGCGGTGCGCGGTGATGGCGGCGAGCCCCCGCGCGGCCTGCCCGCGCTCGCGCACGTGGGCCGCACCCTCGCGCACCCCGCGGACGACGGCGGCCAGCGCCTCCGCGACCCGGCGCGGGTCGGCCGCGCCGCCGGGCCCGAGCAGGTCGCGGTCGATCCGGGCGGCGAGCGCGGCGGCGAGCAGGTAGACCGCCAGGGCGATCAGGGACGTGCGGGCGGCTCCGTCGGCGTCGTCGCCGAACACCAGGCGCAGCAGCAGGGCCGCGCCCCCGCCGGCCGCGGCCGCCCCGGCGCCGAGCGTCGTCGTCGAGGAGTTGGCCGTGACCAGCCGCTCCTCGGCCACGACCTGCGGCAGCGACGCCGACAGCCCCGACAGCACGAAGCGGTTCACGGACACGACCAGCAGCGCGAGCACCACCACGGGGGCGCTGGTCGCGCTCGTCTGGGCCAGCGCGAGCGCGAAGCCCCCGACCAGCACGGCGCGCACCAGGTTGCCGTTGCGGAGCACCCGCTGGCGCCGCCACCGGTCCAGGAACACGCCCGCGAACGGGCCCACGAGGCTGTAGGGCAGCAGCAGGGTGGTGAAGGCGGCCGCGGCCTGGGCGGCGCTGGTGGCCTTGGTCGGGTCGAAGAAGACGGCGGCGAACAGGGCCGCCTGGAAGAGCCCGTCGCCGAACTGCCCGGCCAGGCGCACCCGCAGCAGCCGCCGGAAGGCCAGCCCCTCGAACAGCCGCCGCAGCGCCGCGGTCGACGCACCGGCTGCCACCCGGTCAGCCTAGGCGGGGCTGCGCTGCACGGCTCCCCGACCTCGTCCAGCCGACACGCCGCAGCGCTTCGGCGCAGTGCCTAAGGTCCCCGCCGGTGGCTGCCGACACACCCCGGGACCGGAGGCCCGTGCCTCCCGGAAGTCTCGAGGAGAACCGTGGACCGTCCGACCTCCCGCAGCCTGCGGACCTGCCTCGCCGGCCTCGCGGGCGCCGCCGTCGTCGCCGGGGTGCTCACGCCCGGTGTCGCCGCCGCGCAGACCGCGCCGGCCTCGCCGAGCCCCAGCCCGACCGGGAGCGCGTCCGCCTCGGCGTCCGCCGGCGCCACCGCGTCGCCGTCGGCCGGCACGGCCAAGGACGCGCCCGGCCGCGAGCTGCCCGCGCCCCGCGTCGTCGGCCCCCGCGACGCCCTGTCCCCCGCAGCGCTGACCTACCGCAAGCACGTCGTCCTGGACTGGGAGCCCGTCCTCGGCGCCACCGGCTACCGGGTCGAGGTCGGCCAGGACGAGAACTGGGCCGACGTCCCGGTCCTCGAGCAGGACGTCGTCAGCACCGAGCTGACCCTGCCGCTCGGCCTGCCGCACGCCTCCTACCTGTGGCGGGTGAGCTCGCTCGACGGCAGCACCCACGGCGCCTGGTCCGAGGGCAGCTTCACCAAGCAGTGGACCGACACCCCGACGCCGCTCGGGCCCAACGGCCCGGTCACCGGCCGGCCGACCTTCAGCTGGTCGCCCGTCGCGGACGCCTCCGCCTACGAGCTGCAGATCTCCACGTCGCCCACGTTCGGCGACAGCCGGCCCACCGAGACGCAGGCCAGCCCGCAGGTCGACACCTGCTTCACCTCGCACACCCGCGTCACGCCCTTCACCGGCGTGCTCAGCGTCGACGAGGACAACCCCGGCGCCTGCGTGTTCAGCCTGCTCGGCACCGGTGAGCAGCGGTACTGGCGCGTCCGGGCGCTCGACCGCGTCGTCGAGGGCGGCGCCGAGGGCGCGACGAAGCCGGCGAGCAGCGAGGGCATCTCGCACCTGCCGCCGAACAGCAGCCCCGCCGACATCGCCTCCGCCTGCCCCGGCGCCACGCCGGTGCCGACCGTGGCCCCCGTCGGCGCGGCCACGCCGACCGCCTCCCCGTCGCCCACCCCGGCCGCGAACGGCGAGAAGGGCGAGGCCAGCGGCTGCACCCCGACCCACGAGGGCGAGAAGGGCAGCTGGTCGGCGACCACGCCGTTCGGCGCGCGGTACCCGTCGGTGCCGCTCGTGGACTACCGCACGCTCGACCGCCCGTCGGTGCACACCGTCGAGAGCGACCCCCGCTCCGCGCCGGTCTGCCCCTCCGGCACCTGCGTCGACGTCCCGACCCTGACCTGGGACGCCGTCCCCGGCGCCTCCCGCTACCGCGTCTACGTCGCCCTCAAGCCGACCTACGACAACATCGTGCGGGTCGTCGAGACCTCCGCGACGGAGTGGACCGCCACCGACACGTGGCGCGACAACGCCGCGGGCGCCAGCTACTACTACGTCGTGCAGCCCTGCACGGTCGAGGGCTGCGGCGGGGTCACCCCGACGCCGCCGTCGTTCCGCAAGAGCAGCCGCGCGGTCGTCCCCGTCCTGACGCCGGTGTCCGCCGCCGGGGCCGTCCTGAAGGCCGGTGACGTCCCGCTCGCCTGGACGAGCCTGGCCAGCCGGGTGCGGGCCGTCGAGGGCGGCGAGTCCTGCGGCTCCTACGACGCCCGCGTCGCCTGCTGGACGCCGACCCTGGAGGCGTCGTCCTACCGGGTGCAGGTCACCGCGGCCGACGACACCTTCTTCCAGCGCACGCTGGTCGACGACGCCGAGGTCGACGGCACCCGCTACGTCTCGCCCGAGACCGTCTACCCGACCGGCAGCTACCGCTGGCGGGTCCAGCCGGTCGACCCGAGCGGCCACGCCCTCGCGTGGTCGGAGCCCGGCAGCTTCGTCGTCGACGCCACCCCGCCGACCGCGACGGTCACCGGCGGCCCCCGCGTCGACGCCCCGCTCACGGTGCGCTTCTCCGAGCCGGTCCGCGGCGTGAGCGGCAGCTCGGTCACGCTCGTCCCCGCCGCGGCCGCCGCCCTGCGGGTGGCGCTCGACGGCCGGTCGGCCACCCTGGTGCCCGCCCGCACCTTCACGCCCGGCCAGACCTACACGGTCCGCCTCGGCAGCGGCATCGCCGACGTCGCCGGCAACACCCTGGTCCCCGTCACCGGCACGGCCGCGATGGACAAGCTCGTCGACGACGGCAGCAGGGCGCTCGCCTACGCCGGGGCCTGGGGCGCCCGCTCCGCCAGCAACGCCGTCGGCGGCGGGTTCCGCGTCAGCACGCCGGCCATGAAGGCCCAGACCGCGGCCACCGTCACGCTCGCCGGCAAGGGCGCGCTGGTCACCGGCTGCGTCGGCCCGGCCGGCGGGATGATGGACGTCTGGGTCGACGGCAGCAAGCGCGGCCGGGTCGACACCTACCGCTCGTTCAGCGGCTGCGGCGTCCGGCTGGCCCGGGTGGCCCTGCCCGACGGCGTCCACCGGGTGCAGGTCCGCGGCGTCGGCCTCAAGCGGGCGGCGTCGAAGGGCACGACGGTCTCGCTGGACGCGGTCACCGCGCTGTAGCGACCTCCAGCACGACGGAGCCCGGCCCCCCCGCGAGGGGGAGCCGGGCTCCGTGGCGTGCCGGGGGACTAGCGGGCAGCGCGCTCGAGCTGCTCGGTGGCGTGGGCGCCGAGGCTCTCGCCGGCGATCCAGGCCTCGAGGATGTCGCGGCCGAGCTCGTCGCGGACCTGCTTGGGCGGGCTCTTCATGAAGTAGGTGCTGGCCGGGTCGCACGGGCCACCCTCACCGCGGTCGAGGGCGATCTTGGCGCAGCGCAGCGCGTCGATGATGACGCCGGCGCTGTTCGGGCTGTCCCAGACCTCGAGCTTGTACTCGAGGGTCAGCGGGACGTCGCCGAAGGCGCGGCCCTCGAGCCGGACGTAGGCCCACTTGCGGTCGTCGAGCCACTGGACGTAGTCGGACGGGCCGATGTGGACGTTCTTGTCGTGGACCTTGCCGGCCAGCGGGCCCTCGAGGTTGCTGGTGACGGCCTGCGTCTTGGAGATCTTCTTGCTCTCCAGGCGCTCGCGCTCCAGCATGTTCTTGAAGTCCATGTTGCCGCCGACGTTCAGCTGGTAGGTGCGGTCCAGCACGACGCCGCGGTCCTCGAACAGCTTGGCCATCACGCGGTGGGTGATGGTGGCGCCGACCTGGCTCTTGATGTCGTCGCCGACGATCGGCACACCGGCGGCGCGGAACTTCTCGGCCCACTCGGGGGTGCCGGCGATGAACACCGGGAGCGCGTTGACGAACGCGACCTTGGCGTCGATGGCGCACTGCGCGTAGAACTTCGCGGCCGCCTCGGACCCGACGGGCAGGTAGCAGACGAGGACGTCGACCTGGTTGTCCTTGAGCGTCTGCACGACGTCGACGGGCTCGGCGTCGCTCTCCTCGATCGTCTCGCGGTAGTACTTGCCGAGGCCGTCGAGGGTGTGGCCGCGCTGGACGGTCACGTCCATCGGGGGCACGTCGGCGATCTTGATCGTGTTGTTCTCGCTGGCGAGGATGGCCTCGGAGAGGTCCATCCCGACCTTCTTGGCGTCGACGTCGAAGGCGGCGACGAACGCGATGTCCCGGACGTGGTAGCCGCCGAGCTCGACGTGCATCAGGCCCGGGACGCGGGCCTGCGGGTCGGCGTCGCGGTAGTACTCGACGCCCTGGACGAGCGACGCGGCGCAGTTGCCGACGCCGACGATGGCCACGCGGATCGGCGTGCGGTTGCTGCCCATGCTCTGGTGCTCCTCAGTCGTTCTGGGTGGGTGACGGGGTGTTCCTGCGCTCGGTCTCGAGCAGCTCGGTGAGCCACCGGACCTCGCGCTCCACGGCCTCCAGGCCGTGCTCCTGCAGCTGCAGGGTGTAGCTGTCGAGCGCCGCACGGGTGCGGGCGAGCGACGTGCGGACGCCCTCGCGGCGCTCCTCGAGCCGGGTGCGCCGGCCCTCGAGGATGCGCAGCCGCACCGCGGGGTCGGTCTTGGCGAAGAAGGCGAAGTGGACGCCGAACGTCTCGTCCTCCCAGGAGGAGGGCCCGCCCTCGGACAGGAGCTCGGCGAGCCGCTCCTTGCCCTCGGCGGTGAGCCGGTAGACGACCTTGCCCCGACGCCCGGTCATGACCGGCGCGCCCGCCACGACCTCGGCGTCGCCCTCGTCCTCGGTGATCCACCCGGCGTCGCGCATGCGGCGCAGCGTCGGGTAGAGCGAGCCGTAGGAGAAGGCGCGGAAGGCTCCGAGCGTGGCCTTGAGCCGCTGGCGCAGCTCGTAGCCGTGCAGGGGCGCCTCCGACAGCAGGCCGAGGACGGCGAGCTCGAGCAACGTCGTCCCCTCCCTGCTCAGGTGCTGTTCGCGCGATGTATCGCTGCGATACATCGCCCGGCCACAGTACGTCCGCGCGGCGGCGGCGTCGACGCGGGGTGGCCGGACGGCGCGCCGCGGGCGTAGCGTCCGGCCATGGCGGCACGCCCGACGGCACGGACCGGGACCGCCGTGCCCCCCGGCCCGCCGGCGCACGGGCTGCCGCGGCGCGACCTCGTCGACCACGCCCTCGCCCGCCGGGCGCTGCTGACCCAGCTGTTCGGCGGCGGCCTGTTCACCACGCTCAGCCTCGACGACGTCTGCGACGCGAGCCCCTACCTCGTCCGCGCCGCCCAGGCCTACGGCGTGCAGACCGCGCGCTCCTGCCCGGTCTGCCGGCGCGACCGGCTGTGGGAGGTCGCCTGGGTCTACGGCGCGTCGATCGGCCCGGCCAGCGGCAGCGCCCGCTCGGCCGCCCAGCTGGCCCGGCTCGCCGCCGAGCGCCCGGACTTCTCCGTGCACGAGGTGGAGGTGTGCGTGCGCTGCCGCTGGAACCACCTGCTGCGCTCCTGGCGGGCCGGCACGCCGGGCACCCCGAAGGCCCGCCGGCACCGCACGGACGAGCCGGAGCCCTGACGCCGCACCCCCGACCCGGCGTCCCTGCCCGATGATGGTCGGGTGCGCAGACCCTCGTGGAAGAAGCTGCTCCTCGTCGGGGGCGGCGGCGGCCTGCTCGGCGCCCTGCTGCTCGTCGGCGTCGGCTACGCCGTCACGGACGTGCCGGACCCCAGTGCGACCGCCACCCAGCAGGCGACGATCATCCGCTACGCCGGCACCGGCGGGGAGATCGGCCGCATCGGCTCGCTGAACCGCCGGCTGGTCCCGCTCGGGCAGGTGTCGGACGCCGCGCAGAAGGCGGTGCTGGCCGCCGAGGACCGCGGCTTCTACACCGAGCCCGGCATCAGCCCGAAGGGCATCGCCCGCGCGCTGTTCACCAACGTGCGCGGCGGCGGCGACATCCAGCAGGGCGGCTCGACGATCACCCAGCAGTACGCCAAGAACGCCTTCCTCACCAGCGAGCGCACCTACACCCGCAAGGTGAAGGAGGTGCTGATCGCGCTGAAGATGACGCAGGAGCGCAGCAAGGACCAGATCCTCGAGGACTACCTCAACACCATCTACTTCGGGCGCGGCGCGTACGGCATCGAGGCCGCGACCGAGACCTACTTCGGCGGCCGGGCCGCGAACCTGTCCGTCGCCCAGGCCGCGGTGCTGGCGTCGTCGGTGCGCTCGCCGGCGGCCTACGACCCCGCCCGGCACCTCGACCGTGCGAAGCAGCGCTGGGAGTACGTGCTGGACGGCATGGTCGCCAAGGGCTGGCTGTCCGAGCAGGACCGGGCGCAGCAGGAGTACCCGTTCGTGAAGCGCCCGGGCGACACGAAGCAGCAGGACCGCAGCGGCCCCAAGGGCTACGTCATCGACCGGGTCGAGGACGAGCTGGCGGCCCGCGGCTTCTCCGAGGCGCGGCTGGCCCAGGGCGGCCTGATCGTCGAGACGACGCTGCGCAAGGAGGCGCAGGAGGCCGCGATCGACGCGGTCGAGGGGGTCGTCCCGCAGGTCGAGGCCGAGGCCGACCCGGACTGCACCGACGGCGAGCAGGCCTGCCTCGAGCAGGCCCAGGGCGCGCTGATCCAGGGCGCGCTCGTCGCCGTCAAGCCCGGCACCGGCGAGGTCTTCGCCTACTACGGCGGCCGCACCGGCAACGGCGGCTTCGACTACGCCAGCCACGACAACCCGCAGGACCCCGGCTCGACGATGAAGCCGTACGTGCTGGCCGCGGCGCTCGACAAGGGCATCGGCCTGTCGACGCGCTTCAACGGCAACAGCCCGCGCGAGTTCGACGGCTACCCCGTGCCGGTGCGCAACTACGACGACGCCGACTACGGCCGCATCGACCTCACCACCGCCACCGCCAACAGCGTCAACACCGTCTACGTCGCCCTCGCCGAGGAGGTCGGGCCGCGGGCCGTCGAGCAGATGGCGCACAAGGCCGGCATCGGCGAGGACGTCCGTCTGGCCGACGAGAACGGCGACCCGGCGCTCGGCATCGCGCTCGGCATCTACGGGGTGCCCGTCATCGACCAGGCGTCGGGCTTCTCCACCTTCGCCGCCGAGGGCATCGCCGCCGAGCCGTTCCTGGTGAAGACCGTCCGTGAGGTCGGCGAGGACGAGCCGGTCTACGAGGGGCGGGTCGACAAGAACAGGGCCTTCTCCGAGGACGTCGCCGCGGACGCGACCTACGCGCTGACCCAGGTCGTCGAGCGCGGGAGCGCCCGGCGCAACGGGCAGCTCGCCGACGGCCGCCCGGCCGCGGGCAAGACCGGCACCACCCAGGAGAGCAACGACGCCTGGATGGTCGGCTTCACCCCGCAGCTGTCGACGGCCGTGTGGATCGGGCGCGGCAACAACCGGCCGATCGTCGGCGAGCTCGGCAGCAGCGGCGGCCTGACCGGCGGCAGCGCCCCCGCGCGGGTGTGGAAGGCCTTCATGGACGCCGCGCTCGCCGGGCAGCCGGCCGAGGAGTTCCCGCCGCGGGCGCGCATCGGCCGCAGCACCTCCGTCGACTCCGGCACCGACGACGACGCCGACCGGCCGCGGACCCGCCGGCCGCGCCCGCAGCGCGACACCCGGACCGTCGAGCCGACGCCCGAGCAGACCGAGGAGCCGGCCGAGCAGTCGCCCGTCCCGGCCCCGACCCGGCAGCAGCCGACCCGCGCGCCGTCGCCCGCCGCCCCCGAGGCTCCGCCGCCCCCGCCCGAGGAGGAGCCCACCCAGCAGGCCCCGCCGCCCGAGGAGCAGGCCCCGCCGCCCCCGGCCAGCCCGGCCGCCTGACCCCGCCCGGGCGCGCCCGTGCGTGGCAGCATGACCGGGTGAGCAGCAGCCTGCAGGAGCGCGGCCCGGGACAGGTGGCCCTGCCCTCGGCGGAGGACCCGGTGGTGGCCGGGCTGGCGCAGTCGCTCGGCGGCGGCCCCGGACTGCACGCCCGGCTGCGCGAGGGCCGCTTCTGGACGCCCGTGCGGGTCCTGGTCCTGCTCACCCTGTTCACCAGCCTGCTCGGGCTGTGGCAGAAGTCCCCGTGCCGGGTGCACCCCTGGGCGGACGAGTACCAGTACACGCGGATGTGCTACTCCGACGTCTTCGCCCTCTACGGCGCGGAGAAGCTCAACGAGGGCGCCGTGCCCTACCTCGAGCACCCCGTCGAGTACCCGCCGGTGATCGGCGCCGTCATGCAGGCCGCCGCCTCCGTGGCCGACCAGTTCCCGGACGACCAGCGCAACCGGCGCTTCTTCGACGTCACCTGGGCGCTGCTGACGGCCTGCGCCGTCGTCGTCACGGTCACCACCGCGCGGCTCGCCGGACGACGCCGGGTGTGGGACGCCGCCATGTTCGCCGTCGCGCCCGCCCTGGTCCTGCACTTCGTCACCAACTGGGACCTCGTCGCGATGGCCTTCGCCGGGCTCGCGCTGGTCGCCTGGCAGCGGCGCGCCCCCGTCGCCGCGGGGGTCCTGCTCGGCGTCGCGACCGCCACCAAGCTCTACCCGGTGCTGTTCCTCGTCCCGCTGCTCGCGCTCTGCTGGCGCACCCGCACGCTCGGCACCTGGCTGCGGGCCGCGGTGGCCACCGGCGTCGCCGGGCTGCTGCTCGTCGTGCCCGTCTACCTGGTCTCGCCGTCGTTCGCCGACGTCGGGGGGCAGCAGACCCGGGTCGCCGACAGCCCGCTGGACCGCCTCGGCACACAGGGGCTGTCGGCCCTGCTGCCGCACGTCGACGTGCCGAGCCCGACCGACCCGAGCACCACCGTCGAGGGCACCAACGCGGTCTACCGCTTCGTCGAGCTCAACCAGACCCGCGGCGCCGACTGGGACTCCCTGCACTTCGCCCTGGCCAAGCTGCGCACCCCCGAGGACTCCGTCCGCAACACCGTGATCGGCCTGGTCCTGGACACCGACCAGCAGCCCGGCCAGCCGCCGTCGGTGCTCAACCGGACCGTCGCGGTCAGCTTCCTGATCACCCTGGTGCTGGTCGTCGTCCTCGCCGTCCGCGCCCGCCGCCGTCCCCGGCTGCCGCAGCTGCTGTTCCTCACCCTGGTCGCGTTCCTGCTGACCAACAAGGTGTTCAGCCCGCAGTACACGCTCTGGCTGCTGCCGCTGGCCCTGCTCGCCCGCCCCCGCTGGCGGCCCTTCCTGCTCTGGCAGGCCACCGAGGCCGCCGTCCTGCTCACCCGCTTCTACTTCTTCATCGCCAACGACAAGCCGGGCCAGGGCATCGACGTCGGCTGGTTCATCGGCGCCGTGCTGCTGCGCGACCTCGCCCTGCTCGTCTACTGCGCCTACGTCGTCCGCGACGTCCGGCACCCCGAGCACGACGTCGTCCGCACCGACCCGCTCACCGGCCTGCCGACCGGGGAGGACGACCCGATGGGCGGGGTGCTCGACGGCGCCCCCGACGCGCACGACGGGCAGGACCGGGCGCCGCAGGAGCGGGCGGCACCGGTCCCGGTGTGAGCGTGACGCTCGAGCAGGCCGAGCGGCCCGCAGCGGCCGCGCACGCGAGGCCCGCGGTCCCTGGCGGCACCGACGTCGGCAGGCGTCGCGACCGGCTGCTCGCGCGCTCTCGGCGCTGACCCGCTCGCCACGGCGTCGGCACGGCCGCGGGCTGCTGGACCGGTGCGCTCGGGCCGCGACGTCGAGCCGGCTTCCTCGAGCCGGTGGGACCGCTGGGACGTCGGCCTGTTCCGCAAGGTCGCCGAGTTCGGCTACCAGGGCTACCCCGACGCCTACCCCGACCGTGGGCGTCGAGGCGTTCTTCCCCGGGTCACCCGCTGCTGCTCACGCGCGGTGCACCTCGCTGGTCCCGACTGGACCCTGGCCGGGATGCTCGTCTGCCTGGTCGCGGGTGGCGTCGCCGTCGTCGCGCTCGGCGCGGCTCGCCGAGCACGAGGGCGTCCCGGGCGGTCGGGCCGTGCTGTACCTGCTGCTGTCGCCGTACGCGGTCTTCCTGGCGGCCGGCTACTCCGAGTCGCTGTTCCTCGCCCTCGCCCTGCCCGGCTGGCTGGCCGCCCGCCGCGGCCGCTGGGCGCGGCGTCGGCTGCTGGTGGCGCTCGGCGACGTCGGTGCGCATCACCGGGGCCTTCCTCGCCGTCGGCCCTCGTCGTCGAGTCCTCGTCGGCAGCGCCGCGGCCGTCCGGGCTGGACGGCCGCGTGGCTGCTGCTGCCGCCCGCGGCCCTGCTCGGCTACTGGGGCTACCTGTAGGCGCTCACCGGCGACCCGCTGCGCTGGTCGCGGCGCAGGGCGAGGGCTGGGGACCGGCGCTCACCGCGCCGCAACGCCCTGCTGCGGACGCTGCGCCTGGCCGCGCAGCCCTCGGCTCAGCGCGGACTTCTCCTTCACCTACACGGCCGAGGTGGTCGCCGTCGCCGTCGGGCTCGTCGTCGCTGGTCGTGCTGGTGCGCCGGCGCCGCTGGGCCGAGGCGGTGTACGTCGGGCTCGGCGTCGGGGCGCTCGCCACCTCGACGTACTACCTGTCGGTCGACCGCGCGACGCTGCTCTGGTTCCCCCTGTGGCTGCTGCTCGCCGGCGCCACCGCGCGCCGCCCGTGGCTGCACGCCGCCTACCTGTCCACGGCCGCCCCGCTGTCCGTGGTGCTCGCCCTGGCGTTCACGTCCGGCCGCTGGATCGGCTAGGTGGTCATCCCGTCCCGAGGTCGTAGACGACGACGTCGCCGGACTCCCGCCGGGTGACCCCGCCGACCAGCTCGGGCGACGCCGTCAGGGCCCCCTCGTACGGCGTCCCCGGCAGCAGGCTGCGCACGAGCACCACGCTGCGGACGCCGTACCCCCGCAGGGCGGCCACCGACGGCGCGGACGGGAACGACGTCGTGCTCTTGCGGAGCGCGTCGAGCTGCCCGGGCAGGAAGCCGCTGCTGCCGTTCGCGATCTCCGGGAAGCCGTCGGTCGACCACCACATCGTGGTGTTGTCCTGGTACTCGCTGGTCGGCAGCAGGAGCACCGGCTGCGGGAGCGCCGCCAGGTCGAGCTCGGCGGGCGGCGGCGTCGGCGAGGGGTAGGTCAGCGTGTCGCGGCCCTCGACGACGGCGACCGCGCACAGGGCGACGGCGAGGACCTGGCCCGTCCCGGCGTGGCGGACCGCCTCGCGCAGCCGGTCGAGCCCGGTGGCGGCGAGCAGTCCGAGGGCGAGCCACCCCACCGTGACCAGTCGGCCGGGCGTGCGCACCCCCTGCCAGCCCGGCAGGTGCTCGAACAGCGGCACGTAGGTGAAGCGCCCCTGCGCCGGACCCGTGGTCCCGAGCCCCAGCAGGACGCACCCGACGACGGTCGCCCCCAGGGCGAGCCGGCGCCCCCGGGGCTGCCGCCCGGCCAGCAGCCCGCCGACGCCGAGGACGGTCACGGCCAGGCCGGGCGCGAGGGTGTTCTCGGGGGCGAACGGCAGCCCTTCCCGGGCGGACCTCGTCACCTCCCCCCAGGTCGTCGACTCGGCCGGAGCGGTGACGAAGCCGCGCAGGGGCGGCGAGTAGAGCGCGAGCGTCGGCAGGTCGCGCCGCGACTCGGGGAACTGCTCGACGACGGCGTTGTACGGCAGCGACAGCAGCAGGCCGGTGGCCAGGAACAGCACGACCCCGAGGGCGTCGGCCCGCAGCAGCGGGACGTGCACCGGGGTCCGGCGCAGCGCCAGGCGGACCAGCCCGACGGCGGTCAGGAGGCCCAGCAGGTAGGCGAACTGCAGCCCGATCCCGAAGCCGAGCGACAGCTGCCAGCAGGCGGTCACCCAGCCGGCCAGCGCCCACCCGGGCCGCAGCGGCGGACGCACCCCGCCGGGGCGACGCCCGAGGCCGTGCCCGCGGGCCAGCATCGCCAGCGACAGCCCGATCCCGCCGGACGACAGGATGTTGAGGTGCCCGGACTGGGCGGTCCGCCACGGGTTGAACGCGAAGGCGGTGCCGGCGAAGACGGCGGCCAGCCGGCTGCACCCGAGCTGCCGGGCGAGCAGGTAGCTGCCGGCGAAGGCCAGGGCGTGGGCGAGCACGAAGGCGACGTTGTAGCGGACGAGCGCGGCGTCGGGCCCGCTGCCGACGAGCCCCAGCGGGAAGTACCCGAGCAGGGAGTCGGAGAACGCGAGCGGCCGGGCCAGGGGCGCGAAGGTGTTGGCCTCGAACAGCGCACCGGGCTGGGCCCTCACGGCGTGCCCCACCCAGGCCAGCTGCCAGGTCTGCAGCAGCGGGTCGGCGACGTCGGTCGACACGGCCGAGGCCGGCGCGCGCAGCAGGCCCCGCTTGAGCAGGCCGGTGAGCAGCACGCCCCCGAGCAGGGCCAGCAGCCCCTCGGCGACGACGCCGCGCAGGGCCGGGGGACGGCGAGGCATCCGCAGACCCTAGCCGCGGGCCGGCAGCCCTCCCGGCTCCCCTAGCCTGCCCCGGGTGGCGACCCCGACGACGACCGCGCCGGCCGCAGACACCCTGCCCGGGTGGCGCACCGCCCTGCTGTTCAGCCTGAAGGTGTACGCCGCCGTGCGCGTCGCGCTGTTCCTGCTCGGCCTGCTCGTCGTCGGGCTGCTGCCGCAGAACGAGCGCGTCGGGGTGCCCGGCTGGGACGCGCCGCCGGTGCAGGGCGGCTGGTCGAACCTGGTCACGGCGTGGGAGCGCTCGGACGCCCTCTGGTACCTGCGGATCGCCAGCGAGGGCTACCGCGGCGACGACAGCAGCGGCGCCTTCTTCCCGCTGTACCCGCTGCTGGTGCGCACCGTGTCGCTGCTGTTCGGCGGCGCCCACGAGCTGCTCGCCGCCTACCTGGTCTCCAACGCCGCGCTCGTCGTCGCGCTCGCCGTCCTCCACCGGCTGACGGCGCTCGAGCTGTCGGAGCCCGCAGCCCGACGCGCGGTCGTCCTCACCTGCCTGCTGCCGACCGGCTTCTTCTTCTTCGCGCCCTACACCGAGTCGCTGTTCCTCGCCGTCACCGTCGGGGCGCTGTACGCCGCCCGCCGCGGGGAGTGGGCTGTCGTCGCGGGCCTCGCCGCCCTCGCCGGGCTGACCCGCAGCCCGGGCGTGCTGCTGGCGGTGCCGCTGGCGGTCGAGGCCCTGCTGCAGGAGCGCGGGGTGCAGGGGCCGCTCGGCACGCGGCTGCTGCGGCTCGGCGGCCGGCTGGCGGCGGCGGCGTCGGCGGGGGTCGGGTTGCTGGCGTACCTGTCGTACTGGCCGCTGAGCGGGCAGGGCGAGTTCACGCGCCCGCTCGACCTGCAGCGCAGCGGCTTCGCCAAGGAGCCCTCGACGCCCTGGGAGACCGCCGCCGACGGCGTGCGGGTGGCCCTGGAGTTCGTGGGCACCTCGCCCGGCGGCTACTTCGCGCTCGACCTGCTGGCCCTGCTGGGCCTCGCGGCCGCCGGGGTGTGGGTGACGGTGCGGATGCGGGCCACCTGGTCGGTGTACCTGTGGCTGAGCCTGCTGTTCCCGCTGTTCCTGCAGTACCCGGGCCGGCCGCTGCTCTCGCTGCCGCGGATCTACGTCGTGGTGTTCCCGCTGGTCTGGGCGCTCGTCCGGCTGGGCGAGCGCTTCCGGGCGCACGACGCCGTGCTCGCGGTCACCGCGGGCAGCTGCGCCCTGCTGGCGGCGCTGTTCGTCAGCAGCTTCCCGCTCTTCTAGGTCCCCGACGCGGTCCCTACGGCGCGGTCCGCAGCCCCAGCCGCACCTGCCCGCTGCGCCGCGCCGCCGCGTGCAGCCCGTCGTCCGCGACGACGGTCCAGGCGTAGGTCCCGGCGGGCGCCGGCAGGACCCCGGGCTGGCCGTCGACCAGCGGGACCAGGCCGCTCCACACCAGCTGCGGGGTGGCGCTGTCGCCGGAGGCGTTGGCCACGACCCGGCCGCGCCCGTCGCGGACGGCGACCCGCCACGGGGCGCGCTGCGACAGCGTCGCCCGGACCGTGACCGGGGCGGGCAGCCCGAGCGGGTTCTGCGTGACGTCGACCGCGGTGATGACGGGGGCCGGGCCGAGCAGCGTGCGGGCGAAGGCGCGGACGGTGCCGAGGCGGTCCTGCAGGACGCCGGGGCAGGCGGTCTTGCCGGTCTCCTTGTGGCCGAAGACGCGGTGCAGGGTGACCTGGGCGCCGCGGGCGTACCGGGGGGAGCCGCCGCTGGTCAGCGTGACGGTGCCGGTGGGGTCGAAGCGCCAGGTCGCGGCGGCGTAGGCGGTGACCCGGGCGAGCGCCTTGGTGACGTCGGCGGTGGGGTCGGTGCGGGTGGCGTCGCCGAGCATGGAGACGCCGAGCGTGCCGGTGTTGAAGCCCTGCGCGTGCGAGCCGATGGTGGCGCGGCCGATCCCGCCGGCGCGGCCCTCCCACACCCGGCCGAACCGGTCGACCAGCAGGTTGTAGCCCAGGTCCTCCCAGCCGCGGCCGCGCACGTGGTACGCGTAGTCGGCGCGGATGACCCGGGGGACGTCGGCCCGGCTGTAGTCGTTGCGGCCCGCCGTGTGGTGCACCACCACGGCCTTGACCGCGCGGGCGTACGACGGGCTGCCGCGGCGCATCGACTCGTCGGCGCCCCAGTCGGCCCGCGACAGCACCCCGCCGAGCAGGGCTGCGCCGGTCGCGGCCTCGGCGCGGCGCGCGCCGAGCGAGGGGCGGCTGCGGGCGGTGCCGTCGCTGACGCGGACCAGCCGGACGTCGCGCTGCGTGCCGCGGACGTCGAGCTCGACCCGGTCGGCCAGCGGCGGGCGCCAGAGCGGCTCGGTGCCCGCCCGGGTGCCGGCGGCCTCCGCGGGCTCGGGCTCCGCGCTGTCGTCCTCGGGCGTCTGCCACGCGGTCCAGCCCAGCGGGGTGTGCCAGCGGGCCCGCACGGTGCCGCTGCCGCGCGACCAGGTGACGCCGACCAGGCGCTCGTCGGTCAGGCGCGCGAGCGTCGTCCCGGCCGTGAGGGCCACCGAGCGCACGAGCGGTGTCACGACGGGGACGGTCGGCGCCGCGAGGCTGGGCAGGGCGGGGGCCATCAGGGCCGCGACCAGCAGGGTCGCGAGGCGGGGCGTGCGCACGTGCAGGGGGCCCTTCGACAGGCGCCGGGTGCCGGAGGACCGGGAGGCGGTGCGGGAGCCCGGGGGCGGGCGCGGTCTGCGACGAAGGGTGCCCCACGCCCGCTGCCGCGACAAGGCAGGTGCCGCCGGTGTGGCGGAACCGGTCACACCGGGCCGGGCGCGCCGTCAGACTGCCCCGGTCCCCCCACGCCTGGAGCCCCTGTGCGCCGTCCCGCCCTGCTCGCCCCCGCCCTGCTCGCGCTCGCCGCGCTGGCCGGGGCGGCCGCTCCGGCCCTCGCCGCGCCGCCGTCCGCGGCCGACCGGGCCGCCGCGCCCGACGCCGGCGCCGTGCTCAACGTCCTGCCGCCCGGCAGCAACGGCACGACGACGGTCCCGCAGGCCGCCGCGTTCGAGGCGGCGCAGACCCGCCCGGCCAACAGCGTCGACCAGCTCGAGATGTACGACGCCCTCAACCGCACCGGGCCCGGACGGATCACCCAGGCCGAGCTGACGAGGTACTTCAAGGACGGCGCGCTCGGGGTCGACCCGGCCGACGTCGTCCGCACGTACTCGCCGCGCGACGGCGTCACCGTGCTGCGCGACAAGGCGGGCGTCCCGCACGTCTACGGCACGACGTACGGCGACACCGCCTTCGGCGCCGGGTACGTCGGCACCGAGGACCGGATGTTCCTCACCGACGTGCTGCGCCACACCGGCGCGGCCCGGATGGCGGAGTTCCTCGGCCCGTCGGCGGCCAACATCGCGATGGACCGGGAGCAGCTGCGCTCCGCGGCCTACACGCCGGAGGAGGCGGCCGCGCAGCTCGCCGCGCTGCCGAAGCGCTACGGCGCCGAGGGCGCGAAGCTCGTCGCCGCCCTGGACGACTTCGTCGCGGGCATCAACGCCGCGCAGGACGCCCTGTGCCCCCTGCCGACGGCGCCGACCTGCCCGGTCGAGTACGCCGCCCTGCAGCAGGTCCCCGCCGACTACGTCCCGGCCGACGTCGTCTACATCGCCTCGCTCGTCGGCGGCATCTTCGGCCGCGGCGGGGGCGGCGAGGACGGCAACGCCGAGTTCCTGCAGAAGCTCACCAAGCAGTACGGCGCCACGAACGGGCGCAAGGTCTTCGACGACTTCCGCGAGCGCGACGACCCCGAGGCGCCGATCACGGTGCCGGCGCGCTTCCCGTACGACGTCCCCGGCACGGTCGACCCGAAGGCGGTCGCCCTGCCCGCCCTCGGCGCCCCCCGCGCCTCCGGCACCGGCGACGCACCCGGCGGGGACGCCCCCGCGCTGCCGCTGCCCGCGCCGACGTCGGTGGACGGCCCGCTGGGCGCCATCGACCTGTCCGGCCTGCGCGCCAAGGACGGGATGAGCAACGCGCTGCGTCGTCAGCGCGGCGCGCTCCGAGGGCGGGCACCCGATCGCCGTCTTCGGCCCGCAGACCGGCTACTTCGCCCCGCAGCTGCTCGTCGAGGTCGACCTCAACGGCCCGGGCATCGCCGCGCGCGGCGTCTCCTTCGCGGGCACCCAGCTGATCGTCGAGCTCGGCCACGGCGTCGACTACGCCTGGTCGGCGACGTCGTCGGGCAGCGACAACGTCGACGTCGTCCTGGACCGGCTGTGCAACGCCGACGGCACCGCGCGCCACGATCGAGAGCACCGGCTACCTCGTCGGCAGCACCTGCACGCCGCTGGACGCCTACACCCACACCGAGCTGGCCAAGCCCTCGGCCGGCGGCACCGGGCTGCCGCAGCGGCTGCAGTTCCAGGTCCTGCGCACCCGCCACGGCATCGTGCAGCACCGGACCACGACGACCGACGGGACGCCCGTCGCCGTCGTCGTGCAGCGCTCCACCTACGGCGGCGAGCTCGACTCCGCCGTCGGGTTCGCGCGCGTCAACGACCCCGGCTTCGTCACGGACGCCGCGTCCTTCCAGCGGGCCTTCGCCGGCGTCGACTACACGTTCAACTGGTTCTACGTCGACAGCCGCGACATCGCGCTGTTCTCCTCCGGCCTGCTGCCGCTGCGCGCCGCCGGCGTCGACCCGTCGCTGCCGCGCTACGGCGACGCGAAGTACGACTGGCGGGGCTACCTGCCCGACGCCGGCCACCCGCAGGCGATCAACCCGCCGGCCGGCTACATGGTCAACTGGAACAACAAGACCGCGCCCGGCTTCTCGTCGGCGGACGACCAGTACGGGCTACGGGTCGGTCTACCGGTCGCTGTCGCTGGACGAGCGGGTGCGCAGCCGCCTCGCGGGCGGCCGGAAGATGACGCGCACCGGCCTGGTCGACGCCATGCAGGACGCCGCCACCGTCGACCTGCGCGCCCAGCAGCTGCTGCCCGAGCTGCTCGCGGTGGTCGGCGACGACCCGGCGCTGCGGGAGGCGACGACCCTGCTGCGGACGTGGCTGCGCAACGGCTCGCACCGCGAGGACCGCGAGCGCGACGGCGCGTACACCTTCCAGGCCGCCATCGCCCTCATGGACGCCTGGTACCCGGCGATGGTCAAGGACGTGTTCCGCGGCGCGATCGGCGGTCTCGTCGACGCCGTCCCGGCCAAGGTCGACGACCACCCGAAGCTGGGCCTGGGCTCGGCGTGGAACGGCGTCGGCTGGTACGGCTACGTGGACAAGGACCTGCGCCAGGTGCTCGGGCAGAAGGTCTCCGGCCGCTACGCCCGCACCTACTGCGGCGGCGGCACCCTCGCCGGCTGCCGCACGGCCCTGCGCGCGTCGCTCGCCAAGGCGGTCGCCGCCGAGCTGGCCGCCCAGTCGAAGACGTCGGTGGCCCAGCTGACCTACGACAAGCACCTCGACGACATCCGCGCGACGACGGCGGGCGTCGTCGGGGTGCCGGACATCGACTGGCAGAACCGGCCGACCTTCCAGCAGGTCGTGCAGTTCAGCCGGCGGAGGTAGCGCCCGCCCCGAGCCGCTCGCGCAGGAAGGCGATGTCGGCGCCCTGCCCGTCGGCGCCCCCCGGCGTCTCGCACACCACGGGGGCGCCGGCCGCGGCCACGACGGCGACCAGCGCGTCCGGGTCGATCTGACCGCTGCCGAAGTTGGCGTGCCGGTCGGCCCCGGAGCCGAAGGCGTCGCGGCTGTCGTTGGCGTGCACCAGGTCGATCCGCCCGGTGATCGCCAGGACCCGCTCGACCAGCCCGACGAGCTCCTCGCCGCCGGCGTGCGCGTGGCAGGTGTCCAGGCAGAAGCCGACGTCCTCGAAGCCGCCGATCGCGTCCCACAGCCGGTCGATCGCCTCGAGCCGCCGGGCCATCGCGAGGTCGCCGCCGGCGGTGTTCTCGATGAGCACCGGCAGCGGCCGCTCCATCCGCTGGAAGGTCTTGACCCAGTTGTCGATGCCGGTCGCCGGGTCGTCGCCCTTGAGCACGTGCCCGCCGTGCACGACGAGCCCCTTGGCGCCGAGGGCCGCCGCGGCCGTCGCGTGCTGCAGCAGGATCTTGCGCGACGGGATGCGGATCCGGTTGTTCGACGTCGCCACGTTCACGATGTACGGCGCGTGCACGTACAGGTCGACGCCGGTGTCCGCGGCGACGTCGGGCACCACGGGCGCCTTCCAGCCCTGCGGGTCGCCGAGGAAGAACTGCACGAGGTCGGCCGAGCGGGCCGCGGCCTCGGCGAGCGGGTCGTCCTGCCCGACGTGGGCACCGATGCGGATCCGAGGCTCTTCGCTCACGCGGACAACCTACGGTGGGTGCCGGGGGCTCCAGACGGTCATGAGGAGGCGGGCGTGCGCGACGAGCAGTCCTTCGACGAGCTCGTCGACGCCTGCTCCCCGCGCCTGCTGCGCACCGCCTGGCTGCTCACCGGCGACCCCCAGCTGGCCGAGGACCTCCTGCAGACCGCGCTCACCGCGACCTACCTGCGCTGGGGCCGGCTGCGCGACACCGGCGCCGCCGAGGCCTACGTCCGCAAGGTCATGGCGACGACGTCGGCCAAGTGGTGGCGCCGCAAGTGGCACGGCGAGCGCCCGACGCAGGTCCTGCCCGAGCGCCCCGGCTCCGACGAGTACGACGCCGTCGACGACCGCCAGGGGCTGCGCCGCGCCCTCGCCCTGCTCCCGCCGCGGCAGCGCGCGTGCGTCGTCCTGCGCTTCTACGAGGACCTGTCCGAGGCCCAGGTCGCGGACGTCCTGGACGTCACGGTCGGCACCGTGAAGAGCACCACCTCGCGGGCGCTGGTCCGGCTGCGCGCCGAGCTCGGCGAGGAGGTCGCGGCGTGGGCCGACCGCTAGACGCCGAGCGGCTGGGCCACGGCCTGGCCGAGCTGGCCGACGACGCCCCCCTCGCTCCGGTCGCCGGACGCGCGGCGGCGGTGCGGCGGCGCGCGACGGTGGTCCGGCGTCGTCGGGCGGCGGTCGCCGGGGTGACGCTGGTCGTCGCGGGGGCGCTCGTCGCGCCGCTGCCGGGGCTGCTGCGGACCCCTGCGCCCGCCGCCCTCGCCGGGCCGGCCCCCGAGCGGTCGGTCGCGACCTTCGCCTTCCCCGACGCCGCGGCGGTCGCCGAGCTCGTCGAGCTGCCCGCCGACGCGCAGGCCGGCCGGACGGCCCGGCTCGTGGTCCGGGTCCGCAGCGAGCGCGGCCGGGTGGGCGGCGTCGACCTGACCTTCGGCGACGGGCAGGCGGTCTTCCTGGAGGGCCGGGCCCGCTGCACCCCCGGCGCGGCGCCGGTCGTGCTGGAGCTGCCGGCCGAGCACGCGTGGACCGAGCCCGGCCGCTACACGGTGCGGGCGGCCCCGCAGGTCGTCACCGGCTGCCGCGACGGCCTGCTGCAGTACAGCGTCCGGGGGACCGTGCCGGGCAGCGCGGTGGTCGAGGTCCGGTGACCCCCCGGCACGGGGCCGGGGGTGCGACCATGGACGCCATGCGCCGCCGCCGACCCGCCGCCCTGCTGGCGGTGCTCGGGCTGCTCCTGCTCGCGGCCGGGGTCGCCCCGGCCCCCGCCGCCGCGGCCGCCGTGCGCGACGTGCAGCTGACCTTCGACGGGCCCGTGCCGAAGCAGCTGACGGTGGAGGCCGGTGACACCGTCCGGTTCGTCAACGCCGACACCTTCGTGCACCGCGTGGTGAGCGACAGCGACAACTGGTCCTTCGACACCGGCACGCTGCCGCCCCGCGGCACCTTCACCGTCGAGGAGCCGCTCGCCCCCGGCACCTACACCTACCTGGGCGCCGGGCTCGACTCCTTCGACGGCAGCGTCCTGGTGCCGGGCGCGACCGCGTCCCGCAGCCCCGCCGCCTCACCGCGGCCCACGTCCACCCGGCCCGCCGTCCCCGTGCCCGGCCGGTCGCCGAGCCCCGCGGCCTCGCCGTCGGCCTCCCCGGCCGGGTCCCCCTCCCCGGCACCGACGGCGTCGCCGTCCCCCACCGGCGGCACCGGCGTCGTGCAGGGCCCGCCCCCGCTGGCCGGCAGCAGCTTCGGCGGCTTCGACGGGCTGGCCCCCACGCCCGCCCCCGGCGGCCCGGCCCCCGTCGTCGCGCCCGACCTGCCCGACCCCGGCCCCGCGCCCCTCGCAGTCGCCACCCCCGACGACGCCGTCCCGGAGCTGCCCGGCGCCGCCCCCGTCACCGCCGTCGGGGAGCTGCCGCGGCTGACCAGCCCGGTCGCCGCCCGCCGCTTCGGGCTCCCGCTGGTCCTGGCCGCGCTCGGCGTCCTCGGGGTCGCGTCCCTGCTCACCCGCCTGCTGCTGGCCGAGGCGCCGTCGCGCGACGAGGGCCTGCAGGCGTAGGGCCGGCTCCTGGCGCGGGTCTGTCACCGGGGCACCCCGTCCGGCCGCTCGTCCGTTCCTGTCGGTGCCGCGTGGCACGGTCCGCGCATGGACCTGCCGCACTCCCTCCGGACCGGCCCCGCGGGGACCCGGCCCGCTGGTAGCGTGAGCGGGTTTGCTGACGCGAACACCCTCCTGCCACGGATCGTCCGTGGCCGCAGAGTCCACAGGAGGAGGTGGGTCACTTGCGTCACTACGAGCTCATGGTCATCCTCGACCCCGACCTCGAGGAGCGGACCATCGCTCCCTCGCTCGACACGTTCCTCAACGTCGTCCGGCAGGGCGGCGGGACGGTCGAGAAGGTCGACGTGTGGGGGCGGCGACGCCTCTCGTTCGAGATCGACAAGAAGGCCGAGGGCATCTACGCCGTCGTCGACCTCAACGCCACGCCCGACACGATGAAGGAGCTGGACCGCCAGCTCAACCTCAACGAGTCGATCCTGCGCACCAAGGTCATGCGACCCGAGATGCGCGCCAGCAAGGCCGCGCCCGCCAAGGCGCCGAAGCCGGGCAGCACGCCCGCTCCGGCCGCCGCCGGCAGCGCCGCCCCGGCCGCTCCGGCTGCCGCCCCGACCGGCCCGTCGGGCGCGCCGGTCCCCGGCCCGTCCGCCCCGGCCAGCTAGCCGCTCCTCCCCCGAGGACCGGCCGCACCACCGCCAGCTCCACCGCTACGCACCACCGCACACCCGCACCGCCCCTTCCCCTGCTCCACCTGTGCGCGACCGACTGCGCACGCACCCACACCACTCACTCCCGCTGACCGCGGGAAGGGCCCCAGGAGGACCTGTCATGGCAGGCGAGACCGTCATCACCGTCGTCGGGAACCTGACGAACGACCCCGAGCTCCGCTTCACCCCCAGTGGTGCAGCGGTCGCGAGCTTCACCATCGCTTCCACCCCGCGGACGCTGGACAAGGCGACCAACGAGTGGAAGGACGGCGAGGCGCTGTTCCTGCGCTGCAGCATCTGGCGCCAGGCGGCAGAGAACGTCGCGGAGTCCCTCACCCGGGGCAGCAGGGTCGTCGTGCAGGGCCGGCTCAAGCAGCGCTCCTTCGAGACGAAGGAGGGCGAGAAGCGCACGGTGATCGAGCTCGACGTCGACGAGATCGGCCCCAGCCTCAAGTACGCCACCGCGAAGGTCACCAAGGCCTCGCGCGGCGGCGGAGGCGGTGGCGACTTCGGTGGCGGCGGCGGCGGGTTCGGCGGCGGTGGCTCCTCCTCCCGGGGTGGCGGCGGCTACGGCGGCGGCGCACCTGCCGACGACCCCTGGGCCTCCGCGCCCGCGGGCGGCGGCGGTGGTGGCGGCGGCGGCTGGTCCGACGAGCCCCCCTTCTAAGTCACTCGCACTGACTCCCACTCCTTCCCTGACCAGGAGACACACGACGATGGCCAAGCCACCGCCCCGCAAGCCCAAGAAGAAGGTCTGCCAGTTCTGCAAGGACAAGGTGACCTACGTCGACTACAAGGACACCGGCACGCTGCGCAAGTACATCTCGGACCGCGGCAAGATCCGCGCCAGCCGGGTGAGCGGCAACTGCCGCCAGCACCAGCGCGACGTCGCCATGGCCGTCAAGAACAGCCGCGAGATGGCGCTGCTGCCCTACACCAGCACCGCGCGATAGGGGACCGCTGACATGAAGCTGATCCTCAACCAGGAGGTCCCGAACCTCGGTGGTCCCGGTGACGTCGTCGAGGTCAAGGACGGCTACGGCCGCAACTACCTCGTCCCGCGCGGGTTCGCCCAGCGCTGGACCAAGGGCGCCGACAAGCAGATCGCGACGATCCGCCGGGCGCGCGAGGTCCGCGAGGTCCGCGACCTCGGCCAGGCCCAGGCGATGAAGTCGCAGCTGTCCGACCTGAAGGTCACGCTGCCGGCGCGCTCCGGCGACGGCGGCCGCCTGTTCGGCTCCGTCACCACGGCCGACATCGTCGACGCCGTGACCCGGGCCGGCGGGCCGAAGCTCGACAAGCGGCTCCTGCAGCTGCAGCCGATCAAGTCCCTCGGCTCCCACACGGTCACCGTCAAGGTGCACCCCGAGGTCGAGGCGACCCTGACGGTCGACGTCGTCGCCGCGCAGTAGCCCCCGCACCACCGCCCGAGGCCCGGTCCCCCTGCGTGGGGGCCGGGCCTCGGCGCGTGCGGGGCTCCGGTGCGTGCCGGCACCCGGTGCGCGGGCCTGTCGACGGGGTGCTGGGAGCCCCGACTTCTCGTCGTCCACACCTGTGCACAGGCCTGTGCACAGACCGCGCCGCGTGGCGCGCGTCACCCGTTCGGGGCGTGCACAGCCGTCCCCACGGCCGTCCACAGCGGCGCGCCGACTCCTCCCCACCCTGCCCACAGGCGCCTCCACAGGGGCGGCCGGGCGCTCCCCCCGGACACGCCCGGGCTGTCGGTGCCAGCCGGTAGACACGACCCCGACAGCAGCACCAGGCACAGCAGCCGCCCCCTCCGGGACGGCTCGGGAGCAGGAGGGACACCGGTGAGCGAGCGCGTCGTCGAGCTGCCGAGCCAGGCGAGCAGGGCGCCGGTGTCGACCGAGTTCGAGCGCACGCCCCCGCAGGACGTCGCGGCCGAGCAGTCGGTCCTCGGCGGCATGCTGCTGAGCAAGGACGCCATCGCCGACGTCGTCGAGGTCCTCACCAGCAACGACTTCTACCGGCCCGCCCACCAGACGATCTTCGACACGGTCCTGGACCTCTACGGCCGCGGCGAGCCCGCCGACGCCATCACGGTCAGCGCGGAGCTGCAGAAGGCCGGTGACCTCGGCCGGGTCGGCGGAGCGCCCTACCTGCACACGCTGCTGTCCGGCGTCCCGACGGCGGCCAACGCCGGGTACTACGCGCGCATCGTCGCCGAGCAGGCCATCCTGCGCCGCCTCGTCGAGGCCGGCACGCGCATCGTGCAGCTCGGGTACGGCGGCCAGGGCCAGGAGGTCGACGACATCGTCGACCGCGCCCAGCAGGCCGTGTACGACGTCACGGAGCGCCGCAGCAGCGAGGACTACACGCTGCTCGAGGAGCTCATGCAGCCGACGATGGACGAGCTCGAGGCCATCGGCAGCCGCGGTGGCGGCATGAGCGGGGTGCCCACCGGCTTCAAGGACCTCGACGACCTGACCAACGGCCTGCACCCCGGCCAGATGATCGTGCTGGCGGGCCGTCCCGGTTCCGGCAAGAGCACCTGCGGGCTCGACATCGCCCGCTCCTGCTCGATCAAGCACGGCCTCACCAGCGCCATCTTCTCGCTCGAGATGAGCAAGACCGAGATCACCATGCGGCTGCTGTCGGCCGAGGCGCGGGTGCCCCTGCACCACATGCGCAGCGGGATGATGAACGACGACGACTGGGCCCGCCTCGCGCGCCGGATGGGCGAGGTCGCCGAGGCGCCGCTGTTCATCGACGACAGCCCCAACCTGACGATGATGGAGATCCGGGCCAAGGCCCGGCGGCTCAAGCAGCGGCACGACCTCAAGCTCGTGGTCATCGACTACCTGCAGCTGATGAGCGGCAACAAGAAGAGCGAGAGCCGCCAGCAGGAGGTCTCCGAGCTGTCGCGCAACCTCAAGCTGCTGGCCAAGGAGCTCGAGGTCCCGGTCATCGCCATGAGCCAGCTCAACCGCGGACCCGAGCAGCGCACCGACAAGAAGCCCCAGCTGAGCGATCTGCGCGAGTCAGGGTCGATCGAGCAGGACGCCGACATGGTCGTGCTGCTGCACCGCGAGGACATGTACGAGCGGGAGAGCCCGCGCGCCGGCGAGGCCGACCTCATCGTGGCCAAGCACAGGAACGGGCCGACGGCGACCATCGTGGTCGCGTTCCAGGGGCACTACAGCCGGTTCGTCGACATGAGCCAGGGCTAGCAGACGGCTGCGCCTGAGGGGGTCGGCCTTGGAGGTCATGCGCGGTCGACCGAGGGCCGCTCGACCGAGAGCGTCGGCGGGGCAGCCAGGCATCCGCTCATTGCCGATGAGCAGGTGTTCGCCCAGCCGCTGATGATCGGCGCCCACTTCGCCGGAAGCGTTCAGACGTCAGCCGCCACAGCCTTCAGGAAGTGGCGCACCGAGGCCATGATCTCCGGGACGTCCGTCTCGATGTTGAGGACATGCCCGTCATACACGACCTCGTCGCTGCCGAGGAGTCGGGCGTAGTCGAAGATGGACAATGCGTTCGGGTGAGGCTTCTGTCGCACTCGACCTAGTGCGCGATCTTCTATGTGTTCATAAGCGTTGCGCACCGCGGCCACCGCGGCGCTGTGCCGCTGGATCAGCGGCGGGACCCCCACCCTGCTGCCAAGAAGCTCCCCGCACCGCGTGACCATGTCCACCGTGCGACCGAGCGCGATCATCGCTGACTCGACATCAGAGATGAGGCGGACGATGTTGCTACGAAGAGCTGGACCCGCGAGGTCGCCCCTGTTGACGAGGGCCATCACCTCCTCGATATCGATCAGCCGGTAGTTGACGCTGTCCAGCCGCCGGGCGGCGGCCAACAGGTACCTAACGGCCTCAGGGGCGTGCTGGTCTCCAATGGAGAACCAGGTCAGTAGGACCGGTGTCAGGGGCACAAAGCCCGATGAAGTCTCGACTTGCAAGTCGTCGATGTGATCAAGTTCGGCGACGATCGAGCCCTCGTCGAATCGCACCTGCTGACCAGGATGGACGTGCACCCGCCGACCGTCATCAGGCTCGCCCCTGCGCAAAGTCCGGGCGTAGACCGTGTCTTCGTCCCGGCGTTCCTCCACGACCCGCAGCCCGAAGAGCAACCCGGTGCTGTCGCCGACCGTGTCGCTCGTGTTCAGGCTGAGATGTGAGATCGCCACGCAAACAGTCAGCTCGTCCCCGTCGTGGATCTGCACTGGCGTGGGGTCTGGATCACACGGGTCCACCTGTCGCACGAGCAAGGCTGGCCCTTCACGGCGCACGAAGACCACCTGCACGGGATCACCGGAACCTTCGATGCTCACGCGGTCCAAAAAGTGCGGACCCGGCTCGGCATCAGCGATCGTGATGCGCATCGACCTGCCTCCAGTCCGCTCCACAAGCCGGCTCGCGTTCGCTGCGGGATCCTCCCCCGGGGCGGGCGGTGCAGCGTGGGACACAAGCGACCTCGCCTATCCGATTCTGTCGTTGCTCGGGTCCGCCGCTTCCGCTCATGCCGCCACTAGAGCGCACGCGCGGTGGTTCCTTGGTCCCTGCTCAGCCCTCGCTCGGCCATCAGTCGACGTTCACGCCGTAGTCGCGCGCCAGCCCTGCGAGCCCGTCCGCCCATCCTTGGCCGACTGCGCGGAAGCGCCAGGCACCGTTGCGCAGGTAGAACTCGCCCCAGACGAGTGCGGCCACCTGCGTTGAGTCGACGGTTTCGAACCGCACGACCCCACCACCCGGGTTTCGGAGGACGGCTGTCACAGTTCCAACTGACGGTGCCTCGCTGGTGCTGACGACGACGACAACCCGTTCCTGCTGGCGTGGCAGCAAAGCGGTGTCGATACTGATGTTGTTCTCGGTAAGGATGACGGCGCCGCTGGCGCTCCGCGGGTTGTTGTAGAAGATGAAGTCTTCGTCCCTCTCGACTCGCCCGTTGGGTCCGACGAGGAGCACCGACAGGTCGAGTTGACGGCCTTGCAGATCGACCTGCACCTGAGTTGCTGACAGAGGCACGTTCTGACCGGGTTGGAGCAGCTGTTCGTCAGTGCCGCTCCGGGACATGACCTCGCTGGTCGGCGGTTCCATTTCTGGCGTCGAGGCCCTCTCCTCGTCCGCGTGGGAATCGGTGTCGAGCGTGTAGTCCGCCTCCAGTGAGCCGCTCAGCACGATGGGCTCGACGGCCTGGAGCTTGCTCGGGTCCTTGCTGACGCGTGCCTCGAGGTGCGCGAGGCAGGCCACGGTGTCGACCCGCGCCAGGTCGACGTCCAGGAACCGCTCGCGGCGACGTCGCGAGGGCCAGGAGGCAGGGGCGGACCTCGCGGCCGGTGGCCGGGTCGGTGCCGCTGACGTAGCCGTTGAAGACGACCGTCCGGACCGCGCCTGCCCGTCGGCCTCGAGGACCTCGTGCACGACCCGCAGGGCGGTCTGCCGCAGCACCTCGGTGTAGAGGCTGCGGATCTGCGCAGCCGGGCGCGGCAGACGGGGTGATGGTGTCGGAGCTCTTGACGTACTTGTAGGCCTTGTCGGCGGGCACCACGTCCACTGGCGGCAACTCGTAGTCGATGGTGAGGTGCCCGGACGCTCGCGGCGTAGCCCAGGCTCCACGAGTGAGGGAAGCCGTCGGGGTACTCGGCGGCCTCCAGCACCAGGTCCAGGTAGCGGACGACGGCGTCCGGCCGACGCGCCGCCAGACCGCGTTGCAGCGCGCTGACCTCCTCGACGTGCTGCCGGTGCTCCTCCGCCTGCGGGCAGCGCTCGCGTCGTGCCGGCGGCGCGCCTCCTCCAGACGCTGCGCATGTGCTCGCTGCGTCGCGACCTTGTGTTCGTCCAGGGCCTTCTGGTACTCGGCCTGACGCTGCTCGGCCCGGGCGGCGTGCTTCGACGCGGCGAACACCCGCCCGAGCGCCGACGGGCCCTCCACCGCGAAGTCCCGCCTCTGGCGGAGGCGGAGGCGGCGCTCCGACCGTCGAGCGGGTCGAACAACGGGGACGGCGGGGCCTGCTTGAGCGCCTCGAGGTCGAGGTGGTCGTCGACGCCGAGCGTCGCAGCGAGCACGCTCTGCAGGACCTCGACCTGCTGCTCGACCTGTGCCGTGTCCTCCGCGGCCTCCCGCGTCCGGTCCTCGGCGTACAGCCGGTCCCTGAGCTTTCTGGTCCTGCACCGCGCGCGCGCGTCGTGCAGCGGCCGCGCGCTCGGCGTCGCGCTGGGCCTTGGCGGCGGCTCGGGCCCGCCGCTCCCGCTCTCGTTCGGCCTCCCGCTGGATCTGCACGAGCGTGGCGAGGACTCCGCGTCGACGGGCCATGGTTCTGTTCCTCCTACCGGCTCAGGTCGACGCCGGGACGGTCGTCTCGCGGGCTGCTGCGCTTGGCTCTGCCGCCACTCGGGGGCCTCCGCGAGCTCCCGGAACTCCACGACGTGGTTCGTCCCGACCTTCTCCAGAGCGGCGCGCACCTCCGCGAGGCTGACCCGGAAGAACTCCCGCCGCCGGTTGACCCGGTTGACACGCTGCTGGTCGAACTCGCGGTGCAGCGCCGTCTCGAGCGCGACGGCGTCGTGGCTGAAGACGAGCGCGTGGACGTCGAACTTGAACGGCACCGACGCGCTGCCGAGCTCGTAGACCCGTTGCATCGGGTCCTCCCGGCGGGTCATGCCGATCTTGACGACGCGATCACCGAAGGCCCCCACGTTGGAGATGACGTAGACGTAGCCGACGCGGGTGTTCGCGGCCATCTCCTCCACCTCCTCGATGCTCTCGGTGATCTCCGCGAGCCGCTCACGCGCCTCGAGCAGCCCTGCCTCGTCGCCGTTGGCCCGGGACCGGTCCAGCAGGCTCTGGTAGTGCGCCTGCTCCTTGAGCAGGTCCTTCTTCCGCCGCTTGAACTCCTCCTGGGCCTTGGCCTCCTCCCGCTGCCGCTGCCGTTCCTCGCGCGCGTCCTCCTTCTCCTGCTCGACCCGAAGGTGGTGGTCCGCGGTCAGCTGGAGCTCCTCCAGGCGCAGCGCGTGGAAGCTCTCGTCGATCGCGACGCCCATCGTGCTGCCGTTCTTGACGATCGCCTCGCGCGTCTGCTCCAGCCGCTTCTTCGCGGTGTCGACCGTGTGGGCGCGCACGGTGCGGACGCAGTTGTCGGCCTCGATGTTGTACGTGCGCAGCATCAGGTCGCCGAACTGGCGAACGAGCGCCGCCCCCTCCTTCAAGCGATCCGTTCACCATCCAGCCGGACTTGCCGTGCACGGCCGTCCGCTTGCTGATCGCCTCCTTGATCTTCGCGCGGAGGCCGTCCAGGCGCTGCTTCGAGGACAGCACGTCGTCGAGCGGGTGCCGGAACTGGTAGTAGCCCACCTGCTGCAGCAGCCTGAGCTCGTCGGTCTCGACGATCGCTGCGCGCGCCTCGCGCACCCGCCGGTCGAGCGCCGCGACCTCCTGGAGCAGCGCGTCCCGGCGCCGGGTCAGCCGCTCCAGCTCCGACTGAACGGGCGTCAGGTCTGGCTCCGGCGCTGTCGAGCGTCGGGTTGCGGCGGCGCTCGGGCTCGTCAGTCGACGTTGACCCCGTACTCGCGGGCCAGGCCGGCCAGGCCGGCGGCCCAGCCCTGACCCACGGCGCGGACCCGCCAACCGCCGCCGCGGCGGTAGACCTCCAGCAGGACCGCGGTCGGGAGGCCGGCGAGACTCGACGGGGCGAACGTCAGCTGCTCGTCGCCCTCCACCAGGACCGTCAGGCCATCGAGCCGCCCGTCCCCGTCTCTGTTCGCCGCGACGATGACGCGCTCGACGCCGCCGGAACGAGACGCGAGATCCAGGCTCAGCGCCTGCTCCGTCGAGCGTGACGGCGCCGCTCGGGTGGCGAGGAGCGTTGTAGAAGACGAAGTCAGCGTCCGCCCTGACCTGGCCCCGCTCGTCGAGCAGCAGGGCGACGAGGTCGACCTTGCATGCCCCCGGCTGCTGCAGGCGCACGTCTGCACGGTGCCGGCAGCGATGGGGACGTTCTGGCCGGCTGTCAGGTCCACGCGCTCTGCCACTGCCGTCGACGAGTAGAGCTCGGAGCATCTTGCCTGCTGAGGACAGTCACGTGCTGTTGCCGAAACGCCCGGCAAGCTCGTCGGCTTGCAGCGGACGTCAGCTCGACCCGCAGCGCGCGGCTCGCACCGCGAGCGCGCCGCCCATCCGCTCATGCCGCCGGGGTGATGACGCTCAGCGAAGTTCCCCAGTGATGCTCGGCGAAAGTCCCCACCTCGAGCGGGGCTGAAGGTAGCCCGTCAGCGGTCGGGGCGGACGGCTTGTTGGAGGGTGTTGGCGCGGGCGTGGTGGCTGCGTAGGCGGTAGCTGTCGCCGTCGAGGTGCATGACGACGCTGCGGTCCAGGAGCCGGTCGAGCATGGCGGCGGCGAGCATCTCGTCGCCCAGGACGCTGCCCCAGCTGGCGATGCCGCGGTTGGTCGTCAGGACGATCGAGGTCTTGAGGTGGCGCTGGCTGACGACTTGGAACAGCGCTGCGGCGGCGTCCGCGGGCAGTGGGAGGTAGCCGAGTTCGTCGATGACGAGCAGGGTCGGGCCGGCGAAGAAGCGCATGGTGGTGGCCCAGCGGCCTTCGAGGGCGGCGCGGTGGCAGCGGGCGGCGAGGTCGGCGGCGGTGGTGAAGTAGGTGCGGTAGCCGGCTTCGGCGGCCTTGCGCGCGAGGCCGATCGCGATGTGGGTCTTGCCGACGCCGGGCGGCCCGATCAGCAGGACGTTGCTGGCCTGCTCGATGAAGCGCAGCGACGCGAGGTCGGTGATCAGCGCCCGGTCCAGCGCGGGGCTGGCGTCGTAGTCCAGGTCCTCCAGCGTCCAGGGCGCGGGCAGGCTGGCGAACCGCAGCCGGCCGGCGAGCCGGCGGTCCTCGGTCGCGGTGACCTCGAGCGTCCAGGAGCCGTTCCAGCGCTGCGGTGAGCGACAGGTCCTCGGTTCGGGCGGCGTCCAGGACGGCGGGGAGCTGCTCGGCGGCGGTCGGGAGCTTGAGGTAGGCCAGGTGCGCCCGCAGGCGCTGGTAGGCCGCGGCCTGCGGCCCGGTCGACGGCGGCGGAGCGGAAGCGGCGGGCGGGTGGCGGTCATGGTGCGACCTGCCGTTCGCGGGCGGCTTGGGCGTAGCGGGCGAGGTCGACCACGACCTCGCGGTCCTGGTCGTCCTGGCTGTGATGCCGGCGGCGGGACGGCGGAGCTGTTCGGCTTCGGCGAGCGCTGCTGGTGTCGGTGGTCGGCGGGCCTTGCGGTGGCAGGGCTTGCCGGTGTCGAACGCGGCGAGGACCGCGGTCTGCAGCGCGGTGACGTGGACGGTGTCGCGGACCAGGACGCCGGCGCCGTCGGGTTCGCGGCGGTGCCGGGCCAGCACCGTCCGCTGCCGGCCGTGCTGGTCGTGGCGATGTCCAGGGTCGGGGCGCCGAGCCGGTGGCTGACGGTGACGGTGCTGCCCGCCAGGCCGGGCGGGACGGAGTAGCGGTTGCCGCGGAAGCGACCAGCGCCTGGCTGCTGACGACCCGGCTGACCGTGAGGGTCGCCGGGAACGCCGGCGGCAACGGCGCCGAGCGGCTCGAGGTCGGCGAGCTGCCCGACGGTCGTGCGCTCGCCGTCGCGGCTGCGGGGCCGCTTGTCGCCGACGCGGGCGCAGAACGCGTCCAGCGACGCCTGGGCCTGCGCCATCGTCAGGTCGTCCGGGACCGTGCGCCACCAGCGCTGCGCCGCGGAGTCGTTCGCCTTCTCGACGGTGCCCTTGCGGTTGCCGTGCCGCGGCGGGCAGAGATCGACGTGGACGCCGTAGTGCTTCGCGACCGCCGCGAAGCGCGCGGTGACCCGGCCGGTGTTGGGGCTCGCGACGGTCGCCATCCGGTCGAACCGCCACCGCTTCGGGAGCCCGCCGAGGCGGGCCGAGACGGCGTGCAGGCCCTCGATGAGGTGCGGCAGGTCCTCGCTGTCGGCCAGCACCGCCGCGCCACTTGCCCGAGCACGACAGCGCCCCGACCAGCAGGTGCGCCTGCGCCGCCGGCTCGTCCGGCCGGCGCTCCAGTGGGCGGGTGGGTCGGGGAGCTCGAGCCAGTCCCACTGGACCTCCTCACCGGGCGGGTGCTCGATGACGGCGTGGTCGCGGCCGCGTGCTGCTCGAGCACGGCTCGCAGTGCGGCCGCAGCCGATGGGCGCGCAGCCCGCGGGTGAACCTCGCGTAGGAGCGGTCGAAGCCGAGCGCAGACGGCCTCGTCGAACAGCACCGTCGCCCACACGTGCGGGTCGTCGCTCAGCCGCTGGCGCAGCTACGGCACGAACGGCTCGAGCGGGTCCGTCGACCGCCGGTGCGCGCTGGCCGGCGACGCGGCCGCCGGTCAGGTAGGCGCGGATGGTCTTGCGGTCATGGCCGAGGTGCCGGGCGATCGCGCTGATCGTCCAGCCCTGCCTGCGGAGCGCGTGAGCGTCCACATCGTCCTCCCGTGTGAGCATCGGAAAGGGACTCCTTCGAGGAGCTGGTGGAGGTCAGAGACCGCCACCCTCGAAGGGGTCCCGCCGTGCGCGGCGACGCCACGCAGCGGGTGCTCAAGGTGGGGACTTTCGATGAGCAGGTCTGGGGAGATTCAGATGAGCGCCGTCACTCAGCCGTCTGCACACCCCTGCAGCAGGCGGCAGTGCAGGCCCCGCAGCGACACCCAGCAGCCGCCGATGAGCACGGAGGTGACCTGCTCGCCGAAGCGTGTGCGGTCTGGGATGACGAGGGCGACCACGCCCTGCGAGTGGCCCCGCTGCACGACGGCTCGTCGCTTGCGCGCTGGGTTGACGGGCTGGCACATGTGGGGCTCCAGGGTGAGGTTGGACGCAGGTCGGCGACGGCATGGCGGGCTGGAGGTGCGGTCGGGCCGGACCAGGGCCCGTGCGCCCCCCACGACGCAGCTGCGTCTTGCCGGTTGACGACGGGAGGCTGGTCGCTGCGTCCTGCACCGACGGGCGGGTGCCGCTGCCGTACGAGAGGCTGATCGGCCCTTCGGGCATGGCCGGGCGGGCCGGTCGGTCGCAGGCGGAGGTGAGCACCTGCGCGCTGAAACCGTGCGTGGACCGGCGGACGCAGGACGGCTCTCCGCTGCCTCCTGCCCCGAACGGGCTTCCGCCGAGGCGGCGGCCCGGCGCGCCAGGGAGACGGCCTGACGCTGCTTGATGCCCACCTCGCCGGTTCGCGTGTCGCGCCAGAAGCCGCGTGCGTGGAGCACCTCCCTGCCGTTGCACTCGATGTGGGCCTGGAGGCTCGTCTCGTTGTGCAGGGCGTTCTTGAGCGGGTAGCCCAGGTCGCCGTGGTGGGTGACGGGCTTGACGCCAACGACCTCCCCCAGGCCCACGGCCACGGCGGCTGCCCGGAGCGCCTCGGCGGTGATCGGGGTGCCCCAGAACCAGGCGTGCAGATGCGCTCCGGTGCCTCTGGGGTTGCGCTCGATGGCGTACGCCCAGTGCTGTTCCGTGACGCCCCCGCGCTGTAGTGCCCGCCGCAGTCGCTTGACTCTCCGCGGTCGAGCGCCCAGACCCCCGTGAGTCCGGTGACCAAGAGCAACTGCTCGGGCTTGGCAAGTCCGAGGGCTCGGACGAGCCCCTTGGCGTCGGCCCGGCGGCACTCCAGACACTGGGCTCTGCGACACCGCTGGTCGGGCAGGGCGTCGCCTCGCTCGGTCAGCCGTTCTAGCGCGTCGGGGCACTTGAACGTGCTCTTGGCCTTGGGTCCCCACTGGTCGTGAAGGGCCTGCTGGTGCTTGTCGAGGCGCTTGGCTGCCCTCGTGACCACATGTGTGTGTTGAGGGGTAGCGAGTGCCGAAGCCATCCGAGGTCGCGCGAGAGTCCCTAGACTCACGGTCGTTCTCCTGCTGTCGCCGCAGCAGGCGCACGAAGCACGACGGACTGGTCATCGGGTGGTCGCCCGGTGGCCGTTCGTGCTTGTGGGCACCTGCGAGAAGCCCGGTGGGCCTCTCACCCCTTCGGAGGGCCTGCGGGTACTTGGACAGGACTCGACCCGACTTCCAACTTGCTTGGTAGGCCTCAAGCACTACTCGGTGCCTGACCGCTTGAGCGGGACGACGTTCGTCTGATCGACCATGGATGTGAGGAAGGGCTGGCCGCGCAGGCTGCGGTCCCGTCGTGCGCGCTCGGAGGACAGCCCCAGGTAGATCTCGGTGGTCGCGGCGCTCTCGTGGTGGAGGAGGGCACTCGTCGCTCGGAGGGCACCGTCGTAGCCGATGCCGTCCTCTCTAACGAGGAAGTCGAAGTAGTGGCGGGCGACTGCCCGCCGCAGCGTGTGGGTTCCCCTCGCCCTTCGTGGGAAGGCCAGCCGAGGACAGGGCAGCCTGGACGACGCGCTCGGGGTGGGACATCGGCTTGCCAGGGACCCATCGCCCGGACTCGTTGACGGTGCTCCAGGTGCCGTCGGCGTTCTCGCACTTGCGGAAGCGGTTGCCGCTCAAGGCGGGGAACAGGTAGTGCTCGCCCGACAGGCGCACGGGAAGGTCCGCCGCGTACCGCGTCAGCCACCGTCGCAACTCCGCCGCCAAGTCGGCGGTGATGGGCAGCGCGTCCTCGACCTTGGACTTGCTGATGAAGACGAACAGCGAGCCTTGGTCCAGGTCCACGTCTCGCACCCGCAGCCGAAGGATCTCGTTCTGTCGTAGACCGGTGTTCATCGCGGTAGCTAGGTAGGCCCGGTCGCGTGGGTTGGCGGCCCGATCCAGGAGGCCAAGCAAGACCTCGGGCCCCGGCTGCTGTCGCTGCTTCCGCACCACCTTGATCGGCTGCACGTCTAGGAGCAGGTCCACCTTCAGCAGGCCACGTTTCGTCCAGAAGACGAACAGCATGTTGAGGCGGGTTCTGTAGAAGTTGTGCGTTGAGGGCTGAACGGGTGGGCGCTGCTTGCGGTCCCGTGTGCGGTGCACGTTCATGACGCCGTCAGGCCCGTAGAACCAGTCCTCGATGTCCTGCGCTGTCAGGTAGCGGACCTGTCGCGCCGGGCCGAACGTTCGCGCGAAGCGCCGCAAGACGTGGCCGTCGTTCTGCACAGTCGTAGCGGCGAAACGAGCCTTCCGGAAGGCCAGGAAGGCCTCGACGCCGTCGTGCACGGTCGTGTTCTTCTGCATGCCAGCCTTCACCCGTGTCGGAAATGATGTTCCTCGGGTGGTTCTCTGGCGGCTCGAACCGTACGGTCTCGGGCGGCTGCTCGTCTACTTCAAGATCCCCGGTAGAGGG
>CAWFHF010000001.1:0-706123 GCA_963815615.1 uncultured Actinomycetota bacterium | reverse complement strand
CTCACCGACGACGCCGACATCCGGATGGCCCAGTCCGTCATGGACTACCTGTTCCGTCGGCCGGCGCCCGACTACCTGCCCTACGACACCCGTAGCCGAGCTCGGCGTCTTCACCGCCGAGGAGAGGGCGGCCACGGTCGCCGAGAACTACGCGCCTGCGGCCGACGAGCTCGACGTCGAGGGTCTGGCGCAGTCCGTGCCGGTGTCCGCGGCCAAGCCGGTGCCTGCGGCGGTGCACAGCAGCACGGAGCTGCTCGACGCCATGCAGGGAACGGCGGCCGACGCGCCGCTGTGCATGACCTGCGGCGTGAAGATGCGGCCGGCCGCAGCTGCTACGTGTGCGAGAGCTGCGGCAGCACCAGCGGCTGCAGCTAGGCCGTTCCTCCTTCGAGGGCGTCCACGCTTGCGTGGGCGCCCTCGAAGCGTGCCCTGCGACAGAGGCGCGTCGCAGCTCGCAGACGAGGGGGGAGCATGCGCAGCCTGGGGCCTCGCCACGGGGCAGGAGTCACGGGCTGAAGGCCTCCCAGCGAGCTGCCAAGGCCTCCTGGTCTGGCAGGTCCCGCGGCCGCTGCGGCAGATGCAGCCCCTGCCGTGCATCTCCTGCAGCCCGTGCTTGAGCATCGGCCCGTCGACCTCGGCGAGGAGGTCCTCGCGCAGCTGCACGACGTAGTCGGGCCGGACGCCCGAGGATCCCGCCGGTCGTACGCGGCGTGGTGGATCTTGCACAGCGCCAGGCCGTTGCTCACGACGGGTTGGCCCGTCTCCGCGTCGCCGAGGATGTGCGCGGCGTCCAGCAAGTCGGCATGCTTGCAGACGACAGACGGCGCACGCCGTGTCGTAGGCGCGGATGACGCGAGCGCGGAAGACGGGCTGGTGCAGGCGCAGGTTGACGAGCCGCTCGGCGTACCGCCGCTGGTCCGCGGTCGCCGCCGCGCGGCGAGGTAGCGCAGGCTCTCGTCGACGGCCAGCTTGACGAAGCGCCCGACCGGGTCGTCCTCGACGACGTACACGGGACACCGCGGCACGAACACGCCGGGAGCGATGCCCTGCAGGAGGATCACGGGCACCCGCAGCCCGGCAGCCTCGCCGCAGCTTGCGGTTGTCGCCGGCGTCCGGCGCCGGTCCGGTAGGCGTAGCGGAGCAAGCCGTCCTCGGGTCGAGGTCGTCGTCGTACGGGCCCTTGGGCTGGCTCAGGATCGACAGCGTCGCGGCAGCTGCCGCGGGTTGCGGATGCCGCGGCTCTGGTCGATCAGCTTGAGCTGCTGCCCCTGGTAGGTGAACGCCTCGAGCTCGGCGCGCGTGATCACTCCGCCGCCGGAGGCCTCGCTCGTCCGCACCACGTAGTCCATGGCTGCGCGGCGGACGTCGACCTCGTCGAGGGGCATGCCCGTTGCCTATCAGCTGGTGCCCGTTCCTGTCGGACCCCTCGGGCATGCTCGGACGCCCGACCCCTCCCGAGGCCCCCCGTTGCTCCACGTCCACCGCTCCTCCTCCGGCTCCGCGCTCGTCGACGCCCTCGGCGACCTGCTGAGCCGGCCCCTCGACCGACCCCTTCGCCGCCGAGGTCGTCGCCGTCCCCGCCCGCGGCATCGAGCGCTGGCTCGCCCAGCGCCTGTCCCACCGCCTCGGCACCGAGCAGGGCGACGGGGTGTGCGCCCAGCGTCGTGCTTCCCGCACCCCGACGCCCTGCTCGACGAGCTCGTCAGCCAGGCCAGCCCGGAGCACGCCGAGGCGGTCGAGGCGTGGCAGCCCGACCGCGTCGTCTGGCACCTGCTCGAGGTGCTCGACGCCTGCCCGCCCGACGAGCAGTGGTGCGCGGCCCTCGTGCACCACCTCGGGGCGAGCAGCGCCCGCCGCTACGCCGTCGCCCGGCGGCTCACCGGCCTGTTCCACGCGGCCGGTGCGTCCCGGCCCGAGCTGCTGCAGGACTGGGCGGAGCAGCGAGGACGACGTCCCGGCCGACCTCGCCTGGCAGCCCGAGCTCTGGCGGCGCCTGCGCGACCGGCTCGGCACCCACCCGGCCGAGCTCCTCGACGACGCCTGCACCGCGCTCAGCGCGAGCCCCGGCGACCGGATCAGCCTCTACGGCGTCAGCCGCCTCGACGCCGCCCGCCTGCAGGTCCTCGGCGCCCTCAGCCGAGCAGCCGCGACGTCCACCTGTTCCTCAACCACGCCAGCCGCGCGCTGTGGCAGCAGCTGCAGGGACGCCCCGCACGCGCGACGGCGTCGGGACGCCGACAACCCCGCGCGGCACCCCCTGCTGGCCAGCCTGTCCCGCGACGTCCGCGAGCTCCAGCTGCGGCTCCAGGCGGCGACGGACGTCGAGGTCCACCACCACGACGCCGCGCGGCAGCCGCACGACCCTGCTGCAGCGGCTGCAGCGCGACCTGCGCCACGACCGCGTCCCGACGCAGCAGAGGCGCCGACGGACCGCAGCGTCCAGGTCCACGCCTGCCACGGCCGCGCCCGCCAGGTCGAGGTGCTGCGCGAGGTCGTCCTCGGCCTGCTCGCCGACGACCCGACGCCTCGAGCCCCGCGACGTCCTCGTGATGTGCCCCGACGTCGAGGCCTTCGCGCCGCTGGTCGTCGCGGCGTTCGGCGACGACGCGCACCCCGCCGGCCGCCTGCGGGTCAGCGTCGCCGACCGCAGCCCCCGCCAGACCAACCCGCTGCTCGCCGTCGCCGCGACCCTGCTCGAGCTCGCCGGCAGCCGTGTCACCGGCACGCAGGTGCTCGACCTCGCCGGCGCCGAGGCGGTGCGCCGGCGCTTCGGGTTCGACGACGACGACGTCGAGCAGCTCCGCGCCTGGACCGTCGGCACGCGGAGTGCGCTGGGGCCTCGACGCCGAGCACCGCGCGCCCTGGCAGATGGGCGGCGTCGCGCAGGGCACCTGGCGCACCGGCCTCGACCGGCTGCTCACCGGCCTCGCCACCGGCGGAGATGGTCGGCGGCACGCTGCCCTACGACGACGTCGACTCCAGCGACGTCGACCTCGCCGGCCGCTTCGCCGAGCTGCTCGACCGGCTCGACGCGGCGCTCGACCAGGCTGCAGGGCCGGCACCCGGTCGACGCACTGGCTCGACGCGCTGGAGACAGAGCGTCGGTCGAGCTGGCCGACGTCCCGCTACGACGGCGGGTGGCAGCTGCGTGCAGCTGCGGCGCGAGCTCGACGACGTCCGGGCGGCGGCCGAGGGCGTCGACGTCGCACGTCGGGCTGGCCGACGTCGTCAGCCTGCTGGAGCGACGCCTGCAGGGCCGGCCGACCAGCACCAGCTTCCGCACCGGCGGCCTCACCGTCTGCACCCTGACGCCCGATGCGCAGCGTCCCGCACCGCGTCGTCTGCCTGCTCGGCCTCGACGACGGCGCCTTCCCGCGCACCGAGCGTCGTCGACGGCGACGACGTCCTCGCCCGCGACCCGCACCTCGGCGAGCGCGACCCGCGCAGCGAGGACCGGCAGCTGCTGCTCGACGCCGTGTGCGCCGCGGAGCGAGACGCTCGTCGTCACCTACAGCGGCAGCGACCCGCGCACCGGCGCCCCGCTGCCGCCCGCCGTCCCGCTCGGCGAGCTGCTCGACGCGCTCGACCTGACCGCGCAGACCGCGGACGGCGGACCCGCGCGCGACGACGTCGTCACCGTCCACCCGCTGCAGCCGTTCGACGCCGAGAACTTCCGGCCCGGACGCGCGCACCCGCTCCTTCGACCCGAGCGCCTACGCCGGTGCCCGCGCCGCGGTGCAGGAGCGGCAGGCCGGCGCCGCCGCGTCGTCGGCGCGCCGCTGCCCGAGCGGCGCGGACGACGTCGTCGAGCTGGCCGCGGCTGCTGGCGTTCTGGGAGCACCCGGCCAAGGGGTTCCTGCGCCAGCGGCTCGACGTCGCGACCGGCGAGCTGGGACGAGGAGCCCGACGACGCGCTGCCCGTGCGAGCTCGACGGGCTGCAGGACTGGAAGGTCGGCGACCGCGTGCTGCACGCCCGGCTGCGCGGCGCCTCCCCGGCGGAGGTCCGCGCGGAGGAGGCCGCGCGCGGGCGAGCTGCCGCCCGGGCCGCTCGGCGTGCCGGTGCTGCGCAAGGTCGGCGCACCGGGTCGACGCCGTCGTCGCCGCGGCCGCAGCCGTACCGGCAGGGCGAGGCGCAGACCCTCGACGTCGAGGTCGACCTCGACGGGCCGCGCCGCTGCTGGGCAGCGTCGCCGGCGTGCACGGGACACGCTGCTGCGCACGACGTACTCGACGCTCGGCGCCAAGCAGCGGCTGCGCGCCTGGGTCGAGCTGCTCGCGCTGACGCGTCAGCCGGCCGGACGTGCCGTGGCAGGCGGTCGTCGGTCGGGCGGACGCAAGGACGAGGCGCGTGGTCTGGACGCGCCGGGCCGGTCGAGCCGAGCGGGCACCGCGCGCTGCTCGCGCGACCTCGTCGACGCTGCGCGACGTCGGGCTGCGGACGCCGCTGCCGCTGCCGGTCAAGACGAGCGAGGCGTACGCGCGGCGCAAGCGCGGCGGCGGCGATCGGGGAGTGGCAGCAGCGGCTGGGGCGTTCCCGAGGAGGACGCCGACCCCGAGCACGTCCTGTGCTGGGGCAAGCGACGCGCCGTTCGACGTGCTGTTCGACTGGACCTCGCCGCTGCTGCCCGGGACGACGTTCGCCGACCTGGTCGAGCGCGTGTGGGGCCCGCTCGATGGAGGCCGAGGCATGACCACCGCCGTCGACCTGCGCGGCCCGCTGCCGACCGGCACCGTCGTGCTCGAGGCCAGCGCCGGCACGGGCAAGACCTACACGATCGCCGGGCCTCGTCACGCGCTACGTCGCCGAGGGGCACGCGCCGCTCGAGCGGCTGCTCGTCGTCACGTTCGGGCGCGCGGCGACCAGCGAGCTGCGCACCCGCGTCCGCGAGCGCCTGCTCGCCGCGCGCGACGCCCTCGCCGACCCGCAGGCCGCGCGAGCAGCTCCGACCGACCCGGTCGTCGCGCTGCTCGCCGAGCGACGACGTCGACGCTGCGGCGTCGCCGGCTGAGCGAGGCGCTCGCCGGCTTCGACGCCGCGACCGTCGCGACGACGCACGAGTTCTGCCAGCAGGTGCTGCGCAGCCTCGGCACGGCGGCCGACCTCGACCCGGGCACCGTCGCTGGTCGAGGACCTGCGCGACCTGGTGCGGCGAGGTCGCCGACGACCTGTACCTGCGCTTCTACGCGCGCACCGGCGCGCCGCCGCCGGCCTTCGACCGCGCCGACCGCGCTGACGCTGGCGCGCAGGCGCGTCGCGTACCCCGAGCGCGCTGCTGCTGCCCGACCGACGCCGACGCCGGACTCGCCGGCCGACGCTGCGGGTGCGCTTCGCGCCAGGCCGTGCGGGAGGAGGTCGAGGCGCGCAAGCGGGCGCTGCGCGTCCTCGGCTTCGACGACCTGCTCGACCCGGGTGCGCGACGCGCTCGTCGACCCGGTCACCGGGCCGGTGCGCGTGCGCGCGGCTGCGCGAGCGGTACGCCGTCGTGCTCGTCGACGAGTTCCAGGACACCGACCCGGTGCAGTGGGAGGTCCTGCGCACGGCGTTCCACGGGCACCGCGACCTCGTCGTCATCGGCGACCCGAAGCAGGCCATCTACGCCTTCCGCGGCGCCGACGTCCGCGCCTACCTGCGGCGCCAAGCAGGCGGCGACCAGCGACCAGACGCTCGACACCAACTGGCGCAGCGACGCCGCCGTCCTCGACGGGCACGGCGACGCTGCTGCGCGGCGCGGCGCTCGGCCACCCCGACATCGTCGTGCGGCCGGTGAAGGCCGGCGCACGCGCAGGACGCGCTCAGCCCGGGCAGACGCAGCCGGTGCGGCTGCGCGTGCTGCAGCGCGTCGACCTGCCGCAGACGCAGCGGGGCGGGTCAGCGTCGACGGTGCGCGCACCGCGGTCGCGGTCGACGTCGCGCAGGAGGTCGTGCGGCTGCTGCAGGCCGGGCCGCACCGTGACGCCCCGCGAGGGCGCGCCGCGGCCGCTCGACGCCCGCGACGTCGCCGTCCTCGTCCGCACGGGCAAGCAGGCGCGGCTGGTGCGCGACGAGCTGCTCGCCGTCGGCGTGCCCGTGCGTCCTGACCGACCACGGCGAGCGTCTTCGCGACCGAGGCGGCCGCCGACTGGCAGGTGCTGCTCGAGGCGCTGGAGCAGCCGCACCGCAGCGGCCGGGTCCGCCGGCTCGCGCTGACGTCGCTGGTCGGGCGAGACGGCGCAGACGCTCGACGCCGGCGGGGCCGACCGTCACCGACGCGCTCGCGCTGCGGCTGCGCGGCTGGGCCGAGGTGCTGCAGGAGCGCGGCGTCGCGGCCTGTTCGCCGCCGTCGCGCGAGGCCCAGGGGCTGGTGCCGCCGGCTGCTGTCGCAGCCCGACGGCGAGCGGCTGCTCACCGACCTGCGGCACGTCACCGAGACGCTGCACGCGGCTGCGCTGCAGGGCCAGCTCGGGCTGTCGGGGCTGCTGGCCTGGCTGCGCTCCCGGTCGGACGAGGCCGGAGGCGACCTCGACCAGGAGCGGTCGCGCCGGCTCGACACCGACGCCGCCGCCGTGCAGGTCGTCACCGTGCACGCGAGCAAGGGCCTGGAGTTCCCCGTCGTGCTCGTGCCCGTACGGCTGGGACGCGACCGGTGGAGGCACGCGCGAGCGGTGGCCGCGGGGCCACGCGCCCGACGGTCGACGCACCCTGTTCGTCGGCGGCCCGAGCACCCCGGGCACAGGGCCGCGTGCAGCGAGCTGGACGCCGAGGACGCGGGGGAGGAGCTGCGGCTGCTCTACGTCGCGGTGACCCGGGCCGTCTCCGAGCTGGTGCTGTGGTGGTGCCCGTCGACGCAAGACCGACGGCGGGCCGCTGCACCGGCTGCTGTTCTGCCCCGACCCGTCGCAGGTGCCCGGCGTCGGTACGTGTCCCCGACGACGCCAAGGCGCTCGCGCACCTGCGCGGCCTCGGCCTGGTCGTCGAGCCGGTGCACGAGCGGGAGCGGCTGACCTGGACCGGCGAGGCCCCGGAGGCCGGCGAGCTCGTGCTGGCGACCTTCACCCGCGGGCTGGACCTGTCGTGGCGGCGCACCTCCTACACCGGCCTCACCCGCGCTGCCCACGACGCCCCGCACGTCGGGTCCGAGCCGGAGGTCTCGGCCAAGGACGACGAGGGCGACACCGAGGAGGTCGTCGCCGACCCGGGGGACGCGGCGTGGAAGGACGTCCCGTCGCCGATGGCCGACCTCGCCGGCGGTACCACCTTCGGCACGCTCGTGCACGCCGTGCTCGAGGAGGCCGACCTGACGAGCCTGGCCGGGCTCACCGCCGCCGCGGAGGTGCAGCTGCGGCGTCGCGGCGGTGCGGTCAGCGCTGCCGAACTGGCGGAGGCGCTGCTGCCGGCGGTGTCCGCGCCGCTCGGGCCGCTCGCGGACGGGCTCTGCGCTGCAGGACGTCCCCCGCAGCGACCTGCTGGCCGAGCTCGACTTCGAGCTGCCGCTCTCCGGCGGCGACGATCCCGGACCGGTGGTCACCCTCGGGCAGGTCGCGGAACTGCTGCGCCGGCACCTGCCCGCCAGCGACCCGGTCGCGCCGTACGCCGACCTGCTCGACGTGCCGGGTCTGTCCGGCCAGGTCCTGCGCGGCTACCTGGCGGGTCCATCGACGCCGTCGTCCGGGTCGGTGGCCGCTACCTCGTCGTCGACCACAAGACCAACCGCCTCGGCCCCTACGACGAGCCGCTCACCGCCTGGCACTACCGCCGTGCCGCCCTCGACGACGCGGTCCGGCGTGCCCACTACCCGCTGCAGGCGCTGCTGTACGACGTCGCCCTGCACCGGTACCTGCGCTGGCGTCAGCCGGGCTACGACCCGGCCGTGCACCTCGGCGGCGTGCTCTACCTGTTCCTGCGCGGCATGACGCCCGACGCCCCCGGCGCCGGCGTCTGGGACTGGAAGCCGCCCGCGGAGCTGGTCGTCGACCTGTCCGACCTGCTGGCAGGCCGGGCATGAGGGCGCTGCACGCCACCGGGCTGCTCCGCGCGTACAGCGAGGCCGACGTCCTCCAGGCCGCCGACGTCCACGTCGCGACCCGGCTCGGTGCGCTCGGCGGCGAGAGCGACGAGACGGTCCTGCTCGCCGTCGCCCTGGCCGTGCGCGGCACCCGGCAGGGGTCGGTCGTGCTGCGGCTCGCCGACGTGCCGGCGACGGTCGAGTCGCCGCTCTCCTGGCCCGACCCGGGCGCGTGGGAGGCGGCCGTCGTCGCCAGCCCGCTGGTCGCCACCTCCGACGACCAGCCCGGCCGCCCCCTGCGCTGGCAGGACGGTGGACTGTGGCTGGACCGGTACTGGCGCCAGGAGCTCGACGTCGCCGAGGCCCTGCTCGCCCGTGCCGCCGACACCCCCGACGTCGACGACGCTCTGCTGCGTGCCGCGCTCGCCCGCCTGTGGCCGGGGACCGCGCCGCACGACCAGCGCCTCGCCGCCGCCGTCTGCGTCCTGTCTCGCTTCGCCGTCCTCGCGGGGGGCCCCGGCACGGGCAAGACCACCACGGTGGCCCGGGTGCTCGCCGCGGTCCACGAGGTGAGCCCGGCGACGCCCCGGGTCGCTCTCGCCGCACCGACCGGCAAGGCCGCCTCGCGGCTGCAGGAGGCGGTGCACGCGGCGTCGACCGGGCTGGAGCAGGAGGCGTTCTTGCGCGGGCTGCAGGCGACGACGCTGCACCGCCTGCTCGGCATGCGCCGCGGCACGACCCGGTCCTGGCACGACGCCGAGAACCGGCTGCCGCACGACGTCGTCGTCGTCGACGAGGCCTCGATGGTCTCGCTCAGCCTGTTCGCCCGGCTGCTCTCCGCCCTGCGTCCGGGCGCCCGGCTGCTGCTGGTCGGTGACCCCGACCAGCTCGCCTCGGTGGAGGCCGGCGCCGTGCTGGCCGACCTCGTGGCGCCCGGGGGCAGCCGGACGCCGGAGCTGCGGGCGCGGCTTGCGGCGGTGGTCCCCGACGACCCGCCGGGCCCCGAGGAGGGGGACACCCCGCAGGCGCGGGTCCGTTCCGGGGTGGCCCGCCTGCGGACGGTCTACCGGTACGACGAGGGCAGCGCGATCGACGACCTCGCCGCGGCCGTGCGGGTCGGGGACGCCTCCGCCGCGCTGGCGGTGCTGCGGGGCGGAGACCCGACCGTCGTCTTCGACGAGCTGCCCGACGACGCACCCGTCACCGGCGCGCCGCTCGCCGCGCTGCGGGAGCAGGTGCTGCAGCAGGCGGGACAGCTCGTCCACGCGGCGTCGTCAGGGGACGCCGTGGCGGCGCTCGCGGCGCTCGACGCGCACCGGCTGCTGTGTGCGCACCGGGAGGGGCCGCGTGGCGTCGAGCCGTGGACGCGGACCGTGCAGCGGTGGGTCGTCGACGCGCTCGGCGTGCAGCCCCGCCGCGACGGCCGGTACGCCGGTCTGCCCCTGCTCGTCACGGCGAACGACCCCGACAACCGGCTCTACAACGGCGACAGCGGCGTGGTGCTCGCCCGAGGGGAGGACCTCGTGGCGGTGTTCGCGCGCGGCGGGGATCCGTACGAGGTGCCGCTGGGCCGGCTGGCCGACGTGCGGCCGCTGCACGCCATGACGGTGCACCGCAGCCAGGGGTCGCAGTTCGCCCGGGTCACCGTCCTGCTCCCCGACGCCGCCTCCCCGCTGGGGACCCGCGAGACGCTGTACACCGCCGTGACCCGAGCGGCGCAGGGCGTGCGCGTCGTCGGGTCGGCGGAGGCGGTGCGGGCGGCCGTCCTGCGCCCCGTCGCCCGAGCCACCGGGCTGCGGGACCGGCTGGCGTAGGGGCGGGCCGGGGACGACGGGAGGGCCCACCCGTGCGGTCCTCGCGGTCCGTGCGGTGCGGCCCGACGCAGGGCGTGGCCGGGGTGCCGGCGGCGGGCAGCAGCGCGACCTGCTCAGTCGAGCACGGCCGCGATCGACGGCCGGGGGTGCCGGCCCGACGGCAGCACCGCCTGCACGCGCTCCAGCGCCTCCCGCTCCGAACCGCCGACCACGAGTGCGCCGTACGCCGCCGCGACGACCGGCGTCCGCGTGTGGGCGTGCACGCAGTGCAGGAGCACGGTCTTGCCCTCGGACCGCAGGGCCCGCACCGCCTCGGCAGCGTCGGACACGGAGGTGCGCAGGTCGTTGTTGGCGTCCTCCGCGTCGACGATCCACGCCTCCACGTGGTCCTCGACCGCGACACCCGGGAGCGGCACCTGCGTCCGGCCGAGCCGGCACAGGCTGACCACGGCGTCGGCCACGCCGGGCCGCAGGGCGCCGACGGCGCCGAGCAGCACGCCGGGGTCGTCGGGGTGCGGCACGGTGCCCGCAGCGGCACCGTCGTAGGAGGCCAGCCGGTCGGCCAGCGGCCAGCCCTGCGCGTCGGGGCGCCCGCCACGCACGGTGAGGACCGCCAGGGCGGCGAGGTCGCGGGATCGCAGGCCCGGCCAGCCGTGCAGCAGCCGACGGGTGGAGAACGGCACCGCGCTGCCGCCGTACCGAGCACCCAGCAGGGCGCCGGCGATGGCCGCGACCGTGTCGGTGTCGCCACCGCCCGCCACAGCCCGCTGCAGACCGTCCGGCAGGCTGGTCGCCCGGTGGACGGCCGACCAGGCAGCGAGCAGTGCCGCGACCACCCAGCCGTTCTGCGTGCGGTAGTGCGACGGCTCGACCTGCTCGGCCTCGTCGAGCAGCGCACCCCAGCTCGGGTCGACCTCGTCGAGGCCGACGCGCACGTCGAGCTCGCCCGAGCGCACCGCGTGGTCGATGGCGAGGCACCAGAGCACGCAGGCGTCGCCGGCCGCGGCGTCGTGGTGGGTGAGCGCACTGACCGCGCGGGCCGCCTCGGCGATCGCCGCCCGGTCACCGAGGTGCGCCAGGGCGACCGGAGAGGTCCGCATCAGCGAGCCGTTGCCCGCGGTCCGACCGGTCTGCGCGTGCAGCTCGGTTCCCAGGCGGCGCAGCTCCGGGGCAGCCGGCCCGGTCGCGCGTGCCGCCTCGGACAGCAGTCGGCGCGTCTGGATCCCGACGTCGGGCGGGTCCTCCCGGTACCAGCGCAGGAAGCCCTGCGCGATCTGCTCCAGGCTCTGCTCGTCGCGCAGGTCGGCTCCCGTGGCGGCGACCTGCGCGATGACGGCCGCCATCTCGGTGTCGTCGCTCCACTGCCCCGGCGCGAGGCCGCCGAGGCCGCCGCCGAGCAGGCGGGCCTCACCGTCGAGCGGGCGGCTGCCGAACTCGTACGGGACGCCCAGGGCGTCCCCGGCGGCTGCTCCGAGCAGCGCCCCGACGGCGCGGTCGTGCTGCTTGGTGTCCAGGTGCATCAGGACTCCTCTTGTTGTCGTCATGCTGACGATAACAGGTGCCTCCGACAGTCCTCCTGCGACTGAGCGACCTCTGCCGCGCGTCGCGCCCGGGAAGTCGGCCCGAAGGGGTGGCACGAGACGGCCGAGCGCAGCCGGTGGGCGACGAGCTGCAGAGCGCCGGCCGAGCTCCGCGCGGCCTGCGAGCATGTCCCGGTGCGCCTCCCCGCCAGCCTGCGCGACCTGCCTCCCGAGACCTTCACCCTCGCCCTGGTCGCCTTCTGCGTCGCCCTGGGCTTCGGGATCGTGGTGCCGGCCGTCCCGCTGTTCGTGCTCGAGTTCGGCGTCGGGCCGACGGCGGCGGGCGCTGTGGTGTCCGCGTTCGCGCTCATGCGCTTCCTGTCGGGCTTCAGCAGCGGCCGGGCCGTCGACCGGCTCGGCGAGCGGCGCACCCTGCTGGTGGGCCTGGCCGTCGTCGCGGTCAGCAGCCTGTTCGCCGGGCTGGCGGTCACCTACCCGCAGCTGCTCGTGCTGCGGGCGGTCGGCGGCATCGGCAGCGCCTTCTTCACCATCGCGGCGACGAGCCTGCTGCTCCGGGTGGCCACCGCCGCCCAGCGCGGGCGGACGCAGAGCGTGTACCGGGCGGGCTTCCTGCTCGGCGGGATCGTCGGGCCGGCTTTCGGCGGCGCGGTCGTCGGCATCAGCCTGCGCGCACCGTTCTTCCTCTACGCCGGCACGCTGGCGCTGGCCTGCCTCGCCGCGCTCCGGCTGCCGACCGCCGAGCCGTCGGCCCCCGAGCCGCAGGTGGCCATGGGCGTGGGGGAGGAGGACGGGCTGCCGACCGGCGTCGTCCCGGAGCCGCCGCGCACCAGCCTCCGGACCGCGCTGCGCAGCCCGTCCTACCAGGCGGCCCTGGCCGGCAACTTCGCCACGGGCTTCGCCGTCCTGGGGGTGCGCAGCACGGTGGTGCCGCTGCTGGTGGTCCAGCACCTCGGCCTGGCCGCCGGCTGGATCGGGGCGGCCTTCACCCTCGGCGCCGTCGTGCAGGGGGCGCTGCTGCTGCCGGCCGGCCGCGCGGTCGACGAGCTCGGACGCCGGGTGACCCTGGTGGTCGGCGGGCTGGTCAGCGCGGCCAGCCTGATCGGCCTGGCCCTGGCGGGTGGTCCGCTCGGGCTGATGCTCTCGATGGCGGTCTTCGCGGCCGGGGCCGCCCTGCTCGGGGTCGCCCCTGCCGCGATCGTCGGCGACGTCGTCGAGGGCAAGGGCGGCACCGCCGTCGCGGCGTGGCAGATGAGCAGCGACCTCGGCTCGATCGTCGGCCCGCTGGCCGCCGGCGTCCTCATCGACCGCGGCTCGTTCACCACGGCCCTGGTCAGCGGGGCCGTCGTCGTCGCCGGCTGCGCCCTGCTGGGCCTGCGGGTCCGCCCCCCGGTCGCCGTCTAGCCTCGACCCGTGCCCGGTCGGCTGCCCCTCGTCCCCGCCCTCGACGCCCCCGAGCTGCTCGCGCCCGCGGTGCTCACGGCCCTCCAGTCCTGGCCGCACGCCCGGCACGCGCAGGTCGCCGCGATCGATCCCGACCTCGCCGACACGGCCGCGTTCTGCGCCGCGTACGACGTCGGGCTGCAGGAGTCGGCGAACTGCGTGGTCGTCACCGGCAAGCGCGGCGAGGACGTCCGGACGGCAGCCTGCCTGGTGCTGGCCACGACGCGGGCCGACGTCAACGGGCTGGTCAAGCGGCACCTCGACGTCCGCAAGGCGTCGTTCGCGCCGCGGGAGCAGACGGTGGAGGCGACCGGCATGGAGTTCGGCGGCATCACGCCCGTGGGGCTGCCCTCCGGCTGGCCCGTGCTCGTCGACGACGCGGTGCTCGCCGCGGGCCCGGTCGTCGTCGGCAGCGGGCTGCGGCGCAGCAAGCTGGTGCTGCCGGGTGAGCTGGTCGCCGAGCTCCCGGGCGCTCAGGTGCTGGCGGGGCTCGGCCGGCCGGCCTAGACCGCGTGGCAGGCTCGGACGGGTGATCGTCGTCCCCTTCCGCCCGACGCCCGAGCAGTACGCCTGGACCTTCGGCGGCGCCCCGCCGGTGATGCGCATCCAGCCGGGGACGGTGCTGGAGCTGTGGACCGAGGACTGCTTCGGCGGCCGGGTCCGGTCCACCGACGACCTCGTCTCGGCGGTCTGCGAGTTCCCGTTCCTCAACCCGCAGACAGGTCCGTTCTTCGTCGAGGGCGCCGAACCGGGCGACACCCTCGCCGTGCACTTCGTCAGCATCGAGCCGAGCCGGGACTGGGCGGCCAGCTCCACCGTCCCGTTGTTCGGGGCGCTCACGAGCACGCACCTGACGCCGACCCTGCAGGAGCCGCTGCCCGAGAGGGTGTGGATCTGGGAGCTGGACCGGGTCGGGCGCACCTGCCGCTTCCGGGCCCGCGACAGCGAGCACACCGTCGACCTGCCGATGGACCCGATGCACGGCACGGTCGGGGTCGCGCCGGCGAACCTCGAAGCGCTGTCCGCCCTGACGCCGGCCGCCCACGGCGGCAACCTCGACACCCCCGAGATGCGGGTCGGGACCACCTGCTACCTCGGCGTCAACGTCCCCGGCGCCCTGTTCTCCCTGGGCGACGGCCACGCGCGCCAGGGCGAGGGCGAGACCTGCGGGGTCGCCGTCGAGTGCGCCATGGACACGGTCGTCGTCGTCGAGCTGGTCAAGGGCGTCAGCACGCCGTGGCCGCGGATCGAGAGCGACACGCACCTCATGTCCACGGGGTCGGCGCGCCCGCTGGAGGACGCGTACCGGATCGCGCAGCACGACCTCGTGACCTGGCTGTCCGCGGACACCGGCCTGTCGCACCTGGACGCCTACCAGCTGGTCACGCAGGCGGTCGAGTCGCCGCTGGCCAACGTCGTCGACACGAACTACACGAGCGTCGCGAAGATCCGCAAGCAGTGGGTGCCGTCGCGCAGCGGCCCGCTCGCGGACGTGCACGCCCGTCTGCGCGAGGTCGCGGCCACCTACCGCGGCTGAGCGCAGCGCACACAGGTCCGGGCTGCGGGCCGCGCCTCGAGCCGGCCCTCGCCGATCTCCTGCCCGCACGCCTCGCAGACGCCGTAGCGGCCCTCGTCCAGCAGGGCGAGGGCGCGCAGCAGGTCGCCCCGGGTCGCCTGCGCCTGCTCCACCAGGGCGACGACCTGCTGGCGCTCGAAGGCGATGGTCGCGCCCTCGGGGTCGTGCTCGTCGTCGGCGTTGCTGTCGCGGCTGGCCGACACGATCTCGGCGTGCACGCGGGCGAGGTCGGCGAGCTGCTGCTCGGCGCCGGCCAGGCGGGTCCGCAGCCGCTCCCGGGCGGGCTCGCTCACTCGCCGGTGGTGCCGTCGAGCAGCTCGCGCAGCAGGTCGAGGTGGCCGAGGTGGCGCGCCGTCTCCTCGACGAGGTGCAGCAGCACGTAGCGCAGCGACACGGTGCGGCCGCTGCCGGAGACCCCGGTGTCGTCGAGGTCCTTCGCGGCGCAGACCGCGCGGGAGCGCTCGCAGGCCTCCCGGTACCGCTGGACGTTCTCCTCCAGCGGCTCGTCGCACGCCGTCTCGAACTCCCAGTCCGGCCGCGCGTCCCAGTCGACCCCGGCCCACGGCTCCGGCATCGGCTGCCGGGCGATCCGCTCGGTGAACCAGGCGTCCTCGACCAGCGCGAGGTGCTTGACCAGGCCGGCGACGGTCGTCTGCGAGCGCCCGAGCCGGTGGACGGCGAGGTCCTGCCGCAGGCCCTCGACCTTGGCGACGACGCCGTCGCGGTACCAGTCGAGCATCGCGAGCAGCATGGTGCGCTCGTCGGCGGTCCCGATCGTCGGCATCGGGCGCTCGCCGGTGTCGACCGGCTCCTCACCGCGCTCGGCGCCGCTGCGCAGGACGCAGAACAGGTTGCCCTCCGGGTCGGCCATCACCACCCAGCCGGCACCGTCCGGGCGGGTGCGGTCCTCGACGACGGTCGCTCCCAGCGCCTGCATCCGTGCGACCTCCTGGGCGCGGGGCTGGTCGGGCTGCAGGTCGAGGTGCGTCTGGCGGCCCTCGGCCTGCTCGAACAGCAACGCGTACGGCCCGGCGAGGACGGTAGCGGCGGGATCGCCGGGGGCGTCGTCGTCCGCCAGCCGGCTGTCCAGCGCCTGGGCCCAGAAGGAGCCGAGCGCGTAGGGGTCACGAGCGTTCACGGTCACGGTGCGGATCACCCTGCGGTTCTACACGTGGTTGAAGAACTCCACGCTCCAGCGCCAGCTGCTGCGGTCGTCGGCGTGCCGCCAGGCGGTCAGCACGCCGGTCTCCCCACCGGCGAGCAGCACCAGCCGGCCGAGGTCCTCGTCGGTCGGCCAGCCGTCCTCGAGGGTGATGCGCTCGCCGTCGCGGCGCAGCCTGCTCATCGGCCCGGGCGAGCCGCGCTCGACCTCCCCGGACGCGACGACGCCGCCCTGCGGGTCACGCACGGTCACCTGCATCACGGGCGGTCCGGCGTGCACGAGAACGACGTCGCCGGCGTCGGCGGGGTCGACGGTCGTGCGCGTGAACAGCAGGCCGGTCGCACCGGCGGAGGGGAACCAGATCTCCCAGGTCTCGTCCATGCCGGCACCCCTACCCCGGCAGGATGCATGCGTGCTGCTCGTCGACGCTGCGAACGTGGTCGGCTCCCGCCCCGACGGCTGGTGGCGCGACCGGCCCGGAGCTGCGGCCCGGCTGGTGTCGCGGCTGCGTGCAGCCGGGCTGGGGGAGGTGGTCGTCGTGCTGGAGGGGGCGGCGCGGACCGGGGCGCCGGAGGGATGGTCGGACGGCGTCGAGGTGGTGCACGCTCCTGGCTCCGGCGACGACGCCCTGGCCGCGCGCTGTGGCCCGGGTGTCCTGCTGGTCACCGCCGACCGGGGGCTGCGCGCTCGGGCGGAGGCGGCCGGGGCCGCGCTGCCAGGGCCCGTCGGCGCTGCTAGCTCGCCTGGCTGACTGAGCTCATGTTGAAGTCCGGGATCCGCAGGGCAGGCATCCGCACCCAGGTGAGGTCGTCGCTCCACTCCCGCGGCAGCGTCGCCTGCGATGCGCCGACCTCGGCGATCCGCCCGAGCAGCCCCACCGGGCTCTCGTTCCAGCGGAAGTTGTTGACCCGGCCCACGACCTCGCCGTCCTCGACCAGGTACACGCCGTCGCGGGTGAGCCCGGTGAGCAGCAGGGTCTCCGGGTCGACCTCCCGGATGTACCACAGGCAGGTCAGCAGCAGACCCCGCTCCGTCCGGGCGACCAGCTCGTCCGTGGTCGCCGTGCCCCCGCCGTCCATCGACAGGCTGTCGACGTAGGGCGCGACCGGCAGGCCCGCCGACGCCGCCGTCGCCCGGCTGGTCACGAGGTTCGCCAGCGCCCCGTCGCGCACCCAGTCGGTCGCGTGCAGCGGCAGGCCGTTGTCGAACACGCTCGACATCGACGACGAGCTGGTGGCGACGGCGAACGGCGACGTCGCGAGGGCGGCGTCGTGCGGGTCGGACCACAGCCGCAGCCCGGAGGGCCCGAGGTGCTCGCCGAGCCGGGTGCCGCCGCCCGGGCGGCTGAACACGGTGCGGCCCTCCGCGGCGCTGCGCCCGCTGGCCGTCCAGTAGGCGTAGGTCATGAGGTCCGCGACGGCTGACGGCGGCAGGACGGTCTCGTACCGGCCGGCCGGCAGGTCCAGCGAGCGCTCGCCCCAGCCCAGGCGGCGGCGCAGCTCGGCGTCGAGGTCGGGGACGGAGACGTCCGTCCAGTCACGGGTGTGCTGGCCGACCCACGAGGACCCGCCGCTGCTCTTGCCCGTGACCTCCACGTACCCGGTCGGCTGGGTGTGCCGCAGCCGCAGGCCGGTGCTGCTGCCGAGCCAGGTGGTGGTGAGGTCGGAGGAGGCGTAGCCGTAGAGCTGCACGCCGGTGCGCCGCCCCTCGGCGAAGGCCTCGCCGAGCCCGGCGGCGAGCCCTGCGAACACGTCAGGAGCGGTCTGCGGCGCCTCATCGGCGAAGTCGGGGCTCTGCCGGCCCTCGACCAGCGGGCCGGCGTCCTCGGCCGGGGTCGCCTCCCGGGCGGCCTGCTCGGCGGCGCGCACCAGGGCCTCGACGTCGTCCAGGACGGTGGCCGAGCGCACACCGACCGACGCACCGACGACGCTGATGACGGTCAGCGAGCGGCCTCGCACCGCGCCGTTGGTGGTGAGCGTGTTGCCGGCCCAGCGCAGGTCGGCGCGGCTGCTCTCGCGCAGCACGACGAGGCAGCCGTCGGCGCGGCTGAGCCCCAGGACCTGCTCGACGACGTCGGCGCTGCTCATCGCCCGCCCTCCCGCACGGTGTTGAGGACGTTGACGCCGCGGAACAGCGCGACGGGGCAGCCGTGGGAGACCGCGGCGATCTGGCTGGGCTGGGCCTTGCCGCAGTTGAACGCGCCCGCCGAGCTGGTAGGTCGAGGGGCCGCCGACGGCCTCCAGCGAGCCCCAGAACTCGGTGGTCGTGGCCTGGTAGGCGACGTCGCGCAGCTGCCCGACCAGCCGACCGCCGCGGATCTCGTAGAACCGCTGCCCGGTGAACTGGAAGTTGTAGCGCTGCATGTCGATCGACCAGCTCTTGTCGCCGACGACGTAGATGCCGCGCTCCACCCGGCCGATCAGCTCCTCGAGCCCCGGCCCCTGCGGGTCGGGCTGCAGCGACACGTTCGCCATGCGCTGCACGGGCACGTGGGCGGGGGAGTCGGCGAAGGCGCAGCCGTTGGAGCGGGCCACCCCCAGCCGCTCGGCGTTCTGCCGCGCCATCCGACGGTCGAGCTGGTAGCCGACCAGGACGCCGTCGCGGACGATGTCCCACTCCTGCGTCTGGACGCCCTCGTCGTCGTAGCCGATGGTGGCGAGCCCGTGCGGGGTGGTGCGGTCGCCGGTGACCTGCAGGGCGGCCGAGCCGTAGCGCAGGCTCCCGAGCTGGTCGAGGGTGGCGAAGCTGGTGCCGGCGTAGGCGGCCTCGTAGCCGAGCGCCCGGTCGAGCTCGGTGGCGTGACCGATCGACTCGTGGATCGTCAGCCACAGGTTGGTGGGGTCGATGACCAGGTCGTAGCGGCCGGGCTCGACCGAGCTCGCCTTGGCCTTCTCGGCGAGCAGCCCGGGCAGCCGGGCGAGCTCGTCGTCCCAGTCGTGCACCTCGCGACCGGTCAGGTACTCCCAGCCGCGCCCGACCGGCGGAGCGACCGTGCGCATCGTCTCGAAGCCGCCGCCCGGGTCGATCCGGGTGGCCGTGACCCGGGGCTGGACCCGGACCCGCTGCTGCGTCGTCGTCGTGCCGGCGCTGTCGGCGTAGAACTTGCCCTCGAGCGCCTGCTGCAGGGTGATGTCGACGTGGTCGACGTCGTCGGAGGCCAGCAGGCCGGCGCTCCACTGCTCGAACAGCGCGACCTTCTCGCGCGGGTCGACGGAGAACGGGTCGACGTCGTAGGCGGACACCCACGTCACGTCGTCGTGGACCGGCTCGTCGGCGAGCTCGACGGGCTCGGCGTTCAGCGGGCGGCTCGCGCGGGCGACGTCGACGGCCTGGCGCGCCAGCCGCACCGCGTCGTCGGCCGTGACGTCGGGCCCGGCGGCGAAGCCCCAGGTGCCGTCGTGGACGACGCGCACCGCCAGCCCGACGGTGGTCGCGTCACGCAGGGACTCCAGCCGACCGTTGCGCAGGTGCAGGTCCTGGTCGCGCAGGCGCTCGACCCGGACGTCCGCGTGCGTGGCGCCGGCGTCACGGGCGGCCTGCAGGGCGGCGTCGGCGGCCGCGCGCAGCGGCAGCGCGAGGAAGGCGGGATCGACCGGGTTGCTCACGGGCCCACCCTAGGTCCGGGGTCCGACAGGACCGGGGCCGTCGGAGGGGCCGGCCGTGCGGGACCGGTCCTGTCGGAGGTCAGGGCCAGGGTGGACCGCGTGCGGCACCCCGGCTCCGCTCCCGCCCCCTCCCCCCGCCTCGTCCGAGGCGGCGCGGCGCGTGCTGTCGCGGACGGGTCGCCGCGACACCGCGCCCGAGCTGGCGCTGCGCCGGGCCCTGTTCGCCCGGGGCCTGCGCTTCCTCGTCGACGTCCCCGCACCGGGCTGCGGCCGACGTCGCCGGGTCGACGTGCTGCTGCGCGGCGCGCGCGTCGCCGTCCTCGTCCACGGCTGCTTCTGGCACAGCTGTCCCGAGCACTTCCACGCGCCCAAGGCCAACGCCGCGTGGTGGCGGCTGAAGATGGCGTCGATCCGGGAGCGCGACGCCGACACCCTGCAGCAGCTGGCGGCGGCGGGGTGGCTCCCGCAGGTGGTGTGGGAGCACGAGGACATGGACGGGGCGGCGGACCGGCTGGCGGTCCTCGTGCGGGAGCGGTCAGGCCGCGGGCAGCACCTCGAGCGGCAGCAGCGTGCGCCCGCTGCGGGCCAGCGAGCGCACCAGGCCCGCCCACAGGAGCAGGTCGTCCGGCCGGGGCCGTCGGCCGGTGCGGGCGACGGCGAGCAGGACGACGTCGCCGGGGGCGCCCTGCACGAGGGCAGCCGTGGCGCCGGGGTCGGGGAGCGGGCCGAGCTCGAAGCAGCCGGCACCACCGGGCAGGACCAGCACGGTGTCGCCGTCGTCGAGCGGGGACTGGCGGTAGAGCTCGAGCGCGTCCAGGAGCGAGAGGGTCGTCATGGCCGAGACGCTGCGCCCCGGCTGTCCCGTGGACGAGCCCTGCCGACACGCCTGTGGACACAGGGCCTGGTCCTTGACGACCGGGTGCCGCACACTCCGCCCGTGCTGCTGAGCGAGCTCGACCTGCCGACCTACGACCACGTCGCCGACCTGACCGGGAGCGACTTCCACGACGCCCTGGGCGAGCTCGCCCGGCAGTCCTGGCTCGCCCGCGGGGAGACGGGCTACGCCGTGCTCGACCGGGAGACCGGCAACGCCGTCCTGCGCGACCGCCGCATGACCTTCCCGGCGCTCGAGCTCCTGCAGCTGCAGGGCGTGACCTCGGGACCGATCTGGGACCGCACGGCCGACGGGCTCATGGTGCAGAGCGGCGACGCCCACGCGCGGCTGCGCCGGCACCTTGCGCCCGCGTTCACCCCTCGGGCGGCGGAGCGGCTGCGCGGGCGGCTCGCCGAGCTCGTCGCCGGCCTGTGGGAGCCGGTGCACGCCGCGGGGCGCTGCGAGTTCGTGAGCACGCTCGCCGAGCCGCTGCCGTCCCTGGCGATCGCCGAGCTGCTGGCGGTCCCCGGGGACGAGCGGCTGCTCGCGCGGTGGTCGCTGCTGCTGCAGGAGATCTTCAAGTTCCGGCTCGACGAGACGGGGCCGCAGGTCGAGCAGGGCTACCACGAGGTCCGCGCCTACGTGACGGCCAAGCTGGCCGAGCGGCGGGCCGACCCGGGGGAGGACCTGGTGTCCGTGCTGGCGGCGGCGGACGACCTCACCGACGACGAGGCGACGACGCTGGTGAGCTCGGTGATCTCCGGCGGGACCGACACGACGCAGGCGCAGCTCGCACACGGCCTGCGGCTGTTCGCCGAGCACCCCGACCAGTGGGACCTGCTGGCCGAGCGGCCCGACCTGCTCGACCGGGCGGTCGAGGAGGTGCTGCGCTTCGAGCCGATCACGCCCGTTCACCGCTCGCCTGACCCGCGAGGAGGTCGTCCTGCGCGACGACGTCGTCGTCCCGGCCGGGACCGTGCTGTTCGTCTGCGCCGCGACCGCGAACCGCGACCCGGGCGCCTTCACCGACCCGGACTCCTTCGACATCACCGCCGACCGTGGGTCGGCGGCGCCGCTGACCTTCGGGTTCGGGCCGCACTACTGCGTCGGTGCGTACCTGGCGCGCGCCGAGCTGTCCGAGGCGTTCGGCCACCTCGCGCCGCGGCTGCGGGACCTGCGCCTCGACGGTGCACGCCGTGTTCGGCACGACGACCGGCATCTACGGCCTCGACCGGCTGCCCTCGCCTGGACGCCCGCCTGACGGCCTGGCTCAGGCGCCGCGGCGCAGCAGGTCGTGCTCCCCGAGGGCGCTCGGCAGCACGAAGCCCAGCAGCTCCTCGCGCGGCATCTGCGCGGCCTCCCCCAGCACGGACGCCAGCGCCTCCAGACAGCCGACGCCGAGGCCCGAGCAGCGTCGTGCGCTGCAGCCGAGCGGCGGCCCGGTCGGGGTCGGCGGCGGGCTCGGCGGACAGGAAGGGCCCGAGATCGGCCGCGCTGGTGTCGTGCACGGGGGCCTCGCGCAGGCAGGCCGCCATCAGCCAGCGCGCCCCTCGCGGGCCGCCGGGGACCGCCGCCATGAGCTCGGCGACCTGCAGCGTGCGCACCGACGGGTCCTCGTGCGGCTCGAGGTGGACCAGGAACTGCGAGAACGCGCAGACGAACGCCTCGAGCAGGTCCACGCTCTCGACGTCGTCCTCGAGCAGCTGGTCGAGCAGGTCGAGCACGGCCTCCCGGTCGCGCCCCTCGGTCAGCGCCGCCCCGACGGCCTGCGCGGCCGCCGGCACGGACGTGTCCAGCCACGCCGCTGGCCCCGACGCCGCCCCGGCGCAGCGAGCGGGCGAGGGTGAGCCCGGCCGACAGCGGGGCCACCGGGTCGGGTCCTGCGCCGTCGACGTAGCGGCGGACCTGCTCCAGCGGCTCGGCCAGCCGGGTCGCGCCCGCGCCCGGCCACGTCGAGCGTCAGCACGGCGAGCTGCCGGGAGGTGCGGGCCGAGCCAGTCGCGGCCGGGCACGCCCTCGGACAGCACCCGGCGGCGAGGTCGGGCACCAGCCGAGGGTCGACGGTGCGCCGTCGGAGCTGGCCAGCGCCAGGTCGACCCAGAGCCGGGCCAGCCGCGCCAGGCCGGCGTCGTCGACCATGCCGAGGCGCTGCAGGACCTCGGCCGCCTCGAGGTCGGGTCCGAAGGCCGCGCGGGCCAGCCGGGCCACGACGCTCACGGCGGCCCGGACGGTCTCGTCGCGGTCCTCGCCGGCGCAGCAGCAGGTCGGTGGCACGGGCGGGGTCGTCGCGCCCCGGCACCAGCGGCAGCAGCGTCCGGGGAAGCTCGGTGAGCAGCCGCAGCACCTCGGTCTCGAACGGCCCGGCCTGGTCCAGTGCCCGCTGCAGGCCTCCCTGCCCCGCGGCCTGCACCGCGGCGACGACGGCAGCCGCGCGAGCCGCGTCCCGAGCTCGACCTGGTAGTCCTCCGGGGCGTACTCCAGCGCCCGCACCAGCCGGGTCGTCGTCTGCTCGGCGGCCATGTCCGAGCGGTAGTGCGCCAGCACGGCGGAGGCCAGCGTCTGCGCGGGCGAGTGGTCGGCGGCGTGCTCGTGGGCGTCGTCGTGCAGCAGGATGTCGAGGTCGTCGGCGAGCCAGGGCGTCAGCTTCCCGCGCAGGGCGTCGACCAGGTCGGTGATCGGCAGCTGCAGCTCGGCCGCGAGGCGCTCGCAGTCGACCGGCTGCGCCCAGAAGCCCGCCTCCGGCTCGGCGTCGACGACCCCGAGCAGCACCATCCGGCCGTCGTCGCCGGGCTGGCCGGGCAGCGCGGCGACGAACGGGCGCGAGCGGCAGCTGCCACGACAGCGACTGCCCGTCCGACAGCACGCGCACCGTCACGCTGCCGGAGCCCAGGCCGTTCGCCGTGGACGTCGACGCGGGCGTCGCTGGCGTGCAGCCGGTCGGCCGCCCCGACGGGCAGGAACGTGTAGAGCAGGACCGCGGGCTCGAGGGTGTTCGCGGCGTGGGCGTGCAGCACCGCGCCGGCGGCGCAGGCGTAGACGGGCGGCCGGTGCTGCTCGGGGGTGCTCACCGCCCCATTCTTCGCGGACGCGGCGGTCCGGCCCCTCGCCGCCGGTCACCACAGCGGCTCCTGCGCGGTGAGCCGCGGCTGCCGGAGCGGGCCGGGGACGCAGGGCCGCCAGAGCTCCACCCACGGACGCAGCCGTAGACTCGCACAGCACGCCGCCGCCAGCAGCGGCCGCCGACCTCGCCGCGCCGCCCGTCCCGCAGCAGCGTGCGCAGCGGGCCTGGCGCCGCCGCGCTCCAGGCGGGGCCGTGCGGACCCGGCGGGCCCGTGCAGGAGGAGCCGGTCCGGCAGCGGCCACGCGAGGGTGAGCGTGACCGTGCCGGGCGAGCAGCTCCAGCGGCCGTCGGGGGCAGGCCGAGCAGCGCGGCAGTCACGTGGCGTGCAGCGCGTCGCCAGCACGTCGGGGTCGGTGTCCATGGCCGCGAGGCCGTCGCGGTCAGGCTCGGACAGGGCAGCGCGCGCCGTCCACATCTCGGCCCGGTCGTCCACAGACCCTGATTCGGCAGCTCCTCGGCGGGCGGGCGACGGAGCACCGTCGTCCCCGTGTCCGCCTCCGCCCGTCCCGCCCTGCCCCTGCCGTCCGCCTGTCCGGACCCGGGGAGCTGGCTGCCGCGCTGCCCGTCCTGGTCGGCTTCGTGCCGCACGAGTCCCTGGTCCTGGTCTGCCTGGACGGCTGCGGGTCGGCCTCGTCGTCCGCTGCGACCTCCCGGGCCCGGCACGGAGGAGCCGGCCGCTCGTCGCCGACCTGGTCCGCCGGCTGCGGGCTCGCCGGCGCGGAGCGCGCCTGGGCGGTCGCCGTCTGCACGACGAGGCCGGTCCGCGCTCCGCGTCGCCGCCTGCTGCGACGGCTCGAAGCACTCCCGGTCGAGCTGCTCGACCTCGTGCTGGTCCGGGACGGGCGCTGGCGCTCCTACCGCTGCACCGACACGCCGGTGCTGCCCGCCCGGCGGGCTACCCCTGCCGGAGCAGACTCCCGCGCTGACCCTCGTCCGGGCCGAGGCGGCGCTGCAGGGCAGGGCCGTGCTGGCCGACCGCGCGGCCCTGGTCGACAGCCTGCGCGCACCGCGGGCCACACTCGGAGCGGCTCGCCGCGCTCGACGCCGCTGTCACCGCCCTGGAGCGCGAGGTGGCGGAGCAGGGGCGGGCGGCCGGTCCGCGCCCGGCGCCTTCCGCCCTCCGCCGCGGCACTGCAGCACGGGCAGGCGGCACGCGCAGCTCGCCCTCGCCCTGCAGGACGTCATGGTCCGCGACGAGGTGCTGACCTGGGCGCTGCGGCGGGAGGAGCAGCTGTACTCCCTGCTGCTCGACCTCGCCCGCACGCACCCCGCCGCCCTACGACGCCGCCGCCTGCGCCTGCCTCGCGTGGGTGGCCTACCAGCGCGGGGACGGCGCCGTCGCCCAGCTCGCGCTGGAGCGGGCCCTCGCCACCGAACCGGCGCACGGGCTCGCGCTGCTGCTGCAGCAGGCCCTCGACGGGCAGGTCCGGCCCTCGCGAGCTCCGCGCCGCGTGAGCCGGCGGCGCGCCGCTGTGAACGGGACTGTCGGCGCAGACCGACGGCGTCAGACCGACGAGGTGGGCCGACCCGCTGGAACGTCGTGCCGTCGGGTGCCAGGCCGGCGAACAGCCGGTACCAGACCTCGGGCTGCGCCAGGACGGCGTCGTGCACCGGGAACGCCGTCCGCGGCGCGACGGCGCGCAGCAGCTCCACCGCCTCGCTGGCCTTCAGCCACGGCGCCGCGATCGGCAGGCCCGAGCAGTTCGACGTCGGCCTCCGGCACGGTGAGGGCGTCGCCGGGGGTGAAGAACCGCTCGCCGAGCAGGTACCCGACGTTCGGGCACCGGCGGCAGCTCGGGGTGGATCGACGGCGTGGGCGCTGCCGAGCACGTCCACCCGGGTGCCCAGGTCGAGCCGGTCGCCGTCCCGCACGACGACGTGGGGCAGGTCGCCGACCTCCCGGCGCGACCCCTCGTCGAGGTGCAGGACGGCGTCGGGGTTGTCCTCGAGCAGGCCGCGCAGCGCGACCGGATCGAGGTGGTCGGCGTGAGCGTGCGTGATCGAGAACGCCGGTGAGGCCCCGCAGGTCGCGGAAGCCGAAGGAGAAGACTGCCGGGGTCCAGCAGCAGCCGGGCGGCGCCGTCCTCGACCAGCAGGCAGGAGTGGCCGTAGCGGGTCACCTTCACGACGGTCCTCCGTGGCGGTCCAGGGCTGCTCGGGACACGGACGGGGCGGAGCGTCGCACGCCGGCCCTCCGCCCCGGTCGCGCCTCAGCGCTTCTTGCGCTTGCTGGTCACCTGGCGCAGCAGCGACTTGGCCTTCTCCTGGTTCTGCGGCTTGGACGCCTCCTCCAGCACCTTCTTCGCCACGCCCGCCTTGACCAGTCCGCTGAGCATCCCCATCAGGTGTCCTCCCTCGTGCGCCGTCGAGCCCGTGGCCCTCGTCCACCGCTGTCCTACCCGCATCCGTGCCGGGCCTCCCGCGCAGGCGACCATGACGACGTGCCGCCGCCCTCCACCCGCCCGGTCCGCGCGACGCGGCAGCGGACTCGCCCTGGTCCGCGTCGCGCACCCGCCTGCAGCGGCCCCCGGCCGTGCCCGAGCTGGTCCTGCACCTCGCCGACGACATGGACCCGCTGTGGGAGGACCTGCAGCGCGAGCTCGACGCCGGCGAGCTGCCTCCGCCGTTCTGGGCCTTCGCCTGGCTCGGCGGCCAGGCGCTGGCGCGCCACGTGCTCGACCTCCCGAGACCGTCCAGGGGCTCACCGTGCTGGACCTCGCCACCGGCTCGGGCCTGGTCGCGCTCGCGGCGGCGCGGGCCGGTGCCCGGCAGGTCACCGCCGTCGACGTCGACCCGCTCTGCGCGGCCGCCGTCCGGCTCAACGCCGAGGCCAACGGACCTGCACGTCGACTTCGACGGCAGCGACCTGCTCGACGCGCCGCCCCCGGCCGTCGACGTCGTCCTGGCCGGGGACGTCTTCTACGACGCGGCCATGAGCGCCCGGGTGCTGCCCTGGCTGCAGGCGGCGCGGAGCGCGGGCAGCCGGGTGCTGCTGGGCGACCCCGTCCGGCACTACCTGCCGCAGTCCGGCCTCGTGCCTGCTCGCCGAGCACGACGTGCCGACGACCCGCGAGCTCGAGGGCGTGGAGGTCAAGCGGGTGCGGGTGCTCGAGCTGCAGGGGGGTAGCGGGGCTGCATGAGCGACGACACCCGGACGCCGACTTCCGCGATGCGGTGAACATGACCGCCAAGCAGCTCGAGGACTGGCTGCAGACCGACGAGTAGCAAGAGCGTCGGCCAGAAGGACGACGCCGGGGCGCGAGTCCACCGGCCACGAGTCCGGACGGATGATCGTGGAGATCCTGCGCAAGAAGAAGGACGAGCTCACCGACGACGACCGCGACCAGATGGGCCGGGTCGTGTCCTACGTCCACCGGCACCTGGCGCAGAAGCCGTCCAAGGAGGAGATCGAGACCAGCCGCTGGCGCTACAGCCTCATGAACTGGGGCCACGACCCGCTGAAGGACTGACGCTCCGGCTCAAGGGGCGCCGGGGTCGAGCTTGCTTGACCAGGTAGACGTCGGCGGCACCGTCGACCGGGTACTCGCTCACCCGGGCCACCTCCGTGTAGCCGTGGCGCTCGTAGAACGCGGGCGCCTGGAAGGTGAAGGAGGAGACGAACACTCGCGTGCAGCCCCGGCGCCGCGCCTCCTGCTCGGCCGCGGCGAGCAGCCGCCCGCCCCAGCCGCTGCGCCGGCTGTCCGCGCGCACCCACACCATCGCGAGCCCCGCCACCGGCCCCCACGACCAGGCCGACAGGCCCGCCACGAGGCCGGAGCCGTCCTCCACCTTGACGGTGAACTCCTGCTGCGCCGCGACCCCGGACGCCGCGAGGTTGTGCGTGTCCAGCCCCGCACTGAGCAGCTCCTCGAGCCCGGGGTCCTTGCCCCCGGTCGTCAGCACGGCCTCGTCCACGCTGCGGGAGCCTAGGAGCAGCCGGCCGGGTCGCGGGCTACGCCAGCAGGGCGTCCAGCGCGCGCAGGATCCGCGTCTCGCTCACCGGGTGCGCCGTGCGCAGCCCCTGGCCGAAGTGCTGGACCCGCAGCTCCTCGATCATCCAGCGGACGGCGTCGACGTCCGGCCCGGTCCGGCGCTCGGGCGGCAGCGCCGCGAGCAGCCCGCTGCCGGTCCTGCTCGAGCTGCTGCACCTCGAGCATCCGCAGGCGGTCGCGGTGCGGGTCCTGCGGCAGCTTCTCCAGCCGGCGGACGCACGGCCGTGAGGTAGCGCCGCAGGTCCGGGCAGCCGCCGCAGCCCGGTCTCGGTGACGAAGCCGGGGTGCGACGAGCGCCGACCAGCTGCGCGCGGACGTCGTCGAGCGCCGGCTCCAGGGCAGCCTGCCCGCGCAGCTCGGCCAGCGCCGCCTCGACCTCGGCGGCCGCGGCGAGGACCCGCTCGGTGACGGTGACGACCTCGAGCAGCGTGTCGTGCAGTCCGGCCCGCACGTGGTCGCGCAGCGCCGCGAACGCCGCCTCGTCCCACACCGGCCCGCCGCCGGAGGTGAGCAGTGCGTCGACGGCGCAGGCGGAGCAGTCGTCCAGCAGGGCGGGCACGCTGCCGTGCGGGTTGCGGGCCAGCGCCAGCTTCTGCGGCGTTGGTCGAGCCGGCCGGCGACGGCCTTGGCCTGCCCCGGCACGGTGAGCAGCAGCAGCCGTCGGGTGCCGGCACGGTGCGACCGCGTCCTGCGCGGCGGCGTCGGGCAGCACCTTGACGCCGACGGAGGCGCCCTCGTCGACCAGCGCCGGGTAGCCGCGGACCGGCCCGCCCTCGAAGGTGCGCGGCAGCGTGCCGACGTCCCAGCTGCGCAGGTCGGACCGCTCCAGCGACGCCGGCCGCCTGCGACAGCGTCGCGCGTCAGCCGCGGGGCGAGCCGGCGGCGCAGGTCGGCGAGGTCCTGGCCCTGCGCCACCTGCCGGCCGTCGGCGTCGACCACCCGGTAGGTCGGGCGCAGGTGCGCCGGCACCTTGGCCAGGTCCCAGTCGTCCGGCCCGATCAGCACCCCGGTGCGCCGGCGCAGGTCGGCGGCCAGCGCCTCCCGGATCGGCTGCACGTAGGGCTGCGCGTCGGCGAGGAACGCCTTCGCGAAGTTCGGCGCCGGCACGACCTGCACCCGCAGGTTCTTCGGCAGGCTCTTGATGAGCGCGACGACGAGCTCCTCGCGCAGCCCCGGCACCTGCCACTCGGGCGCCGTCGGGTCGACCTGGTTCAGCGACGCCAGCGGCACCTCGACGGTGACGCCGTCGGCGGGGGCGCCCGGCTCGAAGCGGTAGTCCAGCGGCAGCCGGACCGGCCCCTGCACGAAGGCGTCCGGGTAGTCGGCGCGCTCGACCGGCCGGGCGGTCAGCAGGTCGAGGTCGAAGGTCAGCAGGTCGGGGGAGGTCCGGCGGGTCTGCTTCCACCAGCTGTCGAAGTGCCGGCCGGAGACGACGTCGGCGGGGACGCGGGCGTCGTAGAAGTCGTAGAGCGTCTCGTCGTCGACGACGACGTCGGTGCGCCGGGCCCGCTCGCCGAGCTCCTCGACCTCGGCCAGCAGCTCGCGGTTGCGCGGCGAAGAAGGCGTGGTGGGTGTCCCACGTCGCCCTCGCACCAGGGCGTGGCGCAGGAACAGGTCGCGGGCGACCTCGGGGTCGATGCGGCCGTAGTTGACCGGCCCGCTTCGCCACGATCGGGACGCCGTACAGGGTCACCTTCTCGTAGGCCATGCACCGCGGCGGCCCGCTTCTCCCAGTGCGGCTCGCTGTAGGAGCGCTTCACCAGGTGCTCGGCGAGCGGCTCGACCCACTCGGGGTCGATCCGCGCGACGGTCCGGCCCCACAGCCGCGACGGTCTCGACCAGCTCGGCGGCCACGACCCACCGCGGCGGCTTGCGGGCGAGCGCCGAGCCCGGGAAGACGGCGAACCGCGCCGAGCGCGCGCCCGAGGTACTCGTTCTTGGCCTCGTCCTTGAGCCCGATGTGGGACAGCAGCCCGGCCAGCAGCGACTGGTGCAGCCGCGTCGTGTCCGGGCCGGCTGGTCGTTCGGCTCGATGCCCATGTCGCGGACGACGCGGGAGAGCTGGCCGTGCAGGTCCTGCCACTCCCGCACCCGCAGGTAGTGCAGGAACTCGGCCTTGCACATCCGCCGGAACTGGTTGCCCGACAGCTCCGAGCGCTGCTCGGACAGGTGGTCCCACAGGGCGACGTAGGAGGCGAAGTCGGAGGTCTCGTCCTTGAAGCGGGCGTGCATCTGCTGGGCCTGCGCCTGCTTGTCGACCGGCCGCTCGCGCGGGTCCTGGATCGACAGCGCGGCGGCGATGACCAGGACCTCGCGGACGCAGCCGTTCTTCTCGGCCTCCAGCACCATCCGGCCGAGCCGCGGGTCGACGGGCAGCTGGGCGAGCCGCCGGCCGAGCGGGGTCAGCCGGCGTCGCGGGTCGGGCTCGGCCGGGTCGAGCGCGCCGAGCTCGTGCAGCAGGTCGACGCCGTCCTTGACCTGCCGGCGGTCGGGCGGGTCGACGAAGGGGAAGTCCGCGACCTCGCCGAGCCCGAGCGCGGCCATCTGCAGGATCGACGCTGGCCAGGTTGGTGCGCAGGATCTCCGGGTCGGTGAACGCCGGGCGGCTCTCGAAGTCCTCCTCGGAGTACAGCCGGATGCAGATGCCGTCGGCGACGCGGCCGCAGCGGCCCTTGCGCTGGTTCGCCGACGCCTGCGACACCGGCTCGATCGGCAGCCGCTGCACCTTCGTGCGCAGCGAGTAGCGGCTGATGCGCGCCGTGCCCGGGGTCGACGACGTAGCGGATGCCGGGCACGGTCAGCGACGTCTCGGCGACGTTGGTGGCGAGCACGACCCGGCGCTCCGCTGTGCGCCTCGAACACCCGGTGCTGCTCGGCGGCGGAGAGCCGGGCGTAGAGCGGGACGACCTCGGTGCCCGGGCCGGACGGTGCGCTGCAGGGCGTCGGCGGTGTCGCGGATCTCCCGCTCGCCGGACAGGAACACCAGCACGTCGCCGTCGCCCGCCTGCTGCAGCTCGTCGACGGCGTCGCAGATCGCCTGCACGGGGTCGCGGGCGACGCGCGCCGCGGGCTCGTCGTCCTCGTCCTCCTGCGTCGGCCTCCTCGACGAGCGGCCGGTAGCGGACCTCGACGGGGTAGGTGCGGCCGGTCACCTCGATGACGGGCGCGCCGCCGAAGTGCCGGCTGAACCGCTCGGTCTCGATGGTCGCCGAGGTGATGATCGAGCTTGAGGTCGGGGCGCCGGGGGAGCAGCTGCGCGAGGTAGCCGAGCAGGAAGTCGATGTTGAGCGACCGCTCGTGGGCCTCGTCGACGATGATCGTGTCGTAGGCGCGCAGCATCCGGTCGCGCTGCACCTCGGCCAGCAGGATGCCGTCGGTCATCAGCCGGACCAGCGTGCGGTCGCTGCTGGTGTCGGTGAAGCGGACCTTGTAGCCGACGGTCTGCCCGAGCGGGCTCGCCGAGCTCCTCGGCGATGCGCTCGGCGACCGTGCGCGCCGCGAGCCGCCGCGGCTGGGTGTGGCCGATGAGCCCGCGCACGCCGCGGCCGAGCTCGAGGGCGATCTTGGGCAGCTGCGTCGTCTTGCCCGAGCCGGTCTCGCCGGCGAGCACGACGACCTGGGAGTCGCGGACGGCGGCGAGGATGTCGTCGCGGCGGGCGCTGACCGGCAGGTCGGGGTAGGTGATCCGCGGCACCGCGGCGGCCCGGGCGGCGAGCCGCGCCTCGGCCTGGGCGACCTCGTCGGCGAGCGGCCGCGCAGCGGCCTGCGCTGCCGGGGTCGCGGCTCTTGCGGGCGCTGTCGAGCCGCCGCTGCAGCCGGTGCTCGTCGCGCAGGGTGGTGCGGGCGAGGCGGGCCCGCAGGTCGCCGCTGCTGGGCGGCGGGCCGTCGACGGCGACGGCGGGCCTGGCCGTCGAGGAGCGCGGCCGCCCGGCGCTCGTGGCCACGGTCGTCGTCGCGGGTCCGGACCGGCGTCCTGGGTCGGTCGGTGTCGCGGACCGGCCGGCGTCGGCGGTCGGCCGCCGCTCCGGGGGCGGCCGCCACCCTGGGCGGGTCCGGCGCGGCGTCCGCCGGCCTCGGACGGCCGCCCCGCGCGCCCCGGCCCGGTGCCGACCGCCGCGGCGGCGCGTCCGGCGTCGTCCACCGGCGGCAGCTGCCGGCCCGGACCGAGGATGTCGGCGACCGACGTGCGCAGGTCACCGATCGGCGCGCGGCCCGCGGGTCCCCGGTCGTCGCCCGGAGGGGGAGGGGCCGTCGTCATCGCCTCCCCAGCGTAGGCGGCGGACCCGGCAGCTGGCGCGCCCGGCGGAGGCGGGCCCCGAGGCCGGCCGGCTCAGCAGGCGACCGCCGCAGAGGCGGCCCGGCCGCCGCCCCGGCAGCAGGCCTCAGCGCCGCCGCAGCGCCCGCAGCTCGGTCACCCCGAAGCCGAGCGTGACCAGCCCGACGGCGCCGAGCACCTCGACGCCGGCGACCGGCAGGTCGTGGACGGCCAGGACGACGCCGGTCGCGACGACCCAGGCGAGCGCCAGCTCGGCGCAGACGGTGGTGGCCAGCCGCAGCCGGCGGCCGCTCCAGCGGGACGCGACAGCAGGTCCGCGGCGACGACCAGCAGGACGGCCCCGACGGCGCGGGGCAGCAGCGCGGGGACGTCGCCCCAGGTCGACGTCGGCGGCGAGCAGGGCGACCAGGCCGGCGGCGCCGGTGGCGACGGCGTCGCGCAGCGCAGCAGCCGCTGCAGCCGCGGCGTCGCCGCCGGCGGGGGTCGAGGTCGGCGGGCGGGGGCGGGAGAGGGTGGCGGTCATGGCGTGCTCCTTCGGGAGGTCGGTGCGGTGCGGACGGCGCCCAGCAGACCCGGGAGCGGCGCACGGCGTCGATGACCCCGCAGGTCATGGCCGCGGTGCGGTGCCGGCCCTAGCGTCCGCGGCATGACCGCGACCGACCTGCGCCCCATGGCGACCCGTGCAGCGCCCGGCCCGAGCGTCGCCCCGCGACCGCCGCCCCACGACCGACTGCGCCCTGCGCCCGCTCCGGCGTGGGCGACCTGCTGCGCTGGTGGCGCACCCACCGCCGGCTCAGCCAGCTCGACCTCGCCTGCCTGGCCGAGGTCAGCACGCGGCACCTGTCCTGCGTGGAGACCGGCCGGGCGCACCCGAGCCGGCCGTTCGTGCTGCACCTCGCCGAGCACCTCGACGTGCCGCTGCGCGCCCGCAACGACCTGCTGGCCGCCGCCGGCTACGCGCCGGTCTACGCCGAGAGCGGCCTGGACGCCCCGGCGATGGCGCCGGTGCGCCAGGCGCTGGACCTGGTGCTGCGGGCACGCCGAGCCGTTCCCGGCGCTCGTCGTCGACCGGCACTGGGACCTCGTGCTGGCCAACGACGGCGCCGGCCTGCTGCTCGAGGGCGTCGACCCGGCGCTGCTGCCGAACGTGCTGCGCCTCAGCCTGCACCCCGACGGGCTGGCGCCGCGCCTGCTCGACCTCGAGGTGTTCAGCGGGCACGTGCTCGGGCCGGCTGCGCCGGCAGGCCGGCCTGACCGGCGACCCGGTGCTGCTGGCGCTGCACGACGAGCTGGCCGGCTACCCGGGCGTCAGCGCGGTGGAGCCGTGGGCCGAGCACCCCGGCGTCGTCCTGCCGCTGCGGCTCGACACGCCGCGCGGGGTGCTGTCGTTCTTCACCACGGCGGCCACCTTCGGCACCGCCGCCGACGTCACCCTGGCCGAGCTCACCGTCGAGCAGTTCTTCCCGGCCGACGCCGCGACCGCCGAGGAGCTGCGCGCAGGGGCGTCAGACGAACAGCAGTGACACCGTCTCGGCGACGCAGACCGGCTTGGCCAGCCCCTCGCCCTCGACGACGACCTTGCTCGTGGTCATGATCCCCATGGGGTGCTCGACGGCGTCGACGAGCGTGGAGGTGGCCCGGACGCGGGTGCCGACGGGCAGCGGCTGCGGGAAGCGGACCTTGTTGCTGCCGTAGTTGATGCCGCCCTTGAAGCGGTGCCGGTGCCGCGGCGGGCGCCGAGGCCGGACGCCAGCTTCGGCAGCAGCGACAGCGACAGGTACCCGTGGGCGATCGGCCCGCCGAAGGGGCCGGCCTTGGCCCGCTCGACGTCGACGTGGATCCACTGGTGGTCGCCGGTCGCGTCGGCGAACTGGTTCACCCGCTCCTGGTCGACCTGCGAGCCACTCGCCCGGGCCGCTCGTCTCGCCGATCGCGCGCCCGCAGGCTCTCCAGGGCCGCTGCCACGTCGCTCATGCCGCACTCCTTCGTCACTCGAACTGTCGGACAGGTTGTAGCAGCCGCCAGCGGTAGAGGACAGCCGCCGTCGCCGTCGCGAGGTTCAGGCTGCTGACGCCCGGCCGCATGGGCAGGGCGACGACGGCGTCGGCGCGGGCCCGCAGTACCGGCCCGACGCCGGCCCGCTCGCTGCCGACGACGAGGACGGCGTCGTCGGGCAGGGCGACGCCGCGCAGGTCGTCGCCGTCGGCGTCGAGCACGAACAGCGGGCCGGCGACGTCGTCGGGCGCGACGGCGAGCACGGGCAGGGCCAGGTGCAGCCCGGCGCTGCCGCGCACGCACGCGGGCGCCCACGGGTCGAGCGCACCGGTCAGGGCGACGCCGCTGGCGCCCCCGGCTGCGGCCACCCGGACGACGGCGCCGGCGTTGCCGGGGTGCCGCGGGTCGTCGAGCAGCACCAGCGGGGCGGTCCGGGCGCGCAGGACCGAGCGGTCCTCGGCCGGACGGGTGGCCCTGCCGGTGACGCCGGTGGGGTGGCCGACCTCCCCGACGACGGCCCGGGACGAGCAGGGCGTCGGCGACGTCGGGGGCGAGCTCGGCGCAGAGCCGGGCGGCGTCGTCGGGGGAGGTGACGACGACGGAGGTGACGAGCGACGGGGCGAACCGCAGGGCGTGCTTGACGGCGTGGAAGCCCTCGAGCGGCACGGTCACGCCGGAGCTGGCCGGCGGCGGCAGGAGCGGCAGCCGGTCGAGGAAGGGCAGCAGCGACGGCTGGAGCTTGACGGCGGCCTGCGGCAGGTCGAACCAGCACCCGGTCGACCTCCGGGAAGGCCTGGGTGCGGCCCGAGCGCGGGGGCCACTCGAGCTCGAACGTGCCGGGGGCGAAGCCGGTCAGGTCGGGGTCGGCCTGCAGGCCCAGACCGTCACGGTCTTGCGGCGGCCCCGGTAGGCGACCGAGCCCAGCGGCACGCGCTCGCCGCGGGGAGCCGGCAGGCCGAGCTCCTCGGCGAACTCGCGGTCGGCGGCGTCGAGCGGGTCCTCCTCCGGAGGGTGCTCGCCCTTGGGGACGGTCCAGACCCCGTCGTCCTTGCGCGCGTAGAACGGGCCGCCGGGGTGGCGCGAGCAGCACCTCGGGGGTCCCGGCGCGCAGGCGCCAGAGCAGCAGCCCGGCGCTCGTCACCACCGGCGTCGTCACGGGGACAGCATGGCGGAGCGGGCGGCTACCGGGAGTGGTGCGTGCGGCAGACCAGGGCGCGGTCGCCGTCGGTGCCCTGCACGAGCACGGCGACGTTGCGGCAGCCGGCGACCTCGCAGGTGGCGAGCTCGCTGCCCTTGGCGAGGCGAGCTCAGGGTGCTGCGGCGGGGGTTGGCCAGGCTGGGCGACGTCATGCAGCCAGGGTGCCCTGTGAGGGCGCAACATCCCCGGCCGCACCGGCGTGATCCCCCTCACTCGCGCCGACGGGCAGGACGCCGGAGCGTCCCTGCCCGCCTCGCTGCGGCGTGCCGCCTACAGGACGGCGCTCTCGGCGCGGGCGGCCGACAGGGCGTCCTCGGCGTCGGCGTCCTTGGGCGTGGGCGCCGGCCCGGCGGTGGTCCGCAGCGGGACCTCCTTGATGAACAGGCTGAGGACGAACGCCGGGATCAGCAGCAGGCTCATCGACGAAGAAGGTGTGCGACATGGAGTCGGCGAAGCCCTGCAGGACGACCCGGCGCGACCACCGGCGGCAGCGTCGCGATGATCGAGGTGTCGTCGATGCGCGGCGGACTCCCCGAACCGGTCGATCACCGCCTGCGGCAGCCCGGCCTCCCGGGCGCGCTCCTGGATGTTGCCGATGACCGAGCTGAACAGCAGGGCCAGCGACGACGGCCGCGCCGAAGGTGCCGCCGATGGAGCGGAAGAAGGTCACCGAGCTGGTCGCGACGCCCATGTCGGGCGGCGGCAGGGCGTTCTGCACGCTGAGCACCAGGGTCTGCATCGACAGGCCCAGGCCGGCGCCCATGACCACCATGAAGACCATGGCGTGCCACACGGGGAGTCGGCGTCGAGCGTGGAGAACAGCATGCTGGCGGTGAACATCACCGCGGTCCCGATGATCGGGAAGACCTTGTAGCGGCCGGTCCGCATCATGACCCGGCCGGTGACGGCGGACATGGCCATGATCCCGACCATGAGCGGGATCAGCGTGAGGCCGGCCTCGGTCGGCGACTGCCCCTTGACGATCTGCAGGTAGAGCGGCAGGCCCGACGAGCGCGCCGAACATGCCGGCACCGACGAGCATCGCGGTGCCGCTGCTGACCGTGAAGACGGTGTTGCGGAACATGCGCAGCGGCAGGATCGCCGCCTCCCGCATGCGGGCCTGCCACGGGACGAACAGCGCCAGCGACACGACCGACAGGGCGACCATCCCGAGGCTGAGCCCGGACGCCCAGCCCCACTCGCGGCCCTTCTCGGCCAGCAGCAGGACCGGGACGACGGCGGTGGTCAGCAGGACGGCGCCGAAGAAGTCGATGGGGTGCGGCGAGCGGCGGCGCGGCAGCGTGAGCTTCTTGCTGACCACGACGAGCGCGGCCAGCCCGATCGGGACGTTGACGTAGAAGATCCAGCGCCAGCCGTCGGTGCCCAGCAGGGTGTCCTGCCCGGCGAGCGCGCCGCCGAGCACGGGGCCCAGGACGCTGGAGGTGCCGAAGACGCTCATGAAGTAGGCCTGGTAGCGGCCGCGCTCACGCGGGCTGACGAGGTCGCCGACGATGGCGAAGGCCAGCGACATGAGTCCGCCGGCGCCGATGCCCTGCACGGCCCGGTACGCCGCGAGCTGGTAGATGTCGGTGGCGGTGCCGCACAGCAGCGAGCCGACGAGGAACACGACGATGGCGAAGACGTAGAACGGCTTGCGCCCGTAGGAGTCCGACAGCTTCCCGTACAGGGGCGTCGAGATCGTCGAGGTGATCAGGTAGGCGGTCGTCACCCAGGCCTGGGCGGTCTGGCCGTTGAGCTCGTCGGCGATGGTGCGCATCGCGGTCGAGACGATCGTCTGGTCCAGCGAGGCCAGGAACATGCCGAGCAGCAGGCCCGACAGGACGACGAGGATCTCGCGGTGGCTCAGCTGCCCCTGCGCGGCGGCGGGGGCGGGGGGACGTTCGGCGGTCGCGGTCACGAGGCCTCCTGGTGGACGGGGGCCGGTCGCGCGGGGGCGACGGAGGCCGTGCGGTGGGTGGTCAGGTCGGTGTTCAGGCGGGCGAGCGAGGCGGCCAGGGCGCGCAGCTCGTCGTCGTCCCAGCCGGGCAGCGCCTCGGCGAGCAGCCGGGCGTGCGACCGGCGGCGCCGGGCGAGGGCCTCCTGGCCGCGCGCGGACAGCCGCAGCAGGGTGGCGCGCCGGTCGCAGGGGTCGGGCTCGCGGACGAGCCAGCCGGCGCGCTCCAGCGCCGGGACCTGGCGGCTGACCGTGGAGACGTCCAGGCACAGCCGCTCGGCGAGGGCCGACAGGCGCAGCGGCCCGGCGTCGCCGACGTGCGCGAGGACGGCGGCCGCCCCGGCGTCCAGGCGGTGGCCGTCGACGCTCGGGAGCGCGGCGCCCAGCTCGCGCAGCCCGCGCACGAGCCCGACGAGCTGGGTGGCGAGCGCCTCGGTGGGTGCTGGGGGCGCGGTCATGCGGCTCCTGCCTGGGGTCCGGGTCGTTGCTTGTGCCCTACAAGCATCGGGGCCTCGACCGTGTTCCGCCACCCCTGGAGGGTTCTCGCGGTGTGACACTCCCCACTCACGACGCGCTCCCCGACTCGCGGGACAGGCGGCCCTGCTCCATGACAGAGTCGTGACACAGCGCCAGACCGGAACGCCGAGTCCCGCCCCCGGTCAGCACGGCGCCCGATCGAGCTCCAGGGCGGGAGCGGGGGACCCAGGTTCCTCGGAGTCTCGGTGACGACCCCTGCCAGGGGCCGCTGCCGGTGCTCCTCGGGGCGAAGCGCGCTCCTGCGCGCCGGGCAGACCACTCCGCCCGAGCCCGACAGCTCACTCCGCAGGCGTGCGAGAGGTGTCCCACCCGTGCGCTCCGTCCTGCCCTGCTCGTACGTCCCCAAGCACGCCGCCCCCCGTGAGCCCCTCGGTCTCGAGACCCGCGCCGTGCTCGCCGCCGGCCTCGCTGTCGCGGTCCTGCCGCTCGGCGGCTCTCCCGCCCTCGCCGACGACGTCGTGCCGGCCGCGGGGAGCGCCACGCAGACGGCCACGACCGCCGCCCCGGCTGCGGAGGCTCCGGCCGCTGCTCCCGCGGTCGAGGCCCCGGTGGCAGCCCAGCCCGCGCCGTCGCCCTACTCGGTAGGTGCGGTGGCCCCCAAGCCGGCTGCCCGCAAGGCCAGCACCTCGCTGCGCTTCACCACCGGCACGAGCCGCCGCACCGCCGTCCCCGTGGGCATCCGGCTGCTGGCCGACGGCCGCGGCGTCCGCAACGGCTACGTCCGGCTGGAGAAGTCGACCGCGACGGGCTGGACCTACGCGGGCCGCCTGCTGACCGGCCCCGACGGCGTCGGCCAGGGCACCCTGAAGGTCGCCGGCTCGACGAAGCTGCGCGCCGCCTACACCGGCAGCCAGGTGCGCACCCCCGCCGTCAGCCAGCCCCGCACCGTCCGCGCCAAGAGCGTCGCGGCGGCCGCCGAGGCCTCCGAGGCACCCGAGGCGACCACCGCCCCGGCGAGCACCTCCGCCAGCGCCGTCCTGCGCGAGGCGGCCTCCCACGTCGGCAAGCCCTACCGCTACGGCTCCGTCGGCCCGGACGCCTTCGACTGCTCGGGCTTCACCCGCTACGTCTTCGGCCAGGTCGGCAAGGAGCTCCCGCACAACAGCGGGGCCCAGGAGCGCGTGGCCACGCCCGTGAGCAAGGCGGACGCCCGCCCCGGCGACCTCGTCTTCATCCAGGACGTCGCCGGCCACGTCGGCATCTACGCCGGCAACGGCCAGATGTACGACGCCCCGCGCAGCGGCAAGACCGTCACCCTGCGGTCCATCTGGACGAGCAACTTCACCGTCGGCCGGGTCTAGCACCCGCACCGACGACGGCCGGTCTCCCGCGGGAGGCCGGCCGTCGTGCTGTCCGCCCTACGGGTCGGTGCGCTCGGCGAGGAAGCGCTCGAGCTCGGCGCCCAGCTCGTCGGCGCTGGGCAGGTCGCCCTCGTGCAGCGGCGGGTCGAGCAGGCTCTTGCCGCGCCCGGCGACGAACGCGTCGTACTGCTGCTCGAGCGCGCTGACGACGGCCGAGACCTCGGGCGAGCCCGAGACCTGCTCGTCGATGGCCTCGCGGGTGCGGGTGGCCGCGGCCTCCAGCTCGGCCAGCGGCAGCGCCAGCCCGGCCGTGCGGGCGACCTCCTGCAGCAGCACCACCGACGCCGCCGGGAACTCGGCCTGCGACGACGTACTGCGGCACGTGGGCGGCGAAGCCCGCGGAGGCGTGGCCCGCCTCGGCCAGCCGGTGCTCCAGCAGGTGGCCCGCCGACGCCGGCACCTGCACGGTGCCGATCCACGGCTCGTAGCCCGCGACCAGCTCCTTGTCCCTGCTGTGCGCGATGACGCCGACCGGGCGGGTGTGCGGCAGCGCCATCGGGATGGCGTTCAGCCCGAGGGTCAGCCGGACGTCGAAGTGCTCGACGAGCTGCTGGACCGCGGCCACGAAGCGCTCCCACTGGGCGTCCGGCTCGGGGCCGGCGAGCAGCAGGAAGGGCACCCCGGCGTCGTCGTGCAGCAGGTGCAGGGCCAGGCGGGGCGCCTCGTAGGACTCCCAGTGGTCCTCGACGAACAGCATCGCGGGGCGGCGGGCCCGGTAGTCGTGCAGCTGGTCGTGGTCGAAGACGGCGACGACCTGCGAGGGCAGCGTGTCGAGCAGGTGCCGGCGGGCCAGGGTGGTGGCGCTGCCGGCGTCGACGAAGCCGTCGAGCGCCTGCACGAGCACGGGCCGGTCGAGCTGCTCGCGGGCCGCGGCGGCGTCGGGGGCGAGCTCGTAGAGCCCGGAGGGGTCGAGACGGTCCATGCACCCCCAACGCGCGGCGCCGCCCCTGCACTTCCCGCCCGGTGCGGGCTGCGCTGGCTAGCCTGGTCGCCGTGCCGACCTACGCCTACCGCTGCCGCACCTGCGAGACCGCGTTCGAGGTCCAGCGCAGCGTGACCGCCTCGCCGGCCTCCACGCCCTGCCCGGACGGCCACGCCGACACCAGCCGGGTCTGGTCGCCGGTGGCGGTCGGCAGCGGCGCGCCCGCCCCCGCGGGTGCGGGCGGCGGCGGCGGGTGCTGCGGGGGCGGCTGCTGCGGCTGAGCCGCGGGACTGTCGGACGTGACGGGCACGTTGCGCCCCTGATGACTCCCTACGAGACCACGCTGGGCGCCCTCGGCGTCGCCGTCGCCGCAGGCGTCCCGACCGTGCTGTGGGGCGGCCCGGGCGAGGGCAAGACCAGCGTGGTCGCGGCCACCGCCGCCGCGCTCGGGCTGCACCTCGAGGTCGTGCTCGCCAGCGTCCGCGAGCCGAGCGACTTCGCCGGCCTGCCCGTGGTGCACGGCGGGCGGGTCTCGCTGGCGCCGCCCGACTGGGCGCAGCGCCTGGTCGACGCCGACGCCCGCGGGGTCGTGCCGGCCGTGTTCTTCGACGAGGTCAACACCGCCTCGCCCGCGACCCAGGCGGCGCTGCTGCGGGTGTGCAGCGAGCGCGTCGTCGGCGACCTCCCGCTCCCGGCGTCCACGGTCGTCCTGGCCGCGGCGAACCCGCCGTCGGTCGCGGCCGACGGCTGGGAGCTCGCCGCGCCCATGGCCAACCGCTTCTGCCACCTCGACTGGCGGCTGCCCGCCGACGTCGTCGCCGCCGGGTTCCTCGGCGGCTGGCCCGCGCCCGTCGTCCCGGTGCTGCCGGACGACCTCGAGCCGTTCCTGCGCCAGGCGCTCGCCCAGGTGTCGTCCTACCTGCGGGTCCGCCCGTCCGACGTCGCGGTCCTGCCGTCCGACCCCGCCGCCGCCGGGCGCGCCTTCCCGACGCCGCGCACCTGGGAGCTCGCCGCCCGGCTGCTCGCGGTCTGCGACGCCGCGGGGTCCGAGGACGAGGTGCGCCGCCGGGTCGTCGCCGGCGTCGTCGGGGAGGCGGCCGCCCTGCAGCTGCTGACCTTCCTCGAGGAGCTCGACCTGCCCGACCCCGAGCAGGTGCTCGCCGATCCCGACGCCTTCGTGCTGCCCGAGCGCGGTGACCGGGCCTACGCGGCGCTGGCCGCCGTCGTCGCCGCCGTGCTGTCCGCGCCGACGCCGGCCCGCTGGCAGGCCGGCGTCCGGGTCGTCGCGCAGGCGGCGGCGCAGGGCAAGGCCGACGTCGGGGCGGTGGCCATGCAGACGCTGCTGCAGCACCGGCCGGCCGGGACGGCGCTGCCGCCCGAGATCCGCGCCTTCGTGCCGGTGCTGACGCGGGCGGGGCTGCTCGCGGTCTCGTGACGACCGCGCTGCTCCCCGCCGACCTCGAGGTGCTGCAGGCCGCCCGCGTGGTCGCCACCCGCGGCCAGCCCTACCTCGCGGTGGCGCTGCACAGCCTGCAGCTGCGCGCCGCCCCCGGGCTCGGCACCTTCGCCGTCGACCGGGCCTGGCGGCTGTACGTCGACCCCGCGGTCCTGACGGCGTGGACGGTGCCGCAGGTCGCGGCCGTGCTCGTGCACGAGGTGTGGCACCTGCTGCGCGACCACGCCGCGCGGGGCGAGCGGCTCGGGGTGCGCGGACGCGAGCGCGCCTGGAACACCGCCTGCGACGCCGAGATCAACGACGACCTGCTCGAGGCGGGCCTGCCGCTGCCCGGCACGCCGCCGACGCCGGCCCGGCTGCGGCTGCCCGACGGCCTGCTGGCCGAGCAGTACTACGCCGAGCTGCCCGCCCGGCCGCACGCTGGACCGCCGACTGCGGCAGCGGCGCCGACGGCGCGGCCCGGCCGTGGGAGGACGGCGACCGGCCCGGGCTCACGCCGGTGCAGGCCGACCTGGTCCGCGCGGCCACCGCGCGCGACGTCGCGGACGCGGCCCGCACGCGGGACGCGTCCCCGGCGGGTGGCAGCGCTGGGCCGACGCCGTCCTGCGGCCCAAGGTCGACTGGCGGCAGGTGCTGGCCGCCTCCGTGCGCGGGCGGCCTCGGCTGGGTGGCCGGGACGCGTCGACCACACCCGCTCGCGGCCCTCCCGCCGCGGCGCCTCGACCCCGGGCGTCGCTGCTGTCGGCGCTGCGCCGGCCGGTCCCCGCCGTCGCCGTCGTCGTCGACACCTCCGGCTCGGTCGACGACGCGCTGCTCGGGCAGGCGCTCGCCGAGGTCGACGGCACCCTGCAGGCCGGCGGGGTGCGCCGCGAGGCGGTGACCGTCCTGGCCGTCGACACCGCCGGCGGGCCCGGCCCAGCGGGTGCGGTCGGCGTCGCAGGTGCGTGCTGACCGGCGGCGGGGGCACCGACCTGCGGCGTCGGTCTCGACGCGGCGGTGGCCCTGCGGCCGCGGCCCGCAGCTCGTCGTCGTCCTGACCGACGGGCGCACGCCGTGGCCGGACGCGCGGCCCGCCGGGGTGCGGGTGGTCGTCGCGCTGCTCGACCGGTCCGACGTGCCGCCGCCTGCCTGGGCGACCGTCGTGCGCGCGCACGACTGAGCGGTCAGCCCGCCAGGGTCGCCGCCAGCGTCCCGCCCAGCTCGACGGCGCCCTCGCGAGCCGCCCGGTCGACGCCGCCCCGCACCTCCAGGACCGGCGCGGCCTGCCGCCAGCGCAGGCCCGTGACCACCCGCTCCACCGAGCGCACGGCGCCGCCGACGTCGTCGCCGCCGTGGACCCACAGCCCGTACGGCCGGCCGACGGTCGCCGTCAGGCACGGGTAGTAGGCCGTGTCGAAGAAGTGCTTGAGGGCGCCGCTCATGTACCCGAGGTTGGCCGGGGTCCCGAGCAGCAGCCCGTCGCACTCCAGCACCTCGACCGGCGAGCAGGTCAGCGCGGGCCGGACGACGACGTCGACGTCCTCGACCAGCGCGGCACCCTCCAGGACGCCCTCGAGCAGCGCCTGCAGCGAGGGCGACGGGGTGTGGTGGACGACGAGCAGCCGGGGCACGGGAGCCCTACCGCGGCGCGCGCAGCGCGAGGTGCAGCACGACCTCGACGACGTCGCCCAGCTCCACCTGCTCGGCCTTCGCGACGGCGTCCTTGACCGGGAGCAGGTAGCCGCCGTCCTTGGGGAACAGCGAGGTCGTCCACGTGGTCGTCCCGACGACGGCGGTGACCGGCACGGCGCCCCAGCCGTAGGTGACCAGCGCGCGCACCTCGGCGACCTCCGCGGCCTGCGCGGGCGGCAGCGCGACGAACCGGTAGGGCGCGGGCCCGCGCCAGGGCACGACCTCGCCGGAGAAGCTCAGCTGCACGGGGCCACCGTAGGGGCCGGGTGACCTGGCTCACTAGGCTCTCGCCATGAGCTTCAACCTGGCGACCATCCTGCGCGAGTCCGCGACCGCGAACCCCGACAAGCCGCTGTGCCACGTCAACGACCTGACGTTCAGCTACGCGCAGGTCGACGAGATCAGCGGGCGTGTCGCCTCCGCGCTGCTCGGCCTGGGGCTGCAGCAGGGCGACAAGGTGGCCGTGCAGCTGCCGAACCTGCCCCAGTTCCTGTTCACCTACTTCGGCATCCTCAAGGCCGGCCTGGTGATGGTGCCGCTCAACCCGCTGCTGCGCGCCCCCGAGGTCGCCTACCACCTCGACAACAGCGACGCCAAGCTGCTGGTGACCTTCGAGCTGTTCGCCGAGGAGGCCTTCAAGGGCGTCGGGCAGCTCGAGACGCCGGTCCCGACCTACGTGGTCAACATGCCCGGCAACGACGTGCGGCCCGAGGGCACCGAGCACTTCGACCTGCTCTACTTCGCCGACGACACCCGCGAGATCGTGCCGCTCGCCAGCGACGACACCGCGGTGCTGCTCTACACCAGCGGCACGACCGGCAAGCCCAAGGGCGCCGAGCTCACCCACTTCCAGCTGTTCATGAACTGCACGGTGGCCGGCGAGCTGTTCGAGTTCCGCGACGACGACATCGGCGTCGCGGTGCTGCCGCTGTTCCACGTCTTCGGCCTGTCCAGCGTGCTGAACGTGACGGTCCGCTACGGCGGCACGATGGTGCTGGTGCCGCGCTTCGAGATGGACCCGGTGATCGAGGCGATCGAGAAGCACCGCTGCACGATCTTCTCCGGCGTCCCCACGATGTACTTCGCCCTGCTCAACACCGACCTCACCGGCCGCGACCTGAGCAGCCTGCGGGTCGGGGTCTCCGGCGGCGCGGCCATCCCGGGCGAGGTCATCCGTGCGTTCGAGGAGAAGTTCCCCGGCTGCGTCGTCCTGGAGGGCTACGGCCTGTCCGAGAGCGCCAGCACCACGACGTTCAACGTCAACGCCGAGGTGCGCAAGGTGCTCTCGATCGGCAAGCCGATCTGGGGCGTCGAGGTGCGCGTGGCCGACGAGCAGGACCAGGAGCTGCCGCCCGGCGAGGAGAACGTCGGCGAGATCCTGATCCGTGGCCACAACATCATGAAGGGGTACTACAAGAACCCCGAGGCGACGGCGGAGGCCTTCAAGGGCGGCTGGTTCCACACCGGTGACCTCGCCTACAAGGACACCGACGGCTTCCTGTTCATCGTCGACCGCAAGAAGGACCTCGTCATCCGCGGCGGCTACAACGTCTACCCGCGCGAGGTGGAGGAGGTGCTGTTCGAGCACCCCGCCGTCGCCGAGGCCGCCGTCATCGGCAAGCCCGACGACAAGCTGGGCGAGGAGGTCGTGGCGATCGTGTCGCTCAAGCCGGGCGCGTCGGCGACGCCGGAGGAGATCCAGGCGTTCACCAAGGAGCGGCTGGCGGCCTACAAGTACCCGCGCGAGGTCCGCATCGTCGACGACCTGCCCAAGGGCCCGACCGGCAAGATCCTGAAGAAGGAGCTGCGTTGATCTTCATCACGGCGAAGTTCCGGGTGAAGCCGGAGCACGCCGGCGACTGGGTGGAGATCAGCCGGGCCTTCACCGAGGCCACCCGCGCCGAGCCGGGCTGCCTGTGGTTCGAGTGGGCGCGCAGCGTCGACGACCCGACCGTCTACCTGCTCACCGAGGCGTTCCGCGACGGCGCGGCCGGCGGCGAGCACGTGCAGTCCGAGCACTTCCGGTCGGCGCAGTCCACCCTGCCGCCGTACCTGGTCAGCACGCCCGAGATCGTCAGCACCGAGGTCGAGCAGGACGGCTGGGGCGAGCTGGGGGAGATGCGGGTCGGCTGACCCCGCACGTCCCCCCAGCACGTCCTCCCAGCGCGAGCAGCACCGACCTGCGGCAGGGCCGGCATCCCCCCGGGGTGCCGGCCCTGCCGCGTGTCAGCCCTGTCGCGCTTCGCGCTCGGGGTGCTCGCTGTTGCGGCCCAGGCACGGGAGCCCGCCGCACACGTCCACGACCTCGCCGCCGGTCCGCAGGAACGCCGACTTCTGCGCCCGGTTGAGGAACGTGGCGCGGGGGTCCTCGTGGGGGTCGTGGCCCGCGACGCCCGGGCCGTTCACGGCCGGGGTGTTCTGCAGCGGCGAGGTGTCGGTGCCCGAGTCCCAGTAGACGAGGCCGTTGCCGGCCCAGCTGCCGGAGAACCGCTTGATGCCGAACGGCTTGTCGCCGCCCCAGTGCCTGCCGTCGGCCAGCCAGCCCTCGTTGGTCCGGGCGCCGATGGTGCGGGCCATGACCTCGGCGCTGACGTTGGCGACCTGGTGGTCGCCGTAGCCCGGCTCGAGCAGCACGGCGTGGGCGGGCGTGCCGGGCAGCTCCTCGCCGGCGCGCAGGTGGCTGGCGTAGCCGTTGTTCTCCGCGCGGTCCCAGAGCATCTGGACCAGGCCGAACAGGATCTGACGGTCCTGCTCGCTCGGGTAGGAGGCGTTGAGCACCGACTCGTAGGTGGCGAAGTCGGTGGAGCGGTCGAGCAGCGTCGAGTAGTTCATGCCGGGGACGCCGAGGACGCCCCGGGTGATGTCCTGGCTGACCGCGACGACCGCGCCGCCGATGATCCCGCCCTGGCTGTTGCCGTCGTAGAAGACCTCGCCGGTGCGCAGCAGCGGAGCGCCGCCGTCGGCCTGGAAGGCGGGGTCGGAGGCGAAGCCGCGGTCGTCCTTGAGCAGCCGGGCCAGGAACAGCTGGGCGAGCATGCCCTGCTGCACCCGGTCGGGCAGCGTCGGGAAGAAGCTCATGTCGTGGAGCATCGTGGCGACGTTCGGGACGTCGCCGGTGGCCATGCCGTACCAGTCGGTGGCGCAGAACAGCACGTCGTTCTCCGCCGCCATCCTCGCGACGTTGCCGGCGTTGACCTCGCCCTGGCCGCCCAGCAGGCCGTGGCCGTAGATGCTGCCGCGCGCGGGCTCCGCGAGCGCCGCGTTCGGGACGTTGCAGGTGTAGGTGGCGGTGAAGTCGCCGGTGCGGTCGGGCAGCTCGTCGCCGTCGAGGTAGGCGAAGCGGGTGCCCGGCAGGCCCGGGTCGGCGCCGAGGAACGGGTCCTTGCCGTTGACCGGCGGCAGCAGGTAGCTCGGCACGGTGAAGGTGCCGGTGACGCGCCGCAGCGTGGTGTCGTTCGGGGCCGCGACCACCTCGTCGACCGTGAAGGCCGGGGCGCCGCCGTCGAGCGAGGCGAAGGCGTCGTCGCGGATGTGGAGCATGCGGCCGGTCGTGTTGCGGGCGCTGGCGACCGTGAAGTCCCAGGCGAGGTAGAGGTCGTCCACGTCGACCCCGGCGGCGCGCAGGTCGCCGAACAGCGGGGCGGTCCCGGCGTCGCGCAGGGCGACGAAGTCGGGGTCCGACGCGATCGCCGCGCCGCTGCTGTCCTTCATCCCGCGCAGGGCCACCACGTAGCGGTGCGCCTCGGTGAGGTTGGTCGCGGGGCGCACGATGAGCAGCGGCTGCTGGCCGTCGGTGGGGTTGGCGTCGAGCTCGCCCCAGTAGGGCGCGCGCTCCCCGGTCTCGGCGTCGAGCAGGACCACGGGCGCGTCCTCGTCCAGGGAGGCGTCCATGTCGGTGATCGGCGCGATGCCGGTCACCGCCGCGTCCAGCCCGGGGACGCTGGCCAGGACCGGGGTGCCGGGGGAGAAGCCGTCGTTGCGGTTGAGCTCGGTGACGTCGATCGGCTTGCCCTCGACGTTGCGCGGCGTGCTCAGCGGGCTCAGCGCGACGCGGCGGCCGGTCGCCGTCGTGGCGTCGGCGACGGTGTAGGAGTCGTTCGGGAACGGCAGCAGGCAGGCCGCCGAGTCGGTCGGGTCGCACACGCCGGCCGCCTCGAGGGCGACGTCGAGGGCGGAGGCGGCCTGGTCGCGGACCGGCGTCAGCGCGCTGGTGACCTGCCCGGCGGCGGTCCCGGCCTCGACCGCGGCGCACAGCGCCAGGTCGACGTCGGACTCCTCCAGGCAGTCCTGGGGCGCGGCCGAGGCCACGGCGGGCAGGCCGGCGCACAGCAGTGCGGCGGCGACGAGGGAGGCACGCAGACGAGACATGGCGGCAACGTTCGACACGGGGCCGTGCCACTCCTGCCCGCCGGTCGGGTGGAGCTGGTCGCACCGACGTGCCGCGGGTGCCAGGCTGCGCCGTGCCCCGCACCCGCTGGTCCGTCCTGCTCGCCTTCGTGCTCGTCACGAGCGCCAACCAGATGCTCTGGCTGACGTTCGCCCCCATCACGACGGCGTCGGCCGAGCACTACGGCGTCTCGGAGGGGGCGATCGGTGCGCTGTCCGCGGTCTTCCCGCTGCTGTACGTCGTGCTCGCCGTCCCCGCGGGCCGGGCCCTGGACCGCGGGCTGCGCGCCAGCCTGGTCGCGGGCGCGGTGCTCACCGCCGCCGGGGGCCTGGCCCGGCTGGTCACCGACACGTTCACCGCCGCCCTCGTGGGGGCGCTGGTCGTGGCGGCGGCGCAGCCGCTGGTCACCAACAGCGTCGCGAAGGTCGCGACCGCGTACGCGCGCGAGCAGGACCGGCCGCTGGGCATCGCGCTGGGCAGCGCCGGGCTGTTCGGCGGCTTCCTGCTGGCCTTCGGCACGGGGCTCGCCCTCGGCGACGACCTGCGGCTGCTGCTGGCGGTGCAGGCGGGCTACGCCGTCGTCGGGGCGCTCGGGCTGTGCCTGGCGCTGCGGCACCCCCCGCTGGCGGTGCCCGGGGCGGACGCCCCCGCGGGGGTGCGCGAGGTCTGGCGGGACCCGGTCCTGCGCGCCACCACCGCCCTGGTCGTCGTCGGCTTCGGCGTCTTCGTCGGGCTGACCACCTGGCTGCAGGCGCTGCTCGAGCCCGACGGCATCGACGCCGACGCCGCCGGCGTGCTGCTCGTGGTCATGGTGGTGGCCGGGGTCGCGGGCACCGCCCTGCTGCCCCCGCTGGTCGCGTCCCGGGCGCTGCAACCGCACGCGCTCGGCGCCGCCCTCACCGCGACCGTCGTGGCCTGCGCGCTGCTGTCCGTCGTGCACCAGGTCGTCGTCGTCGGGGTGCTGCTCGCCGTGCTCGGACTGGCCCTGCTGACGACGCTGCCCGTGGTGCTCGAGCTGGTCGAGCGGCGGTCGGGCGAGGCGGGCGCCACGGCCGCGGCGGTGCTGTGGGGCGCCGGGAACGCGGGCGGCCTCGTCGTCACGGTCGCCCTCGCTCCGCTGCTGACCCGGCCGACCCCCGCGTTCCTGCTGCTGGCCGCCGTCGCGCTGGTCGGGCTGCCGGCCGTCCGCAGGGTGCCTGCCGGAGCGGGCTGAGCGTGCGAGCATCGGCGCCATGGCAGACGAGTGGCGGAACTGGGCGCGCAACCAGCAGATGACCCCGGTGCGGGTGGAGCGGCCGTCGTCGGTCGACGAGCTCTCCCGCGTGGTCAAGCAGGCGGCCGCCGACGGCCTGCGGGTCAAGGCCATCGGCTCGGGCCACTCCTTCACCGCCATCGGCCTCACCGACGGCGTGCTCGTGCGGCTCGACCGGATGACCCGGCTGCTGTCGGTCGACGTCGCCACCGGGCTGGTCACCGTCGAGGCCGGCGTCGTGCTGCACGACCTCAACCGGCTGCTGGCCGGGCACGGCCTGGGCCTGACCAACATGGGCGACATCGACGTGCAGACCGTCACGGGCGCCCTCGGCACCGGCACCCACGGCACCGGTCGCGACAGCGGGGCGCTCGCCACCCAGGTCGTCGCCCTCGAGATCGTGCTCGCCGACGGCAGCGTCGTGTCCTGCAGCCGCACCGAGCGGCCCGAGCTGTTCGCCGCCGCCCGCGTCTCGCTCGGCGCCCTCGGCGTGATCGCCACCGTGACGCTGCAGGCCGAGCCCGCCTTCCTGCTCCGCGCCGACGAGCGCCCCATGCCGCTGGACGACGTCGTGCGCGACTTCGAGCAGCACGTCGCCGACAACGAGCACTTCGAGCTCTACTGGTTCCCGCACACCGACACCGCCCTGACCAAGCGCAACAACCGCGTCGACGGTCCCGCCGCCCCGCTGCCGACGGTCCGCTCCTGGGTCGACGACGAGCTGCTCAGCAACGGCCTGTTCCAGCTGACCTGCGCCGTCGGGGCGCGGGTGCCGTCGCTGGTGCCCGGCATCAACCGGGTGTGCACCAAGGCGCTCAGCGCGCGCACCTACACCGACGCCGCCCCGCACGTGTTCACCTCGCCGCGCCGGGTGCGCTTCCGCGAGATGGAGTACGCCGTGCCGCGCGAGGTGCTGCCCGACGTCCTCACCGAGCTGCGCGCCCTGCCCGAGAAGCACGGGCTGCGGGTGAGCTTCCCGGTCGAGGTGCGCGTCGCCCCCGCCGACGACATCCCCCTGTCGACGGCGTCCGGCCGCGACAGCGCCTACATCGCGGTCCACGTCTACGCGGGCGAGCCGTACGAGCCGTGGTTCTCGGTGGTCGAGCCGCTGTTCGACGAGGTCGCGGGGCGCCCGCACTGGGGCAAGCTGCACACGCTGGACGCCGAGCGCCTGGCGCAGCGCTACCCGCGCTTCGGCGAGTTCACGGCGCTGCGCGACGAGGTCGACCCCGAGCGCCGCTTCGCGAACGGCTACCTGGACCGCGTGCTCGGCGCGTAGGGCTCACCAGCCCCGCAGGTCGACCTCCAGGACGTCGACGACCTCGCCCGCGGCGTCGACCAGGTGCATCCGCTCGTGCAGGGCGACCGTCGGGTCGATGTGCGCCGGCAGGGCGTGCACGACGTCGCCGACCGCGAAGGTCGTGCCCTCCTGCGCGGAGAACGTCGTGTGCTCGTCGGAGCAGAACCACACGTCCGCACCGGGCACGGTCGGGTTGCCGTGGTCCATGCCGAGGGACTTCAGCCCGAGGTCGGCGACGGCCCACCCCTGCGCGTCGACGTGGATGACCCGGGCCAGCACCGTCAGCGCCTGCCGGAACGGCAGCCCCTGCGCGCCGTACGCGGTGTCCATGAGCAGGTAGCTGCCGGCCTGGATCTCGTTCGCCCAGGTGTTCTGCGCGTAGTTGCCCGTGCCGCCGGCGCTGACCAGCTCGCCGCCGACGTCGCGGCTCGCCCGCAGCAGCAGCTCCATGCACTCCTGCGTCTTGGCGGTCCGCGTCTCCTCCGGTTCGGTCATCAGGTGGCCCTCGTAGCCCATGACGCCGCGCACCTGCAGGCCCTTGCTGCGGGCGAGGTCGGCGAGCCGGCCGGCGTCGTCGGGGGAGCAGCCGCAGCGGGGCAGGCCGACGTTGACGTCGACGACCACCTCCCGGACGCCGCCGTCGGCCGCGGCCTGCACCGTCTGCTCGCTGTCGACCGCCAGGGTGACCCGCGCGCCGGACTCGACGACGGCGCCGAGCCGGCGGGCGTCCAGCACCTCGTTGGCCAGCATCAGGTCCTGGCCGAGCCCGGCCGCGGCCATGCCCTCGACCTCCCGGATCGTGGCCAGGGTGAAGCCGGGGTGCCCCGCCTGCTGCTGGAGGCGGGCGAGCCCGGTGGTCTTGTGCGCCTTGACGTGCGGCCGCAGCCGGGCGCCCGGCAGCGCCCGCGCCATCGTGTCGAGGTTGTGCTGCAGGGCGTCGACGTCGACGACGAGCGCCGGGGTCTGCAGGTCGGTCAGGTGCACGGAGGGGCTCCTCGGGGGCGGGGCGGTCAGAGCGAGACGACGAGCACGGCGAGCAGGCCGAGCAGCAGCACGTTGGCGATGGTGGCGACACCGACGATGGCCAGCAGCCGGTCGTCGGGGTCGGGCAGCAGGGTGCGCGGCAGCGGGGCGCCGCCCGGCGCGGCGGTGTCGCAGACGGGGCAGCGGCCGTCGGTCAGCCGGGGGGCGTAGGGCGCCGCGCAGGTGGGGCAGGCGACGCGGACGGGGGCGGTCACGCGGCCTCCTGGGCGAGCAGGGCGAGCCGGCGGCGCCGGTCGACGAGGGCGTAGAGGGTGGCGGTCGACAGCGACAGGAACTGCCAGGCGGCGAACCCGGCCAGGGCGGCGACGGCCGGGATGCGCCGTCCGGCGACCAGCACCGACGGCGCGGCCTGCGGGACCTCTGCGGTGGCGGCCGGCTGGGCGAGGGAGCCGGGAACGGCAGGGACGCCGGGGGTGCCCGGGGTGCCGGGAGTGCCGGGCAGGCCCGGGATGCCCGGCAGAGCGGCCGGCGGGGCGGACGGGACGGCGCTCGCGACCGGCGGGGCGACCGGGGCGGGCGCGGGCGCCGCGCGCTCGTCGCTCTCGGTCAGCGACACCCCGCCGACGACGACCTCGAGCCGGTTGCCCGCGACACCGCCGGGCAGGTCGGGGGTGCCGAGCGTGAGGACGATCCCGCCGGTCTCGGCGGCTGCGGAGCGGCCGTCCTTGCGGGTCGTCGACGCGATCGTGCGCACCGTGATGCCGGCCTGGGTGAGGGCGGCGTTCGCCTGGTCGGTGAGGTCGCGGACGCTCTGGCCCGGCACGACCGGCTGGCCCAGCGCGACCACGCCCTGGTCGGTGAGCCCCACCGGCTGGCCGGCGACGGCGGCGCCGCCGACGGTGACGGTGGCTGCTGCGGTGTGGACGTCGCCCCGGCTGGTCAGCTCGGCGCCGGCGACGACGTCGCGCAGCTCGAGCACCCCGGCGAGGACGACCCGGCCGACGGCGGACCGGGCGGTCGCCCCCGTCGTGCCGGCGGCGGGGTCGACGCTGAGGGCCACCGAGGAGGTCGAGCCCTCGACCACGAGGGCGTCCTCGACCTCGAGCCGGCTGCCGGTGGAGCTGCCCCGGGCGCTGCGGGCGTCGGCGGTGGCGGCCGCACTGCCGCCCTCGCCCGAGACGGGGCCGCCCTCGCTCGGCGGGACCGCCCCGACCGCGCCGCTGCCCGTGCCGGGGAACGCCGCCTCGGCGTCGGGCACGTCGAGGACCTGCTCGCCGGCCCCGGCGTTGACCTGCCCCGCGACGGTGCGGCTCAGCGTGCCCGGCTCGTAGGGCGCGGCGAGCACCCCGGCGGACGGCGAGGAGTCGAGCCGCGCGGCGACCTGCCCGGAGCCGGTGTCGAGGGTGACCAGGCCGCCGGAGACCCCGACGTCGCCGGCGGTGCGCACCCCGGCGGCGAGGCCGGTCAGCCCGTAGGAGCCGTAGACCTGCGTCTGGGCGCCGGCGGGCCGGACCAGCACGACGGCCAGGGCGGTCGGCAGCAGCAGCGCGCCGACGAGCAGGGCGCGCCTCACGAGCGCTCCAGCTGCTCGGACAGCAGCCGCGCGGCCGCCTCCCGCGGGCTGATGCCCTGGGCCGCGGCGAGCTCCTCGAGCCGGCGGACGTCGCGGCCGCGCAGGGCGACCGGGACGCGCTCGGCAGCCGTGGCCGGGGCCGGACGGACCCGGACGGAGGGCTCCTCCCCGCCGCCGAGGTAGGCCGCGGCGAGGTCGTCGGCGGACAGCTCGTCGGGCGTGCCCGCGGCGACGACGCGGCCCTGCTCGAGCACCACCGCCCGGTCGGCGACGCGCAGCGCCTGCCCGACGAACTGCTCGACCATGACGACGGCGAGCCCGCGGTCGCGCAGGTCGGCGACGAGGGCGAACAGGTCGGCGACCACCGTCGGCGACAGCCCCATCGACATCTCGTCGACGAGCAGCAACCGCGGCCGCTGCACCAGGGCCCGGCCGAGGGCCAGCTGCTGCTGCTGGCCGCCCGACATCGTCCCGGCCGGCTGCTCCAGGCGCTCGCGCAGCACCGGGAAGGAGTCCAGGACGTCGTCGAGCTCGCCCGGCCCGGCGCGGCCGACGCCGTACAGGCCCATGCGCAGGTTGTCCTGCACCGACAGGGTCGGGAAGATGCCGCGCCCCGCGGGGACGTGGGCGACGCCGCGGCGGGCCACCGACTCGGGCGCCGCGCCGAGCAGGCTCTCGCCGTCGAGCAGGACGTCGCCGTCGGCGGGCCGGACGAGGCCGCTGACCGCGCGCAGGGTGCTCGTCTTGCCCGCGCCGTTGGCCCCGAGGACGGCCAGCACCTCGCCGGGCCGGACCGACAGCGACACGTCGCGGACGGCGACGACGCCCCCGTAGGTGACCCGCAGGCCGCGCACCTCCAGCAGGGCGCTCACGCGGGCACGCCCAGGTAGGCGGTGCGGACCTCGGGGTCGTTGCGGACGGCGTCGGGCGGGCCGGCGGCGAGCACCCGGCCGAAGTTCATGACCACGACGTGGTCGCACAGCGGCATGACCACCCCCATGTCGTGCTCCACGAGCAGCATGGCGCACCCCAGGGTCGCGCGGACCTCGGCGAGCAGGGCGACGAAGTCCGCGGTCTCGGCAGGGTCGAGCCCGGAGGCCGGCTCGTCGAGCAGCAGCACGGTCGGCTTGAGGCACAGCGCGCGGGCCAGCTCGACCAGCCGGGCCTGGCCGACCGGCAGCGCGGACGCCTCGACGTCGGCGAGGTGCGAGAGCTCGAGGAAGGCCAGCACGGCGGTGGCCCGCTCGCGGGCGGACTCCAGCGCGCGCCGGCGACCGGGCAGCCGCAGCGCGTCGGTGACGACGCCGGCGCGGGTGAACCGGTGCGCGGCGACCATGAGGTTCTCGCGCACGGTCATGCCGGCGAACAGCTGCACCACCTGGAAGGTGCGGGCCAGGCCCAGCGCGGTGCGCTCGTGGGCGGGCGTGCGCGTGACGTCGCGGCCGCCGAGCAGCACCTGCCCGCGCGTGGCGGGCTGCAGGCCGGTGACGACGTTGAAGGTCACCGTCTTGCCCGCGCCGTTCGGGCCGATGAGCCCGACGACCTCGCCGGCGTGCACCGACAGCGACACCCCGTCGACGGCGTCGAAGGAGCCGAAGCGGACCCCGACGTCGCGCAGCTCCAGCGCCGTGCCACCCAGCGCTCCGGACCGGTCAGCCGCGGTCATGCGGGCACCGGCTCAGGACGGCGGACCCGGTCGAGGGTGCGCCCGACGGCACCGGCGACGCCGTCGGGGGAGGCGTTGAGGACGGCGACCAGCAGGGCGCCGGTCAGCAGGGTGACGACGCTGGCGGCCCGGCCGCTGGCGACCTGGTCGGTGGCCCCGAGGGTGAGCGTCGACAGGGTGACGATCACGCCGCCGAACACCGCGCCCGGCACCGACGCGACCCCGACGATGACGGCGTAGGCCAGCAGGGTGATCGAGCGCGTGAAGTCGAACGGCGCGCCGGACGCCCCCTGCAGCAGCCCGGCGTAGAGCGCGCCGGCGAGCCCGGCGAGGAACCCGGACGCGGCGAACCCGCGCAGCTTCACGCTCACGACCGAGAAGCCCATCGCGGAGGTCGCCGGCTCGCTGGAGCGCAGCGCCGTGAGGGCCGCCCCGGTGCGTCCGCGGCGCAGGCTGGCGACGGCGAAGGCGGCGAGCAGGAACAGGGCCAGCACCAGCCAGGCGTACGCCCGCTCACCCTGCGCGGCGTGGCCGGGGTCGAGGTTCGCGAAGCCGGGGCGCGGCACCTCGCGCGTGCTGGCGGGGGAGGCGAAGGGCGCCCAGCCGTAGAGGAAGCGGTCGGCGGTGAAGGCGAGCGACAGGGTGGCGATCGCCAGCTCCAGCGGCTGCAGCCGGACCGCCGGCAGCCCGACGACGGCCGCGACCCCCGCCGCCAGCAGGGCGCCGACCACGATGGCGAGCAGGAAGGGCAGCCCCTTCTCCAGCGCGATGCCGGTGCCGAACGCGCCGACGCCCATGAACACCGCCTGGCACACCGACACCTGCCCGACGACGCCGACCAGCAGCACCAGCGACAGCACGGCCATCGCCCAGATCGCCGTCAGCGCGACCGTGGACCGCGACAGGTTCCCGACGTCGTCGACGAGCACGGGCAGCAGCAGGGCGGTGAGCCCGACCCCGCCGGCGTAGGCCAGGGCCGTGCGGCCGACGGGCAGCGGCCGGACCGGCACCGGCTCGAGCCCCCCGCTGACGACGTCGCGGCGGCCTCCGCGGCGGAACAGCAGCAGCGAGCCGAGCACGACCAGCAGCGCCGTCAGCTCCTCCACACCCGTGAGCCCGCTGCCCTGCAGGAAGCGCACGACGACGGGCTGGGCGACCCCGAGGCCGATGCCGCCGGCGAAGGTCAGCGGCAGCGAGGTGAGGCGGCCGACGAGGGCGGCGGCCAGCGCCTGCACGGTGAACACGACGAGCGTCGTGGTGTCGAGCTTGTCGAGCAGCGGCGTGATGAGGACGCCGGCCAGGCCGGAGATGCCGCCGCCGATGCCCCACGCGGTCAGGTTCACCCGGTCGACCCCGATGCCCAGCAGCCGGGCCGCCTCGGGCGCCTCGGCCACCGCGCGGGTCGCCGTGCCGAGGGCGGTGCGGCGGAAGAACTGCGACAGCCCGACGGCGAGCAGCGCGGCGATGAGGACGACCGCGACCTGGTCCTGGCTGTAGCGCAGCACACCGGCGTCGACGAGGTTGTCGGGCGGCAGCAGCTCGGCCGGGGCGTTGGTCGCGACCTGCGTGCCGTACACGTAGCCGACCAGCCCCTGCAGGGCGAGCAGCCAGCCCAGCGTGACGATCGTGCGCGACAGCGTCCCCGGCACGCGGCGCACCGACAGCTCGATGCCGACCCCGAGGGTCACGCCGAGCGCCACGGCCAGCACCATCGTGACGACGATCGGGACGCCGGCCGCGACCAGCGAGCTCGCCGCGTACGCGCAGGCCAGCCCGATGGCGCCGGTGGCGAAGTTGAAGACGCCGGACGTCTTGTAGACGATGACGATGCCGAGCGCCTGCAGCGCGTACATCGCCCCGATGGGCAGCCCGCCGAGGGCGAGCGCGAGGTAGACCTCCATCAGAACCGCGTGTCGTCGCAGGAGAAGGGCTTGTACGGCGCGACCTTGCCGCGCACGATGCGGCCGAGCTGGAAGCAGCGGTTGACGTCGTGCGCCCCGGTCGAGAACACGAGCTTCGAGGTGAAGCCCTTGCCGGTGTCGGCCGGCAGCGCGTCGAGCGTGCGCATCAGGTTCGCCCGGGTCACGTCGTCGCCCATGCGCTGCAGCGCGTCGACGAAGACCTTGGCGCTGAACCAGCCCGACAGCCCCAGGTAGCTGACCTGCGCGCGGCTGCCGAACTGCCGGCGCACCGCCGTCACGTACTCCTGCACCTGCGGGCCGCCCTGCTCGAGGAACACGAAGTCGCTGGCGACGAGCACGCCCTCGGTGGTCGGCCCCTGCGCGACCGTGGGGTCGGTGAACAGCGGGTCGGCGACGTGCACGGGGCGGTAGTCCTGCCGGTCGAGCGCCTGCTGCAGCCGGTTGCTCGCCGTCTGGTCCAGGATCGTCACGAGCCCGTCGACGCCGGACAGCCGGAACTGCGTGACGACGTCGTCGTAGCTGGCCTTGGTGACGTCGACCTGCACGACGTCGTCGCTGCGCAGGGTCTTGCCGGCGCTCTTGAGCCCCGCGGTGACCGCCTTGACCTGCCGGGTGTTGGCGGCGGCGGACTGGTTGCTGATGAACAGCAGCGCCGGGCGGTCGACGTCCTCCTGGCCGAGGAAGCGGCCCGCCTGGTAGCCGAGGTGGTTGCTCTGGAAGACGTAGCTGTAGGGGCTGTCGTACTCGCCGACCTGCCCGAAGGCGCCGACGAGCGGCACCCGGTTCTGCTCCAGGAACGGCACGATGCCGTTCTCGGTCAGCGGCGCCTGCCAGCCGACGAAGGCGAACACGCCGGAGGCCAGCAGCTGCTGCGCCTGCTGCCGGCCGCGGGCGGCGTCGAGCTGGTCGTCGCGCAGGTCCAGCTGCAGCCGCCGGCCGTTGACGCCGCCGCGGGCGTTGACGCTGTCGACGTAGGCCTTGGTGCCCTGGGCGGCGGCGGCGAAGTTGATGGCGCCGGTCTGCGTGACGATCGAGCCGATCTTGATGGGCGCGCCCTTGGCGACGGCGGCCGCGGCCGGCGCGGGCGCCCCGCCCGGCTGCTCGGCCGCGGGCTGCGCGGCGGGGCCCGCGGACGCGCGGGTGGCGGCGGTGCCCGCGACGGCGGCGGTGCCGGGGCGGGCAGCGGTCCCGCCCGACGCCACCGGTGCCGGGGCGCCCGGGTCCGTCCCGTCGGGTGCGACGACGTCGGCCGGGGCGGGTACGCCGCCGGGTGCCGAGACCAGCGTCTCGACGGGTGCGTCGTCGCCGAGGCCGCGCACCAGCACGACGCCGAAGGCGGTCGCGGCGACCAGCTGCAGGGCGAACAGGGCGGCGAGCAGCCGGTCGCGTCCGGTGATCACGCGGGCACCCGGGCGGCGTGCCCCGCGTCGGCGTCGGCGTAGCGGCGCAGGACCGGCAGGGAGAGCGCGACGACCAGCGCGGGCAGCAGGGCGAAGCCCAGCGCGACGCCGAGCACGGCCTCGTCGGTCTGGGCGACCCGCTCGTCCGCGGCCGAGGAGGCGAAGCCCGCGCCGGCGAGGACCAGCGCGTAGAGCGCCGGCCCGACGGCGAAGCCGATCGTCTCGCCGGCCTGCCACACGCCGGTGTACGTGCCGGCGCGCGCCTGCCCGGCGGCGTCCTGGTCGGCGGACACGGCGTCGGGGAGCATGGCGTAGGGGAACAGCTGCATCCCGGCGTAGCCGGTGCCGAGCACGCCGGTCAGCAGCAGCACGAGCGCCGTCGGGTAGGAGCGGCTGCCGGCGAGCGCGGCCGCCGCGAGGGCGAACAGGCCGCTGGCCAGCAGGTACGCGGTGAGCTTGCCGGTGCGCAGCGACAGCCGCCGCCAGGCCGGCATGACCAGGGCGGCGGGGGCGACCAGGCAGACGAACAGCACGCTGGCCAGGGCGGTGTCGCCGAGCACGTAGGTGGCGACGTAGGGCGCTCCGGCGAGCATCGCCCCGATGGCCACGGCCTGCAGCGTGTAGCCGGTGAACAGGGCCAGGAAGGCGGGGTTGCGGCGCACGACGGCGAGCTGCGCACCGAGCGTCACGCGCGGGCCGGTCGCGGGCGGGGCCGTGGGCACGCGGCGGGTGCCGCGCCACGTGGTCAGCAGCGCGGCCGCGAGCACCACGGCGACGACGAGGGACATGCGGGCGTAGCCGTCGCGGCCGCCCTCCTTGCCGCCCGCGAGCGCCGGCGCGAGCGCGCCGCCGACGAGGATGCCGACCGTGAGCAGCACCATGCGCACGCTCATGAGCCGGGTGCGCTCGTGGTAGTCGTCGGTCATCTCGGCGGGCATCGCGACGTAGGGGACCTGGAACAGCGCGAACGCGGTCATCGCCAGCGTGTAGACGGCGCCGACCCACAGCGCGGTGGCGGCGGGGCGGTCGAAGGACGGGGCGCTGAACAGCAGTGCGAACAGCACGGGCACCCCGATCCCGCCGGCGAGCAGGAAGGGGCGGCGGGCGCCGACGCGGTCCGACCAGGCCCCGACGAAGGGGTTCAGGACGGCGTCCCAGAGCTTGGGCAGCAGCAGCACCAGCGACGCGACGCCGGCGGCGACCCCGACGAGGTCGGTCAGGTAGAACAGCAGCAGCAGGCCGGGGACGGTGGAGTACACGCCGGTACCGATCGAGCCGACGCCGTAGCTGAGCGCCGTCGCGCGGGGGATGCGCGCCATCAGAACGGCTGCTCGTCGCAGCGCCACCCGGTGAGCCGGGTGACGGTGCCGCCGACGACCTTGCCGATCTTGAGGCACCGGTTGAGGTCGCGCGTGTCCTTCTCGTAGGGGCCGAAGCGCAGCGGTGCGGTGAACCCGCCGAGCGACGGCGGCAGCGTCTGCATGACCTCGAGCAGGCGGCTGCGGGTGACGTCGTCGCCCATGCGCCTCACGGCCTCGGTGAGCACGAGCGCGTTCAGCCAGCCCTGCTGGCCGATGTAGTTGACCTGCGCCTTCGCGCCGAAGGCCGCGCGGACGGTGCGCTCGTACTCCTGCACCGGCGGCGGCCCGCCCTGCACGAACTCCAGGTCGGTGGCGACGAAGGTGCCGTCGGCGTCGCGGGAGAGCTTGACGGTCGGGTCGAGCACCAGCGGCACGGCGACGTGCTTCGGCCGGTACGCCTGCCGGGCCTGCGCCTGCTCGAGCCGGTTGTAGGCGGTCTGGTCCAGGACGGTGGCCATGCCGTCGACGCCGTCGAGCTTGAACGCCGTGACGGTGTCGTCGTAGGAGGCCTTGGTGGGGTCGACGACGACGACGCGGTCGCGCGACAGGGTGACGCCCTTGCTCCTGAAGCCGGCCTGGAAGCCGCGGGTGAGGCCGTCGTCGGCGGCGCTGCTGTTGTTGCTGATGAAGATCACGCCCGGCGTGCGGACGCCCTGCTCGGCCAGCCACGAGCCCATCTGGAAGCCGTAGTGGCCGTACGACGCGGACAGGATGAACGAGTACGGCGAGTGGTACTCGGCCTGCTGGCCGTACGCGCCGATCAGCGGGACGCGGTTCTGCTCCAGGAACGGGACGATGCCGTTCTCGGTGAGCGGGGCGTTCCAGGCGGCGAAGGCGAAGACGCCGGAGGCGAGCAGCTGCTGGGCCTGCTGGCGGCCGCGGGCGGGGTCGAGCTGGTCGTCGCGCAGGTCGAGCTCGATGCGCCGGCCGTTGACGCCGCCGCGGGCGTTGACGGCGTCGAGGTAGGCCTTGGCGCCCTGCGCGGCGGCGGCGAAGTTGATGGCGCCGGTCTGGGTGACGATCGCCCCGACCCGGATCGGTGCGCCGGCCGCGACCGCCGGGCCACCGGCGGCCGGGACGGCGGCGGGGGAGGCGGCGCGGGGTGCGGCCGCGGTGCCTGCTGCGGTGCCTGCTGCCGTGCCTGCTGCGGTGCCTGCTGCGGTGCCCGTCGGCGCGGCGGCGGCTCTCCCGGCGGTGCCCGGCACGGCGGCGGTGCCGGCGGCGGCCTCGGCGCCGGTGTCGGTGGACGGGTCCGCGACCGGCTGCCCGTCGAGCGGGGCGACAGCGCCCCCGACGGGTGCGGCGACGGCGGCGGGCTGCGCGTCCGGCCGGTCGCCGAGGGTGTCGACGAGGACCCCGCCGAGCAGGGCGGCGGCCGACAGCTGCAGGGCGAACAGCAGCGCCAGCAGCCGGTCTCGGCTCCCCACGCGTGCCCCCTGCCCTCGACGTCGTCGACGTGAGGATGTTTCATGTCCGCACGCCGGTCAAGCACCCCGACCAGGAGAGCCCATGAGCACGGCCCCGCTGCACGGACGCCACCTGTCCGCGGCCCGGCGCACCCCCGTGCAGGAGCGCAGCGCCGCCCGGGTCGAGCGGATGCTGGACGCCGCCGCCGCCCTGCTCGACCGGTCCGGCTGGGAGGGCCTGAGCACCAGCGCCGTCGCGCGGGAGGCCGGTGTCAGCGTCGGCTCGCTGTACCAGTTCTTCCCCGACCTGCCCGCCGTCCTGCAGGCGCTCGCCGAGCGCTCCTTCGACCGCTACCGGGCCTCCCTGGCGGCGCGGCTCGCCGCCGACCCGCCCGGCCGCTGGCAGGACCTGGTCGAGGCTGTCGTCGAGGGCTACGTCGCCTTCGCGCGGGCCGAGCCGGGGTGGCGGACGCTGTCGTTCGGCGGGCGGCTCGGCAGCCGGTCGCCGGAGGCCTACGACAACGGGCTGGTGGCCTCCGCGCTCGCGGAGGTGCTCACCGAGACGCTGCCCGGCGTCGTCGTCGGTCCCGGGCTGCCGCTGGCCCTGCGGGTCGCGGTGGAGGCCGGCGACGCCGTGCTCGCCCTGGCCTTCCGCGACGACCCCCGCGGCGACCCCGCGCTGGTCGCCGCCCTCACCCGCTTCCTCGTCGCCGGCCTCGCCGAGCACGTGAGCACCGCCCCGCGCTGACCGCCCGGCGGGCCTCCCCGCCGCAGCCCCCGCCGTCCGGCAGGATCGCCCGGTGACTCGCGGGGGGACCGTCCGGCAGCGGGCGGAGCGGCTGCTGGCCGCCGCCCTCGCCGCGGTCCCCGGCGCGCAGGAGCGGCCGGGGCAGCGCGACATGGTGCTCGCCGTCGACACCGCCCTGCGCACGGGCGAGCACCTGCTGGTGCAGGCCGGCACGGGCACCGGCAAGTCCGTCGGCTACCTCGTCCCGGCGCTCGCCGCCGGCAAGCGCGTGGTCGTCGCGACGGCGACCAAGGCGCTGCAGGCCCAGCTGGTCGACAAGGACCTGCCGCGGCTCGTCGCCGCCCTGACGCCCGAGCTCGGCCGCACCCCGACCTACGCGCTGGCCAAGGGGCGCGGCAACTACGTCTGCCTGCAGCAGGTCCACGGCGGCCCCGGCGCGGTCGAGCCCGAGCAGGAGGGCCTGTTCGAGACGCCGTCGAGCGCCCTCGGCGGCACGGTGCTGCGGCTGCGCGAGTGGGCCGCGCAGACCGACACCGGCGACCGCGACGACGTCCCCTTCCCGGTCGGCGACCTCGCCTGGCGGCAGGTGTCGGTGTCGGCCCGCGACTGCCTCGGCGGCCGTTGCCCCGACCGTGCCGACTGCTTCAGCGAGCGGGCCCGCGAGACGGCCAAGGAGGCCGACGTCGTCGTCGCCAACCACGCGCTGCTCGCCCTCGACGCCTTCACCTCCGCGCAGGTGCTGCCCGAGCACGACGCCGTCGTCCTCGACGAGGCGCACGAGTTCGTCTCCTCCGCGACCGACGCGCTCACCCACGAGCTGTCCGACGGCGAGCTGCGCCGGGCGGTGAAGGCCGGTGAGGGGCTGCTGTCGGCGTCGGTGCTGGCGCGGGTCGAGGACGCGCAGGGCGGCGTCGAGGGGCTGCTGGGCACGACGCCGCCCGGGCTGGTCGAGGGCGGGCTGCCGGCGTACGCCCTCGAGGTGCTGGCCGGTGTGGAGGGCGCCTTCGGCGCGGCGGCCCAGGAGGCGGGGCGCTCCGCCGAGGGGGACGACGAGCTGGAGAAGGCCCGCCGCGACCGCGCGAAGCTGGCGCTGGCCGCCGTCGCCGAGACGGCGGCCGAGCTGCGGGCGCCGTCGGTGCCGAGCGCCCTGTACGCCGTGCCGGCCGGTGCGTCGACGGCGCTGCGGGTGTCGCCGCTGTCGGTGGGCGGCGCGCTGAACGCCCGGCTGTTCGGCGAGCGCACCGTCGTCGCGACGTCGGCCACGCTGACCCTGGCCGGGTCGTTCCGGCACGCTGCCCGGCAGATGGGCCTGCCCTGGCTCGGCGGTCGCCCGGTGGGGGACGGCGAGGAGCACGACGCCCGCGACCCGGCCGCGCAGGACGAGGTGCTCGACAGCGAGGCCGCGCCCGTGCGGTGGAGGCACCTGGACGTCGGCAGCCCGTTCGACCACGGCCGGCAGGCGCAGCTGTGGGTCGCCGCGCACCTGCCCGACCCGGGCCGCATGCCGCAGTCGTGGGCCCGCGAGGTCGACGAGCTGCTCGTCGAGCTGGTCGAGGCGGCCGGCGGGCGCACCCTCGGGCTGTTCAGCTCGACCGCGGCCGCCGTGCGCGCCGCCGCCTCGGTGCGGGCCGCGGGGCACGAGGTGCTGCTGCAGGGCGAGGACTCCGCCGGGGCGCTGGCCCACCGCTTCGCCTCCGACGCGCGGACCTGCCTGTTCGGCACGCGGTCGTTCTGGCAGGGCGTCGACGTCCCCGGGCCCGCCTGCCAGCTCGTCGTCCTGGACCGCATCCCCTTCGCCCACGTCGACGACCCGCTGGTGCGCGCCCGGCTGGCCGACGCGGGGGCGCACGGCTTCGCGGACGTGACGCTGCCGCCCGCCGCGGTCCTGCTCGCGCAGGGGGCCGGCCGGCTGCTGCGCGCCCCCGACGACCGCGGTGTGGTCGCCGTGCTCGACCCGCGGCTCGAGACCGCCCGCTACGCCGGGCTGCTGGTGCAGACGCTGCCGCCGTTCTACCGGGCGCGCAGCAAGGAGCGGGTGCTCGCCTCGCTGCGCGCCATCGACGCCGCCGCCCCGCCCGTCGTGCCGCCGGGGGCGCGCCCCCCGCGCAGCAGGGGCGTGCCGGTCGTGCCGCAGGCCCGCACCTGGTCGGTGGACGAGGACGGCCTGCTGCGCGCCGCCGTGGAGGCCGGGCGGCCGCTCGCCGTGCTGGCCGAGCGCCACGAGGTCAGCGAGGCCGCCCTGGCCGAGCGGCTGCGCTGGCTCGGCCTGCCCGTCCCCGTCTGACCGGCGTCAGCCCCCGGAGCGGACCGCGGCCGGGGCGAGCAGCGCGGCCGGGTCCTCGGCGTCGGCGGGCGCCGCCGGGGCGTCGGTGCGCAGCGGCACCTCCCGGATCAGGACCACGGCGACCAGCGCGAGCAGCATCAGCGGGGTGGCGACCAGGAAGATCCCGGCGACGCCGGCCGCGTAGGCCTGCTGCACGACCTCCGCGACCGGGGCGGGCAGCGTCGACACGTCGGGGATGGCCGTGCCGGTGCTGCCCAGCGCGGCCGGGTCGACGCCGAGCCCGCGCAGCCCGGCGAGCACGTCGGTCGACACCCGGTTGCCGAGCACGGCGCCGAGGGCGCTGACGCCGATGGCGCCGCCGAGGGAGCGGAAGAAGGCGACCGTGGCGGTGGCGGCGCCCAGGTCGGCGCGCGGCACCGTGTTCTGCACGCAGAGCACGAGGTTCTGCATGGTGGCGCCGAGGCCGATGCCCACCAGCGCCATGTAGGCGGCGACCAGCACGAAGCTCGTCGTGGCGTCGATCGTGCTGAGCAGCGCGAAGCCGACGGTGGCGCTGGCCGTCCCGCCGACCAGGAAGCGCTTCCAGCGGCCGTGCTTCGTGATCAGCCGCCCGACGACCAGGCCCGCCCCGGCCAGGCCGAGGATCATCGGCAGGGTGCGCAGCCCGGACGCCGTGGGGCTCTCGCCGCGGGCGATCTGGAAGTACTGCGACAGGAAGATGGTGGCGCCGAACAGGCCGACGCCGATGAACAGCCCGGCCGCCGTGGCGAGCGCGACGGTGCGCTCGCGGAACAGCCGCAGGGGGATGACCGGCTCGGCGACCCGCAGCTCGACGACGACGGCGGCGACCAGCAGCACGACGCCGGCCCCGACGTAGAGCGCGGTCTGCGTGGAGGCCCAGGCGAAGGAGTGCCCGGCGAGCGACACCCAGACCAGCAGGGCGCTGACCCCGCCGGTGACCAGGGCCGCCCCGAGGTAGTCGACGCGGACCGGGCGGCGGACCGTGACCAGGTGCAGGGTGCGCTGCAGCACGACGAGCGCGGCGACCGCGAAGGGGACGCCGGCGTAGAAGCAGGCGCGCCAGCCCAGCGGCGAGTCGACGAGCAGCCCGCCGACGAGCGGACCGGTGATGGTGGCGACGGCGAAGGTGGCGCCGAGGTAGCCGCTGTAGCGGCCGCGCTCCCGCGGCGACACCATCGAGGCGAGGATGACCTGGGTGAGCGCCATGATCCCGCCGGCGCCGACGCCCTGGACGGCGCGCCAGCCGATGAGCACCTCGACCGACTGCGACAGCCCGGCCAGCATCGAGCTGACGGCGAAGACCCCGATGGCCGCCTGCATGAGCAGCTTCTTGCTCACCAGGTCCGACAGCTTGCCCCAGATCGGGGTGGAGGCGGTGGTGGTCAGCAGCGTCGCGGCGACGACCCACGTGTAGGCCGACGTGCCGCCGTCGAGGTCGTGCAGGACGGTGGGCAGCGCGTTGCTGACGACGGTCGAGCTGAGCATGGCCACGAACATCGACAGCATCAGCCCGGTCAGGGCGCGCAGCACGTCGCGGTGCGCGAGCGGCGCGGGCGCCGCTGCAGGAGGTGCGGTCGCGGGGGCCGTCAGGGGGGTGCTCGTCGTCGTCATCGGTGCTCCTGTTCCCGGGTCTGCGCAGGACAACCGGTTGTCATCGACAACGATTCCGCTCAGGGCGTGTCGTACGCCTCGTTCAGCCGGGCCAGCAGGTCGGCCAGCCGGGCGACGTCGGCGTCCTCCCAGTCGGCGAGCCGGGCGCGGAAGCGGGCCCGGCGGCGCGCGCTGGCGGTCGCGAAGCGCTCCTGCCCCGCCGGGGTCGCGACCAGCACGCGGGCGCGCCCGTCCTGCGGGTCGACCTGCCGCTCCACCAGCCCCAGCCGCTCCAGCCGGCCCACCTGCCGGCTGATCGCCCCCTTGTCGACGCCGAACTGCTCCGCGACGTCCTGCGCGCGCAGCCCGTCCGCGGCGACCACCGCCTGCAGCAGCGCGTAGGCCGAGCCGTCGAGCTCCGGGTGCACCTCGCGCGACAGCTCGCCCGCCCGCGCCCGGGCCCGGCGCAGCAGCAGCGAGAACTCGCGCTCGAGCGCCGCGAGGTCGGCGGCGGCCCGCTGCGTCATGCGCGCAGGCTAGGGGGAGCGACCCCCCGGAGACCCGCCTGCCAGACTCGCGGCGTGTACGACGACCTCCTCGGCGACGCCGCCGGGTCCCTGCGCGTCACCGCCGACGACGGCGTCGTGACCGTCCAGCTGGACCGCCCGAGCAAGCACAACGCCATCGACTACGCGATGTGGGACGCCTTCCGCCGCCTGATGCCGGCGCTCGGCGCGGACGACGACGTCGACGTCGTCGTCGTGCGCGGCACCCCCGGCGGGCCGTTCTCGGCGGGCGCCGACATCAGCGAGTTCACGACCCTGCGCCGCGAGCCCGCCGACGCCGAGCGCTACAGCCGCGCGGTCGAGGGCGGCGAGGCGGCGATCATCGCCTGCGCCAAGCCGACGGTGGCGCTGGTGCAGGGCTGGGCGCTCGGCGGCGGCACCCAGGTGGCCGCCGCGTGCGACCTGCGGGTCTGCGACGCGGGTGCCCGCTTCGCCGTCACCCCCGCGAAGCTCGGCATCGTCTACGCCCTGCCGAGCACCGCCCGGCTGGTCGAGGTGGTCGGGCAGGCGTGGGCGTCGTTCTTCCTGCTGACCGGCGAGCAGGTCGACGCCGCCACCGCCCTGCGCATCGGGCTGGTGCACGAGGTCGCCGACGACGTCGAGGCGCGGGCGTACGCGCTGGCCGGCGTGCTGCGCAGCCGGGCCCGGATCAGCCTCACCGGCGGCAAGCAGCTCATCGCCCGGGCGGCCGCGGGCCGGCGCGAGGTCGACGCCGACGTGGAGGCGCTCTACCGGCAGGCGTGGGCGAGCGCCGAGTACGCCGAGGGGGTCGCCGCCTTCCTGGCCAAGCGACCCCCCGACTTCCGCGGCGCGCGGAGCTAGCAGCCCGTCAGCAGCCCTTGCGCAGGTCCTCGCAGACCAGCGCCGTGCCGTCGCGCGGGTCGTGCAGCGAGTACGCCGAGCGGTAGTAGAACGAGACGGCGTCGGCGACGTCGATCCCGGCGATCGTGTAGGGCACGTTGCCGGCGTAGGGGTCGGACGGGTCGGCGAGGGCCGGGTCGAAGACGCCCGCGCCGATCGAGGTGCGGTCGACGCTGTCGTCGAACGTGGTGGCCGTCAGCCGGTCGAGACCGGTGCGGTCGCCCTTGAGGTGCAGGTCGAGCCAGGCCTTCGTGTAGTAGCTGGCCTTGCGCTCGCCGAGCTCGTCGGACTGGAACACCAGCGGGATGTAGGTGTAGGCGAGGTGGGTCGCGCCGCGCATCGCGATGACCTGCGCGTCGAGCCCGGCGTCGCGGACCTGCCGGTAGCCGGCGGTCTTGGCGTCCGGGTCCGGCGGCGTCGTCGCCGGCTGCGTCTGGAACATGTAGTCGTTCGTGATCGCGAGCGCGGGGACGTTGACGAGCGCGTCCGTCCGGTGCTCCTCCGGGATCACGACGCCGTCGCAGCCGGTGATGGCGCGCAGGTTGTCCCAGGCGACGATCGTCTTCACCCGGTCGTCGCACTGGCCGACGGTGCTCACCGCGCTGGCCCCCAGCGAGTGCCCGGCGATGCCGACGGCGTCGCGGTCGAGCAGGTCGGCGAACGGGTTGGACCCCCCGCCCGACGGCGACTGCGCGGTCGACAGGAAGAACGACAGCGAGTCCTCCGCGCCCTGGAAGAAGTTCAGGTCCTGCTGGTAGGGCACGCCGGAGCACGCCCCGGGGCAGTCGCTGCCGAACAGGTCGGAGTCGCCCTGGCCCTGCACGTCGTAGGTCATGACGACGTAGCCGGCCTCGGCGAGGTCCTCCGCGGCCCAGTAGTACAGCTCCTCGAACGCCTGGACCGACCCGTCGGTGATGACCAGGCCCGGGAAGCCGCCCTCCGGGCGCGGCACGCTCGCCGGCGGGGCGAACACGTGGCCGCGCAGGGTGGAGCCGTTCAGCGCCGTGAAGCTCACCGGAGCCACCCGCCCGCGGCCGGCGCCGGTCCAGCGCTCGAGGGTGCGGAACGGGTCCGCCGCCTTGCTGCCGGGGACCAGCGTGGTGACGCCGCCCTGCGGGCTCGTCGGCCGGGACAGCTGGTCCACCGCCTGCTGCACGTAGAGCGAGCCGCCCTGCGTGAGGTTGCCGAAGCCGAAGGCCGGGCTGGCCACCTGGTCGCGCACCCGCAGCGACGCGCAGTACTGGTTCGCGGTGTCGCGGGCGACCCACTCGGGCGTGCCCGGCTCGGGGTCGCCGGCGGGGGCGTTGCAGCTGGCCTCGACGGGCACCAGCGGGGCGGCGGCAGGGGCGGCGGCGGTGGCCGCGGCCGTCCCGCCGACGGCGAGGGCGAGCACGGCGGCGCTGACGGTCAGGCGCTTCATGAGGGTCCTCCCGGGGACGTGTTGCACCTGTGCTTCGCCGCGCCGGGGCCGGTTCCTGCCCGCGGCCCCCTGCTTGACTGCTGCCCCCCGGACCCCCGGGCGCGGACACGTCGGCAGGAGCGCATGAGCACGGGCCACACGATCGGCGTCGAGGAGGAGTACCAGCTCGTCGACGCCGAGACGTTCCAGCTGGCCGACCGCCCGCAGGTCGTGCCCGAGGCGGTCGCCCTGCTGGGCGACCGCGCGCAGGGCGAGATCAGCACCAGCCAGCTCGAGATCGGCACGGCCGTCGTGCGCACCCTGGCCGAGGTGCGCGCCGAGGTGGTCCGGCTGCGCCGCGGGTCCGCGCAGGCCGCCGCCGCCCACGGCGCGCGCATCCTGGCCGCCGGCACCCACCCGACGGCGCACTGGCGCCAGCAGCGGCTGACCCCGGGGGTGCGCTACCTCGAGCTCGTCGAGCGGTGGGGGCTCATCGCCCTGCAGCAGATGATCACCGGCTGCCACGTGCACGTCGGCGTCGACGACCCCGAGACGGCGGTGCAGCTGCTCGGCCACCTGCGGGCCGACCTGCCGGTGCTGCTGGCGCTGTCCGGGTCGAGCCCCTACTGGGAGGGCGCCGACAGCGGCTACGCCAGCTACCGGACGCTCTGGTACAGCCGCTTCCAGGTCACCGGCTCGCCCGAGGTGTTCCGCGACCGGGCCGAGTACGACCGCACCGTGGCCGACCTCGTCGCGGCCGGGATCATCGACGACGCGAGCCACCTCTACTGGGACGCCCGCCCCTCCACCCGCTACCCGACGGTCGAGGTGCGGGTCGCCGACACGATGCCGCTGGTCGACGACGTCGTCCTGCACGCCGGGCTGGCCCGCAGCCTCGTGCGCGTGGCGGCGGCGTCGGCCGAGCGCGGCGAGCAGGAGCCGCAGGTGCGCACCGAGGTGGTGCGGGCCGCCCGCTGGCGCGCGGCCCGGCACGGGCTGGAGGACACCCTGCTGGAGGTGCGGGCCCACGAGCAGCGCCCCGCGGCCGACGTCGTGCGGGCGCTGCTCGACCGGCTGCGCGACGACCTCGAGGACGCGGGGGAGTGGGACGAGGTGTCGGGGCTGGCCGCGCAGGCGCTGGCCCGCGGGACGAGCGCGCACCGCCAGCGCGCCGTGCTGGAGCGCACCGGCGAGCTCGACGACGTCACGCGGCTGCTGCTCGAGGAGACCCTCAGCGCCTGAACACCGCGGGCGGCGGCAGTGGGGACGGCGCCGCGGTCGCGTCGGTGACCGGCCGCGCCCCGGCGACGAACGCGGTCAGGTCGTCGCCGGCCACCACCCGGGCGGTCCCGGCGGCGCGGGCGGCCCGGCGCCGCAGCCCGTCGAGCGGGAGCGGCACGGCGCTGGCCGCGAGCACGACGTTGCCGAAGCGGCGGCCGCGCAGCACCCCCGGGTCGGCCAGCAGCACGACGTGCGGGAACAGCGCCCGCAGGGTCGCGGCCTGCGCCCGCGCGAACCCGAGCGGCGGCCCGTCCGCGACGTTGAGCACGTAGCTGCCGCCCGGGCGCAGCACGCGGCGCACCTGCTGCACGTGCTCGACGGTGCTGGTGTGCGGGGGCAGCGCCGCCCCGACGAAGACGTCCCCGACGACGGCGTCGCTGCTGCCGTCCTCCAGCCGGGCGAGCTCCTCGCGCGCGTCGCCGACGCGCAGCCGGAAGCCCGCCGTGCCGAGCTGCGTGCGGACCAGCTCGGCCAGCCCGGCGTCGGCCTCGACGACCAGCTGGCGGCTGCCCGGCCTCGTCGCGGCGACGTAGCGGGCCAGCGTGCAGGCGCCACCGCCGAGGTGCAGCGTGTCGAGCGGGCCCTCCGGCAGCAGGTCGAGCACGTCGCCGACGAGCCGGACGTACGGGAAGTCCAGGTGGGTCGGGTCGGCGAGGTCGACGTAGGACTGCGGCACGCCCTCGACGTCGAGCTCCCAGCCGGCGTCGCGGTCGGCGTCCTGCAGCAGCTCGGCGGTGCCGCGGTCGACGGGGTAGCGCCCGGCGACGGGCGTGGGGGGACGGCGGGGCACCGCCCGACCGTAGGGTCTGCTGCCGTGGAGCCGCGCCGTCGCCTGACCTCCGCCCAGCGGCGCGTCACCCTGCTGGACGCCGCGCTGACCGAGTTCGGCACGCGGGGCTTCCACGCCACGCAGATGGAGCACGTCGCCGCGACGGCCGGGGTGAGCAAGGCGCTGCTCTACCAGCACTTCCCGAGCAAGGACGAGCTGTTCGCGGCGGTGACCGGCGGCATCGTCGACGCCTTCGTGGGCGCGCTGCCGGAGGTGCTGGCCCGGGCGGGCGAGCCGCTGGACGCGTGGCGCGACGCCGTCGGGCTGCTGGTCGACCTCGTGCAGGCGTCGCCGCAGAGCTGGCACCTGGTGGCCCGCTACCTGGCCGACCCCGAGCTCGGGGCGGGGCTGCGGGACGATGCGCGCCTCCCTCTACGACCACCTGGCCGCGCTGCTCGTGTCCTTCTACGTCCCAGGGTCGCCGCCCCTGCCGGACGCCGAGGTGCGCCGCGTGGCCGAGCAGACCGTCCCGCTGCTGGTCGGCGCGGTCACCGGCGTCCTGTCGTGGTGGCTGGAGCACCCGGACGTGCCGCGCGAGGAGGTGGTGCGCCGCACGGTCGAGTTCGGCTGGCTCGGGCTCGACCGGCTGCGCACGGCGAGGTGCTTGACAGGAGGAACTGACTCGTCAGTTACTTGTGCCATGACCGCACCGACGCTGTCCCCCCGCTGGCAGGCCCGCGAGCAGACGGCGGCCCGCCTGCTGCGCACCGCCGAGAAGCACTCGCTCGACCCCGACGCCGAGGTCGACTGGGACGCCCCGCCCGTGCCGGGCCTGCTGTACGCGCCCGAGCAGCAGTGCACCCTCTACGGCACCGCCCTCTGGGACGGCCTCACCCGCGAGCAGCAGGTCGAGCTGTCCAAGCACGAGGTCGCCTCCATCGCCTGCACCGGCGTCTGGTTCGAGCTGATCCTCATGCAGATGCTCGTGCGGCACGCCTACGACCGCGACCTCGCCACCGGGCACGTCCGCTGGACCCTGACCGAGGTCGCCGACGAGTGCCGTCACTCGGCGATGTTCGGCCGCATGGTCGCGACCCTCGGCTGCCCCTCGTACCGCCCGGCGCCGCACGTCGTCGCGCTCGGCCGGCTGTGCAAGACCGTCTCCGACTCCTTCCTCACCTTCGGCGGCACCCTCTACGTCGAGGAGCTGCTCGACGGCCTGCAGCGCGCCGCCATGAAGGACGAGACGGTCCAGCCGCTGGCCCGCCAGGTGTCGCGCGTGCACGTCGTCGAGGAGGCCCGGCACATCCGGTTCGCCCGCGAGGAGCTGCGGCTGTCGGCCGGGCGGCTCGACCGGCGGCGCCGCGAGCACGCCCGCCTCGAGCTCGCCCTGGTCGCCTACTACGCGACGACGTCGCTGGTGCACCCGCAGGTCTACGCCTCGGTCGGGCTCGACGTGCCGACGGCGGTCGCCGCCGCCGCGGCCAACCCGCACTGGAGGCAGGCGAAGCGGGACGCCGCAGCGGGCGCTCTGCAGGTGCTGCAGGAGACCGGTCTGGTCGGCGGGCCCACCCGGCGGCTGTGGGTGAGGGCGGGACTGCTGGACTGAGGGCCCGCCCCCGACCCGAGGAGACCCGCCGTGCAGTCGACCGAGGTGCGCCTGGCCGCCCGACCCTCCGGCGAGCCGAAGCCGTCGGACTTCGTCCTGGAGACCGTCGAGGTCGGCGACCCGGCCGAGGGCGAGGTCGTCGTCCGCAACCTGTGGATGTCGGTCGACCCGTACATGCGCGGCCGCATGAACGACGCCAAGAGCTACGTGCCGCCGTTCCGGCTGGGCGCCCCGCTCGAGGGCGGCGCCGTCGGGCGAGGTCGTCGCCTCCGGCGTCCGACCGGCACGCCGTCGGCGACCTCGTCCTGCACGGGCTCGGCTGGCGCGAGCTCGCCGTCGGGCCGGCGAAGGCCTTCACCGGCGTCCCGCGGGTGGAGCGGCCCTCCTGGTACCTCGGCGTGCTGGGGATGCCGGGCCTGACCGCCTACGCCGGGCTGCTGCGCGTGGGCGCCTTCGTCGCCGGGGAGACGGTCTTCGTGTCCGGCGCCGCGGGCGCGGTCGGCTCGCTGGTCGGCCAGCTCGCCGTCCTGCGCGGCGGCACGGCGATCGGCAGCGCCGGCACCCCGGAGAAGGTGGCGTGGCTGCGCGAGCTCGGCTTCGCCGCCGCCTTCGACTACCACGACGGCCCGGTCGATGACCTCGCTGCAGCAGGCCGCGCCCGACGGCATCGAGGTCTACTTCGACAACGTCGGCGGCGACCACCTCGAGGCGGCGATCGACCGGCTCAAGGTGCACGGCCGGGCCGTCGTCTGCGGGATGATCGGCGCCTACAACGCCACCGAGCCGCCCGCCGCGCCCCGCAACCTCATGCAGGTCGTCGGCAAGCGGCTGCGCATCGAGGGGATGCTGGTCGGCGACCACAACGACCTCACCGAGGCGTTCCGCACGCGAGGTCGGCGCGGCGCTGGCCGTCCGGGCAGCTGCAGGCCCGCGAGACGGTCGTCGAGGGGATCGGCGGCGCCGTCGAGGCCTTCCGCGGCCTGCTGCGCGGCGACAACACCGGCAAGATGGTCGTCCGGCTCGGCTGAGTTCCCGGCGGGAGGCGTCGCGAACGGGTCGTGCCCGGCGAGCAGCTTCTGCAGCCGCGCCTCGTCGACCCGGCTCCAGACGGCGCTCGCCTCCTGCTGGTCGCGCAGCGTCTTGGCGAGGGTGAAGGCCGACGTCACGACGTAGAGCAGGCCGAGGGCCAGGAACGCCCGGACCCACGGGCCGACGGGCAGGTAGGCGATGCCGAGCAGGACCGACACGGTCGAGACGCCGAAGGACAGCACCGCCTGCAGCTGGAAGGCGGCGGTGGAGCGGGGGGCGGGAGGGTTCGTCATGCGCACAGCCTGTCCGGACGGCCGCCCCCGCACCTGAGGAGACTACTACTCGTCCTTGTCCGCCCGCCGGCGCAGCCGCCCGACGCCGGGCAGCCCCGACACGACGCGGTGCACGTCGTCGAGCAGCCCGAGCACCTCGTGCAGGTCGGGCGCCACCTGCTCGAACGTGCGCAGCAGCGGCAGCACCTCGTCGTCCACGGTGTCGAGCAGCCCGGGCAGCCGGTCGACGAGGGCGATCGCGGCGTCGACCTCCTGCTCGGACAGGGACGCGACCAGCCGCTCGGCCAGCGGCAGCAGGCGGGTCGTCAGCGGCACGAGCCGGGCCACGAGGTCGTCCACGGTGGCGAGCACGCCGGCGGCCACCACCACCTGCGCCTGGGCCCCGGTGACCACGTCCTGCGTGCGGTCGACGACGGGGTCGATCCGCGCGACGAGGGCGTCGACGTGCCCGGTCGACGACGGGGTCGATGCGGCGCGACGACGGTCTCCGCCCGGTCGACGACGGGGTCGATCCGCGCGACGAGGGCTGAGGTCCGGTCGACGACGGGGTCGATCCGGCCGACGACGGTCCTCCGCCGCGCCCGACCACAGGGCGGACCCGGTCCAGGAGCACGTCGGCGTCGGTGGCGCTGATCTCCAGCCGCGTGATGGCGCCGTCGGCGCGGTCGAGCAGCCGGTCGACGCGGCCGAGCGCGCCCTCGGCGGTCTCGAGCAGGCCGAGCACCCGGCCCCCGAGGGCGTCGAGCTGAGGGAGCAGCGCCAGCACCGAGCCGGTGGCGGACACCAGGCCGCGCACGGCGCCGACGACGTCGGCGGGGCCGTACAGGGGCAGGCGCACGACGGGGGACTACCCCCGGACGGTCCGCATCACCAGGCGTCCACCCAGGGCAGCTTCTTGCCGGTGCGCGGGGCCGGCGCCGGCGCCGCGCGCAGGGCCTGCAGCACGACGGCGCGCGTGTCCGCCGGGTCGATCACCGCGTCGACGTCGCCGTAGGTCGCGACGCTGAGCACGCGGCTGCGCTCGTGGGCCAGGGCGACGAGCCGGTCGTAGAGGCCGGGGTCGTCGGAGGCCGCGAGCTCGCGGGAGAAGCCGAGCCGCACGGCGCCCTCCAGGCCCATCGGCCCCATCTCGCCGGCCGGCCAGGCCAGGGTGAGCAGCGGCTCGTGCGTGCTGCCGGCCATCATCGCCTGCGCACCGAGCCCGTAGGCCTTGCGCAGCACGACCGCCACGAAGGGCACCGTGAGGTTCGCGCCGACGACGAACAGCCGGCTGCAGTGGCGGACCAGCCCGGTGCGCTCGACCTCCGGCCCGACCATCATCCCGGGGGTGTCGACGAGCGAGACGACCGGCACGTCGAACGCCTCGCACAGCTGCAGGAAGCGGGCGGCCTTGTCCGCGCCGTCGCTGGTGATGGCGCCGGCCAGGTGCAGCGGGTCGTTGGCGAGCACCCCCACGGGGCGACCCTCGAGCCGGGCGAGCGCGGTGACCATGCCGGGGGCGAAGGTCGGGCGCAGCTCGGTGACGCTGCCGGTGTCGGCCAGCAGGGCGACGACGTCGCGGACGCCGTAGGCGCGCTTGCGGTCCTCGGGCACGACCGACCGCAGCAGCCGCTGGTCGGCGCACTCCCAGGTGCTCGGCGTCCCGGTGAGGTCGCCCAGCAGCCGGCGCGCGACCTGCACGGCCTCCGCGTCGTCGTGCACCGCGACGTCGACCGACCCGGCGGCCAGGTGCACCTCCAGCGGGCCGACCTCCTCGGGCCGGAACACCCCGAGCCCGCCGCCCTCGATCATCGCCGGCCCGCCCATGCCGAGCGTGGTGTCGGCGGTGGCGACCACGAGGTCGGCGCTGCCGGCGATGGCGGCGTTGCCGGCGAAGCAGCGGCCCGACACGACCGCCACCCTCGGCACCAGCCCCGACAGCCGGCCCCACGCCGCGAAGGTCCGGCAGTCGAGCGCCGAGCCCAGCGGCACGTCGGTGTCGCCGGGCCGCCCGCCGCCGCCCTCGGCGAACCAGACGACCGGCAGCCGGGCCTTCTCCACCACGCCGAGGAAGCGGTCGGTCTTGGCGTGCCCGTAGTGGCCCTGCGTGCCGGCGAGCACGCTGTAGTCGTAGGACAGCACCGCGACGGGGCGCCCCTGCACGGTCGCCGTCCCGGTGATCACGCCGTCGGCGGGGGTCTGCGCGCGCAGCTCCTGCTCGCTGCGGCGGCTGCGCTGCGCGGCGTGGACGAGCCCGCCGTACTCGCTGAACGAGCCGGGGTCGACGAGGTCGGCGACGTTCTCGCGGGCGGTCCGCCGGCCGCGGGCGTGCACCTTGGCGACGGCCGCCGGACGGGCGTCGTCCTGCAGCAGGGCCAGCCGCGCGCGCAGCGCGGCGAGGTCGGGGCGGACGGCGTCGAGGTCGGCCTGCGCCTGCTCGCCGGCCGCGTCGCCGGCGCCGGTGCCGGTCAGCCGGACCAGCGGCGTGCCCTCCGCGACGGTGCGGCCCACCTCGGCGCGCACCTCGCCGACCGTCCCCGCCGACGGCGCCACCACGGCGTGCTCCATCTTCATCGCCTCGACGACGACGAGCACCTGGCCGGCCCGGACCTGCTCACCCGGCTGCACCTGCACGGCGACCACGGTCCCCGTCGTGGGGGCGGACAGGGCGTCCGGGGCGTCGTCCGCGCCGACGCCGGCCAGGCCGGGCAGCAGCGCGTCGACGGTCTCGGTCGTGGCGCCGGCCCGGACGTCGTCGTGCTGCAGCAGCGCGTCGAGCAGGTCGGCGTTGGTGCGCAGGCCGGGGGTGCGCAGCTCGGCCAGGGCCCGGCGCCCGCGGTCGAGCAGGGCGGGCAGGTCGGCGGGCCCGCTGACGACGACCTTGGCCAGCAGCGGGTCGAAGCGCGGGTCGGGCGACCAGCCGGCGGCCGCTGCGGTGTCGACGCGGACGCCCGGGCCGGAGGGCAGGTCGAGCGCCTCCAGGGTGCCGCCGGACGGGACGGGGGTGCCGTCGGGGCGCAGCCGCTCGGCCAGCACGCGCAGCTGCACCGCGGCGCCGCGGGCCGGCGGAGGGGTGGCCAGGCCGAGGTCCGCCAGGCTGCGGCCGAGCGCGACCTGCAGCTGGGCGGCGACGAGGTCCACCCCGAGGACCTGCTCGGTGACCGTGTGCTCGACCTGCAGCCGCGGGTTCACCTCGAGCAGCCAGTGCTCGCCGTCGCGGACGAGGAACTCCACCGTGCCGAGGCCGCGGTAGCCCGCGAGCAGGCGGACGGCGTCGTCGGCGAGCCGGGCGCGCAGGGCGTCGGGCAGGCCGAGCGCGGGGGCGACCTCGACGAGCTTCTGTCGGCGGCGCTGCAGGCTGCAGTCGCGGTCGCCGAGGGCGACGACGTCGGTGCCGTCGCCGAGGACCTGCACCTCGACGTGGCGGGCGCCGCGGACCAGCCGCTCCACGTGCACCTCGCCGGGGGCCTCGCTGCGGCAGCGGGCGACCGCCTCGTCGAGCTCGTCCGGGTGCTCGACGAGGCGCAGGCCGCGCCCGCCCCCGCCGCCGGCGGCCTTGACCACGAGCGGCCCGCCGCGCAGCAGAGCGACCGCCTGCTCGACCGTCCCGCCCTCGGGCACCGGGATGCCGAGCGCCGCCGCACGGGCACGGGCGGCACCCTTGTCGCCGACCTCGCGCAGGGACGCGGGCGACGGCATGACGGCGGTCAGGCCCGCCGCGGCCACCTGCTCGGCGAAGCCGGCGTCCTCGGACAGGAAGCCGTAGCCGGGGTGCACCAGCGTGCAGCCGGTGTCCTGCGCAGCCCGTACCAGCGCTCCGCCGTCGAGGTAGGCGGACGGGCCGTCGCCCGGCAGCCGCGCGGTGCGGGCGGCGTGCCGGGCGTGGGCGGTGTCGCTGCCGGCGGTGACGGCGACGGCGGGCAGCCCCAGGTCGGCGGCGGCGCGCAGCACGCGCACCGCGACCTCCCCGCGGTTGGCGACGAGCAGGGAGGTCATGCCCGCGGACGCTACGACGCGCGCCCGCGGGCCCTCGGACGGCCTACGGCTTGTGGGCCGCCCCGCCGCTCGGGACCGAGGGGACCGACACCGTGCCGGTGACGGTCACCTGCGAGGGGACCCGGGCGTTGAGGTAGGACGCCGACGCCGTCGTCACCTGCACGTCGAGGTGATCGCCGGCGGGCAGCGTGTAGCTGACGCCGGGCATCGTCACGCGGACCCGCTGCGGGGTCGCGCTGAGGCCGTCGACGCGCACGGGGGCCTCCTGCAGGTTCACGACCTGGCCGCTCTCGCGGTGGACGAGCTTGACGTACAGGTTGACCGTCGTGCCGGTGCCGGTGACCTGCAGGTCGGCGGTGGGCAGGCCGACCAGGTCGAGGGCGCCCGCCGGCGTCGGCACCGGCGCGGTGGTCGCGCGGGGGTCGCCGGCCCGCGAGGGGACCGCCGTGGTGACGGTGCCGAGGCCGGGGCTGGTGAGCGCCTGCGTCTCGGGCGCGGCCGTGCCGACGAGGGTGCCGGACACGGCGGCCGTCAGCGCGGTGGCGTTGGAGGGGGCGAAGCCGTCGGCCGGGCGGAAGTCGCCGCCGAGGTTGGTCCGGTACTCCACCGGTGCCCCCGTCTTGGCCTTGTCGTTGCCGCGCAGGTAGCGGTCGAACCACTGCAGCAGCGCCTCGTCGAGGTGCGCGCGGTCCTTGGCGTCGGCGTAGCCGGCGGGGCAGGACACGTGGCCGCCGCAGAAGGCGATGAACTTGGCCGGGGCCTTCGCGCGCACCGCCTGCTGGTAGATGCCGTAGCCGTCGGTGAGGTTGAACAGGGTGTCGACGCTGCCCTGCATGACCAGCGTCGGGACGGTGAGCAGGGCCCGGTCCTTCGCGTAGTGGTCCAGGCTGCTGCCGGCGAGGAAGGACTGCGCCTCGCCGTCGAGCTCGCCGGTCGCCGCGCCGGTGACGTACGCGCGGTCGAGGTCGGCGGCGTAGCGGCCGGTCTGCAGGCCGGCCGGCCCGCTCGCCCCGGCGATGCCGCCGGACAGAGCGGTGTTGCCGGCGGCGTACAGGGCGCTCACCCAGCCGAACTTCACGACGCGCCCGGGGGTGAGCGAGTAGCGCAGGTCGCGCCAGCTGATCTCGGGGGCGATGGCGTCGATCCGCCGGTCGAAGGCGGCGGTGGCGGTCTGGATGCCACCGGCGTAGGAGCCACCGCTCATGCCGACGACCGGGTCGTCGCCCTCCATCGTGACGACGTCGTTGGCGACGGCCCAGTCGATGAGCGCGCTGGCGTCCTTGCCCTCGTAGAGGGGGCTGTCGATGTGCACCTCGCCGCCGGACTGCCCGAAGCCCCGGGAGTCCCAGGTCATCACCGCGTAGCCGTCGTCGAGCAGCTTCTTCGTGGTGCCGGCGGCGCTGGTCTCGCCGGTGCCGCCCCAGCCGTGGGTGCGCAGCACCAGCGGGGCCCGGGACGCGCTGTCCGGGCGGAACAGGGTGCTGTAGATCTTGGTGCCGTCGAAGGACGTGACCACCTGGTGCTGGGTGACCGGCGTCGGTGCGTCGGCGCGGACGGCGGCCGAGGCGGGGACGGCGCCGAGGGCGAGCGCGAGCAGGGCGGCGGACAGGGCGGTGCGGCGCACGAGGGCCTCCGGGGCAGACGTCGGGTTGCCCGGGTGTTTCGCCGCGGCCACGCCGGTTCCTGCACCCGACGTGCAGGAGACGCGCCACACCGGCGACCGGCACCGGACGGTGCGGGACGGACCGGGACAGGTCAGGCGGGCTCGGGCGCGGGGACCGGCCGGGCGAGCGGGACCGGCGCCTCGAAGCGGGCCAACGCGACGGCCCCGCCGAGCGCCAGCAGGAAGCCGGCGACCGCGAACGGCGACGTGCCGGGGCGGACGGCGTCGCCGAGCAGGGCCAGGCCGACGGCGGCGGGCACGGCCGTCTGCGTGACGACCAGGGTCGCGGTCGCCAGGGTCACCGACCCGTGCTGCATGGCGGTCGCGTAGAGCAGGAAGGCCGTGGCGCCGGCGGCGGCGAGCACCAGCAGGGCGGGCTCGCGGACGAGGTCGCCGGGCGCCAGGCCCGCCGGCAGCAGCCGGGCCGCGACGCCGACGATGCCGAACCCGGTGCCGGCGACCAGGCCGAGCAGCGCCGCCCCGACCGGCCCGCCGCGCTTCCCGACCGCCGTGCCCACGACGGCCACGCCGACGACCGCCGCGAACAGGCCCAGGCGCAGCCCGCCGCCCGAGGGTGCGGCCTCGCCCGACTCCGCCGACGTCGCCAGCAGCCCGAGCCCCGCGCACACGGCCAGCACGGCGCCCCACTGCCGGGCCGTCAGCGGCGTCGCGAGGAAGACGACCGACAGCACGGCGGTGACGGCGACGGCGGAGGCCAGCACCACCTGAACGAGGAACAGCGGCAGCGCCTGCAGGGCGACCACGTGCAGGGCGAAGCCGAGCAGGTTCAGCAGGACGGTGATGACGAACGGCGCCTCGCGGAGCAGCCGCAGCAGCAGCCGCGGGTCGACACCGCTGCCCGTCGGCGCCACCCGGGCGACGGCGACGCCCTGCAGCACGGCGGCGACGCCGAAGCAGAGCGCGGCCGCGAGCGCGGCGGACAGCGAGACGAGCACACCGTCGAGGGTAGGTCGAGGGCGCGGCGCCCGCCGTCAGGCGACGGCGACCTCGCGCGTGGGATGGGTGGCCCCGGAGCGGTCGAGCCAGAGCAGCCGGTGCGTCCCGGCCGCCCCGTCCGGCACCCGCCAGGTCACGGTGACCACCCAGCCGCCGTCCTGCTCGCGCCAGCGCAGGGTGGTCGCCCAGTCGCCGTCGCGGGCCACCGTCGTCCAGCCGTCGCCGTCGCGGCGCTCCACCTGCAGGTACTGCGGGCGCGCCCGCCCGCGCGGGTCGTCGCCGCCGAACTCGGCCTGCACGACGTCGCCCGGAGCGGCCGTCGCGGGCGGCTCGGTGCGCACACCGGTGCAGCGCGCCGCGGGGTCCGGCTCGGCGGGCGGAGCGGCCACCGGCAGGTCGTGGCGCGGCAGGCCCGCGGTGCGGCTGGGCCGGCCGTGCCGCAGGTCCAGCGCGACGCGGGTGACCTCCTGCAGGTACGCCGGCAGCTGCCAGCGGCCGAACATGGTGTGGCCGCCCTCGTAGCGCTGCTCGGCGTACTCCTCCGGCGTCGTCACGTAGCCGGCGTAGTCGTTGGCGTAGCCCTGCACGAGCACCGTCTCCAGCGGGACGCCGAGCGCCTCCGCGACCGCGCGGCGCAGCCGCAGCCCGGCGACGACGGTGACCTCCTGGGCCAGCCCGACGAGCACCAGCGGCCCGACCCGGACCAGCTGCACCGGCAGCCGCGAGGCGCACCAGCCGAGCGAGCCGACGGGGACCAGCAGGGCCTTGGGCGACTGCGCGTCCTTCAGGGCGGGCCGCAGCGCGTACAGGACGTGGCTGCAGGCCGACAGCTGCGGGTTGCCGTCGACGCCCTCGCTGAACTGCTTGAGGCCGCGCCCCTCCTTGGTGCCGGCGGCCATCGCGGCCCCGATGACGGCGCGCCCCAGCCGGTGCGCCTTCCCGTCGGGGCTGAACTCGGCCGCGATGCGCAGCTCGGGCAGGTCGACGTAGGACAGCCGGGTGTCGAGCGGCCCGGACAGCTCGACGCCGTCGGCGCCGGCGAGGTCCACCGCGGTCTCCAGCTGGCGCCCGCCGATGATCCGGGTGTTCTCGACCTCGTCGTCGGTCGGGCCCTGCGTGGCGTCCGGGACGTTGGGCGAGACGTCGCCGGCGTTGGTCTGCGCGAACGCGGCGACCAGGCCGTCCGCCTGCGCCTCCCAGGCGTGGGCGGCGTAGCCCTTGTTGTCGCCGGACAGCAGCGTGTTGCGGTTGGTCAGCGACGTGCCGTGGGTGGCGAACCAGTGGACGGCGCCGACCAGTCGGCCGTCGCGCTCGAGCCGCAGCAGCGTGGTCTGCGGGTCGATGCGGTCGGGCAGCTCGCGCCGGTCGGACTCCGGGTTGCGGTCGAACGACATCGGCGAGCGGTTGACGCTGGCCGTGTGCAGCGTGCCGCGAGACAGCACCAGGCGGCCGGGGGCGGCGTCGGCGAGCGCGCGCTCGACCGACAGCACGACGCCGTCGACCAGCGCCCGGTAGGTGTGCTCGCGCAGGCCGTCGTTGGTGCGGTTGTACATCCGGTAGCCGGAGTAGCCGCCGGCCGCCGCGTGCGTGTGCGTGGCCGTGAGCAGCAGGTCCTCGGGCGGCAGGCCCGTGCGCGACTGCAGCGCCTGCGTGACCGCCTCGCGGACGTTCGCGAAGAACATCGCGACCTCGGCGACGACCAGCACCACGCGTCGCCCGCTGGCCGGGTCGCCGACGACGAAGGCCCGCGACAGCTGCCGCTGGTGCAGCCCCGTGCTCTTCTGCCAGGGCATCGCGTAGCCCATCATCGCGTTGCCCCACGGCTCGCCCGTGATGTCGGCGCTGCCGCACCCCACCAGCCACTGCTCAGCCACCGGCCACCTCCGTCGACGTCGTCACCGGCAGGCTCTCCACCAGGCGCTGGTACCAGAGCACACCGTCCAGCAGCGCGTCGACGCCCAGGTGCTCGTCGTAGGAGTGGATCGACTGCCGCTGCGCCTTGCTCATGCGGAAGGGCGCGTACCGGTACACGCGCTCGCACAGGCCCGTGAAGAACCGGGCGTCGGTCGCCGCCATCATCACGTAGGGGGTCGGGACGGCGTCGGGGAAGACGGCCGAGATGGTCGCCTCCAGCAGCCGGAACGCGTCGTCGTCGGTGGGGGAGACCGGGCTCGGCTCGTTCTGCTCGACGACCTCCAGCCGGACCGTGTCGTCGCGGACCGCCCGCCGCACGTGCTCGAGGGCGGAGGCGACGGTGTCGCCGACCATGATCCGGATGTTCAGGCCGGCGGTCGCCCGCGAGGCGATGACGTTGAGGGCCGGCGAGCCCGAGAGCGTGGTGACCGCGACCGTCGTGCGGGTCATCGCCGCGGACTCGGGTCCGGCCGCGACGAGCACCCGCGACAGCAGCGGGGCGAGCCGGGCGGCCCGCGACAGCAGCGGCCGCAGGGGGAGCGGGGCGTGCGGGGCGATCCGCTCGAGCAGCTCGAGCGTCGGAAGGGGCATCCGCACCGGGAACGGCGCCGCCTCCACGCGGGTGACGGCCCGGGCGATGCGCGCCGTCGGCCCGCCCTTCGCCGGGGTGGAGGCGTGGCCGCCGCGCCCCTCGGCGACCAGCTCGACCGACGTCGTCCCCTTCTCGGTCACCCCGACGACGGCCAGGGGCGGCTTCACGCCAGGGAACGCCCCCGCGGCCACGGCGCCGCCCTCGTCGAGCACGAACCACGGGCGGACCCCGCGACGGCGCAGCTCCTCCACCGCCAGCGGCGCGCTGTCGCCCCCGACCTCCTCGTTGCAGCCGAACGACAGCCACACGTCCTGCGCGGGCACGTGGTCGCGGGCCAGCAGCCGCTCCACCGCCTCGCAGATCCCGACGACGCAGCCCTTGTCGTCCAGGGTGCCGCGGCCCCACACGGCGCCGTCGACCACGTCGGCTCCGAACGGCGGGTGCTGCCAGGGCGCGGACGCGTCGACGGGGACGACGTCGGTGTGGGCCATGAGCACGACCGGCCGCTCGGCCGCGCGCCCGGCCCAGCGGAACAGCAGCCCGTGGGTCGACACGCGGGTCAGCTCCAGCCGCGCGTGCAGCAGCGGGTAGCGGGCCGCGAGCTCGGCGACCAGGGCGTCGAAGGCGGCGGCGTCGACCTCGGCAGGGTCGCGGGAGGAGACGGTCGGCAGCCGCACCAGGGCCTGCAGGGAGGCGACGGCGCGGTCGCGCAGCTCCTCGACGTCGTCGGTCGGCACGGCGGGCTCCTGGCGCTCGGGGCTGGTCGGGACACCCTGCCACCGGGACACCCCCTTGACGCCGTGAATGAACAGTCGTTCACTACGCCCATGGGTCGTGTGGCGGGCGTCACGTCGGCGGACACCCGTGCCCGGCTGCTGCAGGCCGCCGCGCAGGTCTTCGCCGACCGCGGCTACGCCGGCACGCGGGTGGCCGAGATCGCGCAGGCCGCCGGCGTCAGCAACGGCGCCCTGTACGCGCACTACCCGAGCAAGGCCGGGCTGCTGGTCGGGGCGCTGCGGGCCCACGGCCGCACCCGCCTGGCGGCACTGGTGGGCGCCGACACGCACCGCTCGATCGCCGACCTGCTGCTCGTGCTGGCGCGCGCCCTGCCGGGCCGCCGCAAGGACGACGCCGGCCTGGTCGTCGAGGCCCTGGTCGCCGCCCGGCGCGACGAGGAGGTCGCCGAGCTGGTCCGCGCCCACCTCGGCGAGCGCGCCGACTGGCTCGAGGCGCTGGTCCGCGCCGGCCAGGCCGACGGCGACCTCGACCCCGACCTGCCGCCCGCGGCGGTCGCCCACTTCTGCCTGCTGCTCGCCCTGGGCAGCGCGCTCGTCCCCAGCGACCTGCGCGAGGTCGACGGCGACGAGTGGACGGCACTGCTCACCCGAGTGATCACCACGCTAGGACCGCAGCCCGCGGTCACGATCGGAGGCTCGTGAAGGTCCAGCTGGACTCCGCCAAGTGCCAGGGGCACGGGCGCTGCTACGACCTGGCCCCCCAGGTCTTCGACGAGGACGACGAGGGCTACGCCCGGCTGGTCGTCGCCGACGGCGTCGTGCCGCCCGACGCCGAGCGGCTCGCCGTCCTGGCCGTCAAGAACTGCCCCGAGAACGCGCTCACCGTCCTGCAGGAGGCCCGCACATGACCGTCGACGACCGCTTCACCTCGCTCGAGCAGCAGGCCGAGCGCCGCATCGGCACCCGGGTCGCCGCCACCATCGGGCCGGTCTCGGACTGGGCCACCGACTTCTCGCACGTCGAGCCGGAGTGGGCGAAGGACCCCTACCCGATCCTCGACGACCTGCGGCAGCGGTGCCCCGTCGCGCACACCGACCGCTTCGGCGGCGGCTGGCTGCCGACCCGCTTCGAGGACGTCGCCGCCATCGCCCACGACAGCGAGCACTTCTCCTCGCGCAGCATCATCATGAGCAACTTCCGCCCTCCGCTGGAGGCCGCGCCGGCCGGCGTCTCGCCGCCCATCTCCTCCGACCCGCCCTTCCACCACGGCGCCCGCAAGCTGCTGCTCCCGGCGTTCACCAAGACCGCGACGAGCAAGCTCGAGGAGGGCACGCGCGCCTACTGCCACGAGCTCATCGACGCGATGGAGGGCCAGGTCGTCGACGCGGCGCAGGACTACGCGCAGCACATCCCCATGCGCGTCATCGGCGACATGCTCGGGTTCCCGTCGCAGGACGGCCCGAAGTTCGCGAAGTTCGTCGAGACCGCGCTGGAGGGCATCAACCTGCCGCCCGAGGAGCGGATGGCCAAGATGGGCGAGCTCATCGGCTACCTGCACACCCAGGTGCTCGACCACATCGAGAACCCCCGCGACGACCTCACCAGCTATCTGATCGAGGCCGAGATGGAGGGCCAGAAGCTCGACGCCTTCCACGTGCTCGGCACGATGGCGCTGCTGCTCATCGCCGGCATCGACACGACGTGGAGCGCGATCGGCGCCTCGCTGTGGCACCTGGCGAAGACCCCGGCCGACCGGGAGCGGTTGGCGGCGGACCCGGCGCTGATGTCGACGGCGACCGAGGAGTTCCTGCGCGTCTACGCGCCGGTCACCATGGCGCGCCTCGTCAAGCAGGCGGTCACCCTCGGCGGCGCCGACATGAAGCCCGAGGACTGGGTGCTGCTGTCGTTCCCCTCGGCCAACCGCGACCCCGCGCAGTTCGAGCGGGCCGACGAGGTGCTCATCGACCGCGAGGTCAACAAGCACATCGCCTTCGGCCTGGGCATCCACCGCTGCGTCGGCTCGCACCTGGCGCGCATGGAGCTGCGGGTCGCCCTCGAGGTGTGGATGGAGCGGCTGCCCGTGTTCAGCCTCGCCGACCCCGACGCCGTGCACTGGTCGCTCGGCCAGGTCCGCGGCCCGCGCCGGCTGCCGCTGCGCCTGGGCTGAGCCGGGCGGGTGCTGGCTGCTGCCTGTGCGGGGCGGTCAGCCTCCCGGCGCCGTCCACGTCAGGGTCCACCGCCACAGCAGCCGGCGCCGGAACACCGCACCGGGCAGCACCTGGGCGGTGAGCGCGGCGGTCTCCCGGTACGTCGAGGGAGGCGGCCAGACGGTCGGGGCGCTGTGCTCCCAGTGGCCGCGACGGGCCGACAGCACCCGCGTGGCGATGGCGGCGGCCGCCTCGCGCGGCAGGTCCCGCGGCAGCTCGCTGCGGGCCAGCCCGACGACGGCCAGCCGCCCGCCGGGCCGCAGCAGGGCGGCCAGGGCGCGCAGGCCCTGCTCGGCCTCGACGTGGTGCAGGGTCGCCACCGACACCACGGCGTCGAACGACGCGGGCGCGAAGGGTGCGGCCAGCAGGTCGCCGCGCACGTAGCGGGTGCGGGCACCGCCCTGCGCGACGGCGAGCGCCAGGCTCGGCGGGTCGCGGTCGAGCCCGACGGCCAGCCCGGCGCGCCCGGCGAGCGCCCGCGTGAGGACGCCCTCGCCGCAGCCGGCGTCCAGCACCCGGTCGCAGCGCTCCGGCAGGGCGTCCAGCAGGAACGGCGTGTGGTGCAGGTCGTGGTTCCAGCGCTCGGCGTCGTGGGTCACGCCGGCTCCTGCTCCTCCTGCACGAAGCCCGGCAGCCAGCGCTCCAGCACGGGGCGGACCGGCACCTCGGCCTCGAGCTGGCAGAGCACGCCGACCATGCTCAGCCACACCCGGTGGGTGAACAGGTGCTCGGCCGGCAGGGTGAGCTTCAGCGCGACGGCGAAGTCGGGGTCGCGCGGGTCGTTGACGCGGCCGAACTCGCCCCGCAGCCAGTCGCGGGAGAAGCGGAAGCTCTCGTGGCGGGCGGGCACGGTGAACGGCGCCATGTAGTCGACCAGCTTGGTCACGTCGACCTCCACGCCGGGGCGCAGGAAGCCGGCCTCGCGCAGCCGCGCCAGCACGGCGTCCGGCTCGTCGGCGAGCAGGGCGCGGATCAGCCGGCCGAACGCCGCGGGCATGCCGGGCAGGGCCAGCGTCGAGCCGAAGTCGAGCACGCCGAGGCGGCCGTCAGGCAGCACCCGCACGTTGCCCGGGTGCGGGTCGGTGTGCAGCAGGCCGACGCGCTCGGGACCGCTGACGAGGAAGCGCTGGTAGAGCGCGGCCACCCGGTCGCGCTCGTCCTGCCCGGCGGTGGCGGCGACGACCGCCAGGGGCGTGCCCTCGACCCACTCCGACACGAGCACGCGGGGCGTCGCCCGCAGCACCCGGGGGACGAGGACGTCGGGGTCGCCGTCGTAGGCGTCGGCGAAGCGCTGCTGCGCGGCCCCCTCGTGGACGTAGTCGAGCTCCTCGGACAGCCGGGTGCGCATCTCCGCCAGCAGCGGCGGGACGGCCAGGCCGCGGGCCACCAGCGCGGCGCCGCGGCTGACCACCGACAGGGTGCGCAGGTCCGACGTCAGCGCCTCGCGCACACCCGGGTACTGCACCTTCACGGCGACCTGCCGGCCGTCGAGCACCGCCCGGTGCACCTGCCCGAGGCTCGCCGCGGCGACCGCCTGCTCCTCGAAGCCCTCGAACGCCCGCGCCAGCCCGGACCGAGCTCGGCCCGCAGGACCGGCTCGACGTCGGCGAACGGCAGGGCGGCGTTGCGCTCCTGCAGCGACGTCAGGGCCTCGCGCCACACGCCCTCGGGGTCCGGCGGGAACAGCGCCTCCACGGTGCTCAGCAGCTGTCCGGCCTTGAGCGCGCCGCCCTTGAGCTCGCCGAGCACCCGTCGGGTGCGGTCGGCGTTGCGGCGGCGCAGGTCCTGCCGGACGCGCTCGGCGTCCTGCCCGGCGAGCCGGCGCACGGCCCCCTCGGCGGACAGGGCGAGGGTGCCGGCGGGCAGGCTCAGCAGGGCCAGGGTGCGCCTCACGGCCGGCTCAGACCGCGCAGCTGTCGCCCTCGCAGGCCTCGCCGCCGCCGGTGGTGACGAGCAGCGGGGAGGACTCCGCCCACGCCTTGTCCAGCACCTGCACGAGCAGCTCGGCCGGCTGCGCGCCCGAGACGCCGTACCGGCCGTCGACGACGAAGAAGGGGACGCCGCTGATGCCGTAGGCCGAGGCCTGCGCCTCGTCGCGCCGGACGGCGTCGGCGTAGCGGTCGGAGGCGAGCACGGCGCGCACCTCGGCCTCGTCCAGCCCGACCTCGACGGCCAGGGCGGTGAGGGCGTCGTGGTCGCTGACCGACAGGCCCGCACCGAAGGTGGCGGCGTCCAGCCGCTCCTTGAGCGGGTCCTGCAGGCCGCGCTCGAGCGCCAGGTGCAGCAGCCGGTGGGCGTCGAACGTGTTGCCGCCGGTGGCGAGGTCGAAGCGGAAGTCCAGGCCCTCCGCGGCGGCGCTGGCGGTCATGTCGTCGAGCATCTGCTGGGCCTGCGCGCGGGTGCGCCCGTACTTGGCGGCCAGCCGGTCGGCGTAGTCGCCCTGCACCTGCGTCGACGGCACGGCGTGCGGGTCCAGCTCGAAGGAGCGCCACACCAGCTCCACCTGCTCGGCGTGCGCGAACTGCGCGAGCGCCTGCTCGAAGCGGCGCTTGCCGATGTAGCACCAGGGACACACGACGTCGGACCAGATCTCCACCTTCATGGCCGTCCCAACGCCCCGCGGGCGCCCCGCATGCCCCGGCTCAGAGCCGGGTGCGGGGGAGCCGCCGGGCCGCGGCCGCGACCCCGACGGCGGTCACCACGACGAGCACCACGGCCGACGCGGCGACCCCGACGTCGGCCGTCGCGAAGGGCGGGTCGTCCCACGGGGCGCCGGAGAGCCGGCCGGCGTAGGCGCTGACCGACAGGTTGCGGAACGCCGTCGTGCTGCCGGCCAGCAGGCCCTCCCACAGCACCAGGTACGCCAGCCCGACGAGCACCGCGCGGGTCAGCAGCAGCGACAGCAGCACGAACACCGCGGTGTACGCGGTCGCGCCCAGCAGGGTCGCCGCGAGCAGCCCGACGACGGCGCGGTCCCGTGGCAGGCCGGTGGCCGGCAGCAGCACCAGGCAGCCCAGGGCCGCGGGCAGGCACGCCAGCGTCGCGACCCCGGCGGCGGCGGCCCACTTCGCCACCGTCGTCCGCCAGCGCGGCCCCGTGGTGGCCAGCAGCAGCCCCAGCGTCCCCTCGTCGCGCTCGTCGTCGAAGGCGTTGACCCCGAGCACCAGCCCGACCAGGCCGAGCACGAGCACGAGCAGCTCGCCGGTCAGGACGCCGTACGCGCGGGTCCGGTCGGCGTCGCCGGCCGTCAGCCGCAGCACCACGGCCAGGACGCCGAGCAGCAGGGGCAGGGCGACCACGCCGATCAGGCGGCGTCCGCGCAGCACGCTGCGCAGGCTGAGCGCGAGCAGGCTCACCGGCCCACCCCGCGGGCGGCCGCCGTCAGGCGGGAGAAGACGCTCTCGAGGTCCTCGCCCACGGGCGTCGACCCGCACCAGGCGCACCCCGGCCCCGGACGCCAGCTGCGGCAGCCGGACGGCGAGCCGCCCGCCGTCGTCGGTGCGGACGACGAGGCCGTCCTCGGAGAGCGCCACCGAGACGACGTCGGGCTCGGCGAGCAGCAGGCCGGCCAGCCGGCGCGCGTCCGGCGTCTGCGACCTGCACGGTCCGCGCGGAGCGGGCCAGCAGCTCCTGCACCCCGGCCGGCGTGCCCTCGGCGACGAGCCGCCCGTTGACGACGACGAGCACGCGGTCGGCCATCCGCTCGACCTCGCCGAGCACGTGCGAGGACACCAGCACGGTGCGGCCCTCGGCCCCCAGGCTGCGGAGCAGGTCGACGTCGGCACGGCGCTGCGCGGGGTCCAGCCCGTTGAGCGGCTCGTCGAGCAGCAGCACCTCGGGGTCGTGGGCGAGCGCCTGGGCGAGCTGCACGCGCTGCCGCATGCCCTTGGAGAAGCCGGCCACCTTCCGGTCGGCGGCCTGCGACAGCCCCACGCGGTCGAGCGCCCGGGCCGCCGCGGCGTCCGGGTCGCGGACCCCGCGGTGGCGGGCGAGGAAGGCGACGGTCTGCCGGGCGGTCAGGAACGGCCACAGCCCGTCACCGTCGGGCACGAGGCCGAGCCGGGCGTGCACGGCGGGGTCGGCGTGCGGGTCGAGGCCGAGCACGCGCACGGTGCCCTGGCTCGGGGTGGTGAAGCCGGCGAGCAGGTCGAACAGCGTCGACTTGCCGGCGCCGTTGTGGCCGAGCAGGCCGGTGACGCCGGGCTCGGAGCGGAAGGAGACGTCGGACAGGGCGACCGTGTCGCCGAACCACCTGCTCACCCGGTCGACCTCGAGGGCGCTCACGCCTGGTCCCGCTCGCGGTAGACGCGCAGCAGCACGACGACGGCCAGCAGCACGACCACCCCGACGACGGTCCATGCCAGGACGCCGGCCGGCGGCTCGGGCTCCAGCGAGCGCCCCGGCAGGAAGGTGGCGGCGGCCCGCAGCGGCGCCTGCGCGACGTCGAGGGCGAGCGCGTCGCGGTCGCCGGTGATGCCGAACGTCAGCCCGCCCAGCAGCGGCGTCACCAGCAGCACCGCGAGCATCCCGCCGACGGCGAACACCCGCTTGCCGGTCAGCGACCCGGCCAGCAGGCCCAGGGCCGCGAAGTGCACGGCGACCAGCAGCCCGGCCGCCAGCAGGGCAGGCAGGTCGGGCGCCGACGCGCGCAGCTGGTCGAGCGGGGCGTCGGCGGTCAGCACGGTGCCCAGGAACAGGGCGAGCAGCGGGGACAGCGAGACCAGGCAGACCAGCCCGACGGCGGCCAGCACCTTGCCCAGCAGGTACTCCCGCGGCGACAGCGCGGTGGAGAAGTACAGGCTGAGGCACGCGGTCGCGCCGGTCGCGGGTCAGCAGCGACGGCAGGGCCGTGGCCGAGAACGCGACGATGACCAGCGTCAGCACGCCGAGCAGCTGCGGGTAGCTGAGCAGGTCGGTGCTGCCCGGCCCGCCGTCGACGATCAGCGGCAGCCCGACGACGACGACCACGGGCAGGTGCGCCACGGTCAGCAGCAGGAAGGGCCAGACCTTCGCGCCCGCACCGCGGCGCAGGCCGAGCGCGCGCGTGGTCGACGAGCGGGTCAGCGCCAGGACGCTCCGCCGCGCGGCTCTCGCGGGGCCCGCCGTAGCGGGAGTAGCGGACGTCGTGGAGCACGGCCCGGGGCGCAGCGGCGTGGTCGGGAGCGGTCACGACATCGCCCCCACCACGGCGTCCTCGAGGGCGTCGCGGCCGTCGACGAGCCGGACGATGCCGGTGCCCTGCCCCGCGGCGAGGTCGCGGACGAGGTCGAGCACGCCGGCGTCCGACCCGGGCAGCCGCAGCAGGGCGCCGTCGCGCTCGGACGGCCAGCCCGTGCCCGCGCAGCAGCAGCGGCGAACGCGTCGGGGTCGCCGGTGACCTGCAGCGCCAGCGGCCCCCCGGCGTCGGTGTGCCCGACCGGCTGCTGCGCGGCCAGCCGCCCGGACGCCAGCACGACCACCTCGTCGCAGGTCCGCTCGACGTCCTCGAGCACGTGGCTGGACAGCAGCACGCGGATGCCGAGGTCGCGCGACAGGTGGCGCAGCACCGCCAGCATCTCGCGCGCGCCCCGCCGGGTCCAGGCCCGACGTCGGCTCGTCCAGCACGACCAGGTCGGGGCCGTGCACGAGGGCCTGCGCGAGCTTGGCGCGCTGCTTCATGCCGAGCGAGTAGGTCCCGACGAGGCGGTGGCGCTCCTCCTCCAGCCCGACGGCGAACAGCACCTCCGAGGCCCGGCGCAGCGCGTCGCGCCGGGGCAGGCCGCGCAGCCGCGCCAGGTGCACGCACAGGTCCTGCGCCGACATGTCCGTGGGCAGGCACGCGTGCTCGGGCATGTAGCCGACCCGGGCGCGGATCTCCCGGCGGTCGCGGGACGGCGTCCAGGCCGAGCACCTGCACGGCGCCCTCGTCGGGTTCGAGCAGGCCGAGGGCGACCTTCATCAGCGTCGACTTGCCGGCGCCGTTGGCGCCCAGCAGCCCGGTGGCCGCAGCGGTGACCCGGACGCTCACGCCGTCGAGCGCGCGCACCTGCCCGAAGGTCTTGACCAGGCCGTCGCAGGCCAGCACCGCCTCGCTCACCCGGCCGACGCTACTGCCGCCGGTTCGTCCCGCCCTGCCGCGGGCAGGCCCCCGGGCGTGCCCGAAGGCCACCTGCTGCACCGGCACGCGCGCGAGCACGACGCCGCCCTCGCCGGTCGCCCCGTCGCCGTCAGCTCGCCCCAGGGGCGGCTCGACACGCAGGCGCTGGACGGCCGCGTGCTCGAGCGCGTCGAGGCCCACGGCAAGCACCTGCTCGACCGGTTCGAGGGCGGGCTCGCCGTGCACGTGCACCTGGGGATGCGGGGCCTGTTCCTGCGCTACGACGACCCGGCCGTCCCGCCCCGCAAGGGCACCCGGCTGCGCCTGGCCGGCGAGGTCGCCGTCGACCTGCTCGCCCCGACCACGTGCGAGGTGCTCGACGACGCGGGGGTCGCCCGGTTGTCCGCCCGGCTCGGCCCCGACCCGCTGCGTCCCGACGCCGACGAGGACGACGCCGTCGGCCGGCTGAGCGGTTCGCGGCTGCCGGTGGGCGCGGCCCTGCTCGACCAGGCGGTCTGGTCCGGCGTCGGCAACGCGTGGCGGGCCGAGCTGCTGTACCTCGAGCGCCTGTCGCCGCGGGCGCGGGTGGACCCCGAGCAGGCCCGGGCCCTGTGGAGGCGGACGCAGGAGCTGATGGCGCTGGGCCGCGACGCCGGGCAGGTCGTCAGCGACCCGGACGCGCCCGACGAGCGCTGGGTCTACAGGCGGGAGACCTGCCGCGGCTGCGGGGCGCCGGTGGTGCAGGAGCAGGTGGGCGGGCGCACGTCCTACCGCTGCAGCGCGGAGCAGCCGGCGGGCTGAGCGTCAGCCGGCCGTGCCCTCGCGGTCCGCGACGTCGACGACGACCCGGGCGGGGTCGGTCAGCCGGAAGACGCGGAACGCCCGTCTGTCGACCAGCCCGACGAACGCCTGGAACTCGCCCTCGTAGGTCCCCTGCAGGTCGACCTCCCGGACGACGCCGGTGTCGCGCGGGCGGAGGTCCTGCGAGGCCTCGGTCTGCCCGGTGTCGAAGGGGTAGCCGACGCCGGAGATCACGACCTCGAGGACGGACTGCCCGTCGACCTCGACGGTGTCGCCCGAGCCCTGCTGCCGGGCGGCGTCGACGTAGCCGACCCTCCAGCCGGGCACGCCCTGGCCGCCGGCGAGCTCGAAGACGACGCGGTCGTAGCCGTCCTGCCGGGCGGCCCGCACGGCGGTCACCGTGAGGGGGTCGCCGCTCGCCGTCGCGGTGTCCTCGGACTCGTCGGCCGGGAAGGGCGGCTCGACGGCAGCGACGGTCGGGGACGGCTCCGGGGACGGCGAGGCCGCGGGGGAGGGGCTGGGCAGGGACGGTGCCACCGAGGCGGACGGCGAGGCCGTCGAGGCGGCGTTGCGCGCGGGGGCGTCGTCCGTGCACGCCGTCAGGGACGCGGCCACGCAGCCGCCGGCCAGCAGCACGAGCAGGGGGGTCTTCACCTGCCCATCCTGCGCCGCCCGGGGTCGGCGGCAGCGCAGGCGCGCCCGCGCCCGGAGGCGCCCTCGGGCACGCGCCTCAGGCGTCGACGGCGAGGACGAGCGGGAGCACCGGGCCGGCGCCCGCCTCGCGCAGCACGCGGGCGCACTCGGTCAGCGTCCAGCCGGTGTCGGTGCGGTCGTCGACCAGCAGCACGGGCGCACCGTCGAACTGCATCGAGGAGGGCACCGCGAAGGCACCGGAGACGGCGGTCAGCCGCTGCGCGCTGTTGCTGCGGCCGGTGCCGGGCGGCTCCTCGCGCACGCGCTCCAGCTCGCCGAGCAGGGTCATGCGCCCCAGGGAGGCGAGCCGGCCGGCGAGGCTGCGGACCAGCAGCGGCCGGGTGCGCGAGGGGACCGCGACGACGGCGGTCGGCCGGTCCTGCCACCCCCAGCCGGCGAGCACCCCCACCACCGCCCGCAGGACGGCGTCGTCGACCTCGGCGTCGGGCCCGGCGAAGACGGTGCGCAGCCGGCTGCCCCAGCCGATGTCGGACAGGCGGCCCAGCGCCCGTCCCGTCTCGGCCTGCAGCTCGGGCCGGATCTTGCCCTTGACGGCGGTCAGGCCGGTCGGCCACATCCGGCGCGGCTCCACCTCCACGCCGGCCCGCCCGAGCGCGGCCTGCGCGGCGGCCAGCGTCCCCGGGTCGACGGACAGGTCGCGGCCGACGCCGGTGCAGCGGTCGCACCGGCCGCAGGGCGCGGCCTCGGGGTCGTCGAGCTGGCGGCGCAGGAACTCCATCCGGCAGCCCTCGGTGGCGACGTAGTCGCGCATCGCCTGCTGCTCCGCGGAGCGGTCGGCGGCGACCTTGGCGTACCGCTCGGCGTCGTAGGACCACGCCTGCCCGGTCGACAGCCAGCCGCCCTGCACCCGGTGCACCGCGCCGTCGACGTCGAGCACCTTGAGCATCGTCTCGAGCCGGGTGCGCCGCAGGTCGACGTGCGCCTCCAGGGCGGCGGTGCTCATCGGCCGGTCCGGCTGCAGGGTCGCCAGGACCTGGCGCACCTGCTCCTCGGGAGGGAAGCCGAGGGAGGCGAAGTAGCGCCAGACGGCCTCGTCGTCGGCGCCCGGCAGCAGCACCACCTCGGCCCGCTCGACGCCGCGGCCGGCGCGGCCGACCTGCTGGTAGTAGGCGATCGGCGACGCCGGGGCGCCCAGGTGCACGACGAAGCCGAGGTCGGGCTTGTCGAACCCCATGCCGAGGGCCGAGGTCGCCACGAGCACCTTGACGCGGTTGTCGAGCAGGTCCTGCTCGGCCTGGCGCCGCTCGGCGTCGTCGGTGCGCCCCGAGTAGGCGGCCGCGGCCAGGCCGCGGGAGCGCAGGAAGGCGGCGACGTCCTCGGCGCCCGCGACGGTGAGCGTGTAGACGATCCCCGAGCCCGGCAGGTCGGGCAGGGCGTCGGCCAGCCAGGCCAGCCGGTGCGCGGGGGAGGGCAGCTGCGCGACCGACAGGTGCAGCGACTCCCGCTCCAGCGGGCCGCGCAGCACGAGCGTGTCGCCGCTGAGCTGCTCCGCCACGTCGTCGACCACCCGCTGGTTCGCCGTCGCCGTGGTGGCCAGCACCGGCACGCCTGTCGGCAGCTCGGCGAGCAGGGTGCGCAGCCGGCGGTAGTCGGGGCGGAAGTCGTGGCCCCAGTCGCTGATGCAGTGGGCCTCGTCGACCACCAGCAGCCCGGTGGTGGCCGCCAGGCGCGGCAGGACGGCGTCGCGGAACCCGGGGTTGTTGAGCCGCTCGGGGCTGACCAGCAGGACGTCGACCTCGCCCCGCTCGACGGCGCCGTAGACCTCCTGCCACTGCTCGACGTTGGTGGAGTCGACCTTCACGGCGCGGATGCCGGCGCGCTCGGCCGCGGCGACCTGGTTGCGCATCAGGGCCAGCAGGGGGCTGACCAGCACGGTCGGTCCGCCGCCCCGGGCGCGCAGCAGCGCGGTCGCGACGAAGTAGACGGCCGACTTGCCCCAGCCGGTGCGCTGTACGACGAGCGCCCGCCGGCGCTGCTCGACGAGCGCCTCGACCGCTGTCCACTGGTCCTCGCGGAGCACGGCCGTGGGCCCGGCGAGGTCGCGCAGGACGGCCTCGGCGGAGGCGCGCAGGTCGGCGGGCGGCGGCGTGACGGTCACGCGACACCGTAGGCAGCCCGGCGTGCGGCGCGCCGTCGCGGGCAGGCTGACGGGGTGCTGCGACGGACGACCTCCCTGCTCCTGCTCGGCCTGCTGGCGCTGACGGCCTGCGCCGCGGACCCGGCCGGGCCTGCCGCCGCGCCCGCCGACCGCGCCGTCCCCGCCGCGGCCGCGCCGGCCGCCGCCGCGCCCGCTTCGCCCGAGCGCCGGGTGGTCGACGTCGACGGGCGGGCCCGCCCCTACCTGCTCGACCGGCCCCCGGTCGGGCGACCGGTCCTCGGCGCGGTCCTGGTGGCGCACGCGCAGAACCAGACGATGTCGGCGGCGCGCGCGGCCTACCGGCTGGAGCACCTGCCCGGGCGCGGCCAGCTGGTCGCCTACCTCGGGGGCTACCGCGGCTCCTGGAACAGCGGCGGCTGCTGCGGCGCCCCCCGTGCCGAGGGCGTCGACGACCTCGGCTACGTGCGAGAGGTCTTCGCCGACCTGCAGACGCTGCTGCCGAAGGGCCGGACCACCGCCTTCTACGGCTACTCCACCGGCGGGATGCTCGCCTACAGCGTCGTCTGCCACGCGGGCCTGCCGTTCAAGCTCGTCGTCAGCGTCTCGGGCACCCGCAGCGCCGGCTGCGGGGCGGCCGCCCGGCCGCCCTACCGGTTCATCGAGCTGCACGGCGGCCGCGACAGCACGATCCCGCTCGACCCGCCGTCGCGGTACGTCAGCGTCCTGGGCATCACGCCCGTCCCCGCGCGCCCGGCCACGCGCACCCTCGCCCAGGCCTCCGGGTGCACCCGCACCGTCCGCACGCGCTACCGCACCGACGACGGCGGCTGCCGGGCGGGCGGCGTCGTGCGGCTGCTGGTGCGGCCGCGGTCGGGGCACCAGTACGACGACCTCGACGGCCCGGTCGTCCTGACGAGGGCGCTCGAGGAGGTCGGGCAGATCCCGTAGCCGGACGCTCAGCCCTGAAGAGGGGCGCTCAGTCGCTGACGAGGCAGAACAGGTTGCCCTCCGGGTCGGCCAGCGTGCGCCAGGTCTGGCCGTCCTGCTCGTTCTCGCGCACCTCGCTCGCCCCGAGGGCGACCGCCCGGGTGACGGCGGCCTCGAGCAGCTCGGGCCCGGCGACGTGCAGGTCGACGTGCACCGTCGTCTTGGCCGGCCGCGGGTCGGCGACCTGCTGGAAGACCAGCCGCGGCAGCCCGGGCGCGGTGGGCTCCAGCCCGACGTACTGCTCCCACCGCCCGCGCACCTCCACCCGCAGCAGCTCGGCCCAGAACTCGGCCAGCCGGTCGGGGTCGGTGCAGTCGATGGTGACGGCGTCCCAGCGCAGCGCAGGCATGGTGCCGTCCTACCGCACCAGGGCCAGGTCGGCGAGGACCGCGCGGTGGTCGCTGCCCGGCACCGCCACCTCGCGCACGGCGCGCACCGCGAGCCGCGCGTCGTCGCCGTCGCGCACCAGCACGTGGTCGAGCTGCAGCACGGCGCGCCCCGCCGGCCAGGTGCGGGCGAGCCCGCGGCCGCGCTCGTCGTGCGCGTCGCGCAGCCCGGCGTCCAGCAGGGCCCGGAAGGGCGCGTGGTCGCGGTCGGCGTTCAGGTCGCCCGCGACGACGACGGGGAGGCTCGCCCCGCGGGCCTCGTCGGCGAGCTCCTGCAGGGCGTCGCGCCACAGCCCCTCCCAGGTCAGCAGGGGCGGCAGCGGGTGCCCGGCCACGAGGCGCACGGGCTGCCCGTCGACCTGCACGGTCGCCCGCGGCAGCACCCTCGGCCCGACCCGCTGCAGCACGACGTCGGTCAGCGGCAGCCGGCTGAACAGCCCGACGCCCTCGGGCCGCCCGGCGAGGTCGACGGCGCGGTGCGGCAGGTCGCGCAGCAGCCCGCTCGCGCGCAGGCCGGCGAGCCCGGCGGGGGTGAGCTCGGGCACGACGAGCACGTCGGGGCGCAGCGCCCGCAGGGCGCGCCCGGCCGCCGCCGGGTCGGGGTTCAGCACGTACAGGTTGCTCGACACGACCCGCAGGCCGGGCGCGGAGGCGGGCGGCAGGGGCGCGGCGCCGAGCGCCGGGGCGACCACCGCCAGGTGCCCCGCCACCACGCCGACGCCCAGCACCGACAGCACCCGCGAGCGCAGCAGCAGTGCTCCCACCAGCAGCGGGTAGGCGGGCAGCAGCACCAGGGGCAGGGCACCGACGAGCAGCACCAGCAGGGTGCCCCGCTCCACCCCGAGCGCGCGGACCCCGAGCAGGGCCAGCAGGGCCGCGAGCGCGACGCCGACCAGCAGCCGGGCGGCCCGCCGCGGCGCGGCTGCGCTCACGCCCCGCCCGGGTGCTCGTCCAGGAACGCGCGGCGCAGGCGCACCGGCGCCCGGGCCACCCAGGCGTCGGTGACGAGCTCCTGCAGGTCGTCCAGCCCGACGTCGTCGAGGGCGACGAGGACCGCCGCGTAGCCGTCGAAGTGGGGGATGGTGAACACGCCCGGCCGGCCCTGGGCGAGGACGCCCTCCTTGTCCTCGAGGTCGGCGACCCGGACCCCGAGCACCGGCCCGTCCGGCGGGTCGTCCAGGCCGCGCAGCTCGCCCGCGCGCATCCGCCGCTCCCACACGAACGCGCTGCGGCTCCCGACCCGCCAGCCCAGCGCCCCGGTGCCCGACGGCACCTCGACGACCTGCGGCAGCGCGAGCGCGAACCGGCGGACGTCGTCGAAGGTCGCCACGGTCAGGCCTCCTGCTGCCACTCCTCGAAGCTCATGTTCCAGTCGCGCGAACCGGCGTCGTAGGAGTTGGCGTCGCGGCTGCTGCCGGTGACCACGACGACGTCGCCGCGCTTGGCCTGCTCGAAGTACCAGGCGGCGTCGGCGGGGCTGAGGTTGATGCACCCGTGGCTGACGTTGCGGACGCCCTGGTCCTTCACCGACCACGGGGCGCCGTGCGTGAACGTGCCGCTGTTGGTGATGCGGACCGCGTGCTCGACGGCCGTGCGGTAGGCGGGCGTGCCGGGCGGGAGGTTCACCGTGGCGCTGTCCATGATCCGGCGACGGTGCTTCTCCAGCACGATGAAGGTGCCGTTGCGGGTGGCGAACTCGGGCCGCCCCATCGACGCCTTCATGACCCGGACGACCTCGCCGTCGCGGCGCACCGTCATGGTCTTGGCCTGCACGTCGACAGTGCTGACGAGCGCGGAGCCGACGGTGAACGTCGAGGTGCGCGCGCCGGAGCCCCAGGCGCCGTCCGGCAGGGCGAGCCGCTGCAGGTCGGCCTTCACGCTGACCCGGGTGCCCGGCTCCCAGAACTCGGCGGGCCGGTAGTGGACGGTGCGGTCGTCCATCCAGCGCCACGCGCCGCGCACGCGGGGCGTGCTGGTGACGACGAGCCGCGAGAGCACGGCGTCTCGCGCCTCGCGGCCCTCGACCGGCCGGCTGAGGGTGACCTGCACGGGCTTGCCGACACCGACCACCGCGTCGTCGCCGGGGCTCAGCGCCGCGGTGACGAGGGTGGTCGCCGCGACGGTCTGCGTGGTCAGCGGCAGCACGTGCGCCTCGCCGGCGGCGTCCTCGACGGTGAGGCGGGCGGTGTAGGTGGCGGCGGGCAGCAGGGTCCGGGCGGACGTCCAGCCCGTGGGCGTGAGGTCGCCGGGCACGCCGGCGCCGTCGGGGTCGGTGACGGTGGCCGCCGTGAGCGTGCCGCCGGCGACGGTGAGCTGCAGCGGCCGGTCCCAGCGGACGGCGCCGTCCTCGCGGACCACCTCGGCCGTCGGCGCGGGGACGGGCGCGCTCTGCGCGATGGGGGTCGAGGCGCCGGAGCCCACGGTCAGCGCGACGGCCGCGGCGGCGGCGAGCACGGCGGTGGCCAGGGCTCCGCCCAGCAGCAGGCGGGGCAGCCGTCGGGACGGGGCGGGGTCCTGGCTCACGTGCACTCTCCTCGACCGGCAGGGGACGCCGGCAGGGCATCCTCCCCCGGGAGGACGCGCGGAGCCCGCTCCGGGTTGCCGTGTCCCGGGTGCGATCTGGTCACACCCGGGTGCGGCCCCGGCTCAGGCCGGTGCGCGCAGCGCCGCCTCGACCGCTGCCAGGGTCGCGTGGTCCAGGTCGGTCACGCCGTGGTCGGCCGCGGCATGCGTGCCGACGGCGGCCAGCACGGCCTCCCGGGTCGCGCCCGTGACGACGGACGCGCAGCCGGGGAGCACGTCGCCGCAGGCGAGGGACCAGGTCGAGGTGCGGTGGGACGTCATGACTCTCCTCGGGAGGGGCGGGCAGGGCGGGCGGGACGGGCAGGGTCGGCCGAGCGGGGTGCGGGGACGGGCAGCGGCCGGTGCGGGGCCGGGCTCCCGGCCTCGTGCAGGGGGAGCCGGACCCACAGGACGGTGGCCGGTGCCGTCCCCGCGGTGCCGGCCATCCCCACGGCACCGCCGGACGCGACGACCAGCGCCCGCACGACGTACAGGGCGAGCCCGTTGCCGTCGCCGCGGGCGGCCGCGCCGAACGGCTCGAACAGGGCGGCCGCCGCCTCCCGGTCGGCGACGACGCCGTCGAGGCGGACCGTCAGCAGGGCGTCGTCCGGCAGGGCGACGACGGCGACCGCGACGGCGGAGGGGGCGGCGTAGCGGCCGCCGTGCTTGAGCAGCGTCCCCACGACCGTCGCGAGCCGCACCGGGTCGACCCGCACGAACAGCTCCGGGCCGGTCACCGCGCTGACGCCGGCCTGGGCGCACGCGGCGTCGACGACGGCGGACAGGGCCACGCGCTGCGGGTCGAGGACGGCGCGGCCGCTGACGACGGCGACGGCGTCGAGCACGTCGAGGGTGAGCCGGTCGAGGTCGGCCAACCGGTCGAGCACCGTCTGCCCGACCCGGGCGCGGACGTCCGGCGCGACGTCCGGGGCGGCCAGGACGCGCAGCGCCGTGCGGGCGGCCGTCAGCGGTGTGCGCAGCTCGTGGGCGACCACCGACAGGAAGTCCTCGACGGCGGCGCTGCCGGCGGCCGGCCCGGCCGCGGGGCGGTCCAGGCCGACCCCGCCGACGGCGTCCCCACCGCCGCGGGCGAGCGCGTCGGCCCAGCGCAGCAGCTGCTCGGCGTCGACCCCGGCGTCGGCGGCGGTCCGCTCCACCGGCTCACCGGCCAGGACGCGCGCCGCGGCCCGCACCCGCGCGTCGGCGGCCGGGCGCACGGCCGGCGCGTCCGGCACCGCGGACAGGCGAGGGGTCGACACGCAGCAGGTGTCGACGTCGGGGACCCGCCGGCGGATGGCCCGTCGTGACTAGGGCGAGGTGGCCTGCAGCAGCACCAGCAGGCCGACCGCGGCGAGGACGACGACCGCGCCCATGACGAGCACGAAGGTGGTGCCGTCGCGCGGGGTGCGCTCGGCCCGGGGCGTGGCAGGCCCCCGCCGGGCCAGGGCGACCGATCCGGCCACGACCGCCTCGACCCCGAGCAGGGCGAAGGCCAGCACCTGCAGCCCGACGGCGTACAGGGCGACCGCGGTCAGCAGCAGCGGCACGACGTAGAGCCCGACGACCGCGCCGCGGCTCACGCGCGGCCCCGCACGTCGTCGGCCGGGCGCGGCGGGGGAGCGGTCATGGGGGCAGCATGCCCCCGGCGCGACGCGGCCACCGCCCGGCGCGTCGGCGCCCGGCCGCGCGCGTCCTGCGCCGGTCCCGCGCCGGGGCGCGGATGCGCGAGACTGTCCCGGCACGCGGACGGGCCGGACGGGCACGGACGAGCACCGAACGCCGGACGAGCAACGCACCACGGACGAGCAACGCACGACGGACGAGCAACTGACGAGCATCGACGGGCACCGGCCGGCACGGTCGGGCCCGGTGGAACGGGGAGTGGCATGAGCGACTGGGGCCGGGTGGCCGAGGACGGCACCGTCTACGTCAGGACCGCGGAGGGCGACGAGCGCCCCGTGGGCTCCTGGCACGCCGGGGCGCCGGAGGAGGGCCTGGCCCACTTCGTCCGACGGTACGAGCAGATGGCCACCGAGGTGCAGCTGCTCGAGCAGCGCCTGCGCAGCGGGGTCGGCGACCCCCGCCAGGTCGCGTCCAGCGCCGCCCGGCTCAAGGAGCAGGTGCCGGGGGCCAACGCCGTCGGCGACCTCGCGTCCCTGGAGCGCCGCGTCGACGCGCTCGTCGAGAAGACCGCCGAGGCCGCCGAGGCCGCCAAGGCGCAGCGGGCCGAGGAGAAGGTCGCCGCCGTCGCGCGCAAGACCGAGCTGGCCGAGGAGGCCGAGGCGCTCGCCGGCAGCTCGGAGTGGAAGGTCGCGGGCGAGCGGCTGCGCACCCTGGGCGAGGACTGGAAGAAGGTCACCGGCGTCGACCGCAAGACCGACGACGAGCTGTGGCAGCGGGTCGCCGGGGCGCGCAAGCGCTTCGCCGAGCGCCGCACCGCCCACTTCGGCGCCCTCGAGCAGCAGCGCGAGGTCTCCAAGCAGCGCAAGGAGGCGCTGGTCAAGCAGGCCGAGGCGCTGTCCGGGTCGACCGACTGGAAGGCCACCGCCGAGCGCTTCAAGCAGCTCATGCAGGACTGGAAGACCGCCGGCCGGGCGCCCCGCGAGGTCGAGGACAGCCTGTGGCAGGCGTTCAAGGGCGCCCAGGACGCCTTCTTCACGGCGCGCAACGGCCAGTTCGCCGCGCAGGACGAGGAGTTCCGGGGCAACCAGAAGCTCAAGGAGGACATCCTCGCCGAGGCCGAGCAGATCGACCCGGCCCAGGGCCTGGACAAGGCCAAGGCCCAGCTGCGCAAGCTCCAGGAGCGCTGGGAGGCCGCCGGCAAGGTCCCCCGCGACGTGATGCGCTCGCTCGAGGACCGCATGGGCGCCGTCGAGGACAAGGTCCGCGCGGCGGGCAGCTCCGCCCCCAGGCACGTCGAGAGCACCTTCACGGTCAAGCTGCGGGAGCGGGTCGCCGAGCTCGAGGAGAAGCTGTCCAAGGCCCAGGCCGCCGGCCGGCCCACCGCCGACCTCGAGCAGCAGCTCGCCACCCAGCGCGAGTGGCTCGCCAGCGCCGGCGGGGCGGCGTCGTCGGGCGGGCAGCAGGCCGGCGGCTCGCGCAAGAAGCCCACGACCGCCTGGGTCCGCGCCGACTCCTAGTCCCGGTCCCGACGACGGCCCCCGCTCCGCCTCCGGAGCGGGGGCCGTCGTCCGTCCTAGGCCAGCTCCTGCTGCAGGAACTCCACCGTGCGGCTCCACGCCGTCTTCGCGTCGTCCGGGCTGTAGGTGCCCAGGGTGTTCTCGTCGTTGTGGAAGGCGTGCGCGGCGTCGTAGAAGTGGAAGGTGACCTCCGCGCCGGACTCGCGGCGGATCTGCTCCTCCTGGGCGCGCGCCTGGTCGGCCGGGTAGAAGTCGTCGCGCTCGCCGTAGTGGCCCTGCACCGCGGCGGTCAGACCGCTGAACTGCTCGGGCACGCCCGGCCCGACGCCGTAGAAGGGCACGGCCGCACCGACCTTGTCGCCCTGCTGCGCGGCCAGCAGCAGCACGAAGCCGCCGCCCATGCAGAAGCCGACGGCGCCGACCTTGCTCGAGGTGACGGCCTCGTGGCCGAGCAGGAAGTCGACGGCCCCGCCCAGGTCGCGGGCCGCGCCGTCGACCGGCAGCGACATCATCATCTGGCCGGCGTCGTCGGCGTCGTGCGCGGTGCGGCCGCCGTAGAGGTCGGGCGCGAGGGCCACGAAGCCCTCCTTCGCGAGCCGGTCGCTGACGTCGGCGATGTGGTCGGTGAGGCCCCACCACTCCTGGATGACGATGACGCCGGGTCCGGTGCCGGACTCCGGCAGCGCCAGGTAGCCGTGGGCCGTGCCGGAACCGCTCGGGAAGGTGGTGTTCTGGCGGGACGGCGAGGTGGTGTCGTCGCTCATGCGGGTTCCTCTCGGGGCAGGGTGGGGTCGCGCCCGATCCTGTCACCGGGCGGCAGGGGAGCGCCCCCCGGCGTCGAACAGTCCCTCATGCGACTGCTGCGGCCCCTGCTCGTGCTCGCCCTGCTGGCCCTGCCCGTCCTGCCCGGCGCCGCCGCCGGGCCCACCGAGCCTGCCGACCGGCTGGCCCGCAAGACCACCGAGTCCGTCGTCGCCGCCTGCCGCCGCGACCTCGGCCAGGGGGAGGGCTGCACGGCCCTGCCCGGCGGCCGCCCGCAGGACCTCGCCGCCTACGAGGCCTCCGAGGTGCACCGGGCCCTGCAGCTGCAGTACCGGCTCGGCGACCGGCTCCCGCTGGGCACCAGCAGCTGGGTCGGCACGCACAACTCCTTCAACAGCACCAGCGAGCGGGCCACGGTCTCCCACAGCGACAGCAACCAGCAGCTGTCCCTGGTCGACCAGTTGCGCGTCGACGTCCGCAGCCTCGAGCTCGACGTCCACTGGTGGCCCTCGGCGACGGCGGGCGGCGCCCGGGTGCCGCTGGTCTGCCACGGCGAGGCGGGGCACGAGGGCTGCACCACCGAGCGGACCCTGCGCGACCGGCTGTCCGAGGTCGTCGTGTGGATGGACGCGAACCCCGACGAGGTGCTGTTCCTGTACCTGGAGGACCACCTCGACGACGAGGCCGGCTACGCCGCCGGCGCCCAGGTGCTGCAGGACGTGCTCGGCAGCCGTCTCTACCGTCCCGCCGACGCCGGTCTGGCCGCCTGCACCGACCTGCCCCTGACGCTCACCCGCGAGCAGGTGCGCTCCGCCGGCAAGCAGGCGTTCGTCATGAGCGGCTGCGGCGCGGGGGCGGCGTGGGGGACGCACGTCTTCCGCTACTCCCCGAAGACCGAGGACCGGCCGTCCGACTACGCGGCGCGCGGCTGCGGCGGCTTCGACCCCGTCGCGACCGACCCGGTCCTGCTGCGCTTCTACGAGGACTCGACCTTCGTCAGCGCCGCCGCCGAGCCCGTGGGCGTGTCCAGCGTCGACGACGGCCTCACCCCGGCGACGACGTCGCTGGCGCTGCGCTGCGGCGTCGACCTGCTCGGCTTCGACCAGCTGCTGCCCACCGACGGCCGGCTCGAGGCGCTGGTCTGGACGTTCGCCCCCGGCGAGCTCGACGCCCCCGACGGCTCCTGCGCCGTCCAGCGCGGCTCCGACGGCCGCTGGGCCGCCCGCGGGTGCGGGGAGCAGCGCCCGGCCGCCTGCCAGGCCGGCGACGGCTCCTGGCGGGTCACCGCGCCGACCACGCGTGCGGCCGCGCCCGGCCTGTGCCGGGCGCAGGACGCCCGGTTCACCACGCCGGCCCGGGCCCGCGACGCCGCGCTGCTGCAGCTGGCGACGCCGGGCGGCGCCGACGTGTGGCTGCCGCTGCGCCGCACCGGCGGCCGCTGGGCGTAGCCCGACCGCTCAGGCGGGCTCGGGGGTCGCCGGCAGCGGAGCGGGCTCCACCGGCGCGGGCGGCAGCAGGTCGGGGTCGTCCAGCTCGGAGGGGTCGTCCGGGATCGGCGCGCCGGGGTCCAGCGGGCCGGGGCCGGGCACGGGCTCCAGCGGCCGGGCGAGGGCCGGCCGGGCGGGCAGGGGCGCGGGCTGGGCGAGGTGCTGCAGGGGCAGCCGGGTCGGCAGGGTCATGCCCTGCCGGTACCCACGACCAGCCGGCGTCCCACGGGGCGGGGCGAGCGCCTCCCCGCCGGCCCGCCACGGGGCGCGCCACCCCGCAGGCCCGCCCACGGGCCGCACCACCCAGCCGGTCCACCCCGGACGCACGAACGGCCCGGCCTCCCACCGGGGGAGGCCGAGCCGTCGGTCGTGCGGGGGACTGCTAGGCGACGAACTCGCGCAGCGCGTCGGCGTTGCCGCCGGAGCGGAGCTCGGCGAGCGTGTCGCGCTCGATCTGGCGGATCCGCTCGCGGGTCAGGCCCAGGTGGCGGCCGACCTCGTCGAGGGTGCGCGCGCGGCCGTCGTCCAGGCCGAAGCGCATCCGCATGACGGTGGCGCTGCGGTCGGGCAGGCCGGCCAGGACCTGAGACAGCTGGCCCTGCATCATCTGCATCTCGACGGCCGCGACCGGGTCGGGGCTGTCGGAGTCGGTGATGAAGTCGCCGAGGACGGCCTCGTCGTCACCGACGGGGCTCTCCAGGGACAGGGTGTCGCGGCCGTAGCCGAGGATCTCCTCGACCTTGGCGGCGGTCATGTCGAGCGGCTGGGCGATCTCCTCCGACAGCGGCTCGCGGCCCAGCGACTGGGTGAGCTCGCGGCGCACGCGGGTCACCTTGGTGATCAGCTCGGCCATGTGGACCGGCACCCGGATGGTGCGGCCCTGGTCGGCCAGCGCGCGCTGCAGCGCCTGGCGGATCCACCAGGTGGCGTAGGTCGAGAACTTGTAGCCCTTGGTGTAGTCGAACTTCTCGACGGCGCGCACGAGGCCGAGGTTGCCCTCCTGCACCAGGTCGAGCAGGTCGAGCCCGCGGCCCTGGTAGCGCTTGGCCAGGGAGACGACCAGGCGCAGGTTGGCCTCGAGCAGGTGGCGCTTGGCGCGCTCGCCGTCCCGGACGATCCAGTCGAGGTCGCGGCGCAGGGCGATGGGGAGCTTGACCTCGCCGTCGTTGTGCTGGCGCATCTTCTCGTTGGCGAACAGGCCGGCCTCGATGCGCTTGGACAGCTCGACCTCCTCGACGGCGGTCAGCAGGGCGACCTTGCCGATCTCGCGCAGGTAGGCCTTGACCAGGTCGATGCCGGGCGGCGGCTCGTCGATCGCGAGCGGCTTGTCCTCCTCGGCGACGGGAGGCTTCGGGGCGTCGGGCTCGCCCTCGTCGAACTCGACGACGGGCGCGGCCGGGGCGACGGCAGCAGGGGCAGGGACCACGACGGGCTCCTCAGAGGTGCTCTCGGCGGTGGCGACGGGCACGGTGGTGGACGCGGCGGCGCCCTCGGGGGCTCCCGCCTCGGCGGGGGTGTCGACGACGGTGCGGCCCGCGGGGCGGGTGGCGGCCTTCGTCGTGCGCTTGACCGGGCGCGCGGTGGCGGCGGCAGGGCGCTTGCGGGGCTTCTTGGCCGCCGGCTCCTCGCCACCGGTCAGCGAGACCGCGCCCGCCTCGGTGAGGTGGCGCAGGATGTCGCCCGCCTCGCCGGGGCCGATGCCGGCCTGCTCGAAGGTGGTGCGCAGCTGCTCGAGGGACAGGGCGCCCTCGGCCTGGGCACGCTCGACCAGCGCCTCGAGGACGTCGGCGGGGCGGGCAGCGGTGGACAAGTCGGACTCCTGGGTCAGTGTGTGGCGGGGTGGAGCGGGGGCTCCCGCACGGGGCGACCGGCGCACGACGGCGCGGTGCGGTCGCGACCGTCGGAGACGGTGGCGTCCCGGGGGTGAGGGCCGCGAGGCGACCCTGTTGACTGGTGAACGATCCACCAGGGCGGGCTGTTCCGCACCACTCTCTCACGGTGAGGTCCCTCACAGGACCCCGTCCGGGTGGTGCCCGGTCCGCCCCGCGGTCATGCCCGGAGGTCGCGACGCGGTGCGCGGCCCGGCGAGGGGGCCGGCTCAGTCCCAGCCGAGCTCGTGCAGGCGGTCGTCGTCGATCCCCACGTGGTGGGCGAACTCGTGGACGACGGTGATGCCGATCTCCTCGACCAGGTGGTCCACGTCCTCGGCCATCAGGCACAGCGGGATCCGGAACAGGCTGATCCGGTCGGGCAGGACGCCCGAGTAGGACGCGCGCTCGGTCAGGGCGACGCCGTCGTAGAGCCCGAGCAGGTCGGGGTCCTCGGGGTGCTCGTCCTCCACCACGACGACGACGTTGGAGAACCGGGACGCCAGCTCGGGCGGGAGCTCGTCGAGGGCGTCGGCGACGTAGCCCTCGAACTCCTGCGGGGACACCGGCTGCACGGGCGGACCCTACGGCCAGCAGGTGCCCTGAGCGGGCGCCTCGGCGCAGGGCGCCGCCCGTCCCCGGGGCCACCGCGCTGAGCCCAGGGGCTCAGTCCAGGTAGTCGCGCAGCTTCTGCGAGCGGCTGGGGTGGCGCAGCTTGGAGAGCGTCTTGCTCTCGATCTGGCGGATGCGCTCGCGGGTCAGCCCGAACTCGCGGCCGATCTCGTCGAGCGTCCGCGGCTGCCCGTCGACCAGGCCGAAGCGCATCTTGACGACGGCGGCCTCGCGGTCGGTGAGCGTGCGCAGGACCTCGTTGAGCTGCTCCTGCATGAGCCCGTAGGAGACGACCTCGGCGGCGACCGGCGCGTCGGCGTCCTCGATGAAGTCGCCGAGCGAGCTGTCCTGGTCGTCGCCGATCGTCGTCTCGAGGCTGACGGGCTCGCGGGCGTAGCCCTGGATCTCGACGACCTTCTCGGGGGTCATGTCGAGCTCCTTGGCGAGCTCCTCCGGGGTGGGCTCGCGGCCCAGCTCCTGGAGCATCTCGCGCTGCACGCGGGTGAGCTTGTTGATCTGCTCGACCATGTGGACCGGGATGCGGATCGTGCGCGCCTGGTCCGCCATCGCGCGGGTGATCGCCTGGCGGATCCACCAGGTGGCGTAGGTCGAGAACTTGTAGCCCTTGGTGTAGTCGAACTTCTCGACCGCGCGGATCAGGCCCAGGTTGCCCTCCTGGATGAGGTCCAGGAACAGCATCCCGCGGCCCAGGTAGCGCTTGGCGATCGAGACGACCAGGCGCAGGTTGGCCTCGAGCAGGTGGCGCTTGGCCCGGCCGCCGTCGTGGACCAGCCAGTCGAGGTCGCGCTTGAGGGCGGCCGACAGCTTGGGGGCCTCGCCGTCGTCGGCCTGGCGGATCTTCTCGGCGGCGAACAGGCCGGCCTCGATGCGCTGCGCGAGCTCGACCTCCTGCTCGGCGGTGAGCAGCGGGACCTTGCCGATCTCCTTGAGGTAGGCGCGCACCAGGTCGGTGCTGATGCCGACCTCGCCCTCGGCGGCCAGCGGCTTCTTCTCGTCCTCCTCGTCGTCGTCGTCGGAGGCGGGCTTGGGCGACTCGTCGTCGTCCTCGTCGTCGTCCTCGTCCTCCTCGGCGACCGCGGGGGCGGCAGCGGAGGTCGCGGCGGCCAGCGCCGGGTCGGCCGCGGCGACCACGGACGGGTCGACGACCGACTCCGGGTCGACCTCGAGCGCGGCGGGGTCGACGTCCTGCAGCTCCTCGAGCGCGGGCTCCTCGGCGTCGGCCGCGTCCGGGCCGTCGGCGGTCGCGGGCACAGCCGCCGCGACGCCCTTGACGGCCTTCTTCGCCGGCGCAGCCTTCTTGGCGGGGGACTTCTTGGCCGCGGCCTTCTTGGCCGGAGCGGGAGCGGCGACCGCCGTCAGGGGGGTCTCGGCGGCGTCGGCCTGGCCGTCGGCCGCAGGGCCGTCGGGGAGGGTCGTCGCTCGGGCGGTGCGAGGCGGTGTCACGCGAGGTCCTTCGGTCCGCAGGTGCAGGGTGCCGGGTCGTGCGCCGGGCGGCGGGGCAGGGGGTGCCCGGAGCGCGTGCCGTCCCCCGACACGGCGCCACGTCCGCGGCTGACGGCCCCCGGGAGGGGCGGGCGCGGCGTGGCCGCCTCCGTGGGCGAGGTGGTCACGCCACCAGTATCGCCCCTGTCACGTCGGGCGTCCCGCGACAGGCTCCCCGCCGCGCCTCGGGCGCCCCGCCTGCCCGCTCCGGTGGCGGCGTGGCTCCGGCAGGTCGGCGGGGCTTCCCGGCAGGAACCGGGGCGATCAGGGCGAACTGAACGGGCACATCCATCCCAGCTGGAGGTCCCTGTGCGCGTCCCCGTCCTGGCCGGAGCGGCCACCCTCGCTCTGCTCGCCCTCGCCCTGCCGTCCTCCGCCGCGGAGGCCACGCCGACGGAGGCGTGCGCCGCCGTCGAGGGCGCGGCCCCGGTCACCCTCGCGAAGCCCGCGTCGGTCACCTTCACGGCCCCGGCCCTGCCGGGCGTCGTCGCCGACACGGTCGCGACCGCCGACCCCGACAGCGCCGACGGCCTGCGCCAGGAGGACTCCAGCGCGGTCTACCGCTTCGTCCTGGACGCCAGCGGCGCGCCGCTCGCCACCGCCAAGCGCTCCCTGGCGACGGTCGACCTGTCCTGGGACACCGACACCGACTACGACATGGTCGTCACGGACGAGGCGGGCCGCGAGCTCGGCGCGGGCGGGGCGTTCAACCCGGTGGACGGCAGCGGCGAGTCGGTCACGACGGCCGCGCAGGCGCACTGCAAGGTCATCACCGTCGAGGTGCGCAACTACGTCGGGGCGCCTGGCGAGATGACGCTCGGCGTGAAGGTGTCCGGCCACCGCGCCTGACCTCCCCCGCAGCACGACAGGACGGGCCGGACCTCCCGCGAGGTCCGGCCCGTCCTGTGTCGGTGCCTGTCAGGGGCGCGCGCCTAGGAGGCCGCGGGAGCCGCCTGCCCGCCGTCGACGGCGCCCAGCAGCGAGCGCAGCACGTACGGCATGATCCCGCCGTTGCGGTAGTAGGCCTGCTCACCGGGCGTGTCGATGCGCACGAGCACCTCGAACTCCTTGTCGTCGGCCTTCACGGTGAGGGTCCGCGGGACGGTCTCGCCCCCGGCGATGCCCTCGATGGAGAAGGTCTCCGTCCCGGTCAGCCCGAGCGACTCGGCGTTCTGCCCCTCGGCGTACTGCAGGGGCAGCACGCCCATGCCGATCAGGTTGCTGCGGTGGATCCGCTCGTAGGACTCGGCGACCACGGCGCGCACGCCGAGCAGCGCGGTGCCCTTGGCGGCCCAGTCGCGCGAGGAGCCCGAGCCGTACTCCTTGCCGGCCAGGATGACCAGCGGGGTGCCCTCGGCCTGGTAGGCCTGGCTCGCCTCGTAGATGCTCGTGACCTGGCCGTCGCGCACCGTCACGCCGCCCTCGGTGCCGGGGGCGAGCTGGTTGCGCAGCCGGATGTTCGCGAACGTCCCGCGGATCATGACCTCGTGGTTGCCGCGACGGCTGCCGTAGCTGTTGAAGTCCTTGGGGGCGACGCCGTTCTCGGACAGGTACGCCCCCGCGGGGGAGTCCTTCTTGATCGAGCCGGCCGGGCTGATGTGGTCGGTGGTGACGGAGTCGCCGAGCTTGGCGAGCACCTTGGCCCCGACGATGTCGGTGACCGGAGCGGGCTCGCGCTGCATGCCCTCGAAGTACGGGGGCTTGCGCACGTAGGTGCTGCCGGGGTCCCAGGCGAAGGCGTCGCCGCCGGGGACCTCGATGGCCTTCCAGCGGTCGTCGCCGGCGAAGACGTCGGCGTAGGAGTCGGCGTACATCTCGCCGCGTGATGGCGGACGCGACGACGTCGGAGACCTCCTTCTGGCTGGGCCAGACGTCGCTGAGCATCACCGGGTTGCCCTCGGCGTCGTGGCCGAGCGGCTCGGTGGTCAGGTCGAGGTCCATCGTCCCGGCCAGGGCGTACGCGACGACGAGCGGCGGGGAAGCCAGGTAGTTCATCTTGATGTCCGGGTTGATGCGGCCCTCGAAGTTGCGGTTGCCGCTCAGCACGGAGACGACGGCGAGGTCGCCCTCGTTCACCGCCGCGCTGACCTCCTCGGGCAGCGGGCCGGAGTTGCCGATGCAGGTGGTGCAGCCGTAGCCGACGGTCTGGAAGCCCAGCTTGTCGAGGTAGGCGGTGAGCCCGGCCTTCTCGTAGTAGTCGGTGACGACCTTGCTGCCCGGGGCGAGCGTGGTCTTGACCCACGGCTTGCTGGTCAGGCCCTTCTCGACGGCGTTGCGGGCCAGCAGGCCGGCCGCGACCATCACGTAGGGGTTGCTGGTGTTGGTGCAGCTGGTGATGGCGGCGATGGCCACGGCGCCGTGGTCGAGCTCGACCCGGTCGCCGGAGGCCAGGGTCGCGGCGACCGGGTTGCTCGGGCGCTCGGACACGTCGCCGACGTTGACGCTGACCGGCTTGTCGGCGGCGGTCTCGTGCCCGGCCGACTGCGGGTCCGACGCCGGGAAGCTCTCGGCGCTGGCCTCGTCGAGCGCCCCGCCGACGGCGGCGGTGGCCGGGGAGGCGCCCGCGCCCTTGACCTCGGTGGTGGCGTAGTCGGCCAGCGAGGTGCGGAACATGCCCTTGGCCTCGGTCAGCGGCACCCGGTCCTGCGGGCGCTTGGGGCCGGCGAGCGACGGGACGACGGTCGACAGGTCGAGCTCGACGGTCTGGCTGAACCGCGGCTCGGCGGCGGGGTCGTGCCACAGGCCCTGCTCCTTGGCGTACGCCTCGGTCAGGGCGACGAGCTCGGCGGGGCGGCCGGTGAGGCGCAGGTAGTCGAGCGTCTCGTCGTCGACCGGGAAGATCGCGCACGTCGAGCCGTACTCCGGGCTCATGTTGCCGATGGTGGCGCGGTCGGCCAGCGGGACGTTCGCGACGCCCGGCCCGTAGAACTCCACGAACTTCCCGACGACGCCGGTCTTGCGCAGCAGCTCGGTGACCGTGAGCACGAGGTCGGTGGCGGTGGCGCCCGCCGGCAGCTCGCCGACCAGCTTGAAGCCGACGACCTTCGGGATGAGCATCGAGACGGGCTGGCCGAGCATGGCCGCCTCGGCCTCGATGCCGCCGACGCCCCAGCCCAGGACGCCGAGGCCGTTGATCATCGTGGTGTGCGAGTCGGTGCCGACCAGGGTGTCGGGGTAGGCGACGCCGCCGCGCTCGAACACGACGCGGGCGAGCCGCTCGAGGTTGACCTGGTGGACGATGCCGGTGTTCGGCGGCACGACCGCGAAGTCGGTGAAGCTCTGCTGGCCCCACTTGAGGAACTCGTAGCGCTCCTTGTTGCGCTCGTACTCCAGGGCGCCGTTGAGGCCGAGGGCGTCGGCGGTGCCGAAGTGGTCGGCGACGACGGAGTGGTCGATGACCAGCTCGGCCGGGGCCAGCGGGTTGATCTTCTTCGGGTCGCCGCCGAGGTCGGCCATCGCCTCGCGCATGGCGGCGAGGTCGACCACGCAGGGGACACCGGTGAAGTCCTGCATGAGCACGCGCGCGGGCGTGAACTGGATCTCGGTGTCGGGCTCGGCCGAGGGGTCCCAGCCGGCGAGCGCGCGGACGTGGTCGGCGGTGGTGTTCGCGCCGTCCTCGGTGCGCAGCAGGTTCTCCAGCAGCACCTTGAGGCTGTAGGGGAGGTCGGCGGCCCCCTCCACGGCCGACAGGCGGTACACCTCGTACGAGGAGCCGCCCACCTCCAGCGTTCCGCGGGCGCCGAACGAGTCGGGGTTGGTCATCGGTCTTCTCCTCGAGTAGGGCTGACAGAGACGCTAAGGGGCTGCGCCGGGCGGCTGCGCACGGCGTCCTCGACCAGGTCGAGCACGCCGTCGAGGCGGGCGGGGGGCAGGCCGGTGGCCAGGGCGCTGACCAGGCCGTCGAGCACCAGGCGCAGGAAGTCGACGAGCAGGTCGACGTCGACGTCGGACCGCACGACGCCGGCCGTCCGCTGCCGCTCCAGCCGGGCACGGGTGGCGCTGCGGACGGCGTCCTGGCGCGCGGCCCAGGCCTCGGCGAACGCGGGGTCGGTGCGCAGCCGGCGGCGGACCTCGAGCTGGACGCCGAGCCAGCCGGTGTCCTTGTCGCGCAGCTCGCGCATCACCTGCACCAGCCCGTGCTCGGCGACGACGTCGGCGGTGCGGGCGGCGTCGTCCTCGGCGAGGGCGAGGAACAGCGCCTCCTTGTCGCGGTAGTGGTGGAAGATCGCGCCCCGCGACAGGCCGGTCTCGGCCTCCAGGACCCGCACGGTCGCGCCCTCGTAGCCGTGCCGGGCGAAGGCCCGGCGGGCGGCGGACAGGATGTGGGCGCGCCGCGCCAGCAGCTGGTCCTCCGACACCTTGGGCACGCGCTCAGCCTAGCACCAAACCGTACGTCCGTACTGCAGCGGTCAGGGGGCGGGCTGCTCGACGGGCTCGATCCACGCCAGGTACAGGGCGTGCCCGCGCAGGGCCGCCGCCTGCTCGACCAGGAAGGTGCAGGCGACCTCGTGGCCGTCGGCGTGCAGGACCGGCAGCGTGAGCGGGACACCGAGCACGTGCGCCTCGCCGCTCGTGAGGTGGCGGGTGAAGCCGGCGACGTGCCCCTCCCGCAGCGACGGCGGGATGAGGGTGACCACGCGGCGCCCGAGCAGCTGCTCCGGCTCCCAGCCGAGCGCCGCCGCCAGCCGGGGGCTGATGCCGACGATCCGGTTGGCGTCGTCGGCCGCCACCACCCCGCGACCCGAGCCCAGCGCCTCGCGCAGGTCCCACTCCGGCCCGTCGTGGGCCGCGTGGGCCGCCGTCTCGAAGCGGGGCTGCGCGGTGCCCGGCCACGGCCGGGGCGGCACGTCGAGCAGCTGGCTCTGCACCTGCTCGCACACCCAGTCGCGCACCGCCACCACCTCCGGCAGGCCGGGGCGGGCCAGCAGCCGACCCTCCACGGCCAGCTGCTCGGCGGCGTCCAGGGCGTCCTGCAGGGCGGCGAACCGGGCGCCGGCCGACGTCGGCAGCTCGAGGGCGAGGTCCAGCCGCTCCGGGACCGCGGGCAGCGGGCTCGGGTGCCCGGCCGGCAGGGACGAGCGGGTGCGGCCCTGGCGCTGGGCCGCGTCGACGGCGCCCTGGACCGCCGTGGAGACCACCGTGCGGGCGGCGTCGGCAGCGGCGAGGTCGACGTGCACGCCGTCGTGCTCGGCGAGGTAGAGCACGAGCTCGCGCAGCAGCGCGTCGTGGTGCTGGCGGGCGGCGAGCCAGAGCGTGGCGGGGGTGTCGAGCAGCAGCACCCCTCGCCCGGGCGCCGACGGCACCGGGACCGGGCCTGTGCCGACCTCCCACACGCCGTCGTCCCACGACGACGCCAGGCCCTGCTCGTAGCGCCGTTCCGCGTCGTCGTCGACGACGAACCAGACCGCCTTCCCGTCGGGCAGCGGGGTGACCCCGTGGTCGCTGACCATCGTCGCGACCAGGCTCATGCCGCGGCCCGTCGTGGCGTGCTGCGTCGTAGCTGCGCGGGGTGGGCAGGCGCGGGCTCCCGTCGCGGACCTCCACGCGGGCCGAGGCGGCCCCGACCTCCACGGTCACCTCGACGTCGGTGTGCGCGTGCAGCACCGCGTTCGTCACGAGCTCGCTGACGGCCAGCGAGGCGGGCTCCACCCACCCGTCGCGCCCGGCGGCCTCCAGGGCCTCGCGCACGTGCCGGCGGGCGCGCGCGGCGCTGCGGGGGGTCGCCGGCAGCACCAGGCCGCGGGCAGCGCCGGCCCCGGGGGCGGTCACGGACCAGCGGCGGGGCGGAGCAGCACCTTCGGGGACTACCCGCCGGCCGCCACCGTCACGCCTGGGCGTCGCGCCCGGCCCGCACCGCGGTCAGGTCGTCGAGCTGGGCCTGCAGCCAGCGGCCGACGTCGTTGTGGCGCACGACGGCCGCAGCCTGCTCGCGCAGGTCCCGGCGCAGCGCGCGCGGCATGGTCAGCGCCCGGTGCAGGGCGTCGGCCTGCTGCCCGACGTCGAAGGGGTGCAGCGTCAGCGCGAAGCGGCCGAGCTCGCCGTGGGCGCCGGTCGCCTCGGACAGGGCCAGCACCATGTCGCGCTCGTTGACGACGACGGCCTCCTTGGCGACCAGGTTCATCCCGTCGGCGACCGCGTTCACCACCAGGACGTCGCAGCGGCGGTAGGCGGCCGCGGCCAGCGGCATGTCGCTGGCCAGCCGCAGGTCGACCGGCTGCCAGTCGCCGGTGCCGAACCGGGCGTTGACCCGCGTCGCCGCCGCCCCGATCTCGGTGAGGTAGTCGGCGTACTCCTGCACGTCCTGGCGGCTCGGCTGCAGCAGGGCGAGGAACACCACCTCGCCGTGCAGCTCCGGGTGCTCGTCGAGCATCAGCTCGTAGGCGGCGAACCCCCGGACGATGTTCTTGCTCGGGTCGGTCCGGTCGACCCGCAGCAGCAGCTGCCCCTCGGTCGGCAGGGTGGCCATGTGGTCCTCGGCGGCGTCGCTGTAGGCGACCTCCTCCAGGCCGTCGACGTCGATGCTGATCGGGTACTGCCGGGCGGCCACCCGACGGCCGCCGACGTCGACGTACAGGCCGTCGAGGTCGACCGGCAGGCCCAGCAGCTCCTGCACGCACAGCAGGAAGGAGCGGGCGTCGCCCTCGGTGTGGAAGCCGACGACGTCGCAGCCGAGCAGGCCGGTGCAGCACCGGCTCCCGCAGCGACGGCGGCAGCACCCGCCAGGAGTCCGGGCCGGGCCAGGGGATGTGCACGAAGTGCGACAGCACGACGTCGGGGCAGCGCTCGCGCACCATCGCGCCCACGAGGTAGAAGTGGTAGTCGTGCAGGAAGACGGCGGCGTCGCCGCCGCAGCGCTCGACCTCCTCGACGACGGCGTCGGCCGCCAGCCGGTTGGCCACGACGTAGCCGTCGTCCCAGGCGGCCCGCTCCTCCCGGCCGAGCTGCGGCGACGTCGCCAGGCCGTAGAGCCGGTGCTGGACGAACCACAGCAGCGGGTTGGCGATGGTGGCGTAGAAGGGCGTGTGCACCTCGGGCGGCACGTCGACCAGCCGCAGCCGGACCTGCCGCTCGGCGTCGGGCTCGCCGTCGGCCAGGAGCCGGGCGTCGGGGTCGAGCGCCAGGCGGACCGGCTGCCCGCCCGCCTCCTGCGCGACGACCGAGTCCTCGCCGCCGGAGGCCACGCAGACCCAGACGGCGTCGTCGAGGTGGGAGGTCAGGCCGGTGAGCGCGGTGACCAGGCCGCCGGCGCCGCGGCCTGCGGTGCGCCCGCCCTCGCTGTCGCTGCTGAACGTGACCGGGCCGCGGTGGCTCAGCAGCACGACGGGCAGGGCGAACGGGCGGGGCACGGCCCGATCCTGCCCGACCCCGGGCCGTCGACCCGCCAGGGGAGCGTTCAGGGGCCGAACCAGCCGGCGAGGTCCCCGACCAGGGCGACCGCTCCGGCGTCGTTGCGGAACAGGACCTCGCCGGAGGTGCCGAGCTGCACGACGACGGCGTCGGCGGCGGTCTGCCCCCGTCCGAGGTTGAGGTTGGAGACGACCGGGACGGCCGGGGTGCCGGACGGGTAGGCGCGCACGTCGGTGGCGGCGGTCGCCGCCACGCCGGTGACGGTGAGCAGCACCGCGGTGGCCCCGGACGGGACGCCGCCGGGCCCGCCGGGCACCCGGTGGACACCGCGCGCCCCGGGGCCGAGCCGGCGGCGCGCGGGGTCGGTCGCCCCGCGGGTGTCGAACAGCCGGACCGGGGCGACAGGGCGGAACAGCTGCCCGCCGACGGCCTTGGCGTCGAACCAGCCGGACAGGTCGACCAGCACGGCGGTGGTGCCGCTGCTGTTGCGCACGCGGACGCGCCCGGTCTCGCCGACCTGGACGACCACGAGGTTCGCCACCGGCACGCCCGGTGCGAGGTTGACGTTCGAGGTGGAGGGCACGGCCGGGCTCGTGGTGGCGGGGTAGACCGCGAGGTCGGTGGAGCGGGTGGGTGCCACGCCCGTGACGGTCAGGACGACGGCGGACGCCGACGCCGGGACGCCGCGCACTCCGGCCACCGTCAGGTCGAGGGTGGCGCCCGGGCCGAGCTTGCGCACGGGCTGCGTCCGGGTGTCGAGCAGGCGCACCGGCGCCAGCGGGTGGAAGGCGGTCTCGCCGTCGGGGGCGAAGAACCCGGCGACGTCGGCCAGCAGCGACACCTGCCCGTCCTCGTTGCGCAGCCGCACCCGCCCGCCGTCGCCGACCGGCACCGTCACCAGGCCGGCGCGGGTCTGCCCCGCGGTCAGGTTGAGGTTCGACACGACCGGCACGCCGCCGCCCGCCGCGCCCGCGGCGGGGGTCGGGTAGACGCGGACGTCCGTGGCGCGGGTGGCCCCGACGGCGGTGACGTTGAGGACGACCGCCGTCGCCCCGGCCGGCACGCCGGTGCTGCCGCCGACGACGGCCAGGTCCACCGTGGCGGCGTCCCCCAGCCGCACCGGCTTCCCCCCGACGCCGAGGCCGGTGCGGGTGTCGAGCAGCCGGGCCGGGCGCAGCGGGGTGAAGCGCGCGCCGGGAGCCGCCGGGGCGGCGCTGCCCGACGGCGAGGGAGCACCGCTCGCGGGCGTGAGCGGGACCGGCGTCGCGCTCGGGCGGGGCGAGGAGCCGGGGGCCGGGCCGGTGGGGCCGGCGCCCGGGCTGGTGGAGCCGTCGGGGAGCACCACCGACCAGCCGATGTCGGCGAGCATCCCCAGCGCGACGTCGCCGACCGTGCGGTTGACCTCGCCGGGCTCGCCGGACGGGGTCATGAGGGAGTCCGGTGACCCGGGCGGGAAGGCGTCCTCGTCGAGGTGGCCGACGCTGCTGCCGGCCTGCCACACCGCGGGGGCGTACAGCTGCGGCCGGCGCCCGCCGTTGGCGGCGGTCGCCGCGGCTGCCGCGCCAGTACAGCCGCCCGCTCGTCAGGGCGGCGCCGAGCGTCCTGCTCCGGTTGGCCAGGTCGAGCACGTCGGCCGTGCCCGTCGGGCCCGTGGCGACGAGGGCGTCGTAGTCGAACGTGTACGGCAGGCTCGAGGAGATGCCGTAGGAGCCGGTCTCGCCGGAGACGTCGAGGGTGCTGGTGAAGCCGAGGCCGTGCCCCAGCTCGTGCAGCGCGGTGGAGAAGAAGTCGTACTCGTCGCGGGGGACGGGCCCGGGGCCGTAGTGGATGCGCGCGTCGTCCTTCGGGAAGGTGGCGACGATGTCGAAGCCGGCGGTCTGGCTGCTCGGCGGGATGAGGTCGCGGCCCGCGCGGGCGTTGCCGAGGGCGACCGGCAGCGCGGTCTCGCCGGGGGAGTAGCGGTCGTCCTCGACCGCCTCCACGAGGCCGCCCGGCCCCGCGGAGCCGAGCACGCGCGGGGCGAGGCTGCGGAAGCGCGCGTCGACCGTGATGGGGACCCGGCTGCCGACGAGCGAGGCCCAGAGGTCGACCGCCCGCTGGAACTCGGCCCGGGCCTTCGGGGCCTGCTGGAAGCCGGCGTCGTAGGTGACCCGCCAGGTCGAGCGCGGGGCGCTGGCACGCGCCGAGCCGGTGCGCAGCGCGGAGCGGCGCTCGGACGTGGCGGCGGGGAGGCGGCCGGACGGCGGCGCGGCCAGGCGCTCGGACAGCAGCGGGGTGGTGCGCACGACGCGGAAGGCGGGGGCGGGCGCCGCGGCAGGAGCGGGGGCAGCGGCTGAGGCCGGGGACGCGACCGCCGGCAGGCCGGCCACCGGGAGCACGACCAGCAGCGCGACCCACAGCCTCGCCAGCAGCGTCCGCCCTCACCCGCGGCACCCTGACCAGCGCCGACGTCGGCGCGGTCGCGGGTTCGCCGGTGCGAGGGCGGGCGGCGCGGGGCACGGGGCTCCAGGGGTGCGGACCCGGCAGGGTCGAGGGGGGACGGGCGGCTCCAGGTTGCCCCGGAGCAGCCCGCAGTCTGCGGCGCGGCGCCCCGGCGTGTCAGCCCGACGCGCGGCGACTGTGGACAGGTCGGACACCTGTGGACCGCGCGGGGCGGCGACAGGGTCCGCGGCGCCCCTCCCTGCAGCCGGACGGCGCGCGCGGGAGGCGCCCGCGTGGTCTGCTGCCGGGACGTCGACGTGGAGGTGCGCATGCCCTGGTGGGGCTGGTTGCTCGTGGTGCTCGCTGTGCTGGCGGTGGTCGCCGTCGCCTTCGTGGCCGTCCAGGCCCGCCGGCGTCGGGGCGGGATCATCACGCGGCCGCGCGGATGACGCTCCTGGTGCGGGCCAAGGACGTGATCGGACGCCCGGTGGTCACGCTCGGCGGCGAGGACGTGGCGCAGGTCAAGGACGTCGTCTACGTCGGGGAGGGCGGCTCGGTCGCCGGACTGACGCTGAACGGCCGGGGCCTGCTGGCCGGGCCCCTCAAGACCGCCCTGCCCTGGGGGGCGGTGCTCGGGCTCGGGCGGAACGCCGTGATGGTCTCCGACGAGTCGGACCTCGTCCCGCGCAGCGACCTGCTCGAGCAGGCCAGGAGCGGACCGGGCGGGGACGTGCTCGGGTCGAGGGTGCTGACCGACACGGGGGTCGACCTGGGCGAGGTCGTCGACGTCGTCGTCGAGGTGTCCGACGAGGCGGACGTCGTCGGCTACGAGATCGACTCCAGCAGCGCGCTCGGCAAGGACGGGCGCAGGGTGTTCGTCCCCCTGCCGGACACCCTGGCCGTCTCGGTCGAGGCCCTGGTCGTCCCGGCGGCGGTGGTCGACTTCGTGACCGACGACCTCGCCGGCTTCGGGGCGAGCGTGGCGGCCTTCCGCGCGCAGCACGGCGAGCGGCACGGCGCGTGAGGTTCACCGACTGCGCCGGGCGCAGAGTGCTGGACACCTCCGACGCCACCACCGCGGGCAAGGTCGCCGCGCTGCTCGTCGACCCGGGCACGCAGCGCGTGGTCGCCGTGACGGTCAAGCGCAAGGGCGACGCGGACGTGCTGCGGTGGCCGGCGCTCACCTCCTTCGGGCCGGACGCGGTCACCGTCGCCGGCCCCGATGCGTTCAGCCGCTCGGACGAGCGGCTCGACGCGCTGGCGAGCAAGGCCGGCGCGCTGCTCGGCAAGCGCGTGCTCACCGATGCCGGCGACGAGGCCGGCAAGGTCCAGGACGTCGACTTCGACCCCGAGGACGGCACCGTGCTCACGCTCCTGACCAGCGCCGGCGACGTCGCGGGGTCCCGCCTGCGCGGTGTCGGCTCCTACGCCGTCGTCGTGGCGCACGCCTGAGCGACGTGCGGCCGGGGGGCCTGGCTCCGGGAGGGGCGCGCCGTCGCGGGCGGAGAGGCAGGATGCGTCCACGACGCTGTGGCTGACCGACGACGACGCCGCCAACACGCTGCTCGCGCAGGACCCGCTCGCCCTGCTGCTCGGCATGCTGCTGGACCAGCAGAGCGCTCAGCCAGCAGGTTGCTCCGGACTGTCGGACCCCACGGTCATGCTGCCCCCGTGAGCACTGGCGAGCGGGACGAGGACGGGTTCCCCTTCGCTGACGCCGACAACGACGGCTCGGTGTACGTCGACGAGTTCGAGGTCGCGTGGGTCTGCGAGAAGGACCGGGACCTCGGCTTCGTCTGGCGGAGCCTCGGACCGGTCCATCGCCCGCCGAGAGGAGAGTGACCGTGGACGACGACGACGTGTCTCTGAGGCCGTACCGTGGACAGGTGGAGCAGGACAGGGAACTCCTGAGCGTCGACCAACTCGCGGAGCGGCTCGGTTGCGCGCCCGACGTCGCCCTCGCCCTGGTACGGCGGGTCGGGCCGCGCGGTGTCGTGCGCACTGCGGACCGCAGGTACCTGGTTCCTGCCGAGGCTGTCGAGCAGCTCCGCGCCGCCAGCTCGTCCGGGCGGTAGCAGCGTCCGGCTGCCCCGGGGCACACGTGGACAGGCGAGGGTGTGCAGGGCGGGCCCAGCCTACGAGCCAGGCATGTGCCAGCTCGGCTCCGACACGAGCGCGGTCACGTCGCCGAGCGCGCGACGGTCCGACTGCTGCATCTGATCGACGATCACCGACGGGCCCAGCCAGTGCGCGCCGCACGGCTGGACGAGCTCGCGTGCGGCAGCGGCCTGGCTGCCCCGCTCGGTCCAGTCATCGACCATGAGAACAGCGTGACCAGGGCCGAGGACGCTCTGCATGCGAAGGACGTGGCGGACGCCTTGGTGGTCGGGCCTCGCTGTCGCCCGCACCTCGGGTCCGGGCAGGAGGCCCGTGCCCGTCTTGCGGACGGCGACGGAGCCCGCTGCCAGCGCCACCGCGGCAGCGCCGCCCAGCAGGAAGCCCCGCGACTCCACGCTCACGACGTGGGTCACGCCCCTGTCGGTGAACGGTTCGACGAGCCCCTCGACGGCGATTCCCAGCCCGTCCCTGTCCGTGAGGACGCGACAGGTGTCCGCATGACCTTGCTCCCAGCGGGACAGGTCGCGGACCGCGGCGGCGCCCGGTGTGGTCATCACGTCGACGCTGGCGCCGCGCACGAGACCGCGAGCCCCGTCCGGGGCGGCAGGATGGCCGCCATGACGCTGTGGCTGACCGACGACGACGCCGCGAACACGCTGCTCGCGCAGGACCCGCTCGCCCTGCTGCTCGGCATGCTGCTGGACCAGCAGATCCCGATGGAGAAGGCGTTCAGGGGGCCGCAGGTGCTGCGCGAGCGGCTCGGGCACCTGGACGCGGTCCGGATCGCCGAGCACGACCCCGAGGCGTTCGCCACCGTGATGGCCACCCCGCCGGCGGTGCACCGGTTCCCCGGCTCGATGGCCAAGCGGGTGCAGGACCTGTGCCGCGCGCTGGCCGAGCAGTACGGCGGCCGGGCGGAGGCGGTCTGGGAGGACGCGACCGACGGGCCGGAGCTGCTGCGCCGGATGCAGGCGCTGCCCGGCTTCGGGACGCAGAAGGCGCAGATCTTCGTCGCCCTGCTGGGCAAGCAGTGGGGCGTGCAGCCCGACGGCTGGCGCGAGGCCGCGGGCGGCTACGGCGAGGACGGCGCCACGAAGAGCGTCGCCGACGTCGTCAGCCCCGAGACGCTGCTCGAGGTGCGGGCCTACAAGCAGAGCGTGAAGGCCGCGGCCAAGAAGAAGCCGCGGCCAAGGAGAAGAAGGCAGCCGCCGAGGGGTAGCGCTCAGACCTCGACGAGCACCGTGAACGGGCCGTCGTTGACCGACGCCACCTGCATCTGCGCCCCGAACCGCCCGGTCGCGACGACCGCCCCGCGCGCCCGCAGCGCCGCGACGACGGCGTCGACCAGCGGCTCGGCGACGCCGCCGGGCGCGGCCGCGGCCCACGACGGGCGCCGCCCCTTGCGGGTGTCGCCGTAGAGCGTGAACTGGCAGACGACGAGCAGCGGGGCGCCGGCGGTCGCGCACGACTGCTCGTCGCGCAGCAGCCGCAGCTCGTGCAGCTTGCGGGCCATCGCCTCGACCTGCGACGGGGCCGTCGTCGTGCGTGACCCCGAGCAGGACCAGCAGCCCGACGCCGATCTCCCCGACGACGTCGCCCTCGACGGTCACGCAGGCGGAGGACACCCGGGAGACCACGGCGCGCACGCGCCGTAGCGTCGCAGCATGACGGTTCGAGGGCTACCGGGTGCTGGTCACGGGCGGGTCGCGCGGCATCGGGCGGGCGGTGTGCGAGGCCTTCGCCGCGCAGGGCGCGCGGGTGGCTCGTGCACAGCAGCGGCGGCTCGGGACCGGCGGACCTGTCCACGCTCCCCGGCGGACCGCACGTCGCCGTGCAGGGCGACGTCGCCGACCCGGGCGCCGTGCAGGCCTTCGTCGCCGAGGCGGTCGACGCGCTCGGCGGGCTGGACGTGCTGGTCAACAACGCCGGCGTCTTCCTGCGGCTCGACCCGCGGGACGGCGGACTACGCGCAGTGGCAGGAGCACTGGCGGCGGACCGTCGAGGTCGACCTGCTCGGCCCGGCCTGGGCGAGCCACTGCGCGCTGCCCGCCCTGGTCGCGAGCGGCCGGGGGCGGATCGTGAACGTCGGGTCGCGCGGGGCCAGCCGCGGCGAGCCGCGTGGCGGTGGCCTACGCCGCGGCCAAGGCCGGGCTGACGGCGATGGGCCAGTCCCTGGCGCTGGCCTACGCCCAGGACGGCGTCGCCGTGGGGAGCGTGCTGCCGGGCTTCGTCGAGACCGAGATGGCCGCGCAGGTGCTCGACGGGCCGGAGGGCGACGCCGTGCGGGCGCAGAGCCCCGCCGGGCGCGTCGGGCAGCCGGAGGAGGTCGCGGCGGCCGTGCTCGCCCTGGCCGACCCGGCGATGTTCTGGTCGACCGGGGCCGTGCTCGACGTCAACGGCGCCAGCTACCTGCGGACGTAGGTCGAGGCGGAGCGCGCACGACCACCGCAGCGGGGACCGGCCCCCGCGCCTCAGTCCGGGACGTTCCGCCGCAGCAGCCGGCGGGTGCCGGGCAGGCCGACGGCGAGGTGGTGCAGGTCGTCGACGCGGTCGAGCAGCGCCCGCACGTCGGGCCCGACGACCTCGAGCTGGCCGACGAGCCCGGGCAGGCGGTCGAGCAGCCCCGCCAGCTCGGCGACGGACGCCGGGTCGAGGGTGGCCGCGGCAGCCGACAGCACCGGCTCGAGCCGCTCGACCGGCAGCGAGCGCCGCCTCGGCCTTGGCGGTGGCGCGGTCGACCTTGCGGACGGTCCGCCCCGCGGCGTCGGACACGGTCCCCGACCCGCGAGACCGCGCCGTCGGCGGCGTCGAGGGTGGTGCCGAGGCGGTCGAGCAGCAGGTCGACCTGGGCGGTCGTGAGGCCCAGGCCGGCGAGCAGCCCGTCGGCGGTGCGGGCGGTCGTGCCGAGGCCGGCGACGACGCCGCGCGCGGTGGTCGAGGTGCCACCGAGGTCGTCGAGCAGGCCGTGGACCCGCGGGACGACGTCGGCGACCGCGGCCTCGACGCCGTCGAGCACGGCGTCGACCCGGCCGACGACGCGGGCGACCTCGCCGATGGTCGTGGTCGCGGCGTCGGCGACCTCCAGCAGCCCGGTGACGGCGGCGTCGGCGCGCGGCACGACGGCGACCAGGGCGGCCACCGCGGAGGCCAGCGAGCCGGCCGCCGTGGCGAGGTCGCGCACGGCGGCGGCGACGTCGTAGGGCCCCGGCACCCTCACGCCGGGGAGTCTGTCAGCCGTCAGTCTCGGCGTCGACGACGCGGCCGGGCTCGATGGCGATGCGCTGCACCGGCTCGTCCAGCGAGCCGCGCGCGACGACGGCCGACGGGCCCTGCTTCTCGACCACCGGGCCGGCGTTGGCCATGACGACGCCGAACCACGGCAGGAAGACGGCGCCGGAGAACAGCAGCAGCTTCACCGGGACGGGCGCCGGGACGATCACGCCGAGCAGGACGCAGGCCACGCGGCACATCTGCATCATCACGTAGCGCCGCTGGCGCAGGTCGATGTCGTCGCTGTGGCTGCGGCGGGCCGTCGTGACGCTGACGACCTCCGGCTGGGTCGCACGGGGTCCGGTGCTCACGCGCGCCCTCCTGGGCCTCGGGCGCCGTGCCCCGGGGTCGCGGGGGCGCCTGCTGGGTGTGCTCGCTGGGTCGTGCGGTGTGGTGAGAGTCGTGCGGGTCGTACCTGTTCCAACAGTCTGACCGCTCCGCGGCTTCCGCGCCTCCGGGGGCACCTACGCTCGCAGGGCACCCGCAGCCGCCCCGAGGAGCCCCGATGACCACCGCCGCGGAGATCACCGCCGACGCCCCCGTGTTCGAGTCGCTGGAGCCGGCCACCGGCAAGGTCGTGGCCACGTTCCCGAAGCAGACGGAGGAGGACGCCCGCGCCGCCGTGGCCCGCGCCCGGGAGGCGGCCGCGTGGTGGCGCGGCCTGGGCTGGGAGGGTCGGCGCGCCCGGCTGGACCGCTGGAAGGGCCTGCTCGCCCGCCGCACCCCCGAGCTGGCCGCGCTCGTGCAGCGCGAGAACGGCAAGCCGGTCGGCGACGCGTCGCTGGAGATCACCCTGGCCGTCGACCACATCGCGTGGGCCGCCAAGCACGCCCCCAGGGTGCTGGGCCCCCGCAAGGTCCCGAGCGGGCTGATGATGGCCAACCAGGCGGCCACGCTGGAGTACCAGCCGCTCGGCGTCGTCGGCGTCATCGGGCCGTGGAACTACCCGGTCTTCACGCCGATGGGCTCGATCGCGTACGCGCTGGCCGCGGGCAACGCGGTGGTGTTCAAGCCGTCGGAGCACACCCCGGCCATCGGCAAGTGGCTCGTCGACACGTTCGCCGAGGTCGTGCCGGAGCAGCCGGTGCTTCCAGCTGCTGACCGGCCTCGGCGACACGGGCGCGGCGCTGTGCCGGGCCGGCGTCGACAAGCTCGCGTTCACCGGCAGCGCCCCCACCGGGCGCAAGGTCATGGCCGCGTGCGCCGAGACGCTGACGCCGGTGCTCATGGAGCTCGGCGGCAAGGACGCCATGATCGTCGACGGCGACGCCGACGTCGAGGCCGCGGCCACCGGGGCGCTGTGGGGCGGCATGAGCAACGCCGGCCAGACCTGCATCGGGATCGAGCGGGTCTACGTGCACGAGGACGTCTACGACGACTTCGTCGCCCGGCTGACCGAGAAGGCGCGGCAGGTGACGGCGGGGGAGTCCTACGGGCCGATCACGATGCCGGGGCAGGTCGACGTCATCCGCCGGCACATCGCCGACGCGCTCAGCCGGGGCGGCCGGGCCCTCACCGGCGGCACGATCGAGGGCAACGTCGTGCAGCCGACCGTGCTCGTCGACGTCCCCGAGGACAGCCTGGCCGTGCGCGAGGAGACCTTCGGCCCGACCCTGACCGTCGCGAAGGTCAAGGACGCCGACGAGGCCGTCGCCCTCGCCAACGACACCACCTACGGGCTCGCCGGCGCCGTGTTCGCCAAGCGGCGCGGCATGGAGCTGGCGCAGAAGCTCGAGTCGGGCATGACCAGCGTCAACCAGGTCATCGCGTTCGCCGGCATCCCCGCGCTGCCCTTCGGCGGCAAGGGCGACTCCGGCTTCGGCCGCATCCACGGCGAGGACGGGCTCAAGGAGTTCACCCGCGCCAAGTCCATCACCCGGCAGAAGTACGCCCTGCCCGTCCCGCTGCTCAGCTTCGACCGCACCCCCGCGATCGACGCCGTGCTGGGCCGGGTGGTCCGCTTCCTGCACGGCCGCTCGTAGCGACGGTGGCGCTCGGCTGGCAGGACAGCCTGTTCGGCCCGGCCGGGCGCACGCCGCTGTCCTTCGACGGCCTGGTCCGCCACGACCTCGACGAGCGCTCCTGGGTGGAGGTCGTGGAGGGCTGGCTGCCCGGGCACGCCGACCTGTTCGGCGAGCTCGAGCGCACCGCCCCGTGGGCGCAGCGCACCCGCCGCATGGGCGACCGCGACGTGCTCGAGCCGCGCCTGGTGGCCGTGTACCCGACGGGGCAGCCGCTGCCGCCCGCGCTCGAGCAGCTGCGCGCCGTGCTGTCGGACCGCTACCGGGTGCAGGTCGACTCCTGCCTGGTCAACCTCTACCGGGACGGCTCGGACGCGGTCGCCTGGCACGGCGACACGGTGCGCCACCGGCTGCCCCTGCCGCTGGTGTTCACGGTGTCGCTGGGCGCGCGCCGCCGGTTCCTCGTCAAGCCCGCGGACGGCGGCCCGGTGGTGCTGGGGCTGACGCCCGGTGAGGGCGACCTGGTCGTGATGGGCGGGCGCACGCAGCACGAGTGGCTGCACGCCGTGCCCCGCGACAGGCGGGCCAGCGGCGCCCGGATGAGCGTGACCTTCCGCCACTCGCGCCCTCAGGCGGGCTGAGCCACCTCGGCGCCGTCGCGCGGGGACGGCACGGCCACGGCCGGCGTGCCGCGCAGCTCGCGGGTGAGGGCCCGCAGGTCGAGCCGGGGGACCAGCCCCTCCAGGGTGTCGAGCTGCACCAGCGGGCACCGCTGCAGCACCGACGCCTGCGGGCGGCCCGCCGGCGACGGGTCGGACCAGGCCAGCGGCAGGATCGCGATGAGCCCGCTGACGGCGTACGCGGCCGGCTCGCCGTCGACGTCGAGCAGCAGCAGCCGCGACGTCGGGGTGTGGGCGGTCGCGGGCCGGTCGAGGGCGGAGGCCAGGTCGAGCACGGGCACGGCGACGCCGCGGTGCACGACCAGGCCGAGCACGTGCGGGGCCCCCCGCGACGGGACGAGGTCCTGCGGGTAGGCGAGCACCTCGACGACCTGCTCGAGGGGCGTGGCCAGCACCGGGCCGGCGCGGTAGGCCAGGTGCGAGGGGCCGGTGGCGGCGGCGCGCGCCGTGGCCGCCTCCTCGTCGTCGAGCCGGGTCGTGATGCGGCTGAGCACGCCGAGGTCCGCGGTCGCGAGCAGGCGCGCGCCGTCGACGAGCAGGCACGCCCCGACGCCGGGGACCTCGGCGACGTCGTGCAGCAGGAAGGGCACGGGCGAGGCGGCGGCCGGCAGCGGCACGACGGCGGAGGCCGGCACGTCGTGCAGGCCGACCATCGCGCCGACGCCGAGGACCACCTGGCCGTCGGGCAGGTCGAGCACCAGGCCGCAGTCGAGCGCGACGCCCGCCTGGCTGCCGAGGCCGAGCAGGGCCAGCAGGTCGGCGACGGCCACCTCGGCGCCGGCGACGGGCGTCACGCCCAGGCAGGTCGGGCCGTCGGCGGGGGAGGGCCGCAGCACGGGGCTGGGGACGGTGGAGTGCACCGCCGACACGTCCAGCGCCAGGGTGAAGGGCCCGCAGCGCACCAGGGTGAGCGTGCGGGCCGGCCCGCCGTCGGCGGTGCCGGCGGCGACGGCCTCGCGCGGCTGCTCGAGCACCACGGGCACGCCGGGCAGGCCGAGGAGGGCGTCCGGGTCCAGGACGCTGACGACGCCGCCCGTGCCCGGGTCGACGAAGGTGCGGGTGAACAGCAGCCCCTCGCCCTCGGCGCGCACGCGGGCGGTGTCGTCGTCGCGCACGGTGGTGAGCCCCCGGACGGTGTCGACCAGCAGCCCGAGGACCTGCCCGCCGCCGGTCAGCACGACCACGACCTGCTCCGGGGCACGCCCGTGCGGCCGGCCCAGGGCCTGCGCGAGGTCCAGGACCGGCACCATGGTGCCGCGCAGGGGCAGCACCCCGAGCAGGCCGGGCGCAGTGGTCGGCAGCTCTCCGAGCACGTCGGGGCAGGGCACGACCTCGCGCAGCACGGCCAGCGGCAGCGCCAGGTCGAGGCCGGCGGTGCGGACGAGCCCGAGGACCGCCTCGCCGGAGGGCGCCCCCGCGGGGGCGGGAGTCACCGGCGCTCGCCGACGGCCGCGAGCTCGGCGATGATCGCGTGCACCTCCTGCGAGGCCTGCTGCTGCTCCCTGGTGGTCGCCGAGATGGAGGCGACGGCCTCGCTGGTCGCCGAGACGCCGGCGACGATGCGCTCGAAGGCGGCCTCGGCGCGGCGCGAGACCTCCGCGCCCTCCTGCACCCGCACGACGGACTGCTCGATGAGCGCACCCACCTGCTGGGCCGCCTCGGCCGACCGCTCGGCGAGCTTGCGGACCTCGCCGGCGACGATCGAGAAGCCGACGCCGTGCTCGCCGGCGCGGGCGGCCTCGATGGAGGCGTTGAACGCCAGCAGGTTGGTCTGGTTGGCGATGTCGCCCATGACGCGGACGATCTCGCTGATCGACTCCGACGACTTCTGGATCAGCGCGATGGCCTCGAGGCTGGCGCGCAGGGCGGCGGCGCCCTCCTCGGCGTCGTCGCGGGTGTCGCTGACCATCGAGGTGGCGGTGTCGGAGCTGCGGGTGATCTGCGCGATCGAGTCGGCCAGGCTCTGGACGGCCGTCGTCATCCCGGCGGTGCCGGCCGCGACGGCGGCGTCCCGCTGGACCTGCTCGGTGATGTCGTAGGCGTACTTGACGATCTTGGACGACGTTGCCCGACAGGTCCAGCACCGGGTTGTAGGTGGCCTGGATGTGCACCTCGCGGCCGTAGTTCCCGACCCGGGCGAACCGGCCGGCCAGGACCTCGCCCTTGCCGAGCCGCAGCCAGAAGTCGCGGTACTCCGCGGAGCGCGTGTACTCGGTGGTGCAGAAGCTGCTGTGGTGCTGGCCGACGATCTCGCGCATCGAGTAGCCCATGGTGCGCAGGAAGTTCTCGTTGGCGCCGAGCACGATGCCCTCGAGGTCGAACTCGATGACGGCCTGCGCCCGGTCGACGGCGTTGATCCGCGCCTCGATCTCGGCGCTGCGGATCTTGGCGTCGGTGATGTCGCTGGCGAACTTGACGACCTTGAGCGGCCGGCCCAGGTCGTCCAGGATCGGGTTGTAGGTCGCCTGCAGCCACACCTCGCGGCCGCCCTTGGCGCGCCGGGCGTACTCGCCGGACTCGAAGGCCCCGCGGCCGAGCCGGTCCCAGAACGCCTGGTACTCGGCGGTGGTCGTCTCCTCCGGGTCGCAGAACATCCGGTGGTGGCGGCCGACGACCTCGTCGAGCTCGTAGCCCATGGTCGGCAGGAAGTTCTTGTTGGCCGCCAGCACCGTGCCGTCGAGGCCGAACTCGACGACGGCCTGGGCCCGGTCGATCGCCGCGACCTTGCCCTGGTGCTCGGCACTGCGGTTCTTCGCGTCGGTGATGTCGCTGGCGAACTTCACCACCCGGCAGGGGCGGCCCTTCTCGTCCAGGATCGGGTTGTAGGTCGCCTGCAGCCAGACGTCGCTGCCGTCGCGCCGACGGCGGACGAACTCGCCCTGCACGAAGGTGCCCATGGCGAGCCGGTTCCAGAAGGCCCGGTACTCCTCGGTCTCGGTGTAGGACGGGTCGCAGAACAGGCTGTGGTGCCTGCCGACGATCTCGTCCAGCGCGTAGCCCATGGCCGCCAGGAAGTTGGCGTTGGCGGTGACGATCGTGCCGTCGAGGCCGAACTCGATGACGGCCTGCGCCCGGTCGAGCGCCGCGAGCACCTGCACGTTCGCCTCGCCCAGCGCGCCTCCCGGAGCAGGGGCCGCCAGGGGAGCAGGGGCCGGCAGGGCGGCAGGGGCGGCAGGGGCGGGGCGGGAGTCGGGCACAGGAGCCTCCGGCAGCAGGGGTGCGTCCCTCTCGTCGTCGGCGGGGGAGTGCCCGCGATGAGGTGTGCCGCCGGGCGGGCGACGCGGTCCACCCGTTCGGGTGACCAGACCCGCGGGCGGGCCGGACGACACCGGCCCGGCCCCTCCGCGAGGAGGGACCGGGCCGGTGCGTGCAGGCGGTGCGGGTCAGGCGGTGCGGCGGCGGTGGAGCAGCAGGCCGACGCCGACCAGGGCGACGGCGAGGACGCCGGGCAGGGTCCCGCCGGTGCGGGGCAGCCGCTGCGCGACGGGCCGGACGACCGGGGCGGCGACGGCGGCGGGGGTGACCGCGGCGACGGCGTCGGCCTTGCCGATGGCCAGCGTGACGAGCCGCGGCGCGACGGGCAGCCCGAGGCTGACCAGGGCGGGCGCGGCGTGGGCCTCGGCGCGGCGGCCGTCGGCCGAGACGCTCTTGGTGACCGTGCCCTGCTGGATCAGCTGGGCGCCGCCGCCGAGGGTCTCGAGCAGCCCGGTGAGCTGGGCGAGGACGGCGTTGAGCGCGCTGTCGACCGCGGCGACCGTCGGCTTCACGGTGGCGTCGAGCGTCATGCCGAGCGAGCCGTCCGAGCAGGCCGGCGGTCACGCCCTTCTCGGAGGCGACCAGGCCCAGCAGCTCGCCGAAGCTGTCGGCGACCTTGACCTCCACCAGGGTGGCGGAGGCGTCGCTGGAGGCGGCGCTGCGGGTCGAGGCGGCCTTGGCGGTGGCGACCGCCTCGGTGGCCTCGACGGTCACCAGCCCGCCGAACAGCTGGGCGGTCGCGAGCTTGGCGCGGCCGCTGGCGACGACCTGGGCGGCCGTCGGCGTGATGGTCTCGGCGGTGTCGAGCGCGCTCAGGGTGACGACGGCGCCGTCGAGCAGCTGGGCCTGCAGGGCCGCGATGCGCTTGGGCAGCTCGCTGACGGTGGCGGCGACGGTGGGGCCGCCGACGGCCGGCGTCGGGATGGTGGCCGGGCCGCCGAGGACGGGGGCGAGCGGGTTCGGCACCGGCACCGACGGCAGGCTCGGGACCATCTGCAGGGCGTCGGTGAGCGGCGCGGCCTGCGTGACGAGGGTGCCGACGGCGGTGTTGAGGCCGTCGAAGACGGGCTGCAGGACGGCGTCGAGGCCCAGGGAGCGCAGCGAGCCCAGGGAGGCGTCGGCGACCTCGCTCGAGCCGGCGTTCGCGCCGGACGCCCGGGTGACCGACACGCGCTGCGTGCCGACGCCGAGGCCGAGGCCGAGCGGGTTGTCGGGGACGTCGAGGATCGAGGCCTGCTGCGGGCCGGGGGTGCTGAGGTCGGCGGTCAGGACCCGGCCCAGCGGCGCGAGCAGCGGCGACAGCGGGCTGTCGGTGACGAGGTTGCCGCCCGCCAGGAAGCTGCTGGTCTGCGAGACGTCGCCCGCGCCGGACTTCCCGACGCCCTGCCCGCGGGTGCCGAGCAGCGTCAGCTGCACCGGGTTCGGCAGGCCGGGCACCGCGGCCGGCAGCGTGAGCACCAGGTCGACGACGCCGGTGCTGGTCGTCGCCGTGTACTGCACGGGGTCGGCGGCGGACGCGGCGGGCGCGGCGGCGAGCCCGGCGCCGGCGACCAGGGACAGCGCCGTGGCGACGGTCGCGGTGCGGCGTGCCCGGCGGGTCGGGGTGTGCGTCATGCGGAGCCTTCCGGAGCAGAGTGCGTTCGAGGAGCAGGACGCCGGAGGACGGCGTCGGTCGCCCCCTGCGGGGGCGGGCGTGGTCTCGGCGTACCCCGGTCGCAGCCTGTCACGCGACCGGCACGGTGCGGTGTCGGCGCGCTCTACAGCCCCGTGGGCTCGGGCAGCAGGTCGGGGAAGCGGGGCGCGCGGCCCTCCGCCTTGGCCGTGAACGCCTCGACCATGTCCGGCGTCTGGAACATGCCGGACTGCCACGTGGCGATCTGCTCGAGGCTGTCGTCGACGGAGTGGTCGCGGGCGTAGTTCATCGCCACCTTCGTCCCCCAGACCGCCAGCGGCGACTTCGACGCGATCTCCTGCGCGGTCTCGAGCGCCCCGGCGACCAGGCTGTCGTGGTCCGGGAAGACCTGCTGCACGAGGCCGACCTCGTAGGCGCGCTGGGCCGGCACCCGGCGCCCCGTGTAGGCCATCTCGCGGGCGAAGCCCTCGTTCACGACCGTGCCGAGCCGCTGCAGCGTGCCGACGTCGGCGGTCATGCCGATGTTGATCTCCTGCACGACGAAGAACGCGTCGGCGGCGGCGTAGCGGACGTCGCAGGCGGTGACCAGGTCGACCGCGCCGCCGATGACGCCGCCCTGCACGGCGGCGACGACCGGCATGCGGGCCTTCTCCAGGGCCGTGAAGGACCACTGCAGCACCTTGGCGCTGCTGCGCATCCGGGCCCGCGCCCGCCCGACCTCGGCGTCCTGCGGCGTCGTGCCGGTGACGGCCGAGCCCCCGGTGCCGCTGCCGCCGGCGAACACCGACAGGTCCATCCCGGCGCTGAAGTGCCGGCCCGTGCTGCTGACGACGACGGCCCGGCAGGTGCCGCTGTCGGACAGCCGGGTGACGATCTCGGGCAGCTCGCGCCAGAACTCCGGGACCATCGTGTTGAGCTCGTCCGGGCGCGACAGGCGCACGTGCGCCACCGGGCCGGTGGTCTCGACGTCGAAGCAGCGGTAGGTCATGCGGGCGAGTCTGCCGGACGCGCCGCACGGCCACGCCCTAGCGTGCCGGTCGTGACCGTCCCCGTCCTGCAGATGACCGGCGTCGGCGTGGTCCGTGACCGCGCCACCCTGCTGACCGACGTCGACTGGACGGTGCGCACCGGCGAGCGCTGGGTGGTGCTCGGCCCCAACGGCGCGGGCAAGACGACGCTGCTGCAGCTGGCCGGCGCGACGCAGCTGCCGACCCGCGGCGAGGTGGTGCTGCTCGACCAGCGCTTCGGCGAGGCCGACCTCGGCGAGCTGCGCACCCGGGTGGGGCTGTCGAGCACGGCGCTGGCCGACCGGGTGCCGCCCCAGGAGACCGCGCTCGACGTCGTGGTGACCGCGGCGCACGGCGTCGTCGGGCGGTGGTCCTCGACGTACGACGAGGTGGAGACGGTGCGCGCCGCCGACCTGCTCGGGCGGGTGGGCATGCGGGCGTTCGCGGCGCGCCGGTGGGGGTCGCTGTCCGAGGGCGAGCGCAAGCGCGTGCTGCTGGCCCGCGCGCTCATGACCGACCCCGAGCTGCTGCTGCTCGACGAGCCGTCCGCCGGGCTCGACCTCGGGGCGCGCGAGGCGCTGCTGCGGCTGCTGGCCCGCCTGGCCGCGGACCCGGCCGGCCCGCCGCGGGTGCTGGTGACCCACCACGTGGAGGAGGTGCCGGCGGGGACCACCCACGCGCTGCTGCTCGCCCGCGGCCGGGTCGTGGCCGCCGGCCCGGCCCCGGAGGTGCTGACCGCCCCGCTGCTCAGCCGCACCTTCGGGCTGCCGCTGGAGGTCGACGTGCGGGGCGGGCGCTACGCCGCCCGGGCCGCCACGGGCTGACGCTCAGGCCCGCAGCTCGCGCAGCAGGGCCAGCAGGTCGCGCAGCACCGGGCGCAGCACGCGCAGCCGGGCCAGCCGCAGCAGCCGGTCGACCATCGGCACGGTGCGCTCGACCAGCCGGCGGGTGCGCGCGGCGTCGGGGCTGCGGTCGTGGACCCAGAACAGCACCACGCCCATCTGGTAGAGCCAGAGCAGCTCGGGCAGGTCCGGGGCCAGCTCGGCCGGGACGGCGAGGTCGCTGCCCTCGAGCACCTCGCGGTACAGCCCGACGGCGGCCTCCCGGGCGGGCGCGCTCTCGGCGCTGAACGGGCTCAGCGGGCTCGCCGGGTCGGCGGCGGTGGCGAAGAACGAGCCGGCGAACTGCTGGTAGGGCGCCAGGGTGTCGACGCGGGCGACGAGGGCGGCCCGGAGGCGGTCGGCGAACGCCGTCAGCCCCTGCAGGGCCGGGCGGGCGGCGGCGAGGTGCTCGTCCTGCGTGCGGTCGTAGAACGCCTGGACCAGGTGCTCCTTGGACGCGAAGTAGTAGTACGCGTTCCCGACCGAGACGCCCGCCTGCGCGGCGACCGCCCGCATCGTCGTCTGCTCGTAGCCGCGCTCGCGGAACAGCCCGAGCGCGGTCTCGACGATGAGGGCCCGGGTCTGGGCGCCGCGCGGGGACGGCTCGGCGGCGGGCACGCGCCCAGTATCCGGGCAGGGCCCCGCGAGCCCTGCAGACGCCGACGGCCGCCGTCCCGCACGAGGCGGGACGGCGGCCGTCAGGACGCAGCGGGTGCGCTCAGCCCTGGAGCGCGGCGGTCTCGTCGACCCAGTCGACGGCGGCGGGCTTGAGCTTGTCCTCGTAGGCCTTGGCGTGGTGGGCGCAGAACAGCAGGTCGCCGGTGGCGAGCGTCACGCGGACGAAGGCCTGGGCGCCGCAGCGGTCGCAGCGGTCGGCGGCGGTCAGGGTGGTGGGGGCGGGCGGAGTCGCAGTTCCGGTCACGTCTGTCACAACACCACACCTGCCCGCCGCGTTCCCGCCGGAACGCCGCAGCAGGGCACTTCGTGACCTGTCGTTCACACGGACGGCCCTGCCCGCGAGACTGTCCGGGTGACCGACGCGCCCGCCCCCGCCCCCGAGGGGCCGCTGGCCGGCCTGCTCGTCGCCGACTTCAGCCGCGTCCTGGCCGGCCCCTTCGCCACGATGATGCTCGCCGACCTCGGGCGCCCGGGTGGTCAAGGTCGAGCGGCCCGGGCACGGGTGACGACTCCCGCGGCTACGGCCCCTTCGCCGCCGACGGCCGCTCGCTGCTACTTCGCCCGGGTCAACCGCGGCAAGGAGTCGGTGGCGCTCGACCTCAAGGACCCCGCCGACCTCGCCGTCGCCCGCACGCTGGCCGCTGCGCGCCGACGTGCTGGTCGAGAACTACCGGCCCGGCGTCATGGACCGGCTCGGCCTCGGGCCGGCTGCCCTCGCGGCCGAGCACCCCGCGCTCGTCTACTGCTCGATCAGCGGCTTCGGCCACACCGGCCCGTGGTCGCAGCGCCCCGCCTACGACGCCGTCGTGCAGGGCATGAGCGGGATCATGGCCGTCACCGGCCAGGAGGACGGCCCGCGGACCAAGCCGGGCGTCCCGGTCGCCGACCTCGCCGCCGGGCTCTACGGCTTCGGGGCGATCACCACGGCCCTGCTCGGCCGGGCCCGCACCGGCAGCGGCACCCACCTCGACCTCGCGATGTTCGACGCGACCGTCTCGCTGCTCGAGGGCGCCGCGCTGTCCTACCTGTCCACCGGCCAGGAGCCGCCGCGCATCGGCAACGCGCACCAGTCGATCGCCCCGTTCGACACCTTCGCCTGCCGCCGACCGCGACATCACCGTCTGCGCCGCCAACGACCTGCTGTTCGGGGCGCTGGCCGGTGCGCTCGGCCTGCCCGCGCTCTCTGAGCGACGGCCGGTACGCCAGCAACGCGCTGCGGCACGAGCACCGGGCCGACGCTGAAGGCGGCGATGGAGGGCGTGCTGCGCACCGGCGACGGCGGCGCACTGGCTCGCCGTGCTGGAGGCCGCCGGCGTCCCCTGCGGGCCGATCAGCAGCGTCACCGAGGCCGTGTCGCCTCGCAGCAGACGGCCGTGCGCCGCGATGGTCGTCGCACGCCGGCGGCCTGCCGGTGCCGGGCAACCCGGTGAAGGCCTCGGGCTACCCCGACCCGCTCGAGCGCCGGGCCGCGCCCGCCCTCGACGAGCACGGCCCGCGGCTGCGGGAGGAGTTCGCGGCGTGACGCTGCTGCACGTCCTGGACCTGCTCGGCGTCTTCGTCTTCGCGCTGTCCGGCGCGTCGCTCGCCGTCTCGCAGCGGCTCGACCTGTTCGGCGTCCTGGTGCTCGCGGCCGTCGCCGCGCTCGGCGGCGGGCTGCTGCGCGACGTCCTGCTCGACGCCCACCCGCCCGCCGCCCTCGACGGCGCGGACTACCTGCTGACGACGCTCGCCGCCGGACTGCTCGTCTTCTTCTTCAGCCCGCTGGTCGAGCGGCTGGCCGGAGCGGTCCGGCTGTTCGACGCCGCCGGGCTCGGGCTGTTCGTCGCCGCGGGGACCACCAAGGCGCTGGACGCCGGCCTCGGAGCGGCCGCCGCGGTCACCCTGGGCGTGCTCACCGGCATCGGGGGCGGCGTCGCCCGCGACGTGCTGGTCGGGCAGGTGCCGACCGTGCTGCGCCGCGAGGTGTACGCGGTGCCGGCGCTGCTGGGCGCCGCGCTCGTCGTCGTCGCGGACGGGCAGGGCCTGCGCCGGGCGCCGTGGGCGGCCGCCGCGGCGCTGCTGGTGTTCGGCCTGCGGATGCTCGGCGTGTGGCGCGACTGGCACGCGCCGGTGGCGCCGCAGCGCGGACGGGACGCCTAGCGCTGCTGGTAGCGGCTGGTCCCGCACTCCGCGCAGCGCTTGCGGGGGCCCGCGTTGAGCAGGTCGCAGTTGGCGCAGTCCCAGGCGGGGCGGGGACCGGTCAGCGGCTCGCGCGGCTCGGGGACCGAGCGGTGCGGCGGGACGAGGTCGGTGGTCCAGGTGGTCATCAGGGACACGGGGGGCTCCTGTGGTCGGTGCGGTGCGACCAGGCTGCGGGCCCCGTGTTGCCAGGGGGTGTCAGCGCGGTGAAGGTCGCCTCCGGCCTCGGCGCCACCGCAGCAGGTCGGCCCCCAGCAGCAGCCCGACCGCCCCGCCGGTGCTGTTGGCCAGGACGTCGACGGCGTCGGGGGTGCGGCCGGGGACGACCAGCAGCTGGGCCACCTCCACGCCGAGGCTGCCCAGCACCGGCACCGCCAGCAGCAGCGTCAGCGGCACCCGGGGCAGCGCGAGGGGGAGCAGCAGGCCGAGCGGGACGAACAGCGCGACGTTGGCCAGGAACCCGACCCGCGGGGTGGACAGCCGCGCGGCCGACAGCGGGGTGAGCGCCTCCAGCGCGGACCGCGTGATCCGGGCGAACAGGTCGGTCTCCTCCACGGGCGCGGCGCCGAGGGTGAAGGCGGCCGGGACCAGGACGTAGGCCAGCAGGAGCAGGCGGGCGAGGCGGGCGGCTCATCGCCCGGCCCCTACCCCAGCAGGGCCACCAGGGCGCGGATCCGCCGGCGCGAGAGCTGCTCGGGCAGGTCGGTGCGCCCGGACACCAGCCGCACGAACAGGTCCCACATGCCCGGCACCGTCCGCATCACGGTGTGGACCGTGCCGGGGTGGCGGCGGAAGACGCGCAGCGCGTCGCGCCCGGCGGCCATCTCGGGGCCGAGCGCCCGGGCGACGTCCTGCGGGTAGCGCCCGGGGTCGGTGGCCGCGGCCGTCCCGGCGAGGGCGCCGCTGCGCAGGGCGAAGGAGATGCCCTCGCGGGTCCACGGCTCCAGCAGCCCCGCGGCGTCGCCGGCGACCAGCACCCGCCCGCGGCGCAGCGGCGAGCCCGGGGCGCGCACCCGGGTGAGGTGGCCGCCGTCGTGCTGCGCGGTCCGCAGGTCCAGGCCCAGGCCGGCGACGAAGGACCGGTAGTAGGCGCGCACCGCCTCGCCCTGCTCGCGCGCCCCGATGACGCCCGACCGTCAGCGTGTCGCCCTTGGGGAACACCCAGCCGTAGGAGCCGGGCACCGGACCCCAGTCGAGCAGCACCCGGCCGTCCCAGTCGCTGCCGGGCGGGGTGGGCAGCTCGGCCTCCATGCCGAGGTCGACCTGCTCGCTGACCACCCCGACGTAGGAGGCCGCCCGGCCCTGCGACCCGTCGGCCCCGACGACGGCGCGCGCCCGCACCTCGCCGTCGCCGGTCCCCAGCACGACGACGCCGTCCCGCTCGGCGTAGGAGGTCACCGTCACCCCGTGGCGCAGCTCGGCGCCGGCCTCCTGCGCGACCGCGACGAGCGCCGCGTCCAGCTCGGAGCGCAGCACCATGGGCAGGAAGGCGGGCGCCGCGCGGGTGAAGCCCTGGCGGCCGCGCCAGGTGAACGACAGCCGCCCGACCCGGTCCCGCGAGAGCGCGTCCAGGTCGACGCCGGTGGCCCGCACCGCGGCCTGCGAGGCGCCGACCAGCCCGCCGCCGCAGCGCTTGTAGCGGGGCAGGCTCGCGCGCTCGAGCAGCAGCGTCCGCGCACCCGCCTCCGCCGCCGACCGGGCCGCGGCCGCGCCCGCCGGACCGGTCCCCACCACGACGACGTCCCAGATCACCCCCGCAGGCTGGCACCCGACCTCCGCAGACGCGACCGGGGGGTCTGCGGCACCATGACCGACGACGCGCCCACCCAGCCGGGCGCGCGGACGCCCCTGCCCGGGGCCGGCGACAGGAGCAGCGGTGCGACGCCCCGGCCTCCCGACCGCCGCCGTCGCCCTCGGCCTCGTGCTCACCGCCGGGGCCGGCACGACGACGGCGCTGCGCGGCTTCCCCGCCGAGCCCGCCCGGACGGCGGTCGTCGCGGACGCCAGCAGCGCGGTGTCCCCCCTGCCGGCGCTCGACCTGGCCGCCCCGCTGCCGGTCGCGCCCGCCCCGGCCGCCCCGGCCGCGCCGGTCTCGCCGCCGTCCTCGTCGTCACCCTCCTCCGCGCCTGCCGTGCGGCCGCTGGGCGTGCTGCACGACCCCGACCTGCTGGTCGAGGTCCCCGGCGGGCTCACCGCCGCCCAGCTGCGCGCCCTGGACGACGTGACCGGCGTGGAGGCGCTCACCGCCCTCGACCTCGGCACCGTCCGGGTCGCGGGCGGCACCGGTCGGGTCGCCGGCGTCGACCCGTCGGCCTTCCGCGCCTTCACGCCGAAGGAGACCGCCGCCAGCGACCCGCTGTGGCGCGCGGTGGCCCGCGGGGAGATCGCGTCGTCGTACGGGCTGCTGCGGGCGCGCGACCTCGACCTCGGCGCCCGGGTCGCGCTCGCCGCGGACGCCCGGGTCGAGGAGCGGATCGGCGCCGTCGCCTCCTTCGCCGTGCCCGACGTCGACCTCGTGGTGAGCCGCGACGTCGCCCGCCGGCTCGGCGTCGTGCGCTCCAGCGCCGTGCTGCTCACCGCGCCGCGGCGCAGCGTCCCCCGCCTGCGCCGGGCGGTGCTGCAGGTCACCGGCACCGACGCGAGGGTGACCGTGCTGCGGCAGGCCGCCGTCGCCCCGCAGCGCGACCGGCCGCGCAGCTACCGGGAGCTGTACGTGCAGTCGGCCCGCTACTGCCCGGGCCTGTCCTGGACGGTGCTGGCCGCGATCGGGCAGATCGAGAGCGGCCACGGCCGCAACAACGGCCCGTCGAGCGCGGGCGCCCTCGGCCCGATGCAGTTCATGCCGGCGACCTGGGCCTCCTACGGCGTCGACGGCGACGGCGACGGCGACGCCGACACGATGGACCCCTTCGACGCCGTCCCCGCGGCCGCGCTGTACCTGTGCCGGCACGGCGCGGCCCGCGGGGAGCAGGGCCTGTACGACGCCGTCTTCGCCTACAACCACGCCGACTGGTACGTCCGCGAGGTGCTGGCGCTGGCCGAGGCCTACCGCGCGCAGGGCTGACCCCGGGCGGGCTCACTCGGGGAGCGCTGCTGCCGTGGCCCGCGCTGGCCGGCGTCGTCGCGCTGCCCGTCTGACCGGGCCTTCGGGGCCCCGCCTCAGGCGGCGGCGAGCGCCTCCGCCAGGCTGCCCTGCCGGGCGAGCCGGTCGCGGACGCTGCCCGCCACGGTCGACACCACCTGCGCGGCCCGGCCGGGCGCCATCGGGTTGCTGCCCATGGCCGCGACGTCGCGGGCCCCGGGCTGCACGACCACGACGGTCGTCCCGGCCCGCCGCAGCCGGCGGACCTCCCCGGCGAGGTAGCGGCCGACGGCGGCGCGCAGGGCGACGTCGGCCGGGCGGCCGGCGCCCGTGCCCTGGCGTCATCGGCGACAGCACGACCACGAGGTCGAGCGCGTCGGGCAGCAGGACGTCGGCGTTGCTGGGGGAGTGCATGCCGCCGTCGACGTAGCGCTCCCCGCCGATCTGCACGGGCGCGAACCAGCCGGGGATCGCGCAGGAGGCGGCCGCGGCCCGCCCGACGTCGACGGGCGGGGCGCCGTCGGTGCCGAAGACGACCCGGCGGGCGTCGCGCGCCCGGACGGCGCACAGCCGCAGGTCGCGGTCGGGCCAGTCGCCGCCGAACAGCTGCTGGCAGCGGGCGCGAGATGGGGGCGGTGCTCTGCCGGCCGGCCGGCAGCAGCCCGGCGAGCACCGAGCCCGGCCGGACGCCCCAGGGCCGGCGGGCCGCGGCGAGCAGGGCGGACGGCGCGAGCGGGCCGCGCCCGGGGGGAGTGGCGGCCGGCGGGTCGGGCAGCCGCAGCGGCGTCGCCGCCCCGCGCGACCGCAGGCGGGAGCCCTCGGGCGACAGCGGCTGACCGAGCAGCTGCGCCCGCAGGTCGGCGACCGGCAGCCCGAGGGCGAGGCCCGCCGCGACGAGCGAGCCGGCGGACGTGCCCACCAGGACGTCGACGGTCCGCGGGTCGAACCCGGCCTCGGCCAGCGCCGACAGGGCGCCCACGTGGAAGGCGTGGCCGGTGTGCCCGCCGGCGCCGAGCACCAGCCCGGTGCGGGTCACGGGAGCAGCACGACCTTGCCGACCGTGCCCCGCTGCCCCAGCCGCACCAGCGCCTCGCGGGCCTGCTCCAGCGGCAGCTCGGCGCCGACCAGCGGGTCGATCAGCCGCTGCGCCCACAGCTCCAGCAGGGCCGCGTGGGTGCGGGCGAAGATGCCGGGGTCGTGCTTGCGGTAGAGCCCCCAGTGCAGCCCGACGACGCTGTAGTTCTTGACCAGCGCGTGGTTGGTGGGCGCGTCGGCGATCCGCCCGCCGGCGAACCCGACGACGACGATGCGCCCCTCGAAGGCCACGCAGCGCCGGCTCCTGTCGAACGTGTCGCCGCCGACCGAGTCGTAGACGACGTCGGCCCCGCGCCCGCCGGTGACGTCCTTGACCACCTCGACGAAGTCCTCCGCCAGGTAGTCGACGACGACGTCGGCGCCGAGGTCGCGGCAGACCTGCACCTTCTCGGGACCGCCGGCGGTGGCCAGGACGCGTGCGCCGGCGGCCCGGCCGAGCTGGATCGCGGCGCTGCCGACGCCGCCCGCGCCCGCGTGGACCAGCAGCGTCTCGCCCTCGCGCAGCTGCGCCCGGCGGTGCAGCCCGACGTGCCCCGTCTGGTAGGTGATGTACAGGCTGGCGGCCTTGGCGGACGGCATGTCGTCGGGCGCCCGGTGCACCCCGGCGGCCGGGACCACGACCTGCTCGGCGAGCCCGCCGTGCGGCATCGGGGTGCTGCTGATGACCCGCTCGCCGGCCCGCGGCCCGTCCAGGACGGTGCCGCAGACCTCCTGGCCCGGGGTGAACGGCAGCGGCGGCCGCTCCTGGTACTTCCCCTGGCACAGCAGGATGTCGGGGAAGTTCAGGGCGACGGCGTCGACCCGCAGCCGCAGCTGGTCGGGCCCGGCGACCGGCTCGGGCAGGTCGACCAGCTGCAGGACGTCCTGCGGGTCGCCCAGCTCGGCGACCTGCCAGGCGCGCACTAGGCCGGACCCGAGCCCGTGTCCCAGGGGACCGTGGCCTGCAGCACCGCCTCGGTGAGCGCGCCCGTGCGCAGGTGCGAGCCCTGCTGGTAGTCCGGGTCGCGGACCATGTCGCTGAACGCCTGCCGGCTCGGGTAGCGGACCAGCAGGACGGCGTCCCAGTCCTGGCCCTGCTCGGCGACCAGCGGCGTGCTGCCGTCGCCGACGTAGAGCACCTCGGCGCCGAAGGGCTGCGAGGTCCGCCGGAAGTGCTCGACGTACTGCAGGTACTGCTCCCGACCGCCGTCGGTGCGGTAGCGCAGCAGGTTGAGCATCACCACCGGGCCGCCGGGGTCCTCGGCGAGGTAGCGCTTGAGGTCGGCGCCTCGCGGGTCGACGGCCATGGTTCCTCCTGGGTGGTCGGGGTCGCCGGGCAGGGGCCGGGACGCGGACGGGGCCGGCCCCCTGCGGGACCGGCCCCGGGACGCCTACGGGGTGACGGGTGCGGGCTCCGCGGAGCCGGCTGCAGCGTCGCTCGACACCGTGACGGGGTCGACCGCGCCCGCCCGGTCGCCGCTCGTCGGTGAGCGCCCCGGGGATGCCCCTGAACGTGTAGACCATGACGTCGCGGCCGGCCTGCAGCAGCCACGCCTGGCCGGTCTCGCTGCTGTCGAACGCCTCGAGCACGGCGGCGCCGGCGACCTCCACCGGGATGATCGGCACGCCGGAGGCCTCCAGCGTGCTCCTGATCCCCGTGATGATCTTCGTCTCGGCGAAGCCCGGGCAGAAGGCGTTCACCGTGATGCCCTGCCCGGCGTAGGCCGGCCCGAGCGCGCGGACCAGCCCGACGACGGCGTGCTTGTTCGCGCCGTACACCGGGTCGAAGGGCGTGCCCGTGAGCCCGGCCATCGAGGCGGTGGCCACGATCGCCCCGCCACCCCGCCGGCGCAGGACCGGCAGGGCGGCGTGCACGCCGTAGACGACGCCGTCGAGGTTGATCCCCATCGCCCGCCGGTAGGTCAGCAGGTCGAAGTCCTCGTCGACCCCGCAGCCGGTGCTGATCCCGGCGTTGAGGAAGAACAGGTCGATCCCGCCGAGCAGCTCCTCGGCCTGGGCGGTGGTGGCCATCACCTGGTCGAGGTCGCTGACGTCGCAGCGCAGGAAGCGGCCGCCGAGCTCGTCGGCGACCTGCTGCCCGCCCTGCTCGTCGACGTCGAGCAGCACGACCTCGTCGCCGCGCCGCACCAGCTGGCGGGCGACCTCGGCGCCGAAGCCCGAGGCGCCGCCGGTGATGAGCGCGGTCTTGCCCACCGGCTAGACCGTCGCGCCGGCGGCGACGCCGGTGCCCTGGACGCCCGAGACCGACCCGCCGACGGCGCTGCCGTCGCCGGACACCGACGCCGCGGAGGCGCCGTCGATGAGCGCCTTGGCGATGCGCTCGCGGTGCTGGGCGGCGTCGCCGTACGCGTACTCCAGGCGCTTGGCGCGCTTGAAGTAGAAGTGCGCGTCGTGCTCCCAGGTGTAGCCGATGCCGCCGTGGTACTGGATCATGTCGCTGGTCGCCTTGCGGGCGACGTCGCCCGCCTTGGCCTTGGCGATCGACGCGGCGAGCCGGGCGTCGGGCAGGCCGACGTCGAGGGCGTGCGCGGCGTACAGCGCGGCGTGCTCGGCCATCGTGATCGCCACGTGCAGGTCGGCGAGCGTGTGCTTGATCGCCTGGAACGAGCCGACCGGCTTGCCGAACTGCACGCGGGTCTTGTCGTACTCGACGGTGTCGAACAGCGCCTTGCGGGCGATGCCGACGAGGTCGTTGGCGACCAGCACGGCGGCGCGGTCCAGCAGCTGCTGGTGGACCTCGGCGTCGGCGCCCTCGAGCTTCTGCCCGGCCGCGCCGGACAGCGTCACGGTGGTGAGCCGGCTGGTGCGGTCCAGCGCCTCCAGCACGGTGACCTCGACGCCGTCGCCCTTCTCGACCAGGTACAGGCCGTCGGAGGCGGCGACCACGAGGACGTCGGCGACGTGGGCGTGCTCGACCAGGTCGAGCGTGCCGGTCAGGCTGCCGCCGGAGGCCTCGACCAGGCCGGCCGGGACGGGCGAGCTGCCGGGCTTGAGCAGCGCGACCGCGCCCTTGGCCTCGCCGGCCGCCAGCCGGGGCAGCCACGAGGACTGCTGCTCGGCCGAGCCGCCGAGGCGGACGGCCTCGGCGACCAGGACGGTGCCCAGCCAGGGGCCGGGGATCGTGCCGGCGCCGAAGGCGCGGGCGACGACGGCGGCCTCGACGAGACCGGCGCCGAAGCCGTCGTTCTCCTCGGGGACCATCAGGCCCAGCCAGCCCTGCTCGGCCATGGCGCTCCACAGCGACGCCGGGACGCCGTCGCTCTCGGGGGCCTCGTAGAGCTCGCGGACCTCCTTCTGGCCGAAGCGGTCGCCGAGGTAGTCGCGCACGGCCTCCTGGAGGGCGCGCTGCTCGTCGGTGAGTCCGAAGTGCATGGGTGTGGGACCTCTCGGCTTAGCGGGGGAGGCCGAGCACGCGCTCGGCGACGACGGTGCGCTGGACCTCGTTCGAGCCGCCCCAGATGGTGCAGCTGCGCGACCACAGGGCCATGGTGGTGAGCTCCTGGCGCGACGAGCCGAGGGCACCGACGGGGACCTGGAAGCCCTGGCCGACGATGTCGCTGTAGACGTCGGACAGGTCGCGGAACGTGTTGGCCCAGTGCAGCTTGGTCATGGAGGCCTCGAAGCCGAGGTCCTTGCCCTGCGAGGTCTGGGTCAGGACGTGCCACGAGTGGTACTTCAGGCACTCGAGCTCGACCAGGCTCTTGGCGCAGCTCCTGGCGCAGGACGGCGTCCTCGCTGGCCGGCTTGCCGTCGCGGTCGGTGCGGGCGGCCGACGCGGCGACCGTGTCCCACATCTTGCGGTACTCGGTGTACTGCGACAGGGCCGAGGAGCCGCGCTCGAAGCTCAGCAGCAGCATGGCGGTCTGCCAGCCGTTGCCCTCGCCGCCGAGCACCTCGGTGACCGGGCAGGTCGCGTCGGTGAAGAAGACCTCGCCGAACTCGCTGGCGCCGCTCATCTGCTTCAGCGGACGGGCCTCGACGCCCTTCTGCTTCATGTCGACCAGCAGCATGGAGATGCCCTGGTGCTTCTTCTCGCCGCCGCCGGTGCGCGCGAGGGTGAAGATCTTGTCGCCGTGCATGGCGTTGGTGGTCCAGATCTTCTGGCCGTTGAGGACGTACTCCTCGCCCTGCTTCTCGGCCTTCATCTGCAGCGCGGCGAGGTCGGAGCCGGCGCCGGGCTCGGAGAAGCCCTGGCACCAGATGGTCTCGCAGTGCAGCAGCGGCTTGATGATCTCGCGCTTCTGCTCCTCGGTGCCCAGCACCATGACGGTGGGGCCGAGGAACGCCATGCCGAGCGGGTTGACGGTCGTGGGCGCGTTCGCCAGGACCATCTCCTCGTCGTAGATCGCCTTCATGGTCGGGGTGCCGCCGCGGCCGCCGTACTCCTCGGGCCAGACGATGCCGGCGAAGCCCGCGCGGGCCTTGCCGGCCTCCCACTCGCGGCGGATCTCGAACGACTCGTCGTCGCTCTTGTCCTCCCAGAACGAGGGGTCGCGCATCTCGGACGGCAGGTTCGCGTCCAGCCAGGAACGGAGCTCCCGACGGAAGTCCTCGTCCTCCTTGCTGAAGGTCAGGTCCACGCTGCGTGCTCCTCGGTGCTGGTAGGGCTGTTCCCGAACCCCGTTCTACTGCACCGGCTGTGGGACCCGCCACAGGGGGTCCGCCAGACTCCGGGCATGCCCGACGCCGACCCGACCGCCGCACCCGCCGCCGACCCGGCCGCCCTGCTCGAGCTGGCTGTCCGGCTTGCCCGGGATGCCGGGGAGCTGGCGCTGCGCATGCGCGAGGGCATCCGCAGCGAGTCCACCAAGACCAGCCCCACCGACGTCGTCACCGCGGCCGACCGGGCGGTCGAGCGGCTGCTCACCGAGGGCATCCGGGAGGCCCGGCCCGACGACGGCCTGCTCGGGGAGGAGGGCGCCGCCGTCCCGGGCACCAGCGGGCTGCGCTGGGTGGTCGACCCGATCGACGGCACCGTCAACTACCTGTACGGCCTGCCGCAGTGGGCGGTGTCGATCGGGGTCGAGGACGCCGACGGGACCGTCGTCGGCGTGGTGCTCGACCCGGCGAAGGGCGAGCTGTTCACGGCGGTGCGCGGCGGCGGGGCGTTCCTCGACGGCCGCCCGCTGCGCTGCACGGGGGTGACCGACCTCGGGCAGGCCCTGGTCGCGACCGGCTTCGGCTACGACGCCCGGCGGCGCGCCGCCCAGGCCCGGCTGCTGCCCGACCTGCTGCCGCGGGTGCGCGACCTGCGGCGGGTGGGGGCCGGCGCGCTCGACCTGTGCGCCGTGGCGTGCGGCCGGGTCGACGCCTACTACGAGCAGGGGCTGTCGCCCTGGGACCTGTCGGCCGGGCGGCTGGTCGCCACCGAGGCGGGCGCCCGGGTCGAGGGCCTGCGCGGGCGGGACGGCCGGCTCCGCGATGGTGCTGGCCGCCGGCCCGGGCGTGTTCGGCGCCCTGCACGACCTGCTGGTCGCGCACGACGCCGACGCCGACCCGTTCTGAGCCGCCTGTCGCGGCACCGGCCGGGCTACGGGGTGCGCTGCTCCAGCAGGAACAGCTGCAGCTCGCGCAGGCCGCGGGCCGTCTCGGTCTGCAGGAAGCGCTCGCTCGGGCTCAGCGGGCCCAGGCCGGCCGGCGGGCGGTGCCCCTCGGGCAGGGCGGGCACGGCGGAGGCGCGGCGCGCCCGGGCCGCCGTCCACGCCCGGCTCAGCGGCGAGGGCACCGGCTCGACGTCGGCGTCCGCCGGGAAGCGGGCCGCGTTCCAGTCGGCGATCCGCACGACGACGCTGACGAAGACCAGCAGGCCCACCAGGGCGAGGAGCAGCACGCCCTCAGACTCGACCGGCCCGGGGCCTCCGCTGGAGGACTACCGCGCAAGATGGCCCGCACGGAGCACCCGCTCGTAGACCGCCACGGTCTGCCGGGCGACGGCGTCCCACCCGAAGTGCTCGACCGCCCGCTGCCGCCCGGCCCGGCCGAGCGCGGCGGCCCGCTCCGGGTCGGTGAGCAGGGCGGCCACCTGCTCGGCGAGGCCGCGCTCGAGCCCGGCGGGGTCGGCGTCGTCGTGGTGGACGAGGACGCCGGTCGTCGCCGTCGACGACGACCTCCGGGATCCCCCCGACGTCGCTGGCGACCACGGCCGTCGCGCAGGCCATCGCCTCGAGGTTGACGATGCCCAGCGGCTCGTAGACCGACGGGCAGACGAAGACGGTCGCGTGCGTGAGCAGCTGGCGGACGTCGGCCTTGGGCAGCATCTCGCTGATCCAGACCACCCCGGGCCGGCGGCGCTGCAGCTGCTCGACGAGCGCGCGGGTCTCCGCGGCGATCTCCGGGGTGTCGGGGGCGCCGGCGCACAGCACCAGCTGGCCGGGCAGGTCGTCCGCGGCGCGCAGCAGGTGGACCAGGCCCTTCTGCCGGGTGATCCGCCCGACGAACAGCGCGTAGGGCTGCGCCGGGTCGACGCCGTGCCGCTCCAGCACGTCGGTGCCCCCGACCGGCGCGTACTCCTGCGTGTCGATGCCGTTGACGACGACGTGCACCCGCTCCGGGTCGAGCTCGGGGTAGCTGGCCAGCACGTCGCGGCGCATCCCGGCGCTCACGGCGATGACGGCGTCGGCGGACAGGACGGCGGTCCGCTCGGCCCAGCTCGACAGCGCGTAGCCGCCGCCGAGCTGCTCGGCCTTCCACGGCCGGTGCGGCTCCAGGCTGTGCGTCGTCGCGACGTGCGGGACGCCGTGCAGCAGGGCGCTCCAGTGCCCGGCCATGTTGGCGTACCAGGTGTGGGAGTGGACGACGTCGCACGACGCCGTGGCCGCCGCCATCGACAGGTCGGTGCTCAGCACCTGCAGCGCCGGGTTCGCGGCGGCGAGCCGCGGGTCGGGGGAGTGCACGACGGCGCCCTCGCCGCCGAACGCGTGGACCTCGACGTCGGCCAGCCGGCGCAGCTCGCGGGCGAGGTACTCGACGTGCACCCCGGCGCCGCCGTAGACCTCGGGCGGCCACTCGCGGGTCAGCAGTCCGATGCGCACGCGGGGGACCATAGTGGGGCCCATGCGATCGACCCCCCGCGTCCTCGGCATCGTCCTGGCCGGCGGCGAGGGCAAGCGGCTCTCGCCCCTGACGGCCGACCGGGCCAAGCCCGCGGTGCCCTTCGGGGGGCAGTACCGGCTGGTCGACTTCGTGCTGTCGAACCTGGTCAACGCCGGCTACCTGCGCATCGTCGTGCTCACGCAGTACAAGTCGCACAGCCTCGACCGGCACATCACCACCACGTGGCGGATGTCGACCCTGCTCGGCAACTACGTCACGCCGGTGCCGGCGCAGCAGCGGCTCGGCCCGCAGTGGTTCCGCGGGCTCGGCCGACGCGATCCACCAGAGCCTGAACCTGGTCTACGACGACGAGCCCGACTACGTCGTCGTCTTCGGCGCCGACCACGTCTACCGGATGGACCCCTCGCAGATGGTCGAGGACCACATCGCCTCGGGCGCCGGCGTCACCGTCGCCGGGATCCGGGTGCCGCGCGCGGAGGCCGACCAGTTCGGCGTCATCGACGCCGCGCCCGACGGCACCATCCGGCAGTTCCTGGAGAAGCCGTCCGACCCGCCCGGGCTGCCCGACAGCCCCGACGAGGTGCTGGCCTCGATGGGCAACTACGTCTTCAGCACCGAGACGCTGCTGGAGGCCGTGAAGATCGACGCCGGCGACGAGGGCTCCGTGCACGACATGGGCGGCAACATCATCCCGATGCTGGTGGAGCGGCAGCAGGCCCGCGTCTACGACTTCAAGCACAACGACGTCCCCGGCGCCACCGACCGCGACCGCGGCTACTGGCGCGACGTCGGGACCCTGGACGCCTACTACGACAGCCACATGGACCTCGTCTCGGTCCACCCCGTCTTCAACCTCTACAACCGCCGGTGGCCGATCCTCACCAGCGTCCCCGCGCTGCCGCCCGCCAAGTTCGTCTTCCAGGAGGACGGGCGCACGGGGCAGGCCCTCGACAGCCTGGTCAGCCCCGGGGTGATCGTCTCCGGCGGCCGCGTCCGCCGCTCCGTGCTCTCCCCGCACGTGCGGGTCCACGCGGGCGCGGACGTGGACGGGTCGGTGCTCATGCACGGGGTCGACGTCGGGCGCGGGGCGGTCGTGCGCAACGCGATCCTGGACAAGAACGTCGTCGTCCGGCCGGGGGCCCGGCTCGGCGTCGACCCGGAGCAGGACCGGGCCCGCGGCTTCACCGTCACCCCGGCGGGCGTCGTCGTGGTGGGCAAGGGCGGCCAGGTCGTCCCGTAGCCGGCTCACGCCGGGCACACGGCGTCCGGGGCAGGCTGGGCGCGTGCCCCCGCGCCCGCTGCTCGCCCTCGTGCCCGTCGCCGCCCTGCTGCTGACCGGCTGCAGCGCCGGCGCCGAGAGGCCGGCCGCGACCGGCATCGAGGGGGTCGTGGTGCAGCAGGACGACCCCTCGCACACGCACACCACGGCGCCCCAGACCTACCCGCAGACCCCGCCGGTGGGCGGGCCGCACTGGCCGCCGCAGGCCGAGGGCGTGCTCGGCTGGCTGCGCTGCGGGGTGTACGACGCGCCCGTGCCGGACGAGTTCGCGGTGCACTCCGAGGAGCACGGCGCGGTGTGGCTGACCTACCGGCCGGGCGCGGCGGCGGCCGACGTCGCGGCGGTGGCGGCGCTCGCCCGCATCCGCCCCGACTACGTGCTCGTGAGCCCCTACCCGGACCAGCCGCAGCCCTTCATGGCCTCCACCTGGGGCGCCCAGCTCGGGGTGGACGACGCCGCGGACCCGCGGCTGGCCGCGTTCGTGCGCGCCTACGCGGGCGGCGGGCAGGGCTCGGAGAAGGGCGCGGACTGCGCGCAGGGCACCCTGCCGCGGCCGGCCGAGGAGGCGCTGCGCGCGGCGAACGGCTGAGCGGCCGTCAGACCGACTGCAGCCGGGCGGTGAGGTCGGCGGGGTCGAGGGTGACGGCCTCGGTCTGCGCCACGAACTCGGCGAGCACCCGGGCGAGCCGCTCGGGCTCGGTCATGTGCGGGAAGTGGCCGGAGGTCTCGAACACCTCGAGCCGGGCCGTCGGCACCGTCGCGGCGAGGCCCCGCCCGTGCTCGACGGGGATGATCGAGTCCTTGGCGCCCCAGACCACGAGCAGCGGCAGGTCCGCGGCCAGGTAGAGCTTGTCGCGGGCGTCGACCCGCTGGCCGCGGACGTCGAGCACGCTGCGGACCGTGTGCACGAACGCCTCGCGGGTGGCGGGGTCGGCCAGCGACCCGAAGCCGGTCAGCGACTCGACCAGGCCGGCGGGCAGGGCGACGCCGGCGCGGGCCAGCAGGTCGTGCACCGAGCTGCCGACCCGGCGCACGGGGGAGGAGGTCAGCAGCGGCAGCACCTGCTCGGCGCCGGGCAGCGTGGCCGCCCGCAGGAACGGGCTGACCTCCGGGCCGAGGCCGCCGGCGCTGACCAGGGCGAGCCGCTGGACGCGCTCGGGGAACTGGTAGGCGAACTGCATGGCGATGCCGCCGCCGAGGCTGTGCCCGACGACGGTGACGGCGTCGTGGCCGAGGCTGGCCAGCAGGTCGCGCAGGCCGCAGGCGTGGGCCCCGAGGGAGTAGTCGCCGCGCGGCTTGGCCGACAGGCCGTGGCCCAGCAGGTCGGGCGCGATCACGTGGCAGGTGTCGCCGAGCCGGGCCATGACGTCGTGCCACTGCGCCGCCCGGGAGGCGATCCCGTGGACGAGGACGACGACCGGGCCGCCGGACGCGGCGCCCGCCTCGGCGTACCCCACGAGCTCGCCGTGCAGGGATCGGGTGTGCTGCTCGACGACGGCCATGGCTCCAGGGTGTTACCCGCGGTAACAGCGGTCAAGGTGTCGCTCGACACTGCCGAGACCCGTGCGTACCGTTACCGCCGGTAACACGTCCCCCGCACGAGGAGAGCACCGATGACCGCCGGCTTCAGCCTGCAGCTCAACGAGGACCAGCAGACCCTGCAGAAGTGGCTGCACGAGTTCTCCACCGACGTCATCCGCCCCGCGGCCGCGGAGTGGGACGAGCGCGAGGAGACCCCCTGGCCGATCATCCAGGAGGCCGCCAAGGCCGGCATCTACTCGCTCGACTTCTTCGCCAGCAGCTGGGGCGACGACAGCGGCATCAGCCTCCCCATCACGATGGAGGAGCTGTTCTGGGGCGACGCCGGCATCGGCCTGTCGATCGTCGGCACCACGCTCGGCGTCGCCGGCATCCTGTCCAACGGCACGATCGACCAGATCGGCGAGTGGACCCCGCAGTGCTTCGGCACCGAGGCCGAGCCCAAGCTGGCCGCCCTCGCGGTCTCCGAGCCCAACGCCGGCTCCGACGTCTCCAGCATGAAGACCACGGCCGTCTACGACGAGGCCAAGGACGAGTGGGTCCTCAACGGCGTCAAGACCTGGATCACCAACGGCGGCATCGCCGACGTCCACGTCGTCGTCGCCAGCGTCGACCCCGACCTCAAGGCGCGCGGCCAGGCGTCCTTCGTCGTCGGGCCGGACTTCAAGGGCAAGGGCCTGAGCCAGGGCCAGAAGTTCAAGAAGCACGGCATCCGCGCCAGCCACACCAGCGAGGTCATCCTCGACGACCTGCGGCTGCCCGGCAGCGCCCTGCTCGGCGGCAAGGACAAGCTCGACGAGCGCCTCGCCCGGGCGCGCGAGCGCGCGGCGGCGCTGGCCCGCGGCGAGAAGCTCGACAGCAGCCGGGTCAAGGGCGGCCAGGCCGCCATGGCGACGTTCGAGGCCTCCCGCCCGGCCGTCGGGGCGCAGGCCGTCGGCATCGCCCGCGCCGCCTACGAGTACGCCCTGGAGTACGCCAAGACGCGCGAGCAGTTCGGCCGCCCGATCGTCCAGAACCAGGGCATCGCCTTCATGCTCGCGGACATGAAGACCAAGCTCGAGGCCGCGCGCCTGCTGGTCTGGAAGGCCGCGTGGATGGGCAAGAACGGCGTCCCGTTCGTCGCCGGCGAGGGCTCCATGAGCAAGCTGTTCGCGGGCGAGGCCGCCGTCGAGATCACCGAGAAGGCGATCCAGATCCTCGGCGGCAACGGCTACACCCGCGAGTACCCGGTGGAGCGCTGGCACCGCGACGCGAAGATCTACACGATCTTCGAGGGCACCAGCGAGATCCAGCGCCTGATCATCAGCCGCGCGATCTCGGGCCACCAGATCCCGTAGCGGTGACCGCGCTGCTGGACCGGTCCGCACGGCGGGAGGCGCTGCTCGACGCCGCCGTGCGGATCGTCCAGCGCGACGGCGCGGGCGCCTCGATGGCCGCCATCGCCGCCGAGGCCGGCATCACCAAGCCCGTCCTCTACCGCCACTTCGGCGACAAGGGCGGCCTCTACGCCGCGCTCGCCGAGCGGGCGACCGGCGCGCTCATGGACGCCCTGCAGGCCGCGCTGGGCAGCGGGCGCAGCCGGCACGAGCGCGTCGCCCTGACCGTCGACGCCTACCTGGCCGTCATCGAGGCCGAGCCCGGCCTCTACCGCTTCCTGGTGCACAGCACCGAGGCGGCGCCCGCGCAGGGGCAGGTCCGCTCGTTCCTGCGCCGCCTGGCCGACCTGCTCGCCGACGGCATCGCCGCCGAGACCGGGCTGCCGCCGGGCAGCGTCCGGTCGCGGGCGTGGGGGCACGCCATCGTCGGGATGGTGCAGGCCGCGGGGGACTGGTGGCTCGACGAGCGGCCCTGCCCGCGGGCCGAGCTGACCGAGGAGCTCACCGGCCTGGTCTGGGGCGCGTACGCCGAGGACGGGCGCACCCGGTAGCAGCAGGCCCGTAGAGCAGACTGGATCCGTGCGGGCGTCGGTCGGGGTGCGGTGGACCCGGCGCGGCGTCGTCGGGCTCGCGCTGCTGCTGCTGGTGCTCGCCTTCTCCACCGCCGGGCCCCGGGCCGACGAGCCGCCGGGCCTGCCCGACGCCGCCGACCGCCGCGTCGTCCTGCCGAGCGGCCGGGCCTACGTGCTGCACGTCCCCCCGCAGCTGCGGCAGCACCCGGAGCAGGGCCGGGGCCGCCCGGCGATGCTCGTGCTGCACGGCCTGCTGTCCTTCCCGGCCGACGCCGCCCGCTCCACCGGCCTGTCGCTGCTGTCGGACCGCGACGGCGCGCTGGTCGCCTACCCCGAGGGCGTGCGCGACTCCTTCAACGCCGGGCTGTGCTGCGGCGAGGCCGTCCGCCAGCAGGTCGACGACGTCGGCTTCCTCACCGACGTCGTCACCGACCTGCGCCGGCGCGGCGTCGGGCGGGTGTCGGTGGTCGGGTTCAGCAACGGCGGGATGATGGCCTACCGGCTGGCCTGCGAGCGGCCCGGGCTGGTCGACACGGTCGGCGTCATGAGCGGCACCCTGGAGATCCCGCGCTGCGACGGCCGGATCACCGCGCTGCACCTGCACGGCGACCGCGACACCGCCGTCCCGCTGGCCGGCAGCACCTACAGCCGCCGGCTCGACGCGTTCCTGCGCGACGTCCGGACCATCGAGGCGGCCAGCCCCGGCAGCCGGATCGCGCTGCGGGTGCTGTCGCCGTTCCCGCACCGCTGGACCGAGCCGGGCGACCCGGTGGACGCCAGCGAGGAGTTCTGGCGCTTCGCCCGGATGGCCGACCGGGACTGAGCGGGGTGCGTCCGCGGGTCTAGAGCGACCGCAGCGCCGGCCCGAGCTCGGCCTCCCAGAAGCGCATGAACCCCTCCTGGTCGGGCCCGATCTGGCTGACGTAGACCTCGTCGAAGACCTCCACGTAGGGCCGCAGCCCCTCGACGAAGTCCTCCACCCGGTCCCCGACCGCGGCGACCGCCCCGACCGCCATCTCCTCGGTGACCACGCTGGCCACCTGCTCGAAGTGGTGGGGGCTGGTCAGCACCTGCAGGTGCTCGCCGGGCACGGCCTGGTGCGGCCAGAGCCGGTGCACCTCGCGGCGGGCGTGGGCGGGGTCGGCCGAGTAGCAGACCTTCGCGCCACCGTGCGTCGGGCCGGTGCCGCCGCCCTCCCGGTAGCGCGCGACCAGCTCGCCGGACGGGTCGGTGTTCATGTAGCCGTCGCCGATGCGGGCGGCGAGGTCGGTCGCCTTGGGCCCGAAGCCGCTGACCAGCACCGGGACCGGCTGCTCGGGCAGCGTGTAGAGCTTCGCGCTGTCGACCGTGTAGTGCCGCCCGCGGTGCCGCACGACGTCGCCGGCCCACAGCTGCCGCATCACGTCGACCGCCTCCTCGAGCATCTCCAGGCGCACCTCCGCGCCCGGCCACGCGCCGCCGAGGACGTGCTCGTTGAGGGCCTCCCCGCTGCCGACGCCGAGGCTGAAGCGGCCGCCGAACAGCTGCTGCGTCGTCGCCGCGGCCTGGGCCACGACGGCGGGGTGGACCCGCACCGTCGGGCAGGTCACGGCGGTGGCGCAGCGGACCCGCTCGGTGCGCGCCGCGATCGCGCCGAGGACCGACCAGACGAAGGGCGACTGGCCCTGCTCGTCGTTCCACGGCTGGTAGTGGTCGCTGATCCACAGGGCCTCGAAGCCGGCCTGCTCGGCGCGCACGGCGAGGTCCACGAGGGTCGGCGCGTCGTGCTCCTCGGCGGACAGGAAGTACCCGAACGTCGTCATGGCGCGGGCCCTACCCCGGAGGTGCCGGACGTCACCCGGGGGGTACAGCCCGCCCCGCACGCCGGCGGCTACCCTCGGCCGCTCCCCGACCGGATCCGTCCGGACGGCGGGCACACGCGAACGCCCTCGTGCGTTGTCCTGCCGCCGGCCGCACCGGCACCCCGCTGCACCACCGCAGCCGCAGTGGACGAAGAGATGAGAGGCCCGAGACCATGGCCACCGACTACGACCAGCCCCGTCGCAACGACGCGGACGAGCCCGAGGACAGCCTCGAGGAGCTCAAGGCCCGCCGTGCGGAGGCGCAGTCCAGCAGCGTCGACGTCGACGAGGCCGACCTGAACGAGGCCCTCGAGCTGCCGGGCGCCGACCTGTCGGGCGAGGAGCTGACGGTCCGCGTGCTCCCCAAGCAGAGCGACGAGTTCACCTGCTCCTCCTGCTTCCTGGTGCACCACCGCAGCCAGCTCGCCTCCGACACCGGCGGCCGGCTGGTGTGCAAGGAGTGCGACTAGACGCATGACCGGTCCGACCGCCGCGCCGCCCGCCGTCCCCTCGCCGGAGCTCACCCCGGCGGAGGTCGTGCTCGCCCAGCTCGCCGGGCTGCAGCGCGAGCCCTACGACGACCCGGCAGGCGACCCCGCGGCCGAGCCGGTGCCCGGGGACGGGCTCGCGGCCGCGTGGGCGTTCGCGAGCCCGGGCAACCGCGAGGCCACCGGCCCGCTGCCGCGCTTCGCGGCGATGCTGCGCAACGACGCCTACCGGGGGCTGCTCGGGCACCGGGCGGCGTCGCTCGGGCCGGTGCTGCAGCAGGGGTCGCAGGCGCAGGTCGAGGTGCTGGTCGTGGCCGCCGACGACGCGACGCTCGGCTTCACCTGGGTGCTGGCCCGCCAGGCCCGGCCGCCCCACGCCGGCTGCTGGATGACCGACGGCGTCGTGCGGCACCCGGAGGTGGGCCGGTGAGCGGGGAGCTCGTCCCGCGCGACGACGTCGGGGCGCTGGTGGGCCGGCTGTCCGACGACGCCCTCGACCGGCGCGGGCGGGTCCGGCTGCTCACCCGGCTGACCCGCGCGCTCGGCGACGGCTTCCGCGCGGCGGGGGCCCGGGCCGTCGCCTCCGGGCAGTACCTCGCCGACGTCGTCACCGACCTGGCGCCGCACCTGCCGGTCCGCGACCTGGTGACCCTGCGCGAGCACCACGGCGGGCTGTCGGGCGACGCCCTGGCCGACGCGCTGATCAGCCAGGCCTCCCGCACGACGGCGGGCATCGGCGCGGCCGGCGGGGCCCTGGCCGCCGTCGAGACGCTCGCGCCGCCGACCCTGCTGGCCGCCCCCCTGCAGCTGGTCGCCGAGACGGTGGCGGTCGTGGCGGTCGAGCTCAAGCTGGTCGCCGAGCTGCACGTGGTCTACGGGCGCACCCCGCCCGGCACGACGCCCCAGGTCGGGGCGGCCTACCTGCAGTCCTGGGCCTCCAAGCGCGGGCTGGACACGACCGCGGGGCCGCCGACGCTCGGCGCCGTGCTCGGCACCGCCGCCCGCCAGCAGCTGCGGGCCCGGCTGGTCCGCCGCCTCGGCCGCAACGTCACGACCCTCGCGCCCTTCCTGGCCGGCGCCCTGGCCGGGGCCGAGCTGAACCGGCGCGAGACCACCAAGCTCGGCGACGCGCTCGTGCGGGACCTGCACCGCCGCCGCTGAGCGGTCGCTAGGGCGCGAGCACGGGCCCGTCCTGCGGGGCGCAGACGTCGCAGCGGCCGCACGGCACCTGCACGGGCTCGCCCAGCGGGTCCAGCAGGGCGGCGCGCCGGCACCCCGGGGTGTCGGCGTAGTCGGCGACCGCCGGCGGCGCGTCGGGGCCGACGACCAGCACCGCCGCGGCGGGGGACACCTCGACCAGCTCGTCGCGCCACGCCGCGGGCCCGGCAGGAGGGTCGGCGTCGACGAGCAGCTTGACCCGGGCGCGGCCCAGCGGCGGCAGCAGCCCGTGCGGGACGACGAGGGCGGCGAGCCGGCGCGAGCGCCACGCGCCGACGGCCGCGGTGGCCCGGGAGGCGCGCATGCCCTCGCCCCAGGAGGCGGCCCTGAGCCCGGCGGCGACCAGCGCGCCCGCCAGCCGGTCGGCCCGGTCGCGGCCGGCGACGTGCACCAGCGCCGGCCCGGCCGAGGCGGCCAGGGCCGGGAGCAGCCGGCGCCGGGCGGGCGCGGAGGGCACCCGGGCGACGCCGAGCCAGGTGTCGGCGGGGTCCCAGCCGCCGCCGGCGTGGACCGGGTCGCGCAGCCCGAGGCGCGCGACCAGGGCGGCCCGCGTCTCGACGTCGGCCTGCGGGACGACGGCCAGCACGGGCGGCCGGTCGGCGCCGAGCTCCAGCGGCGGGCAGCCGGTCGGCGCCGTCGAGCACGACCAGGCCGAAGCCGGCAGGGTCGGGCAGCCGGCCGGGGCGGGCGAAGACCCACTCGGACGGCTGCTGCTCGGCCTGCATCGCGGCGAGGTCGGCGTCGGACGGCGGGCGGGCGAGGGCGGGCGCCCGGGCCGCGCCGTCGACGGGCTCCGGTGCGTCGACGACCTCGACGACGACGGCGTCCCCGCTGCCCGCACCCGCGACGGCCTCCGGCGCCGGCTCCACCACGCGGGGCGCCACCAGCGTGACCTCGGGGACGGGCTCGGGCTCCGGCGTAGACCTCCGGGGCGACCCAGAGCGTGCGGCCCGGCGTGACCAGCCCGGCGAGCAGCCCGGCCGTCGAGCCGCCGTGCCCCGGCCGGGCGACGAGCAGGCAGTCGCGGCCCTCCTGCACGGCGTGCGCCGCCTCGGCCTGGCCCGTGCGCGGCTGGGCGTGCCCGAGCAGCTCGAGGGCCTGCTCGACGTCGAGGTCGCGGCCTGCGCGCCGCACCGGCCAGCGCGGGAAGACGTCCTTCGGCCACAGGTAGGGCAGGTCGGGCAGGTCGCCGAACAGCGGCCGGTAGAACTCCGGGTCCTTCTGCACCAGCCGGGCGCGGTGCGACAGGTGCAGCTCCGGCAGGCCCCACCACGGCGGCAGCGGCGGGTCCTCGGGCACCTCGCCGCCGGTCCAGGCGAGCAGCTGCGGCAGCACGGTGTCGGCGTTGCCGCGGCGGGTCCACTCCCGGCAGTTCTCGACGCCGTACAGCACGAGCCCGGGCACGAACCCGCGCCACATCCGCACCGCCGGGTGGTTCTTCCAGGCGTAGCTCGGCCAGGTCAGGGCGCGCAGGATCTGGAAGGTCTCGACCCGCTGCTTGCCGAGCCGGGGGCTGTCGAGCACCTGGCAGCTGGCCCGCAGGTCGGGGTACGGGACGAAGGTCTGCACGGCCTCCCCCTACCGCCTACAGGCTGGAGAGGAACCCGCGGACGAGGGTCATCGTCTCCTCGGGGTGCTCGAACTGCGGCACGTGCCCGCAGTCCTCCATGACCACCGAGCCGGCGTCGGGCAGGGCGTCGGCGACGTGGCGGGCGAACGACGCCGGGACCAGCCGGTCGCGGTCGCCCCAGACGAACAGCGCGGGCGGCATGAGGCCGGGCAGCCGGGCCCAGAAGCCGTTGCGGCCGTAGGCCTCCTCCAGGTAGATCTGCCGCGCGCAGGAGAAGAAGGCGACCCGGTGGGCGGGGGAGCGCAGCACCCGCACGCACTCGTCGGCCGCGGCGTCGTACCAGGTCTGCGGCAACCGGTCGGGGACGCTCATCATCGCCCGGATCGCCTCGACGACGACGCCGTGCGACGGCGCCGGCATCGGCAGCCGGGCGAGCTGCGCGGGCAGGACCCGCACCACCGGGACGAACGAGCGGATGGCGCGGAAGGCCGGCGACGGCGCCAGCAGCACGACCGCCTTCACCGAGCGGGGGTGCGACAGGCCCTGCTCGATCGCGATGCGCCCGCCCAGGCTGTTGCCGACGAGGACCGCCCCCCGGCTGGCGGTGGCCTGCTGGAAGGACTCGAGCCAGGCGGCGAACCAGGCCGAGGTGTACGGCGAGGACGGCGCGTCGGAGGCCCCGAAGCCGGGGTTGTCGGGCGCCAGGACGCGGTGGTCCCGGGCGAGGTCGGCCAGCACCGGCAGCATGGAGGCGTTGGTGGCGCCGAGGCCGTGCAGCAGCACCACGGGAGGCGCGTCGGCCGGCCCGGCCTCCAGGTAGGCGGTGCGCACGCCGAGCGCCGTCACCTCGCGCCAGCGCGGGGCCGTGGGGTCGTCGGGCCCCTCGAACAGGCCGTCGAGCTGCAGCGACAGGGCGAGGTCGCCGCGCACGGTCAGCCGGCCGTCGAGGAAGGCGTGCACCCCGCTGCTCTCGCCGGCCACCACCGAGTGCAGCGACGACGCGCTGCTGCGCACCAGCAGCGTCGGGTCCTTGGCGCCGCCGCGGCGGGCCCGCGCCGCGGCCGCCCGCGATGTCGACGGTCCACACCCCGGCCTCGCCGGCGTCGAACACGACGGTGGCGCGCCGGCGCTCGAGCGGCGTGCCGACCAGGGAGCGGCGCAGCCGGGCGGCCAGCACCGTGTCGAGGTCGGCACCCTGCAGCGGCGCGGCGGAGGTCACGGCCGGACGCTACCCACCGGTAGCCGACCTACCGGTCGACCGGCGGACGGCGCGCCGTCCAGTCCTCCTGGGCCTGCAGCTGGGCCGCGAGGGCGAGCAGCAGGTCGTCGCGGCCGTGCGGGGCGACGAGCTGGACGGCGAGCGGCAGCCCCTCCATCGTCCAGCCGGCGGGGACGCTCATCGCGGGGTGGCCGGTCACGTTCCACGGCGGGGTGAAGGGGACGGCCCGCCCGGCGCCGAGCAGGGTGCGCGAGGCCGGTCAGCGCGCCGGCCTTCGGGGGCACGGTCCCGAGGACCGGGGTGAGCAGGACGTCGGCGCCCGCGGGGAACGGCCGGTCGGCCGCGGCCTGCGACAGCCGGGAGGCCCGGGCCAGCGCGCGCGGGCCGAGCCGCGCCCCGACGGCGGCCACCGCCCGGGTGCGCAGCTCGGTGCGGGAGGGGTCGGACAGCCGGACGAGGTCGTCGCGGACCCCGCGGGCGTAGCGGACGAGGAACGCCTCCTGCACCCCGGCGTAGGACGGGTCGGCCGTCACGAGGGTGTGGCCGAGGCCGGCGAGCACCGCGGCGGTGCGGTGCACGGCGTCGACGACCTCCGGCTGGACGGGTGCGGGGGAGAGCGGCGCGACGCTCCAGGCGATGCGCAGGGCAGGAGGGGCGGGCACCTCGAGCTCCTCGCCGAGCAGCACCGACAGCACGGTGGCGGCGTCGGCGCTGTCGCGCACCAGCACCCCGGCGGACGACAGCCCGTGCCAGTGCTCCAGGTCGGGGGACAGCGGCACCCGGCCGCGGGTCGGCTTCAGGCCGACCAGCCCGCAGCAGGCGGCCGGCACCCGGATCGACCCGCCGCCGTCGCTCGCCGTGGCCGCGGCGACCATGCCCGAGGCCACCGCCGCGGCCGAGCCGCCGGAGGAGCCGCCGGGCGTGCGCGAGGGGTCCCACGGGTTGCGGGTGACGCCCCAGGTGGCCGACTCGGTGAAGGGCCACAGCGCCAGCTCGGGCAGGTGCGTGGTGCCGACGACCACCGCGCCGGCCGCCCGCAGCCGGCGGACCTGCTCGGCGTCGTGCGCGGCCGGGGGCTGCACCGACCCGGTGCCCATCGCCGAGGCGTGCCCGGCCACCGGCACGTTGTCCTTGACGGCGACCGGCACGCCCAGCAGCGGCCGGTCGTCCCCGGCCGCCAGGGCGGCGTCGGCGGCCTGCGCCTCGGCCCGGGCCTGCTCGGGGAACAGCGTGCGGAAGGCGTTGAGCCGGCCGTCGAGGGCGTCGATGCGGGCCAGGCACAGGCCGAGCAGCTCGACGGCGGTCAGCCGGCCGTCGCGCAGCAGGGCGCGCTGGCCGCGGACCCCGGCGTAGGCGACGTCGTCGGGGGAGAGGGAGGCGTCCACGGGACGACTCTCGCAGGACTGCTCAGGCGGTGTCTGCCCAGGCGGTGTCTGCTCAGGCGGTGCGGCGCGTCCCGCCGGGGCCCTCGAGGCCCTCGGGAGCGGTGCCGGTCAGCTTCATCTTGGCCGTCGCGGTGCCACGGGTGGCCAGCAGCCGTGCCACCGACATGGCGACCCCGCTGGCGACCGCCCACGACAGCGCCTCCGCCCACGGGGTGCCCGGAGCGGCCGGGGACGCGGGCGGCTCGGTGTGCCGGGTGCGCCGCCACGCCGAGGTCAGCGCGGCGTTCGTGGCCTTGCGCACCGCGATGCCGGTGGCGATGCCGACCAGCTTGGACCCGACTGCCATGACTGCTCCTCGCTCCGGCGGCTGTGCCCGCCGCTCTGCCTGCCGCTCTGCTTGTGCCGCTCTGTCTGCCCTGGGGCTGCCCCGGGTGCCGTCGCCGTGAACCGGGTACCGGGGGGCGAGCAGCGGGAGCGTGCCCGCGCCGAGGCAGGAGGAGCAGCGTGAGCGAGTTCGAGAAGGGCGACCACGTCACCTGGAAGAGCCACGGCGGCAAGGCGGTCGGTGAGGTGGAGGAGGAGATCACCACCGAGACCGAGGCCGGCGGCCGGAAGGTCAAGGCGAGCAAGGACGAGCCGCAGTACCTGGTCAAGAGCGAGAAGAGCGGCGGCGAGGCCGTGCACAAGCCCGGCGCGCTCACCAAGGACTGACGGCGAGGGCCTGACGGTCAGCGCAGGAAGCGGGCCAGCGGCAGCGACCGCAGCCCGGCCGACACGCTCTTGACCCAGTCGGTCACCGGCGTGGGCACGAGGGCGTCGGCCAGCATGCCCGCCGACGGCGTCGGCCCCCACCACGTAGCGGGCGAGCGGCACGGGGTTGCTCAGCGCGAGGCGCACCGTGCGGGCGACCCAGACGGGGTCGGGCAGCGCGTCGCTGCGCGAGGCCAGGGCCTCGGCCCGGGCGTAGGCCGCGGCGTAGCGGGGGGTCGCGGGGCGGGGGAGCGCCTCGGCCTGCGCGGCGTCCCAGATCGACGTCCCGAACATGCCGGGCTCGACGAGCACGACCCGCACGCCGTCGGCCTCGACCTCCATGCGCAGCGCGTCGGTGACGCCCTCGAGGGCGTGCTTGCTCGCGCAGTACCAGCCCAGCAGCGGCACGGACACCCGCCCGACGACCGAGCTGACGTTCACGACGCGCCCCTCGCCGCGCTCGCGCATGGCCGGCAGGAACAGCCGGGCCAGCCGCAGCGGCGCGACGACGTTGGTCTCCAGCTGGGCGCGCACCAGGGCGTCGGGCACGTCCTCCACGGCCCCGAACTGCGTGAAGCCCGCGTTGTTCACCAGCCCCCAGGGGCCGCCGCCGGTCATCGCGGCGACCTGGCCGGCGACCTCCCGGCAGGCCTCGGCGTCGTCGACGTCGAGCACGACGGTGCGCACCTCCAGGCCGCGCTCGGCGGCGGCCTCGTGCAGCACGGCCGTCTTCGCCTCGCTGCGCGCCGTCCCGACGACGTCGTAGCCCGCCCCGGCCAGCTCCAGGCACGTGAGCAGGCCGATGCCGCTGTTGGCCCCTGTCACGACGACGCTCCTGGGCACGCGGGCTCCTCGGTCGGTCGGGTCCGGCGCGGGTAGGGTCCGTCCGCGTCTCGGGGCAGTCCGGGACAGTCTGCAGCCCGGGACAGTCTGCAGCCCGAGCCGGGACGACGAGCACGAGACAGGGAGCGCGGCGTGGTGGAGGTGCTCGTGCGGCGCCTCGACCCCGAGGTCCCGCTGCCCGCCTACGCCCTGCCCGGCGACGCCGGCTGCGACCTGGTCACCACCGTCGACTGCGAGCTGCAGCCGGGCGAGCGGGCCCTGCTGCCGACCGGCCTCGCGCTCGCCCTGCCCGAGGGCTACGCCGCCTTCGTGCACCCCCGCTCGGGCCTGGCCGCCCGCCACGGGGTCGGCATCGTCAACGCCCCCGGCACGATCGACGCCGGCTACCGCGGCGAGCTGCAGGTCGTGCTGGTCAACCACGACCCCGTCGAGCCGGTGCGGCTGCGGCGGCTCGACCGGGTGGCCCAGCTCGTCGTGCAGCGGGTCGAGCAGGTCGTCTGGTCCGAGACCGACGCCCTGCCCGACAGCGTCCGCGGCGACGGCGGCCACGGCTCCACCGGCGGCTGGGCCGCAGCGCCCACGGCGCCCTCAGGGCCAGCAGCCCCCACCCCGACCTCGGGGCCCGCCGCCCCCACCCCGACCCCAGGAGGATGAGCGTGTTCCGACGCCGCAAGCGCGACGACAGCGCCGAGCCGGAGACCGACCTCGACACCACGGACGGGGCCGACGACACCGCCGACGGAGCGGACGAGCCGGCCCCCGCCGTCCCCGGCCCGCCGCCCCGCCCGCGCGGCCCCTGGGACGCCTCCGACGCGCCCGAGGACGGCGTCGGCCGGATCGACCTCGGCGGCCTGCGGGTGCCGGTGCCGCCCGACACCGAGGTCCGCGTCGACGTCAGCCAGGAGGGCGAGGTCGTCGCCGCCACGCTGGTCCGGGGCGAGGCGCAGATGCAGGTCAACGCCTTCGCCGCCCCGCGCAGCGAGGGGATCTGGCAGGAGGTCTGCGACGAGATCCAGACCGCCCTGCTCGACTCCGGCGGCAAGGCCGAGCAGCGCCCCGGGCGCTTCGGCACCGAGCTGCACGCCCTCGTCCCCACCGACGTCCCGGGTCAGGGCCTCGTCCTCGCGCCCGCCCGCTTCGTCGGCGTCGACGGGCCGCGCTGGTTCCTGCGCGCCCTGCTGACCGGCACCGCCGCCACCGACGCCGAGGCGGCCGCGGCGCTGGAGCAGGCGCTCCGGGACGTCGTCGTCGTGCGCGGCGCGGACCCGATGGCCGTGCGCGACCCGCTGCCGCTGGCGCTGCCGCGCGACGTCGCCGAGCAGCAGCCGTCCGAGGGCGACGACGGGCAGGAGGCCGAGCAGCCGCGGCTGCCGACCGCGCCGCCCGAGCGGGGTCCGGAGATCACCGAGATCGGCTGAGCCGCGGACGTAGGCTCGGCGGTGTGACCCCCGAGAAGGCCCCCGGCAGGTTCCGTCGCGCGCTCGACCGGCTGACCGCCGGGGAGCACGAGCGCGACGCGCTCCACCTGCAGGACGAGGCGGCCTCCGCCGGGGCGACCGCCGTCGTGCGGTGCACCCGCGGCGAGCCGGTGTGCGTGGCGGGCACCGTCAACGCGGTCGTGCTGCGGCCCCGCGCCGGCGTGCCGACGCTGGAGGCCGAGGTCTACGACGGCACCGGCACGGTCACCCTCGTGTGGCTCGGCCGGCGTCGCATCCGCGGCATCGACCCCGGGCGCAGCCTGGTCGCCCGCGGCCGGATGACCCACCACGACGGCCGGCCCGCGATCTACAACCCCGCCTACGACCTGCGCGCCAGTGGGGCCTGACGCCCCGGCCGGGGGCGAGCAGCCGCGCGAGGTCTCGACCTCGGCCTTCGTCGAGGCGTTCGGCGGGGTGCGCGGGCTGCTCGACAGCGCCCTGCCCGCCACCGCCTTCGTCCTCGTCCGGCTGGCCACCGACTCGCTCAGCACGGCCCTCTACGCCGCCGTCGGGCTCGGCCTGGCGGTGCTGCTGCTGCGCACCCTGCGCGGCGAGCCGCTGCAGCAGGCCGCCGGCGGCTTCCTCGGGCTCGCCGTCGCGGTCGTCTTCGCCCGCGCCACCGGCTCGGGCGAGGGCTTCTTCCTGCCGGGCATCCTGTCGACGGCGCTGACCGGCGTCGCCTTCGTCGTGTCGCTGGTGATCGGGCGCCCCGCCGTCGGGCTGGCGCTGGCGGCCTTCGACCCGTCCTACGCCGCCTGGCGCGAGCACCCGCCCCTGCTGCGGGCCTGCCGCGCGGCCACCGCCTTCTGGGCGGCGACGTTCTTCGTGCGCGCCGGCGTCGCCTACTCGGTCTACCGCCGCCCGGGCGACGACGACGGCACCCTGCTGCTGGTCATCAACCTGGTGAAGTGGCCGCTGATCGTGGCGGCCGCGGCGCTGACGGTCGTGCTGGTCCGCCGTGCGGGCCGGCCTCCGGTGGCCCCCGCGCTGCCGTAGCCTGCAGCGCTCAGCGGGCCCCGGCGGCGCCCGTGTGGCCGCCGAGCAGGGCGTCGAGCTCGCCCTCGACCTCGGCGGTGGCGACCAGCAGCAGCTCGTCCCCGCCCTCGAGCGCGGCGTCGGGCGTCGGGACGATGACGCGGCCGTCGCGCAGCACGGCCACCAGGGCGGCGTCCTGCGGCCAGGGGATCGCGCCGACGGTGCTGGCCGACGATCGGGGCGTCGTCGGACAGCGTCAGCTCGACCAGGTTGGCCTGGCCCTGGCGGAAGGTCAGCAGCCGGACGAGGTCGCCGACCGACACCGCCTCCTCGACCACCGCGGCCAGCAGGCGCGGGGAGGAGACGCTGACGTCGACGCCCCAGCTCTCGTTGAACAGCCACTCGTTCTTGGGGTGGTTCACGCGGGCGACGACGCGGTCGACGCCGAACTCGGTCTTGGCCAGCAGCGACACCACCAGGTTGACCTTGTCGTCACCGGTGGCCGCGACGACGACGTCGCACTCGTGGGCGCGCGCCTGCACCAGGCTGTCGAGCTCGCAGGCGTCGGCCTGCAGCCACTCGGCGCCGGGCACGGAGGCGACCTTCATGGCCCGCGTCTCGCGCTCGATGAGCAGCACCTGGTGGCCGTTGCCGAGCAGCTCGGTGGCGATGGAGCGGCCGACGTTGCCGGCGCCCGCGATGGCGACGCGCACTACGCACTCTCCCTGCGGGCCGGCGGCGAAGACGGCGACGACGTGCTCGCGGGTGTCGAAGCTCGAGCGCGACGTGGACGAGGTCGCCCTCCTGGACGACCGTCTCGGCCGTCGGCAGCTGCGCGACGCCGAGCCGGGTGACGAAGGCGGCGCGGGCGCCGGAGGCCTCCTCGAGCGCCGACAGCCGCGAGCCGACCCACTCCGGGGACACGGCGACCTCGGCGAGCAGCACCCGGCCGCTGGGGTCGCGGTACTCCGACAGCAGCCCCGACGGGAGCAGCCGGCGCAGCACCTGGTCGGCGGTCCAGCGCACGGTGGCGACGGTGGGGATGCCGAGCTTCTCGTAGACCTCGGCGCGCCGGGCGTCGTAGATCCGGGCGACGACGTTCTCGACGCCGAAGGTCTCCCGGGCCACCCGCGCGGCGATGATGTTGGAGTTGTCGCCGTTGCTGACGGCGGCGAACGCCTGGGCCTGCTCGATGCCCGCCTCGACGAGGGTGTCGCGGTCGAACCCGACGCCGCTGACCCGCTTGCCCGCGAAGCCCTCCGGCAGCCGCCGGAACGCGCTGGCGTCCCGGTCGATGACGGCGACGTCGTGGTCGAGCTTCTCGAGGCTCTTGGCGAGCTGGCTCCCGACCCTGCCGCAGCCCATGATCACGACGTGCACTGCGCGTCCCTCCGAGCCCTGACCTGCCCGCCGCAGGACGGCGCCGACGCTACACGCGCGGGGTCGGGCGCCCGGGGCGCCTAGCCTGCCGGTCGTGGCAGACGTGAACGACGTCCTCAAGCGGCTCGTCATCGGCCGGGCGCTGCGCAGCGACCGGCTGGGCGAGACCCTGCTGCCCAAGCGGATCGCCCTGCCGGTGTTCGCCAGCGACGCCCTGTCGTCGGTGGCCTACGCGCCCGACGAGATCTTCCTGACGCTGGCCCTGGCCGGCGCGGCCGCGTACACGTTCTCCTGGAAGGTCGCGCTCGTCGTCGCCGTGGTGATGGCGAGCGTCATCATCAGCTACCGGCAGAACGTCCACGCCTACCCGAGCGGGGGCGGCGACTACGAGGTCGCCACCGTCAACCTGGGGGGGACGGCCGGGCTCACCGTGGCGAGCGCGCTGCTCGTCGACTACGTGCTCACCGTGGCGGTGTCGATCTCCTCCGCCGCCCAGTACGCGGCGTCGGCCGTCCCCGCGCTCAACGGGCACGAGGCCCGGGTCGCCGTCCTGGCCACCGTGTTCCTCATGACGATGAACCTGCGCGGGGTCAAGGAGTCGGGCACGGCCTTCGCGGTGCCCACCTACGTGTTCATGGTCGCGATCCTCGGCATGACGGTCGTGGGGCTGGCGCGCTACGCGTTCGGCGACCTGCCACCGGTCGAGAGCGCCGACCTCGTCGTGCTGCCCCAGCCGGAGTACGAGGAGGGGATCACGGGCCTGGCGGGGGCCTTCCTGCTGCTGCGGACCTTCTCCAGCGGCTGCGCCGCGCTGACCGGTGTCGAGGCGATCAGCAACGGTGTCCCGGCGTTCCAGAAGCCCAAGAGCAAGAACGCCGCCACGACGCTCGGCCTGCTCGGCGTCATCTCCATCACGATGGTCCTCGGGGTCATCACGCTGGCGAACCTCACCGGGCTGCGCTTCGCCGAGGACCCGGCCACCGAGCTGGTGCGCGACGGGCAGCTGGTCGGCAGCGACTACGTGCAGGACCCGGTGATCGGCCAGCTGGCCAAGGCCGTGTTCAGCGGCTTCCCGATCGGCTTCTACGTCGTCGCGGCGGCCACCGGCATCATCCTGGTGCTGGCCGCGAACACCGCCTTCAACGGCTTCCCGGTGCTCGGCTCGATCCTGGCCAAGGACGGCTTCCTGCCCCGCCAGCTGCACACCCGCGGCGACCGGCTCGCCTACAGCAACGGCATCGTGCTGCTGGCGGGCGGCGCCATCGTGCTCATCCTGGCGTTCGACGCCGAGGTCACCCGGCTGATCCAGCTCTACATCGTGGGCGTCTTCATCAGCTTCACGCTGAGCCAGACCGGCATGGTCCGGCACTGGAACCGGCTGCTGCGCACCGAGACCGACCCGGCCGCGCGGCGGCGCATGAAGCAGACGCGGGCGGTCAACTCCTTCGGCCTGGTCATGACCGGGTTCGTCCTGGTCATCGTCCTGGTCACGAAGTTCACCCGGGGCGCGTACATCGCCCTGCTGGCGATGCTCGTCCTGTTCGTGATCATGCGCGGGATCAAGCGGCACTACGACCGGGTGCGGGCCGAGCTGCAGCCCGAGGACACGAACCCGCCGCTGCCCAGCCGCAACCACGGCGTCGTGCTCGTGTCGAAGATCCACGCCCCGACCCTGCGGGCGCTGGCCTACGCCAAGGCGACCCGGCCGCACGACCTCACCGCGCTGACCGTCGCCGTCGACGCCGACGAGGCGCGCAGCCTGCAGGACGAGTGGGACCGGCGCGGCCTGGACGTCCCGCTCACGATCGTCGCCTCGCCCTACCGGGAGATCACCGCGCCGATCCTGGACTACGTCCGCGACTACCGGCGCTCGAGCCCGCGCGACGTCATCACCGTCTTCATCCCCGAGTACGTCGTCGGGCACTGGTGGGAGCAGCTGCTGCACAACCAGAGCGCCCTGCGCCTGAAGGGCCGGCTGCTGTTCGAGCCCGGCGTGATGGTCACCAGCGTGGCCTACCAGCTGCGGTCCTCCGACCGGCTGCGCGAGGACGACGACCCGACGGCGTCCCCGGGCGCGGTCCGGCGTCCGGGCACGTGAGCGAGCCGCTCGAGCTCGTCCTCGGGGCCCCCGCGGCCGGCGGCGCCTGCGTCGCGCGCGCCCCCGACGGGCGCGTCGTGTTCGTCCGGCACGGCCTGCCCGGCGAGCGGGTGCGCGCCGAGGTCACCGGCGAGACGACGTCCTACCTGCGCGCCGACGCCGTCGAGGTGCTCGAGCCCTCGCCGCACCGGGTCGAGCCGCCGTGCCCCTACGCCCGCCCCGGGCGCTGCGGCGGCTGCGACCTGCAGCACGTCGCCCTGCCCGAGCAGCGCCGGCAGAAGGCCGGGCTGGTCGCCGAGCAGCTGCGCCGGCTCGCCGGGATCGAGCGCGACGTCGTCGTCGAGCCGGTCCCGGGCGACGACGACGGCCTGGGCTGGCGCACCCGGATCACCTACGGCGTCGGGTCGCAGGGCCGGCTCGGCCTGCACCGCCACCGCTCGCACGACCTCGAGCTGCTCGACCGCTGCCTGATCGCCGCCCCCGGCCTGCCGGACGTGCTCGACCTGCCCTGGCCGGGCGCCACGGCCGTCGAGGCCGCGACCGACACGGCCGGCACCCAGCGGGTCGTCCACGTGCAGGGCCGCCCGCAGCCGCTGCCCGACGTCGACGCCGGCGTGGTGGTGGGCGGCCGGCGGCTGAGGGCCCCGCACGGGCTGGCCCACACCGCCGCCGGGCGCCGCTACGAGGTGTCGGCCGGCGGCTTCTGGCAGGGCCACCGCGGGGCGGCCGAGCTGCTGGCCGGCGTCGTCCTGGAGTGGCTCGACCCGCAGCCGGGCGAGGCCGCCGTCGACCTGTACGCCGGGGCGGGGCTGTTCGCGGCCCTGCTCGGCGAGCGGGTGGGGGAGTCGGGACGCGTCCTGGCCGTCGAGAGCGACCCGCGCGCCGCCGCGGACTGCGCCCGCAACACCGCCGACCTGCCGCACGTGAAGGTGCGCACCGAGGCGGTCGACGCGGCCGTGGTGCGCCGGCTGGGCCGCCCCGACCTGCTGGTGCTCGACCCGCCGCGCGCCGGCGCCGGGCTCGAGGTGGCGCGGGCGCTGTCGGGGCTGCGGCCGCGCGCCCTGGCCTGGGTGTCCTGCGACGCGGCGTCGTTCGCCCGCGACCTGCGGGTGCTGCTGGACGCCGGCTGGGACCTCGAGCAGCTGCGGGCCTTCGACGCCTTCCCGATGACCGAGCACGTCGAGACCGTCGCGCTGCTGCGCCCGCCGGTCTTCTGAGGGATCTGCCCCGGTCTGAGGATCAGTTGGCGCCGCGCAGCAGGTGCGGGTGCCGGGCGTGTCGAACACCCCGCCACTCCGCGTGACCCGTGTCGCGCCTACCCAGGGAGACCCGCATGACCCGTATCACCACCGCTCGCGCAGCCGGGGCGCTCGGCCTCGCCGTGCTGCTCGCCTCGGCCGGTGCCTCCGGCGCCGCCGACGGCACCTCCACCGCCACGCTCGGCGCGCTCACCAGCACGGCGAGCACCAGCGTCGTCAAGGTCGTCGGCACGGCCGACCTCCAGGCCCTGCCGGCCGTCGAGGTCGGCAAGGACGCCGCCGGCGACAGCCGGGCTCCCGGCACCGACCTCGTCGGCGCCTCCATCACGCAGCTGGGCGGCGGCGTCAGCGCCTTCGACCTGAAGATCGCCAACATGGCGCCGACCGTCGGCAGCCTGCCCGCCGTCCTGCACCACAACTGGGACTTCGAGGTCGTCAACGGCAGCACCGTGACCGCGCTCGCCCTCAAGGCGATCAACCGCGGCGCGGTCATCGCCAGCGCCCTCGAGGGCGGCTCGGTCGACGCCGCCTCGTTCGCCCTGCAGACCTGCACCGCCGACGAGCAGACCGGCCAGAACACCTGCACGTCGGAGTACATCGACGGCAGCTACTCCGACACGGGCGTGCGCTTCCTGGTCGACAACGCCCGCATCGGCCTGGTCGGCGGCTCGTCCGTCGTGCCGGGTGAGAACGGCATCAACGTCAGCGTGGGCGCCTCCGACGTCATCTGGTTCACCAACGGCTCGGGCGGCGACACCATGGCCGCCAGCAAGTACGTCGCCCCGCAGGCCGTCGTGGAGCTGGGCATCGCCCCGGCCGGCACGCCCGTCGAGGACGTCGTGCTGAGCACCGTCGCCCCGGTCAAGGGCAAGGCGTTCACCGCCAACCTGCCCAAGGGCACGCCCGGCGAGACCGCCGTCGTCGTCGCCCGCGCCTGCCACGACGGCCTCTGCGGCCCGCTGGCGAGCAAGTCCGTCCTGATCAAGTAGGGACTCCTGCCGCTGCCCCACCGGCCCGCCGGTGGGGCAGCGGCCTGTCCGGCGGGGCAGCGGCGGCGCCCGGCGCGGTCAGCGGGGGAGCAGCACCCGCAGGGCGCCCGGCCGGACGGTGATCGTGCAGGGCAGCGTGCCCACCGGGTCGCCGTCGGCGAAGACCCGGAACGGCCGGTCGGCGTCGAGCGCGACGGTCCGCACGGGGCGCACCTCGATGTTGGGCCGGCGCACGTGCGTGCCCCGGAACAGCTCGGGCAGCGCGGCCAGGAAGGTGCGCCTCGGCGTCGCGGCGATGGTCACCAGGTCGAGCAGGCCGTCGTCGACCGAGGCGTCCGGGGCGAGCCGCATGCCGCCTCCGTAGACGCCGGAGTTCGCGACCGCGGCCGACCAGCCGGTCACCGAGAAGGGCTCGCCGTCGGCGGTGCCGGTGAAGCGGGCGTGCCGCCAGCCGGCGACGACGGCGAGCGAGCCGACCAGGTAGACGAGCTGGCCGAGCGGCACCCGGTTGGTGAGGACGCGCTCCTGCACGTCGCTGTCGAAGCCGACGCTGGCGATCCCGAGGAACGGCGCGGGCGCGCTCCCGCGGGACACCACCTCGCCGAGGTCGACGGCCCGCTCGACGCCGCTGCCCACCACGGCGCACGCCGCGACGGCGTCGCGCGGCAGGCCGACGGCGCGGCAGAAGTCGTTGCCGCGCCCGCCGGGGACGACGGCGAGCAGCCCGCCCGCGCGGGCGACCCGCCCGGCGACCCGGCCGACCAGCCCGTCCCCGCCCATCGCCACCACGACCCGGTCGTCGGCGACGGCCTGCTCGGCCAGCTCGTCGGCGTGCTCGAGCGACCGGGTCGGGGTCACCCGCAGGTCGTGACCCGCGGAGCGCAGTGCGGCCTCCACGCCCGGCAGCAGCCGGCTCGCCCGCCCGCCGCCCGCCACCGGGTTGACGACGAGCTGCAGGCGGCGGTCCAACGGTCCTCCTCGGGCAGCAGCGCCGGGCGCGGCCGCCGGGTCGGGCCGATCGTGGCACCCCGGCCGGAGCCGCGGTGCGCCGGGCTCAGGTCAGCGCCTGCCGCAGCACCAGGGCCAGCCGGCGGCTGTAGGCGGCGGTGAGGTGGGTGCCGTCGAAGGCGACGGGGGTGCCGTCGACGGTGGACGGGCAGCGCCCGGAGGCGCAGAACCAGGTGCCGGTGTCGACGAAGCGGGCGCCGGCCTCGCGGGCGGCGGCCTCGTCGGCCTCCGCCAGGGCCCGCCACACGTCGTCGACCTCCCGGACGCAGTCCTCGGCGGTCCCGACCCGGGTGGCGCAGGACTGCAGGTTGCCCGACCGCGGGGGCGCCCCCAGGACGTAGGACCGCTGCGCGCCGACCGCCCGCAGCACCCCGGCCACCCGCTCCTGCCACGCGCCGGCGTCCGCGGTCTCGAGCGGGCGCGCCGCGACGGCGTAGGAGCCGGCCGCCAGCACGAGGTCGGGGTCGAGGGAGCGGGTGGAGGCGACGACCCGCTCGCGGTGGGCGCGGCAGCCGGGGCTGACGGCGTCGTCGGGGGCGCCGAGCGAGCAGCCCCGGCGGGTGAGCACGTGCAGGCGGTAGCCGCGGGGCTCGAGGGCGGCGCGCAGGCCGGGCAGGTAGCTGATGGCGACGGAGTCGCCGAGCAGGACGGCGTCGCGGGGGGCGTCCTGCGGGCCGTAGACGCAGTCGGCCTCCTTGGGCGCGAACACGTCCAGGCACTCGTCGACGATCCACTCCGGCGCGGCGGCGACCTCCAGGGCCTCCAGCGGCGGGTCGAGCGGGCCGATCTCGTCCTGCGCCAGCCCGCCCCGGACGGCGCCCTGCACGTCGGCGACCTCGGCGAAGGCGGTCTCGGGCGGGCGCTGGGCGGTCTCGCCGCTCGGCAGCTGCACCAGCGTCGGCTCGGTCGCGCTGCTGGCGACCACCTCCTCCGGCGGCGCGGAGGTCACGCCGACGCTGCCGGCGACGACGACCAGCGCCCCCGCGAGCACCGCCGGCAGGGCCAGCCGGGGCAGCAGCGGACCGGCCGCGCGCAGCGGGCGGGGGCGGCGCAGCGGCTGCTCGACCAGCGGGTAGGACGCGGCGGCCAGCGCCAGGCTGACGGCGAGCAGCAGCGGTGCCAGCCAGCCCGGCTCGTCGGGACGCAGGGCGACGCCGAACACCAGCACCGGCCAGTGCCACAGGTACAGCGAGTAGGAGGTGCGCCCCAGGTAGCGCGGCACCCGGGCGGACAGCAGCCGGGCGGCCCCGCCGGCCGGCGCGGCGGCCCCGCCGGCCAGCACCGCCAGCGTCGCGACCACCGGCAGCAGCGCGGCGACGCCCGGGAACGGCGTCAGGGGGTCGACGACGACGGCGCTGGCCACGATGCCGACGAGCCCGGCCAGCGACAGCAGCGCGCCGGTGCGGGGGCGCAGCGCCTCGGCCCGGTGCAGGTGCAGGGCCAGCAGCGCGCCGGCCGCCAGCTCGTGGGCGCGGGTGAAGGTGGAGAAGTAGGCCCGCTCCGGCGCGGACGCGGACAGCAGGGCCGACCACGCCAGGCTGGCCAGCAGCACGGCGGACACGGCGACGGTCAGCCGGTTGCGCAGCACCCGGGCGGCCGCCCGGCGCGGGACCCCCAGCGCCAGGGCCAGCACCAGCAGCGGCCAGAGCAGGTAGAACTGCTCCTCCACCGCCAGCGACCAGTACTGCTGCACCGGCGACGGCGGCCGGTTGTCGGCGAAGTAGTCGGTGCCCAGCGAGGCGAAGTGCCAGTTCGCGGCCGAGGCCGAGGCCCAGAGCGCGTCGCGCGCCGTCTGGGCCGCGCGCACGGGCAGGAACAGCAGCTGGGCGGCGACGCAGGTGACGGCGAGGACGACCAGCGCCGTCGGCAGCAGCCGCCGCACCCGGCGGCCCCAGAAGGCGCGCAGCGAGACCCGCCCGGTGGTGCGCGCCTCGCGCACCAGCAGGCCGGTGATGAGGAAGCCGGACACGACGAAGAAGACGTCGACGCCGACGAAGCCGCCCAGCGGGACGCCGAACAGGTGGTCGCCCAGGACGAGCAGGACGGCGAGCGCGCGCAGGCCCTCGACGTCGGTCCGGAAGCGCGCCACGAGCCCAGGATGCCCGGTCGGCCGCCGCACGCACCCCTGCACAGGCGGGACCGGCGTCGCGGGGGAGGGCGTCAGGGCTGGAGCGGGGGGACCCGCAGGCGCAGGAACGGGACCCGTTCGAGGACGCCGGTGGCGGCGCGCTGCACCGCGATGGCGTCGCGGGTGAGCACCCACGACCACGCGTCGACGCCGGGCTGCTCCTGCCGGGCGAGGAAGGCCACCCGCGTGGCCGGGCCGCAGGCGATGATCGCCCACTCGCTCGCCAGCGAGTCGTCGGCCCGCAGCGGCACCAGGAGCGGGCGGCTGCGGTCCGCCGGGACGTCGCGCGGCATGGTCGGGCCCAGGACGACCGCGACCGCCCCGCCGCGCGGACAGCAGGGTCAGGCTGCGCAGCAGCTCGGGCGGCGGCGGTCCGGGGGTGGGCAGCACGACCAGGCACAGCGACGTGCCGCGCAGCAGCGCCGAGGTCTCGGCGTTGCGGAAGCGGGGGAGCAGCTGCAGCCGCGGCGCGGGCGGGTGCGCGTCCTGGGGGACGGCGGCGGCGGCCCGGCCGTGCACCGAGGACTGCGGCGCGGGCGCGCGCTTGGCGGCCTGCGGGGCCCGCAGGGCCAGCACCGAGGCGCGCAGCCGGCGGCCCTGCTCCTCGACGTCGGCGTGCGGGTCCACCGGGACCGCCGACGGGGTGTCCGACGGCGGCGCCGGGGCAGCGTCGACCGCTCGAAGGTCCCGCCCGGTGTCGACGCCCGCGCTGTCGGTCACGATGGGGGTATCGGGCGCCGCCGGGCCCGGCATGAGCGGCAGGGGGGTACCAGGTGCAGAGAGTCCCTCCGGGCTGGCCCGCCGAGGTGCTCCCGCCCCAGGCGCCCGACTGGGAGAAGAGCGCCGTCGCCTGGCTCTACGACCTCTGCCCGCCCGACTACCGCGCCCACGAGGTGCTGCGGCGCCACCCGGTGCTGCTGGCGCGCTTCGCCGCGGGCCACGTGTCCGCCGGGGTGCAGGCCGCCCGCGAGGGGCTGCGGACCGCCCGCGCCGAGCTGCGCGACGTCGTCCCGCCCGAGGCGGTCGAGGCGGCCCTGGCGGCCTACGACCGGGAGGGCCGCCGGCTGGTGGTGGCGGGCCGGCAGGTCGCCCTCGTCGACGCCGCCCTGCGCGGGGAGCGGCACGTCCCGCGGCTGTGACGCACCGCTGTGCGGCGCGCGCCGTCCGCTCGCCGAGCGGTGACGAACGCTCTGCGGACCTAGACTCGAGGCCTGCCCCGACCCCGCAAGGAGCCCCCTCGTGAGCCTGCTGGAGACCGTCCGAGGTCCCGAGGACCTCGCGCGCCTGTCGCCGGCCCAGCTCCCCGTGCTGGCCGCCGAGGTGCGCGACTTCATGATCGACGCCGTCTCGCGCACGGGCGGTCACCTCGGCCCGTCGCTCGGCGTCGTCGAGATCACCATCGCCCTGCACCGGGTCTTCGACAGCCCGCGCGACCGGGTGCTGTGGGACACCGGGCACCAGGCCTACGTCCACAAGATCCTCACCGGCCGCCAGGACGGGCTTCGCCTCGCTGCGCCAGAAGGGCGGCCTGTCCGGCTACCCTCGCGCGCCGAGAGCCCGCACGACATCGTCGAGAACAGCCACGCCTCCACGGCGCTGTCCTGGGCCGACGGGCTCGCCAAGGCCTACCGGCTGCGCGGCGAGAAGCGCCACGTCGTGGCCGTCGTCGGCGACGGCGCCCTCACCGGCGGCATGTGCTGGGAGGCGCTGAACAACATCGCCGCCAGCGACCTGCCGGTGGTCGTCGTGGTCAACGACAACGGCCGCTCCTACTCCCCGACCATCGGCGGCCTGGCCACCCACCTGGCCGCGCTGCGGATGGCGCCCGGCTACGAGAAGGCCCTCGGCACGGTCCGCTCCACGCTGCCGCGCACGCCCGTCATCGGCCGGCACCTCTACACCGCCCTGCACGGCCTCAAGCGCGGGATCAAGGACTTCCTGCAGCCGCAGGTGCTCTTCGAGGACCTCGGGCTGAAGTACCTCGGCCCGGTCGACGGCCACGACCCGGCCGCGATGGAGGACGCGCTGCGCAAGGCCAAGGACTTCGGCGGGCCGGTCATCGTGCACGCCGTCACCGTCAAGGGCTACGGCTACCAGCCGGCCGTCGACGACGAGGCCGACTGCCTGCACAGCGTCGGCATCATCGACCCGGTCACCGGCAAGGCCGTCGCCACCGGCGCCAAGGGCTCCACCTCGGTCTTCTCCGAGGAGATGGTCAAGATCGGCGCCGAGCGCCCCGACGTCGTCGCCATCACCGCCGCCATGCTGCAGCCGGTCGGCCTGCACGCCTTCAGCCAGGCCTTCCCGGAGCGCGTCTTCGACGTCGGGATCGCCGAGCAGCACGCGGTCACGTCCGCCGCGGGCCTCGCCGTCGGCGGCATGCACCCGGTGGTCTGCATCTACGCCACCTTCCTCAACCGGGCGTTCGACCAGGCGCTCATGGACGTCGCCCTGCACGGCCTGCCCGTCACCTTCGTGCTCGACCGCGCCGGCATCACCGGCGAGGACGGCGCGTCGCACAACGGCGTCTGGGACCTGTCGCTGCTCACCATCGTCCCGGGCATGCGCATCGCCGCCCCCCGCGACGCCGCCACGCTGCGCGAGGAGCTCCGCGAGGCGCTCGCCGTCGACGACGGGCCCACCGCGGTGCGCTTCCCGAAGGGGGCCGTCGGCGAGGACGTCCCGGCGCTCGAGCGCGTCGGCCCGGTCGACGTGCTCGCCCGCGGCACCTCCGACGACGTGCTGCTGGTCGCCGTCGGCGCCCTGGGCCGGCTCGGCCTGGACGTCGCGAGCCGCGCGGCCGACCAGGGCATCGGCGTCACCGTCGTCGACCCGCGCTGGGTCAGCCCGGTCGCCCCGGAGCTGGTCGAGATGGCCCGCGGCTACCGCCTCGTGGTCACCGTCGAGGACGGCGGCGTCGTCGGGGGCGTGGGGTCGCTGGTGTCGCAGGCGCTGCGCTCGGCCGACGTCGACGTGCCCACCCGCGACCTCGGCGTGCCGCAGCGGTTCCTCGAGCACGGCACCCGCGCGCAGGTGCAGGCCGAGGTCGGGCTCACCGCGCAGGAGGTCGCGCGGCGCGTCGTGGAGACGGTGTCGCGGCTCGAGCAGCAGCCCGCGGACGGCGCCGGCAGCACGGGGGCGGACACCGACGAGGGCTCCCGCCGGGACCAGCGCACCTAGCGGTACAGCACGTCCCGCACCCACGGGGCGTCGGCCGCGGGGTCCTGCAGGGCCAGGTCCGTGCGGCCGCCCTCGGCGACCAGCGTCAGCTCGTCGGCGGTGACCAGCAGCGGGCGGGGGAAGCCGCGGTCGGCCTCGGCCGTGGCGGCGGCCGCGGCGGGGCCGAAGGCGGGGTCGATGAGGGCCAGCCGGGTCCAGCCGCGGCGGCGCATCGGCACGACGGCCGCGCCCATCCCGCCCGACAGCCCGGCGACGGCGCGGCGCAGGGAGCGGGCGCCGAGCAGGGTGACGACGTCGCAGGGGCCGCAGGGGCGCAGCATCCCCTTGGCGTCGCCGCGCAGCCGCTCGCCGGCGACCTCGCCGAGGTCCTCGAGCCGGGCGCGCAGGGCGGGCCACACGACGGCCGGGGTCGAGCCCGGCGGCCGGCAGGACCGTGCCGGGCAGCAGGACGGCGCGGTCGGGGTCGGCCGGGTCGAGCCCGACCGCGGCGACCCCGAGGTCGAGGGCGTCGCCGAGGACCCGCTCGCAGACCCAGTCGAGCCCGGGGTGCAGGGCGTGCTCGACGGGCAGGCCGGCCGGGACCAGGCTCGCCTCGAGCACCTCGACCGGCACGTCGGCGGCCCAGCGGCGGGCCTGCAGCCAGCGCAGCAGCCGCAGCCGGCCCAGCTCGCCCTCGGGGTCCGCGCCGGCCAGGGCCCGGCGGCACTCGCCCCAGGAGACCCACACGGTGGGGCTGCCCGGCAGGGCGACGCCGAGGGGGGCCGGCTCGGCGTCGAGGTCGTGCAGCACGGACACGGCGAGCACGCCGCGGCGCAGCTCGACGGGACCGGGGACGGGCACGACCGGACGGTACCCGCGGGCGGGGACGCGCAGGCTGGGCCGTGCCGGGTGCTTCACAGCCCCTTCACCTGCCCGGGTCTAGCGTCCGCGCCCGTGCGGGTGCTGGTGGTCGAGGACGAGGAGCCGCTGGCCGACGCCATCGCGCGCGGGCTGCGCCGCGAGGGCATGGCGGTCGACGTCGCCTACGACGGTGACCTCGGCCTGGAGAAGGCGATGGTCACCCGCTACGACGTCGTCGTGCTCGACCGCGACCTGCCCGGCCGCAGCGGCGACGACGTCTGCGCCCGGCTGGCCCGCGAGGGCTCGCTGACCCGCGTGCTCATGCTGACCGCGGCCGGGCAGCCTGCAGGACCGGGTCGACGGGCTCGAGCTCGGCGCCGACGACTACCTCGGCAAGCCCTTCGCCTGGCCCGAGCTGCTCGCCCGCGTGCGGGCGCTCGGGCGGCGCGCCACCCCGCCGGCCCCGCCGGTGCTGCACGGCCCGGACGGCCTCGTCGTCGACCCCGCCCGGCGCACCGCGACCCGGCACGGCGTCGACCTCGAGCTCACCCGCAAGGAGCTGGGGGTGCTCGAGACGCTGCTGCGCGCCGACGGGGCCGTCGTCAGCAGCGAGGAGCTGCTCGAGCGGGTGTGGGACGAGAACGCCGACCCCTTCACCACGACCGTGCGGGTGACCGTCATGACGCTGCGCAAGAAGCTCGGCGAGCCGCAGGTGGTGCAGACCGTCGTCGGCCAGGGCTACCGGGTGGACCGCGGCGTGAGCGGCACGGCGCAGGTCCGCCGGCCGAGCCGCCCCCGGTCGTGTCGGAGCGGCTCGCGGCGCTGCCGGCGGCCCTGCGGGCGCGGTGCGCGGCGGGCTGCCGGACGGCCGCGGGACGCTGCGCTGGCGGCTCACGCTGGTCTACGGCGCCGTCGCGGCGGGGTCGGGCTGCTGCTGCTCGTGCTCGCCGTCGTGCTGGCCGACCGGGCGCTGCGGCGCCGGGCTCGCTCGGCGCTGCCGCGCGGTCGTCGTCGCAGTTCCCCGACGGCCGGGTGCTCACCGTCCGGGAGTTCCAGGACGCGCTGCGCGACGAGGCGATCGGCCGCCTGGTGCGCCAGGGGCTGCTCGGGCTGCTGCTGCTGGTCGCCGCCGGGGTCGCCGTCGCCTACGCCGTCGCGGGCCGGCTGCTGCGGCCGCTGCAGGAGATCACCGTCACGGCCCGGCGGCTGTCGGCCGAGCGGCTCGACGCCCGGCTCGACCTGCCGGGCCCGCGCGACGAGCTCAAGGAGCTGGCCGACACCTTCGACGCCATGCTCGACCGGCTGCAGGCGTCCTTCGAGGGCCAGCGCCGCTTCGTCGCCGACGCCAGCCACGAGCTGCGCACGCCCGCTCGCGGTCATGCGCACCGAGGTCGACGTCGCCCTGGCCGACCCGGACGCGACCGTCGAGGACCTGCGGGCCGCTGCCGGGGTCGTCCGCGACGCCACCGAGCGCGCCGACCGGCTCGTCGACAGCCTGCTGCTGCTCGCCCGCAGCGACCGGCTGGAGGTCGACCGGCCTGCCGCTGCGCGAGCGCGGTCGAGCTGCCGGTCGTCTGCGCGGAGGCGCTGCAGCGCGGTGGCCGGCGAGGTGCGCGAGCGCGGGCTGCAGGTCGCCACCGCCTACGGGCCCGGCCGCCGTCGACGGCGACCCCGGGCTGCTCGGCCGGCTCGCCGGCAACCTGGTCGAGAACGCCGTGCGCCACAACGTCGAGGGCGGCTGGGTGCGTGTCGACACCGGCACGGTCGAGGGGACGGCCGGCTGCAGGTGAGCAACAGCGGGCCGGTGCTCGACCCGGAGGAGGTGCCCGCCGCTGTTCGAGCCGTTCCGCCGCTCCGGGGCCGCCCGCACGGCGCGCCGCGGCGCCGGGCTGGGGCTGAGCATCGTGCGGGCGGTCGCGCACGGCGCACGGCGGGACGGTCGAGGCGCAGGCCCGCGACGGAGGGCGGCCTGGTCGTCACGGTCGACCTCCGCCGGCCGCGGCACCTGAGGGTTCGTGCCGCGCGGCAGTACGCAGCAGCAGACCGAGCGGCAGGGGTGAGGACGACGGGCTACGCCGACGCGCGTCGCCGGCCTGCAGCGCAGCTGGCGGCCCTGCCCGAGGGCGCACCGGTCCGGCTGGGCAAGCGGACGTCGAACCTGTTCCGCACCCGCGCCGACACCGGCACGCCGCGGCTCGACGTCAGCGCGTTCTCCGGCGTGCTGTCGGTCGACGTGCCGCCCGCACCGCCGACGTCCTCGGCATGACCACCTACGAGGACCTCGTCGACGCGCGTCCTGCCGCACGGGCTGATGCCGCTGGTGGTGCCGCAGCTCAAGACGATCACGCTCGGCGGCGCGGTCACCGGGCTCGGCATCGAGTCCAGCAGCTTCCGCAGCGGCACGCCGCACGAGTCGGTCGTCGAGATGGACGTCCTCACCGGCGACGGCCGCGTCGTCACCTGCAGCCGCGACCGAGCACGCCGACCTGTTCTACGGCTTCCCCAACTCCTACGGCACGCTCGGCTACGCGCTGCGGCTGCGCATCGAGCTCGAGCCGGTGCGGCCCTACGTGCACCTGCGGCACGTGCGCTGCGGGAGCGAGCAGGAGGCGGTGCGGCGTGCTGCGCGCGCGTGCGGCGACGGCCGACTTCGTCGACGGCACCTGGTTCGGCCCGGACGAGGTCTACGTGACCGCTCGGCGTCCTTCACCGACGACGCCCCGACGCTGTCGGACTACACCGGCATGCAGCGTCTACTACCGCATCGCTGCAGCAGCGCGACGAGGACTGGCTGACCGTCCGCGACTACCTGTGGCGCTGGGACACCGACTGGTTCTGGTGCTCCAGCGCGCTCGGCGTGCAGGACCCGCGCGTGCGCCGGCTGGGTGCCCAAGCGGTACCTGCGCAGCTCGACGTACTGGAAGCTCGTCGACCTCGAGAAGACGCACCGCTGGAAGACCCGCTGGGACCTGCGCGCAGGGCAGGCCCGCGCGCGAGGACGTCGTGCAGGACGTCGAGGTGCCGGTCGACCGGCTGCCGAGTTCATGGACGTCTTCGCCCGCGAGGTCGCCGATCCAGCCGGTCTGGTTCTGCCCGCTGCGCCAGCGCGACCCGGACGCCGTCTGGGACCTCTACCGGCTCGACCCCGACGTGCTCTACGTCAACGTCGGCTTCTGGAGCAGCGTCGCGCTGGAGCCCGGCGAGCCCGACGGCACGCACAACCGGCTCGTCGAGCGGCTGGTCGACGACCTCGGCGGCCGCAAGTCGCTCTACTGCACCATCTTCTACGACCGCGAGCACTTCTGGCGGCTCTACGACGGGACGGTCTACGAGGTGCTCAAGAAGACCTACGACCCGGACGGGCGCCTGCTCGACCTCTACGACAAGTGCGTCGGCGTCCGGACCACGACACCGACGACGAGGGGGACTGACAGTGCAGGTGGCCGACGCCCTGGCGGCCGTGATCGAGGCGCCCGTGCGCTTCGAGGCGTTCGACGGGTCGCAGCGCCGGGGACCCGTCGCTCCGACGTCGCGTCGAGGTGGTCACGCCCGAGGCGCTGACCCACCTGGTGACGGCGCCCGGCGAGCTCGGGATGGCCCGCGCCTACGTCAGCGGCGCGCTCGACCTGCGACGCGCCCGACCACTACACGGCGCTGCGGCGCTGCAGCGGCAGAAGATCGCGAACCTCACCTGGCGGCGAGCGGCTCGCCGTGCTGCGGCCCTCGGGCCGCAGGCGCTCGCTGGGTCGAGCCGCCGCCGCAGGAGGTCGGGCGCCCGGCTGCTGGCCGGCCTGCCCGGCACACCCTGGGCCGCGACGCCTTCGCCATCCAGCACCACTACGACGTCAGCAACCTCTTCTACGCGCGGGTCCTCGGCCCGTCGATGGCCTACACCTGCGCCGTCTACCCGGACCGACGACGCCACGCTCGAGCAGGCGCAGGACGAGAAGTTCGACCTGGTCTGCCGCAAGCTCGGCGCTGCGGCCCGGGATGCGCCTGCTCGACGTCGGCTGCGGCTGGGGCGGCATGGCCCTGCACGCCGCCACGCACTACGGGGTGTCCGTCGTCGCCGTCACGCTGTCGCGCGCAGCAGGCCGAGTGGGGGCAGAAGGCGGTCGCCGAGGCGGGCCTGACCGACCTCGTCGACATCCGCCACCAGGACTACCGCGACGTGCCCGAGACCGGCTTCGACGCCGATCAGCTCCATCGGGCTGACCGAGCACATCGGGATGGGGCAGCTGCCCTCCTACGCCGGCCGGCTGTCCGACAAGCTCGTCCCGCAGGGCCGCCTGCTCAACCACTGCATCACCCGGCCCGACGACGACAGCCCGCGCCATCTCGCGCCGCGGCTTCATCCCGCGCTACGTCTTCCCCGACGGCGAGCTGCCCGGCGTCGGCCGGCTGGTCGCCGGAGCTGCAGCGCGCCGGCCTCGAGGTGCGCCACGAGGAGAACCTGCGCGAGCACTACGCCCGCACCTGCGCCGCCTGGTGCGCGAACCTCGACGCCCACTGGGACGAGGCGGTCGCCGAGGTCGGGCTGGGCACCGCGAAGGTCTGGGCGCTGTACCTCGCCGGCTCGCGGATCGGGCTTCGAGCAGACCAGATCCAGCTGCACCAGATCCTCGCCGTCAAGACCGAGGGGGCCGTCTCGGGCATGCCGCTGCGGCCCGACTGGGGAGCTGAGCACCACCCGTCCGGGGGAGTCCGACCGGGACTCTGGCGGAACTGCTGACAAGCGGCCTCGCGGGCGGCAAGGTCGCACCCGTGACGCAGGCGCTGAGCTCGCAGGCTCTGACGACGGCCCAGGCCGACAGCCGGTCGCTGGCCGTGCTCGTGGTCGGCGTGCTGCTCGCCGTCGCCCTCGCCGTCGTGGTCGAGCGCTGGCGCCCTGCCCCGCCGCGGCTGCCCGAGCCGGACCGGCCGCCGTCCGGGCTCGGCCGGCTGGTGCCGGTCGGCGCCCAGGTCGACCAGGAGGTGCGCCGCGGGCTGACGGCGCTCGAGTCGTGGCTGGCGGCGCAGCGCCGGGCCACGCCCTAGGACGGCAGGTGGCTGCGCCCTGAGGGGGGACCGCAGCCACCTGCCCTCCGGACGTCCGCCGCCGGCACCGCCCCGCTCGACCGGCCGGCGGGCCCTGCGGTGCCCGGTGTCCGGCCGGCGGCGGCGCGCGTGCCTCAGGTGTCAGCGCGCCGGCCAGAAGCGCGGCGCGCGAGCCGGCTCGCGTCGTGCGGGCAGGCCGAGCAGCTCCTCGACGCGGCGCGTCGCGGGTGCCGCCGTGCCGCGCCGCCAGCGCCTGCAGCGCGGCGTTCACGGCGGGGTCGGCGACCTCGCTGCGGCGCAGCCGCATGCAGCGGCCGTCGTCGGTGTGCAGGCACAGCACCCCGCCGTGCTGGCTCGGCTGCAGCTCGAGGTGCTGCACGTGGTCGACGGTGGCGACGTGGTAGCGGCCGAGCTGGCGGACGGCGACCCAGCTGTTGCCCACCACGACCCGCCGGGCCCACAGCACGCAGCGCCATGACGACGAGCGCGACGCCGAGGGTGACGAAGGCGCCGGGCGCGGCCTGCGATCCAGACGAACACCGGGACGAAGGCGAGGGCGACCACGAGCAGGCTGCCAGGCCGCCTCGGCCGGCGGGCACCCCGGCGCGGGCGACGGGCGCAGCCGGGCAGCCCGCTGCGCAGCCAGGTGCGGCCGGTGGTGGCGGGGGCCGTGCGGCGCAGGGCGCGGGCGGCGGCGCGCTGCGACGGCTCGCGGCGACGACGGGGCGGCGGGGGTGCCGCTCGAGCACGGGGAGGTGGCGGGGTCGAGGTCGGCGGGGGCGGCCGGGGCGGAGTGGTCGGCGAGTGCGGTCATGGCGGACCTCCGGGGGCGCCAGGGCACCGGGTCAGGGGCAGCGGACCCGGTCGGGGCGTGCTGCTCGTGTGCCCCGGGTCACACTGCCGGAAACGCGCCAGAGGTTGTTCGAGTTCAGCAGACGTGCCGGACCGCGTCAGCAGACGTGCCGGCCGTCGAGCCGCGCGGTCGTCCAGCCGGCGCAGCACCGGCTCGCGCTCGCCGCGCACCCACCGCTCGTACGGCGGCGTCGGCCGGGCACGCCGCGGAAGCCCAGCCGGGCCAGCAGCCGCCGGCTCGGCCTCGTTGCCGACCTCGACCTCGGCGACGACCCGCCGGACGTCGGGCTGCTGCTCCAGCCAGGCGCAGAGCACGGCGACCGCCTCGGTGCCGAGCCCCTGCCCGCGGGCCGGGGCGGCGAGGCCGTAGCCGATCTCCGACCTCGCCGCGCTCGTCGACCGGGCCGGCGAGGCCGCAGTCGCCCACGACCTCGTCGTCGTCGACGACCAGCCACACGTCGGCGCTCGCGCGCGGCGTCGCCGTGCTCGGCGTGCGGCGCGCAGCGCGTCGGCGCTGTCGGCGTGCGGCCACCCCGGCCCGGCGCGCAGGCCGAGCGGGGCCAGGGCGGCGCGCGACGTCGCCGCCCGGCCGCGACCGCGACCGCCACCGGCGTGCGGGGCCGGGCACGAGCGCGACCCGCGGCCCGACCAGGCGGCGCGGCGTCACGGCGCTGCCGGGCGTCGGCGGCGGCCTCGACCGGCGGCGGGCGGCGGGCGTCACGCGGCAGGCCGGCTCCGGCAGGGCGGCGGCCAGCGGACGCGGCCACCAGGCGACCTGCCAGGCGCGGGCACCGCTGGCGCGCAGGGCGTCCGCCACGGCCTCGGGCGGTCACCGGCTCGGGCGGCGTCCAGGCCAGCCGGCGGACGGCGTCGGGCTGCACGAGGTTCTCCGGCGGCAGGCGCGTGCTCGGCCGCCAGCGCGGTCGACCGCGGCCCGCGCCCGGGCGAGCCGGCGCGCGGCGACGGGGTCGCGCTCGGCCCACCGGTTCGGCGGCGGCGGCCCGTCGCCGGCCGCGACGGGCGCGGGCAGCTCGTCCGTCGGGCAGCGCCGGCGGCCTGCTGCAGCGCGCCGAACCAGGTGTCGACGTGGCGGCGGGTCGAGCGGCCGCCGAAGACCGGCAGCGCCAGCAGCGCCGCGGGCGTGGCCGGGTTCGGCCGCGACCGCGGCGACGAGGGCGGCGTCGGGCAGGATCCGGCCGGGCGCGACGTCGCGGCGCCGGGCCATCTCGTCGCGCACCTGCCACAGCGCGCGCACCGCGGCGTACTGGCGGCGGGTGCGCAGCCGGTGCAGTCCCGGAGACCCGCCGCCACGGGTCGACCCGCGGCGGCGGGGGGCGGCGCGTGCAGGACGGCGTCGAACTCCTCGTGCGCCCAGGCGAGCTTGCCCTGGCGCAGCGAGCTCGGCCTCGAGCACGTCGCGCAGCTCGACGAGCACCTCGACGTCGAGGGCGGCGTAGACCAGCCAGTCGGCCGGCAGCGGCCGGGTCGACCAGTCGGCGGCGCTGTGGCCCTTCTCGAGGTGCAGGCCGAGCAGCGCCTCGACCATCGCGCCGAGCCCGACCCGCTCGTAGCCGGCGAGCCGGCCGCCGAGCTCGGTGTCGAAGATGCGCGGCGGCACCAGCCCGACCTCGGCGAGGCAGGCGAGGTCCTGGCTGGCCGCGTGCAGCACCCACTCGTCGTCCTGCAGCACCGCGGCTCAGCACCGACAGGTCGGGGCAGGCGATCGGGTCGATGAGGGCGGTGCCCGGCGCCCGCGCGGCGCAGCTGCACCAGGTAGGCGCGCTGGGAGTAGCGGTAGCCCGAGGCGCGCTCGGCGTCGACGGCGACCGGGCCGGTGCCCTGCGGCGAAGCGCACCACGACCTCGGCGAGCGCGCGCGCGTTCTCGACCACCGGCGGGCACGCCGTCGCGCGGCGCGAGCAGCGGGACCGCCGGCCGCGGACCGGCGGCCGTCCGGCGCGGCGGCGCAGGCGACGTCGGAGGGGGCGTGGTCACGAGCGGTCAGCCTAGGCGCGAGCGGGCCTCCCGCAGGCGCGACGTCGCGGCGGCGGGCTCAGCGGATGGCGCCCGCGCGCATGGTCAGGGCGACCATCTCGGCGCGGTCGCCGGTGCCGAGCTTGCGGGCGATCCGGGCGAGGTGGCTCTTCACGGTCAGCGCCGACAGGCCCGAGCTGCTCGCCGATCTGCTTGTTGCTCTGGCCGTCCGCGACCAGGCGCAGGACCTCGATCTCGCGGCCCGACAGCTCGCTGACGCCGGTGTCGACGGGCCCGCCGCGCAGGCCGGCGGCCAGCAGCGAGGCGACCGACGGGTCGGCGTAGACCCCGCCGTCGAGCACCCGGCGCACGCCGTCGGCGACGACGGTGGGGGAGGCGGTCTTGAGCAGGTAGCCCTGCGCGCCGGCGACGAAGGCCGCGCGGACGCTGTAGGGGTCGTCGGCGGCCGACAGCACGACCAGGCGCTGCCAGCCGGCGCTGCGCAGGTCGGCCAGCAGGTCCAGGCCCGCTGCCGTCGGGCAGGCCGAGGTCGAGCAGGCACAGCTCGCGCGGGCCCGAGAGGTTGGCGCGGGCACGGGCCTCGCCGATCGTCGCGGCCTCGACGACCTCGCGGGCGCCCATGGCCCGCAGCCGGGCGACCATCGACTCGCGCACCAGCGGGTGGTCGTCGACGACCATGGCCGTGAAGCCCGCCGGCGACCCGCCCGGCTGGGACGGGATCGCGCCCAGGGCGTGCGGCCGGCCCTCGCCACTGCGTTGTCCAGACCGGCTGTCACCGCGTCCTCCACGTCGTCTGCCGGCGGCCGGTCGGCCGCGGTCGCCTGCTAGGTGTCGGCCGTCGCGGGTGCTGCTCCTGTAGCCCCTGCCGCCGCGGCTGCTCCGGACGGCGCAGCGCCGGCCCGCGCGCGCACTAGGCCGTTCGGGCGACATCGGCGGGTCAAGCCGGGCGTTCGGCCCCGTCCGGTTGAACCTGGCCCGCCAGATGGCCGAAGGTGACGCATGACGCCCGTCCCGCCGCGCGCCCGCCGTCCCCGCCTCGGCGCGCCGCTGGCCGTGGCGGCGCCGCCGCGCTGCCCGCGGCCGCCGACCGGCGCGGCCGCGGCCAGGCCGTGGTCGTGTGCGGCCGGCGCTCCCGTCGCCGCTCGCCGGGCGTCGACGTCGTCCGGACGCTGCCCGGCGCTGGGCACGGCCGTCGTGCGCGGGACCGCCGACCGCGCGTGGCCGCGGCTCGGCCGCACGCCCGGCGTCCGCGGCCTGTCGCCCCCGACGACGCCGTGCGTGCTCACCCGCAAGGCGTCCGGCGGCGACCGGCGGCGTCCGCGCCGCGGACGGGCTCGGCGGCGCGGCCGGCCAGCCCGGCGCCGGCCGCGGGCGTGCGCGCTCGCCGTCGTCGACACGGGCGTCAGCGACACCGCCGCGCTCGTCCGCGCGCCGGCGGGCGCCTGGTCGACGCCGTCGACACGAGCACGCGGCGACGACCGTCACCGTCGGGCACCTTCACCGACGGGTACGGCCACGGCACCTTCATGGCCACCGTCGTCGGCGGGCGGCCGGCCGTGCCGGGCTCGGCGGCAGCCGGTCGGCGTCGCGCCCGGGCGCCACCGTCCTCGTCGTCAAGGTCGCCGACGCGCGACGGCACGACCTCGCTGTCGCGGGTCCTCGCCGGGCTCGACTGGGTGGTGCGGCACCGCGACGCAGGTCGACGTCGTCGAACCTGTCGCTGTCGCACGAGCGCCCCGGCGACGGCTACGGGGCCGACCCGCTGACCGACGCCGTCGAGCAGGTCCGGCGCCGCCGGGCGTCACCGTCGTCGTCTCCGCGGGCAACGACGCCGACCGCGTCGGGGACCCCGGCTTCGACCCCCGCGCGCCTCGCCGTCGGCGCCGCCGACCTGCGCGACCCGGGGGTCGCCGGCTTCAGCGGCAGCGGCACGGCCGCCGGGCGTGCAGCGCCCCGACGTCGTCGCGAACGGCGTCGACGTGCTGGGCCTGGTGCCGGCCGACTCGCGTCATCGGCCGCGCGGTCACCCCCGCGGGAGCGCGGCCTCGTGCCGCGGCAGCGGGCACCAGCCAGGCCGCGGCGGTCGTCAGCGGCGCGGCCGCCGTCCTGCTCGCCGAGCACCCCGAGGCCACCCCCGCGCAGGTCAAGGCGTCCCTGCGCGCCGCCGCGCAGGAACCTGCCCGGCGACCGCGACGGCGCGGGCCTGCTGCAGGTGCCGCGACCGGCTGCGGAGCGGCCCCGACGGCACCGGCCCCGGCGGGCAGGGCGACCTCACCGGCGAGGTCGTCCTGGGACGCCAGCAGCTGGAGCGCCTCCTCGTGGTCGCGCGCTCCTCGTGGTCAGCGCGTCGCTCGTGGTCGCGCGTCCTCGTGGAGCGCGTCCTCCTGGTCCGCGTGCGCTCCTGGTCCTCGCACGGCCGGGGCACCCCGTGATGGCGCCGGCGCGCGCGGTCCGGCTGGCCGGTGCGGCGTGGGTGCTGCTCGCCGGCGCCGTGGCCGCGCTGGCCGGGTGGGGCGGGGCGCCGTGGTGGGCTCCGCTGCTGCTGGCCGGCGGCGTGGCCGCCAGCGAGACCGCGGTGGTGCACCTGCAGTTCGGTCGGCAGCGCTGGACCTTCTCGCTGACCGAGGCCGTGCTGGCCGCCGCCCTGGTCGCGGCCGCGGGCGCCTGGGTCGTGGTCGGGGTCGCCCTCGGCGTGCTCGGCGCGCAGCTGCTCCGCGACCAGCCCGCGCCTCAAGGTCCAGTACAACGTCGCGCAGTTCGCCCTCGCCACCGCCGGCGCGGCCTGGGTCGCCGTGCCGGCTCGGCGGCGGCTTCGCCGGCGGCATCGCCGGCATCGCGGTCTTCTTCGCGCTCAACCACGCGCTGATCGGCCTGGCCGTCGCGCTCACCAGCACGCAGCGCTTCCTGTCGCTGGTGCCGCAGCAGCGCCCCGCTGTCGGCGCTGCACGCCGCCGGCAACGCCTCGCTCGGCCTGCTCGCCGTGCACCTGGCCGTGCAGGCCCCGCTCGGCCTGCTCGGGCTGGTCGTGCCGCTCGCCCTGCTGTGGACCTCCTACGACCAGCAGACCCGCCGCACCGCCGAGGCCCGGCTGTTCGAGGAGCTCGCCCGCGGCCAGGAGCAGGCGTCGTCGCGCTCGACCGACAGCTCCGCGCAGGTCGTCCTCACCGCCGCCGCCCGGCTGTTCGGCGGCGCCGACGTCGAGATGGTGCTGCTCGCCAGCGAGGGCCCGGTCCGCTACGCCGGGGACGAGCGCGGCGTCCTGCAGCGGCTGCGCGTCGACCCGCGGGCCTTCGACGAGCCCTGGGTGCTGCGGGCGCTCGGCGCCCGCGGCGTGAGCACCGGCGTGGAGGCCGGGCGCCCGTGGTGCGCGGCGGTGCTCGGCCCGCAGGACGACCCGCTCGCGGTGCTGCTCGCCCGCCGCGGGCAGGGCGCGCCGGTCTTCGGCCGGCAGGAGACCCGGCTCGCACAGGTCCTCGTCGGCCAGGCCGAGTCGTGGCTGTCGGTCGCCGACCTGTCGGCCCGCCAGAGCACGGCGGCCAGGGCGCTCGGCGACCTCGGCGCCGAGACCGCCCCGGCGCTCGCCCTGCTGCGCGACAGCGCCGACCGGCTGACCCGCCTGCCCGTCCCCGACGGCGACGTCGCCTCCGTCGTCGAGGAGCTGCACCTCGTCGAGCGCGCCGTCGCGTCGCTGCTCGGCGCCGTCGCGCTGGCGGCCGAGCCCGACCTGCTGCTGCCCCGCCGCCGGGCCCGAGCTGCCCGCCCGCGCCGGCGCCGACTGGACCACCACCGGGGTCTTCCGGTGAGCGCGCGGCGGGCTCCCGCTCGCCGCCTGGGCCGGGCTCGCCACCGCCGGCACCGTCGTCGTCGTCCTCGTCGCCGCCGGGGCCGCCGCTCGGGCTGCGGGGCCGCCTCGACGACGCCGCCGCTCGAGGCGCTCGCCGCCGGCGCCGCGCTCGGGCTCGCTGCCGGTCGCCGTCGCGGTCGTCGCCGCCGCCCGGGTCGGCCGCGGGCTGCGCCGGCTGCGCGACGACGCCGTCCGCCGCCTGCACGAGCCCGACGCGCCGCTCGACGGCGACGTCGAGGCCGTCCTCGCCGGCGCGTCCCGCGAGCTGGCCGAGCTGGCGGCGTCGTCGACGGGCTGCACCGGCGGGTGCGGCTGTCCGACGAGGTGGGCGCAGCGGCACCGGCGCGACGCCGAGAACGCCGTCCGCCGGGGTCTTCGAGCTGCTGTCCGGCCTGGTCGCCGCCGAGGAGGGCGCCCGCGGCCAGCTGGCCGCCGAGCTGCACGACACGGTCGCCCAGTCGCTGATGATCGCCCGCGGCCTGCTCGCCGCCGGGCCCGAGCACGCCCGGCGACGTCGCCCGGCTGTCGGACTACGTCGAGGACGCCGAGGAGCAGGTCCGCGCCGTCATGGCCCGCACCCGCCCGCCCGCGCTGCAGGACGGCGACCTCGCCAGCGCCGTGTCCGGGCTGCAGGCCGACGTCCGGCAGCGCTACGGCCTCGAGGTCCACGTCAGCTGGCCGGCCACGCCCTACCCGCTGCCCTCGGCGTCCGCCGTCACCGTCTACCGCTTCTTCCAGGAGGCGCTGCTCAACGTCGTCAAGCACGCCGACGTCGACGACGCCGTCGCTGGCCCTCGAGGTCGACGCCGAGCAGGTGGTCGCCACCGTGCACGACGACGGCCCGGGCTTCGACCCCGACGCAGGTCCGCCCCGACCGGGGCCGTCACGTCGGCCTCGGGCTGCTGCGCGAGCGGGCCCGGCTGGCCGGGGGCCGGCTCGAGGTCGGAGCAGCCCGGGCACGGGCGCGACGCTCGACCCTGCGGCTGCCCCGCCCGGCCGGCGGTCGTCCCGCACCACGCGGCGGCGACCGTCTCCTGAGGAGGGCAGGGGCGCGGGGTCAGCGAGGACGCAGCGCCGTGACGCCGACCGGCGGCAGGCCCGCGGTCGCGCACAGCAGGTCGCACCAGGCGCGCAGGTGCGCCACCAGGTCGAGCTCGCCCGCCCGGGCCCTCGACCGCGGTCCAGCTCGCCCGGACCTCGACCTCGCTGGCGTCCTCCGGCTCGGCGATCTGCCCGAAGCGGGTGGAGACCGTGCGGGTGACCGTGCCGCCGGCGGCGATGTGCTCGGCGCCGCGGTCGGCCAGGGCCTCGGTCAGCCACGACCAGCCGACCTCGCCGAGCGCCGGGTCGGCCGCCATCTCGGCTCTCCACCTCGGAGGAGACGAAGGCGACGACGCGCGTCGTGCCCTGCCAGCCGTCCTGCCCGGCGGGGTCGTGCAGCACCACGAAGCGGCCGCTGGCGACCTCCTCGCCGTCGCGCTCGACGTCGGCCGCCACGGCCACGGCGTGCGGCGCCATCCGGGTCGGCGCGGGGACGGTCCGCAGGGCCAGGCCGGGGCGGGGCGGCCGGGCGAGCTCGTCGGCGAGCGCGCCCAGCGCGGTGGCGAAGCCCGCGGGGGCGGCCGGCGGCTCCAGCGGTCGCGTCACAGCCGGAGGGTAGGGCGCGCCACCGCCGTCGGCCGCTCCTAGGCTCGTGGCGTGTCGGTCCTGCTCGCCCTGCTCGCCAGCGTCCTGTGGGGCGCCTCGGACTTCCTCGGCGGGAGCGCCAGCAAGCGGGTGCCGGCGCTGACGGTGGTCGGGGTGTCGCAGCTGGTCGCCCTGCTGGCGCTGACCCCGGCGGCCGCGCTGACCGGCGAGCTCGACGCGGACCGCGCGTACGTGCTGCCCGCCGTGCTGGCCGGCGCGACCGGGCTGGTCGCGCTCGCGGCGTTCTACCGGGCGCTGGCCACCGGCACGATGGGCGTCGTCGCCCCGGTCGCCGCGCTCGGGCGCTGCCGTGCCGGTGGTCGTCGGGCTGCTGCGGGGCGAGGCGCCGGGGGCGCTGCAGCTGCTGGGGATCGTGGTGGCCGTGGCCGGCGTGGTGCTGGCCAGCGGGCCCGAGCTGCGCGGGCGCCCCGCCGGGGCGACACCGCTGCTGCTCGCCCTGGTGGCGGCGGTCGGCTTCGGGGTGGTGATCGTGCTGGTCGCCGAGGGCGCGGAGAGCAGCGTGGTCATGACCCTGCTGACCATGCGGCTGACCTCGGTCCTGGTGCTCAGCGCGCTGCTGCTGGCCGTGGTGCGGCGGCGCGGGGCGGAGACCGGGGTGCGGCGGGGCGACCTGCCGGTGCTGTCCGTGGTCGGGGCCGCGGACGTCGGGGCCAACGGCTCCTTCGCGGTGGCGTCGGCCTCGGCGGGCGCGCTGGTCAGCGTGACGGGGGTGCTCGCCTCGCTCTACCCGGTGGTGACGGTGCTGCTGGCCCGGCAGCTGCTGGGCGAGCGGCTGCGGCCGGTGCAGGTCGCGGGCACCGTCGCGGCGCTCGGCGGGGTGGTCCTGCTCGCCGCCGGCTGAGGGGCGCGAGCTGCCGCCGCCCTGGCGGGCAGGCGCCCGCCCGGTCAGGCGAGCGTCAGGCGGCGACGGCCACGAGGACGACGTCCTCGTGCAGGCCCAGCACCACGGCCGCGCCGCAGTCGGCGCAGGCGAGGTCGAGGCAGTCGTCGCCGTGGCCGTCCTCGCACGGGGGGACCTCGAAGACGGTGACGTCGGAGCAGTCGGAGCACCAGCGGTGTGTCATGACAAGAGGGGACCACCGGGGTCCGACAAGAACGGGCAGGCGCGCCGCAGCGGGGTGTGACGCCTGTGACGGGTGGGGCTGCTGGGACGTCGTCGGGCGGCCGGAGGGGCGGCAGCCCCGTGCTCTGGCAGGCTCGTGCGGTGACCCCGAGCGCGCCCGCGTCCCCCGACCTGCCCGGCACCGGCCTGCCCACGCCCGGCGCTGCGGACCGGGTCCCCGGCCCGACCCCCGGTCCCGGCCGGACCCCCGGTCCCGCGCACGACAGCGCCTTCCTGCGGGCCTGCCGGCGCGAGAGCGTGCCGCACACCCCCGTGTGGTTCATGCGCCAGGCCGGCCGGGCCCTGCCGGAGTACCGCCGCTACCGCGAGGGCACCGCGATGCTCGAGGCGTGCGCCCGGCCGGAGATGGTCGTCGAGATCACCCTGCAGCCGGTCCGCCGCTTCGGCGTCGACGCGGCGATCTTCTTCTCCGACATCGTCGTGCCGCTCAAGGCCGTCGGCGTCGACCTCGACATCGTCCCCGGCGTCGGGCCGGTCGTCGCCGAGCCGATCCGCACCGCGGCCGACCTCGACCGGCTGCCCGCGCTCACGCCCGAGCACGTCCCCTACATCACCGAGAGCGTGCGCGGCCTGGTCGCCGAGCTCGGCGCGACGCCGCTCATCGGCTTCGCCGGCGCCCCCTTCACCCTGGCCAGCTACCTGGTCGAGGGCGGGCCGAGCAAGGACCAGCGCCGCACCAAGGCCCTCATGTACGGCGACCCGCAGCTGTGGGCCGGGCTGATGGAGCGGCTGGCCGTCATCACCGAGGCCTTCCTGCGGGTGCAGGTCGACGCCGGGGCCAGCGCCGTGCAGCTGTTCGACTCCTGGGTCGGCGCCCTGCCCGCCGCCGACTACCGCCGCCACGTGCAGCCGCACAGCGCCCGGGTCCTGGCCGCCGTCGCGGACGTGCCGCGCATCCACTTCGGCGTCGGGACGGGGGAGCTGCTGCACGACATGGGGCAGGCCGGGGCCGACGTCGTCGGGGTCGACTGGCGGGTGCCGCTCGACGAGGCGGTCCGCCGGGTCGGGCCGGGCAAGGCCGTGCAGGGCAACCTCGACCCGACGCTGGTGTTCGCGCCGACCGAGGTGGTGCGGGAGAAGACCGCCGCCGTCGTCGAGGCCGCCCGGACGGCGGAGGGCCACGTGTTCAACCTCGGCCACGGCGTCCTGCCCGAGACCGACCCCGACGTGCTCGCCCGCGTCGTCGACCACGTGCACGAGCTGACGCGCGGTCTAGGGGGTCTCCCCGTCGGGCTCGCCGGCCGGCCCGCCCAGCGTCCGCGCGCACCACAGCGCCGACGCCGCCAGCAGCACCGACGCGACCACCAGCGCGACCCGGGTCGAGTCCACGAACGACTCGGCGGCCGCCCGGCGCAGGCCGAGCAGGACGTCCAGGGCGACGGCGCCGTCGGCGGCGGTGAGCACGTCGGTGTTGGACCCCCCGCGCAGGGCCGCGTCGACGACGGCCGCGGTGGGGCCGGCCGGGACGCCGCGGGCCAGCAGCTGCCCGGTGAGGTCGTCGGTGAGCCGGGCGACGACGACGGCCCCGAGCCCGGCCACGGCGACGACGCCGCCGAGCTCGCGCGCGACGTTGACGGTGGCGGCGGCCAGGCCGGAGCGGGCGCGGGCGACGGCGTCGAGCGAGGCGCTGACGACGGGGGCCGAGGTGAGCCCGACGCCGAGCCCGCAGACGGCCAGGGCGACGGCGAGCGGCGGGTCGGACAGGGTGCGGTCGAGCAGCAGCCCGGTGGCCAGCGTGCCGCCGGCCGCGAGCAGCAGCCCGGCGACGACGGGCAGCCGCGGGCCGCGGGCGACGGCCAGCCGGGCGGCGAGCGGGGCGACGACGACCAGGGCCACCGTGAGCGGCAGCAGGCGGACCGCGGCGGGCAGCGCCTCGCGCCCCTGCACGAGCTGCAGGAACAGGCTGACGAAGACGAGCAGCACGAAGACGGCGAGGCTGGCGGCGAACGCCCCGACGGTCGCCCCGACGAAGGAGCGCGACCGCAGCAGGCCGGCGGGCAGCAGCGGGTCCGGGGCGCGGCGCTCGACGAGGGCGAGCCCGACGGCGGCCAGCAGCCCGACCGCCAGCAGCAGGCCGGCGCGGCGGTCGAGCCCGTCGCGGCCCGCGACGACGACGGCGCCGGTCAGCGCGCCGAGCACCAGGGCGGCCAGCAGCTGACCGGGCAGGTCGAGCCGGCGCCCGGTCGGGGGAGCGGCCGCCAGGGGCGCCACGGCGACCACCGCCGCCACGAGGGCGCACAGCGGCAGGTTCACCCAGAACACCGCCTGCCAGCCGGACGCCTGCACCAGCAGCCCGCCGACCACCGGGCCGGCCACCAGCGCGAGGGCCCCCGTCGCCGCCCACACCCCGACGGCGCGCGCCCGGGCGGCCGGGTCGGGCACGGCCGCGGCGAGCACGGCGAGGCTGCCCGGCAGGACCAGGGCCGCCCCGCAGCCCTGCACCGCCGCGGGCCGCGACGAGCGCGCCGACCGACCCGGCGAGGGCACAGGCGGCCGAGCCGGCGGCGAACAGGGCCAGCCCCGCCTGCAGGGTGCGCCGGGGGCCGACGACGTCGGCCAGCGCGCCCCCGGTCAGCAGCAGGGCGGCGAGCGCGACGGTGTACGCCGTGACGACGCCCTGCAGGCCGGACACCCCGGCCGACAGGTCGCGCTGCACGTCGCGCAGGGCCACGGCGACGACGGTGTTGTCGAGGGTGGCCGTGAAGGCCGCCAGCCAGGTCCCGAGCAGGACCAGGCGGGTGCGCATCACCCCCCGGACGCTACGGGGCGTCGCCGCCACCGAGCAGCAGGGCGGGGGTGAGCGGGACGCGTCGCCCGACCGCCTCGCGGGCTCCTACGCTCGGGACGTGACCGAGACCGCGCGCCCCCGCACGGTGGCCGTCGTCGGCGCGGGGGTGGCGGGCCTGGCGGCCGCGGTGGCCCTGCAGCGGGCGGGCCGGCGGGTGGTGGTCCTGGAGGCGGCCGACCGGGTCGGCGGCAAGGTGCGCACCAGCGACGTCGGCGGGCTGCCGGTCGACGAGGGGGCCGACTCCCTGCTGCGCCGCGTCCCCGAGGGCGTGGGCCTGGCGGCGGCCGTCGGGCTCGGCGGCGAGCTGGTCAGCCCGGCGGCGGGGCAGGCGTTCCTGTGGAGCCGGGGCGCGCTGCGCACGCTGCCCGCCGGCACCGTGCTCGGGGTCCCGGGCGACCTGTCGGCCCTGGCCCGCTCCGGGGCGCTGACGGCCCGCGGGCTGTACCGCGTGCTGGCCGACGTCGTGCCCGGCGAGCCGGTGACCGAGGACGTCGCGGTGGGCGAGCTGGTCGGGCGGCGGCTGGGCCGCGAGGTCGTCGACCGGCTGGTCGACCCGCTGCTCGGCGGCGTCTACGCCGGGCGGGCCGACCGGCTGTCCCTGCAGGCGACGCTCCCGCAGCTGGTCGGGCCGCTGCGCACCGCGCGCACCCTGCTGGGCGCGGCCCGCGCCGTCCGCGCCGCCGCCCCGGCGGCGTCCGGCCCCGTCTTCGCCGGCCTGCCCGGCGGGCTCGGCCGGCTGCCGGTCGCGGCCGCCGCCGGGCTCGACGTCCGGCTGCGGACCACGGTCCGGGCGCTGGCCCGCACCGCCACCGGCTGGCGGCTGGAGACCGGCCCGGCCGTCGACCCCGCCTCCCTCGACGTCGACGAGGTCGTCCTGGCGGTCCCGGCCGCGCCGTCGGCCCGGCTGCTCGCCCCGCACCTGCCGGCCGCTGCCGCCGAGCTCGGCAGCCTGGAGTACGCCTCGGTCGCGATCGTCACGCTCGTGCTGGCCGGCCCGCCGCCGGGCCGGGGGAGCGGCTACCTCGTGCCGGCCGTCGAGGGGCGCACCACCAAGGCGGTCACGTTCACCAGCCGCAAGTGGGCGCACTACCCGTCCGACCGCACGGTGGTCCGCGCGTCCGTCGGCCGCTCCGGCGAGGAGGCCGCCCTGCAGCGCCCCGACGAGGAGCTCGTGCGGGTCGTGCGGGAGGAGCTGGCCGACGCCGTCGGGCCCGTCGGCCCGCTCGTCGACAGCCGCGTGGTGCGCTGGGGCGGGGGGCTGCCGCAGTACGCCGTCGGCCACCTCGACCGGGTCCGCCGGGTGAAGGCCGCGGTCGCCGGCCTGCCGGGGCTCGCGGTCGCCGGGGCGGCCTACGACGGCGTCGGCGTCCCCGCCGTCGCGCGCTCCGGGGCGCAGGCGGCGGCCCTGCTGCTGGGGCAGGATGGGGCCCATGACGACGACATCCGAGGAACGGCCTGAGGCGACCAAGGCGCGCGAGCTGAACGACCAGCTCCTGTACACGATGTACGCCGTGTTCACCGCGACGACGCCGCTGCCCGGAGGACCGGACGGCGCTCGCCGAGGAGGCCCAGCAGTTCCTCGACGCCGCGCTCGAGAAGGACGTCTACACGCGCGGCACCTACGACGTCGCCGGGTTCAAGGCCGACGCCGAGCTGCTCGTCTGGTGGACCTGCCCCGACGTCGACGTCCTGCAGGACACCTACAACCGGTTCCGCCAGACCGGGCTGGGCCGCCACCTCGCGCCGGTCTGGTCGGCCGTCGCGATCCACCGGCCGGCGGAGTTCAACCGCAACCACATCCCGGCCTACGTCCGGCGCGAGGACCCCAAGAAGTACGTCTGCGTGTACCCCTTCAACCGCTCGCTCGAGTGGTACCTGCTGCCCGACTACGAGCGCAAGGGCATGCTGTCCGAGCACGGGATCATGGGCCGCGAGTTCGAGGACGTCCGGGCCAACACGGTCGCCGCGTTCGGCCTCGGCGACTACGAGTGGCTGCTGGCCTTCGAGGCCGGCGAGATGCACCGCATCACCGACTGCCTGCGCGCCCTGCGGGCCTCCCGCGCCCGGCTGCACACCAAGCTCGAGACGCCGTTCTACAGCGGCGTGCGCAAGAGCATCGCCGACGTCGTCGCCGGGCTGCCGTAGCGGCTGGCCGGCACCTCGACGGCCGCCGCGGCCGGCAGGTCGCCCGGCACCTCGGGGGCGGGCCGGCCGAGCAGGTAGCCCTGCACGAGCCCGCAGCCGGCCTCGACCAGCGCGGCCAGCTGCGCCTCGGTCTCGACGCCCTCGGCCACCACCTGCAGGTCCAGCTCGCGGGCCAGCGCCAGCACGCCGCGCACCAGCGCGCGCGCCTCGGGCTCGTCGCCCAGGGCGGCGACGAACGAGCGGTCGACCTTGACGACGTCGGCCGGCAGCTCGCGCAGCAGCGACAGCGTCGAGTAGCCGGTGCCGAAGTCGTCCAGGGCGACCCGGACGCCGAGCCGGCGCAGCCCGACGAGCCGGTCGACGACGCCGGGCAGGTCGACCAGGCTGCGGCTCTCCACGACCTCGACGCACAGCCGCTCGGGGGCCAGGCCGCTGGCGGCGAGCGCCGCGCGGGCCGTCGGCAGCAGCCGGGGGTGCGCCAGCGTCGCGCTGGACAGGTTCACCGCGACCGTGCGGGCCCGGTCGGCCCAGCCGGCGGCCACCCGGGTCGCCTCCTGCAGCACCCACAGGTCCAGGTCGACGACCAGGCCGGACTCCTCGGCCAGCGGCACGAACGCCGTCGGCGGGAGCTGGCCGAGCCGCGGGTGCTGCCAGCGCACGAGCGCCTCGACGCCGACGACCTCGCGGGACGGGACGGCGAACACCGGCTGGAACAGCAGCCGCAGCTCGCCGCGGGCGATGCCGTCGCGGAGCTCGGCCGTCAGCGACGACGACGCCGTGGCCGGGCCGGCGAGGTCGTGCGTGTCGGTGCAGACCTGGTTGCGGCCGCGCTGCTTGGCCAGGTACATGGCGGCGTCGGCGGCGCGCAGCAGCCGGTCGGGCGTCGTGCCCGCGGCGGTGCCGTGCGCCAGGCCGACGCTGGTGGTGGTCCGGACCTCGCGGCCGTCGATGCGGAAGGCGGCGTCGAAGCAGGCGACGACGGACTCGGCCACGGCCAGGCCCTGGTCGTGCCCGGCGCCCGGCAGCAGCACGGCGAACTCGTCGCCGGACAGCCGCGACACGCTGACGCCGGCCGGCACGGAGGCGGCGAGCCGCCCGGCGACCTGCCGCAGCAGCTCGTCGCCCGCGACGTGGCCCAGGGCGTCGTTGACCTGCTTGAAGCGGTCGAGGTCGCAGAACAGGACGGCGGCGGGGCCGGCGGCCAGGGCCTGCTCGAGCCGGTCGGAGAACAGCACGCGGTTCGGCAGCCCGGTGAGGGCGTCGTGCAGGGCCTGGTGGCTGACGGTGGCCAGCAGCTGGGCGTTGCGCAGGGCGGTGGCGGCCTGGTCGGCGACGCCCTGCAGGCGCAGGGTGAGGTCGGAGCTGCGCGCACCCGGCGCCGGGCCGGGGCCCCAGCTGGCGGTGGCGACGCCCATCAGCTCCTCGCCGGACAGCAGCGGGACGGCCACCAGGTGCGCCACCCCGATGGCGTCGAGCAGCGCCCGCAGGGCGGGCCCGCTGGTCGACGCCGAGAGCACCATCGGCTCGTGCCGGGTGAGCATCGCGGCCAGCTCGGGGGTCTCCTGCGGCCGCAGCGGCGTCAGCTCCAGCACGCGCCGGCCGGACTCGCTCAGGCCCACCGAGGCGGCGCTGCGCAGCTCGCCCTCGGCCGGGTGCCACAGCAGCACGCCCGCGCTGTCGCAGCCGACGACGCGGGGCAGGGCCGCCGCGACCAGGTCGACGACGTGGCCGGTGCTGGTGGCGCGGGCGAGCTCGTGCGACAGGGCGAGCAGCGTGCGGGCCCGGTCCTCGTCGCGGCGGCTGGCCTCCAGGGCGATGAGCAGGTCGAGGGCGGCGGCGGCGTGCCCGGCGTAGGCGGCGAGCAGGCTGCGCTCGTCGGGCAGGCCGGTCTGGCCCTCGGCGTAGAGCGCGGCGAGGCGGCCGTGGCGGCGTCGGGCGGAGGCGACGTCGACGACGACGGCCGTCGGGCCCAGGTCCTCCCCGGCCAGCAGCCGGGGCGCGAGGGTGTCGCGCTGCTCGGGCGACAGCCCGACGCTCTGCACCATCGCCGGCCCGCCGCCGGGCGGCTGCACGGTGAGCAGGTAGCCCTGGGCGAGCACGCTGGACGCGGCCCGGACGGTGATGCGGCGCAGGACGGTCTCGAGGTCGTCGCTGCCGGTGAGGTCGGCGGCGGCCGACTGCAGGTCCTCGAGCTGGCCGCGCAGGTCGTGGGCCTCGGAGCGGACCTGCTTGCGGCGCCAGCGTCGGAAGCGCGACCACGTCAGGTGGTAGACGCAGGCGGGCGCCCCGTCGGACTCGCAGGCGTCGTGGACGACGCGCGCCGGTGGGAGGCCGAACAGCGCCGGGACGTTGGTGAGCAGCCCCTGGGCGTACAGGCAGTCGAGCCGGGAGTGCGCGTAGCCCTCGTGCAGGCGGAAGTCGACGGTCGCGTGCGTCGCCCCGACCTCGACGACGCGCATCGTGGAGGTGGTCGAGAACTTGGCGACCGCGCGGGGGACCGTCCGGTACACCTGCGCCGGGCTGCCGAGCGCGCGCAGCAGCACCCCGAGCGACGGCGTCACGGCCTGGCGCAGCAGCGACCCGCCGACCTCGAACAGGATGCGGGGGTCGTCGAACTCCGCGGCCACCGCCTCGAACAGCCGGACGCGGGTCGCGTAGCTGACCCACTGCCCGTCGTCCTCGAGCTGGGCCCGGCTCTCGGGCACGTCCGCCAGCGCCAGCACCCGGCCGACGGCGGCCTCGCCCCGCGCCTCGCGCACGAAGCCGAGGACCAGGCGCGTGGTCGCGCTGGAGGTCTCCCGCGGCGCGGTCACAGAGGTCACACCCGGATCTTCGGCCCCGAGGGCCTCCGGCTGCAGCGGTTTGCTCAGGTCTGTTGCAGCGTCAGGTCTCCTGCACGGGGTGCAGGCGCAGGCTGACGCTGTTCATGCAGTAGCGCTGGGCGCCGTCGCCGAGCTCGTCGGGCTGCACCCACTCGTCGCGGGCCGTCGGCCGGCCGTCGACGACCGGCGTCGGGGGGACGTCGTCGAAGACGTGCCCGAGGTGGCTGCCGCAGCTGGCGCACAGCACCTCGACGCGGGTCATGCCCAGGCCGCGGTCGACCCGCAGCTCCACGTTGTCCTTGGCGCTCGGCGCGTAGAAGCTCGGCCAGCCGCAGTGGCTGTCGAACTTGGTGTCGCTGCGGAACAGCTCGGCGTCGCAGGCGCGGCAGCTGTAGACGCCCTCGGTCCTGGTCTCGTTGTACTCCCCGGTCCACGGGCGCTCGGTGCCGGCGCGGCGGAGCACGAGGTACTCCTCCTGCGACAGCTCCTGGCGCCACTGCTCGTCGGACTTCTCCACCCGGTACGCACTCATGCTGCGTTCAGCACCGCGCGGGCTGAGTACGTTCCCGCGCATGGCATCGCCCTTCGTCGAGATCGAGGTCGACACCCCCACCGGTGAGCGCGTGCTCAAGGTGACCAACCCGGAGCGGACCTACTTCCCGGCGCTGCCCGAGGGCCGGGGCCGCAAGATCGACCTCGTCGAGTACTACCTGGCGGTCGGCGACGGCATCGTGCGCGCCCTGCGCGAGCGGCCGACCGTGCTCAAGCGCCACCCCGAGGGCGTGGACTCCCCGGCGGTCTACACCAAGCGGGTGCCGGCCTCGGCGCCGCCGTGGATCGAGACGGCGACGGTGTCGTTCCCGAGCGGCCGCAGCGCGACCGAGCTGTGCCCGGTCGACGTCGCCCACGTCGCCTGGGCGGTGCAGATGTCGACCTTCGACTTCCACCCCTGGCCCTCGCGCCGCGACGACGTCGAGGCCCCGGACGAGCTGCGGATCGACCTCGACCCGATGCCGGGGACGGGCTGGGCCGACGTCGTCGAGACGGCCATGGAGGTCAAGGCGCTCTACGACGAGCTGGGCCTGGTCTCGTTCCCGAAGACCAGCGGCAGCAAGGGTCTGCACGTCTACCTGAGGGTCAAGCCCGAGTACACGTTCCTGCAGCTGCGGCACGCGGCGCTTGCCGTCGCCCGCGAGGTCGAGCGCCGCCGGCCGGACCTCGCCACCAGCCGCTGGTGGAAGGAGGAGCGCGGCGAGCGCGTGTTCCTGGACTACAACCGGATGGCCCGCGACCAGACGATCGCCAGCGCCTACAGCGTGCGGGCCCGGCCCTCGGCCACCGTCAGCGCCCCGCTGACCTGGGACGAGGTGCCGGAGGTGACCGTCGAGGACTTCGACATCTGGACCATGCGCGAGCGCTTCGCCGCGCTCGGGGACGTCCACGCCTCCATCGACGACGTCCACCACGACCTCGCCCCGCTGCTCGACCTCTACGAGAGCTCGGGGGAGGGCGACGCGCCCTACCCGCCGCAGTTCCCCAAGATGGAGGGCGAGCCGCTGCGGTCGCGGCCGAGCGTCGCGGGGCCGGCCGCGGAGAAGCGGGCCGCCGCGGACGCCAAGCGCCGGGCCGAGGCCGACGCCGACCGCGACCGCACGCCCCCACGGCCGCGCCGGCCCCCGGCGGGCCGGCAGGAGTAGCGGGCCCTGGCCGGCCGCCCGGCCTGTCGGACCCCGGGCCTAGCGTGCGCGCGTGACCCCGCAGATCGCCTCCGCCTGCATCACGGCGGGTGCGGTGCTGGTCGGTCTGGTCCTGCAGGGCCTCGTCGCCCGCTCCACGCTGCGCCAGAAGCAGGGCGCCGACCTGCGCCAGGCCCACTGGCAGCGGATCCAGTGGGCGGTCGACAAGACGCTGTCCGGGGACCCGGAGGCGCTCGAGATCGGGATGCGCGCGCTCGAGACCCTGGCGCTGGACGAGGCCGTGGGCGACGTCGACCTGCAGGTCGTCGGCACCGCCCTGGACATCGGCGACCCGAAGCTCCGCAACGCCCGCGCCGCGCTCGAGGCCGCCGACGGCGGACCGCCCGGCGGACCCGGCGACGATCCCGCTCCCGACGGCGCGACGGCGGCGGACGGGTGACCCGCACCGTGGACACCCCGCGGGGCCGGGCGCACACTGGCCGCATGGAGAGCCGGCAGGAGCGGGAGCAGCGCGTCCGCCAGGAGAAGCTCGCCCGGATGAGCGAGGCCATCGCGAGCATCGAGCGGACGCGCAAGCTGCTCGGCGCGCGCCTGGCCCGCAGCGACGCGAAGCGCGCGGGCTAGCCCTCAGCCCAGGTCGGCGAGCGCCTGCTCGTCCAGCATGACCCCGCCCGCCGCGAGGTTCTCCTCGAGGTGGCCGACCGAGCTCGTCCCGGGGATCAGCAGGGCGTGCGGGAGCGTCGCCAGCACCCAGGCCAGCGCGACCTGCGCCGGCGTGCAGCCCAGCCGTCCGGCGGTCGCCAGCACCGACGGCGTCGTGAGGACCGGGTCGACGCCGAAGCCCGAGCCGAGCGGGAAGAACGGCACGAAGGCGATCCCGCGCTCGGCGCACCGGTCGGCGACGGGCTGGGCGCTGCGGTCGACGAGGTTGTACGGGTTCTGCACGCAGACCACCTCCGTGACCGCGAGCGCCGCGTCGAGCTGCGCGAGGCTGACGTTGCTCAGCCCGACGCCCTCGATGAGCCCGTCCTCGCGCGCCTGCACCATCGCCCCGACCTGCTCGTCGAACGGGACGTCGCTGCCGTGCCCCGGGTCCATGACCCGCAGGTTGACCGCCCGCAGCCGCTCCACCCCGAGGGCCCGCAGGTTGTCCTCGATGCCCTGGCGCAGGTCCCCCGGCCGGTCCCACGGCAGCCAGGCCCCCTGGTCGTCGCGGCGGGCGCCGACCTTGCTCACCAGGGCGATGCCGTCGTAGGGGTGCAGCGCCTCGCGGAGCAGCGCGTTCACGACGTCGGGCCCGTAGTACTGGGAGGTGTCGACGTGGTCGACGCCGAGCTCGACCGCCCGGCGCAGCACGGCCAGGGCGGCGTCGCGGTCGCGCGGGGGGCCGAAGACGCCCGGACCGGCGAGCTGCATCGCGCCGTAGCCGAGCCGGCGGACGGGCTCGGGGCCCAGGGACCAGGTGCCGGCAGCAGCGGCGGGCGGCCCGGCAGCAGGATCAGGGGAGGTCATGGGCTCGACCCTAGGACGTGTCCGTTCTGTCCGGGTGCGCAACGATCGGCAGGCAGGAACCCGGCCGCGGGTGGCGAACACCCCCGGCCATGACCCTCTCCCGCTCCCGCCGCGCGCGGCTGGCCCTGGCCGCGGCCGCGGTGACCGCCGCCGCCGGGCTCTCCCTGCCGGCGCACGCCGACGACCCCGTCCCCGGCTCCGACTGGAGCTCCGTCTACTTCCCGAGCAAGGACGGCACGTCGCTGCACGGCGACCTGCTGCTGCCTTCGGGCGGCTGCCCCACCGGCGGCTGCCCGGTGATCGTCTCCATCGGCCCGTACTACGGCCACAGCACGCAGGACTCCTTCCCGGTGCCGACGCCGGACTACGCGGGGCCCGCGAGCCGCTTCTACGACTTCATCGGCCACGAGTTCGGCGACAAGGGCACGATCTTCGACCAGGGCTACGCCTGGCTGCAGGTCGACAGCCGCGGCTACGGCGTCTCCGGCGGCTGCAGCGACTACGGCGGCGTCGGCGAGCAGCAGGACGTCTACGCGGCCGTCGAGTGGGCCGGCACGCAGGCGTGGTCCAGCGGCAAGGTCGGCATGTGGGGCAAGAGCTACGACGGCTGGACCCAGGTCATGGGCCTGGCGGAGAACCCGCCGCACCTGGAGGCGACCGTCATCCAGTCGCCGCTGGTCGAGGGCTACGGCATCGGCTACGTGCACGGCGTGCACCACAGCGCCACCTGGTACGCGACCACCGGCCTGTACGCGCTCTACGACTACACGCCGAACGCGATCGACCAGACCGACCCGCAGGCGCTGGTCAACACCACCGCCGGCGCGACCGGCCCGTGCTGGCCCTACCAGGCGGCCATCGCCTCGGCCGGCAACGACCACGACCTCGAGTACTGGCGCCAGCGCGACCTGCGCCCGAGCGCGTCGGCCAACGACGACGTCGCCGTCCTGTGGAGCCACGGCTTCAACGACGTCAACACCAAGCCCGACCAGATCTTCGGCGTCTACGGGCCGCTGAACGACCTGCCCAAGAGCAACCACCGCGCGTGGTTCGGCCAGTGGGACCACGTCCGCGGCAACGAGGCCGACAAGACCGGCCGCGAGGGCTTCCTCGAGGAGTCGCTGGACTGGTTCGACCACTACCTCAAGGGCGCGGACTTCCAGTACGGCGCCAACGAGAAGAACGTCGTCGAGGTGCAGGACAACGAGGGCGCCTGGCGCACCGAGGCCCAGTACCCGCCGGCCGACGTCCAGACGTTCACCTTCCCGCTCCGCACCGGCACGTACGCCGACAACGGGTCGACCTCGACGGGCTACTGGACGGTCAGCCAGCCCGTGGTGGACGAGTTCCGCATCACCGGTGAGCCGGTGATGAACGTGAAGGCGACCGCGGCGCTGCCGCTGGCGAACCTGGTCGGCGTGCTCTACGACCTCGGGCCCGACGGGAAGGCGACCGAGATCTCGCGCGGCGCCTACCGCTTCGAGGGCCTGGGCGGGGAGGCGTCCTTCACGCTGCACCCGCGCGACCACGTGATGCGCGAAGGGCACCGGCTCGCCTTCGACATCACGGCCATGCACCCGCAGTTCCAGCCGCACCCGACGATGCAGACGGTGACGGTCACGGCCGCCTCCGTCGACGTCCCGGTCCCGGCGTTCGCCCGCGAGAGCAACCTCGTCGGCACCGAGGCGCTGGCCAAGGCCTACGTCGTGACCCCGCCGGTCGCCGCCATCACCGCGGGCAGCACGACCGTCACGCTGCCCACGACGCCGACGCCGACGGCCGAGCAGCGCGAGCGGCTGCAGCCGACCGTGAGCACCCCGGCCGGCTGAGCACCGCCCGGCCGGGCACGCCGGCCGGCTGAGCACGTCCCGCAGGCCCCGGGCACCCGCCCGGGGCCTGCGGCGTGCCCGGGGGGAGCGCCGCTCAGGACCGGGGCGTCAGCGGCCGGACCAGGCCCTCCTGGACGACGCTGGCGACGCGGGTCCCGTCCGGGGTCCAGATCCCGCCGTGCGCGAGGCCGCGGCCGCCGCCGGTGAAGGGCGTGTGCTGGTCGTAGAGCCACCAGTCGTCGGCCCGGAAGGGTGCGTGGAACCACATGGCGTGGTCCAGGGAGGCGCCCATGATCTCCCCGGTGCCCCAGGACAGGCCGTGGGCGCGCACGGCCGTCTCGAGCAGCGTGACGTCGCTGGCGTAGGCCACGACGCAGACGTGCAGCACGGGGTCGTCGGGCAGCGAGCCGGCCGCGCGGACCCAGACGGTGGTGCGGCTGCCGGGCTCGCCCTTGGCGCTGGCGACGGCGGGCGGGTCGTTGACGTAGCGCATCTCCACCGGCCGGGGGCGGCGGAACCAGTGCGACAGGCCGGGGACGCCGTCGAGCTGCTCCTGCACGGTCGGCAGGCCGTCGGGCGCCGGGACGTCGGGCAGCGGGTCGCCGTGGCCGAACCCCTGCTCGGCGGTGTGGAAGGAGGCCTGCAGGTTGAAGATGGCCCTGCCGTGCTGCACGGCGACGACGCGCCGGGTGGTGAACGAGCGGCCGTCGCGGATGCGGTCGACCTCGTAGAGGATCGGGACGGCGGGGTCGCCGGGGCGCAGGAAGTAGGCGTGCAGCGAGTGCACGGGCCGGTCGGCCCCGACGGTGCGGGCGGCGGCCACCAGGGCCTGGGCGGCGACCTGCCCGCCGAACACCCGCTGGCCGGACTCGGCGGGCTGGCGGCCGCGGAACAGGTCGTCCTCGACGCGCTCGAGGTCGAGCAGGTCGACGACCTCCTCGAGCGGGGTCACGCCCCCGTCCGGGTCCGCAGCAGGCCCTCCTGCACCACCGAGACGACCCGGCGGCCGTCGCGCGTGTAGAACGCGCCGCGGGCCAGCCCGCGGCCGCCGCCGGCCCACGGGGAGGTCTGCTCGTAGAGGAACCACTCGTCGGCCCGGAACGGCCCGTGGAACCACATGGCGTGGTCCAGCGAGGCGCCGGCGACGAGGTCCTCGTCCCAGGTGAGGGCGTGCCGGACGAGGACGGCGTCGAGCAGGGTCATGTCGCTGGCGAAGGCGACCGCGCAGACGTGCACGAGCGGGTCGTCGGGCAGCCGGCCGTTGGCGCGCATCCACAGCAGGCTGCGCTCCTGCCCGCCGAGGCCCTGGCTGCGGACCAGGCTCACCGGCGTCGTCACGGGGCGGGCGTCGATGGGACCCGGCCGGTCCCACCAGGCGTGCGCCGGGCCGCCGAGCGGCCGCAGCACCTCCTCCATCGTGGGCAGGCTCTCGGGGTCGGGGACGTCGGGCATCGGGTCGGCGTGGGCGAGCCCCTCCTCGACGACCTGGAAGGAGGCCTGCAGGTTGAAGATCGCCTTGCCGTGCTGGATGCCGACGACGCGGCGGGTGGTGAACGAGCGCCCGTCGCGGATGCGGTCGACGGTGTAGACGATCGGGATGCTCGGGTCGCCGGGGCGCAGGAAGTAGGCGTGCAGCGAGTGCACCGGGCGGTCCTCGGGCACGGTGCGGCCGGCCGCGACGAGCGCCTGGCCGGCGACCTGACCGCCGAAGACCCGCTGCCGCTGCTCGTCCACCGGCTGCCGGCCGCGGAACACGTCGACCTCGATGCGTTCGAGGTCGAGCAGGGAGACGAGGCCGTCGCTGGGGTCGGTCACCCGGGCATCCTGCCGGACCGCCTCAGGCCTGCTCGACCCGCCCGGCCTCGACCCGCAGCGTGCGGGTGGTGCGGACGGCGTCGAGCAGCCGCCGGTCGTGCGACACCAGCAGCAGCGTCCCCTCGTAGCCGTCGAGCGCCTGCTCGAGCTGCTCGATCGCCGGCAGGTCGAGGTGGTTGGTCGGCTCGTCGAGCACCAGCAGGTTGACGCCGACGGCCTGCAGCAGCGCGAGCGCCGCCCGGGTCCGCTCGCCGGGCGACAGCGACGACGCCGGCCGGTGCACGTGGTCGGCCCGCAGGCCGAACTTGGCCAGCAGGGTGCGCACCTCGCCCGCCGGCCACTGGGTCCGCTCCTCGAGCACCTCGACGACGGTCTGCGGGCCGGAGAACACCGCCCGGGCCTGGTCGAGCTCGCCGAGCTGCACGCCCGAGCCCCAGGTGCGGTCGCCGGAGGTCAGGGGGACCCGGCCGAGCAGGGCGCCGAGCAGGGTGGTCTTGCCCGCGCCGTTGGGCCCGACGAGGGCGACCCGCTCGCCGTAGGACAGCAGCAGGTCGACGGGCCCGAGCACGAACTCCCCGCGGTCGACGACCGCCCGGGACAGGGTGGCCACGACGTCGCCCGACCGGGGCGCGGCGGCGATGGCCAGCTGCAGCTGCCACTCCTTGCGCGGCTCCTCGACCTCGTCGAGCCGGCGCAGCTGCGCCTCGATGGTCTTCACCCGGCCGGCGGAGTGGGTGGCCGCCTCCATGCGGGCGCCCTTGGCGGCGCGGTCGTTGTCCGGCGCCTTGCGCTTGGCCCGGACCGCCCCGCGCACCGACTGCTCGCGCTGCCGCTGCGCCTGGTCGACCAGGCCCTGCCGCTTGTCGTCGTACTCCTCGTACTGCTCGCGGGCCTGCCGCCGCGACAGCGCCCGGGCGTCCAGGTAGGCGTCCCAGCCGCCGTTGTAGAGCGTCGCGGTGCGCGACGGCCCGTCGAGGTCGAGCACGCTGGTGATGGTCCGCGACAGGAACTCGCGGTCGTGGCTGACGACGACCAGGCCGGCCTGCAGCCCGAGCACGAACCGCTCCAGCCGCTCGAGGCCGGCGAAGTCGAGGTCGTTGGTGGGCTCGTCGAGCAGGAAGACGTCGTAGCGCGACAGCAGCACGCTGGCCAGCGACGCCCGGGCCGCCTGCCCGCCGGACAGGGTGACGGTCTCGGCGTCGAGCAGGTCGGCGGGCAGCCCGAGGTCCTCGCAGACCTCCTCGGCGCGGGCCTCGAGGTCGGCGCCGCCGAGGTCGAGCCAGCGCTCCAGCGCCTCGCTGTAGTCCGGCCCCTCCTGCCCGGTGGTCAGCGCCTCGGTGGCGGCGTCGAGCGTGGCCTGCGCCGCGGTGACGCCGGTGCGCCGGCCGAGGAAGGCCGCGAGCGTCTCTCCCGGGCGCCGGTCCGGCTCCTGCGGCAGCAGCCCGACGGTCGCCGTCGGGGGAGCCAGCGCCACCGACCCCTCGTCGAGGTCCACGGCCCCGGCGAGGGCGCCCAGCAGCGTCGACTTGCCGACGCCGTTCGGCCCGACGACGCCGAGCCGCGTCCCGGGGGCGACGGTCAGGGACACGTCCGACAGCACGAGCGCGGGCCCGCGGACGACGGTGACCCCGCCGGCGACGAGCGTCGCGCTCACGCGCCGTCGCCGGGGGTCGACAGCACCTCGGCGAGGTCGTAGCGGACCGGCCGGTCGAGCTGCTCGTAGGTGCAGGAGGCGGCGTCGCGGTCGGGCCGCCAGTGCTTGAACTGCGCGGTGTGGCGGAAGCGGGTGCCCTCCATGGCGTCGTAGCCGACCTCGGCGACCAGCTCGGGGCGCAGCGGCACGAAGCCGAGGTCCTTGCCGCTGTTCCACCGGCTGCCCGCCGACTGCCCCGGGTGCCGCTCGGGGACGGCGTCGCCCACCCACGGGTGCGGGCCGTCGGTGACGTAGGGCGCCAGCTCGTCCAGCAGCTCCTTGCGCCGGGCCATCGTGAACGACGCCGCCACGCCGACGTGCTGCAGCCGGCCCTCGTCGTCGTGCAGCCCGAGCACCAGGGAGCCGACGACCGGCCCGCTCTTGTGCAGCCGGTACCCCGCGACGACGACGTCCGCGGTGCGGGCGTGCTTGACCTTGGCCATCACGCGCTTGTCCTGCTGGTAGGTCTGGCCCGCGGGCTTGGCGATGACGCCGTCCAGGCCCGCCCCCTCGAAGACCTCGAACCAGTCGCGGGCGACGGCCGGGTCGGCCGACACCGGGGTGAGGTGCACCGGCGGCCGGGCGTCCGCGAGCGCCTGCTCCAGCAGCACCCGCCGCTCGGCCTGGGAGCGGCCGGTCAGGTCGTCGTCGCCGAGGGCGAGCAGGTCGAAGGCGACGAACGACGCCGGCGTCTCCAGCGACAGCTTGGTCACCCGGCTGGCGGCGGGGTGGATGCGCTGCAGCAGCGCCTCGAAGTCCAGCCGGTCGCCCGTCACGATGACGATCTCCCCGTCGACGACGCACCGCGGCGGCAGCGACTCCTTCACGGCCGCCACCACCTCGGGGAAGTACCGGGTGAGCGGCTTCTCGTTGCGGCTGCCCAGCTCGACCTCGTCGCCGTCGCGGAACACCACGCAGCGGAAGCCGTCCCACTTGGGCTCGTACAGGTACTCGCCCTCGGGGACGCCCGGGACGCTCTTGGCGAGCATCGGCTTCACGGGCGGCATCACCGGCAGGTCCATGCCCCCAGTCTGGCCCGGGCCGTGGTGGGCCGGGCCGGGTCAGGCGGCACCTGGGCCCGTCGGGCCAGCCCGCGAGGGTGGGGGAGGACCGGGCGCGCTGGCCCGGAGCGGCGGTTGTGCGCCGATCGGCTGCGACGCCGGTGCCGGACGCCCGACAGTCCACCCATGACCGCCGTCCGGCTCGTGCTGCTGGTGCTCGCCGCCCAGCTGCCGCTGGCCGGGGTGCTGCTGCGGCACGCCGCCGGGCGCCGCCGCTCGGCCGCCCGGCAGGAGCGGGCCTCCGCGGTGCTGCGCGAGGTCGGCGACGCCTTCGTCGCGATGGACGACGCCGGACGGGTCTGCGCGTGGGACCGCCGCGCCGAGGAGCTGTACGGCTGGACGGCCTCGGCGGCCCTGGGGCGCGACCTGGCCGACCTCGTCGTCCTGGAGGGCGACCTGCCCGCCTTCGCCGCGCACCTGCGGCGCACCCCCGACGAGGGGGGCCGGGAGGTGGTCGAGGTGCACCAGCGGCGCCGCGACGGCACCGTCTTCGCCGCCGAGCTGACCACCTGGACCACCGTGAGCGCCGGCCGGACCGTGCACTCGACGCTGGTGCGCGACGTGACCGCGCGCTGCGAGCACGAGGCGTCCCTGGCCCGCGCCCGCGACGAGGCCCTCAGCGCCGCCCGGCTCAAGTCGGCCTTCGTCGCCAACACCAGCCACGAGGTGCGCACCCCGCTGCACGGCGTCGTCGGGATGGCCACCCTGCTGCGCGCGACCGACCTCGACCCGCGGCAGCGGCTCTACGTCGACACCCTCGCCGCGTCCGCCGAGGCACTGGCCCGCGTCGTCGACGACGTCCTGGACTTCAGCCGGCTCGAGGCGGGCGAGCTGGTGGTGGAGACGGCAGACGTCGAGGTCGCCGGACTCGCGGCCGAGGCCGTCGCCCTGTTCGGCCCGGCCGCCGCCCTCAAGGGGCTGACGCTGGACGTCGTCGTCGGGAAGGGCGTACCGCCTGTCGTGCGCACCGACGGGCCGCGGCTGCGCCAGGTGCTCACCGGCCTGGTCGGCAACGCGGTCAAGTTCACCGCGACCGGCTCGGTCGTGCTGGACGTGGCGCTCGACGGGCCGCCCGACGCCGACGGCGTGCCGCTGCGGCTCACCGTCCGCGACACCGGCCCGGGCATCGCCGACGCCGACCGGGAGCGGCTGTTCGAGCCGTTCGCCCAGGCCGACACCTCCTCCACCCGCAGGCACGGCGGCACCGGGCTGGGACTGGCCCTCAGCAGCCGCCTCGTCGCCCTGCTCGGCGGGGAGCTGACCTTGACCAGCGAGCCGGGCCGGGGCTGCGCCGTCTCCGTGCGCCTCGTGCTTGCCCGCGGCGAGCACCGCGCGGCACCGGAGCCGGTCGTCGCGCGGGCGCCCCTGCCCCGACGCCGCCTGCTGGTGGCCGAGGACAGCCCGGTCAACCAGCTGGTCGTCGTCGAGCTGCTGCAGCTGGCCGGCTACGACGCCGACGTCGCCGCCGACGGCGAGCAGGCCGTGCGGATGCTGGAGCAGGGCGGCTACGACCTGGTGCTCATGGACTGCCAGATGCCGGTGCTCGACGGGTTCGGCGCGACGGCACGCATCCGGGCCCTGCCGTCGCCGCTGTCGGGCGTCCCGGTGGTGGCCCTGACGGCGTCGGCGCTGGTGGAGGACCGCGCCTCGTGCCTGGCGGCCGGCATGGACGACTTCCTGGCCAAGCCGCTGCGGCTGGAGGCGCTGGAGGAGGTGCTCGGCCGGGTCCTCGCGCGGGCCTGAGCAGGCCGTACGGTCGCCCTCCGTGGAGCTGCCCCTGCGGATCGCCCTGTCGCTGCTGACCCGGCCGCGGACCGTCCGCTTCGGGAAGGACCCGTCGCAGGTCGCCGAGCTGCACCTGCCGGAGGGGCCCGGGCCGCACCCGGTGGCCGTCGTGCTGCACGGCGGCTACTGGCAGACCCGCTACGGCAAGCTCGTCTGCCGGCCCCTGGCCCGTGACCTGGCCCGCCGCGGCTGGGCCGCCTGGAACCTCGAGTACCGCCGGCTCGGCACCGGCCGGGGCGGGGGCGGCGGGTGGCCCGCCACGTTCACCGACGTCGCGGACGGCCTCGACGCGCTCGCCGGCGTGGACGCGCCGCTGGACCTCGGCCGGGTCGACCTCGTCGGGCACAGCGCGGGCGGGCAGCTGGCCCTGTGGGCCGCCCGCCGCCCGCTGCTGCCGCCCGGCGCCGTGGGGGCCGAGCCGAGGGTGGTCGCCCGCAGGGTGGTGGCCCTCGCCCCGGTCACCGACCTGCAGCGGGCCCGCGTGCACGCCGAGCAGCTCCTCGGGGGCAGCGCCGAGCAGGTCCCCGAGCGGTGGGAGCAGGCCGACCCGCTGCGGGCCGGCGCCCCCGGCGTCCCCGCGCTGGTGGTCCACCCCGTGCGGGACGAGACCGTGCCGGTCATCCGCTCGCGGACCTGGTGCGCGCAGACCGGCGTGCCGCTGGTCGAGACCGCGGGCGGGCACCGCGACCCGATCGACCCGCAGAGCCCGGCCTGGGCTGCGGCGGTGCGCTGGCTGGAAGCGGGGAAGGGGCCGGACCGTGGAGGTGGCACTGGTCCTGGGACGTGACGAGCCGCGGCGCGACGGCGTCGCCGACTACGTGCACCGGCTCGCCGCCGCCCTGCCCGCCCAGGGCGTCGAGGCCGTCGTCGTCGAGGCCGGCGGGCGGGTCCGCGCCGCCGCCCGCGAGCTGGAGGCCCTCGCGCCCGACGTCGTGCACGTGCAGTTCGCGCCGTCGGCCTACGGCTACCGGCCCGGCGTCGGGCTGCTGCCGCACCTGGTGCGCGCGCCGGTCGTGACGACGCTGCACGAGTACGGCTGGTGGTCCTGGCCGCCGCGGGTGCCGGACGCCGCCTGGAGGGCCGTCGAGCGCACCGGGCTGTGGGACCGCGAGACGCTGCGCCTGGTGCCGGCGTCGCGGGCGGTCGTGGTGACCAACGGCGCCCACGCGCAGACGGTCCGGGCGCGCACCGGCCGGACGCCGCGGCTGGTGCCGATCGGGCCGAACGTCGACCGGGTGCCCGCCGACCGGGCCGAGGTCCGGCGGCGCCACGGGCTGCCCGACCGGGCCCCCGTCGTCGTCTTCTTCGGCTTCGTGCACCCGGTGAAGGGCGTGCGCTGGCTGCTCGGCGCCGTCGCCGCGCTGCGCGCGAGCACCCACCCCGACCTGCACCTCGTGGTCGCCGGCGGCTTCGACAGCCTCGCGCTGCCCGGGCAGGAGGCGCGCGACTTCGAGGCCGAGGTGCGCGGCCAGGTCGCCGCGCTCGGGCTCGACGACGTCGTGCGGATCACCGGCTGGGTCGAGGCCGCGGAGGTGTCGGCGCTGCTGCAGGCGGCCGACGTCGCGGCGCTGCCCTTCACCGCACGGCCTGACCACCAAGAGCGGCTCGCTGCTGGCCGTGCTCGACCACGACCTGCCGCTCGTCGGCACCCGCGGCGAGGGCACGTCGCCCGAGCTGGAGGCCGCCGGCTGGCTCGGGCCGGTGCGCGAGAGCGAGGTGCTGGCCGACAACCTGCGGCCGCGCCCTGGCCGAGGGACCGCGCCCCGCCGCCCGCGCGCTCGCCGACGCCCACGCCTGGGACGCCGCCGCCGAAGGCCCACGCCGAGGTCTACGCCGGGTGTCTGACCTGCTGTTCGTCGAGCTGCTCGGCGGCTTCGGCGACCTGCTGCTGGCCCTGCCCGCGGTGCACGCGCTCGCCCGGTCCGGCCACCGCGTGCACGTGCTGACCTTCGACCCGGGCGGCGAGCTGCTCGGCGGGCGACCCGCTGGTCGCCTCCGTCACCACCACCTCCGACCACCGCGACGGCGCCCCGCGCCGCGCCGTCGAGCAGGCCCTGGCCGCGCGCCGCTACGACCGCGCCGTCACGACGACGACCTACGACGGCATCGCCGCCCTGCTCGCCGCGCGCGTGCCCGAGGTGGTCGGCGACCTGTGGCGGCGTGCCGCCGCCGGACGAGCTGGTCGACCGCCGCTTCCTGTCGCTGCTCGTGCAGCGACGGCTGGGTGCGCCCGGAGCTCGCCGCCCTGCCGCCGCCGCGTCGCCGCCGTCCCCGACCGCGACGCCCCCGACGTCCTGCTGCTGCCCGACGCCGGCATGCCCGTGAAGCGCTGGCCCGGCTGGCCGGCCCTGGTCCGCGCCGCTCGCCCGGCCTCGACGTCGCCGCCCTGGCCGGGCCCTCCGGCACGGCCGCGCACGACACCGGCGCGCGCGTCCTGCCGGCCCGGGCGCTGCGCGGCCTGGCCTCGCTGGCGGCGGGCGTGGCCGCCCGCGGCGGCGTCGTCGTCGGGGCCGACACCGGGCCGGTGCGGCTCGCCGCGGCCGCCGGCGCCCGCACGGTCGGGCTGTTCGGGCCGACCCTCGCCGCCCGCTACGGCCAGCGCCCCGAGCAGGGCCACGTCGGGCTGCAGGGCCTGCCCGGCTGCGAGGTCCGCCGGCCCACCGCGATCACCGAGCAGGAGTGCTGGTGGTCGGCGCGCTGCCCGCTGACCGGCGGCGCGCCCGCCTGCACTGGCCGACGTCGACGTCGACCGGGTGGTGCAGGCGGTCCGCGCCGGCCGTCAGCACTGTCGGCGTGAAGCGCCCCGTCGTCCGCCGTCCTGCTGGGCTCGCTGCTCGGCGGGCGCGGGGGTGCTGCACTTCGTCACGCCCGGCTTCTTCGACCAGATCGTGCCGGCGGTGCTGCCGCCCCCCCGGCTGTGGACGTACGCCAGCGGCGTCGCCGAGCTCGGCGTCGCCGGCGCGGTCCTGGCCCCGCGGACGCGGGAGCGGGGCGCGCTGGCCGCCGCGCTGCTGTTCGTCGCCGTCTTCCCGGCCAACGTGCAGCACGCCCTGCAGGCCGAGGGCACCGAGCGGACGGTCGCCCTGCTGCGCCTGCCCCTGCAGGTGCCGCTGGTGCTCTGGGCGCTGTCGGTCCGCCGCCGCGCCCGGTGACGGCTCCTGCACGTCCGGGGGCGCGGACCACCAAGCGGCGCGGCCGCACCACCCCCGGGCAGGCGAGCGCCCGCGACCGGCTGTGGCCGCGCTTCGGCGTCGAGGCGATGCCGCTCGACCCGCCCGCGCTGTTCGGCCGCACCGCCCCGCTCGTGCTCGAGATCGGCTCCGGCATGGGGGAGGCGACCGCGGCGCTCGCGGCGGCCGAGCCCGAGCGCGACGTGCTGGCCTGCGAGCTGCACGTCCCCGGCCAGGGCGCGCTGCTGCGCCGCGTCGAGCAGGCCGGGCTCGCCAACGTGCGGGTGCTGCACGCCGACGGCCTGGCCGTGCTCGCCGACGTGCTCGCCCCCGGGCAGCCTCGACGTCGTCCGGGTGTTCTTCCCCGACCCCTGGCCCAAGGCGCGCCACAAGAAGCGCCGCCTCGTCGACGACGCCTTCGCCGCCCTCGTCGCCGACCGGCTGCGGCCCGGCGGGCTGCTGCACGTCGCCACCGACTGGGCGCCGTACGCCGCGCAGGTCGCCCAGGTGCTCGCCGACTGCCCCGGCCTGGAGCCCGTCCCGGCCGCCGCCCCGGCCGGTCACCCGCTTCGAGCAGCAGGGCCGCGACGCCGGCCGGCCCGCGCACGACCTCGCCGCTAGGGCAGTGACCCCACCCGGCTGACCCGCAGGCCCTCGGCGAGGTGCACCACCCGCACCGCCGGCGCCGGCCGCTGCAGCAGGGCGCGGCAGGACGGGCACGGCGCCACGACGCGGGTGGCGTCGGCGCTGACGTGCCGGACCGTCGCGAGGGTCTCGAGCCGCCGCCCCGTCGCCAGCACCGCGGCGACGACGGCGGCCTCGCGCGCAGACGAAGTCCCGGAGCCCGAGCGCGACGACGACCTCGCCGTCGTCGGTGCGGGCCGCCGCGGCCGTCGGAGGGCTCGCCCCGCCCGCGGCGCAGCGCGCTGACGGCCTGCCCGACGAGCGCGAGGTCGTCCTCGCCGGGCCGCTCCACGGTCTCCCGCTCAGTGCACCTTCTGGTCGGCCAGCGTCGCGCGGCCGAGCTCGACGAGCGGGGCGATCCGCTCCTCGATGCCGGCGAAGCCGTCGCCGACCATCGCCCCGCCGCGCACCCGCGCGACGATGCCGGCGCAGACGACGGCGAGCTTGAAGAAGCCGAACGACACCGCCCACGGCAGCGCGGCGAGGTCCAGGCCGGTGCGGGCCGCGTACAGGTCGGCGACCTCGCGCCCGGGTCGGGAAGCCCTCCAGCGCGGTCGCGCTCTTCACGACGGCGCCCATGTCGCGCTCGTCGCCGTCGTCGGCCTGGGTCCAGTAGACGAGCAGGATGCCGAGGTCGGCGAGCGGGTCGCCGAGCGTGCTCATCTCCCAGTCGAGGACGGCCGCGATCCGGCCCGGCTCGGTGGGGTGCAGCATCGTGTTGTCGAGCCGGTAGTCGCCGTGGACGATGCTCGACGCGCTCGCTCGCTCGGCACCGACGCGGCGAGGTCCGCGGCCAGCGGGTCGAGCCCCTCGACGCCCTCGATCCGGGTCGCGTCCCACTGCTTGCCCCAGCGGCGGACCTGCCGCTCGAGGTAGCCCTCCGGCCGGCCGAACTCCGCCGAGCCCGACCGACGCCGGGTCGACGCCGTGCAGGTCGGCGAGCGTCGACACCAGGCCCTCGCCGACGGCCCGCGCGCTGCTGCGGGGTGTCGGCGTAGCCGGGCGGCAGGTCCTCGCGGCAGACGTGGCCCTCGACGCGCTCCATCACGTAGAACTGGCCCGCCGAGCACCGTCGGCGTCGGTGCACAGGTGCAGCGTCCGCGGCACCGGCACGGCGGTGCCGGCGAGCGCCGATCATCACCGTGTGCTCGCGGACCATGTCGTGCGCCGTCGGCAGGACGTGGCCGAGCGGCTGGCGGCGCAGCACGACGCGAGCCGGCCGGGCTGTCGACCCGGTAGGTCAGGTTCGACTTGCCGCCGGCGATGAGCGTGGTCGTGCACTCGCGCCAGCCGGCGTCGTCCGAGGGCGGAGGCGAGGTAGGGGCCGACGACGGACGGGTCTGCTCCGGCAGGGGGCGGTCATGCGCGCGCACCCTAGGTGCAGCGTGCCGGGTGCGCGCGGCGCCGGAGCCGGGCATGAGCGACGACGCATGAGCACCCCCGACCCCGCCCTGCAGGGCGCCGGCCTGTCGGCCACCGGCAAGACCGCCGACCAGTTCTCGCCCGGCGAGGACGGCCCCGGGCACCACCTACGGCGACCCCGGCGGCACCGGCACGGCCGACGAGGAGACGACCGCGCCGGACGACCAGACGACCTCGCGCAGGGCAGCGGCGGCAACGCCGAGGGCGGCACGCGACTCCTAGCGCTGCCCGCTCGTGCCCGTGCCGCTCTCGCCTCGTCGACCGCGAGCCCGTCGTCCCGCCGGAGTCGCTGGTCGCGGCGCTGGTCCCGCCGCCGCGCTTCGACGACGCGCGCTTCTCGACCTACGTGCCCCGACCCGGCCCAGCCGTCGCAGGCGCGCGGCCGTCGAGGTGCTGCAGCGGTTCGCCACGACGCTGGAGCCGCCGCCGAAGCGGCTGTTCGGGCGGGCCGCGCCCCCGAGGGCCGGCCCGGCGTCTACCTCGACGGCGGCTTCGGCGTCGGCAAGACCCACCTGCTCACCGTCGCTGTGGCACGTCGCCCCGGAGCCCCGCGCCTACGGCACCTTCGTCGAGCTCACCCACCTCGTCGGGGCGCTCGGCTTCGCCGCAGCACCGTCGAGGCGCTGTCCGGCCACCGGCTGCTGGCCATCGACGAGTTCGAGCTCGACGACCCCGGCGACACCGTCCTCGTCTCGACCCTGCTCGGCAAGCTCGTCGACGCCGGCGTCCGCGTCGCGGCGACCTCGAACACGCTGCCCGGCTCGCTCGGCGAGGGCCGCTTCGCCGCGCAGGACTTCCTGCGCGAGATCCAGGGGCTGTCGGCGCACTTCGAGCCGGTGCGCGTCGACGGCGAGGACTACCGGCACCGCGGCCTGCCCGCCGCCGCCCGCGCCCGCGTCGACGACGCCGTCCTGCAGGACGCGGGCCGCAGGCGCCGGGCGCGTCCTGCGACGACTTCCCCGCGCTGCTGCAGCACCTGGCCCCGCTGCACCCCTCCCGCTACGGCGCGCTCGTCGACGGCGTCGCGCTGGTCTGCCTGTCGCGGCGTCGCGCCGGTGACCGACCAGGCCGCGGCGCTGCGCCTCGTGGTGCTCGCCGACCGGCTCTACGACCGCGACGTCCCGCTGGTCACCAGCGGGGTGCCGCTGGACGCGCTGTTCCCCGACGAGCTGCTCGCGGGCGGCTACCGCAAGAAGTACCTGCGGGCGGTCAGCCGGCTGACGGCGCTGGCGAGGGCCGGGCGAGAGCGCCTGACCGGCGGGCAAGGCACCCTCGCTCAACCCCTGATGCGCATCGCCGCGACGAGGTCGCCCTCCAGCGTGTACGCGTGCACCACCTCGCCCTCGGACAGCAGGGCGCCGTCGAGCGTCCGCACGGTCTGGCGCACCCGGACGGCGACCGTGCCGTCGGGCTCGACGTGCAGGGCGACCGGCTGCACGGTCGGGTCGATCTGCGCCCACTGACGCTCCCAGTAGGCCCGCACCTGCTCCTGGCCGTGCACGTCGCCGCCCTCCCAGCCGTTCGGCCAGAGCACGTCCTCGGTCATCTGGACGAGCAGCGCGTCGACGTCGCGGCGGTTGAAGGCCGTGTACACGTCGGCGAAGCGCGCGGTCAGGGCGAGGACGTCGGAGGTCACCGGCCGAGCCTCCCACCGCGTGGGGCGCGCCCGGGCGACACCGCAGACAGGTGCACGAGCGCGTTCCCGCTCGTACCGTCCTGGGCATGACGCGCGTCGCACGACGGTTCCCCCGCCCGAGCGAGCTGTCCCGGATGCTCGAGCCGAGCCTGCGCCGGCAGAGGACGGACGCCTTGAGCCGGGCGCGGACCGTGGACGACCTCGCCGCGATGGCCCGCCGCCGCACGCCGCGCTCGGTCTTCGAGTACGTCTCCGGCGCGGCCGAGCGCGAGACCTCCGCCGGCCGCGCCACCGACGCCTTCGACCGGGTCGAGTTCCGTCCGCACGTGATGCGCGACGTCAGCGGCGTCGACACCGGCGACGACGCGTGCTCGGGCAGCCGGTCGGCCTCCCGCTCGTGCTCGGCCCGACCGGCTTCACCCGGATGATGCGGGCCGAGGGCGAGCCGGCCGTGGCCCGCGCCGCCGCCCGGGCCGGCGTCCCGTACACGCTGTCGACGATGGGCACGACCTCGCGTCGAGGAGCTGCCGCACGCCCCCGACGCCGACCGCTGGTTCCAGCTCTACCTCTGGAAGGACCGCGGGCGCAGCCGCGAGCTGCTCGAGCCGGGCCCGGGCCTGCGGCTACCGGACGCTCGTGCTGACGGTCGACGTCCCCGTCGCCGGGGCGCGGCTGCGGGACGTCCGCAACGGCCTGACCATGCCGCCGACCCTGTCCGCCCGCACCCTGGTCGACATGGCCCGCAAGCCCCGCTGGCTGTTCGACGCCCTCAGCACCGAGCCGCTGGCCTTCGAGTCGCTCGGTCCCGCGGAGGACCTGATGAGCATCATCAACACGGTCTTCGACCCGTCGGCCACGTTCGACGACGTCCGCTGGCTGCGCGCGGAGTGGGACGGCCCCGTGGTCGTGAAGGGCCTGCAGCGCGTCGACGACGCGAAGGCCGCCGTCGCGGCCGGGGCCGACGGCGTGGTCGTCTCCAACCACGGCGGCCGCCAGCTCGACCGCGCCACGACGCCGCTGGAGCTGCTGCCCGACGTCGTCGACGCCGTGGGGGGCGACGCGGAGGTCTACCTCGACGGGGGCGTGCGCTCGGGCGCGGACGTCGCCGCCGCGGTCGCCCTCGGCGCGCAGGCCGTCTTCGTCGCGCGGCCCTACCTCTACGCCCTCATGGCCGCCGGCGAGCGCGGGGTCGACCACCTGCTCGGCCTGCTCCTCGACGACTACCGCCGCACCCTGGCGCTGCTCGGCGTGACCAGCACGCAGGAGCTCGACCGCGACCTCGTGCGGCTGCGGCCCTGCTGAGCCCGGGCCGTCCGAGGGCAGGGACGCCCGCCGGCTGAGCGGGCGCCCTCCCGGCAACGCGGCCTAGCATCGAGGGACGTCGATGAGGAGGACCCCCTGACGACCCCCGTGCTCGCCCTGCCCGACGTCACCCCGTGGTGCCCCCCGCTGCAGGCCGACGTCCTCGAGGACGCCGCCGCCGCCGAGCTGGCCCGCCGGTTCTCGGCCCTCGCCGACCCGGTGCGGCTCCGGCTGCTGTCGCTGCTGGCCACCGCCGACGGCGGGGCGGTGTGCGCCTGCGACCTGGTCGCCCCGGCCGGCAGGAGCCAGCCCACCGTCAGCCACCACCTCAGGGTGCTGCGCGAGGCCGGCCTGGTCACCAGCGAGAAGCGCGGCACGAACGTCTGGTACGCCGCGGTCCCCGCCGCGCTCGAGGCGCTGCGCGACGCGCTGCGGCCCGCATGACCCCCGCCCGGCCCGACGCCGACCAGATGCTCGAGGCCCTCGCCGAGCCGCACCGCGGGATCGTGCGCGGCCTGCTGCAGCCGCCGCTCGAGGACGACGTCGCCGAGCCCACGTCGACGCCCGGGCTGGAGGAGCTGCTGGCGGTGCTGGCGGAGCCGCGCCGGCGCGACCTCGTGCGGCTGCTGGAGCACGAGCAGCTCACCCAGCGCCAGCTGACCGCCCGGCTCGGGCTGTCGCAGCCGCTGCTGAGCCACCACCTCAAGGTGCTGCGCGAGGCCGGCCTGGTGGAGCGCACGGTGTGCGAGCGGGTGCACGTCTACCGCCTGCGCGCCGACACGCCTCACCGCCCTGGCCGAACGCCTGACGACGATGGCCGCGAACGCACGGTCCACCGGCAGCGTCGCCCCGTGCTGAGGACCGCGGCGCCGTCGCAGGCCTCGGCCCGGCTGGGCGGCCTGCTCGCCGGGGCGGGCGCGCTGGCGGCGGCCGAGGTCGTCGGCCGCCTGGTGCCGGGAGCCGCGGGCCCGGTCCTCGCGGTGGCCGGCCGGGTGGTCGCGCTGTCGCCCGGCGGGGTCAGCCGCCCCGCGATCGAGACGGTCGGGCGGGCCGACAAGCCGCTGCTGATCCTCGGGGTCCTGCTCGTGGTCGCCCTGCTGTCCTCCTACGGCGGGCTGCTCGCCGTGCGCCGCCCGGCCGCCGCCGACGGCCTGGTCGCCGGGCTCGCGGCCGTCGTCCTGGTGGCCGAGCTGACCACGCCGGGGGCCGGTCCCGGGGCCGTCCTCGTGCCGGCCGTCCTGCTCGCCGTCGCCCTGCCGCTGCTGCGCTGGCTGCGCCCGCCCGTCGTCGACGGGCCCGGCCGGCGCGCCTTCCTGACCCGGGCAGCGGCCACCGGCATCGCCGTCGTCGGGGCGGGCGGGGTGGTCCGCTACCTCGCCCGGCGCGCCCAGGTCGGCGCCCTGCGCGCGGCCGTCGGCCTGCCCGTCCCCGTCCGGCAGGCCCCGGGAGACCTCGCCGCGGCCGACCTCGGCGTCCCCGGGATGCCCGCCGTCCTCACGCCGAACGAGGTCTTCTACCGGATCGACACGGCGCTCGCCGTCCCGCAGGTCGACCCGCGCGACTGGTCGCTGCAGGTCACCGGGCTCGTCGACCGGCCCTACACGCTGACCTACGACGCCCTCATGGCCCTGCCGCAGGTCGAGGCCGACATCACGATGTCCTGCGTCAGCAACGAGGTCGGCGGCGACCTCGTCGGCACGGCCCGCTGGCAGGGCGTGCTGCTGCGCGACGTGCTCATGGCCGCAGGCGTGCAGCCGCGCGCCGAGCAGGTGGTCGGCCGCTCGGTCGACGGCTTCACGGCCGGGTTCCCGCTGTCGATCGCGATGGACGGCCGGCCCGCGCTGGTCGCCGTCGCCATGAACGGCGAGCCGCTCCCGGTCGTGCACGGCTTCCCGGCGCGCCTCGTCGTCCCCGGGCTGTACGGCTACGTCAGCGCGACCAAGTGGCTGGCCGCCCTGGAGCTCACCCGGCTGTCCGTCGACGGCTACTGGATCCCGCGCGGCTGGTCCAAGCTCGGGCCGGTCAAGACGATGTCGCGCATCGACGTGCCCCGCGGCGACCGTGACGTGCCGGCCGGCCCGGTCGTCGTCGCCGGGGTCGCGTGGGCGCCCGGTCCGGGCCGGGGCATCGTGCAGGTGCAGGTGCGCGTCGACGGCGGGCCCTGGCAGGAGGCCGACCTCGGCGGCGCGCTCAGCCAGGACACCTGGCGGCAGTGGCGCTGGACCTGGCCGGCGACGCCGGGCGAGCACCTGCTCGAGGTGCGGGCCACCGACCGGCTCGGCGACGTGCAGACCGCCGAGGTGCAGGACGTCGCCCCCGACGGCGCCACCGGCTACCACCGGCTGGACGTCCGCGTCGTCTGACGCTCTGCCGCCCGTGCGACCTACACGCCGACGGCGCTGAACCCGCCGTCGGCGTACACGACCGTCCCCGTCGTCGCGGGGAACCAGTCCGACAGCAGGGCGACGACGGTGCGCGCCACCGGCTCGGGGTCGGTGACGTCCCAGCCGAGCGGTGCGCGTCCCTTCCACGCCTGCTCGAAGCCGTCGAAGCCGGGGATCCCCTTGGCGGCCATCGTGCGCAGCGGGCCCGCGGCCACGAGGTTGGCCCGGACGCCGTGCGCGCCCGAGGTCGCGGGCGAGGTAGCGGTTCGCCGACTCCAGGCCGGCCTTCGCGACGCCCATCCAGTCGTAGGCCGGCCAGGCGACCCGCGCGTCGAAGTCCAGCCCGACGACGGAGGCGCCCGGCCGCAGCAGCGGCAGGCAGGCGTGCGCGAGCGCCGGGTAGGACCAGGTGCTGACGTGCAGCGCGGTCCCGACGTCCTGCCAGCTGGTGCCGAGCACCCCGCTGCCGAGGGCGGCGGCCGGCGCGAAGCCGATCGCGTGCAGCACCCCGTCCAGACCGTCGACGTGGGCGCCGACCCGGTCCGCGAGCGAGGCGAGGTCGTCGGGCGACTGCACGTCGAGCTCCACGACGGGCGGCTCACCCGGAAGCCGGCGGGCGATCCGCCGGGTCAGCGACAGCGAGCGCCCGAAGCCGGTGAGGACGACCTGCGCCCCCTGCTCGGCGGCCAGCCGGGCGACGGGGAAGGCGAGCGAGGACGGGGTGAGCACGCCGGTCACGAGCAGGCGCTTGCCGTCGAGCATCACGCGGGGCCTCCGGGCGGGGTGAGGTGGTCGGCGAGGGCGTCCTGCGCGTCGCGGGCCGCGGTCCAGAAGACGCCGGCGGGGGGCAGCACGCGCAGGTCGGCGCGCAGGCAGGTGGCGACGTCGCGCGCGACGTCGGTGCTGTGCAGGGGGTCCTCGCGCTGGGCCAGCACGAGGGCGGGGGCGGTGACCGCCGCGAGCACCCGGCGGTCGGCCACCGGCCGGTCGGCGGAGGCGGGCCGCGGTGCGGGACGGTCGCAGAGCTGGGCCGCCCGGCGGGTGAGCAGCGCGGACACGCCCCGCCGCTCGCGCCACACCGGCGGCACCTCGGCCAGCAGCAGGGCGGCCACGGCGGCGACGTCCCGCCGGTCGATGGCGTCGCCGAGCAGGCGGACCCGGGCGGTGGCGCCGTCGGGGCGCGCGGCGTCCAGCGCGGCGGGCAGGACCAGCGCCACGCGGGCGAAGCGGTCGGGCCGCCCGGCCAGCAGGCGCAGCAGCGCGCCCGCGCCCAGCGACAGGCCGCACGCGCGGTCGGCCCCGGTGGCGTCCGCGACGGCCAGCAGGTCCGCGGCGAGCCCGTCGTAGTCCCAGCCGCCGGGCAGGGCGTCGCTGCGGCCGTGCCCGCGGAAGGTCAGCAGCACCCGGGTGCCCGACAGCCGGGCCGCCAGCGGCCGGGTCTCGGCCGACGAGCCCCCCAGGCCGTGGGCGAACACCGTGACGGGGGCACCCGACCCGACGACGTCGACGGCCACCCCGCCCACGCGGTCGGCGGCGAGCAGGGCCGTCACAGCGGGCCGTTGCGGTGCGTGCCGCGCCGGTCGCCGAGCGTCCGCAGCGCCTCCAGCAGCACGGTGCGGGTCTGCGCCGGCTCCACGACGCGGTCGACCGCGCCGCAGGCGAGGGCCCGGGCGAGCCCGCCGGTCGTCGCCTCGTGCCGGGCTGCCAGCCGCAGCACCAGGCGGGCCCGCTCGGCGGGGTCGCGCTCGGCGGCGAGCTCGCGCCGGTGCAGCACCTCGACGGCGGCGCTGGCCCCCATGACGTCGACCTGCGCCCCCGGCCAGGCGAACACCCGGTCGGCCCCCAGGCCCTTGCTGCCCATCGCGATGAACGCGCCGCCGAAGGACTTGCGCAGCACGACGGTCAGCCGCGGCACGGAGGCGGCAGCGTAGGCGTGCAGCAGCTTGGCGCCGCGGCGCAGCACCCCGTCGTCCTCCTGCGCGACGCCGGGCAGGTAGCCGGGGACGTCGACGAGGAACACCAGCGGGACGCCGAGGCTGTCGCACCACTGCACGAAGCGCCCGGTCTTGTCGCCGGTGTCCGCGTCCAGGCAGCCGGCGAGGGTCTGCGGGTCGTTGGCGACGACGCCGACCGTCCGGCCCCCCAGGCGGCCGAGGGCCGTGACGGCGTTGCGCGCCCAGCCGGCGTGCAGCTCCAGGACCGACCCGGCGTCCAGCAGCGCGCGCACGACCGCGCGGACGTCGTAGGAGCGGCGCGGCTCGCCGGGCACGAGCGGCCCGGGGTCGGGGCGGTCGGCCGGCGCGTCCTGGACGGCGCCCTGGTCGCCGAGCAGCCGCACCAGGCGGCGCGCCGCGTAGAGCGCCTCGTCGTCGGTGGGGGCGGTGAGGTGGGCGACGCCGCTGCGCCCGCCGTGGGTGGCGGGCCCGCCGAGGCGGTCGGCGTCGACGTCCTCGCCCGTCACGCGGCGCACGACGTCGGGGCCGGTGACGAACAGCCGCCCGGCCGGGCCCTGCACGACGACGTCGGTGAGGGCCGGCCCGTAGGCGGCGCCCCCGGCCGCCGGCCCGAGGACGACGGACACCTGCGGCACCCGCCCGCTGGCGCGGGTCTGCGCGGCGAACAGCCGGGCGACGCCGTCGAGCGCGGACACGCCCTCGCGCAGACGGGCGCCACCGGAGTGCCAGACACCGACGACCGGGACGCCACGGGCCACGGCGAGGTCGGTGACCGCGGCGATCGCCCGGCAGGACTGCTCACCGAGGGCCCCGCCCTGGACGGTGGGGTCGGTGGCGAAGGCCAGCACCGGCGTGCCGCGGACGCTGCCCTGCACGACGCGCACGCCGTCGGCGTCCTCGAGCAGGTGGGCGTCGTCGAGCAGGGCGGTGAGCCGCTGCACGACCACGGGTGCGGGTCCCAGGCCGGTGAGCGTCATCGGGTGAACAGCAGCGACACGTCGTGCCCGCCGAAGCCGAAGCTGGTCGACAGCGCGGCGGCGTGCACGAGCCGGCGCGGGACCAGCCGGACGGCGTCGACGTCGGCGTCGTCGTCGGGGTCGTCGAGGTTGCGGACCGGGGCGACCACGCCGTCGCGCAGCGCGACCACGGTCGCCACCGCCTCGACCGCGCCCGCGGCGCCGAGCAGGTGGCCCGTGCAGGACTTCGTCGCCGTGACGGCGGGGCGGTGCGGGCCCAGGGCGAGCGCCAGGGCGCGGGCCTCCGCGACGTCGCCCAGCGGCGTGCTGGTGGCGTGGGCGTTGACGTGGCCGACGTCCTGGGCGACGGCACCGGCGTCCTGCAGGGCCAGCACCACGCTGGCCGCGGCGCCGCGACCGGAGGGGTCGGGGGCGGTGGTGTGGTGGGCGTCGGAGGTGGTGCCCGCGCCGGCGAGCAGGGCGTGCACGCGCGCGCCGCGGCTCCGGGCGTGCTGCTCGGTCTCCAGCACCAGGATGCCCGCGCCCTCGCCGAGGACGAAGCCGTCGCGGCCCTTGTCGTAGGGGCGCGAGGCCGCCTCGGGCTCGTCGTGGCGGGTCGACAGCGCGCGCATCTGGGCGAAGCCGGCCATCGGCAGCGGGTGCACGCAGGCCTCGGACCCGCCGACGACGGCGACGTCGGCCAGGCCGGCCCGCAGCAGCCGCAGCCCCTGCGCCAGCGCCTCGGCCCCGGAGGCGCAGGCGCTGACCGGGCAGTGCACCCCGCCGCGCGCACCGAGCTCGAGGCCGACGGTCGCCGCCGGGCCGTTGGGCATGAGCATCGGCACCAGGTGCGGCGAGACGGCGCGGGCGCCCTTCTCGCGCAGGCGGTCGTGCTGGCCCAGGATCGTCAGCGCCCCGCCGATGCCCGAGCCGACGACGACGGCGAGCCGCTCCGGGTCGACCTCGGGGGTGCCGGCGTCCGCCCACGCCTCGCGGGCGGCGACCAGGGCCAGCTGCTGCACCCGGTCCAGGGTGCGGGCCTCCAGGCGCTCCAGCCGGCCCTCGACGTCCACGGTCGCGGCCAGCCGCACCGGCTGGTCGGCGAACTGCTCGTCGTCCAGCAGCCGCACCCCGGACCGGCCGGTCCGCAGCCCCTCGGTGAGGGCGGCGACGTCCGGGCCGAGCGGGGTGAGCGCACCGAGCCCGGTGACGGCGACCGCTGTCACGGCGTGCCCGCGGCGAGGATGTAGTCGACGGCCTCGCCGACGGTGGTGAGCTGCTCGAGGGCCTCGTCCGGGATGCGGATGCCGAAGCGCTCCTCGCACGCGACGACGACCTCGACCATGGTGAGGCTGTCGACGTCGAGGTCGGCGTCGAACTTCGCGGTCGCCACGACCTTGTCGGCGGGCGTGCCGGCGACCTCCTCCAGGACCTCGGCGAGGCCGGCGGTGACGGTGTCGGCGGAGAGCGTGCTGGTGGTCATGGGAGCTCCTTCACGAGCGTCTAGGGACACCGGACGACCTGTCCGGCGGCGGTGAGACCGGCGCCGAAGCCGAGCAGGAGCGCCGGGTCGCCCCGGCGCACCTGTCCGAGCTCCAGCAGCCGGGCGAGGGCGAGCGGCACGGAGGCCGCACTGGTGTTGCCGCTGTCGACGACGTCACGGGCGACGACGACGGACTCCGGCAGGCGCAGGCTCTTCACGATCGACTCGGTGATGCGCAGGTTCGCCTGGTGCGGCACGAAGGCGGCGAGCTCCTCGAGCGCGATCCCGGCCCGGGCGCAGGCCTGCCTGGCCAGGGGCGGGACCGTGGTGGTGGCCCAGCGGTAGACCGCCCGGCCGTCCATGTGCAGCACCGGCGGGCTCCCCTCGGTGCGCAGCGCGCCCCCGGACCCGCCGTCGTTGCTCCACACCACCGGGCCGATCCCGTCGACGTCGGCGGCGCTCACGACCGCGGCGCCGGCGCCGTCGCCGAACAGGAACGCCGTCGTCCGGTCGTCCGGGTCGATGACGTCGCTGAAGCGCTCCGCCCCGATCACCAGCACGTGGCGGGCGCTGCCGCCGCGGACGGCGTCGGCGGCCAGCGCGACGCCGTAGGCGAAGCCGGCGCAGGCGGCACCGAGGTCGACCGCGCCCGCGCCCGAGCAGCCGAGGGCGTCGGCGACCGTGGCCGAGGTGCTCGGCACGAGCTGGGTGACGGTGCAGGTGGCGACCAGGACCAGGCCGACGTCGGCCGGGTCGACCCCGGCGGCGGCCAGCGCCTTGGCACCGGCCGACGCCGCCATGACCGCGACGGTCTCGCCGTCGCCGGCGACGCCGCGGGTGACGATGCCCGACCGCTCCCGGATCCACGCGTCGGTCGACCCGGTGCGGGCGGCGATCGCGGTGTTGTCCTCGCGCCGGGCCGGGCGGTGAGCACCGACGCCGGTGAGGGCGGCGTTCACGCGGGCACCGGGAGGTCGGCCGGGCTGCGCAGGGCGACGACGTCGACGCCGGGGAGCGCCCGCTTGGCCAGACCCGACAGTGTGCCACCGGGGGCGAGCTCGACGACGGTGCGGGCGCCGAGAGCGGCGAGCCGGGTCAGGCACAGGTCGAAGCGCACCGGCCCGGTGAGCTGCCGGGCCAGGCGGGCCAGCAGGGCCGGACCGCTGGGGACGACCTCGCCGTCGGCGTTGGCGACCACGGCGCAACGCGGCTGACCGGGCACGATCTGCCCCAGTGCCGTGCGCAGCGCCTCGGCGGCGGGGGCCATGGCGGCGGAGTGGAAGGCCCCGGCGACGTCGAGCCGGCGCACCCGGGCGCCGGCAGGCGGGTCGGCGGCGAGCGCGTCGAGGGCGGCGACCGGCCCGGCGAGCACCACCTGCCCGGCGACGTTGACGGTGGCGGTGGTCAGGCCGAGCCGGCCGGCGGCCCGGCCCACCCCGTCCGGGTCCCCGCCCAGCACAGCGGCCATGCCGGTGGGAGCCAGGGCCGCGGCCCGCGCCATCGCCCGGCCCCGCGCCGCGGCCAGCACGACGGCCTCGTCCCGGCTGACGACGCCGGCCAGGGCCAGCGCCGCGAGCTCGCCCACGCTGTGCCCGCAGACGGCGTCGGGGACCAGGTCGCCCGCCGACAGCAGGGCCGTCGCGGTGAGCAGCGGCTGGGCGACGGCGGTGTCCCGCAGCTCGTCCGCGCCGGCCGTGGTGCCGAGCCGCAGCAGGTCCAGGCCGGTGAGGCCGGACCAGCGCGCGAGGTCGTCGGCGGCGCCGGGCAGGTCGAGCCAGGGGAGCAGCAGGCCGGGGGACTGGGCGCCCTGACCGGGCGCGAGGAGGACGAGCACGAGACGAGGGTGCCCGGGGCGGGGCCCGCTCGTGGGGGGCGACGCGGACCGAGTACCCGTCAGTTCGTTGGAGGTTCCCCACAACGGCCCAGCACGAGAGCGAGGCGGACCTGCTGCGCGTCGCGGGGTGCGGTCAGGTCGCGGCCGATCAGGTCGACCACCTTGCGCAACCGGTACCGGACGGTGTTCGGGTGCAGGAACAGCGCCCGCGCGGTCGCCTCCACCGAGGTCCCGCTGTCCAGGTACGCCGAGCAGGTGGGCAGCAGGTCGCCCTGGGCGGCGGCCAGGGGCTCCCACACCTGCTCGCGCAGCCGCCGGTGCGCGACGTCGTCGCCGAGGACGGCGCGCTCGGCCAGCAGCGCCGACGCCGGGACGGGCCGGGGCGCGTCCGGCCAGGCCGCGACCGCCCGGAGACCGGCCAGCGCCTCGCCGACCGCCGGACCGGCGCCGAGCAGCTCCTCGGCCGCCGGGCCGGTGACCACGGGGCCGGGCGGCAGGGCGGCGGCCAGGGCGACCACGGCGTCGTCGGGCCCGCCGCTCCCGCCCGCGACCACGAGCACGCCCCCGGCGGCCTCTCCCACCAGGACGGCCAGTCCGAGGTGGCGGGCGGCGGCGCGCACCCGCGCCGCGGCCGCGGCCGGCTCGTCGGCGGCCAGCGCGGCGAGGGGGACGACCCAGTCGGTCCGGGGCCAGCCCAGCGACGTCGCCCGCGAGGCGGTCAGCTCGCCGGCCGAGCCGCGCACCAGCGCCTCGACCACGCCGGCCTCCACGCGGGCGTCCCAGGCGCCCCTGGCCTCCGCGGCGGCGGCGTAGACCTCGGCGGCGGCGAAGGCGACCTCGCGGCTGTAGCGCAGGACGTGCTCGGCGAGCTCGGCCTCCTCCCCGGGGGCGGCCAGCGCCGGCACGTGCTCCTCGACGACCTCGACCATCGTGCGGATCAGCTGCACGGTCTGCTTCAGGCTCACGTGGCGGGCCAGCTCGGGCGGGGCGACCGAGAACACCTCGCCGCCGGCGGGCGGGCCTCCCGCGGGGTCGCGCAGCCAGTCGGCGAAGACGGCCAGGGCGGCCTGGACGACGAGCCCGACGTCGGCCCGCTGCGGCGCCGGCAGCGCCTGGAACCACGCCAGCTGCTCCATCCGCCGCACCGCCGCCGTGCTGATCCGCCCCGCGGCCTGCTCCAGCCGCTGCCAGGTGGGCCGCGCCCGGGTCACGGGGCCGGTGAGGGGCTGCGCGCCGGCTTCGGGACGCTCGGCGTCTCCTCGCCGGTGAAGACGGGGTCGCTGCGCCGCTCGTCGCGCTGCGTGCCGCCGGTGAGCAGCGGCAGCAGGACCAGGACCAGGGCCAGCACGGCGCACGCCGCCCCGACGAGGGCGAAGCGCAGCAGGCGGGCCGGCGGGCGGTCCCCGAGAGCCATGGGCAGGGCGGCCAGCGACACGGCCGCGAGGAACAGGGCGATCGGGAAGGCCGCCGGGTTGAGCGCGACCAGCAGACCGAGCACGCCGCAGCCGGCGGTGACGACCACGGCGGGGGAGCCGGCCGAGCGGGGGGAGGCGTCGGGGGCGGGCACCCTCAGAGCCTGCCCCGGGGCCAGCGCACTGTCATGCGCGGGGCGGGAAGCGGTACAGCGTCTGGTGCTCGTCGTACCGCTTCCGGCCCTCCTGCACGAGCTCGCGCCCGCCGCGCTGCCGGCCCAGCGCGTCGGCCAGCCGCAGGCAGGAGTCGCCGTAGGTCCGGTAGCCCTTGGCGGTGACCAGCCAGATCGCCCCGGCCGTGCGCTGGTGGGCCAGGGCGGCGTACCGGACGGGGTCCCCGGCCCGGTTGCGGGCGGCGTAGTCGACCCAGTCGACCCGCTGCGGGGGGCCGCCGGAGGGGTAGACGAGCTGGTCGGTGCGCGGGGGCAGCAGCCGGGCGACCGCCGGGCCGAGCTGGTCGGGGCAGTAGAGGACGAGGTCGACGGGCGTCAACCTGGCCTCGATGGCGGCGGCGGTGGCGGGCGCCTGGGTGCGGGTGTCGTCGAACGGCGCCCGGACGGTCGTCAGCGTGCCGAGCAGCACCAGCAGGGCCAGCAGCCCGTAGCGGAAGCGGACCGGCAGGGCCTGCAGCCCGACGGCGGCGGCCAGCAGGGCCGGCACCAGCGCGACCGCGCTGTAGCGCAGCGCGTACCCGGAGGACTGCAGCACCGTGACGGCGGTGCCGAGCAGCAGCGTCCCGGCGGCGGTGCCGGACAGCAGCAGCGGCAGCCGCTGCGCGGGCAGCCGGAGCAGCACCCCGTAGGCGCCGTCGGCGCTGCGCCCCGGCCGGACGAACGGCGCCGTCGCGGTGAGCACGAGCAGCAGCACGCCGAGCAGCTGTCCGGGCAGGCCCGTGCCCGACCAGCGGGTCCACGTGGTCACCAGCACGGCGAACGAGGGCGGGCGGGCCCACGGCGTCCCCGTGTGGGCGGCCTGGAACAGGAACGAGGGGAGCCACGGCAGGAACAGCAGGCCGGCGACGCCGAGGGCGAGCAGGCAGCGCCGCGCCGCCTCCCGGCGGGGCCCCCGGACGGCAGCCCACAGCAGGCCGACGCCGACGACGGCCAGCAGGAACAGCGACCAGTAGTGGGTGAGCGCCAGCAGGGCGGCGACGCCCGCGACCGGCGCGAGGTGGCTGGGCGTCGGGTCGTCGAGCGCGCCACGCAGGGCCAGCACGCCGAGCAGCACCAGCAGCAGCACGAGGCTGTACATGCGGGTCTCGGTCGCGTAGCGGACGGCGAACGGGCTGCTGGCCAGCAGCAGCACGGCTGCCCAGCCGGCGGCGCGGCGAGTGCAGCCGGCGCCCGGCCTGCCAGGCCAGCGGCAGGCACAGCAGCGACAGCAGCACCGAGAGCGCCCGGACGGCGAGGTCGCCGCTGCCGAACAGCGCCGTCCAGCCGTGCAGCAGCACGTAGTAGGCCGGCGGTGACCCGTCCTGGCGGAGCGCGGCGGGCAGCTGCCCGAGGGGGACCCGGGCGATGTTCACCGACAGCGTCTCGTCCAGCCAGAGCGCGCTCTGCGTGCTGAGGCGCACCAGGACGCCGACGAGCAGGGCCAGCCCGACGCCGGCGGTGACCAGCAGGCCGGGACGGGGTCCCCGGGCCGGGGCGGCGGGCGGCGCCGTCGCCGTCGTCGCGGTGTCCACGCTGCCCCTGCCCTCGGTGCCCGTGCCCTCGCGGCCGTGCCCGTGCTCGCTGTCGGTGTCCCCGGCGGACGGCTGCCGGGCCCGCTCAGCCTAGTCGGGCAGCCGCACGAGGAGCGTCTGCGGCAGCCTGTTGCCGGACCGTGACCGTGGGCAGGGTCACGCGCGGCGGTTGCCCGGCCGGGCACCGGGCAAGCGACCATGGAGCAGCGTGCCCTGCGGCACGCGCTTCGAGCGTGTCGCAACCCCGGGAGCCTGCGTGACCAAGCCTGAGTCCGTCGTCGTGATCGGTGCCGGCCCGGCCGGTCTGACGGCTGCCTACGAGCTCGGCAAGCGAGGCGTGCCCACGACCGTCCTCGAGGGCGACGCCATGGTCGGCGGGATCAGCCGCACCGCGGTCCGCGAGGGCTGGCGCTTCGACATCGGCGGGCACCGCTTCTTCACCAAGGTCCCCGAGGTCGAGGCGCTCTGGCACGAGATCCTGCCCGAGCAGGACTTCATGATGCGCCCGCGCATGAGTCGGATCCTGTACCGCGGCAAGCTCTACGACTACCCGCTGCGCGCCACGAACGCCCTGCGCAACCTCGGCCTCGTCGAGGCGCTGCTGTGCGTGCTGTCCTACGTCGCCGTCCGCATCCGCCCGCCGCGCGACCAGAGCAACTTCGAGGGCTGGGTCGCGGCCCGCTTCGGCTGGCGCCTCTACCGCATCTTCTTCAAGACCTACACCGAGAAGCTCTGGGGCCGCGAGGCCACCGAGCTGCAGTCGGACTGGGCCGCCCAGCGGATCAAGAACCTGTCGCTGTTCAACGCGGTCGTGAACGCGCTGCTGCCCAAGCGCAACCAGAAGGACATCACCTCGCTCATCGAGGAGTTCCAGTACCCGCGCCTGGGCCCCGGGATGATGTGGGAGCGCTGCGCCGACCTCGTCGCGCAGCAGGGCGGCGAGGTCGTGCTCGAGACCAAGGTGAAGGCCGTCCACCGCGAGCCGGGCCGCGGCGCCGTCGCCGTGACCTCCGTCGTCACCGGCGGCTACGGGTCCGGGGCCGGGGCGCCCGAGGCGCGCCGCACCGACGTCGGCGCCACCGAGCGGCACGCCTGCGACCACGTCGTGTCGACCATGCCGCTGTCGTCGCTGGTGCTCGCGATGGACCCGCCGGCGCCCGCGCACGTGCAGGCCGCCGCCCGCGACCTGAAGTACCGCGACTACCTCACCGTCGCGCTCGTCGTCCCGGAGGACGCCGGCTTCCCCGACAACTGGATCTACATCCACGAGCCCGAGGTCATGGTCGGGCGCATCCAGAACTACGGCTCCTGGTCGCCGCACCTGGTCAAGGACGGCCGCACCTGCCTGGGCCTGGAGTACTTCGTCTTCCAGGGCGACGACACCTGGAACCTGCCCGACGACGAGCTCGTCGCGCTGGCCACCAAGGAGCTCGCGCAGCTCGGCCTGGTCCAGCCCGACCAGGTCGAGCGCGGCTTCGTGGTGCGGATGCCCAAGGCGTATCCGTTCTACGACGCCGCCTACCACGCGAACCTCGACACCATCCGCGGCTGGATCGCCGACGAGGTCCCGAACGTCCACCCGGTCGGGCGCAACGGCATGCACCGCTACAACAACCAGGACCACTCGATGCTCACCGCGATCCTGTCGGTGCAGAACATCGTCGACGGCGCCCAGCACGACGTGTGGCAGGTCAACGTCGAGGACGACTACCACGAGGAGCAGACCGGACGCTTCTCCGGCGACGCCGCACCCGTGGTCGAGCCCTACGCGGACCGGCCCGCCTCCCGGACGACGTCGGCCGCCGCCTGACCCGCTAGACGGTCCAGAGGTCGCGCGGCTCGTCCGTGCGGCGGGGGAGCGGACCGAACTGCTCCTCGTAGCGGCGGACCGCGTCGGTCACCGCCTCGACGAGCTCGCGGGCCTGCGCCGGCGGGAGCCGGACCCGGCTGACCAGCCGGGCGCGCGGCAGCACGGCCTCACCGTCGCCCGTGTCGACCACCTCGCTGGGCAGGACGACGGCGAAGTCGACGGCCAGGTCGGTCTCGGTGAACCAGGTGCTGAGCATGTTGGCGTAGACGCCGACCTCGACGTCGGACGGCGCCTCCACGCGCAGGGGCAGGGACGGGGGGACCGGCTCGCTCATCCCCCCATCCTGCGGGAGGCGCTCAGCCGGTGCCGCGCGCCCCCGGGACGAGGGCCCGCACGACCTCGGCGGCCTTGCCCGGCAGGGTGCGCGGGCGCAGGACCGGCGTCGCGCCGCCCTGGCCGCGGCCCATGGCGTCGACGGTGTCGACGAGCGCCTCGGTCGCGCTGTGCTTCGGGGTCCAGCCCAGCACCTCGCGGGCGCGGGTGGTGTCCATGAGGGGGACCAGGCGGCCGAGGTCGACCCAGCCGGGGTCGGTCGGCTGCAGGTGCAGCCGCCACGTGAGGTCGACCAGCCCGCGGACCAGCCGCACGGGCAGGGGCAGCTGGTGCGCCCCCAGGGCCTCGGCCAGCGTGTCGGGGGTCAGCGGCGGCTCGGCGGCCACGTTGAACGCGCCCGTGACCGGCCGGGTCGCGGCGAGCGCGAACGCCTGCGCGATGTCCTCGGCGTGCACGGCGGGGATCTCGAGCCGGTCGACGCGCGGCACCACGGGGATGAGCGCGCGGCGCACCAGCGACTGCGGCACGAACGGTCCGAGGAAGTAGCGGGCGAGCGCGCTGGCCGCCGCGGGCTGCAGCACGATGCCGGGGCGGATGCGCACCACGCGGCGCTCGGGGTGGTCGCGCTCGAGGACGTCGAGCATCCGCTCGACCGCGGCCTTGTGGCGGCTGTACGTGGAGGTCGAGATGCCGTGGGTCGGGTGGTCCTCGGTCGGCGCGCGGCGACTTCGGGCCGGGGGAGTAGGCCCCCACCGACGACGCCTGCACGAAGGCGGGCACGCCCTCGGCGACGACGGCGTCGATGACCCGCTGGGTGCCCCGGACGTTGACCCGGTGCATCTCGTCCGGGTCGTGCGCGGGCTGCAGCAGGAACGCGAGGTGGACGACGACGTCGGCCCCGCGGAACACCTTGCGGAGGTCCCCCTCCGCGACGTCGACCGAGGACCACTCGACGCGGGGGTCACGGTCGGCCGGCAGCCGCCGGGCGAGCCCGACGACCGAGGTGACCTGGGGGAGGAGAGCAGCTGGGGCAGGAGCTGCGAGCCGACGTTGCCGGTCGCGCCTGTGACGACGATGCGCATGGGCTGCTCCTGCCCCGGGTGCGGGCCGCTAGACCTGGGGCACCCCTGCTAGGCCTGTGACGTCATCAGCACGACGACGGACTCGCCGGCCAGCTCGACCGTCCCGCCCGCCGACGACGGCACCGGGCTCGCTCGCCAGCAGCACCTCGCCCGCCGGGCACGGGACGCGCTGCCGGTCGGCCGCCAGGTTGCACGCACGACCGCGACGTCGCCGCGCCGGACGACCATCCAGCGGGCGTCGTCGTCGTGCGTCACGGAGGTGCGGTCGCGCCGGCCGTCGGACAGGTCGGGCGTCGCCCGGCGCAGCGCGATGAGGTCGCGCGTCCAGGCCAGCAGGGCGGCGTGCCGCTCCTGCTCGGGCTCGGACCAGTCGAGCTTGCTGTCCAGGAACGTCTGCTCGCTCTGCGGGTCGGGCACGTCCTCGGTGTCCCAGCCGTGGGAGGCGAACTCGGCGCGGCGGCCCTTGCGGACGGCCTCGCCGAGCTCGCCCTCGTGGTCGGAGAAGAACTGCCAGGGCGTGCGGGCGCCCCACTCCTCGCCCATCCAGAGCATCGGCGTGAACGGGCTGGTCAGCACCAGCGCCGCCCCGACCTTGAGCAGGCCGTCGGACAGCGTCGCCGAGATGCGGTCGCCGGTGGCCCGGTTGCCGATCTGGTCGTGGTCCTGCAGGTACACCACGAAGCGGTGGCCGGGGACGGTCGCGGGGACCGGCCGGCCGTGGGGGCGCCCGCGGAAGCTCGACCAGGTGCCGTCGTGGAAGAAGACGCCCGTCAGCACCTTCGCCAGCGCGGGCAGCCCGGCGAAGTCGGCGTAGTAGCCCGACGTCTCGCCGGTGAGGTTGACGTGCAGCGCGTGGTGGACGTCGTCGGCCCACTGCCCGCTGATGCCGTGGCCGCCGGCCTCGCGGGAGCTGACGACGCGCGCGTCGTTCAGGTCGCTCTCGGCGACCAGCCACAGCGGCTTGCGCAGCCGCGCGCCGAGCGCCTCGACCGCGACCGACAGGTCCTCGAGCAGGTGGGTCGCGCGCTCGTCGACGAAGGCGTGCACGGCGTCCAGGCGCAGCCCGTCGACGTGGTAGTCGCGCAGCCACATGAGGGCGTTGTCGACGACGTAGCGCCGGACCTCCTCCGACCCGGGCTGGTCGAGGTTGACCGCCGGGCCCCAGGGCGTGGTGTGCGCCTCGGTGAGGTAGGGGCCGAACTCCGGCAGGTAGTTCCCTGCCGGCCCGAGGTGGTTGTAGACGACGTCCATGACGACGCCGAGGCCGCGTGCGTGGCAGGCGTCGACGAAGCGCTTGAGCCCCTCCGGTCCGCCGTACGGGTCGTGCACCGCGTACCAGGCGACGCCGTCGTAGCCCCACCCGCGGTCGCCCGCGAAGGCGTTGCAGGGCAGCAGCTCGACCGCGCTGACCCCGAGGTCGACCAGGTGGTCCAGCCGCCCGGCCGCCGCGTCGAACGTGCCTTCGGGCGTGAACGTGCCGACGTGCAGCTCGTAGAGCACCGAGCCGGCGAGCGGCACGCCGCGCCACTGCCCGTCGGTCCAGGCGAAGGCGTCGTGGTCGACCGGCCGCGAGGGGCCGTGCACGCCCTGCGGCTGCCAGGGGCTGCGCGGGTCGGGCCGCGGGTCGCCCCCGTCGAGCGAGAACGCGTAGTCGGCGGTCTCCTCGCCGGGCGCCAGCTCGGCGTCCCACCACCCGTCACCGCGGGCGGTCATGGGCCGCCGCTGGTCGCCCAGCACGAGCTCGACGGTCTGCGGCGTCGGGGCCCAGACGCTGCGGGTCGTCACGAGGTGCTCCTCACCAGCAGGGCGGCGCCGCGGTCGGCCAGGACGTCGCTGAGCAGCGCGCGGCCGGTGTGCTCGCCGCCGCCGAGCAGGTCGCGCCAGGTGCCCTCGGGCAGGGCGACGACGTCGTCGCTGTCGGGCCCGCCCCAGCCGTCGCGCTGGACGGCGACGGCGCGGGTGCAGGCGACGGTGACGACCTCGCCCGAGCGGGCGAAGGCCACCGCGCGGGCCCCGGCGTCCAGGCCCTCGTAGGTCGCCCCGGCCAGGAACAGCTCGGGACGGTCGCGCCGCAGCCGCAGGGCGGCCGAGACCAGGCGCAGCTTCGGGTCCGCCGTCGCCGGGGAGGCGAGCCCCTCGCGGCGGGCGTCGTAGTCGACCGGGCGGCGGTTGTCGGGGTCGACGAGCGACAGGTCGGGCAGCTCGGTGCCCTGGTAGACGTCGGCGACGCCCGGCATGGTCAGCTGCACGAGCTTCTGGGCCAGCAGGGTCTGCCGCCAGGGCGCGTCGAGGCGCTCGACCAGCTCCTCGACCTCGCGCACGACGTCGGCGTCGTCGAGGACGGCGCGCACGAACGCCTGCGTCTGCTCGTCGAACTCGGGCACCGGGTCGACCCAGGAGGTCGACGCCTTGGCCTCGCGGGTCGCCTTCTCGACGTACGCGACGGCCCGGTCCGCCGACAGCGGCCACGCCCCGACGACGGTCTGCAGCACCAGCTGCTCGGTCGCCCGGTCGGGGCCGACGTCGCCGCGGTGGCGGGCCAGCAGGGGCTGGACCCGCACGACGAACGCGCCCCACTCGTCGGCGCACTGCGACAGGAGCACGAGCCGGGCGCGGACGTCCTCGCTGCGCTTGGTGTCGTGGGTCGACAGCGCCGTCATCGACAGCGGCCAGTCGCGCTGCTGCGCCTGGCAGGCCGCGTGGAACTCCTCGACCGGCAGCCCGACCTGGCCCGGGTCGCCGCCGACCTCGTTGAGCGCCGTCAGCCGCAGGTAGCGGTAGAAGGCGGTGTCCTCGACGCCCTTGGCCATGACGGGGCCGCAGGTCTGCTGGAAGCGGGTGACGAACTCGCGGGCGGCCGGGCTGTCCGGGCCCTCGGCCAGGGCGAGCCGCACCACGAGGTCGATCTCGTCGGCCCGCTCGGGACGCACGGCGCGGGCCCCGGCGGCGGCGTGCTCGACCTGCTCGCGGGCGCGGTCGTCGGCCGGGCCCTCGGGCGACAGGTAGGCGCGGTAGACGTCGAAGGCCGCCAGCACCTCGACGAGCGCCTCGCGCAGGCCCCGGCGGGTGGTGTCGCGCAGCGACGGGTCGGTGCGGCAGGCCCGCAGCCCGACCTCGACCAGGCGCTCGACCTCGGCGGTGAGCACCTCGGTGAGGACCAGGTGCTTGGTCTGCTCGACCGTCTCGGCGAAGTCCAGGTCGCTCCCGGTCTGCGCGGCCCACAGGTCGGTGAGCGGCTGCGCGCCGGCGGGGTCGGCGAACAGGCCGAGCACCCGGTTGAGGGCGTCGTAGCCGGTGGTGCCGGCGCAGAGCCAGTCGGCGGGCAGCTCCTCGCCGGGCTCCAGGATCTTCTCGACGACGGTCCAGCCGTGGCCGGTCCCCTCGGCGAGCATGCGCAGGTAGCCCTGCGGGTCGGCCAGGCCGTCCGGGTGGTCGATCCGCAGCCCGTCGACGACGCCGCTGCGCACCTGGTCCAGGACCAGGCGGTGCGACGCCTCGAAGACGGCCGGGTCCTCGACCCGGATGCCGGCGAGCGTCGTCACGTCGAAGAAGCGCCGGTAGTTGAGCTCGGCCGCGGCGACCCGCCAGTGCGCCAGCCGGTAGTGCTGCTGCTCGAGCGTGGCCAGCACGTCGCCCTCGACGAACGTGCCGGGCGCCACCGGGAAGACGTGGTCGTAGTAGGTGATGCGGTCCGGCGACAGCTGCAGCTCGTCGACGACGTCGCCCAGCGGTGCCCCGAGCACGGGGACGACGACCTTCCCCGGGTTGTCCGGGCTGTCCCAGTCGACGTCGAACCAGGACGCCCACGGGCCGTCGCGCCCCTCGCGCAGCAGTCCCCACCAGGCGGCGTTCTGCGACTCGGGCTCGCTGACCGCCATGTGGTTCGGGACGATGTCGAGCACGATCCCGAGACCGGCCTCGCGGCAGGCCGCGGACAGGCGGTCGAACGCCTCCTGCCCGCCGAGCTCGGCGTTCAGGACGCCGTGGTCGACGACGTCGTAGCCGTGCATCGAGCCGGGAGCGGCCTGCAGGTACGGCGAGCAGTAGAGGTGGGTGACGCCGAGGTCGGCGAGGTACGGCACGACGGCCGCCGCGTCGTCGAAGCCGAAGCCCGCGTGCAGCTGCACGCGGTACGTCGACACCGGGACGGGGCGGCCGTCGGCGGGGAGGTGGGGACCCACGGAGGAGACGACCTTCTGTGTGCGAGGAGGGGGCGGGAGGGGCGGAGGCCTAGAAGACCTTCTGCAGGACCAGGACCGAGCGGGCGTCGACGGGGACGCTCTCCCCGGTCTTGACCGTGCGGGCGTCGGCGTCGTCGAGCAGGGGCGCCGCGGTGTCGACCACGACCTCCCAGCGCTCGCCGGCCCCGAGCTCGGGCAGCGTGAAGTCGATCGGCTCGTGGTGGCCGTTGAACAGCAGGAAGAACGAGTCGTCCTTCACGTGCTCGCCGCGGGCGTCGGGCTCGCGGATCGCGTCGCCGTTGAGGAAGACGGCCACGGACTTGGCGAAGCCGGAGTCCCAGTCCTCGTCGGTCATCCACTCGCCGGCCGGGGTGAACCAGCCGATGTCCTCGACGGTCGTGCCCTTGACGACGCGGCCGCGGAAGTGCCGGCGGCGGCGGAAGACCGGGTGGTCGTGGCGCAGCTTGACGAGCTTGGCGGTGAAGTCGGACAGGACCTCGAAGTCCTTGGCCCGCTCCCAGTCGATCCACGCCAGCTCGTTGTCCTGCGCGTAGACGTTGTTGTTGCCCTGCTGGGTGCGGCCCAGCTCGTCGCCGTGCAGGACCATCGGCACGCCCTGGCGACAGGATCAGCGTCGTCAGGAAGTTGCGCTTCTGCTGCTCGCGCAGGGCGATGATCTCGAGGTCGTCGGTCTCGCCCTCGACGCCGCAGTTCCAGGACGAGTTGTGGCTCTCGCCGTCGTTGCCGCCCTCGCCGTTCGCGTCGTTGTGCTTCTCGTTGTACGACACGAGGTCGTGCATCGTGAAGCCGTCGTGCGCGGTGACGAAGTTGATGCTCGCGAAGGGGCGCCGGCCGTCCTGCTCGTAGAGGTCGGCGGACCCGGTGAGGCGGGAGGCGAACTCGGCGAGCGTCGCGTCCTCGCCGCGCCAGTAGTCGCGGACGGTGTCGCGGAACTTGCCGTTCCACTCGGTCCACAGCGGCGGGAACTGCCCGACGTTGTAGCCGTTCTCGCCGATGTCCCACGGCTCGGCGATGAGCTTGGCCTGGCTGACCACCGGGTCCTGCTGGACCAGGTCGAAGAAGGCCGACAGCCGGTCGACCTCGTGGAACTGGCGGGCCAGGCTGCTGGCGAGGTCGAAGCGGAACCCGTCGACGTGCATCTCGGTGACCCAGTAGCGCAGCGAGTCCATGATCAGCTGCAGCACGTGGGGCGACTTCATCAGCAGCGTGTTGCCGGTGCCGGTGGTGTCGTAGTAGTGCCCCTGGTCGCCGTCGACGAGCCGGTAGTAGTTGGCGTTGTCGATGCCGCGGAACGACATCGTCGGGCCCATCTGGTTGCCCTCGGCCGTGTGGTTGTAGACGACGTCGAGGATGACCTCGAGGCCCTCGGCGTGCAGCGCCTTGACCATCGCCTTGAACTCCTGGACCTGCTGGCCGCGGGTGCCCGAGGACGAGTAGTCGTTGTGCGGGGCGAAGAAGCCGATCGTGTTGTAGCCCCAGTAGTTGCGCTCGCCGCGGTCGGCGAGGTGGCTGTCGTGCACGAACTGGTGCACCGGCATGAGCTCGATGGCCGTGAGCCGTGCTTCTTGTAGTGCTCGATCATCACCGGGTGGGCGAGCGCGGCGTAGGAGCCGCGGATCTCCTCCGGGATGCCCGGGTGCGTCTTGGTCAGGCCCTTGACGTGGGCCTCGTAGACGACGGTCTCGTTGTACGGCGTGCGCGGGTGGCGGTCGCTGTCCCAGTCGAAGAACGGGCTGATGACGACGGACTTGCTCATGTGCGGGGCGGAGTCCTCGTCGTTGAACGAGTCCTCCTCGCCCCAGGTGTAGCTGAAGCAGGCCTGCGCCCAGTCGATGTCGCCGTCGACGGCCTTGGCGTAGGGGTCCAGCAGCAGCTTGCTGGGGTTGCAGCGGTGGCCGTTCTCCGGCTCGTACGGCCCGGAGACGCGGTAGCCGTAGCGCTGGCCCGGCCCGACGTTGGGCAGGTAGCCGTGCCACACGAAGGCGTCGCGCTCGCCGAGGGCGACGCGGGTCTCGGTGCCGTCCTCCTCGAACAGGCACAGCTCGACGCGGGTGGCGACCTCGGAGAAGAGCGCGAAGTTGGTGCCGGTGCCGTCGTAGGTGGCGCCGAGCGGGTAGGGGGCGCCGGGCCAGACGCGGGGGGCGCTCACTGGGCGGCCGCGACGGTGCCGAGGCTGTCGGCGTAGCGCAGGACCGCGCCGATGCCCATGTCCGGAGCGGTCTTCATCTCGCCGGGGACGAGCTGGACGTCGGCGCCCGTGCCGACGGCCGCGCGCAGCAGCACGTCGACGAGCGGGCCCTCCTGCGGCTCCTGGACCCCGAGCTCGACCAGCTCGGCCCGCGTGGCGGCCAGCTGCGCCGGTCCCGGGACCGAACCAGAGCGTCGCGCCCTGCTCGGTGTCGGTGGTGACGAGCAGCGTCTCGACCTGCGCCTTGCGCAGGGCCTCCAGCACGTCGGGCAGGCCGTCGCAGGCGCGCTTGCCCTGGCCGCGCTCCTGCGCGTACGTCGCGCAGCAGGTCCAGGGTGCCGTTGGCGACGTGCAGGGCGACGGCGTCGGCGACACGCCGGCGGACGAGCTGCCGCGCTGCCGTCCTGGCCGCGGCCTCCGGGCACCTCGAGCACCAGCGGCGCGTCCTGGGGGAGCTGCTCCTTGAGGTACGTCAGCTCGCGCTCGTCGCCGACGAGCACGACCAGCTCGGCCCCGACCTGCTCGGCCAGGTCGACGACGGTGGGGACGATCTCGCGGGCGTTCGCGGCCCAGCCGTTCTCGGCGCGGTGCTGGTAGCGCAGGTGCGACCAGCCGCCGACCGGGACCTTGCGGATGTCGGGCGCGTGGCCGGTGACGGTCACCTCGGAGGCGAGGCGGTCGGTGTCGTAGTAGGCGCTGACGTCGGCGCCGGTGCGGTCGGCCAGGACGACGACGTGCGGCACGCGGGAGGCGACCTCGTCGACCAGCGGCAGCAGGTGCGGCAGCGGGGCGACGTCGACGACGGGCCGTCGGGGGGCGGTGCCGAGCGGGACGGCGAGGCGGACGGTCCCGTCCTGCGGGGTCGCGACCACGAGCCGGGCGGCGCCGTCGGCGTGCGACCCGCGCGGCGGCCGAGACGGCCTCGCGGGTGCGGGCGTCGACGCCCTTGTCCTCGAGCTCGCGCAGGACGTTCTTCCACTGCAGGTCGTACTTGTCGGCCGCCTGCTCGATGTCGCTCTCGCTCTCGACGAGGACGGTGACGAAGGGGCCTTCTGCCTCGAGGACGGGGGTGAGGTCGTGCAGGTCCACAGGGGGCTCCGGGGGAATCGAGGGGTCGGGCGTCCAGCACCCCCTACCCCCGCAGCGACGGGAGTCATGCGTCCCGGCGGGCCGATCGCGTCACCCGGCGAGGGCCGACGTCACCAGCACGGTCAGCGCGCCGACCAGCGGTCCGGTGGGGGGCCGCGGCTCGGGGTTCGAGACCCAGTCCGACAGCACCTCGTTCACCGCGCCGGTCACCGCCAGGGCGAGGGTGCGCCGGGTGACCTCGTCGTCGTCGCGACGGTGGTCGCGGACCTCGAGGGCGACCAGCTCGGTGAACCGGACGACGGTGGCGCGCCGGTGGGCGAGCACCTCGGGGAGGAGCCGGCGGCGCGCACCTCACGGTTCGACGACCTGCGCCCGCCGCGGGTCCTCGGTCAGGTGGCCGACGTACGCGGCGACGCCGGCCGCCGTGCGGTCCCGCGGGTCGGCGCTCTGCCCGACGGCGGACAGCACCGCGCGCGCCGCCCCGGCGAGGACGGCGTCGTAGACGGCCAGCAGCAGCTGCTCGCGGCCGGCGTACTCCTCGTAGAACGACCGGGTGGCGACGCCGGCGACGCTGCACAGCCGCTCGATGCTGGTGCCCGACCAGCCGTCGGTGCCGAACAGCTCGCAGGCCGGCGTCGAGCAGGCGGGCCCGGCGGTCGGCCCGGCGCTCGTCCTCGGTCCGCCCGCCGTAGACGCGTCCCCCCGGCACCCGCCGGACCCTAGCGGGAGGGGGCGCCGGTGCTGCCCCCGCGGCTCTCAGCCGGTGGCGCCCAGGACCGCCCAGCCCTGCAGCAGCCCGGCCAGCTCGTCGCGGTCGACCCCTGCGGGGGCGGCGGGTGCGGGCGGCGCCGCGGCTGCCGCGCGCACGGCGGCGCGGGCGGCGGAGACGCCGGCGACGCGGGCGCGCGCTGCCCGGGCGGCGCGGGGGACGGCGCGGTAGGTGGACGCGAGGAGCTCGAAGGCGGCGTCGACGGCGACCTGCTCGTCGCCGACGTGCCACTGGCGGGCCCCGCAGGTGGTGCAGCGCACCATCCGCAGCGGCTCGCTGCCCCCGCGGAGCTCGATGACCTGGGCCCGGGTGCCGCAGCAGTGCATCGTCGTCCTCCCTCTGCGCCCCGCGGGCGCGTCCTCCTGGCGGACCAGGAACGGCAGACCGTGACCGGCTGCCGGGGACGAGCCTGCCAGGACGTCGCAGACCTGGACATGACGCACTGGGATGGTCACTGTCGGTGACGACGGGTGGTGGAGGATGCGCCGTACGGCCCAACGGCGCCCTGCACTCCGGAGCAGTCCGGCTGCGGGACGGCGACCGCCGTGCCGCCGTCCCGCGACGGGAGGCGGCACGGCGCGACCGGTCAGACCGTGCGGACGGCGGAGATCTCGAACTCGAGGACGACCTTCTCGCTCACCAGCACGCCGCCGGTCTCCAGCGCGGCGTTGAAGGTCACGCCGAAGTCGCTGCGGGAGATGGTCGTGCTGCCCTCGAAGCCCACGCGGACGTTGCCGTAGGGGTCCTTGGCGGCTCCCTGGTCCTCGAAGTCGATGCTCACCTGACGGGTGACGCCCTTGATGGTGAGGTCCCCGCTGAGCCGGACGACGCCCTCGGACACCGGGGTGGCGGAGGTGGAGCGGAAGACGATCTGCGGGTGCGTGGCGGCGTCGAAGAAGTCGTTGGTGCGCAGGTGCTCGTCGCGCTGGGCCTGCCGGGTGTCGATGCTGGCGACCTCGATGACCACCTCGGCGCTCGAGCGGCTCGGGTCCTGGAAGTCGAGGACGGCGGAGCCGCTGAACGCGTTGAAGGAGCCGCGCACCTTGGTGACCATGGCGTGGCGGGCGACGAACCCGAGGCGGCTGTGGGTGGGGTCGATGACGTAGCTGCCGGACAGGTCGGCGGGGGTGAGGGTGAGGACGGGAGCGGTCACGGCGGGTCTCCTTGTTCGCGACCGCCGGCGGCGGTCGTTGACGTGTCAGCAACTGTAGGCACCAGTGGTTGACGTGTCAACGACCGGGTAGCCTGAGCCCGTGACCGACCCCCGCTGGCTGAGCCCGGCCGAGGCCCGCGCCTGGCGCGGGCTGCAGGAGGCCCGCGCCGCCCTGGACGCCGCCGTGGAGCAGCAGCTGGTCGAGCACGGCCTGTCCGGTGCCGACTACGCCGTCCTGGTCGCCCTGTCCGAGGCCGACGGCCCGGCGGTCCGCGCCCGCGACGTCGCCGGACTGCTGGGCTGGGACCGCAGCCGGCTCTCCCACCAGCTGCGCCGGATGGAGGCGCGCGGGCTGCTCGGCCGGACCGACTGCCCCGAGGACGCCCGCGGCACCATGGTCGCGCTCACGCCGCAGGGCCGGGAGGCCGTGGAGGCCGCCGCGCCGGGACACGTCGCGACGGTCCGCCGCGTGTTCGTCGACCTCCTGTCGCCCGAGGAGACGGCGGTGCTGGGCGACGTCTTCGCCCGGGTCCGGGAGGCGGCCTGCACCGGCGCGCCCCCCTGCGACGGCGCTGTCGGAGGCGCTCGCTAGCCTGCCCCCCGAGGGTCGAGCCGTACGACGAGAGGCCGACCCGTGTCCCGACCCGGCACGACCGCCCGCACGACCAGCACGACCGCCGGCACGAGCACGGCCGCCCGCACGAGCACGACCGCGAGCACCAGCGCGCAGCCCTCGGCCGCCGCCGACCCCGACCTGGTCCGGCGGGCCGCCGACCTGTGCCGGCGCCGGCCGGCCGTGTTCGCCGCCGTCGTCCGGCACGCCGACGCGCTCGAGCGCGCGGGCACCGACCGGCGGGTCGCGCTCGACCGCGCGCTCACCGACGTCGGCTGGTGAGGATCAGCCCGCTCCGGGCTCCCGCCACATCCCGAGCACCGACGGGCAGCCCGCCGGGACGGGCAGCTCCTGCGTCGGCGTGAAGCCGAGCCGGGCGTAGAACGTGCGGTTGCGGGGGTTCGAGCTCTCCAGGTACGCCGGGAGCCCGTCGCGGTCGCACTGCTCCAGCACGGGCCGCAGCAGCGGCAGCCCCAGGCCCTGACCGCGCGCGCCCGGGACGACCCCGACGGCGTGCAGGTACCAGTGCTCCGGCTGCCGGGGGTGGGCCCGCTGGGTCACGGCCTCCACGCGCAGGGCCCGCACGGCGGCGGTGCGCACGGCCAGCAGGCTGCGCGGGAACGTGCGGGCCTGCTCGGCAGCCGACGCGTGCCACCCGCCGGGGGGCAGCCAGAGCGCCGCCCCCACGCCGTCGGGGGTGGCCAGCAGGCGTGCCCCGGGTGTCCGCGACGCGGTGGCGGCGAAGGAGCCGAACAGGTGGCGCAGCCGGGCGGTGCGGGCGGCGTCGTCGGGCGTGGGGACGAGCCAGCGCATGACGGGGTCGTCGACGAACGCGGCGGCCAGGACGCGGCCCGCGGTGCGGGCGCTGGTGTCGACGGCGGTGCTCACGAGGACCTCCGCAACCCGGTCCGGAGACGACGAGACCCCCTGCTCAGAGGGGGTCCCGGAGGTGTGGACGATACAGGACTTGAACCTGTGACCTCTTCCGTGTCAAGGAAGCGCGCTACCAGACTGCGCCAATCGTCCGTGCGTGTTCAGTTGTGGCCCACCGTGACCGACGGGCGGTGCCGGGAGCGCGACGGACCTCGCTCACTGCGAGGCCGGGGCGGGAATCGAACCCGCGTAGAGGGATTTGCAGTCCCTTGCCTGAGCCACTCGGCCACCCGGCCGTGCCCGGCGGACCGGGACGACCAGCGACCTCCCCGGCCGCGAGGGCCGGGGAGACGCTCCCGAGCGGACGACGGGATTCGAACCCGCGACCCTCACCTTGGCAAGGTGATGCTCTACCAGCTGAGCCACGTCCGCACTGGTGCTGGCACCGTCGGTGCCGGCTGCCCGACCGGCGCTCGCACGCCGTCCGGACGAGAGAGAACCTAGCAGAGCGGTGGCAGGCCCTGCGCCAGGGCCGGGCCCGGGGCGGTGGTGCGAGGGGCTCCTACGGCTCGGCCCAGAGCAGCAGCGCGAGCTCGGCGTCGACGTCGACGTGGTCGGTCTCCGCACCGGTCGGGACCGCCTCGTAGGTCTGCCCCAGGAACTCGGCCAGCTCGGGCAGCGGCACCTCGAACAGCGCCTTGCCGGAGGGGGAGGACAGCGACAGGCAGACCACCGGGCCGGCCGAGCCGGTCGACGGCCAGACCTGCACGTCGCCCTCGCCCACCGGGGTGGTGAGCCCGTCGGTCAGCAGCGAGCGGGCGAAGGTCCACTCGACGCTGTCGGTGTCGCCCTGCCCGCCGGTGTGGAAGGCCACCGACACGGCGTAGGGGTCGCTGACGTCGTAGCGGAGCCCGGCGCGCACCGGCAGCGACGCGGCTCCGGGGACGACCAGGCGCAGCTGGACCTGCGTGCTGACGGAGGTGGGTCGGCCGGCCATGGCGGGTCCTCCCGGAGGGGGGCGGAGGGAGGAGGTCCTGGCGGACCCCCGGGGTCCGGGGGATCCCCGGTCTGCGCCGTGCTAAGCCTCGCGGTCCCCACCCTCACCCGTACGCCACACCGACCCGCCGCGACCCGACCCGCCGTGACCCGACCCGGCGGCGCCGTCCTGCGGCGTGCCCGGCCCCGGGGTACGGTCCGCGCGGGGCGAGCCGCTGGCCCTGCGAGCCATCCGTTCCCCGAGCCGGTCCGAACGCTGGACGTGGAGACCCTCGTGACGCTGCCCCGCAGCCGTGCCGCGGGTGCTGCTGCGCCGGTCACCGCGGTCGACGGCGAAGGCGGCTACGCCGGGCTCGACGACCGCGCGCTGGTCAGCCGGGTCGTGGAGCAGGACGGCCGGGCTCTCGAGGCGCTGTACGCCCGCTACGGCCGGCCGTGCACGGCGCTGGCCCGCCGCATCCTCGCCGACGAGCAGTTCGCCCAGGACGTCGTGCAGGAGGTCTTCCTCACCGTCTGGCGCGACGCCTCCCGCTTCGACGCCTCCCGCGGAGGCTTCTCCTCCTGGCTGCTGTCCATGACGCACCACAAGGCGGTCGACGTCGTCCGGCGCGAGGAGAACGTCCGCAAGCGCCGGGCCTCCGCCGACCTGCTCGAGTCCCGCGAGGACGACGCCCCGCGGGTCGAGGAGGAGGTGTGGTCGACGCTGCGCCGCGAGCGGCTGCGCGACGCCCTCGGCACCCTGCCCGACCCGCAGCGCGAGGCCCTCGCCCTCGCCTACTACGGCGGCCACACCCAGCGCGAGATCGCCCAGCTGACCTCGACCCCGCTCGGGACCGTCAAGACGCGGATGCTCGCGGGGATGCGCACCCTGCGGACCCGCCTCGACGGCGTCCAGGGCGAGGGCACGCCGCTGGCCGAGGGCGCGCGCCGTCCGGGGGTGCGGCCGTGAGCCCGTCCCGCCGCGACCCCGCCCACGAGCTGTTCGAGGAGCTCGCCGCGGGCCACGCCCTGCACGCCCTCGAGCCCGAGGACGAGCAGCTGCTCCTGCTGCACGCCGCCGGCTGCGCCCGCTGCGAGCGCGCCCTCGACGCCCACCGCGAGACCGCCGCCGAGCTCGCCTACGGCGCCGGCACCGCCGCGCTGCCCGACGGGCTGTTCGACCGGATCCGCGCCGCCGTGGTCGCCGAGAGCGGTGAGCACGTCTTCGCCCCGGCGACGCCCGACGCCGTCCCCGCGCCCGTCGCCTCCCTGGCGCAGGCCCGCCGACGCCGGATGCCCCGCACCTCGACCCTCGTCGCGGCGGCCGCCGCCGTCGCCCTGGTCACCGGGCTCGCCGGCTCCAACCTCGCCCTGCGCCAGGACCGCGCCTCGCAGACGGCGTCGTCGGAGCGGCTCGCCGAGGCCGTCAGCACCATCGAGGAGGGCGGCCGCTCGGTCCCGCTGCTCGACGACCACCGGCAGGTCGCCGCCGTCGCCGTGCTGACCGGCGACGCCGTGTCCCTCGTCGTCGACGGGCTGGCCCCCAACGACGCCGGCAGCACCTACGTGCTCTGGGAGCAGAGCCGCTTCGGCGGCCTGCGCGCCCTCGGCACCTTCGACGTCCGCGCCGACGTCGAGGTGGTCCGCGACTTCCCGCTGCGCTCCGGCCAGGACCGGGTGGCCGCCCTGGCCATCACCCGCGAGCAGGGCAGGTCCGCCCCGGCCCGTCCGCAGGTGGCCCCCGTGGCGTCCGGCGCCGTCGAGCAGGCCTGAGCGGCGTGAGCACGGCACGACCGGGCAAGGACTCCGGCATGCCGTCCTCCCCGGTCGACACCGCCCCCGGCGGACGCGCCGCCCGCACCGGCGACACCGGCTGGCGCGCCCGCGTCCGCCGGACCCCCGGCGGCGCCCTGGCCCTCAAGGTCGGCTCGCTCGTGCTCGGGTCCCTGTTCATCCTGCTCGGGCTCGCGGCCGCCGTGCTGCCGGGCCCGCTCACCATCCCCCCGGTGCTGCTCGGCCTGTACGTCCTCGCCGCCGAGTTCGACTGGGCCGACCGGTTGCTGCAGCGCGCGAAGCACAGCGCCGAGGAGGCCTGGGACAAGGCCAAGCAGCGGCCCGTCCTGTCGGCGATCACCACCGTCGGGGGGCTCGCCGCGGCCGGCGCCGTCGTCTGGGCCGTCGGCCACTACTCGCTCGTCGACCGGGCCCGCGAGGCCGTCGGGCTGTGACCCGGCTGCGCTAGTGTCTGCCGCGCTGAGGGGCCGTCGTCCCGCAGCGGCGGGCGTATAGCTCAGTTGGTTAGAGCGCACGCTTCACACGCGTGAGGTCACAGGTTCGAGTCCTGTTACGCCCACCCCCACGAGACCCCCTCCGAGCAGGGGGTCTCGTCGTGTCGGGGGTCTCGTCGGGTCAGGGGTCCCGTCGGGTCAAGGCTGCTGCTGCGGCCGGGCCTTCTGCGGGTGCGGCGTCTCGTGGCGGGCGAGCATCTCCACGAAGGACGCGATGCGCCGGGCCCGGGTCTCGGGCCGCACCGCGGTGACGGTGCGGTGGATCAGGGCGTACCGGTTGGTCCGGGTGAGCACGTCGAACATGGCCTGCGCCCGCGGGTCGGCGGCGATCGCCGCGGCCAGGTCGTCCGGCACCTCGGCGTTCGCCGGGGAGGCGTAGGCGCGGTCCCAGCGGCCGTCGGCGCGGGCCGCGTCCACCGCCGCGCGGCCGGAGGGCCGCATCCGCCCCTCCTGCTCGAGCCGGGCGACGTTCTCGACGTTGCGGGCCGACCAGGTGCTGCGCGGCCCCCGCGGGGTCATGCGCTGCAGCGAGCTCGCCTCGTCGCGGCGCGCCCCCTGCCCGTCGATCCAGCCGAAGCAGAGCGCCTCGTCGACGGCGGTCTCCCAGGTGAGCGTCGTCAGCCCGCCGCCCTTGCGCCCGAGCACCAGCCAGACGCCGGGCGAGCTCGCGTGGTTCTCCTCCAGCCAGTCGCGCCACCCGGCAGGGTCGGGCACCAGCAGCTCCTCGAGCTCGCGCACCGTGCCTGCTCCTCTCGTCCAGTCGTTTGAGTGGGCAACCACCGGGCAGCGCCCAGGTGCCCGCACTGTCCCGTGGGCCGTCTGGAGTGTCGTCGTGCGTAGTCCGTCTGTCGTCCAGCAGGAGCGGCGCGCCGCCCTGCAGCAGTTCGAGGTCTCCCGGAGCGAGCCGATCGACGTCGGCCCGGGTCACGGAGCGGCGCGCGAGGCGCGCATGGAGCTCGACCGGCGCGAGGCCGTCCGCCAGCGCGAGCGGGCCGCCCTGCTCGCCCGCGCCGCCGTGCAGCAGGAGTCGCCCGAGCCGGGCCCCGAGCGGCCGCGGGCCGTCGTCGTCCACCGCGCCCCGTGGATGCGCGAGGCGCTGAGGCGCGAGCTCGAGCGGGCCGGCGTCGAGGTGGTGGAGCTGCACGAGGACGGCGCCGCCGGGCTCGGCAGCGTCGTCGCCGAGCAGCCCGACCTCGTCGTCGTGCAGGAGCAGCTCCCCTGGAAGGACGGCCTGGAGGTGGTGCGCGAGGTGCGCCGCTTCGCGCCGTCGGCGCGCATCGCCGTGCACCTGGACCGGCCCGCCGGCCAGCAGGGCGCGCGCGAGGCGGGAGCGGACGCGGTGTTCGCGCGCTCGACCCGTCCTGCCGACATGGTCGGCCAGCTCGTCTCGCTCGTCGCCGTCTGACCGGGACGCCGGCGGAACACGCTGACGCCCGGGCGCCTTGGCCCCGGGGTACCCGTCCCTGACCCGAAGGAGCACCTCATGCCCACTCGCAGCGCCCGCACCGCCTGGAACGGCGGCCTCCAGGACGGCTCCGGCCAGGTCGAGCTGTCCGACAGCAAGGTCGGCACCTACGACGTGTCCTTCCCGAAGCGCGCGGCCGACGAGGCCGGTGGCACCACCAGCCCCGAGGAGCTCATCGCCGCGGCCCACTCGGCCTGCTACGCGATGCAGCTGAGCAACGTCATCGCCGAGGCCGGCGGCACCCCGCGCAGCCTGGACGTGAAGGCCGACGTCAGCCTCGGCCCGGACCCGGCGGGCGGCTTCCGCCTCACCGGGATCAAGATCACCCTGCGCGGCGAGGTCGAGAACCTCGACGAGCAGGCGTTCCTCAAGGCCGCCGAGGAGGCCAAGGCGACCTGCCCGGTCTCCAAGGCCCTGACCGGCGTCTCGATCGAGCTCGACGCCGCGCTCGAGAGCTAGACCGCCCGACGACGGCGGGCCACGGCAACGCCCTGGCCCGCCGTCCTAGGCTCGGGCGCATGTCTGCCGCCCCCGAAGCCCCCGTGTCCCTCACCGTGACCGCGGAGCAGGCCGGCACGACGGCGTTCGAGGTGTTCAAGGCGGCGGGCGTGAAGGACACCGCCGTCGCCCGGCGCAACGGCGAGCTGGTCGACCTCGCGACGGTGCTCGCCGAGGGCGACGTCGTCGAGCAGGTGCCGTACGGCAGCGAGGACGGCCGGGCGGTGCTGCGGCACAGCGCGGCGCACGTGCTGGCGCAGGCGGTGCAGGAGCTGTTCCCCGGCACCCGCCTGGGCATCGGCCCGCCCGATCAAGGACGGCTTCTACTACGACTTCCTGCCCGAGCGGCCCTTCACCCCGGAGGACCTGCAGGCGGTCGAGAAGAAGATGGAGCAGATCGTCAAGCAGCGGCAGCGGTTCAGCCGCCGCGTCGTCGCCGAGGACGACGCCCGGGCCGAGCTGGCCGACGAGCCGTTCAAGCTCGAGCTCATCGGGCTCAAGGGCGCGGGCGACAGCGGGGAGTCGGTCGAGGTCGGCGGCGCCGAGCTCACCATCTACGACAACCACGCCGGCGAGGAGCTGGTCTGGAAGGACCTGTGCCGCGGCCCGCACCTGCCGACCACCCGCGACGTCCCGGCCTTCCGGCTCATGCGCACCGCGGCCGCCTACTGGCGCGGTGACCAGGCCAACCAGCAGCTGCAGCGCATCTACGGCACCGCGTGGGAGAGCCGCGACGCCCTCAAGGAGCACCTGACCCTGCTCGAGGAGGCCGAGAAGCGCGACCACAGGAAGCTCGGCACCGAGCTCGACCTGTTCAGCTTCCCCGACGAGATCGGCTCCGGCCTGCCGGTCTTCCACCCCCGCGGCGGCGTGCTCAAGCGCGTCATGGAGGACTACGTCCGCACCCGGCACATCCAGGAGGGCTTCTCCTACGTCGGCACCCCGCACATCACCAAGGAGGGGCTCTTCCACACCTCCGGCCACCTGCCGTACTACGCCGACACGATGTTCCCGCCGATGGCCTTCGAGGGCGAGGACTACTACCTCAAGGCCATGAACTGCCCCATGCACAACCTCATCTACAAGTCGCGCGGGCGTTCCTACCGCGACCTGCCGATGCGCCTGTTCGAGTTCGGGTCGGTCTACCGCTACGAGAAGTCCGGCGTCATCCACGGCCTGACCCGCGTGCGCGGCTTCACCCAGGACGACTCCCACTCCTACTGCACCGCCGAGCAGGCGCCGCAGGAGGTGCAGCACCTGCTCGACTTCGTCCTCGGGCTGCTGCGCGACTTCGGCATCACCGACTTCTACCTCGAGCTGTCGACCCGCGACGACAGCAAGCCCGACAAGTTCGTCGGCTCCGAGCAGGACTGGGCGACGGCGACCGCGGTGCTGGAGCGGGTCGCCACCGAGAGCGGCCTGGAGCTCGTCCCCGACCCGGGCGGCGCGGCCTTCTACGGCCCGAAGATCAGCGTGCAGGCCCGCGACGCGATCGGCCGCACCTGGCAGATGTCGACGATCCAGTACGACTTCAACCAGCCGGCGGGCTTCGGGCTGGAGTACCAGGCGTCCGACGGCACCCGGCAGCAGCCGGTGATGATCCACTGCGCCAAGTTCGGCTCGATCGAGCGGTTCATCGGCGTCCTCGTCGAGCACTACGCGGGCGCGTTCCCGGCGTGGCTCGCGCCCGTGCAGGTCGTCGGCATCCCCGTGCACGCCGACTACGACGGCTACCTCAAGGACGTCGTCGCCCGGATGACGGCGCTGGGGCTGCGCGCCGAGGTCGACGTGTCCGACGACCGGATGCAGAAGAAGATCCGCACCGCCCAGAAGCAGAAGGTGCCCTTCATGCTCATCGCCGGCGAGGAGGACGTGAGCAAGGGCGCGGTGTCCTTCCGCTACCGCGACGGCACGCAGGAGAACGGCGTGCCGGTCGACGAGGCGATCGCGAAGGTGCGCCGGGCGGTCGAGGAGCGGTCGTGAGCGAGCCGGTGCAGGAGCAGCAGAAAAACACGAGCGGCAGCACGGCGTCGGGGTGCAGGACGCCTTCGGCCGGCTCTACACCCCGCACCGCATGGCCTACATCAAGGGCGAGGGCAAGGGCGGCGACTGCCCGTTCTGCGTCATCCCGTCGCTGCCCGACGGCGAGGGCCTGGTCGTCGCCCGCGGCGAGCACTGCTTCGCGGTGCTCAACCTCTACCCCTACAACCCCGGCCACCTGATGCTCGTGCCGTACCGCCACGTCGCGGACTACGAGGAGCTCACCGAGCAGGAGGCCACCGAGGTCGCGGCGCTCACGCAGCGGGCGCTGCGGGCGCTGCGGCAGGCCAGCGGGGCGCAGGGCTTCAACGTCGGGATGAACCTCGGCGTCGTCGGGGGAGCGGGCATCGCGGCGCACCTGCACCAGCACGTCGTGCCGCGCTGGGGCGGCGACACCAACTTCATGCCGGTGGTCGGACAGACGCGGGTGATGCCGCAGCTGCTGCCCGACACCCGCGACCTGCTGGCGAAGGCCTGGGCCGAGGTCTAGTCCGCGCGCAGTGGTCGCGCGGGGCTGCTGAGCAGGCCGTCGGGCAGGTCCGCCCGGCAGACGCCGCCCGCGGCGCAGGCGTCGAGCGGCCCGCCGTCGAGGCCGGTGAGCACGGCGTCGGCGGGGCCGTGCGGGGTGAGCACGGCGCCGGGCCGCAGGGTGCCCGACAGCACCCGGACCAGGCCGCCGCTCGCGCGCGCCAGCAGGGGGCCGGCCGGGTCCGCGGTCAGCTCGACGGCGGTCCCGTCGGCGTCGTGGACGGCGGGCAGCGCGGCCGCGGAGGCGGCGGGCACGGCGGCGGCGAGCAGGCCGAGCAGCTCGCCGGCCCCCGCCCCTGCCGGCGTCACCGCGAGCACCGGGCACAGCGCCCCCGCCCGCACGGCCGCGTGCAGCTCGAGGTCGAGCACCTCGGCCGGCGGGTCCTCGCCGTCGAGCCAGGCGTCGAACACGGCGTCGTCGGCGCTGCCGGACAGCAGGGTCTCGAGCAGGTCGTCGCGCAGCCCCTCGACCAGCGCGACGTGCTCGGGGTCGGCGGCACGGACGTCGCCGCCGACGACGACGGTGAGGTCGAGCAGGCGCAGCACGCCCGCGACCTGCTCGTCGTCGTCGAGCATCGGGAGCACCACCGGGTGCACCCCCTCGCCGAGCACCCGCTGGACGACGGCGACCGACTCGTCGAAGTCCGCCCGCGGCAGGTCGAGCTGGGTGACGCACAGCAGGCGCGGCAGCCCGGCGTCGGCGGCCTCCTCCCAGCGCAGCGGCAGCGTCGGGTCCAGGCCCTGCGCGCTGGACAGGACGAAGACGACGGCGTCGGCGAGGGCCACGGCGGCGCGGCCCTCGAGCAGCACGACGCCGCCCGCGGTGACCGGGCCGCCGAGCGCCCGGACGAGCGTGCTCTTGCCGGAGCCCTCGTGCCCGACGACGGCGACGACGCGGGACACCGGACCGGGAGCGCTCACCGCACCAGTGTCGCGGTCGCTAGCCTGCGGCGGTGTTCAACCTGCGCCCCGTCGTGTCGTCGGTGACGGAGCCGGTCGGCCGCTCGCTGCTGCGCGCCGGGGTGGGCGCCGACGCCGTCACCGTCGCCGGGACCGTCCTGTCGGTCGCGGGGTCGGTCGCGCTGCTGGCGCGCGGGCACCTGGTGCTGGGCGCGGTCGTGGTGACCCTGTCGGTCCTCACCGACGCCCTCGACGGGACGATGGCGCGGATGAGCGGCGGCAGCACCCGCTGGGGCGCCTTCCTCGACTCGAGCCTGGACCGGTTCGTCGACGGCGCGGTGCTCGGCTCGCTGGCCTTCTGGTTCGCCACCGGCGGCGACGACCGGGTGCTCTGCGGCGTCGCGCTGGTCTCCCTGGTGCTGGCCTCGGCCACCAGCTACGTCAAGGCGCGGGCGCAGAGCCTGGGCATGACCTGCGACGTCGGCATCGTCGAGCGGACCGAGCGCCTGGTGCTGGCGCTCGGGGCGGGCTTCTTCGACGGGCTCGGGGTGCCCTACGCGCTGCCGGTGATGCTGTGGGCGCTGGTGGTGCTGTCGGCCGTCACCGTCGGGCAGCGGCTGGCGGAGGTGCGGCGCCAGGCCGTCCTGCCGGCGGCGTGAACCCGGTCGAGCAGGTCCGCGGGCTGCTGGTCGACGGCGCCTACGCCGGCGGCTGGGGGCTGGTGAAGGCCCTGCCCGAGCCGGTCGCGGTCGCCCTGTTCGACGCCGGCGCCGACCTCGCCTGGCGGCGGGGGGGCCGGAGCGTGGACCGGCTGGCGGCCAACCTCGCGCGCGTCGCCCCCGGTCAGGACCTGGTCCGCGACGCGCTGCGCTCCTACGCCCGCTACTGGCGCGAGGTGTTCCGGCTGCCGGTGACGCCGTCCGAGCAGGTCGTGGCCGGGATGCGCACGACGGGCGAGCCCGCCTTCCGCGCGGCCCTGGCCAGCGGCCGCGGGGTGGTGCTCGCGCTGCCGCACAGCGGCAACTGGGACCACGCCGGCGCCTGGTGCGGCGCGACCGGCGCGCCCTTCACGACGGTCGCGGAGCGGCTGCGGCCGGCGTCGCTGTTCGACCGCTTCGTGACCTTCCGGGAGTCGCTCGGCATGGAGGTGCTGCCGCTGACCGGCGGGGACCGCCCACCGGCCGAGGTCCTGCAGGAGCGGCTGGAGGCCGGCGGGATGCTCTGCCTGCTGGCCGACCGCGACCTGTCGGCCCGCGGCGTCGAGGTGCAGTTCTTCGGCGCCGCGACCCGGATGCCCGCCGGCCCCGCAGCGCTGGCCCTGCGCACCGGCGCGGCGCTGGTCCCGGTGACCCTGGCCTTCGGCGGCCCGGGGGAGTGGCTGTGCACCTTCCACCCCGAGGTCGCGCACACCGATGTCGCGGCCATGACCCAGCAGGTCGCCGACGCCTTCGCCCGCGGCATCGCCGAGCACCCCGCCGACTGGCACATGCTGCAGCGGCTCTGGCTCGCGGACCTGGACCCGCGGTGAGGGTCGGCCTGGTCTGCCCCTACGCCTTCGACGTGCCGGGCGGGGTCCAGGCCCACGTCCGCGACCTCGCCGAGCGGCTGCTCGCCCTCGGCCACGAGGTCAGCGTGCTGGCGCCCGTCGACGACCCCGACGCCGACGGCCTGCCGCCCCACCTCGTGGCCGCCGGACGCTCCGTGCCGGTGCCCTACAACGGCTCGGTCGCCCGCCTCGCCTTCGGCCCGCTGTCGCTGGCCCGCACGCTGCGCTGGCTGCGGGCCGGGGCCTTCGACGTGCTGCACGTCCACGAGCCGACCGTGCCGTCGCTGTCGATGCTGGCCTGCTTCGCCGCGCAGGGCCCGATGGTCGCCACCTTCCACACCGCCACCACCCGCAGCCGCGCCCTGCAGGTCTTCGGCACCGCGCTGCAGCCCGGGCTCGAGCGGATCACCGGGCGGATCGCGGTCTCCCCGGCCGCCCGCCGCGTCGTCGTCGAGCACCTCGGCGGCGACGCCGTGCTGGTGCCCAACGGCGTGGAGGTCGCCCGCTTCGCCGGGGCCGCCCCGCTGCCGCTGGCCGACGGCCGGCCCACGGTGGTGTTCCTCGGCCGGGTCGACGAGGCGCGCAAGGGGCTGGCGGTGCTGCTGGCCGCGGTCCCCGAGCTGCTGGCCCGGGTGCCCGACGTGCGCGTGCTGGTCGCCGGGCCGGGCGAGCCGCCGCCCGGCCTGCCGCCCTGCGTGGAGCTGCTGGGCCAGGTGAGCGAGGGCGACAAGGCCGCCCTGTACGCGACCGGCGACGTCTACTGCGCCCCGAACACCTTCGGCGAGAGCTTCGGCATCGTGCTGGCCGAGGCGATGGCCACCGGGACGCCGGTCGTCGCGAGCGACCTGGAGGCCTTCCGGGCCGTGCTGCAGGACGGCCGGGCGGGGGCGCTGTTCCCGGTCGGCGACGCCGGCACGCTCGCCGCCGTGCTCGCCGACCTGCTGCGCGACCCGGCCCGGCGGGCCGCCCTGTCCGCGGCCGGGACCGCGGCCGTGCAGGCCTACGACTGGGGCACCGTCGCCCGCGCCGTCGTCGAGGTCTACGAGACGGTGGTCGCCGCGGTGCCCGCGCCGGTCCTGGCCCCCGAGCCGCAGGAGGAGCCGGCCGAGCCCGACCCCGCGCCCGACCCGACGCTCGGCGACGACCCCGGCCGGCTGTCGGCCACCCTGCGCCGGTGGCTGGGGACGTGACCCTGACCGCGGCGGTCGTCGCCGTCGTCGTCCTGCTCGCCCTCTACGTCACCTGGACCGCCGGCCGGCTGGACCGCCTGCACGCCCGGGTCGACGCCGCGTGGGCCGCCCTCGACGCGCAGCTCGTCCGGCGCGCCGCCGCGGCCCGGGCGCTCGCCGCGGTGGTCCAGCCGGGTCCCGAGGCCGACGCGCTGGCGGCCGCAGCCACGCGCGCGCTGGAGGCCGGCCCGGTCGCGCGGGAGGCCGTGGAGAACGACCTCGCCCGCGCGCTGCGGGCCGCCCTGCCCTGCGTGCGCGCCGCGGACCTGCCCGCCGGCCTGCACGCCGAGCTGACGACCGCGGCCACCCGGGTCGCCCTGGCGCGCAGCTTCCACAACGTCGCCGTCGCCGACGCCCGGCTGGTGCGCCACCGCCGGCTCGTCCGGGCGCTCCACCTGGCCGGGCACCGGGTCCTGCCGGCCCACTTCGACATCGACACCGACCCGGGTGACCTGGCTCTCGTCGGGCAGCAGGGCGGACCCGCCCCCGCCTAGACTCGTGGTCCCCACCCGCCGTCCCCGAAGGTGCCGTCATGTCCAGCGAGCCGACCGCCACGCCCGCCACCGGCACCGACCGCGTCAAGCGCGGCATGGCCGAGATGCTCAAGGGCGGCGTCATCATGGACGTCGTCACGCCCGAGCAGGCCCGCATCGCCGAGGACGCCGGGGCGGTCGCCGTCATGGCGCTGGAGCGGGTCCCCGCGGACATCCGCCGCGACGGAGGCGTCGTGCGCATGAGCGACCCCGACATGATCGACGGCATCCAGGCCGAGGTGTCCATCCCGGTGATGGCCAAGGCCCGGATCGGCCACTTCGTCGAGGCCCAGGTGCTGCAGGCCATCGGCGTCGACTACATCGACGAGTCCGAGGTCCTCACCCCGGCCGACTGGGCGCACCACATCGACAAGCGGCCCTTCACGGTGCCCTTCGTCTGCGGTGCCACCGACCTGGGCGAGGCGCTGCGCCGCATCTCCGAGGGCGCGGCGATGATCCGCTCCAAGGGCGAGGCCGGCACGGGCGACGTCAGCCAGGCCATGACCCACATCCGCACCATCACCACGCAGATCCGCCGGCTGGCCCAGATGGACTCCACCGAGCTCTACGCCGAGGCCAAGGAGCTGCGGGCCCCGATCGAGCTGGTCCGCGAGACCGCCGAGCTCGGCCGCCTGCCCGTCGTGCTGTTCGTCGCCGGCGGCGTCGCCACCCCGGCCGACGCCGCGCTGATGATGCAGCTCGGCGCCGACGGCGTGTTCATCGGCTCGGGCATCTTCAAGTCCGGCGACCCCGCGCTGCGCGCCCGCGCGTGCGTCGAGGCCACCGCGTACTTCCAGGACGCCGAGCGCATCGCCAAGGTCAGCCGCGGGCTCGGCGAGGCGATGGTCGGCATCTCCGCCAGCGAGCTCGGCGCGGGCGACCTGCTGGCCAACCGCGGTTGGTAGCCCCGCGGGTCGGGGTCCTCGCCCTGCAGGGCGACGTCCGCGAGCACGCGCGGGCGCTGCGCGACGTCGGCGCCGAGCCGGTCGAGGTGCGGCGCCCCGAGGAGCTCGCCGGGCTGCAGGGCATCGTCGTCCCGGGCGGCGAGAGCACGACGATCGGCCGGCTGCTGACCGTGTTCGCGCTGCTCGAGCCGCTGCGCGAGGCCGTCGCGGGCGGGCTGCCGGCGTACGGGTCGTGCGCCGGGATGATCCTGCTCGCCGACGAGGTGCTCGACGGCCGGCCCGGCCAGCCGCTGCTCGGCGGCCTCGACGTGAGCGTGCGGCGCAACGCCTTCGGCCGGCAGGTCGACTCCTTCGAGAGCGAGCTGCCGCTGGCGGGCCTGGACGAGCCGGTGCACGCCGTCTTCATCCGCGCCCCGTGGGTCGAGCGCACCGGCGACGCCGTCGAGGTGCTGGCCCGCGAGCCCGGCGGGCACCCCGTCGCCGTCCGCCAGGGGCACCTGCTGGCGACCAGCTTCCACCCCGAGCTGACCGGCGACGCGCGCGTCCACGGGCTGTTCGTCGCGGGACTAGGCTGAGCGGCAATCCCGAGCAGAGGGGAGCAGCCGTGAGCGGCCACTCCAAGTGGGCGACGACGAAGCACAAGAAGGGTGCTCTCGACGCCAAGCGCGGCAAGCTGTTCGCCAAGCTGATCAAGACGATCGAGGTCGCGGCGCGCACCGGCGGCGGCGACCCGGCCGGCAACCCGACCCTGGCCGACGCGATCGTCAAGGCCAAGCGCCTGTCCGTGCCCGCGGACAACATCGACCGTGCGGTCAAGCGCGGCAGCGGTGAGCTCGGCGACGCCGCCGCCTACGAGGAGATCACCTACGAGGCCTACGGCCCGGGCGGCGTCGCGCTGATGGTCGAGTGCCTCACCGACAACCGCAACCGAGCGGCCGCCGAGGTGAAGACCGCCATCACCCGCAACGGCGGCAACCCGGCCGACCCCGGTTCGGTCGCCTACCTGTTCAACCGCAAGGGCGTCGTCCTGGTCACCAAGACCGACGGGCTGTCCGAGGACGACGTCATGCTCGCCGTGCTCGACGCCGGGGCCGAGCAGGTCAACGACCTCGACGAGGCGTTCGAGGTCGTCTGCGACGCCACCGACACCCACGCGGTGCGCCTGGCCTGCACCGACGCCGGCCTCGCGGTCGACTCCGCCGACATCGCCTGGATGCCCAGCGTCAGCGTCGAGCTCGAGGACGAGCCCGCCCGCAAGGTGCTCAAGCTGGTCGACGCGCTCGAGGACCTCGACGACGTGCAGAACGTCTGGGCGAACTTCGACGTCAGCGACGAGGTGCTCGAGAGCGTCTAGCCGGTCCGGAGGCGGGAAGCCCCGTACAGATCACCCGCCAGCAGGAGGCCGAGCACGTGTCCGCACAGCCCGAAGAGCCCGCCGTCCCGACGGAGCTCGCGCTGCCCTCCGCGGGGAGCGCCGCGAACCACGACGTCGTGGTCGTCGGCTGCTCCGCAGGGGGCGTCGAGGCGCTGCGCAGCCTGGTCGCCGCCCTGCCGGCGGACCTGCCGGCCACGCTGCTGGTCGTCCTGCACCTGCCGCGCACCAACGGCCCGAGCCTGCTGCCGGAGATCCTGGCCCGCGCCTCGGCCCTGCCCGTCAGAGGCGCCGTCGACGGCGCCCCCCTCACCCCCGGCACCATCGTCGTGGCGCCTCCCGACCGGCACCTGGCGCTGCGCGGCGGCCGCATCGTGCTGTCCGCGGGGCCGGCCGAGAACGGCTGCCGCCCCGCCGTCGACGTGCTGTTCCGCTCGGCCGCGCACGACCTCGGCAGCCGGGTGGTCGCCGTCGTCATGACCGGCAACCTCGACGACGGCAGCGCCGGGCTGCGCGCCGTCGTGCGGCACGGCGGTGAGGCCGTCGTGCAGGACCCCGACGACGCCCTGTTCCCCGGCATGCCCCGCAACGCCCTCGAGGCCGTCCCCACGGCCCGCACCGCGAAGCTCGACGAGCTGGCCGCCGTCGTCGCCGAGCTGGTCGGCACCCCCGCGCCCTCGGTGGCGCCTCCGGACGAGGCGGAGCGCGACTCGGCCGAGGTGGAGCTGTCCCTCGGCGCGTTCCCCGGCCCCCGCACCGACGACCACCCCGGCCGCCCGTCCGCGTGGTCGTGCCCGGACTGCACCGGCGTGCTGTGGGAGGTCCCCGACGGACCGCTGCTGCGCTTCCGGTGCCGCACCGGCCACGCCTGGTCGGCCGAGAGCCTGCTGCACCAGCAGGACCAGGGCGTCGACGCCGCGCTGTGGATGGCGCTGCGCGCGCTCGAGGAGCGGCACGCGCTGTCGCTGCGGGTCGCCGAGGGCGCCGAGCGCGCCGGCCGCAGCTGGTCGGCCGAGCACTTCGGTGCCCGGGCCGACGAGGCGGCCGCGCACGCCGCCGTCCTGCGCCGGCTGCTCGTCGACGGCCCCGGTCCGGTGCCGCTGCCCGCCGAGCTCCCGTCCGGCGCGCAGCCCGCCACGCAGCCCGCCGCCGACCCCGACCTCGACCGCGACACCGCGCCCGACGACGGCACCCCCGTCGACGTCCGGTCCGACGGGTGGTGAGCACCCCGGAGGCGGACCCCGCCTTCGAGGAGCTGCTCGAGCACCTGCGGACGGTCCGTGCCGTCGACTTCACCGGCTACAAGCGCCCCAGCCTGATGCGGCTGGTCGCCCGCCGCATGGCCGCCGTCGGGCTGACCGACTACCGGGCCTACCAGGACCACCTGGAGGTCGACCCGGCCGAGTTCCGCACGCTGTTCGACACCCTGCTCATCAACGTCACGTCCTTCTTCCGCGACCCCGAGGCGTGGGAGGCGATGCGGACGCAGGCGCTGCCCGACGTCCTGGGCGAGCTGCCCGACGACGCCCCGCTGCGGGTGTGGAGCGCCGCCTGCGCCACCGGCCAGGAGGCCTACACCTGGGTGGTGCTGCTGGGCGAGGTCCTGGGCCGCGACGCCCTGCTGCGCCGGGTGAAGGTCTACGCCACCGACGTCGACGAGCACGCGCTGTCGGTCGGGCGGGCGGCCCGCTACCCGAGCGATGCCCTCAGCGCCCTCGACCCCGAGCTGGTCGAGCGCTACTTCGAGCCGGTCGAGGGCGACCAGCTCGTCGTGCGGGCCGAGTACCGGGCGCTGGTGGTCTTCGGCCGCCACGACCTCATCCAGGACGCCCCGATCAGCCGGATCGACCTGCTGAGCTGCCGCAACGCGCTCATGTACTTCAACGCCGAGACCCAGGGCCGCGTGCTGGAGCGGTTGGCCTTCTCGCTCGCCGACAACGGCGTGCTGCTGCTCGGGCGCGCCGAGATGCTGCTCACCCAGGGGGAGGCGTTCTCCCCGCTGGACCTGTCGCAGCGGCTGTTCGTCAAGACCCGCCGCGGCATGCGCGCCCTGCGCAGCGCGTACGGGCCCCGCGGCCGCGAGGGCGAGGCCGGCCTCGCGCAGGTCGTCCACGCGGCGTTCGCGCACGCCCCGGAGCCGCAGCTGGTGCTCGACAGCGAGGGCGCGCTGAGCCTGCTCAACGAGAGCGCCGTCCGCCATCTGGGCATGGACCGCGACGACGTCGGCCGGCCGTTCGCCGAGCTCGAGGTGTCGCGCAGCCCGGTGGAGCTGCGGCGCGCCGTCGGCACCGCGCTGGACGGCGGCCCGCTGCTGCTCGAGGGCGTCCGCGGCGAGCGCGAGGGCACCGCGGTCACCTGGGACGTGCACCTGGTGCCGCTGCGCGGCCCCGTCGGGATGCGGCTGGGCGTGCAGGTCACGTTCGTCGACGTCACCCGCTACACCGCGCTGCGCGACGAGCTGACCCGGGCGCAGGGCGAGCTCGAGACGGCCTACGAGGAGCTGCAGAGCGCCAACGAGGAGCTCGAGACCACCAACGAGGAGCTGCAGAGCGCCATCGAGGAGCTCGAGACCACCAACGAGGAGCTGCAGAGCACCAACGAGGAGCTCGAGACGATGAACGAGGAGCTGCAGAGCACCAACGAGGAGCTGCAGACCCTCAACGACGAGCTGCGCGAGCGCACCGGCGAGGTCAACCAGGTCAACGCGTTCCTGGAGAGCATCCTGTCGAGCCTGCAGGGGGGCGTCGTCGTCGTCGACCGCGACCTGGTGGTGCGCGTCTGGAACGACCGGGCCGAGGGGATGTGGGGGCTGCGCGCCTACGAGGCCCAGGGCCGGTCGCTGCTGGCCCTGGACGTCGGACTGCCGCTGCAGCCGCTGCGGGTGCTGCTGGCCGAGGTGGTGGCGGGGCTCGCCACCCAGCGGGAGGCCGTCGTCGACGCGCGCGACCGGTTCGGGCGCACGATCGAGTGCAGCATCAGCTGCACCGCGCTCCTGGACGCCTCGGGCAGCGTCAGCGGCGCGGTGGTGCAGATGGAGGAGCGCCCCGGCGCCACCGGGTAGCCGGGCCCGGTCAGCCCCGGCGGCTGACGCCGACGTCGCACCAGACGGCCTTGCCCGGCGGCTCCGGCGGTGACGTGGGCTCGACGCCCCAGCGCAGCGACAGCACCTCCAGCAGCCGCAGCCCGCGGCCGGTGGACAGCTCGTCGGTGAAGGCCAGCCGGCGCACGGGCGGCCGGTCGTCGCCGTCCAGGACGCGCAGTCGCAGCGTCCGGCCGTCGAGCACCAGGTGGACCTCGCAGGCCGTCCCGGCGTGCAGCACGGCGTTCGTGACCAGCTCGCTGACGATGAGGGCGACGCTCTCGACGTCGTCGCGGCTGACCAGGTCGAGCAGCGCCTGGGCGACGAAGCGGCGTGCCGTGCCGGGGGAGCGCAGGCTCTTGTCGAGCGCCACGCGCCGCTCGAGCTCGGGCACGGGCCTCCTCCCACCGGCCGGCGCTCCGTCGCGCCGGTCGTCCGACAGCCTGCCAGGCGCCCCCGGCCGACGGCGCGCCTGGGGCCACCGGCGGGAGGCCCGGCCTAGCCTCGCGCCCGACCGGTCGTCGGGCGTGGAGGTGCGTGTGCGGGTGCTCGGCGTCGACCCCGGGCTGACCCGGTGCGGCCTCGGCGTCGTCGAGGGGGGACCCGGCCGGCCGCCGACGCTGGTCGCCGTCGGGGTGGCCCGCACGCCCGCGGGCGACGACCTCGGGGCACGGCTGGTCGCGCTGGAGGCCGAGGTCGAGCAGTGGCTCGACCTGCACCGGCCCGACGCCGTGGCCGTGGAGCGGGTCTTCGCCCAGGCCAACGTCCGCACGGTCATGGGCACCGCGCAGGCCGGCGCCGTCGCGATCGTCTGCGCCGCCCGCCGCGGGCTGCCCGTGGCGCTGCACACGCCCAGCGAGGTCAAGGCCGCCGTCACCGGCTCGGGGCGGGCCGACAAGGCGCAGGTGGGGGCCATGGTCGCCCGGCTGCTGCGCCTGCCCGGCCCGCCCAAGCCCGCCGACGCCGCCGACGCGCTGGCGCTCGCCATCTGCCACCTGTGGCGCGCGCCCGCGCAGGCCCGGCTCGCGGCCGCCGCGGCGCGCCTGCCCGGCGCGGCCCGGCCGGCGTCCTAGCCTCGAACACATGAGCGAGTGCCGATGATCGCCAGCGTGGCCGGGCAGGTGACGGCGCTGCTGCCCGAGGGCGTCGTCGTCGAGGTCGGCGGCGTCGGCCTCGCCGTGCAGACCACCCCCGGCACCCGGCTGCGCCTGCGGGTCGGCGACGACGCCCGGCTGGCCACGACGCTGGTCGTGCGCGAGGACAGCCTGACCCTGTACGGCTTCGCCGAGGACGACGAGCGCGCCCTGTTCGAGCTGCTGCAGACCTCCTCGGGCGTCGGGCCGCGGCTCGCGCAGGCGGTGCTGGCCCACCACACCCCCGACACCGTCCGCCGCGCCCTGCTCACCGAGGACCTCGCGGTGCTCGTGCAGGTCCCCGGGATCGGGAAGAAGGGTGCCCAGCGGATGGTGCTCGAGCTCAAGGACAAGGTCGGGCCCGTCGGTGCCGCCGTCCCGCTCGCCACCACCCTGCCGTCGTGGCGCGACACCCTGCAGCAGGCCCTGGTCGGCCTCGGCTGGAGCGCCTCCCAGGCCGACGACGCCGTCGCCCGCCTCGCCGACGAGCACCCCGACGCGACCGACGCCGACGTCCCGGCGCTGCTGCGGGCGGCGCTGGCCCTGCTGGCCCGCTCGTGAGCCGCCCCGAGCACGAGCAGGACGACGAGCGGCTCGTCGAGGCGGCCCTGCGCCCCCGCACCCTGGCGGACTTCGTCGGGCAGGAGCGGGTGCGCGAGCAGGTCGGCTACCTGCTGGAGAGCGCCAAGCGCCGGGGCGGCCCGCCCGACCACGTCCTGCTGTCCGGCGCCCCCGGCCTCGGCAAGACGTCGCTCGCCATGATCATCGCCCACGAGCTCGGCGTCGGCCTGCGCATCACCAGCGGCCCGGCGATGGAGCGGGCCGGCGACCTCGCCGCCCTGGTCAGCAGCCTGTCCGAGGGCGACGTGCTGTTCATCGACGAGGTGCACCGGGTCGCCCGGCCCGCGGAGGAGCTGCTCTACACGGCGATGGAGGACTTCCGGGTCGACGTCGTCGTCGGCAAGGGCCCGGGCTCCACCGCCATCCCGCTCGACGTCGCGCCGTTCACCCTCGTCGGCGCGACCACCCGCGCGGGGCTGCTCACCGGTCCGCTGCGCGACCGGTTCGGGTTCACCGCGCACATGGAGCCCTACACGCCCGGCCGAGCTCGAGCGGGTGCTCGACCGCAGCGCCGGCCTGCTCGGCGTCGCCCTGCAGCCCGCCGCCGGCGCCGAGATCGCCGGCCGCTCCCGCGGCACGCCCCGCATCGCCAACCGGCTGCTGCGCCGCGTCCGCGACTACGCCGAGGTCCGCACCGGCGGCCGCATCGACCTCGCCGTCGCGCGCGCCGCGCTCGCGGTCTACGACGTCGACGAGCTCGGCCTGGACCGGCTCGACCGCGCGGTCCTGGAGGCCCTGGTGCAGCGGTTCGGGGGAGGGCCCGTCGGGCTGTCCACCCTCGCGGTGGCCGTCAGCGAGGAGGCCGAGACCGTCGAGGAGGTCGCCGAGCCGTTCCTCGTCCGCAGCGGCCTGGTCCTGCGCACCCCGCGCGGCCGGGTCGCCACCCCGGCCGCCTGGCACCACCTCGGGCTCGTCCCGCCCGGTCCCGGGCCGGTGCCGGTGCTGCCGCTCGGCCTGCCGGGCTGAGCCCGACCTCCCCCGGTCGCGGCGGGCGTCCCCCTACACTCGGGCGGTTCGTACCGCCCTTCCCCGTCCGCCCGGAGGCACACCCGTGGGCTCGTCCCCGGCAGGCCAGCAGCTGCTGTCCCTGCTGCTGCTCGGCGTCGTGCTGCTCGTCGTGGTGCTCCAGACCGTCCCCGGCGTCCGGGCCCGCTCCGCGGCGGCCGCCGTGGTCCGGGTGCTCGACGGCCCGGCTCCCACCACCGCCTGACCCGCACGCCTCACGCTCGAGCCCGCCTCCAGCCCGCACCGCCCGATCGACTGCCGCGCCCTCCCGGTCCGGCCACAGACAGGAGACACCACCCCGTGGCACGTCCCGGCACCCCGACCTCACGTGGCGCGCTGCCCGTCGGCCGCTACCTCGCGGCCCTGGCGGCCGTCCTGGTGGCGCTGTACGCGGTCGTCGTCTTCGCCGGCCCCGGCAGCAGCCTGCTGACGCCGAAGCTCGGCCTGGACCTGCAGGGCGGGGCGAGCGTCGTGCTCACCCCCCGCACCGACGACGGCGGGGCGCCCCGCGCCGACCAGCTCGCCACGGCGGTCCAGATCATCCAGCAGCGCGTCAACGGTCTCGGCGTCGCCGAGGCGGAGGTCGTCACCCAGGGCGACAACATCGTCGTCAGCGTCCCCGGCGGCACCCGCGACTCCCTGCGCTCGCTGGCCCAGACCGCGCAGCTGCGCTTCCGCGAGGTGCTCGAGACCGCGCCCGGCGACCCGAACGCGCCCCCGGTCGAGGTGCCGACCGCTGTGCCCACCGGCAGCGCCGCGCCGGCCCCGGCCGCCAGCGCGCGGCCAGCGTCGCCCCCGCGCCGGTCGTCAGCGCCGCCCCGGCACCGGCCACGTCCCCGCGCGGGCGCGCCCTGCCCGGCGGCCTGCTGACCCAGGCGACGCCGGCCCCCGCGACGCCGGCCCCGGCGGCCTCCGCTGCCGCTGCTGCCACGCCCGCGCCGCCGCCTCCGCTCCCGCTGCCGCCGCCACCCCGGCCCCCAGCGCGTCCGCCGACGCCGGCCCGCTCGTGCGCAGCGGCGCCACCTACACGCCGGCGGCCTTCGGGGTGCTCGACTGCAGCGACGAGGCGGCCCGCCGCGGCGGCTCGACCGACAAGCCCGACGAGCCGATCGTCGCCTGCTCGGACGACGGCAGCGCCAAGTACCACCTCGACGTCGCCAAGGTCGTCGGCACCGACGTCGCCGGCGCGACCGCGGCGCTCGACCCGACCACCGGCACGCAGTGGCAGATCGTCGTCGACTTCACCGGCGCGGGGCAGGACAAGTTCACCGACCTCACCGAGGCCACGGTCGGCAAGAACGTCGCGATCGTGCTGGACGGCATCGTGCTGTCGGCGCCCACCATCCAGACCCGCATCGACAGCGACGCCCAGATCACCGGCGACTTCGACCAGGAGTCGGCCAACGAGCTCGCCAACACGCTGAAGTACGGCGCGCTGCCGCTGTCGTTCGAGAACAGCCAGGTCGAGGTCGTGTCCGCCACCCTCGGCGACGACCAGCTCCGCGCCGGCCTCATCGCGGGCGGCCTCGGCATGGTCGCCGTGCTCGTCTACTCGCTGCTCTACTACCGGGCCCTCGGCTCGGTCGTCGTCCTGAGCCTCGTGGTGGCGTCGCTGCTGACCTACGCGGCCGTCGCCGTGCTCGGCGACGTCATCGGGTTCGCGCTGTCGCTGGCCGGCGTCGCCGGTCTCATCGTCGCGATCGGCATCACCGCCGACTCGTTCGTCGTCTACTTCGAACGGCTCAAGGACGAGATCCAGGAGGGGCGCACGCCGCGCTCCGCGGTCGACCGCGGCTGGGTGCGCGCCCGGCGCACGATCATCTCGGCCGACGTCGTGTCGTTCCTCGCGGCGATCATCCTGTACTTCGTGTCGGTCGGCGGTGTGCGCGGCTTCGCGTTCACCCTCGGCCTGACCACGCTCATCGACGTCGCCGTGGTGTTCCTGTTCACCCGGCCGCTCGTGTCCTACCTGTCGCGGTTCCGCTGGTTCAGCAGCCGCAAGTGGACCGGCTTCGTCGGCCCCGGCGGCGTCGACCCGATCACCGCCGTCCCCCGCACGGGCGCTGCCCGTCGTCCCCTCGCCACGGAGGCCTGACATGGGCATCGCCACCCGGCTCTACCGCGGCGAGACCGACTTCCCGCTGATCCGCCGCCGCAAGACCTTCTACGCGATCAGCGGCGGGCTCATGCTCGTCTGCCTGCTGCTCATCCTCGTCCGCGGGTTCAACCTGGGCGTGGAGTTCAAGGGCGGGGCGGTCTTCCAGTGGCCCGCCAAGGGCGCGAGCGTCGAGCAGGCCCGCGACCTGTTCGAGGACCTGCAGCTCGAGGAGGTCATCGTCCAGACGGTCGGGCGCGGCGACAGCACCGACCTGCGCGTCCAGACCCCGCCGATCACCGAGCAGCAGATCGACGACAGCATCCGCGCCATCACCGAGCGCTTCCCGGACGTCACCGCCGCCGAGGTCAACCCCTCGAACGTCGGGCCGGCGTGGGGCCGGCAGGTGACCAGCAAGGCGCTGCAGGGCCTGGCCCTGTTCCTCGTCGCCGTCGTCCTGTACATCTCGGTGCGCTTCGAGCCCAAGATGGCGGCCGCCGCGATCGTCGCGCTGCTGCACGACCTGCTCGTCGTCGGCGGCGTCTACGCGCTGCTCGGCTTCGTCGTCACCCCGGCCACCGTCATCGCGACGCTGACCATCCTGGGCTACTCGCTCTACGACACCATCGTGGTGTTCGACAAGGTCGCGGAGAACACCCGCGGGCTGGCCGGCGGCAGCCGCGCCACCTACAGCGAGCAGGCCGAGCTCGCCGTCAACCAGACCTTCATGCGCTCCATCAACACCAGCGTCATCGCGCTGCTGCCGGTCGCCGGCCTGCTGTTCGTCGGCGCGTACGTCCTCGGCGCCGGCACGCTCAAGGACCTGTCGCTGGCCCTGTTCGTCGGCATCGCGGCGGGCGCCTACTCCTCGCTGTTCCTCGCGACGCCGGTGCTGGCCGACCTCAAGGAGCGCGAGCCGCAGTACAAGGCGCTCACCCAGCGCGTGCTCGCCCGGCGCGCCGGCGGCCGCACCATGGCCGACCGCGCCGCCGCCCGCCGCTCCGGGGAGCCGCGGTCGGGGAGCCGCGGTCGCGGCGACCGAGGACGCCCCGGCCGCCGTCGCCGGTGGTGCCGCGCCGCTGGCGGCTCCGGCCGCGCCGTCCGCCCCGGCCGCCGCGCGCCGTCCTGCGGGTGGCAGCGCCGGCAAGCGCAAGGGCAAGCCGGGTCGCCCCGGCTCCAAGCGCCGCTAGTGCTCGACCTCGAGGCGCTGCTGCGCTCCCGGATCGTCGACGTCCCGGACTTCCCGACGCCGGGCGTCGTGTTCAAGGACATCAGCCCGCTGCTGGCCGACCACGTGGCGTTCGCGGGGGCCGTCGACGCCGTCGTCGCGCACCACGGGCGCGGGACGGTCGACAAGGTCGTCGGCATCGAGGCGCGCGGCTTCCTGATCGCCGCCCCGGTGGCCTACCACTTCGGCGCGGGCTTCGTGCCGGTGCGCAAGCCCGGCAAGCTCCCGCTGGCCACGCACGAGACCTCCTACGACCTGGAGTACGGCAGCAACGTGCTGCAGGTGCACCAGGGGGCGCTGGCGCCGGGGGAGCGGGTGCTCGTCGTCGACGACGTCCTGGCCACCGGGGGCACCGCCGCGGCCGCCTGCCGGCTGGTGCGCGAGTCCGGTGCCGAGGTCGTGGGGCTGTCGGTGCTGCTCGAGCTGCCCTTCCTCGACGGCCGGGCGCTGCTGGCGCAGGCCGAGCCCGACCTCGAGGTCCACGCGCTGCTGACGGTCTGAGCTCCCGCGCCGCGGGCGGGCTCCTACACTGGGGTCTCGACACCCCGCGAGGAGCCGCCCGTGCCCGCTGACGTCACCCCCGTCGCGACTCCCGACCCGGCTGCGCCCGCGCCCCGCGAGGCGCCGGTCGAGGGTGCGGCGGCGGACGACGTCTGGTCCGGCCCTCCCACCGGGCGCCGGATGCGGGCCCGGCTGGCCCGGCTGACCGCGACGGCGACCAAGACCGGCGGGCTCCCGCCGGTGCTGGAGCCGCTCGCGCGCACGGTCTACGCCAACCACCCCAAGGCCGACCTGAAGGTCGTGCAGCGGGCCTACGAGACCGCCGAGCGCTTCCACGAGGGGCAGCGCCGCAAGAGCGGCGACCCGTACATCACGCACCCGCTCGCGGTCACCACGATCCTGGCCGAGCTCGGCATGGACACCACGACGCTGTGCGCGGCGCTGCTGCACGACACCGTCGAGGACACGCCGTACACGCTCGACGACGTCGTCCGGGAGTTCGGCGAGGACGTCGCCCACCTCGTCGACGGCGTCACCAAGCTCGACAAGATCAAGTACGGCGAGGCGGCCGAGGCCGAGACCATCCGCAAGATGATCGTGGCGATGGCCAAGGACCCGCGCGTGCTGGTCATCAAGCTCGCCGACCGGCTGCACAACATGCGCACCCTGCGCTACCTCAAGCAGGAGAAGCAGGCGCGCATCGCCACCAGCACGCTGGAGATCTTCGCCCCGCTGGCCCACCGCCTCGGCATGAACACCATCAAGTGGGAGCTCGAGGACCTCGCGTTCGCGACGCTCTACCCCAAGCGCTACGACGAGATCGTGCGCCTGGTCGCCGACCGCGCGCCCTCGCGCGACACCCAGCTCACCCAGGTCGTCGAGAAGGTCCAGTCCGACCTCAAGGCCGCCAAGATCCGCGCCGACGTCACCGGGCGCCCCAAGCACTACTACTCGATCTACCAGAAGATGATCGTGCGCGGCCGCGACTTCACCGACATCTACGACCTCGTCGGCATCCGCGTCCTGGTCGACGACGTCCGCGACTGCTACGCCGCCCTCGGCACGATCCACGCCCTGTGGTCGCCCGTCCCCGGACGCTTCAAGGACTACATCGCGATGCCGAAGTTCAACATGTACCAGTCGCTGCACACGACGGTGATCGGGCCCGAGGGCAAGCCCGTCGAGCTGCAGATCCGCACCGTCGAGATGCACAAGCGCGCCGAGTACGGCATCGCCGCCCACTGGAAGTACAAGGAGGGCACGCCGCAGGCCACCGGCGGCAAGCTGCCCGTCAAGGGCGACGACATGGCGTGGCTGCGCCAGCTGCTCGACTGGCAGAAGGAGGCCGCCGACCCGGGCGAGTTCCTCGACGCGCTGCGCTACGACCTCGGCTCCCACGAGGTCTTCGTCTTCACCCCGAAGGGCGACGTCGTCTCGCTGCCCACCGGCGCGACGCCCGTCGACTTCGCCTACTCGGTGCACACCGAGGTCGGGCACCGCTGCATCGGCGCCCGGGTCAACGGCCGCCTGGTGCCGCTCGAGTCGACGCTCGACAACGGCGACGTCATCGAGATCTTCACCAGCAAGGCCGAGACGGCGCACCCCAGCCAGGACTGGCTGCAGTTCGTCGCGTCGCCCCGGGCCCGCAACAAGATCCGCCAGTGGTTCGCCAAGGAGCGCCGCGAGGACGCCGTCGAGGCCGGCAAGGAGGCCCTCACCCGCGCCATGCGCAAGGCCGGCCTGCCGCTGCAGCGCCTGCTCGGCGGCGACGCCCTGCCGTCGCTGGTCAAGGACCTGCGGCTCACCGACGTCACCGCCCTGTACGTCGCCATCGGCGAGGGGCAGATGTCGGCGCAGAGCGTCGTGCAGCGCCTGGTGCAGTCCCTCGGCGGCAGCGAGGGCGCCGTCGAGGACCTCGCCGAGACCGCCAACCCGACCCGCCTGCCGTCGCGCCAGCAGCGCCCCCGGCCGAGCAGCGACCCCGGCGTCGTCGTCAAGGGCGTCAGCGACGTCTGGGTCAAGCTCAGCCGCTGCTGCACCCCCGTCCCGGGCGACGACATCGTCGGCTTCGTCACCCGCGGCCGCGGGGTCTCCGTGCACCGGCAGGACTGCGTCAACGCCGCCGTCCTGCTCACCGACAGCGCCGAGCGGTCGGTCGAGGTCGAGTGGGCGCCCAGCGCCGGGTCGGTGTTCCTCGTCGCCATGCAGGTCGAGGCGCTCGACCGCACCCGGCTGCTGTCCGACGTCACGCGGATGCTGTCCGACGCGCACGTCAACATCCTGTCGGCGACGGTGACCACGACGCGTGACCGCGTGGCCGTCAGCCGCTTCACCTTCGAGATGGGCGACCCCAAGCACCTCGGGCACCTGCTCAACCAGGTCCGCGCGGTGGAGGGCGTGTTCGACGCCTACCGGGTGACCAACTAGGCCGGACGCGCAGCAGCCCGGCTCCCCGTCGCGGGGGGCCGGGCTGCCGGTCGACCGGGGTCAGGCGGCGCGGGGCACCGTCCGCAGCGTCGTGATGGTGACGCCGGTCTTCGGCGAGCCGTCGCCCGGCGGCGTGCTGCCGCCCGCGGCCACCTTGTCGAGCACGTCGAGGCCCTTGCTGATCCGGCCGAAGGGCGTGTAGTCGGGCGGGAGCTGGCTGTCCTTGTAGACCAGGAAGAACTGGCTGCCGTTGGTGCCCGGGCCGCTGTTGGCCATGGCGACGGTGCCGCGCGGGTAGGTGGCGCCCTCGAGGTTCTCGTCGGCGAACCGGTAGCCGGGGCCGCCGGTGCCGTCACCGCTCGGGTCGCCGCACTGCAGGACGAAGATGCCCTGGCTGGTGAGCCGGTGGCACTCGGTCCCGTCGAAGTACTTCTCGTGGGCCAGCGACCGCAGGCTGTTCACCGTGCAGGGCGTGAGGGCGGCGTCCATGTTGAAGGTGACGGTGCCGACGTTGGTGGTCAGCGTGGTGACGTAGACGCCGCTGGTCTCGACGTCCTCCGAGGGAGGCTTGGGCACCTCGCGGGAGGCCTTGCCGGCGTCCTCGTAGCGGCACCCGCCCGGACCGGGGCTGGCCGTCGACGAGGCGTTCGCCGCGGGGGCGTCGTCGCCGCCGGACAGCGTGGTCGCGAGGACACCGAGGCCGCCGGCCACCAGCAGGACCGCGACGACGGTCGCGATGACCGCGTTGCGCTGCTTGCGCCGCGCGGACTGGGCGGCGCGGCGAGCCGCCTGCCGCTCCGCCCGCTGCTTGGCGAGCTCCTTCTCGCGCTTGCTGCCGGCCACGCTGGTCCTCCTGCTGTCTGGTGCCGGGCCGAGTGCTCGGCCGGGCGCGGGGAGCACGCTGCCGGGGCGACGTGCGGGGCGATCCTAGGGCGCCGACCCCGTCGCGGGCGGCGGGAACGGGGGTGCGGGCGCCGGTACTGTCGGGCTCCCGCCTGCGGCAGCCGCAGCGGTCCCGACCACAGGAGACGACGAGCGTGCTGGTCCGCGGGTTCCCTGCCCAGGCCTTCGCCACCAACTGCTACGTCGTGGCGGCGTCCGAGGGCGCTCCCTGCGTGGTCGTCGACCCGGGCATCGGGGTGGAGGAGCAGCTCGACGCGCTGCTGCGCGAGCACGACCTCGAGCCGGTCGCCGTCCTGCTCACCCACGGCCACCTCGACCACACGTTCTCGGTCACCCCGGTCTGCGGCGCGCGCGACATCCCGGCCTGGATCCACCCGCTCGACGACGCCCTGCTGACCGACCCGATGAAGGGCATGGGCGAGGGGACGTCGGCGATGTTCGGCGGCCGCCTGCAGTGGACCCGGCCGAGCGACGTCGCCCTGCTCGACCCCGACACCCCGCTCGAGGTCGCCGGCCTGCACATCAGCACCGACTTCGCCCCGGGCCACACGCCGGGCTCGGTCATGTTCCGGCTGCCCGGCGAGGAGGCCGGCGGCGAGGCGGGCGCTCCCGTGGTGTTCAGCGGCGACGTGCTGTTCGCCGGGTCCATCGGCCGCACCGACCTGCCCGGCGGCTCGTGGGAGCAGATGCAGCGCTCGCTCGCCGAGGTCGTCCTGCCCCTGCCCGACGACGCCGTCGTGCTGCCCGGCCACGGCCCCGCCACCACCATCGGCCGCGAGCGCGCGAGCAACCCCTACCTGCAGGACCTCGCGCCGCCGCCGCCCGTCGCGCGGGCTGTAGGCGCCATGCCTGCGCCCAAGGGCACCTACGACGTCGTCCCCGGGGCGGAGTTCGCGGCGACGGCAGCGGTCCGCGAGGCGCTGCTCGCGCCCGGCCCGGCTGGCCGGCTACCGCTACGCCGAGGCGCCCGTGTTCGAGGCCACCGAGCTGTTCAGCCGCGGCGTCGGGGAGAGCACCGACGTCGTCACCAAGGAGATGTTCACCTTCGCCGACCGGGCCGACCGGTCGCTCACCCTGCGTCCCGAGGGCACCGTCGGGGTGCTGCGGGCGGCGCTCGACGCCGGCCTGCACAAGGGCCAGCTGCCGGTGAAGCTGCGCTACGCCGGGCCGATGTTCCGGGCCGAGCGGCCGCAGGCGGGCCGCTACCGGCAGTTCCAGCAGGTGGGGGTCGAGGCGCTCGGGCCTGGACGACCCCGCGCTCGACGCCGAGGTGGTGGCCCTGGCGTGGCAGGCCTACGCGGGCCTGGGCCTGACCGGTGTGCGGCTGCTGCTCACCAGCCTCGGCGACCCGGCCTGCCGCCCCGCCTACCGCGAGCGGCTGACCGCCTTCCTGCAGGGGCTCGACCTCGACGACGACACCCGCCGGCGCGCCGCCCTCAACCCGCTGCGCGTGCTCGACGACAAGCGCCCGCAGGTGCAGGCGCAGCTCGGCGACGCACCGCTGATGGTCGACGCCCTGTGCTCCGCGTGCGCCGACCACCACGCGGCCGTGCAGGCCGGGCTCGACGCCCTCGGCGTCCCCTACGAGGCTGCGCCCCGGCTCGTGCGCGGGCTCGACTACTACATGCGCACCACCTTCGAGTTCGTCCACGACGGGCTCGGCGCGCAGTCGGCGGTCGGCGGGGGCGGGCGCTACGACGGGCTGGCCGAGGCCATCGGCGGCCCCGCGCTGCCCGGCATCGGCTGGGCGCTCGGCGTGGAGCGCACGGTGCTCGCCCTGCGCGCCGAGGGTCGCGACCTGCCCGCCGAGCCCGGGCTGGAGGTGTTCGTCGTCCCGCTCGGCGCGGCCGCCAAGGCGTGCGCCGTCGGGCTGGTCGGCCGGATGCGGACCGCGGGCCTGGCCGCCGACCTCGCCTACGGCGACCGCGGCATGAAGGGCGCCATGAAGGCCGCCGACCGCTCCGGCGCCCGCCGGGCCGTCGTCCTCGGCGACCGCGACCTCGCGGCCGGCGAGGCCCAGGTCAAGGACCTCACCGACGGCACGCAGACCGCCGTCGGGCTCGACTCGCTGATCGACCACCTGAAGGGCCTGCTGTGATCCGCACGCACGACGCCGGGACGCTCCGCCAGGAGCACGCCGGCCAGACCGTCACCCTCGCCGGCTGGGTGGCCAAGCGGCGCGACCACGGCGGCGTCGCCTTCCTGGACCTGCGCGACCGCAGCGGCGTGGTCCAGGTGGTCGTGCGCGAGTCCGACATCGCCCACGACCTGCGCAACGAGTACTGCGTCAAGGTCGTGGGAGCAGTCGGCGTGCGTCCCGAGGGCAACGCCAACCCCGACCTCCCCACCGGCGCCGTCGAGGTGACCGCGGCCGAGGTCGAGGTGCTCAGCGCCAGCGCCCCGCTGCCGTTCCCGATCGACGACCACGTCGACGTCGGGGAGGAGGCGCGGCTGCAGCACCGCTACCTCGACCTGCGCCGGTCCGGCCCGGCCGCGGCCCTGCGGCTGCGCAGCGAGGTCAGCCGCACCGCCCGCGAGGTGCTGCACGCCGAGGGCTTCACCGAGGTCGAGACCCCGACGCTGACCCGCAGCACCCCCGAGGGCGCCCGCGACTTCCTGGTGCCGGTCCGGCTGCAGCCGGGCAGCTGGTACGCCCTGCCGCAGTCGCCGCAGCTGTTCAAGCAGCTGCTGATGGTCGGCGGCGTCGAGCGGTACTACCAGATCGCCCGCTGCTACCGCGACGAGGACTTCCGCAAGGACCGGCAGCCGGAGTTCACCCAGCTCGACGTCGAGATGAGCTTCGTCGACCAGGACGACGTCATCGCCGTCGGGGAGAAGGTCGTGGCGGCGCTGTGGGCGCTGATCGGCCACGAGGTGAGCCTGCCGATCCCGCGGATGACCTACGCGGAGTCGATGCGCCGCTTCGGCAACGACAAGCCCGACCTGCGCTTCGGCCAGGAGCTCGTCGAGTGCCAGGACTTCTTCCAGGACACCCCGTTCCGGGTGTTCCAGGCGCCGTACGTCGGTGCCGTCGTCATGCCGGGCGGGGCGTCGCAGCCGCGCAAGACCCTCGACGCGTGGCAGGAGTTCGCCAAGCAGCGCGGGCACCGGGGGCTGGCCTACGTGCTGGTGCAGGAGGACGGCAGCCTCACCGGCCCGGTCGCGAAGAACCTGTCCGAGACCGAGCTGGCCGGGCTGGCGGCGCACGTCGGCGCGCAGCCGGGCGACTGCGTCTTCTTCGCCGCCGGCGAGGCGACGTCGGCCCGCGGTCTGCTCGCCGCCGCACGCCTGGAGATCGGCAAGCGCTGCGGGCTGATCGACGAGGCGGCGTGGGCCTTCGTCTGGATCGTCGACGCCCCGCTGTTCGAGCCCGCCGGCCAGGGCGACGACGTCGCCGTCGGCAGCGGCCAGTGGACCGCCGTCCACCACGCCTTCACCAGCCCCAAGCCCGAGTGGCTGGACCGGCTCGAGGAGGCGCCCGGCGAGGCGCTGGCCTACGCCTACGACATCGTCTGCAACGGCAACGAGCTCGGCGGCGGCAGCATCCGCATCCACCGCCCCGACGTCCAGCAGCGGGTCTTCGACCTCATGGGCATCGGGGCGCAGGAGGCGCAGGAGAAGTTCGGCTTCCTGCTCGACGCCCTGCAGTACGGCGCCCCGCCGCACGGCGGCATCGCCCTCGGCTGGGACCGCGTCGTCATGCTGCTCGCCGGCGCCGACTCGCTGCGCGACGTCATCGCCTTCCCCAAGACCGGCGCGGGCTTCGACCCGCTCACCGGCGCCCCGACGCCGATCACGGCCCAGCAGCGGGCCGAGGCCGGCGTCGACGCGGAGCCCGAGGCGGCTACCAGCGGCTCCTGACCTGCAGGCGGCCGCTGGTGAAGCGGTGGTCGTCGTGCCAGCCGAGCGCGTCGTAGACGGCGCGGCCGGCGTCGTTGTCGGCGTACATGCCGAGGGTGACGAGGTCGCAGCCGTCCTCGAACAGCAGGCGGGTGAGGCCGGCCGTGACCGCCCTGCCGAGCCCGCGCCCCTGGCAGTCGGGGTGCACGGCGATCGAGGACAGGTGGCCGACGCCGTCGACGGAGCTGGTGTCGGCGGCGCAGGCGACCAGCCGCCCGGCGTCCAGCACGCCGACCCACCGGCGCACCCCCGGATCGCCCGGCCGGGCGCTGGCCCGCGGGCTCGCGGCCGTCAGCAGCGGGCCCACCTGGTCGGTCTCGGCCAGCAGGACCACCGCGTCCTCGCCGCGCTGGGGCGCGAAGGGCGCGCCCGTCCAGCGGAAGTCCCAGTCGGTCCCGTCCAGGCCGACCCAGGCCGGCAGGACGGCGGCCGTGCCGCGCGGCAGCGTGACCCGCTGGCGCGGCGGCAGCTCCGGCAGGACCTCGGCCAGCAGCGCCGCGACCCGCTCGGGCTCTCCGAGGGCGGACAGGTAGGGCACGCCCTCGTAGGCGTCGACGCCGAGCCACATCACCGCGGCGTCGCGCAGCCACCCCCGCACGAGCGGCCGGCGCAGCGACCCCCGGGCGAACGGGTCGTGGTCGGTGGCGAGCAGCACCTCGGCGGCGGAGCCGAGCTCGATGGGGGCGGTCACCCCCCGATCGTCGCAGGACCGTCGCGCGGGGAGCCGGGCAGAACCGGACAGCGTCGGGCACACTGCACCTCCCGGGCGTGCTCCTACCGCGCCCGCCCCCGGAGGAGGACCGTGCGCCGCGCCCTGCTGACCGCCCTCGTCGGCGCGCTGCTCCTGACGGGGCTGCCCTTCGCCTCCGCCGCCACGCCCACGGCGTCGCCGACCGAGCGGTGGGCGCTCGTCGTCGGCGTGACCGACTACGCCGGCCGGACCTCGAGCACCGTCGCGGGCGCCGCCGACGCCCGCCTCGTGCGCGACGTGCTGCTCCGGCAAGGGTGGCGCAGCGACCACATCCGCATCCTCACCGAGGCCCAGGCCACCGGGAAGGCCGTCAGCGACGGGCTCGCCTGGCTGGTCCGCAACAGCAGCCCCAGCACCTTCTCGATGTTCCACTACTCCGGGCACGTGAAGCAGACCTCGGCGGGCGAGTACCTCTGGCCGCACGACAACCGCTTCCTGCGCGACGTCGACGTCGCCCGGGTGCTGCGCGGGCTGCGCGGCACCGGCTGGACGAGCATCAGCGGCTGCGAGGCCGGGGGCTTCGACCACGGGCTGTCCAGCAGCCGGCACCTGTTCACCGCCAGCAGCCGCGTCGACGAGAAGTCCTACGAGAGCCCGGCCTGGCGCACGTCGGTGTGGTCGGGCCTGCTGTTCGACCAGGGCATCCGCGACAAGGCCGCCGACCGCGACCGCGACGGCGGGGTCAGCGTGCAGGAGGCCGTGCAGTGGGCGGCGCCCCGCGCCACGGTGCTGACCAGCAAGCAGACGCCCCACGGCCCGCAGCACCCGGTCTCGCGCGGCTTCACCGGCTCGCTGAACCTGGCGAAGCCGCGCACGCTCCGCTAGGGGTTGCGGGCGCGGCCTAGGGTCGACGGCGTGGAGGACGACCTGTTCGCCGACGCCGAGCGGCAGGCCGCCCGGGCGGTCGCGCCGCTGGCGGTGCGGATGCGCCCCCGCACGCTCGAGGAGGTCGTCGGGCAGCGCCACCTGCTCGGCCCCGGCGCCCCGCTGCGCCGGCTGGTCGAGGGCGACGCCCCCCTGTCCGTCGTGCTGTGGGGACCCCCGGGCACCGGCAAGACCACGCTCGCCTACGTCATCGCCGCCTCCACCTCGCGCCGCTTCCGCGAGCTGTCGGCGGTGACCGCGGGCGTGAAGGACGTCCGCCTGGTCGTCGAGGAGGCCAAGCGGGCGCTGGGGGAGAGCGGCGCGCAGACGGTCCTGTTCGTCGACGAGGTCCACCGCTTCTCCAAGACCCAGCAGGACGCGCTGCTGCCGAGCGTCGAGAACCGCTGGGTCACCCTGGTCGCCGCGACCACCGAGAACCCGTTCTTCAGCATCATCAGCCCCCTGCTGTCGCGCTCGCTGCTGCTGTCCCTCGAGCCGCTGACCGACGACGACGTCCGGCTGCTGGTCGAGCGCGCCCTCGCCGACGAGCGCGGCCTCGGCGGGCGCGTCACCCTCGAGCCCGCCGCGATGGACCACCTGCTCCGGTTCGCCGGCGGCGACGGTCGGCGTGCCCTGACCGCCCTGGAGGCCGCCGCGGGCGCTGCCGACGTGATCACCCTCGAGCTGCTCGAGCAGGCCGTCGACACCGGCGCCGTCCGCTACGACCGCGACGGCGACCAGCACTACGACGTCATCAGCGCGTTCATCAAGTCGATCCGGGGGTCCGACGTCGACGCGGCGCTGCACTACTACGCGCGGATGGTGCAGGCGGGGGAGGACCCGCGCTTCATCGCCCGCCGCCTGGTCGTGTCGGCGTCGGAGGACATCGGCATGGCCGACCCCAGCTCGCTGCAGGTCGCCGTCGCCGCGGCCCAGGCGCTCGAGCTCATCGGCATGCCCGAGGCCCGCATCAACCTCGCCCAGGCCGTCATCCACCTGTCGCTGGCCCCCAAGAGCAACGCCGTCCTGGCCGGGGTCGACACGGCGCTGGCCGACGTCCGCAGCGGGCTGACCGGCACCGTGCCGCCGCACCTGCGCGACAACCACTACGCCGGGGCGAAGAAGATCGGGGTGGGCGGCTACCGCTACCCTCACGACTTCCCAGGGAGGGTCGTCGCACAGCAGTACGCGCCCGACCCCGTCGTCGGGCGGGAGTACTACTCGCCGGGCGGCCTGGGGGTCGAGCGCGTCGCCGGAGAGCGGCTCGCGGGGCTGCGCGAGGTGCTGCGCGGCGACCGCGGGGTGGTCCCCGAGGACGCCGCCTCCGGCTTCCGGCCCCGTTGCAAGCCCGCACTGCCTACGCCCGAGGAGCTCGGGCAGACCAAGGAGTAGCCGTGCTCACCGGTGGACAGGTCGCGGGTCTCATCGCGGCCATCGGCTTCGCGATCGCCATGCTCGCCCTCGCCCTGGTGCTCCTGCGGCTCACCCGCACGGTCGACCGGCTCGAGGAGCTGGTCAAGGGCATCACCGACAAGACGGTGCCCCTGCTCGGCGAGGTCACGACGTCGGTGACGCACGTCAACAAGGAGCTCGTCCGGGTCGACGCGATCACCTCGAACGTGCAGAGCATCTCGGCGAACGTCTCCTCGCTGACCGCCCTGTTCGCCGCCACCCTCGGCAGCCCGGTCATCAAGGTCGCCGCGTTCAGCTACGGCGTCCGCAAGGCCGCGACCAAGCGCAGCGAGGACGACGTCCGCAAGCGCGTCAAGGCCGAGCTCAAGGGCGGGCGGCGATGACGCGGCGGCTGTTCTACGTGGCCCTCGGCGCGACGGTCGGCATCCTCGTCGTCCGCAAGCTCACCCAGGCGGCGCAGCGCGTCACGCCCGCCGGGGTGCAGCAGTCGATCGCCGGCTCCCTGTCCGGCCTGACCGACGCGCTGCGCGAGTTCACCTCCGAGGTGCGCGACGCGATGTCCGAGCGGGAGGTCGAGCTGCGCGACGCGCTCGGGCTCGACGGCACCAACGACGACATCGACAGCCACACGTTCACCCAGGGCGACGGCGGCTGACGTGCGCTCCGACGAGATCCGCCGCCGCTTCCTCGGCCACTTCGAGGGCCGCGGGCACACCGTCGTCCCGTCGGCGTCGCTCATCGCCGACGACCCCACCCTGCTGCTCGTCAACGCCGGCATGGTGCCCTTCAAGCCGTACTTCCTCGGCGAGCAGCCGGCCCCGTACGACCGTGCGACCAGCGTCCAGAAGTGCGTCCGCACCCTGGACATCGACGAGGTCGGCAAGACCACCCGCCACGGGTCCTTCTTCCAGATGGCCGGCAACTTCAGCTTCGGCGACTACTTCAAGGCCGGCGCGGTCGAGCTCGCCTGGGAGCTGATGACCAACCCCGACACCGGCTACGGCCTGGACGAGTCGCGGCTGTGGGTCACCGTCTACCTCGACGACGACGAGGCCTACGACCTGTGGCGGGCCACCGGCGTCCCGGACGAGCGCATCCAGCGGCTCGGCAAGGCCGACAACTACTGGCACATGGGTGTCCCCGGCCCCGGCGGGCCCTGCTCGGAGATCAACTACGACCGCGGGCCGGCGTACGGCAGGGAGGGCGGCCCCGCGGTCGACGGCGAGCGCTACCTCGAGCTGTGGAACCTCGTGTTCATGCAGTACCAGCTGTCGGAGGTCCGCTCCAAGGAGGACTTCGACGTCGCCGGTCCGCTGCCGAAGCAGAACATCGACACCGGCATGGGCCTGGAGCGGATGGCCGCCGTCCTGCAGGGCGTCGACAACCTGTACGAGATCGACACCAGCCGGGTCATCCTCGACCGTGCGGCCGGCCTCACCGGTGCTCGCTACGGCGCGGACACCGCGGCCGACGTCCGGCTGCGCGTCGTCACCGACCACATGCGCACCGCCACGATGCTCATCGGCGACGGCGTCACCCCCGGCAACGAGGGCCGCGGCTACGTGCTGCGCCGCATCGTCCGGCGGGCGATCCGCGCGATGCGGCTGCTCGGCGCGGACCAGCCGGTGGTCAAGGAGCTCGTCGACGCCTCGATCGAGGCCATGGGCCCGCAGTACCCGTCGCTGGTCGACGACGCCGTCCGCATCCACGCCGTCGCCGGCGCGGAGGAGGGCGCGTTCCTGGAGACCCTGACCCGCGGCGCGGCCGTCTTCGACACCGCCGTCCCGACGGCGCGCGCCGAGGGGCGCCTGTCCGGTGCGACGGCCTTCGCGCTGCACGACACCTACGGCTTCCCCATCGACCTCACCCTGGAGATGGCGGCCGAGCAGGGCCTCGCGGTCGACGAGGCGGGCTTCCGCACCCTCATGCAGGAGCAGCGCTCCCGCGCCAAGGCCGACGCCAAGGGCAAGAAGACCGGCCACGTCGACGTCTCGGCCTACCGGGCGCTGCTCGAGGCGGCGGGGGCGTCGTCGTTCACCGGCTACACCGAGGTGCGCTCCGAGGCGGTGCTGCGCGGCCTGCTCGTCGACGGCGCCGCGGCCTCGGCCGCCTCCGAGGGCGACACCGTCGAGCTCGTCCTCGACCGGACGCCGTTCTACGCCGAGGGCGGTGGCCAGAAGGCCGACGCCGGCCGGCTCGTGCTCGCGGACGGCACCGTCGTGCAGGTCGAGGACGTGCAGAAGCCGCTCGGCGACCTCGTCGTCCACCGCGGCCGCGTGCTCTCCGGCGCCCTGCAGGTCGGCGCCGCCGTCGACGCGCAGGTCGACGTCGAGCGCCGCCGCGCCATCAGCCGCGCCCACACCGCGACCCACCTCGTGCACTCCGCCGTCCGCAAGGCGCTGGGGGAGCAGGCCACCCAGGCCGGCTCGGAGAACAACCCCGGCCGCTTCCGCTTCGACTTCTCCTCGCCCGGCGCCGTGCCCGCCTCCGTGCTGGCCGACGTCGAGCAGGAGATCAACGAGATCGCCCTGGCCGACCTCGAGGTCCGCGCCTTCACCACGACCCAGGACGAGGCCCGGCGGATCGGCGCGATGGCCCTGTTCGGGGAGAAGTACGGCGACGAGGTCCGCGTCGTCGAGGTCGGCGACTACGCCCGCGAGCTCTGCGGCGGCACCCACGCCGCGCGCTCGGGGCAGCTCGGCGTCATCACGCTGCTGTCGGAGGCCTCGATCGGCTCCGGCGTCCGCCGCGTCGAGGGGCTCGTGGGGCTGGACGCCTACGGCTACCTCGCCCGCGAGCACGTGCTGCTGTCGCAGCTCGCCTCCTCGTTCAAGGTGCCGACGGCCGAGCTGCCCGACCGGGTCGCTGCGACCGTCGCCCGCCTGCGCGAGGCCGAGAAGGAGCTCGCCCAGCTCAAGGCCGGCCAGGTGCTCCAGCGCGCCGGCGAGTTCGCCGCGGCGCGCGCAGGACGTCGGCGGCATCGCCGTGGTCGCCGTCGAGGCCCCGGCGGGGACGCCGGGCGACCTGGTGCGTTCGCTCGCGCTCGACGTCCGGGGCCGGCTCGCCGACCGGCCCGCCGCCGTCGTCGTCGCGGCGGGGGGCGAGCGGGTGTCGCTGGTCGCCGCCGTCAACGACGCCGGCCGCGCCCGCGGTGTGTCGGCCGGTGCGCTCATCCGCGAGGCGGCCGCCGCCGTGTCCGGCAAGGGCGGCGGCAAGGACGACGTCGCGCAGGGCGGCGGCACCGACGCCGCCGGCATCCCCGAGGCGCTGCGCCGGGCCACCGCCCTCGTGGCGTCCGTCGCCGGCGCCTGACCGCGTGAAGGGCGTCGTCGTCGCGGTCGACGTCGGCACGGTCCGGGTCGGCGTCGCCGCGAGCGACCCGCACCGGATCCTCGCCTCGCCGGTCGAGACCGTGCCCGCCCCCGGCCACCGCCGGGTCGCCGAGCTCGTCGCCGAGCGCGAGGCGGTGCTCGTCGTCGTCGGGCTGCCGACGTCGCTGCGCGGGACCTCGACGTCGGCGTCGGCCGACATGGCGCGCGCCTGGGTCGAGGCGTTCGCCCCGCTGGTCGGCGCCCGTGCCCGTCGAGCTGGTCGACGAGCGGCTCACCACGGTCACCGCGACGGCAGCCCTGCGGGCCTCCGGCAAGAGCGCGAAGAAGCAGCGCGCCGTCATCGACCAGGCCGCCGCGGTGGCCCTGCTGCAGGGCGTCCTCGACGCGCGGCGCTGACGCCCGCCACACACCGCCCGCTTGTAGGGTCGGTCGGGTGAGCGACCTGCTGGACCTGCCCCCCGCAGCGCCGCGGCGACGCCGGCCGCGCCGCGGGCTGCGCCTCGCGGTCGTCCTGCTCGTGCTCGTCGGGCTGCTCGCCGGGCGCCGTCGTCGGCGGGCACGGTCCTGCTCGACCGGCTGCGCACCGACCCCGCCGCCGGACTACCGCGGGCAGGGCAGCGGCGAGGTCGTCGTCCAGATCGAGCCGGGCCAGACCGGCGGGCGCCGTCGCGCAGACGCTGGCTGCCGCCGGCGTGGTCCGCAGCGCCGCCGCCTTCAACGCCGCCGCCGTCGCCGACCCCGACTCCCGCAGCCTGCAGCCCGGGTCCTACGCGCTGCGCGCGAGGATGAGCGCCGCCTCGGCGCTGGACCTGCTGCTCGACCCCGACTCCCGGTTGCGCGGCACGGTGCTCGGTCCCCGAGGGCTTCCGCGTCGAGCAGGTGCTCGAGCGCGTCGCCGCCCGCACCGACATCCCGCTCGCCGACCTGCAGGCCGCCGCCGCGAAGCCCGAGCAGCTCGGCCTGCCGGCCTACGCCGGTGGCGAGCTCGAGGGCTTCCTGTTCCCCGCCACCTACGAGGTCGAGCCGGGCACCACCGCCGTCGAGGTGCTGCGGACGATGGTCGCGCGGTTCGAGCAGTCCGCCGCCGTCGCTGGGCCTGGAGCAGAAGGCCGCCGCGCTCGGGCGCACGCCGTACGACGTCGTGAAGGTCGCCTCGCTCATCGAGCGCGAGGTCCGCTTCGACGACGAGCTGCCCAAGGTCGCGCAGGTCGTCTACAACCGGCTCGAGCAGGGCGAGACGCTCGGCATCGACGCGGCGATCCTCTACGGGCTGGGCCGCACGTCCGGCGCGCTCAAGCAGTCCGAGCTCGACCGGGTCACGCCGTACAACCTGCGCAAGGTCCGCGGCCTGCCGCCCACCCCGATCTCCTCGCCCGGCGAGAAGACGCTGCAGGCCGCGCTCAACCCGACCGGCGGCGACGTGCTGTTCTACGTGCTGTCGTCCAAGGACGGCCGCTCGACCTTCACGACCAACCTGCGCGACCACAACGCGGCCGTCGCCAAGGCCAAGCGCGAGGGCGTCTTCTAGCCGTGCGCGCCGCCGTCCTCGGCAGCCCGATCGGCCACTCCCTGTCGCCGCTGTTGCACCGGGCGGCCTACGCCGCGCTCGGCCTCGACTGGACCTACGACGCCGTCGAGGTCACCGCCGCGGGCCTGCCGGCCTTCGTGGCCGGGCTCGACGCCGTCCTGGGCGGGGCTGTCGCTGACCATGCCGCTCAAGGAGGCGGTGCTGCCGCTGCTCGACGTCGGTGACGCCGCTTGGCCGCCTCGGTCGCCGCCGCCAACACGGTGCTGGTGCGCGACGGACGGCCTGCACGGCGACAACACCGACGTCGCACGGGATCGTCGCGGCGCTCGCCGGCGTCGGGGTGTCGTCCGTGGCGCGGGCCGTGGTGCTGGGCGGGGGAGCGACGGCCCGGTCCGACCCTCGCCGCGCTGTCGCTGCTGGGGTGCACGGACCCCGTCGTCGTCGTGCGGTCGTCGTCGGACGGCGACCCGCGCAGTGCGCTGCCCGGCTGGGGCTGTCGGCGTCGTTCGTGCCCTGGGAGCCCGGCGCTGCTGGACGGCGTGGACCTCGCTGGTGTCGACGCTGCCGTCCGGGGCGGCCGACCCGCTTCGCGCCGTTCGTGGCCGGACGTCCCGGTGCTGCTCGACGTCGTCTACGACCCCTGGCCGACGGCGCTGGCGGCCGGCTGCCGGGGCGTCGTCGTGTCGGGGCGGCGAGATGCTGCTGCACCAGGCGGCGCGGCAGGTCGAGCTCATGACCGGACGAGCGGCTCCGTTGGAGCCGATGCGGGCGGCCCTGCCGGGCTGAGGGCCTCGAGCTGTCGGCGGAGGCCCAGGGCGGTCAGTACGCTCACCGCAACTGCTGTGGCGGCTACGGGCAGCCCCGGGACGCCGTAGTTCTCGCGCGCACGTGACCACGGGTACCACCGCCAGTACGCGTCGTCGGTCGCGAGCCAGTACGAGGCGCTGAACGCGCCGTAGAAGTGGATCCCGACGGCGAAGGCGCCAGGTCAAGCAGAACGCCTTCCTTGCCGCAGCGGACGATCTGAGGACCTCCTCCGCAGCCAAGACCAGCAACGGGAGGGTGAAGACAAGCATCTCGACGACCAGTCGGTTGCCGAACCAGGAACCTCCGTTGTAGCCGTTCCCTTTCAGTTGCAGGACCTCGTAGACGACGCCGGCCGCAGTGCGTCGCTGCTCACCCATGGCGGGCGCAGTCCAGCCATGCTGCTCGGAGACCAGCACGTCACAGATGAGCAGATGCCAAACGGGCTGTAGCACGAGCAGGCCGATCTGCGGTGAGACAGAAGGTGCCCAGTGCGATCTCGTGGCCAGATCGGCTCAGCACACCGACAGAGGCGGCCGGCCAGAGCACCGTCGATCTTGCCTTGATAGGCGCCACCGACGTTGGCCACGCCGTAGTACCAGCCGTTCCAGCAGTAGCAGCAACGGGGATGGAGAGTCGACGTCGGGCAGGCCGAAGCTGCACCACGCAGGGCCGGCCGACGCACGCAGCCGCCAACGCACACCGCCAAGCACGAGCTGCCGACTGACGGCAAGGTACGGGCGCTCACGAGCACGCCTGGTGCGATCGCGACGCCTGCCAGCACGTATCGGCCGCTGCGACAAGGCGCAACATGCTCGCCGAGATGAAGCAGCGCGTCGGGCCCGTGCGGCCAGAGCTCGGCGATGCCGCTGTGGTCCACAGCGGCGTACCGATCGCGAGCAGCGCTGCGAGCACCAGGGCGCGAGGCGAGCCGGGCCACGAGCTGAGCGCGAGCAGCCAGGTGCACGTTGGCGATCGGCCGTCGGCGCTGTAGGCGGCACCCGCCAGCGCTCCGACCTGCTCCTGCCTCGAGGCAAGGGCGCCAGCGATCGGCGAAGGGCACGCCTGCCAGGATCACGCCCATGCATCCGTTGAGCCACAACGCGGCTGCCGTGGTCCGTGAACCAGAGGTTGTCCGGCAGGCCCGCCGTGGCCCGCGCAGGTCGAAGCGTCCCGGTCGTGCACGAAGACTCCAGGCCGGCCAGACCGCAGCCTGCGCGTCGTTGACCTGGCCAGTCGTGCCAGTGGGCCGTCAGCAGGTAAACGCACTCCGGTCTCGCGAACGTCGTCAGCGAGCCAGACGCCGGCATCGACGATCTTCGGCGATCCGGCTCAGCGATCCCGTACGCATGCGCGTGGTCACGCTGGTCCTTCGGCACGTCGGGCGGGTCCCTGCAGCGCCAGCAACCTCTCAAGCAGCATCGGGGACCCCGCCGATGCAAGGACTCGTGGCCGTGGGTGCGGCTGCGACCGAGCGACGCGCAGAGGGGCACGGCATGTCAGACCTGCACGCGGGGAGCCGTAGCGAGCGGCTCGACACCGCCATCCACGCGCTGCTGTCCTCGACCCCCGAGATCGAGGCGGCCGCGGTCGTCAGCTTCGACGGTCTCCCCATGGCCTCCGCGCTCCCGCCGACGATGGACGAGGACCGCGTGGCCGCCATGAGCGCCGCCCTGCTGTCGCTCGGTGAGCGCGCAGCCCAGGGCCTCGGCCGGGGCGAGCTGTCCCAGGTCTACATCGAGGGGGAGAGCGGCACCGTCTTCCTCATCAGCGCCGACGACGAGGCCGTGCTGGTCGCCGTCGCCGCGAAGGGCGCCAAGATCGGCATGATGCTGTACGAGGTCAAGCGCGCCGCGGCCCGGGTCGCCGAGGTGCTGCGCGCCGAGGAGCCCGCGCCGGCCGCCCCCGAGCCCCTCCTGCAGGTGGTCCCGAACGGGACGCCGCCGAGCCTGCCGCCCGAGACGCCCTGGGCGGCCTACGCCCCGGCCACGTCCGTGCTGCCGGGTGAGCCCCCGGCCTGGTCGTGAAGCTCGAGGGAACGCTCGACGCGTTCAGCCTCCCCGACATCTTCTCCCTGCTCAGCGCCACGAAGAAGTCCGGCACCCTGCACGTCCGGCGCGAGCACGGGCGGCACGGCGCGATCCACCTGCGCGAGGGCGCCATCACCGGCGCCCGGGCGCAGGTCGAGCGGCAGGAGCTCGGCCGCCGGCTCGTCGGCGCCGGACTGGTCGACGACGCCACGCTCTCCAAGGCCGTCGAGAAGGTCAGCCACAAGGAGGGCGCCGGCCTCGGCCGGATGCTCGCCGACACCGCGACCCTCGACGTCGACACCGTCCAGGCGCTGGCCGCCGAGCAGGCCGTCGACGCCGTCTTCGACCTGCTCCGCTGGACCGAGGGCGAGTTCGCCTTCGTCGCCGACGAGCCCGACCCCGACGACCTCGGCGCCAGCCTGACGGTCGAGCAGGTCGTCACCGAGGCCCGCCGCCGGCTCGACGCCTGGCCGTCGCTGGCCGCCGTCGTCCCGTCACCCGACTCGGTCGTCACCGTCGCGCAGCGCCCCGCCGGCGAGCCCACCGTGGCTGCCGCCGACTGGTGGCTGCTGGCGCTGGTCGACGGCCGCCGCTCCGTCGGCGAGCTGGTCGCGCTGTCGGGCAAGGGCGAGTACGCCGTCGTGTCGGCACTGGCCGGGCTGGTCTCGCGCGGCCTGCTCGAGGTCCGCCACTCCGCCGACGAGGCGCTGACCTCGCTGCACCGGCGCCAGACGCTGCTCGCCGGGCTGGAGGGTGTCCCCGTCCCGACGGCGCCTCCCGCCGCCGCCCGCGCCGCCGCAGCAGACGGTCACCCAGCCGCCGCCCGCCGCTGTGCGCGCCCCGGTCATCCCCGAGCGGCCCGAGCCCTTCGTCGCTCCGCGTCAGCCCGAGCACGCCGAGCCCGCACCCGCCTTCGCCCGCAGCGTCGGCGTGTCGGCGACCGGCGTCGGCCAGCCCTGCTCCTACGGTCGCCACCGGTACCCACGGGTCGGTCAACGGCGCCACCGCGCTGCAGCCCGAGCCTGTCGTCGTCCACCACGCCGGGCCTGTCCCTGGACCCGAGCGTCAACAAGAGCCTGCTGCTCAGGCTCATCGCCGGGGTGAGGGGGCTGTGATGAGCACGCGACCGGGTCGCAAGAAGCACGGCGGCACCGCCGTCAAGATCGTCGTCACCGGGCCGTTCTCGGCCGGCAAGACCACCCTGATCCGCACGATCAGCGAGATCACGGTGCTGTCGACCGAGAAGGACATCACCGACCACACGAAGTCCCGCAAGGCCGAGACGACGGTCGCCATGGACTTCGGTCGCATCACCATCGACCGCGACCTGGTGCTCTACCTGTTCGGCACGCCCGGTCAGGACCGCTTCGACTTCATGTGGGAGATCCTCGGCGAGGGGATGCTCGGCTACATCCTGCTGGTCGACAGCTCCCGCCCCGACTCCCTCGAGGAGGCCGTCGGCATCCTGGCGGCCTTCCGCAAGATGGCCTCGACCGTCCCGTTCGTCGTCGCGCTCAACCGCACCAGCGGGCTCGACCCCGAGGGCGAGGCGAACGTCCGGCGGGTGCTCGAGCTGCAGGACGACACCCCCGTCGTGCCCTGCGACGCGACCGACCGGGAGTCGGTCAAGGCCGTCCTGCTCGCGCTGCTGTACTCCGTCGTCGACCAGCTCGACAGCGCGCCCGCCCGGGTCTGAGCGGTGGGCTGGTGGCCCTTCGGCCGTGCGGCCGGGGGGCGGCACGCGCTGGGGGCGGCGGTCACGTCGATCCCCAGCGGGCCGCTCGTGCTGCCGGTGGCGCTTCCCGCGTCCGGGCCGGAGGACCTCGCCGCGTGCCGAGCGGTGCCGTCGTGACGGGCATGCCGGCTCTGCCGCCTCGGGCCGACGCACTGCTCGCACCGCAGGACCAGGTCGACCTGTCTGCCCCGGCGGTCCCAGCGCCGTCCGTCGTCCCCGCGCAAGCCGTCGCCGCGCGGTCCCTCGTCCCGACGCAAGCCGGCACCGCGCCGTCCCCGGAAGCCGCAACGGCTGGCTGGCCGTCCACCGCACTGCCGCCGACCCACGCCTCTGACCCGGCGCCGCTGGCTCTTCCGGTCGTCCCGCTCCTCCCGCCGACACCGCCCGCCGGACCACGGGTCGAGCTCGGCTTCCGAGACGGCAGCACCACGTCGCTGGTCCCCGGCTCCGACGCAGGCCCGTGCGCTCGAGGACCTCGCCCGGCTGCTCGCCGACCGTTAGCCCGAACGGGTTCAGCCCCGCCCCGGCCACGCCGATGACCGGGGAGTGAGTGTGACCTCGTGAAGCAGCTCGGCGACATCCTGCTCGAAGGCGGGCACCTGACGCGCGAGCAGCTCGAGGCTGCCGTCGCCGAGCAGAAGCGGCTCGGCCGCGCGCTCGGCCGCGTGCTGGTCGACATGAAGCTGCTGAGCGAGGGCCAGCTGGTCGCGGCCCTGGCCGCGCAGATCGGCATGAAGTTCGTCGACCTGTCCGACTACCCGGTCGACGGCAGCGCTGTCACGAAGGTGCCCGACCCGGTCTGCCGGCGGCACACGGCCCTGCCCATCGGGTACGAGGACGGCAAGCTCGTCGTCGCGATGGCCGACCCGGCGAACGTCTTCGCCGTCGACGACATGCGCTCGGTCTCCGGCATGGAGATCAAGCCGGTGGTCGCGACCAAGCCGGACCTGCTGGCCGCCATCAACCGCTACCACCGCGGCGACGCCGAGCTCGACGACCTGACGTCGGCGATCGGCGTCCAGGACGAGGACGACGACCTCTCCAACGTCAAGGAGATCGTCGAGGACGCGCCGATCGTCAAGTTCGTCAACCTGCTGATCACGCAGGCGATCCAGGACCGCGCGTCCGACATCCACATCGAGCCGGCCGAGAAGGACCTGCGGGTGCGCTTCCGCATCGACGGCGTCCTGCACGAGGTCATGCGCTCGCCGAAGACGATCACGTCCGGCGTCACCAGCCGACTGAAGATCATGGCTGACATCAACATCGCCGAGCGGCGGATCCCGCAGGACGGCCGCCTCTCGGTCAACGCCAACGGCAAGAAGATCGACCTGCGCGTCGCGACCCTGCCGACGGTGTGGGGCGAGAAGATCGTCATGCGCATCCTGGACAACTCGACGGCCTCGCTGAACCTGTCCGACCTCGGCTTCGGCGACGAGAACTACGAGACGTACTCGCAAGTCGTTCGTGAAGCCCTACGGGATGATCCTCGGTGACCGGGCCCGACCGGGTCCGGCAAGTCGACGACGCTCTACGCGACCCTCAACATCGTCAGCAAGCCCGAGGTCAACGTCATCACCGTCGAGGACCCGGTCGAGTACCGCCTGCCCGGCATCAACCAGGTGCAGACCAACGCCAAGGCCGGCCTGACGTTCGCCGCGGCGCTGCGCTCGATCCTGCGCTCGGACCCCGACATCGTCCTGCTCGGCGAGATCCGCGACCAGGAGACGGCGCACATCGCCATCGAGGCCGCCCTCACCGGCCACCTCGTGCTGTCGACGCTGCACACCAACGACGCGCCGTCGGCCGTCGTCCGCCTCACCGAGATGGGCATCGAGCCCTTCCTCGTCGGCTCGGCCCTGGACTGCGTGCTCGCCCAGCGCCTCGCCCGGCGGCTGTGCCCGAAGTGCAAGGAGGCGTACACCCCGACGCCGCAGTACATGCAGGACGTGCGCTTCCCGTGGCAGGACGGCGAGCCGTTGCCCGAGCTCTTCCGACCGGTCGGGTGCACCGCCTGCTCCAAGACCGGCTACAAGGGCCGGCTCGCCCTGCACGAGGTCATGGCGGTCTCCGAGGAGATCGAGAAGCTCGCCGTCGAGCACGCGTCGTCCCTCGCCATCGGCAACGTCGCCCGTGAGCAGGGGATGATCACCCTGCGCGACGACGGCCTGGCGAAGGTCCGGGCCGGCCACACCTCGATCGAGGAGATCCTGCGCGTCGTCGTGTAGGCGCACTCCTCAAGGGGTTGCGCCGAACGGCCGATGCTCGTCCAGGACGAGCCCGCTCCGGGCGCCCGCTCCGCTCCAGGACGAAGGACGGCACGTGGACCAGCAGACCCCCTCAGGCCTCGACGGGTACTTCGGCTCGACGCCGGCGGCCGCGGTGACCCCGGCCGCGCCGGTCCCTCCGGTCGCGCAGCCGGCTCCCGAGGCCGTGACGCTGCAGTGGCAGCCCGCGCCGGCCCTGCAGGCCGACCCGCCGACCCTGAGCTTCGCGCCGACCGCGGCACCCACGGTCGTCGCGGCGCCGGTGGCCTCCCCGGCGCCGGTGCCGCCCTGGGAGGCGAGTCCCGTCGCCCCGGTCGAAGCCGCCGTGGTGGCCGCGCCGGTCGTGATGGCTCCCGCCGCCCCGGCTCCCGCCCGTTGCGCCTCCGCTCGTCCCCGTTGCTCCCACCGCTGCAGCAGCCGCGCCCGCCGCCGCTGCGTCGGCACCGGTCCTCGTGCCCGAGCAGCCGCGTCCGGCTGCCGCCGCGGCCGCGCCGGCGTCCCCGACCTCCTCCACGCCTGAGCCGGCCGCGCGACTCGGCGCCGAGGACAACAGCGAGGACAGCGGCTTCCTGTCGGACCTGCTGATCACCCTGCTCGACACCGGCGGCTCCGACCTCCACCTGACCGTCGGCGCCCGCCCGACCGTCCGCGGTCAGGGCAGCCTGCGGCAGCTCGAGGACTTCCCGGTCCTGACGCCCGCCGTCCTGCAGCGGACCCTCTACGCGATCCTGTCGCAGAAGCAGCGGGAGAAGTTCGAGGAGGAGCTCGAGCTCGACTTCGCCTACTCGCTGCCTGGGCGGGCGCGCTTCCGCGTGAACATCTACCAGCAGAAGGACAGCATCGGCGCGGCCTTCCGCGTCATCCCCTACGAGATCAAGAAGCTCGAGGACCTGGGGGTCCCGCCGCAGGTCGCGGCCTTCGCGATGCTGCCGCGCGGCTTCGTGCTGGTGACGGGGCCGACCGGCTCGGGCAAGTCGACGACGCTCGCCTCCGTCGTCGACATGGCCAACCGCAAGCCGCAACGACCACATCATGACCGTCGAGGACCCGATCGAGTTCCTCCACGACCACAAGGGCTGCCTGGTCAACCAGCGCGAGGTGGGGGAGGACACCCACTCCTTCAAGAACGCGCTCAAGCACGTGCTGCGTCAGGACCCCGACATCATCCTGGTCGGTGAGATGCGCGACCTCGAGACCATCGAGATCGCCCTCACTGCGGCCGAGACCGGCCACCTGGTCATGGCGACCCTGCACACGCAGGACGCCGCCCAGACGATCGACCGCGTCATCGACGTCTTCCCGCCCTCGCAGCAGCAGCAGGTCCGCGTGATGCTGTCCGGTGCGCTGCAGGGCGTCGTCTGCCAGCAGCTCGTCAAGACCGCGGACGGCAAGGGACGGGTCGTCGCCTGCGAGGTCATGGTCGCGACGCCGGCCATCCGCAACCTCATCCGCGAGGGCAAGACCCACCAGATCTACTCGGCGCTGCAGGCCGGCGCCAAGCACGGCATGCAGACGATGGACGCGCACCTCGCCGAGCTGGTCAAGAAGGGCAAGATCACCTACGACGCGGCGCTCGAGAAGTGCCACCACGTCGAGGACTTCAACCGCCTCTGCGGCCGCTGAGAGGGCTGAGACCATGAGCAGTGCCACCCTGACCTTCGAGTACAAGGTCCGCGACCGCGCCGGTGCCATCAAGACCGGCAAGCTCGACGCCGAGTCGCAGGCGCAGGTCGCCAACAAGCTGAAGTCGATGGGCTACGCGCCCATGAGCATCACCCAGGCCAACGCCGGGCTTGAACAAGGAGATCAAGATCCCGGGCATGGGGACGAAGAAGGTCAAGCTCAAGGACCTCGCCGTCTTCTCCCGTCAGTTCGCCACGATGATCAACAGCGGTCTGTCGCTCCTGCGGTCCCTGAGCATCCTCACGCGAGCAGACGGAGAACACGGAGCTCGCGCGCGTGCTGGGCGAGGTCCGCAACGAGATCGAGACCGGCAGCTCGCTGTCGGTCGGCATGGCGAAGCACCCGCTCGTCTTCCCGCCGCTGATGGTCAACATGTGCCGGGCCGGCGAGGTCGGCGGCTTCCTCGACATGGTGCTGCTGCAGATCGCGGAGAACTACGAGGCCGAGGTCAAGCTGCAGCGGCAAGATCAAGGCGGCGATGACCTACCCGGTCGTCGTCTTCGTCATCGCGATCCTCGCGGTCATCGGCATGCTGCTGTTCATCGTGCCGGTCTTCGTCGGCCTCTTCGCCGGCTTCGACGCCGAGCTGCCGCTCCGACCCGCTTCCTCGTGTTCCTCAGTCCGGGCTCATGAAGTTCATGGCGCCGCTCGGGCTCATCGGCGTTCATCGCCTTCATGGTGACCTGGCCGAAGGTCAAGCTCAAGCCGCGAGGTCCGCAACGTCGTCGACCCGCTGAAGCTGAAGATGCCGGTCTTCGGACTGCTCTTCCAGAAGATCGCGCTCGCGCGCTTCGCCCGCAACCTGGGGACGATGATGAAGAGCGGTGTGCCGATCCTGCAGAGCCTCGACATCGTCGCCTCGACGACCGGCAACGTCGTGCTCGAGCGCGCCATCCGGGACGTGCAGGAGAGCGTGCGGCAGGGCGAGGCGCTCGCTCAGCCGCTGACGCAGCACCCGGTCTTCCCGCCGATGGTCGTGCAGATGATGTCCGTCGGCGAGGACACCGGCGCCCTGGACACGATGCTGCACAAGATCTCCGAGTTCTACGACCAGGAGGTCGAGGCGACGACGGAGGCCCTGACTGCGCTTGATCGAGCCGCTGATGATCGTCGTCATCGGCGCGCATCATCGGCGCGATGATCGTCGCCCTGTACATGCCCATCTTCAGTCTCATGAACGTGATCAACTAGACGGTCGGCACCACTGTCCAGCTGCGCCCCGAAGCCGTCGGCTTCGGGGCGCGTCGGCGTTCGAGCCCACGAGAAAATGTCCTCGCTGAGGCGCTCAAGCCGGCGCGGAACCTGCCCGAAGCAGTAGTTGTCATCGAGCCGCACGGCCAGCAAGGGCACACCCGCCGAGAGGCGGGGTCGCAAAGCCAGGGGACCTGCAACGGGTCAGCCCAGCTGCCTGGCCGGACCCTCCTCGGAGGGGCCGCGTGAGGGACCTGAACACCGCCACTGCGCGGCTCACCCACATCAGTCCTCGGAGGACATCGCAATGCTGGCTCGCATCCGCAAGGCCCAGGAGAACAACGAGGGCGGCTTCACCCTCATCGAGCTCCTCGTCGTCATGATCATCATCGGCATCCTCGCCGCCATCGCCATCCCGGCCTTCCTCTCGCAGAAGCAGAAGGCCAAGGACACGTCCGCCAAGTCGGATGTCAGCACCATCGGCAAGGAGGTTGCCGCGTTCTACGTCGACGGAACGGGCAGCCTCACGGTCGGCCAGGCATCCGGCAGCTGGACGCTGACCGGGACGGGGAGCCCGCTCAACCTCGCGGCACCCATCAGCGGCAAGCTCAGCGCGGGCAACGAGGCGTCCGGCACGGTCACCAGCGATGCTGCGTGGTGCGTCCAGGTCAAGAGCGAGGGCGCCTCGGGCAAGACCTACAGCTACTCCAACCTCAAGGGTCTGCAGAACAACGCCTGCACCGGCGCCGCGAACTAAGTCAGCGCGATGAGGGGCGACGGGCTGTTGCCCGTCGCCCCTCATCCCATTTCTGCAGGAAGTGGTGGGCGAGACGTGCACAACGAGGAATCGGAACAAGGCTTCACACTGATCGAACTCCTGGTCGTCATGATCATCATCGGCATCCTCGCTGCCATCGCAGTACCGGCCTTCACGTCTCAGCGTCGCAAGGCCTACGAAGCGTCCGCGAAGTCGGATGTCAAGGCCTTGGTCAAGGACGCTCTCGCCTTCTACGTCGACGGGACGGGCGTCCTGGCGGTCAGCGGCAGCGACGGGACCTGGAGCATCACCTCCGGCTCGACGATCGTCGCCACCGGGAACCTCAGCGAGTTCAACTCCGTGAGCGCCGCCAGCTACATCAACAGCGACAACGACTACTGCGTCTCCATCCTCAACTCCAAGGCCGATGCCCAGTTCTGGACAGCCAATGGGGTCGGGCTCCGCAGCGGGGACTGCTGACCCGTCAAGGCCGGCGTCACGGACGCCGATGAGTGCATGACCACGCAAGGCGACGAGAGGGGCTCGGGAGCGTGTTCCGATCCAGGCGAGACCATGACGACGAGGGCTTCACCCTGATCGAGGTCCTTGTCGCGCTCCTCGTCGTCGCGGGCACCAGCGCCGCGTTCGGCGCAGTCCTGGTCACGACCACCAAGTTCGCCCGGGAGGACGACCTCCGCGGCCGCGCGAGCCAGGTCGCTGCGCGCGAGGTCGAGCGCATGCGAGCTACTCCGTGGACCACTGCCGCCGTCGCGGCGCCGTCCACCAGCTGCATCAACGGTGAGCTCGTCCGCGTGACCACCAGTCCGGCCCTCGTCGAGGAGACGTCCGAGGTCGATGTCGGCGGTCTGACGCTCGCCGTGCGCAACGCGGTCACCTGGGTCGGTACGGCGTGCGGAGCAGTTCAGCCGACCTACGGTCGGTTGCGCATGACCAGCAGGGTCTCCTGGACCGAGAACGCGAAGAACCGTTACACGGAGGTCGTGAGCTACCGGCTGCCGCCGTCCGACTACCCGGTGCCGCTGAGCACGGCGACGGCGAGTCCGACGAGCACTGCCACGGCGAGCGCCAGTCCGACCCCGAGCGCCTCCGCATCCGCCACGGCGACCCCGTCCTCGACACCATCGTCCAGCCCCTCGCCGACGACACCCGCCCTGATCACCCCGACCTTCAGCAACTTCACGCCGGCGCCGCCGAAGCGGTTCTGCGCCTACGACGGTCAGGTCGTCGAGGCCGTCCCCCTGAGCGTCGATGTCGCCGGCGTGACCGCGGGCGAAGCGGTGACGCTCACCTGGGGGCAGACGGGGCAGTCCGCGAGCACCACCACAGGTGGTGTCACCAACGGGGTCAGCCGGATCAACGTGACCCTCCCCGTCGGTGCGGCGGCCACCGTCGGTGTGGCCAAGGAGCTGAGGATCTCGATCTCGGCAACCGGCACGCACACGGCGAGCACGCACAGCGAGACGTTCGAGGTCTACCAGGCCCAGAACAAGAACAAGTGCACATGAGGCGCGTCCGGGAGGCGCCTGACGCGGGCTTCACCCTGCTCGAGCTGACGGTCGCCATGAGCATCGCCAGCATCCTGTTCGGTCTCGCGGGCGTGACGATGGTGCGGGGCTTCGCCGTGACGGCGCGGGCCCAGGACCACATCTTCACCGTGACCGACACGCAGTACGCGCTCGATGCGCTCAGCCGGAACGTCCGCGTGGCAGACCCCTTGTCCGCCGGCTCGGCCCAGTCGCTCACGGCGCAGGTGCGCCGCGCGGGGCAGTGCCGCGCGATCACGTACGCGTTCGTCACGACCGCTGCGGCTCCTCCCGCCGGTTACCGGTCGACGGGGCGGGCGCTGACCAGCAGCGAGCTCCCGTGCAGCGGCGTCGGCACCCCCACTGTGCGGGTGCTCATCCCGGCCGTCCCGGTCGGCAGCGGCAGCTTCACCTACTACGCGCGGGGTTCGACAGCGCCGCTGACGGCGCCGCTCTCTGCCACGGACCTGCCGCGGGCAGCACGCATCGCTGTCTCCGTGGCGTCAGCGGCGCGAGGCACCACGAGGTCGTCCGTCATCGCCACTGACATCTACGTGAGGAACGCACCATGAGGTCGCTGCGTCGCGCCTGGCGCCCGGACTCGCCCGAGCAGGGCTCGATCCTCGTCTCGATGATGGTCCTGCTGGTCCTGCTGAGCATGAGCCTGCTGCTCGTCATCCAGCAGGTCGCGTCGCAGAAGCGCTCGGTCACGACCAGGGCGTTCACACGAGCGCTGTTCGTCGCCGACACCGGTCTCCAGCAGGCGGCCTTCCGGCTGCAGACCAAGGCCGAGGCGCTGCCGACTGCGGTGGGGAGCAGTACGACGGCGGTGGCGGGGACGGTCCCTGGCGGAGCCGGGCCGCACGGACAGCTACACCTACACCGTGACCAAGACCGGTCCGCTGACCTACCTCATCAGCTCCACCGGTACGGCGGAGGGACGACCGCGGCGCGTGACCCAGGAGTTCGTCGAGAACCCGCTGTTCCCCTTCGCCGTCTTCGCCGACCAGGCCATCCACTTCCAGGGCAACGGTGAGGTCGGTTCGTACACGTCGAACGCGAACGGCGCGCCAGCGACCCAGGACGCCGTCAGCACGGGCTTCATCGGGACCAACGGGACGATCGCCACGAACGGTGGTGTCACGTCGGGCGGCGTGGGGCTCTTCAACAACGAGGGCGGCGCGTCGTGCTCGGGTCCGGTGTGCAGCAACACCCTGCCCGGGTTCCCGAAGAGCGCCAAGTTCCCCATCGACAGCATGGACGCGATCGCCGCCTCCACGATCCAGAACTGCAAGAACCTGCAGGGGACGCTGAAGCCCTTCGTCGCCAGCAAGAACGGGACGGCCGGGTTCGGGACCCTGCAGGCGGGCGTGAACTGCTTCAGCTCGGTCGACCTCGATGTCCCGCTGACCGGTTTCCCCGGCACCGCCGCGAACCCCGTCAAGATCTACGTCGACGGCGGGAACATCAGGATCTCCAAGAACAACATCGGTCTTGGGGCCTTCGGCTACGCGCCGGCCTTCCAGATCTACGCCACGCAGCCGACGACCCAGGTCATGTTCGACAAGGACGGTGTCCTCGTCGGCGCGCTCTGGGCTCCCCGCAGCGACTGCACGAACAACGACCCCAGCTTCGAGGGCGTGAACGTGTACGGCGCCGCGACGTGCAAGACGTTCGGCAAGAACGCCGGCACGGGCGGCAACGGAAACTTCAAGGCCATGTACGACAACTCGCTCTCCTCGATCGGCAGCGGGGTCTTCACCCAGGGACGCTTCCGGGAGGAGTAGGAGCCCCTACTGTGCGGCCCGTGCTCGCCTTCGCCCTGCTCGTCGGCCTGTTCGGCCTGCTGATCGGCTCGTTCCTCAACGTCGTCGTGCACCGCGTGCCCGCCGGCCTGTCGCGTCGTCAGCCCGCCGTCGGCCTGTCCGGCCTGCAGCACCCCCATCCGGCCCCGGGACAACGTCCCGGTGGCCGGATGGCTGCTGCTGCGGGGCAAGTGCCGTGACTGCGCCGAGCCGATCAGCCCGCGCTACCCGCTGGTCGAGCTGGGCACCGGAGTGCTCTTCGCCGTCCTGGCGCTGAAGTTCGGGCTGGACCCGGTCCTGCCGGCCTACCTCTACCTCGCGGCCGTGGGCCTGGCGCTCGCCCTCATCGACCTCGACTGCCGCCGGCTGCCCGACGCGCTCACCCTGCCGAGCTACCCGGTCGGGGCGGCGCTGCTGGGGGCAGCCGCGCTGGCTGGGAGCGACGGCAGCTGGCTGCGCGCTGTGGCGGCCGGTGCGGTGATGTTCGCCGTCTACTTCGCGCTCTGCTTCGCCTACCCGGCAGGCATGGGCTTCGGCGACGTCAAGCTGTCCGGCGTCCTGGGGCTGTACCTCGGCTGGCTGGGCTGGGGGACCCTCGCGGTCGGCCTGTTCCTGGGCTTCCTGCTCGGCGGCGTCTTCGGCATCGCGCTGATCGCCGTGAAGAAGGGCGGGCGCAAGACCGCCGTGCCCTTCGGCCCCTTCATGCTCGCCGGCGCATTGATCGCGATCCTGGTCGGGCAGGACCTGGCCGGCGCGTACGTGGACCTGACCCTCGGCTGAGGGCATACATGAGGCCATGACGCAGCAGGAGCGTGAGCGCCAGCTCAAGGTCAAGGCGTTGGAGCTGGAGATGGCCGTAGCGACGGCCTCACAGATGCCGCAGAAGGCCGCCGGCAAGCTCATGTTCCCGCCGTTCCGGACGTTCTTGCGCCGGTGACAGCGCCGCTGGTCGTGCTGGAGCGCGCGGTCCAGCTGTCCCAAGCACTTCACACGGGCGGGGATCGGCGCACGGTCTGGGCGGTGCACTGGCGCTGGGATACCACGTGCACGACGCCCGCGGCACCAACGACATCGACGTCAACGTCTCGGCGGATGCCGAACAGCCCGCCGCGGTGTTCGCCGCGCTCCCGTCAGGGATCGTCTGGTCGGACGAGGACGTGCTGGCCCACACGCCGTGACGGTCAGGTGCGCTTGTTCTGGCCGCACGACGACGGTTCGCTGCGCCGTCCGACCCCGGTGGACGTGTTCCTGCCGCAGCACGAGCTGCACGACATCGTCGCGGGCAGGACGCAGCTCGTTCCGATGCTCGACGCGCACGTCCCGATCATCAGTGCGACCGATCTGTGCGTCTTCAAGGCCCTGTTCAGCCGGCCGAAGGACTGGGGCGACATCACCGCACTCCTGGCCGGCGGCGAGGTCGACGTCGACGAGGTGCGCGCCTGGCTCACCCGCATCGTCGGCGCCGGCGACGACCGCTTCCGCAAGCTCGACGAGGCCGGCGAGGAGGCCCTGCGGCCCGAGCCGGTCGCGCGCGACCTGTTCCGCCCCCGCTGACCCGGACGGCTCACGCACCGTCACCCTCAAGGACCTGCTCCGGGCGTCCGATGGCTCCTCTGACAAAGAGCGAGCATCTCGCCTGAGGGGATCTGGCAGTGGCAGGAAGACCAGTGGTCGGACTGGACATCGGCACGTCCGGTGTCCGTGCCGCCGAGCTGACGTCGGGCAAGTCGGGCACGACCCTCGAGCGCTTCGGGCAGGTCGCCCTGCCGGCCGGCGCGGTCCGCGACGGTGAGGTGGTCGACAGCGACGCCGTCGCCGCGGCCATCAAGCAGCTCTGGGCGCAGGCGAAGTTCAGCAGCAAGAAGGTCGTCGTCGGGGTGGCGAACCAGAAGGTCGTCGTCCGCCAGGTCGACCTGCCGTGGCTGCCGACCAAGGAGCTGCGCAGCAGCCTCGCCTTCCAGGTGCAGGACTTCATCCCGATGCCGGTGGAGCAGGCGATCCTGGACTTCCACCCGCTCGAGGAGTTCACCAACGAGTCCGGCGGCCGCATGGTCCGCGTCCTGCTGGTCGCCGCCGCCCGCGACATGGTCGGCAGCGCGCTCGCCGCCGTCGAGAAGGCCGGCCTGCAGCCCGCCATGGTCGACCTCACCAGCTTCGCCGTCCTGCGCAGCCTCGTCACCGCGAGCAGCGGCCTCGGGCACGCTGCAGGCCGAGGCGCTCGTCGACGTCGGCGCGAGCGTCACGAACATCGTCGTGCACCAGGGCGGCGTGCCGCGCTTCGTGCGCATCCTGCTCATGGGCGGCGCCGACATCACCGACGCCGTCGCCGAGCGCCTGGGCGTCCCCATGGACCAGGCCGAGTCGGTCAAGCAGACGACCGGCCTCGCCGTCGTCCCCGGCTCGGCCGAGCCGCACCCGGCGAACCGCGCCATCGAGAGCACCGGCAGCGCCTTCGTCGAGGAGGTCCGCAGCTCGCTCGACTACTACATGGCCCAGCCCGGCGCGGCCCGCGTCGACCGCGTCGTCCTGTCCGGCGGCGGCTCGCGGCTCGCCGGCCTGGCCGAGCGGCTGTCGGCCGCCACCCGCCTGCCGGTCGAGGCGGCCCGCCCGATGTCGCTGCTGACGGTCGGCAAGACCGGCCTCACCGAGGAGCAGCTCGCCTACGTCGAGCCCATGGTCACCGTCCCGGTCGGCCTCGCCCTGGGGGTGGCGTCGTGAACCTGACCCTCACAAGAGCAGCAAGAGCGCCGACACAGGTCGAGCACGTCGGCCTGCAGACCGTCGTCCTGCCCCGCGTCAACCTGCTCCCGCCGGAGATCGCCGAGCGGCGCACCTTCCAGCGCGTGCAGACCGGCCTCGGGGGAGCGGTGCTCGCCGCCGTCGGCGCTGGTCGCGCTGCTGTACGTCGGCGCGACCGGCGCGGTCGGCGACGCGCAGACCGAGCTCGACACGTCGACGGCGACCGGCCAGCAGCTGCAGGCCGAGAACGCCAAGTACGCCGACGTCACCGCCGTCTACGCCCGCGCCGCCGCCGCCCAGGCGATGCTCACGCAGGCGATGGGCGAGGAGGTGCGCTGGTCGCGCTACATGAACGACCTCAGCCTCACCGTCCCGGACAACGTCTGGGTCAAGAACGTGACCTTCACGCAGGCCGCCGCCGCCGGCCGCCGTCGGGACGACCGAGCCCGGCATCGGCACGGTGACCTTCACCGGCGTCGGCTTCGCCCACGACGACGTCGCCGTGTGGCTCGAGTCGCTGGCCAAGCAGAAGGGCTACGCGAACCCCTACTTCGCCAACAGCACCGAGGCCCTGATCGGGACGCGCAAGGTCGTCAACTTCACCTCGACGACGACCCTCACCTCGGCCGCCCTGTCCGGCCGCTACACCGCCCCGGCCGGAGGCTGACGTGGACAAGCTCAAGCAGTGGGTGGCGCTGACCGTCGTCGGCTGCCTCGCCGTGCTCGCCGCGGGCTGGTTCCTGCTCGTGTCGCCCAAGCGCACCGAGGCCGAGGAGCTGCGCACCGCAGACGGCGTCGCAGGAGCAGCAGCAACCAGGCCCTGCGCACGCAGCTGGCGGTGCTGCAAGGCCCAGGCCAAGGACCTGCCCAAGCAGCAGGCCAAGCTCGCCGCGGTCGCCGCCAAGATCCCGGAGAACCCGGCCCTGCCGGCGCTCATCCGCGCCCTGGACGGGGCCAGTGCGGACGCCGGCGTCGAGCTGGTGAGCATCGCTCCCGGCGCCCCCGCCCCCGTCGTGGCAGCTGACGCCGCGGGCGCGCCGGCAGCGCCTGCCGCCCCCGCGGCCCCCGGGGCTGCTGCTGCCCGCCGGCGGGAGCCTGGCGAGCATCCCCGTCGCCATCAACGTGGTCGGCGGCTACTTCGAGGTCCAGCAGTTCGTGCAGCGGTCTCGAGGGCCTCAGCCGTGCGCTGCGGGTCACCGCGCTGACGCTGGCCCCCGGAGCCAACCCGGTCTCCAAGACCGCCAGCACCTCCGCGGCGCCCGAGGACGGCCGCAGCCTCACCGCCACCATCACCGGCCAGGTCTTCATGGCCGCCGGCGCCGTGCCGGCCACGCCCACCACGCCCGTCGCACCGGCCGCCGCCGGCGCCGCCGCCGCCGCCGCTGCTGCCGCGTGCGCCGCTCCCGTGCCACCGGCCTCGCCGCCGCCCCGCCGTGCCGGCGAACTAGGAGACGACCGTGACCGAGACGACCTTCCCCTTCCCCTCCCTCGACGAGGCGCCGCTCGAGCAGGCCGAGGAGGCCGGCAACCGCCGGGTCCTGCTCCTGGCCGGCGGCGTGGTCGCCGCCCTCGCGGTGGCTGCGGGCGCCTTCCTGTTCCTCGGCGGCGGCGACGACCTCGAGGAGGAGGCCTTCGTGCCGGCCGCGCCGCGCGCCGCCGCTCCGGCCGCCCCGGCCGTCGCGACCAAGAAGGTGACGACCGCCCCCAAGCTGCCCGTCCCCTTCGAGGAGGCGCTGGGACGCGACCCGTTCCGGGCGCTCTACGTCGAGCCCGTCGCGGCAGCCGTGACGGACCCCGCTGCGGGTCCTGCCGACCCGACCCTCCCGCAGGTCGGCCCGGGCGGTGTCGTCGTCGTCGGTGGCACCGGCAGGCGACGACGGCCGCGCGAGGCCCGGCACCGGCACCGGCACCCTCGGCGACGGCACGACCGCCTCCGGCCCCGACGCCCCGACGGCGCGCGAGTACGCCCTCGTCCTCAAGCGCGTCTACGGCACCGGCAAGGACCAGACCGCCGAGTACACGATCGACGGCCGCAAGGTGGTCGCCAAGATCGGCGTCCGCTTCGGCCCGACGAACGAGATCCGCCTGATCTCGCTGCAGGAGGGCCCGAAGGACGGCCAGTGGACCAGCGTCCTGCAGGTCGGCGACGGCGAGCCCTTCGACGCCGTCACGGGCGACGAGGTCAGCGTCCGCTAGACACCAGTCACGACGACGGCGCGGCACTCCTCACGGGGTGCCGCGCCGTCGTCGTGTCCGGCAGACTGTCCGGGTGCTGCGTTGGTTGACCGCCGGTGAGTCGCACGGCCCTGCCCTGCTCGCCGTCCTCGAGGGCCTGCCGGCAGGGGTGACGACGTCGACCGAGCAGGTCGCCGACGAGCTCGCCCGCCGCCGGCTCGGCCACGGTCGCGGGGCGCGCATGGCGTTCGAGCGCGACGAGGTCGAGTTCCTCGGCGGGGTGCGGCACGGGGTGTCGCAGGGCGGCACGCTGGCCGTCCGCGTCGGCAACACCGAGTGGCCCAAGTGGCAGACCGTCATGAGCCCCGACCCCGTCAGCGACGAGGAGCTCGAGGGGCTCGCGCGCAACGCCCCGCTCACCCGTCCGCGGCCCGGCCACGCCGACCTCGTCGGCATGCAGAAGTACGGCTTCGACGACGCCCGCCCCGTGCTGGAGCGCGCCAGCGCCCGCGAGACCGCGGCCCGGGTCGCCCTGGGCAGCGTCGCGAAGGCCTTCCTGCACCAGGCGTACGGCGTGCAGGTGCTCAGCCACGTGACCGAGATCGGCGGCGTCGCCGTGCCCGCGGGCACCCCGCTGCCGGCGCCGGACGACCTGCGGGTCATCGACGAGAGCCCCGTCCGTGCCTTCGACACCGCTGCCGGCGAGGCGATGGTGGCCGAGGTCGACGCGTGCAAGAAGGACGGCGACACCCTCGGCGGCGTCGTCGAGGTGCTCGCGTACGGGCTGCCGCCGGGCCTGGGCAGCTACGTGCACTGGGACCGCCGCCTCGACGCCCGGCTGGCCGCGGCGCTCATGGGCATCCAGGCCATCAAGGGCGTCGAGGTGGGCGACGGCTTCGAGCTCGCGCGGGTGCGCGGCAGCCAGGCGATGGACGAGATCGTGCGTGGCGCCGACGGGCTCGAGCGCACCAGCGGCCGGCTGGGCGGCACCGAGGGCGGCATGACCAGCGGCGAGCTGCTGCGCGTCCGTGCCGCCATGAAGCCGATCAGCACCATCCCGCGGGCGCTGAAGACCATCGACACCGCCACGGGCGAGGCGGCGGTGGCGCACAACCAGCGCAGCGACGTCTGTGCGGTCCCGGCGGCCGGCGTCGTCGCGGAGGCGATGGTGGCGCTGGTGCTGGCCGACGCGTGCCTGGAGAAGTTCGGCGGCGACAGCGTCGCGGAGACCCGGCGCAACTGCGAGGCCTACCTCGCTGCCCTGACGATCCGGTGACGAAGCCGGTCCTGGTCCTCGTCGGCCCGCCCGGCGCGGGCAAGACGACCGTCGGCCGGATGGCGGCCGAGCGGCTCGGCGTCGGCTTCCGCGACACCGACGCCGACGTCGAGCAGCAGACCGGCTCGACCATCGCCGACCTGTTCGTCAGCTCCGGCGAGCAGCACTTCCGGGCGCTCGAGCGCGAGGCCGTCGCCGTGGCCCTGGCGACCCACCCCGGGGTGCTGAGCCTCGGCGGAGGAGCGGTCACGAGCGAGCAGACCCGACGGCTGCTGCAGGGCCACACGGTCGTGTTCCTGTCGGTCGGCCTGGCCGACGCGTTCAGCCGCACGGGCATGAACCGCGACCGGCCGCTGCTGGCCATCAACCCCCGGGCGGTGCTGCGCGACATGCTCGCCGCCCGGCTGCCGCTCTACCGCGAGGTGGCCGGCCGCGAGGTCGTCACCGACGGCAAGACGCCCGAGCAGGTGCTGCAGGAGGTGCTGGCGTGAACACCCGGATCACCGTGAAGGGCGAGCGTCCCTACGACGTCGTCGTGGGGGAGGGGCTGCTCGGCGAGCTGCCCGGCCTGCTGCCCGGTGCGCAGCGCGTCGCCGTCGTCCACCCCGCCGCGCTCGACCGTCACCGGCGAAGCGGTCCGCGAGGACCTCGCCGCCCAGGGCTACGAGGCCATCGCGGTCGAGGTGCCCGAGGGCGAGAAGAGCAAGGACCTCAAGGTCGCCGCCTACCTGTGGGACGTGCTCGGGCAGGTCGGCTTCACCCGCAGCGACGCCGTCGTCGCCGTCGGGGGCGGCGCGACCACCGACCTCGCCGGCTTCGTCGCGGCGACCTGGCTGCGCGGCGTCCGCGTCGTGCACGTCCCGACGACGCTGCTCGGCATGGTCGACGCCGCCGTCGGCGGCAAGACGGCCATCAACACCGGTGCGGGCAAGAACCTCGTCGGGGCGTTCCACCCGCCGGCCGGCGTGCTGTGCGACCTCGCCGCGCTGGAGACCGTGCCGCGGCACGACTACGTCGCCGGGCTCGCCGAGACCATCAAGGTCGGCTTCACCCACGACCCGCGCATCCTCGAGCTCGTCGAGCAGGACCCGACGGGGGCGACGACCCCGCAGGGGCCGCACACCCGCGAGCTGGTCGAGCGGGCCATCGCGGTGAAGGCCGGCGTGGTCGGCGACGACCTCACCGAGCAGGGCGGCCGCGAGGTCCTCAACTACGGCCACACGCTCGGCCACGCGATCGAGAAGGTCGAGGACTACCGCTGGCGCCACGGCGCGGCCGTCAGCGTCGGGCTGGTGTTCGCCGCCGAGCTCGGCCGGCTGGCCGGGCGGCTCGACGACGCCACCGCCGAGCGGCACGCCGCGGTGCTGCAGTCGGTCGGCCTGCCGGTGCAGTACGACGGCGACTGGGCGCGGCTGCACGCGGCGATGGCGGTCGACAAGAAGAGCCGGGGGAGCCGGCTGCGCTTCGTCGTGCTCGACGCGCTCGCCAAGGCGCGCATGCTCGAGGACCCCGACCCGTCGCTGCTCGTGGCGGCGTACGAGGAGGTCCGCAAGGAGAAGTCGGGAGGGCTGTTCCTGTGACCGATCCTCGTCCTCAACGGGCCGAACCTCGGCCGGCTCGGCACCCGCGAGCCCGAGGTCTACGGCACGCACGACCTACGCCGAGCTCGCGCAGCTGTGCCGTGAGGCGGGCGGCCGACGACGTCCGCCAGACCGACGACGAGGCGACCATGATCGGCTGGCTGCACGAGGCCGCCGACTCCGGCGCCGACGTCGTGCTGAACCCGGCCGCGTGGACCCACTACAGCTACGCGCTGCGCGACGCCTGCGCGACGCTGACCGGCCGGCTGGTCGAGGTGCACCTGAGCCAGGTGCACGCGCGCGAGCCGTTCCGGCACACCAGCGTGGTCAGCCCGGTCGCGACGGCGACGCTCACGGGGCTCGGCGCCGAGGGCTACCGCGCCGCGATCGCCTGGCTCCTGCGCCAGTAGACTCGCTCCTCATGGCGACCTCGAACGACCTCAAGAACGGCATGGTGCTCAAGCAGGACAACGGCCTGTGGGCGGTCGTCGAGTTCCAGCACGTGAAGCCCGGCAAGGGCGGCGCCTTCGTGCGCAGCAAGCTCAAGAACGTCGTCAGCGGCAAGGTCGTCGACAAGACGTTCAACGCGGGCACCAAGGTCGAGGTCGCGCAGGTCGACAAGCGCGACATGACCTACCTGTACCGCGAGGGCACCGACTTCGTGTTCATGGACAAGGACACGTTCGACCAGATGTACGTGCCGGCCGACACCGTCGGCCGCAACGCCGACTTCATGCTCGAGAACACCGACGCCGTCGTCGCCGTCCACGAGGACGCCGCGCTCTACGTCGAGCTGCCCGGCGAGCGTCGAGCTGCTCGTGCAGCACACCGACCCGGGCCTGCAGGGCGACCGCAGCACCGGCGGCACCAAGCCGGCGACGCTGGAGACCGGCGCCGAGATCCAGGTGCCGCTGTTCCTCACCACCGGCGAGAAGATCAAGGTCGACACCCGCGACGGCTCGTACCTGGGCCGAGTCAGCAGCTAGTCCGTGGCAGCCCGCAGCAAGGCGCGCAAGCGCGCCGTCGACGTCCTCTACGAGGCGGCCCTGCGCGACGGCGACGTCCTGGCGACCCTGCGCGCGCGGCTGGCGCAGGCCGAGCCGCCGGTGCCCGAGTACGCCGTCGAGCTGGTCGAGGGCGTGGTCGCCCACCAGGCGCGCATCGACGAGCTGCTGACGACCTACGCCGAGGAGTGGACGCTGGAGCGCATGCCCGCGGTCGACCTCGCGGTGCTGCGCATGGGCACCTACGAGCTGCTGTGGCGCGACGACGTCCCCGACGAGGTCGTGCTCAGCGAGGCGGTCGACCTGGTGGCCAGCCTGTCCACCGACGAGAGCCCCCGCTTCGTGAACGGTCTGCTCGCACGCCTGCTGCAGCTCAAGCCGTCGCTCGCCGTCTGATGCGGGCCCCCGTCCTGCTGCTGGCGGCCCTGCTGCTGGCCGGCTGCACCAGCGAGCCCGAGCCCGACGCCGCGCCCGCCGTCCCGGCGAGCCCCACGGTGGACCCCGCGGTGCAGGCCAGCGCGTCGGCGGCGGCTGCCGCGGCCGAGCAGCAGCGGCTGACCGCGGCCTACCCGACGGCCCTGCGCGCGACCGTCGAGTCGGTCTACGACCACGTGCAGCCCCTGCTCGACGCCTTCGACGCCTTCGACCGCCCCCGGGTGGAGAACGCGCAGGTCCGCGACGACGTCTTCGCCGCGGGCGGTCAGCGGCTCGCCCTGGAGGCCCGGCTGCGGGAGCTGCGCGCTGCCCAGGCCCCGACCGCCTTCGCCCCGCGCGTGCAGCAGCTCGACGCCGCGCTGGCCGGGCTCGCGAAGGCCGCCGGTGTGCTGTCGTCGGCGACCCGGGCGACGCCCGGCGCGGGCGGTGTCGTCGCGCAGTACCAGGCCGGCGAGCAGGCCCTCGACGCGGCGATCAGGACGTGGGCGACCGCCGTGACGGCCGTCTACGGCGGCCAGGACGTGCCCCTGACGCCGCGGCACGACCGCACGGGCGTGCGTGCGCCGTCGAGCAAGGGCGCGTGGCTCTACGAGGCCGGCCGGGCGTGCGGCCGCACCGACTCGGCCCGGGTCGCGGCCGCCGAGCTGCCCGAGGTCGCGCTGCCGGCCGCCGACGCCGCGCGACTGCGCAGCAAGGTGCTGACGCCGCTGGCCGACGTGCGCGCGGGCAAGGGCCGCCCCGCCCTCGCGGCCGCCGCCAACGGCCTGGCCGAGTACGGCTCGAGCGTGTGCGCGGGGCTGTTCGCCGTCCGCGAGGGCTGCAGCCCTACGCGTCGACGGCGCGGCGGGCGTCGGCGGACAGCACGCCCCAGCCGATGAGCTGCTCGGTCAGCGCGCCGGGGGAGGCGTCGTAGATGACCGCGAGCGAGCGCAGGTCCTCCTGGCGGATCGACAGCACCCGGCCGTTGTAGTCGCCGCGCTGGCTCTGGATGGTCGCGGCGTAGCGGGCCAGCGGCGCGGCCTGGTCGGCCGGCACCTGCTGCAGCTGCTCGAGGTCGATGACGATGCGGGCCGCCGGCTCGGCTCGCGCGACAGCGACGCCCCCTCGGGCAGCAGCTCGCTGACGGGCACGCCGTAGAAGTCGGCGAGCTCGGACAGCCGCTGGACGGTCACGGCGCGGTCGCCGCGCTCGTAGGAGCCGACGACGACGGCCTTCCAGCGGCCCTGCGCCTTCTCCTCGACGCCGTGCAGCGACAGGCCCTGCTGTGTGCGGATGGCCCGCAGCCGGGCCCCCAGGGACTTCGCGTAGTCGGTCACGGCCCGTGCTCTCCCGTCGTCGGCGCGGGTCGGCGTCACCGGGGTGACGGGTCCCGCGCGGGCGTCGGTCTCACCACTGGCTCGACCGAGGGGTCCGTCCTGGGGGACGGGGTGACCGGAGCACCCCTCGGCGTCGTTGCCTCGCCGCTACTGTGCGTGACGATAGGTGCCCGTTCTTCCGAGGGTCAAGCGCGGCGCACCGCAGGCCCCGGTGTAGCGTCGGACCCGCTCTGCTCCTCCACCGAGCCCGTCCCGTGAGGCGGACAAGGAGGCCCGTGTCCGCTGACCCTGACGCCGCCAAGACCGTCCTCGAGCCCGGCCGACGTCGCCCGCGTGGTCGACCGCATGGCCCACGAGCTGCTGGAGAAGACCGGCGGCGGCGCCGACGTCGTCCTGCTCGGCATCCCGACCCGCGGCACGGCCCTGGCGCGCCGGCTCGCCGCAGCGGGTGCAGGCCTTCGAGGGCCGCGTCGATGCCGACGGGCCGCCTCGACACGACGCTCTACCGCGACGACCTGCGGATGAAGCGGCCCGCGCGCGCTCGAGGAGACGGACGTGCCCGGGCGACGGCGTCGACGGGCGGCTCGTCGTGCTCGTCGACGACGTGCTGTTCAGCGGGCGCACCGTGCGCGCCGCGCTGGACGCGCTCGCCGACCTCGGCCGGCCGCGCGCCGTGCAGCTGGCCGTCCTCGTCGACCGCGGCCACCGCGAGCTGCCGATCCGCGCCGACTACGTCGGCAAGAACATCCCGACGTCGCTGAGCGAGAGCGTGCACGTGCTGCTGGCCGAGCACGACGGCGCGCGACGCGGTCGCTGCTGGAGCGGGCGGAGCAGCCGTGAAGCGCCACCTGCTGAGCGCCGCGGACCTCACGCCGCGACGACGCCCTGCTGGTCCTCGACACCGCCGAGGAGATGGCGACGCGTCGGCGAGCGGACGGTCAAGAAGCTGCCCACCCTGCGCGGCCGCACCGTCGTCAACCTGTTCTTCGAGGACTCGCACCCGCACCAAGACCAGCTTCGAGCTGGCGGCCAAGCGCCTGTCGGCCGACGTCATCAACTTCGCCGCCAAGGGCTCGTCAGCGTCTCCAAGGGCGAGACGCTCAAGGACACCGCGATGACGCTGGAGGCGATGGGCGACCGACGCCGTCGTCATCCGCCACTCCTGGTCCGGCGCGCCGGTCGAACCTCGCCGGCTGGGTCCGCGGCTCGGTCGTCAACGCCGGCGACGGCACCCACGAGCACCCGACGCAGGCCCTGCTCGACGCGTTCACCATGCGCCGCCGGCTCGGCCGGGTCGAGGGCCTGAAGGTCACCGATCGTCGGCGACGTCCTGCACAGCCGGGTCGCCCGCAGCAACGTGCTGCTGCTGTCGACCCTCGGCGCCGAGGTCACCCTCGTCGCGCCGCCCACGCTGCTCCCGGTCGGCGTCGAGACGTGGCCGGCGTCGACGTCCTACGACCTCGACGCCGTGCTGCCCGGCAGCGACGTCGTGATGATGCTGCGGGTGCAGCGCGAGCGCATGGGCGCCGCCTACTTCCCGAGCGTCGCGCGAGTACGCCCGTCGCTACGGCCTCGACGCCCGCCGCGCCGCGCTGCTGCAGGACGACGCGATCGTCATGCACCCCGGCCCGATGGTCCGCGGCATGGAGATCGCCTCGCGAGGTCGCCGACGGCCTGCGCTCGACGATCGTCGAGCAGGTCACGAACGGCGTGAGCGTCCGGATGGCCGTGCTGTACCTGCTGCTCGGCGGCGCCGAGCCCGCGATCGGGAGCGCCCGTCGCCGACCGCCAGGAGGGACAGCCATGACCGTGCTGCTGCAGGGCGTCCTGCTCTACGGCGAGGGCGAGCCGGTCGACGTCCGGCTCGACGGCGAGCGCATCGCCGAGGTCGGGCCCGGCCTGCCCGCCGGCGACAGCCGGGTGCTCGACCTCGCCGGCTGCGTGCTGCTGCCGGGGCTCGTCGACCTGCACACGCACCTGCGCGAGCCCGGCCGCGAGGACGCCGAGACCGTCGAGACCGGCACGCGCGCCGCGGCCCTCGGCGGCTTCACGGCCGTGCACGCCATGGCCAACACCGACCCCGTCGCCGACACCGCCGGCGTCGTCGAGCAGGTCTGGCGGCTCGGGCCAGCAGGCGGGCCACTGCGACGTCGCGCCGGTCGGCGCGGTCACGGTCGGGCTCGGCGGCGAGCAGATGGCCGAGCTCGGCAGCGATGGCCGACAGCGCCGCCCGGGTGCGGGTCTTCAGCGACGACGGCAAGTGCGTCAGCGACGCGAGCCTCATGCGCCGGGCGCTCGAGTACGTCAAGGCGTTCGACGGCGTCATCGCCCAGCACGCGCAGGAGCCGCGGCTGACGGTCGGCGCGCAGATGAACGAGGGCGTCGTCAGCAGCCGGCTCGGGCTCGCGGGCTGGCCCGCGGTCGCCGAGGAGGCGATCATCGCCCGCGACTGCCTGCTCGCCGACCACGTCGGCAGCCGGCTGCACGTCTGCCACGTCAGCACCGCCGGCAGCGTCGAGCTGATCCGGTGGGCGAAGGACCGCGGCGTCGACGTCACCGCCGAGGTGACGCCGCACCACCTCGTGCTCACCGACGAGCTGGCCGCCACCTACGACCCCGTCTACAAGGTCAACCCGCCGCTGCGCACGGCCGCCGACGTCGAGGCGCTGCGCGCCGGGCTCGCCGACGGCACGGTCGACGTCGTCGCCACCGACCACGCGCCGCACGCGCTGGAGGACAAGGAGGCCGAGTGGGGCGCCGCCTCGCCCGGCATGACCGGACTGGAGACCGCGCTCGCCGTCGTCGTCGACGCGATGGGGACCGCGGCTCGACCTGGCGCGACGCTGGCCGACCGCATGAGCGAGACGCCCGCCGCGCATCGGCCGGCTCGAGGGCCACGGCCGGCCGCTCGCGGTCGGGGAGCCGGCGAACCTCACGCGTCGTCGACCCCGGGCGCCGCTGGACCGTCGACGCGCGCGCAGATGGCCACCCGCAGCAGCAACACGCCCTTCGCCGGCCGCGAGCTGCCGGTGCGCGTGGTCGCCACCTTCCTGCGCGGCGTGCCGACCGCGGGGCGCCGTGAGCGCCGACCGCGTCGCTGCTGACCCTGGCGGTGCTCGCCTTCGTCGCCGGGGTGTACGCGCTCATGCTCAAGGGCTGGCGTGCGCGGCAGCGCCGGCAGGGCGACCTCCCGCCGCCGCCCGCTGCCGCCGGCGGCCCCCGGCCCGGTGGTCGTCGGCGCCACCCCCGGGCTGTTCGTCGGGACCGTGTTCGCCGGCGACTGGCTCGACCGGGTCGCGGTGCACCGGCTGTCCGACCGGTCCGCCGGCTGGCTGACCGTCCACGCCGACGGCGTGCTGGTCGACCGCGAGGGCAGCGGCGACCTGTGGCTGCCCTGGTCGGTGCTCACCGCCGTCGAGCCGGGCGACGGCCTCGCCGGCAAGGTCGTCGGCCGCGAGGGGATGCTCGTGCTCACCTGGCGGCTCGGCGGCCGGGACCTGCAGTCCGGCTTCCGCGCCGACGACCACGGCGCGCACCGCCGGCTCGCCGACGCCGTCCACGCCCACCTGCCCGCCGCGGCCGTTCCCGAGGAGTCCCCGTGACGAGCCCCCGCCCTGCTGGTCCTGGAGGACGGGCGCACCTTCCGCGGTCAGGCCTACGGCGCCGTCGGCCAGACCTTCGGGGAGGCCGTCTTCAACACCGGCATGACCGGCTACCAGGAGACGCTGACCGACCCGAGCTACCACCGCCAGGTCGTCGTCATGACCGCCCCGCAGATCGGCAACACGGGGGCGAACGACGAGGACCACGAGTCCGACCGCATCTGGGTCAGCGGCTTCGTGGTGCGCGACCCCAGCCGGGTCGCGAGCAACTGGCGCAGCACCCGCAGCCTCGACGAGGAGCTGGCCGCGCACGGCGTCGTCGGGATCAGCGACCTCGACACCCGCGCGCTGACCCGGCACCTGCGCGAGCGCGGCGCGATGCGGGTCGGCATCTTCAGCGGCGACCTGCCGGCCGACCCCCTCGAGCAGGTCCTGGCCAGCCCGCAGATGGTCGGCGCCGACCTCGCCCACGAGGTGACGACCGCGGAGCCCTACGTCGTCCCGGCGGCGGGGGAGAAGCGGTTCACGGTCGCCGCGCTCGACCTCGGCATCAAGCGGGCGACGCCGCTGGCGATGAGCCGGCAGGGGTGCGAGGTCCACGTCCTGCCGGCGACCACGACCGGCGAGGAGCTGCTGGCGCTGCGGCCCGACGGCGTGTTCGTCAGCAACGGCCCGGGCGACCCCGCCACCACCGACGGCCCGGTCGCCGCCACGCAGGCGGTGCTCGCGGCCGGCGTCCCGCTGTTCGGCATCTGCTTCGGCAACCAGATCCTCGGCCGCGCCCTCGGCCTCGGCACCTACAAGCTGCGCTACGGCCACCGCGGGGTGAACCAGCCGGTGCAGGAGCGCGCCACCGGCCGGGTGCACGTGACCAGCCACAACCACGGCTTCGCGGTCGACGCCCCGACCGACGGCACTCCGGTCGACACCCCCTTCGGCCCGGTGCGGGTCAGCCACGTGAACCTCAACGACGACGTCGTCGAGGGGCTCGAGCTGGTCGACGGGCGGGCCTTCTCCGTGCAGTACCACCCCGAGGCGGCGGCCGGGCCGCACGACGCCATGGGCCTGTTCACCCGCTTCACGCAGATGATGGAGGCCTGACGTGCCCCGCCGCGAGGACCTGCAGCACGTCCTGGTCATCGGCTCCGGCCCGATCCTCATCGGGCAGGCCGCCGAGTTCGACTACTCCGGGACGCAGGCCTGCCGGGTGCTGCGCGAGGAGGGCCTGCGGGTCACGCTGATCAACAGCAACCCGGCGACGATCATGACGGACCCCGAGTTCGCCGACGCCACCTACGTCGAGCCGATCACCCCGGAGTTCGTCGCCAAGATCATCGAGAAGGAGCGGCCCGACGCCCTGCTCGCCACCCTCGGCGGGCAGACGGCGCTGAACACGGCGCTCGCCCTGCACGAGTCCGGGGTGCTGGAGCGGTACGGCGTCGAGCTGATCGGCGCCGACGTCGACGCCATCCGGCGCGGCGAGGACCGGCAGATGTTCAAGGACATCGTCGAGCAGATCGGCGGCGAGAGCGCGCGCAGCCTGGTGTGCCACACCCTCGACGAGACGCTGGCCGGCGTGCAGAGCCTGGGCGGCTACCCGGTGGTCGTGCGGCCGAGCTTCACGATGGGCGGTGCAGGCGGCGGCATCGCCTACGACGAGGCCGACCTGCGGCGCATCGCCGGCGGCGGGCTGCAGGCCAGCATCACCACCGAGGTGCTGCTCGAGGAGTCGATCCTGGGGTGGAAGGAGTACGAGCTCGAGCTGATGCGCGACCGCAACGACAACGTCGTCGTCATCTGCTCGATCGAGAACCTCGACCCGATGGGCGTGCACACCGGCGACAGCATCACCGTCGCCCCGGCCATGACGCTGACCGACCGCGAGTACCAGCGGATGCGCGACCTGGCCATCGACGTCATCCGGGCGGTCGGCGTCGACACGGGCGGCTGCAACATCCAGTTCGCCGTCGAGCCGGGGACCGGGCGCCTGGTGGTCATCGAGATGAACCCGCGGGTGTCGCGGTCGAGCGCGCTGGCGTCCAAGGCGACCGGCTTCCCCATCGCCAAGATCGCCGCGAAGCTCGCCGTCGGCTACACGCTCGACGAGATCCCCAACGACATCACCCGGGAGACGCCGGCCAGCTTCGAGCCGAGCCTGGACTACGTCGTCGTGAAGGTGCCGCGCTTCGCGTTCGAGAAGTTCCCCGGGGCGGACCGGACGCTGACCACGCACATGAAGTCGGTCGGCGAGGCGATGGCGATGGGCCGCTCGTTCGTCGAGGCGCTGCAGAAGGCGCTGCGGTCGCTGGAGGCGACGCCGAGCGCGTTCTGGGTCGAGCCCGACCCGACCGACGACGTCGAGCAGGCGCTGGCGCTCGCGGCCGTGCCCACCGACGGCCGGCTGCACGCCGTCGAGCTGGCGCTGCGCCTCGGCGCGTCGCCGGAGCGGGTGCACGAGGCCACCGGCATCGACCCGTGGTTCGTCGACCAGCTGCTCAGCCTGGTGGAGCTGCGCCGCGAGCTGGAGGCGGAGGAGCTGGACGAGGAGCTGCTCCGCGCGCGCCAAGCGCGCGGGCTGCAGCGACAAGCAGCTGGCGGCGGTCACCGGACGCACCGAGCGCGAGGTCCGCGCCCTGCGGCACGAGCTCGGCGTGCGGCCGGTCTACAAGACGGTCGACACCTGCGCCGGCGAGTTCGCCGCTCGGACGCCGTACCACTACTCGTCCTACGACGAGGAGACCGAGGTCGCCCCGAGCGACCGCGACAAGGTGCTCATCCTCGGCAGCGGCCCCAACCGCATCGGGCAGGGCATCGAGTTCGACTACGCCTGCGTCCACGCCGCCTACGCGCTGCGCGCCGCCGGCTTCGAGACGGTGATGGTCAACTGCAACCCCGAGACCGTCTCCACCGACTACGACACCAGCGACCGGCTCTACTTCGAGCCGCTGACCGTCGAGGACGTGCTCGAGGTCGTCGCACGCCGAGCAGCAGTCGGCCGAGCAGGGCGGCGGCCGCGTGGTCGGCGTCGTCGTGCAGCTCGGCGGGCAGACGCCGCTGCGGCTGAGCCAGGAGCTCAAGGACGCGGGCGTGCCGATCGTCGGCACCAGCCCCGAGGCGATCCACCTCGCCGAGGACCGCGGGGCGTTCGGCGAGGTGCTGGTGTCCGCCGGCCTGCCCGCCCCGAAGTTCGGCACGGCCACATCGTTCGACGAGGCCAAGGCGATCGCCGACGGCGTCGGGTACCCGGTGCTGGTCCGGCCCTCCTACGTGCTCGGCGGCCGCGGGATGGAGATCGTCTACAGCGACGACATGCTCGTCGACTACGTCGAGCGCTCCACCCTCATCGGCCCGGACCACCCCGTGCTCGTCGACCGGTTCCTCGAGGACGCGATCGAGATCGACGTCGACGCGCTCTACGACGGCAGCGAGCTGTACCTCGCCGGCGTCATGGAGCACATCGAGGAGGCCGGCATCCACTCCGGCGACTCCGCCTGCGCGCTGCCGCCGATCACGCTCGGACGCGCCGACCTGCTGCGCATCCGCAGCTCGACCGAGGCGCTCGCCCGCGGCATCGGCGTGCGCGGCCTGCTCAACGTGCAGTACGCCCTCAAGGACGACGTGCTCTACGTGCTCGAGGCGAACCCGCGGGCCAGCCGCACGGTGCCGTTCGTCAGCAAGGCGACGGCGGTGCCGGTGGCCAAGGCGGCGGCCCGTGTGATGCTCGGCGCGACGCTGGCCGAGCTGCGGGCCGAGGGGATGCTCCCGGCCGACGGCGACGGCGGCACGATGCCGATGGACGCGCCGATCAGCGTCAAGGAGGCGGTGCTGCCCTTCGGCCGCTTCCGCACGGCGGCCGGTCTCGGCGTCGACACGGTGCTCGGGCCGGAGATGAAGTCGACCGGCGAGGTCATGGGCATCGACGTCGCGTTCGGCACCGCGTTCGCCAAGAGCCAGGCGGCCGCGTACGGCGAGCTGCCGACCAAGGGGCGGGTGTTCGTCAGCGTGGCCAACCGCGACAAGCGGGCCATGGTGTTCCCGGTGAAGCGGCTGGCCGACCTCGGCTTCGAGGTGCTGGCGACCGTCGGCACCGCCGAGGTGCTGCGCCGCAACGGCGTCACCGCGACCGTCGTCGGCAAGCACAGCGACGGCGCCGGCGACGACGTCGTGCCGCTGCTCCTGGCCGGCGAGGTCGACCTGGTCATCAACACCCCGTGGGGCGTCGGCCCGCGGCTGGACGGCTACGAGATCCGCGCCGCCGCCGTCGCCGCGGGGACGCCCTGCATCACCACCATCCAGGGCGCGGCCGCCTGCGTGCAGGGCATCGAGGCGCTCGTCGCCGGGGGCTTCGCGGTGCGCTCGCTGCAGGAGCACCACGCGGCGCTCGCCGCCGCCCGGGACGGGGAGCGCTAGTGCCGGTCCAGGTGCAGGGCGAGGTGCTGACCGTCAAGCGGGTCGGCGCCTACCAGCAGATGTCCGTGCTGGCCCCCGGCATGGCCGAGCTGTACCGGCCGGGCCACTTCCTGGCCGTGCAGGTCGGCGGGCCGGAGTCGAGCATGCTGCTGCGCCGCGCGTTCGCCCTCTACGACGCGAAGGAGCGCGGCGTCTACGGCGGCACCGTCGAGTTCGTCTTCTCGGTGCACGGCAAGGGCACGGCGTGGCTGTCGCAGCAGGGTCCGGGCGCGAAGCTCGACGTCGTCGGCCCGCTCGGCCGGCCCTTCCCGCTGCCGACCTCCGCGGTGACGGCGACGCTCGTCGGCGGCGGCTACGGCAGCGCGCCGCTGCTGCCGCTGGCCACGGCGCTCAGGGAGCGCGGCTGCACGGTCCACACCGTGCTCGGTGCCGCGAGCGAGGACCGGCTGTTCGGCGTGCTGGAGGCCAAGCGGACGTCGTCCTCGCTGACCGTCACGACCGACGACGGCTCGGCCGGGCGGCGGGGCAGGGTCAGCGACGTGCTGCCGGCGCTGCTCGAGCAGGAGCGACGTCGTCTACGCGTGCGGCCCGATGGGGATGCTGCGCGCCGTCAGCGACCTCGCGGCCGAGCGCGGCATCCCGGCACAGGTCGCCGTCGAGGAGTCCATGGCCTGCGGCATCGGCGTCTGCATGACCTGCGTGCTGCCCGTCGTCGGCGACGACGACGTCACCCGGATGGTGCGCTCGTGCGTCGAGGGGCCGGTGTTCGCGGGCGACCGGGTGCGCTGGGACGACGTCGGCACCGTCCCCTCCGACGCGCTGGGAGCGCCCACCGCATGACGACGCCCCGACCCACGCGACATGTCCACGACGCTCGCCGGCGTCGCCTTCCCGAACCCGGTCTTCACCGCCTCGGGCTGCGCCGCCGCGGGCCAGGAGCTCGACCAGTTCTTCGACGTCACGGCGCTCGGCGGCGTCGTCACGAAGTCGATCATGCTGGCGCCGCGGTCGGGCCGGGCGACCCCGCGGATGGCCGAGACGCCGAGCGGGATGCTCAACTCGATCGGCCTGCAGGGGCCGGGCATCGAGGCGTTCCTGGACAAGGACCTCTCGTGGCTGGCCGACCGCGGGGCGCGCGCCGTGGTGAGCATCGCCGGCGGCAGCGTCGAGGACTACGCGAGCCTGGCCGCCAAGCTGCGCGGGCGGCCCGGGCTGTCGATGGTCGAGGTGAACATCTCCTGCCCCAACGTCGAGTCGCGCGGGCAGGTGTTCGCCTGCGACCCGCGGGCGGCCGTCGGCCGTCGTCGCCGCGGTCCGGCGGGCCACCAGTCCGGGCGTGCCGGTGTTCGCCAAGCTCTCGCCCGACGTCACCGACATCACCGAGGTCGCCCGCGCCTGCGTCGACGCCGGCGCCGACGGGCTGTCGGTCATCAACACGCTGCTCGGGCTGGTCATCGACACCGACACGATGCGGCCGGTCCTCGGCGGCACCACGGGCGGGCTGTCCGGGCCGGCGATCCGGCCGGTCGCGGTGCGCTGCGTCTGGCAGGTGCACCAGGCGCTGCCCGACGTGCCGGTCCTGGGCATGGGCGGCATCCGCACCGGCCTGGACGCCCTGGAGTTCGTGCTCGCCGGGGCCTCCGCCGTCAGCGTCGGGACGACGGTCTTCGGCGACCCCACGGCCCCCGTCCGGGTGCTCGCGGAGCTGCAGCAGGCGCTGACCGCGCGCGGGTTCGAGCGCTTCGAGGACGCCGTCGGGCTGGCCCACCGTCCGCCCGCCCCGGCGGTCAACGCGCCCGACCTCGACCTCGACGTCGTGGGGGAGGCGCCCGACGGGCCGGCCCCCGCGACCGACCCGCCCGGAGCAGGGAGCTACGCATGACCGCACCGCTGGCCGTCGCCCTCGACGCGCCCGACGCCGCCACCGCCGCGCGCTGGGCCGCGGCCGTCGCCCCGCACGTGCAGGTGCTCAAGGTCGGGCTCGAGCTGTTCTGCGCCGCCGGGCCGGGCGTCGTCGAGCAGGTCCGCTCCGACCGCGACGTCTTCCTGGACCTCAAGCTCCACGACATCCCGAACACCGTCGCGGGGGCCGCCCGGGCGGTCGCCGGCCTGCGGCCCCGGTTCCTCACGGTGCACGCGGCCGGGGGCGCCGACATGGTGCGCGCCGCCGTCCAGGCCGCCCCCGAGGTGACCATCACCGCGATCACCGTCCTGACCTCGCTCACCGCCGCCCACCTGGACGCCGTCGGCCTGGCCGGCCCGCCCGCCGACGCCGTCCGCCGGCTGGCGGCGCTCGCCGTCGGGGCAGGCGCCGGGGCGCTGGTCTGCTCGCCGCAGGAGGTCGCGCTGGTGCGCGCCGAGGTCGGTCCCGGCGTCGTGCTGGTCACCCCGGGCGTGCGCCCGGCCGGGTCGGACGTCGGCGACCAGGCCCGGGTCGCCACCCCGCAGCAGGCCCTCGCCGACGGCGCCGACCTGCTCGTCGTCGGCCGGCCGATCACCGGCGCGGCCGACCCCGGCGCTGCCGCGCAGGAGCTGGCCGCGAGCCTGTAGCAGGGTGCCCGACACGTCCGGTCCCGGGTGCTTCGACGGGCGGCGTCCCGCTCGGGCGGTCCCTCCCGGTCCGGCCCGACCCCGGTCCGGCGGTGGAGCGCGTCCCCCGGCCGTTGCCCGCAGCGTCGTGGCGCGGCTAGGGTCCGCGCACCGCCGCCCGGCGGAGACCCACCTCGACCCCCTGAGACCTCCCGGAGGACCCGGCGTGCCCCTGCCGTCCCTGACTCCCGAGCAGCGATCCGCCGCGCTCGAGAAGGCCGCCGAGGCCCGCCGTGCCCGCGCCGCGCTGAAGGTGGAGCTCAAGTCCAGCGGCACCAGCCTGGCCGACGTGCTGGCCCGCGGCGACAGCGACGACGTCGTCGGGAAGATGAAGGTCGTGGCCGTGCTCGAGTCCATGCCCGGCGTCGGCAAGGTCCGGGCCCAGCAGCTCATGGAGCGGCTGGAGATCAGCCCGTCGCGCCGCGTCCGCGGGCTCGGGGTGAAGCAGCGCGAGGCCCTGCAGCGGGAGTTCGGCGGCTCTTGACCGACGGCGTCAGGGCGCGGCTCACGGTCCTGTCCGGGCCGAGCGGCGTCGGCAAGGGCAGCGTCATCGGCGTCGTGCGGCAGCGCCACCCGGACGTCTGGCTGTCGGTCAGCGTGACGACGCGCACCCCTCGGCCCGGCGAGGTCGACGGCGTGCAGTACCACTTCGTGTCGCACGAGGAGTTCGCCCGGATGGCCCGCGAGGGCGAGCTGCTCGAGCACGCGTCCTACGCGGGCAACTCCTACGGCACCCCGCGCGGGCCCGTCGAGGAGCAGCTCGCGGCCGGCCGGCCGGCGCTGCTGGAGATCGAGCTGCAGGGCGCCCGCCAGGTGCGCACCGCCATGCCCCAGGCCCAGCTGGTGTTCCTCAAGCCGCCGAGCTTCGAGGAGCTCACCCGGCGGCTCGAGGGACGCGGGACCGAGGACCCCGAGCGGGTGCTGCAGCGGCTCGAGCTGGCCATGGGGGAGATGGCCGCCGAGCAGGAGTTCGACGTCACCGTCGTCAACGACGACCTCGAGCACGCGGCCGACCGGCTGGTAGAGTTGATGAAGATCACCTGAAGTCTGCGTCTGGAGAGCACTGATGGCCGGCACCGTCGCCAACCCGATCGGCATCACCAACCCCCCGATCGACGAGCTGCTCGCCGCCACCGACTCCAAGTACTCGCTGGTCATCTACGCGGCCAAGCGCGCGCGGCAGATCAACGCCTACTACTCGCAGCTCGGCGAGGGCCTGCTGGAGTACGTCGGCCCGCTCGTCGAGACCGGCGTGCAGGAGAAGCCGCTGTCCATCGCGCTGCGCGAGATCAACAGCGGGCTGCTGACCCACGAGCAGCAGGCCGACGACACCGCTGTCTAGCCGTCCGAGCGTCGTCCTGGGCGTCGCCGGCGGCATCGCGGCGTACAAGGCCTGCGAGCTCCTGCGGCAGCTGACCGAGACCGGGCACGACGTCCGCGTCGTCCCCACCGCGAGCGCGCTGGAGTTCGTCGGCGCGCCCACCTGGGCGGCCCTGTCGGGCGGGCCGGTCACCGACAGCCCGTGGGACGACGTCCATGCCGTCCCGCACGTGCGCATCGGGCAGGCGGCCGACCTCGTCGTCGTCGCGCCCGCCACCGCCGACCTGCTCGCCAAGGCCGCCCACGGCCTCGCGGACGACCTGCTCACCAACACGCTGCTGACCGCGCGCTGCCCGGTCGTGCTGGCCCCCGCCATGCACACCGAGATGTGGGAGCACCCCGCCACGCAGGCCAACGTCGCCACGCTCCGCTCCCGGGGGGTGCTGGTGCTCGAGCCCGCGGTCGGCCGGCTCACGGGCAAGGACACCGGCAAGGGCCGGCTGCCCGACCCCGTGGAGATCGCCGCCGTCTGCCGCGCCGTGCTGCGCCGGGGGCTGCCCGACGCCGACCTCGCCGGGCGCACCGTCGTCGTCAGCGCGGGCGGCACCCGCGAGCACCTCGACCCGGTGCGGTTCCTCGGCAACCGCAGCAGCGGCAAGCAGGGCCACGCCCTGGCGCGCACCGCCGTCGCCCGCGGCGCGCGCGTCGTCCTGGTGACCAGCTCCGCCCTGCCCGACGTCGCCGGTGCCGACGTCGTCCGGGTGGCCAGCGCGCTCGAGCTGCGCGACGCCGTCCTGTCCGCCGCCCGCAGCGCCGACGCCGTCGTCATGGCCGCCGCCGTCGCCGACTACCGGCCCGCCGAGCGGCTCGGCAGCAAGCGCAAGAAGACCGACACGTTCACGCTCGAGCTGGTGCAGAACCCCGACGTGCTGGCCGAGCTCGGGCAGGCCCGCCGACCGGGCCAGGTGCTCGTCGGGTTCGCCGCCGAGACCGGCGACGCCTCCGGCAGCGTCCTGGACCACGCGCGGGCCAAGCTCGCCCGCAAGGGCTGCGACCTGCTGGTCGTCAACGAGGTGGGCGAGGCCGGCCACCCCACCGGCTTCGAGGGCGACGAGAACGCCGGCGTCGTCCTGGGCGCCGACGGCAGCGAGACCGTCGTCGGGATGGGCAGCAAGGAGGCCCTCGCCGACACGGTCTGGGACCTCGTCGGGCCACGCCTGCCTCCTCGGTAGGCTGGCCGGGATCGCCTGCGCGCACTCCGCCGCGAGCCGCTACCCCTTGGAGGACCCTTGTCCCGCCGTCTGTTCACGTCCGAGTCCGTCACCGAGGGGCACCCGGACAAGATCGCGGACGCGATCTCCGACTCCATCCTCGACGCGCTGCTCGCCCAGGACCCCAAGAGCCGCGTCGCGGTCGAGACGATGATCACCACCGGCCAGGTGCACATCGCCGGCGAGGTCACCACCGAGGGCTACGCGAACATCGCCGACATCGTGCGCAAGACGATCCTCGAGATCGGCTACGACAGCAGCAAGAAGGGCTTCGACGGCGAGAGCTGCGGCGTCTCGGTGTCGATCGGCGCGCAGAGCCCGGACATCGCCCAGGGCGTCGACGACTCCTACGAGTCGCGCGTCGAGGGCGAGAAGGACGAGATCGAGAGCCAGGGCGCCGGCGACCAGGGCCTCATGTTCGGCTTCGCCTGCGACGAGACCCCCGAGCTCATGCCGCTGCCGATCGCGCTCGCCCACCGGCTCGCCAAGCGGCTCACCGCCGTCCGCAAGGACGGGACCGTCCCCTACCTGCGCCCCGACGGCAAGACCCAGGTCACCATCGAGTACGCCGAGGGCCGGCCCGCGCGCCTCGACACCGTCGTCGTCTCCTCGCAGCACGCCGAGGACATCGACATCGCCAACCTGCTCACGCCCGACATCAAGGAGCACGTCGTCGACCCCGAGCTCGAGGGCCTCGGGATCGAGACCGAGGGCTACCGGCTGCTCGTCAACCCGACCGGCAAGTTCGTCATCGGCGGCCCCATGGGCGACGCCGGCCTGACCGGTCGCAAGATCATCGTCGACACCTACGGCGGGTACGCCCGCCACGGCGGCGGCGCCTTCTCCGGCAAGGACCCGTCCAAGGTCGACCGCTCCGCCGCCTACGCCATGCGGTGGGTCGCCAAGAACGTCGTCGCCGCCGGGCTCGCCACCAAGTGCGAGGTCCAGGTCGCCTACGCCATCGGCAAGGCCGAGCCGGTCGGCCTGTTCGTCGACACCTTCGGCACGGGCACCGTCGACGACCAGGCCCTGCAGGACGCGATCACCGAGGTGTTCGACCTGCGCCCCGCCGCGATCATCCGCGACCTCGACCTGCTGCGCCCCATCTACAGCTCGACCTCCGCCTACGGGCACTTCGGTCGCGAGGACCAGGACTTCCCGTGGGAGAAGACCGACCGCGCCGAGCAGCTGGGCAAGGTGGCGCGGGGCTAGTCGCTCCCGCTCGCCGCGGCCGTCGTCCCCTCGTGGGGCGGCGGCCGCTGCCGTCCCCGCCTCCGCCCGGCCCTACGGGTGGAAGGCGTGCTCCGGGGCCACGGACTTCTCGGCCACCGTGTTGGTGAGGCTCCCGAGGCCCTCCACCGTCAGCGTCACGGTCTGGCCGGGGCGCAGCCACCGGTCGAGGTCGAGGCCGCAGCCGCCTCCGAAGGTGCCGGAGCCGACGACGTCGGTGGGGTGCAGGTCCTCGTCGCGGGAGGCCCAGGCGAGCATCTCGCCGAAGCTCCAGCGGCGGCCGGCGGTGCTGCCGCGCGACCACACCTCGCCGTCGACCTCGACGGTCATCGCGTGGTCGTCCTCGGGGGACCACTCGTCCGGGGTGACCAGCCAGGGCCCGAGGGTCGTGGCGAAGTCCTTGGCCTTCGCGGGGCCCAGCCAGCAGGCCATCTCGTCCCTCTGGACGTCGCGCGCGGACCAGTCGTTCATGATCGTGTAGCCGAAGACGGCGTCCGCGGCGGCGGCGGGCGACAGGTCGCGCCCGCCCGTCCCGACCACCGCGGCGACCTCGCACTCGTAGTCGAGCCGGTCGGTGTAGCTCGGCCAGGGGGCCGTCGTCCCGGGGCCCGTGACGGTGCGGCGGTTGCCCTTGTAGAAGACCGGGACGCGGTCCCAGGGCTCGGGCACGGGGGAGCCGCGGCGGGCGGCGCCGCGCTCGACGTGGTCGCGGAAGGCCAGGAAGTCGCGCAGCGAGTTCGGCGTCCGGACGGGCGCGTGCAGCACGGCCTCCTCCGGGCGCACCCAGCCGGGGCCGTCCTGCGGCACCGACAGCACCAGCTCGGTCACCGTGTCGCGCACCCCGGCGCTCGCCTCGACCAGGTCGACGAGGTCGGCCGGCACGTCGGCGCCCCGCGAGCGCGCCCACGCGCCGACGTCGAGCACCCGCCCCTGCCCGTGCGGTCCGGGTGACACCGCGCCGAGCCGGGGCTCGCCCCCGGAGACGGTCGTCGTGAACGAGCACCAGCGCACGGGACGCCTCCAGGTCGGACGGGGGCATGATCGTCGCAGAGGGGGAGGTGGGCGTGGACGACGGGGAGCTCGGGGCGGTGCTCTGCGCCCTGGCCGGGCCGCGGCGCGGCGACGCCGTCGGCGCCGTCGGAGCTCCCTCCGTCGCCGTGCGCGCCCTGCTGGCCGCCTCCGGCACCAGCGCGCAGGTCGCCGCCGGCGCGCGCATCGTCGTCACGGGGCCGGGCGACGGCGACGCGGAGGCGGGCGCGGCGCTGCTGGCCCCCGGCGGGAGGCTGGTGGGCCTGGCCGACGACGCCGCGCAGGCCGCCGGGCGAGCAGGTGCGCTCGGCCTGGTGCTCCGCCACGTCGAGCCCTGCGGGACCGGGGTGGCCTGGTCGGCGGTGTCGGCGGCGCGACCGTAGGCTCGGACCGGTGGGGGACCAGGGGCTGCGCATCGGCCGCGTGCTCGGCGTGCCGGTCTTCCTCACCCCCTCCTGGTTCCTGTTCGCGGCCTTCGTGCTGCTCAGCTACGGGCCCCTGCTGTCGCAGCGCTTCGGGCAGGCGCAGGGCTTCACGGCGGCCGCCGCCTACGCCCTGATGCTGCTGGCCAGCGTGCTGCTGCACGAGGTCGGCCACTGCGTCGTCGCCCGGGCGTTCGGGCTGCCGGTGCGCAGCATCACCGTCACCCTGCTGGCCGGCCTCACCGAGATCACGACCCCGCCCGACACCCCCGGCCGCGAGTACGCCGTCGCCGTCGCGGGGCCGATGGTGTCGCTGCTGCTCGCCGGGCTCGGCTACGCCGGCGCCGAGCTGCTGGTCGAGGGCAGCCTGTCGTGGTTCCTCGTGCAGGGCATCGCCGTCATCAACGCGATCGTCGCGGTGTTCAACCTGCTCCCCGGGCTGCCGCTGGACGGCGGGCGCGTGCTCCGGGCCGCCGTCTGGGGGATCACCGGCGACGGGAGCCGGGCGACCGTCGTCAGCGCGTGGTCGGGCCGGGTGATGGCCCTGGTCGTCGTCCCGCTGGTGCTGCTGGTCGTCCTGCCGGCCACCGGCTTCGGCACGGCCAGCCTGAGCAGCGTGGTGTTCGCCGGGCTCATCTCCAGCTTCGTCTACGTCGGGGCGACGGCGTCGCTGCGGCAGGCGCAGGTGCAGGCGCGCCTGCCGGGTGTCAGCGCGGGCCGGCTCGCCCGTCCGGCGCTCGGCGTGACGGCCGACCTGCCGCTCGCCGAGGCCGTGCGGCGCGCGAACGAGGCGGGCGCGCGGGGGCTGGTCGTGCTCGGCAGCGCGGGGGTGCCGCAGGCCGTGGTCAGCGAGGCCGCCGTCGTCGCGACGCCCGAGGCGCGGCGGCCCTGGGTCACCGTCGGCGCGCTGTCGCGGCAGGTCCGCGAGGCCGAGCTGCTCGACCCGGACCTGCACGGGGAGGCGCTGCTGACCGCGATGCGGGCGGCGCCCGCGCCGGAGTACGTCGTCCGCGACGGGCAGGGCCGGCTCGGCGTGCTGCTGGCCGCGGACGTCGCCAAGGCCGTCTCGTCCTGAGGGCTGGCCCGGCCGGCCGGTAGCCTCCGACGCTCGTGACGACAGCAGCGGCCACCGGGGCCGAGCGACGCCGCGGGCCCCTCGCCCCCGGCGACCAGGTGCAGCTGACCGACCCCAAGGGCCGGATGCACACCATCACGCTCGAGCCGGGCAAGCAGTTCCACACCCACAAGGGCATCCTCGAGCACGACAGCCTGCTCGGGGGCCCGGAGGGCGTCGTCGTGCGGATCGGCACGACCGAGTACCTGGCGCTGCGCCCGCTGCTGAGCGACTACGTGCTGTCGATGAAGCGCGGCGCGCAGGTCGTCTACCCGAAGGACGCCGGCCAGGTCGTGCAGATGGCCGACGTCTTCCCCGGGGCGCACGTGGTCGAGGCCGGCGTCGGGTCGGGCGCGCTGTCGATGTCGCTGCTGCGCGCCGTCGGCGACACCGGCCGGCTGTCAGCTCCTACGAGCGCCGGCAGGACTTCGCCGACATCGCCCGCGACAACGTCGAGCGCTTCTTCGGCGGCCCGCACCCCGCGTGGAGCATCACCGTCGGCTCGCTGCAGGACGAGCTCGACGAGACCGACGTCGACCGCGTCGTGCTCGACATGCTCGCGCCCTGGGAGACGCTCGACGCCGTCGCCCGCGCGCTGCGCCCCGGTGGGCTGGTCTGCTGCTACGTCGCGACCACCACGCAGCTGTCCACCACCGTCGAGGCGCTGCGCGCGCACGGCAGCTTCACCGAGCCGCAGTCGTGGGAGTCGCTGGTGCGCGGCTGGCACGTCGAGGGCCTCGCCGTCCGGCCCGAGCACCGGATGGTCGGCCACACCGGGTTCCTGTGCACCGCCCGGCGCCTCGCCGACGGCGTCGAGCCCCCCGTCCGGCGCCGTCGCCCGAGCAAGGGCGCGTACGGCGAGCCGGCGACGGAGAGCGCCCCGGCGGAGCGGACCGAGCCCTTCCGGCCCGACCTGCCGTAGGCGACCGGCCGCACCCGGGAGGCGCGCCCGGCGGCGGCACGACGGGCCTGTCGGGTCGCGCGGGGCTGCACCTCCGTACATAGGATGGGCTCACCGACCGCCCCGGCACGTCGACGGGGAGGGAGGACCCGAGGAGGTAGCGCGTGGCTGGTACCCGAGGAAGCGACCCGAACAGCGAGCTGACCGCGCAGGTGAGCTTCCTGGAGGAGGAGGTCGCGGTCCTGCGGCGCAAGCTGGCCGACTCGCCGCGGCAGGTGCGCGCCCTCGAGGAGCGGCTCAGCGCCCTGCAGTCCGACCTCGCCGGCTCCGTCGGCCAGAACGACCGCCTCGTGTCGACCCTGCGCGAGGCCCGCGACCAGATCGTGGCCCTCAAGGAGGAGGTGGAGCGCCTCGCGCAGCCGCCGTCCGGCTACGGCGTGTTCCTCACCCGGCACGAGGACGACACCGTCGACGTCTTCACCGGCGGCCGCAAGCTCCGGGTGACGGTGAGCCCGAGCGTCGAGCTCGACGAGCTCCGCAAGGGCCAGGAGGTCATGCTCAACGAGGCGCTCAACGTCGTGAAGGCGCTGGCGTTCGAGCAGCAGGGCGAGGTGGTCAGCCTCAAGGAGGTCCTCGAGGACGGGCTGCGGGCCCTCGTCGTCGGGCAGACCGACCAGGAGCGCGTGGTCATGCTCGCCGAGACGCTGATCGGGCAGCCGATCAAGGCGGGTGACTCGCTGCTGCTGGAGACGCGCAGCGGCTACGTCTACGAGCGCATCCCGAAGTCCGAGGTCGAGGAGCTGGTCCTCGAGGAGGTCCCGGACATCGACTACAGCGACATCGGCGGCCTGATGGCCCAGATCGAGCAGATCCGGGACGCCGTCGAGCTGCCGTTCCTGCACAAGGACCTGTTCAAGGAGCACCAGCTGCGGCCGCCGAAGGGCGTGCTGCTCTACGGCCCGCCCGGCTGCGGCAAGACGCTGATCGCCAAGGCCGTCGCCAACAGCCTGGCCAAGAAGGTCGCCGAGGTGACCGGCAAGCCGGACGGCCGCGCGTTCTTCCTCAACATCAAGGGCCCCGAGCTGCTCAACAAGTACGTCGGCGAGACCGAGCGCTCCATCCGGCTGATCTTCCAGCGGGCCCGGGAGAAGGCCTCCGAGGGCACGCCCGTCATCGTCTTCTTCGACGAGATGGACTCGATCTTCCGCACCCGCGGCTCGGGCGTGAGCTCCGACGTCGAGACGACGATCGTCCCGCAGCTGCTGTCCGAGATCGACGGCGTGGAGACGCTCGAGAACGTCGTCGTCATCGGGGCGTCCAACCGCGAGGACATGATCGACCCGGCGATCCTGCGGCCCGGCCGGCTCGACGTGAAGATCAAGATCGAGCGCCCCGACGCCGAGGCGGCCAAGGACATCTTCGGCAAGTACATCCGCACCGACCTGCCGCTGCACGAGGACGACCTCGCCGAGCACGGCGGCAACCGCGAGGCGACCGTCGCGGGCATGATCCAGCGCGTCGTCGAGCGCATCTACACCGAGGGCGAGGACAACCGCTTCCTCGAGGTCACCTACGCCAACGGCGACAAGGAGGTCCTGTACTTCAAGGACTTCAACTCCGGCGCCATGATCGAGAACATCGTGGGGCGGGCCAAGAAGACGGCGATCAAGGACTTCCTCGAGACCTCGCAGAAGGGCCTGCGGCTGCAGCACCTGCTGACCGCGTGCGTCGACGAGTTCAAGGAGAACGAGGACCTGCCCAACACCACGAACCCCGACGACTGGGCCCGCATCTCGGGCAAGAAGGGCGAGCGGATCGTCTACATCCGCACGCTCGTCACCAGCGCGAAGGGCACGGAGAGCGGCAAGTCCATCGACACGATCGCCAACACCGGGCAGTACCTCTAGACCGCGGGGTCAGCGCAGCCGGCGCACCTGGGGCCACAGCGCCGCCCAGGTGCGCCGGTGGCCGTCGCACACGTGCACCCGCGTGCCGCGCTCGGTGTTGTCCACCCCCGGCTCGACGACGCCGGCCAGCCGGCAGCCGGTGAGCCAGCGCTCCCGGTCGGCGTCGGGCAGCCCGACGGCGACCACGGGCAGGGCGCGCTCGGGCGGCGGGCCCCACAGCCCGTAGCCGTTGTGGCCGCTGTACGCGGGGGCGAGCCGCGGGCTGAAGCGGTCGACGGCCCCGGCCTGGCCGTAGTTCTGCGTGAGGACGACCGCGCCCGGCGGGGCCACCCCCTCCACCGTCCGCACCAGCGCGGGCCAGCCCACCGTCTCCCCGGCGTCCTCGTTGAGGGCGAGGACCGGGCCGAGCCGGTCGACGGGCAGCAGCGGGAGCCCCAGGGGCAGCGACACGACGGCGGCGACGGCGACGAGCCCGGTCGCGACCCGGCGCCCGACCCGGTCGAGCACCGGCTGCGCCCCCGCGGCGCACAGCAGCGGGTAGAGCCCGGCCAGGTAGTACGGCTTGCCGCCGGTCGCCAGGAAGACCGCGGCCAGCAGCGGGTAGGCGAGCGCGAGGCAGCGCAGGCGGGGCGCGCGCCACAGCCGGACCAGCCCGGCGACCCACACGGGCACCAGGGCGGGGCTGACCAGCACCAGCTGGAAGGGCAGGAACAGCGCGGGCGGCTCGCTGCTCACCGACTGCCCGGCCGCCACCGACGACGCCACCTCGAGCGCGGGCCAGCCCTCGCGCGCCTGCCACAGCAGGTGCGGCGCCCACAGCGCGAGGGCCAGCAGGCCCCCGGCCCACGGCCAGGGGGTGCGCAGCACGTCCCGGGGCCCGACCAGGAGGAGCCCGGCGACGACCGCGGCCAGCAGGAAGGCGACCAGCTGCTTGTCCAGCAGCCCGACGCCGGCGACCAGCCCGACGGCGAGCCACCGGCGCTGGTCGCCGCCCTGCAGCACCCGCACCAGCAGGGTGGTGAGCGCCGTCCAGGCGAGCAGGTCGAACGTGGTGGTGCTGTGCAGGTGGCCGGTGACGACGAAGACGGTGCCGACGGCCGGGCAGGCGGCGGCCAGCAGCTGCCCGCCGCGCCCGGCGCCGAGGTCGCGCGCCATGACCGCCGTCAGCAGCACGACGCCGGCCAGGGCGAGCGCCGGCAGCAGGCGCAGGGCGGTCAGCGACCCGGGGGCCACCTCGTCGGCGAGCCGGGCCAGCAGCGGGGTCAGCGGCGGCTGGTCGGGGTAGCCCCAGGCCGGCCGTCGCCCGGCGGCCAGGAAGTAGAGCTCGTCGCGGTGGTAGCCGTAGCGGGAGGCGGTCGCCGTCAGCACGGCGACGACGGACGCCGCGAGCGCGAGCACGGAGCGGGGCACGCGCGGACCCTAGGCTGCCCACCCCGACCGGAGGAGCACGCCGTGCAGGACGTCGTCGTCGGGCTCGACAGCGGCACGACGTCGACCAAGGCCGTGGCCGCCGGCGTGGACGGCGTCGTGCGGGCCGTGGGCCGCAGCGCGCGCTACCGGCTGGCCGTGCCCCAGCCGGGCCGCGCCGAGCTCGACCCGGCGCGGCTGCAGCAGGCGGCGCGCGAGGCGCTCGACGACGTCGCCCGGCAGCTCGAGGGGGAGCACCGCGTGGTCGGGGTGTGCCTGAGCAGCGCCATGCACGGACTGGTCGCCAGGGACGCCGACGGCAGCCCGCGGGGCCCGCTGCTGACCTGGGCCGACGCCCGGGCGGGCGAGCAGGCGCAGCGGCTGCGCCGGGAGGCGCCCGGCCTGCACGCCCGCACGCTGACGCCGCTGCACCCCATGAGCCCGCTGGCCAAGCTCGTCCACCTGCGCGAGCAGGGCGTGACGGCGCCGCGCTGGGGCGGGGTGAAGGAGCTGCTGCTCGACGTCGTCGTGCCGGGCTCGGGCGTGGTCGACCTGTCGACGGCGTCGTCCAGCGGCCTGTACGACGCCGCGGGGCAGCGCTGGGACCCCGAGGCGCTGGAGCGGGCGGGGGTGCGCGCCGACCAGCTGGACCGGGTCGTGCCGACCACGCAGGTCGTCGGCGGGCTCGCCCCCGGGCTCGGGCTGCCGGCCGGCACGCCGGTGGTGGTCGGGGCGACCGACGGGCCGCTGGCGAACCTCGGCGTCGGCGCGGTCGCGCCCGGCGTCGTCGCGGTGTCGCTCGGCACCAGCGGGGCGCTGCGCGTGGTCCGGCCCGAGCCGGGCGTCGACCCCGAGGGGCGGCTGTTCTGCTACGCGCTCACCGGCGACCGCTGGGTGGTGGGCGGCGCGGTCAACAACGGCGGCTCGGCGGTGCGCTGGGCCGGCGACGCGCTGGGGGAGCAGGACCTCGACGTCCTGCTCGCCGAGGCCGCGGGCGTGCCGCCGCTGGCCGACGGGCTGCTCTGCCTGCCCTACCTGCTGGGCGAGCGGGCGCCCTGGTGGCGCTCCGGGCTGTCCGGCGCGTTCCTCGGGCTGCGCCGCGACCACACGCGCGCCCACCTCGTGCGCGCCGTCGTCGAGGGGGTCTGCCAGCAGCTCGCCCTCGTGCGCGACAGCCTGCCCGACGACGTCGTCGAGGTGCGCGCCACCGGCGGCGCCCTGGCCTCTCCGCTCTGGCGCGAGGTGCTGGCGGCCGCCCTCGACCTGCCCGTCCGCGTGGCCGACTCCCCGGAGGGCAGCGGCCTCGGCGCCTGCCTGCTCGGCTGGCACGCGCTCGGCGGCCTGCCCGACCTGGACGCCGCCGCCGCCCTGGTCCGCGTCGACGTGCCGCTGCCGCCCGACGCCGCCGTCGCCGCCCGCTACCGCCGCGCCCGGCCGCTCGTCGAGCAGGCCGTGGCGGCCCTCGACGGGCTCGACCTCGCCCTGCTGGACGCGCCCGACCCGCCTAGGCTCGGCGCATGAGCGCGCGGCGGGTCATGGGCACCGAGACGGAGTACGGCGTCTCCGTGCCGGGGCAGCCCGGCGTCAACGCGATGACGGCGTCCAGCCAGGTCGTCAACGGCTACGTCAGCACGACGCCGCTGCGCGATCGGCGCACGCGCTGGGACTTCGAGGAGGAGAACCCGCTGCGCGACGCCCGCGGGTTCGACGTCGGCGCCGGCATGAGCGACCACTACCTCGGCGAGCCCGACGAGGAGCTGGGGCTGGCCAACGTCATCCTCACCAACGGCGCCCGGCTCTACGTCGACCACGCCCACCCGGAGTACTCGACGCCGGAGTGCACCGGCCCGCGCGACCTGCTGCTGTGGGACAAGGCCGGCGAGCGGGTCATGGAGCTCGCCGCGGAGCGCGCGCTGGCCGTGCCGGGCACCAGCAGGCTGCAGCTGTACAAGAACAACACCGACAACAAGGGCGCCTCCTACGGCACGCACGAGAACTACCTCATGCCGCGGCAGACGCCGTTCGGCGAGATCGTGCGCCACCTGACGCCGTTCTTCGTCAGCCGCCAGGTCGTCACCGGCGCCGGCCGCGTGGGCATCGGGCAGGACGGCCGCGACGACGGCTTCCAGATCAGCCAGCGCGCCGACTTCTTCGAGGTCGAGGTCGGGCTCGAGACCACGCTCAAGCGTCCGATCATCAACACCCGCGACGAGCCGCACGCCGACCCCGACCAGCTACCGCCGGCTCCACGTGATCATCGGCGACGCCAACCTGGCCGAGACGTCGACCTACCTCAAGCTCGGCACCACGGCGCTGGTCCTGGCGATGGTCGAGGACCGCTGGCTCACCTCCAACGGCATCGACCTCGGCGTCGTCGACCCGGTGTCCGCGCTGCGGGCGGTCTCGCACGACCCGACGCTGCGCCACCAGGTCACCCTGCGCGACGGCCGCCGGCTCACCGCCGTGCAGCTGCAGATGGAGTACCTCGAGCAGGCCCGCAAGCACGTCGAGGACCGCCTCGGCGCGGACGCCGACGCCGAGACGCTCGACGTCCTCGACCGCTGGGAGTCGGTGCTCGTCCGGCTCGAGGCCGACCCCATGCAGCTCGCCGGCGAGCTCGACTGGGTCGCCAAGCTGCAGCTCCTCGAGGGCTACCGCGAGCGCGAGGGCCTGGACTGGTCGGCGTCCAAGCTGCACCTGGTCGACCTGCAGTACTCCGACGTCCGGCAGGACAAGGGCCTCTACAACCGGCTCGTCGCGCGCGGCAGCATGACGACGCTGCTGACCGAGGACGAGGTGCAGCGGGCGCTGCTCGAGCCGCCGGAGGACACCCGCGCCTACTTCCGCGGTCGTTGCCTGGCCGCAGTACCCGACGCAGGTCGCCGCCGCGTCGTGGGACTCGGTGATCTTCGACGTCGGGCGCGAGTCGCTGCAGCGGGTGCCGACGCTCGAGCCGCTGCGCGGGACCAGGCAGCACGTCGGCGCCCTGCTCGACAGCTGCGACGACGCCCTCGACCTCGTGGAGACGCTCGCCGGACGGCGCTAGCGCTCAGGACCGCCGGCCGCGCCGGAGCCGGTCGAGCTCGGCCCGTGCCTGCTCGGCGGCCTCCTGCGCCTGCCGGACGACGTCGGCCTGCCGCGCCGCCTCCTGCTGCGCCTGCTGCGACGCCCGCTCGGCCTCCTCCCGGCTCGCCCGCGCCTCCGCGAGCGCCTGCTCGGCCTCGCTCTCGGCGTCGACGGCCTGCGACACCCGGTCGACGGCGGCGTCCTCGAGGCGGTGCGCGTGCTCGCAGCGCCTGCACGGCGTCGTCGAGCCGGCCCGCCGCCTCCTGCGCTGCCTGCTCGGCCTTCCTGACCGCCGCCGTGTCCGGCGCGGGGGTGTCCGGCGCCTTCACGGCCGGGGCCGGGGCGACGGCGCCGTCGAGGTCGGCGCCGCCGAAGCCGGCGAACGACAGCGCCCGCACCAGCCGGCCGCTGCGCACCGCCTGCCCGGCGGCCGGGTCGGCGAGCGCGGCCTCCAGCGTCGCCTCCACCTCCCCGCGCACCGCCGTCGTCACCTCGCGGTCGCCCAGGTCGACCGCCCGCTCGGTGACGGCCTGCACGAGCGCCCGCCGCTGCTCCCCGAGCGCCCGCAGGTCGCTCCCGCTGCCGGCCCGCTGCGCCTGCGCCAGCTGGGCACCGAGCTCCAGCAGCGACGCGACCAGCTCCGGCTCGGCCCGCACCAGCCGGTTCACCAGGTGCGCGGGCACGGTCGGGCGGCGCAGCGCGGCCAGCTCCTTGGCCCCGGCGCGGTCGCCGTCGGCGCGGGCCTGCTTGACGGCCGCGTCCCGCGCGGCGGTGAAGTCCTCGGGCGCCAGGGCGTACAGGTCCGGGGCGTCGGCCACGCCAGCAGTGTGCCCGGGGCCGCACGCGGGAGGAGCGGGGCGTCCCGACCCCCTGCCCCAGGAGCCCGCCGTGCCCGACCGCCTCCCCGCCTCCTCCCTGCCGCCGGGCTCCGTGCGCCGCGCGGGCGCCTGGACCGTCGCCAACCGCGGCGGCGACCTGCGCGCCGTCTCCTCCCGCTGCCGCCACCAGCTCGCCGACATGAGCAAGGGCACCTTGGACGCCGACGGCTGCCTGGTCTGCCCGTGGCACGGGGCGAAGTACGACCTCGACTCGGGACAGATGACCGAGGGCCCCAAGGGGTTCCTCGGCTACGTCGGCAGGACGCCCGGCTACGAGCAGCTCGTCAAGGCCTACTCCCAGGTGCTCAGGCTGCGCACCCGCCGCGTGTCGCGGCAGGGCGAGGACGTCGTCGTCGAGCCCTGAGGCTGGACCCGGGCGCTCGCGCGCCGACAGGAACCTGTCGGAGGCCGGCCGTAGGGTCGACCCAGGGTCCCCGAGCGAGGAGTTCCACGATGGCGAGCAACGACGGCGGCGGCCAGGCGCGGCAGGAGCGGTCCGGCGAGCAGGCCGAGGAGGTCGAGGCCACCTCGCCGGCCGCCTCCGACGTCCACGAGCGGGTCGACAAGCTCACCGACGACGTCGACGCCCTGCTCGACGAGATCGACGACGTCCTCGAGGAGAACGCCGAGGAGTTCGTGCGCGGGTACATACAGAAGGGCGGGGAGTGATGCAGCCCCGGCGGGATGATGGACAAGGTCTGCCGGGACTGCGGTGAGTGCAAGCCGCTCGAGGACTTCCCGCCGTCGAAGAAGAACAAGGACGGCCGCGTCAGCTACTGCAGGCCCTGCTCGAGGGTGCGCAACCGGGCCTACCGGGACGCTCGAACCGGTGGTGGACCGACACGCAAGCACTCAGCGCGCCTCTCCTCGCCGGAGAACAAGTGGTGCGCGCAGTGCCAGAGCGAGCAGCCTCGCTCGGCCTTCGGCAGCAATCGGAGCAGCCGCGGACGGCCTGACCTCCTACTGCCGGCCCTGCCACAACGGCGCGTGCGCGAGTTGCGTGAGCAGCGGCACGGCACGACGCGGGACTTCCACCTCAAGCGGCGGTACGGGCTCACCAGCGCCGACGTCGACGCCATGGTCGTGGAGCAGGGCGGCGTCTGCGCCGTCTGTCGTACGAGACCCCCGCAGCACGTCGACCACGACCACCTGACCGGTCTGGTGCGCGGCATCCTCTGCTCGACCTGCAACCAGGGGTTGGGCAACTTCGCGCGACGACGCGGCGCGCCTCCGCCTCGCTGCCGCCGTACGTCGAGCGCCACAGCTGGCAGAAGGTCCGGGAGCAGCCCGGTGTCGTGCGCCTGCGTCCTGCCCCACGTGCTGCCCGAGCCGCGGTCGGAGCCCGACCTCGCGCTCCTGCTGCCGGCAGGCCCGCCGGCGGGCCCGGCAGCCCGACCGACGGCAGCGGCCGGTCGGCGTCGCCCGCGGCGCCGCCGGCCCTGACGCCAGCCGCCTGACGCCGCCCCCAGACGGTCAGCAGACTGCGGGTGTGGTGGGGTGGGGACGAGCACGAGCACCCCGACGGAGGAGAGCGCGACGTGTCAGACGCAGCGGCCACGCACGGCCGGCTGCCGGCCGCCTACAGCACGCCGGGCAGCGCCTCGTTCACCGACTTCCTGCGCGGCGCCGCTCCCGAGCTGCTGCCGAGCGGGCGCGCCCTGCCGCCCGGCGGCGTCGTCGACGCGCCGCACGGCACGACGATCGTGGCGGTCACGCACGCCGGCGGCGTCGTCATGGCCGGCGACCGGCGGGCCACGATGGGCAACGTCATCGCCCAGCGCGACATCGAGAAGGTCTTCCCGGCCGACGAGTACTCCGCCGTCGGCATCGCCGGCACGGCCGGGCTCGCCATCGAGATGGTCCGGCTGTTCCAGGTCGAGCTCGAGCACTACGAGAAGCTCGAGGGCAGCGTCCTGTCCCTCGACGGCAAGGCCAACCGGCTCTCGGCGATGATCCGCGGCAACCTCGGCATGGCGATGCAGGGCCTGGCCGTCGTCCCGCTGTTCGCCGGCTTCGACCTCGACGCGCGGCGTCGGGCGGATCTTCAGCTACGACGTCACCGGCGGCCGCTACGAGGAGCACAGCTTCCACTCCGTCGGCTCCGGCTCGGTCTTCGCCCGCAGCGCGCTGAAGAAGCGCTACCGCGACGACGTGAGCGAGGCCGACGCCGTCGCGCCTGGCCGTCGACGCCCTCTACGACGCCGCCGACGACGACTCCGCCACCGGCGGCCCCGACCTCACCCGCAAGATCTACCCGGTGGTCATGACGGTCGACCGACGAGGGCGTCCGCCGGCTGGCCGAGGACGAGGTCGGCGACGGTCGTGCAGGCCGTCGTCGACGCCCGCATGACCCGGCCGGGCGGCTGAGCGCCGTGCCACCGCCGCCCCGAAGGAGCTCCTGCCGTGACGATGCCGTTCTACATGTCGCCCGAGCAGGTCATGAAGGACAAGAGCGACTACGCGCGCAAGGGCATCGCGCGCGGCCGCTCGGTCCTCGCGCTGACCTACGCCGACGGGATCCTGTTCGTCGGCGAGAACCCCAGCAACGCGCTGCACAAGATGAGCGAGATCTACGACCGGATCGCGTTCGCCGCCGTCGGCAAGTACAACGAGTTCGAGAACCTGCGGCTCGCCGGCGTCCGGTACGCCGACCTGCGCGGCTACCAGTACGACCGCAGCGACGTCACCAGCCGCGGCCTGGCCAACGCCTACGCGCAGACCCTCGGCGCCGTCTTCACCGAGTCCTCCAAGCCCTACGAGGTCGAGCTCGTCGTCGCCGAGGTCGGGGCCACGCCGGCCGAGGACCAGATGTACCGGCTGACCTACGACGGCTCGGTCGCCGACGAGCACGGCTTCGTCGTCATGGGCGGGCAGAGCGAGCCGATCGCCGCCGTCCTGCGCGACCGGCACCGCGGCGACCTCCCGCTCGACGAGGCCCTGCGGCTCGCCGTCGAGGCGCTGTCGACCGCCGGGCCCGACGGCGCAGCCGCGCGCGCTCGACCGCGGAGACCCTCGAGGCCGCCGTGCTCGACCGCACCCGGCCCCGGCGCGCGTTCAAGCGCCTGCTCACCCCCCAGCTGTCCCGCCTGCTCGGCGACGCCGCCGGCGCCGCGGACAGCGCCGGCACGCCGACCGCCCGCCACCGACACCGCTCCGGAGACGCCCGCATGACCCGCCTGCCCCGCTGGGCCGCCACGACCGCGGCCGCCGCCCTCGCCCTGTCCCTCGCCGCCTGCGGCGGGGAGTCGGCGGAGGACGTCACCGTCGCCGCCCCCTCCGGCGCCGCCACCGACGCGGCGCGCGCCGCAGTGCCCCGCGGAGACCCAGACCATCGACGCGCCCGAGGGCGTCGGCACCGACCTCGGGAAGCGCCCGAAGGTGCCCGCGAACACCGGCGCCGTGCCCACGCAGGTGCAGGTCGCGACCGTCGTCGAGGGCGACGGCGAGACCGCCGAGGCCGGCGACCAGGTGGCCGTGAAGTACGTCGGGGCCCTCGACAAGAACGGCACCGAGTTCGACGCCTCCTGGAACGGCTCGGCCGACGCCACCATCCCGTTCCAGGTGTGCGGCCAGGACGTCGTCGCCGGGTTCAGCGTGGCGCCGCTCGGCATGAAGGTCGGCGGACGCCGGCTCGTGCGCATCCCCGACGCCTTCGGCTACCCGGGCGGCAACCCCGGGGCCGGCATCGCCGCGGGCGACGCCATCACCTTCGTCATCGACCTGGTGTCCGTGCAGTAGCCGCGCCCCGCGGGTACACCCGCCGCATGGCGAAGCAGACGAAGGCGGCGGCGGGCGGGAAGCTGACCAAGGCGCAGCGCGAGGAGCTGCCCTCGACGCTGGAGCGCTCCGACGCGCACGCCCAGGCGACCTGGGCCGAGACGCACGACAGCGCCGTCGAGTCCTACGGCGAGGGCGAGCGCGCCCACCGGACGGCGTTCGCCGCGCTCAAGCACTCCTACGAGAAGGTCGGCGACCACTGGGAGCCCAAGGACGAGAAGGGCCCCAGCGACGCGCAGGCGGCCCGCTCCACCGACGAGGGCAGCCGGCAGGGCCGGCCCACCGCGGGCGGCGTCGACGCGAACGCCAGCAAGAAGCACCTGTACGAGCTCGCCCAGCGGCTCGAGGTGCCGGGCCGGTCGACCATGACCAAGGACGAGCTGGTCGAGGCGCTGGACCGGGCGAACCGCCGCGAGACCGCCCGCTCCCGCAACAGCTAGGGAGCAGCGGCTAGGGCACGTCGGGGTCGTCGGCCACCGGCTCGACCTGCCCGTCCTCCGGCACGCCGGTGTCGCGCACGACCACCAGCCGGTCGCCCGCCTCGAGCCGCAGGGCCTCGGCGGCGCCGAACCGGAAGACGTCGCTCCCGCGCAGGACGGCCAGCACCAGCTCGTCGACCTGCCGGCACGAGCGCCCCACCTCCTCGGGCGTGACGGCGCGCTCGTCGACCTCGAGCCCGGTGTGCGGGATGAGCAGGTCCTCCAGCACCCGGCCGGTGGCGGGGCTGCCGGCGCTGACGGCCAGCAGCCGCCCGGCCGCCTCGGACGACACGACCACGCTGGTCGCCCCGCTCTGGCGCACCAGCGGGGCGTTCTCGGCCTCCCGGACGGCGGACACGATCGGCGCGGTGGGGTTGAGCTGCCGCACGGTCAGCACGACGAGGACGGCGGTGTCGTCGCGGTTGCTGGACACCAGCACGGTCGAGGCGCCGGGCACCCGCGCCTGCTCGAGCACGCTGCGCCGGGTCGCGTCCCCGAGGACCGCGGCGAAGCCGTCGCGGTTGGCCTCGGCGACCACCGCGGGGTCGGGGTCGACGACGACGATGCTGTCGCGGGTCGGCGCCGTCGGCGACCAGGGCCCGGACGGCGCTGCGCCCCTTGGTGCCGTACCCGACGACGACGGTGTGGCCCTTCACGTGCCCCCTCCAGCGCTTGTTGCGGAACTGCTCGCGCGTGCGCTCGGTGAGGACCTCGAGCGTGGTGCCGACCAGGACGATGAGGAACAGGATGCGCAGCGGCGTCACCAGCAGCACGTTCACCAGGCGGGCGCCGGGGGTGATCGGGGTGATGTCGCCGTAGCCGGTGGTGGAGAGGCTGACGGTGGCGTAGTAGAGCGCGTCGAGCAGGCTGACGCCGTTGTCGTCCGCGTCGCGGTAGCCGTCGCGGTCGAGGTAGACGACGAGCACGACCAGGGCGAGCAGCCCGAGCGCGACGAGCAGCCGGCGCAGCACGGCCTGCAGCGGCGGGGCGTCCCGGCGCGGCAGCACCAGGGTGCCGGGGGAGGAGCTCACGGAGCGGGCGTGCCCTGGTCCTGCTTCTGCCGGCGGCTGCCGCCGTGCCAGTCCTCCTGCTCGCCGGCGCCGCCCTCTCCGGGCACCCAGCCCCACGCGGGCAGCTGCGGGCGCTCGCGCAGGCTGCGCTTGAGCTCGGCGAACCCGGCGAAGCGGGCCAGCCCGACGACGTGGTCCCACAGCTCGACCGCCTCCTCGGCGGAGGGGCGGCGGCTGATGACGGGGCCGAAGAAGGCGATGCCGCCGGGCGGCTCGACGTGCAGCACGGGGGTGCCGACGTCCTTGCCGACCTGCTCGAGGGCGGCGTCGGTCTCGGCCTGCAGGTGCGCGTCCCAGGTGTCGGCGTCCTCGAGGGCGTCGGCGAGCCCGAGCGGCAGGCCCGCGGCGGGCAGGGCCTCGCCCAGCAGGGCGGGGAGCCGGCCGGGCAGCCCGTCGAGGCCGCCCGCGACCTCCCAGGTGCGCGCGCCGAGCTCGGCGTAGAGCCGCCCGACGGCGTCGTCGCCGTGCTCGCGGCCGGCGAGCGCGCACACCCGCAGCAGCCGCAGCCCGGCGGTGTGGCTCGCCTCGTACCCGGCGGGGAAGCGGGCGTCGTAGTCGACGTCGCGGTTGAGCAGGCGCAGGGAGATGGGGCGCCAGCGGACCTGCAGCCCGCGCTGGTCGGCGACCTGGCGCACCCAGGTGCTGGTCATCCAGGCGAAGGGGCAGACGGGGTCGAACCAGAAGTGCACGTCGCTCACCGGGCGACAGTAGGCGCAGGGGTGCGCGGTCGCGCCCGGGAGGCGCGCCGACCTGTGACGGGGTGGACTGCAGGGGTGACCCCGCCTCCCGCCGCTGCGAGGGCGCCCGCCCGTCGGGGCGCGACCTCCACGACGCAGCGCAGGTGAGCGGTAGCGTCCGCCCGGTGAGCCCCGGCTGCCCCGTCCGCGCCCTGCCCGGTACGGCGGTGCGCTGATGGACCGGCGCATCTTCGGCATCGAGAACGAGTACGGCGTCACCTGCACGTTCCGCGGCCAGCGGCGCCTGAGCCCCGACGAGGTCGCCCGCTACCTGTTCCGCCGGGTCGTGTCGTGGGGCCGCAGCAGCAACGTGTTCCTGCGCAACGGTGCCCGCCTCTACCTCGACGTCGGCAGCCACCCGGAGTACGCGACGCCGGAGTGCGACAGCGCCGTCGACCTGGTCACGCACGACAAGGCGGGGGAGCGGATCCTCGAGGGCCTGCTCGTCGACGCCGAGCGGCGCCTGCGCGAGGAGGGCATCGCCGGGGACATCTACCTGTTCAAGAACAACACCGACAGCGCCGGCAACTCCTACGGCTGCCACGAGAACTACCTGGTGGGGCGGCACGGCGAGTTCAGCCGGCTGTCCGACGTTCTGATCCCGTTCCTGGTCAGCCGGCAGATCGTCGTCGGCGCGGGCAAGGTGCTGCAGACCCCGCGCGGCGCCGTCTACTGCGTGAGCCAGCGCGCCGAGCACATCTGGGAGGGCGTCAGCAGCGCGACGACGCGCAGCCGCCCGATCATCAACACCCGCGACGAGCCCCACGCCGACGCCGAGCGCTTCCGCCGGCTGCACGTCATCGTCGGCGACAGCAACATGAACGAGTCGACGACGCTGCTCAAGGTCGGGGCGACCGACCTGGTGCTGCGGATGATCGAGGCCGGCGTCGTGCTGCGCGACCTGACGCTGGAGAACCCGATCCGGGCGATCCGCGAGATCAGCCACGACATCACCGGGCGCCGGACGGTCAAGCTCGCCAACGGCCGCGAGGCCAGCGCGCTCGACATCCAGCGCGAGTACCACAGCAAGGCCGTCGACTTCGTCGACCGGCGCGGCGGCGACGCCACGGTGAAGCGCGTCCTGGACCTGTGGGGCCGCACCCTGCAGGCGGTCGAGACGCAGGACCTGTCGCTGGTCGACCGCGAGATCGACTGGGTGACCAAGTACCAGCTCATCGAGCGCTACCGCGCCAAGCACGGGCTCGAGCTGTCCAGCCCGCGGGTCGCCCAGCTCGACCTCGCCTACCACGACGTCAACCGCGACCGGGGCCTGTACTACCTGCTGGAGAAGAAGGGCGCCGTCACCCGCGCCACGACCGACCTCGCGATCTTCGAGGCCAAGAACCTGCCGCCGCAGACCACCCGGGCGCGGTTGCGCGGCGAGTTCATCCGGCACGCCCAGGACAAGCGGCGCGACTTCACCGTCGACTGGGTGCACCTCAAGCTGAACGACCAGGCGCAGCGGACCGTGCTGTGCAAGGACCCGTTCCGCGCGGTCGACGACCGCGTGGAGAAGCTCATCGCGAGCATGTAGCCCGAGAGGAACCCCCATGGCAGCCACCAAGCCCACCGTCACGATCCCCGAGGGCGCTCCGCCCAGCGAGCTGCAGATCGAGGACCTCGAGACCGGCGAGGGCGCCGAGGCGACGTCCGGCACCACCTGCACGATGCAGTACGTCGGCCACTCCTGGTCGACCGGTCAGCAGTTCGACGCGTCCTGGGACCGCGGGCAGCCGTTCAGCTTCCAGCTCGGCGCGGGCATGGTCATCCAGGGCTGGGACAAGGGCGTCGCCGGCATGAAGGTCGGCGGCCGCCGCCGGCTGACCATCCCGCCGGCGATGGGCTACGGCAGCCGCGGCGCGGGCGGGGCGATCGGCCCGAACGAGACGCTGGTGTTCGTCGTCGACCTGGTCGACGTCCGCTAGCAGCCGACCTCTTCCCGTCCCCAGGCCGCGGCGCGGCGGGGGACGGGAAGCTCCGGCGCCGCCCACACCCCGTGCACAGGGGCGCGCCGCCGGGTCCACCCCGCCTCCCCGCCGGCGTCCCCAGGCCCGCTCGACGCGCGCCCGGGGCGCTCCTACCGTCGCGCCATGAGCCGGCCGACCGCCCTGCGCGACACGCCCGACCTGGCCGACGCGCTGGACCGGGTGAGGGAGCTCTCCCTGCGGCTGTGGGCCGTCCGGGAGGCCCACCCGGTGGGGCGCGACCTGCTCGGGAGGTCGCGCTGCCGCACCTGCGGGCACGCCTGGCCGTGCGCCACCGTGCGGGCGACGGCGGTGTACGACGACGCCCCGGCGGTCCGGTCGTCCTGCTGACGGCATGACGCACGCCACGTCGCCAGATGTCGATCCGGTGACGGAGCAGCATGCACAGTGGTCACCGCACTGCGCCGACCAGCACGCCGAGTCCCGCCCCTGGTCAGCACCACCGGCGCTCCGACTTCCTGGGCGGGAGCGGGGGACCCAGGTCTCCACGGGCCGCTGATCCAGCGGTCCTCGGGGCGAAGCGCACCCCCTCACCGGGAGGCGCCGGGCACTCTCCGCCCGAGCCCGACAGCTCACCCCGCAGGCGCGCGAGAGGCCTCACCCCCGCATGCCCAAGCACGCCCGCAGCTCCCGCCTGCCCGCCCGCCTCGCCGTCACCACGGCGCTGGGAGGGCTCCTCGTCCCGCTGGCCACCGCCGGCCCGGCCTCCGCCGCCGAGCGGTCGTCGTCCACCACCCGCGTGTCGGCCCCCGCCGGCACCGTCAGCCCGGGGGCGAAGGCCCCCGTCAGCGTCCGCCTGCTCGAGGGCCGCTCCTACGTGCCCGGCGCCGTCGTCGACGTGCAGGTGCCCGAGGGGTCCGGGTGGCGCACCGTCGCCCGCGCCACGACCGACCGCCGCGGCATCGCCCGCACGGCCGTCCGCGTCACCCACGACACCGAGGTCCGCGCGCACTACCGCGGCTCCTCCTCGCTCGCCCCCGACACCAGCGGCAGCGACCGCATCGAGGTCGCCGGCCGCCCCAGCCGGCTCAAGAGCTCCAGCGCGGCCAGCAGCCGGACGGCCGGCAGCACCCGCGGCGTCCTCGCCGAGGCCGCCCGCCACCGCGGCGCGCCCTACCGCTACGGCGCCACCGGCCCGAGCGCCTTCGACTGCAGCGGGTTCACCCGCTACGTCTACGCCAAGGCGACCGGCAAGACGCTGCCGCACAGCTCGCGCGGCCAGGAGCAGGTCTCCCACGCGGTGAGCAAGAGCGAGGCCCGGCCGGGCGACCTGGTGTTCATCCAGGACGTCTCGGGCCACGTCGGCATCTACGCCGGCGACGGCAAGATGTGGGACGCCCCCCGCAGCGGGAAGACCGTCACGCTGCGCCGCATCTGGACGAGCAACTACACCGTCGGCCGCGTGTAGGGCGGACTACCGGGGCACGGCGAGCCGGGTCGGGGTCGAGCGTCCGCGCAGGACGACGACCTCGCCCGGCTCCCAGCACCGCTGCTCGGCGGCGTCGGCCCGCGCGACGACGTCGAGGTCGGCCAGCACCCGGCCCGGCACCTGCTTGGCCAGCTCGGTCAGCCGGGCCGCGGCGTTCACCGGGTCGCCGACGACGGTGTACTCGAACCGGCTCTCCGCCCCCACGTGGCCGGCGACGACCGGCCCGGCGGACACCCCGACGGCGGCCTGCAGCGGCAGCGGCCGCAGCCGCTGGGCGAGCACGCGGGCGGCCGACAGGGCGCACCCCTCGGCGTCGGGCAGCTCGGCCGGCGCCCCGAACACGCACAGGGCGCCGTCGCCCTCGAACTTGTTCACCCAGCCGGAGTGCTCGGTGACGACCTCGACGACGACGCCGAAGAACGCGTTCAGCCGGGCGACGACCTCCTCGGGGCCGAGCTCCTGCGCCAGCGACGTCGACCCGACGACGTCGACGAACAGCACGGCGACGTCGCGCCGCTCCCCGCCGAGCCGCACCCCCTGCTCCAGGGCGAGCCGGGCGACGTCGCTGCCGACCTGCCGGCCGAACAGGTCGCGCAGGTGCTCGCGCTCGCGCAGGCCGGCGACCATCTGGTTCACCCCGCTCTGGAGCTGCCCGACCTCGGAGGCGTCGTAGACCGGGACGACGGTGTCCAGGCGCCCCTCACCGACCTGGCGCAGGGCCGCGGTCACCGACTCCAGCGGGTCGCTGACGGCGTCGGCGGCGAGCACGGTGGCCAGCGCCCCGACGACCAGCCCGACGGCGGCCAGGAACCCGACGGCGAGCGGACCGATGGGCCCGCCGTCCTGCCCGAGGCTGACCAGGCCGGTGAGGATGCCGCTGAGCGGCACCCCGCTGCCCAGCGCCCAGGCCAGCAGCAGCCGGCGGCGGACCCCGAGCAGCAGCGGCGGCGGGCCGGGCACGTCGCGCAGCGCCTCCTCGACCAGCGGCCGGACCGCCCGCTCGGCCAGCAGGTAGCAGACGCTGCAGGTGGTCAGCCCGCCGAGCGCGACGGTGGTGCCGATCTGCAGCGACGCCGGCAGCGACACCGCCAGGTTGAGCCCGGCGAAGACCAGGACGGCGATGGCCCACAGCACGCCGTAGAAGCGGACCAGCCGGGTCGGCAGCATCAGGGCGGCCCGGCGGTCGGCGTCGTCGACCTCGTGGCCGGAGCGCAGCCAGCGGAACAGGTGGCGCACCAGCAGGACGCTGCCGACCGTCCCGACCAGCAGCGCGCCGCCGACGTAGGCGGTGAACACGATGCTGTTCGCCACCGCGAGCGCCTCGCTGCCGGGCACGTCGGGCACGAGGAAGGTCAGGTACACGAACACGACGACGGCGCCGACCGCGTTGGAGCCGAGCATCGCGGGCGTCATCCGCGCGGCCAGGCCCAGCGCGAGGCCCCGCCGGCTCACAGCAGGGCCGCCGCGTGCCGGCCGGCGGCGGCCGCGGCCAGGAAGGCGAGGGGGTCGTCGTCGAGCCCGCGCCCCATCGTCGACAGCGTCACCGGCAGGGCGCGCAGGGCGTCGAGCAGGCCGGCGTCGTCGACCTCGACCAGCCGGTGCCGCGGGAAGTCGGCCGGGTCCGCCAGGCCCGCGGCCGAGGAGGGCACGACGACGTCGGCGGGCGCGAGGGCGACCCGGCCGTAGGCGGTGCGCGAGTGGTGGGAGACGCCGCGGTGGCGCGGACGGGGGTCGGCCTGCGACATCCGCAGCGCCGCCACCGGGCGGCCCCCGACGGCGGCGGCGGCGTTGACGGCCTCGCCCGCGGCCACCCCGGAGAAGCCCCAGGCGGTGCCGGTGCCGAGGTTGCCCGGCCCCTGCGCCACGACGACGACCTCCGCGCCGAGCACCCGCACGGCGGCCAGCAGCCCGGAGTGGGTGGTCACGCACTCGAGGTCGCCGCCGAAGGCCTGCCCGACGGTGACCGTGCCGCAGCAGCAGGTCCGCCAGGCCGGCGACGGTCCGGCTGAACCACAGCGGCAGCGCCCCGCCGTCGGTCATCACGTAGGCGACCCGGGTGCCGGGGCGGTCGGCGCGGACGCCGGCGACGACGGCGGGCAGCGAGGAGTGCAGGTCGGCGACGACGACGGGGGTCCCGGGCAGCGGGTCGTCGCCGGCCAGCAGGTCGTGGGTGGGGGCGTCCTGCTCGTCGGCCCCGAGCACGACGGCCTGCAGCGGCGTGTACCGGGCCTTGACCAGGTGGCCCGGGCCCTCGCGGTCGGGCGGCAGGCGGTCGGGGACGGCGACGACCAGGGCGTAGCCGCCGGTCCCGAGCCCGAGCGCCAGGGCGGTGGCGTTGAGCAGCACGGCGTCGCCGACCTGCGGCTCCCCGACCAGCGGGGGGTGGGCCAGGGCGCGGACCTGCACCCCGTCGACGTCGACGTCGAGCTCCTGCGCGCCCGTCCAGGCGCGCCCCCGGGCGACCACCGTGCCGCGGCGCCAGGTGATCACGCGGTCAGGTTAGCCTCGGCGGGATGGCCGCCAAGAAGACCGAGAGGCTGCTCAACCTCGTCATCTGCCTGCTCCACACCCGGCGCTACCTGTCGGTGCAGGAGATCCGCGACGCGGTCCCGGGCTACGACGGGAACGAGGAGGCCTTCCGGCGGATGTTCGAGCGCGACAAGGCCGAGCTGCGCGAGCTCGGCATCCCGCTCGAGACCGGCACCCACACCGCCGCCTTCGACGACGAGCCCGGCTACCGCATCGCCCGCCGCGACTACGAGCTGCCCGAGCTGGTGCTGGCGCCCGACGAGGCCGCCGCGCTCGGGCTGGCCGCCCGGCTGTGGCAGTCCGCCCCGCTCGCGGGGGCGACCGGCAGCGCCCTGCTGAAGCTGCGGGCCGCCGGCGTCGACGCCCCCGAGGCCAGCGGGGCGCTGGAGCCGCGGGTGGGCGCCAGCGAGCCGGCGTTCGAGCCGTGCCTGGCGGCCGCGCGCGACGGCCGGGTCCTGCGCTTCGCCTACCGCACGCTCGGCCGGCCCGCCCCCGAGCAGCGCGAGGTCGAGCCCTGGGGCGTCGTGTCCTGGCGCGGCCGCTGGTACCTCGTCGGGCACGACGTCGTCCGGGGGCAGGAGCGGGTCTTCCGGCTGTCCCGCGTCGTCGGCGCGGTCACCGCCGTCGGGCCGGAGGGCGCCGTCGTCGTGCCTGCCGGGGTGGACCTGCGGGCGCTGGTGGCGCGGACGGCGTCCGAGACGCCGGTCAGCACGGCGACCGTCCGGCTGCGGGCGGGGGCCGGCTGGGCGCTGCGCCGCGAGGCGTCCTCGGTCGCGCCCGACGGCGACGGCTGGGACCTGCTGCAGGTGGGCTACGGCGACCCCGAGCGCTTCGCCGACCGGGTCACCGGCTACGGCGCCGACGCCGTGGTGCTCGCCCCCGACGAGGCCCGCGACGCCGTCGTCCGCCGGCTCACCGCGCTGGTCACGGCATGAGCGGGACGCCGTGAGCGGCAGCGTCGACCGGCTGCCCCGGCTGCTGGCCCTGGTGCCCTACCTGCTGGCCCGCCCCGGCGCCCGGCTGGCCGACGTCGCCGCCGTGTTCGGGATCTCCGAGAAGCGGCTGCTCGACGACCTCAACCTGCTGTGGGTGTGCGGGCTGCCGGGCCACGGCCCGGGCGACCTCATCGACCTCGAGCTCTCCGGCGACACCGTCACCCTGTTCGAGCCCGCCGGCGTCACCCGGCCGCTGCGGCTCACCGTCGACGAGGCGCTGGCCCTGGTGGTCGCCCTGCGGGCGCTGGCCGAGACGCCGGGGCTGGAGGAGCGCGACGCCGTCGACCGGGCGCTGGCCAAGGTCGAGCAGGTCGCGGGCGCCGCGGCCCGGCCGGCCGAGCGGGTCGAGGTGGCCCTGGAGACCGAGGAGCGGGTGCTGCCCGTCGTGCAGGACGCCCTGGACCGGGGCCGGGCGATGCACCTGGCCTACCACGTGCCGGCCCGCGACCAGACCACCGAGCGCGACGTCGACCCGATGCGGCTGCTGCTCGTCGAGGGCCGCAGCTACCTGGAGGCCTGGGACCGGGGCGCCGAGGGCACCCGGCTGTTCCGCCTGGACCGGGTCGAGAGCGCCACCGTCCTGGACGAGCCGTCCGCCCCGCCGCCCACCGCCGAGCAGCGCGACCTCGCCTCGGGCCTGTTCCAGCCCTCGCCGGAGCACCAGCTCGTCACCCTCGCCCTGCGGCCCGGCGCGCACTGGGTCGCGGACTACCACCCGTGCGAGAGCGTCGAGCAGGGCGACGACGGCGAGCTCGTCGTCGGGCTGCGCACCCCGAGCACGGACTGGGTCCGCCGGCTGGCCCTGCGGCTGGGCAGCGAGGGGCGGGTCGTGGCCCCCGCGGAGCTGGCCGAGCAGGTCCGGTCGGACGCGCGCGCTGCGCTGGCGGCGTACGGCCGGTAGTCCACCCGGGCGCCCCGAGCACCCCTTACGGGTGACGCCGGTCAAGGACTCCGCGGCTGCTGCCGAAGGTCGGGGTGTCGCCGCTCAGGGCGGCAGCACCCGAGAGGACCGTCGGCCATGACCACCATCAAGGCGTCCTGCCCCACCTGCGGCGAGGTCGAGCTGACCCCTGCCGACGTCGCCCTCATGGTCTGCAGCCACGCCCCCCTGTCGTACTACGCCTTCTGCTGCCCCACCTGCAGCGAGGAGGTCCGCAAGCCGGCCGACGACCACGTCGTGTCGCTGCTGGTCAGCGGCGGCGTGCCCGCCCAGGTCTGGGACGTCCCCGCCGAGGTGCTCGAGCCGCGCTCCGGCGCCGCCCTCACCTACGACGACCTGCTCGACTTCGCCCTGCACCTCGGCTCGAGCGACCTGCTCGCCGAGGCCGCGGGCGCCGCCGTCCGCACCGTCTGACCGCACCGCCCCGCACCGCTGTGACGCGCGCGGGTCGTAGGGTCCTGCCGTGCGCTGGATCCTGGTCGACCTGCTGCTGGTCCTGCTCGCCCTGCTCGTGCTCGGCCTGTGCGGCCTGCGGCTGTGGGGGCGCGTCAAGGCCCTCGGCCGCCGGGTCGCCGACGCCGGCACCGCCGTCGGTGCCGCGAGCGAGCGGCTGGCCGCCGTGCAGGCCGACGGGCAGGGCGTCGGGCAGGGCGGAGCGGGCGAGGCCGGCCTGCAGGCCGGCCGGCAGGCGGACGTGCACGCAGGCCCGCGACGGCCCGACCTGGACGGCCCTTCGCGCGTACGCTGACCCTGCCGCGCGGGCCTCCTGGTCGGCGCACGAGGAGGAGAGCCCTGATGCCGGGTACCACCGAGCTCATCATCATCGCGGTCGTCATCATGGTCCTGTTCGGCGCCAAGCGGCTGCCCGAGGCCGCACGCTCCCTGGGCCGCAGCGCCCGCATCCTCAAGGCCGAGACCAAGGGCCTGCACGACGACGACGCCCCGAAGCCCCTGCCGGGTGAGCAGCCGGCCCGCTTCGACCCCGTCACCGGTCAGCCGCTCGCCCGCTTCGACCCCGTCACCGGTCAGCCCCTGGAGGGGCAGCCGGGCTCGACCGACCGCCTCCCGTAGGTGGCGCTGCGTCCGGCCTCGCGACGCCGGCCGGTGCCGGACGACGGGCGGATGAGCCTGATCGAGCACCTCTACGAGCTCCGCTCCCGGCTCGGCAAGAGCCTGCTGGCGGTGTTCGTCGGCGTCGTGGTCGTGTTCGTCTTCTGGGAGCCGGTCTACGACCTGCTCAAGCAGCCGTACTGCGACACCACGCAGGGCGGCAAGGCCTGCGAGCTCGTCGCCCTGGGCATCTTCGACCAGTTCAAGGTCCGCCTGCGGGTCGCCTTCCTCGGCGGCATCCTGCTGGCCAGCCCCGTCTGGCTCTACCAGCTGGGCGCGTTCATCACGCCGGCCCTGCACCGCAAGGAGCGGCGCTACGCCGCCGGGTTCCTCGCCGCGTCGCTGAGCCTGTTCGTCGTCGGCGCGGTGTTCGCCTACTTCACCATCGCCCGCGGCCTGGAGTTCCTGCTGTCGGTCGGCGGCGGCGACATCGTCACGCTGGTCAACGTCCAGGACTACCTGTCGTTCGTGACGCTGTGCATCCTGGCGTTCGGGTTCGCCTTCGAGTTCCCCGTCGATCATCATGTTCCTGCACCTCGTGGGCGTGCTGAGCAGCGACCGGATGCGCTCGGCCCGGCGCGGCACGATCGTCGCGGTGTTCGCCGTCGCCGCGATCATCACGCCCTCGCAGGACCCGTTCACCTTCTGCTTCATGGCCGTGCCGCTGCTGCTCATGTACGAGGGCTGCATCCTGGTGGCCCGGGTGCGCGAGCGCGCCCAGCGCCGCCGCGCGGTCGACCCGGAGCACGAGCGCCTCGACGACGACACGCCGTCGGTCCTGGACTGAGCCGACGCGCGAGCTCTGCGGATGAGCGGGACCGGTCCGGGCACGTAGCGTCGTGTGGTGACCGCTGAGCCTTCGCCCGCCGAGAGGTACGCGGCCTTCCGCCGCAACCAGGGCGGCGCCGGCGCTGACCGACTTCGAGGCCCAGTACCCGTTCGGCCTGGACGCCTTCCAGCGCACCGCGTGCCGCGCGCTCGAGGAGGGCCGGGGCGTCCTGGTCGCCGCCCCCACCGGGGCCGGCAAGACGGTGGTCGGGGAGTTCGCCGTCCACCTGGCCCTGCGCGAGGGCCGCAAGTGCTTCTACACGACGCCGATCAAGGCCTTGTCGAACCAGAAGCACAAGGACCTCGTCGAGCGCTACGGGGCGGCGTCCGTCGGGCTGCTCACCGGCGACAACAGCGTCAACGCCGACGCCCCGGTGGTCGTGATGACCACCGAGGTGCTGCGCAACATGCTCTACGCCGGCAGCGACGCCCTGCGCGGGCTGTCGCACGTCGTGATGGACGAGGTGCACTACCTGGCCGACCGCGCCCGCGGCGGGGTCTGGGAGGAGGTGATCATCCACCTGCCCGACGACGTCACGCTGGTCTCGCTGTCGGCCACCGTCAGCAACGCCGAGGAGTTCGCGGACTGGCTGATCACCGTGCGCGGCGACACCGAGGTCGTGGTCGAGGAGCACCGGCCGGTCCCGCTGCACCAGCACGTCATGGTCGGCACCCGGCTGTACGACCTGTTCGAGCCGGACGGCGACGGCAAGGTCGCCCGTGACCTGGAGCGGCTGTGGCGCGAGGAGTCGCGCTTCGGGGCGCGCGACGCGCGGGGGCGGCCGCCGCGCCGGTCGGTGCCGAGCCGGGCCGACGTCGTCGAGCGGCTCGGCCGCGACGGGCTGCTGCCGACGATCACCTTCATCTTCAGCCGCGCGGGCTGCGCGGCCGCCGTGCAGCAGTGCGTGCAGGCCGGGCTGCGGCTCAACACGCCCGAGGAGCGCGAGCGGGTGCGCCTGCACGTCGAGCGCCGCACCGAGGATCTGCCCGACGACGACCTGCGCGTGCTCGGCTTCTGGGAGTGGCTGGACGGCCTCGAGCGCGGCATCGCGGCCCACCACGCCGGGATGCTCCCGACCTTCAAGGAGGTCGTCGAGGAGCTGTTCACGATGGGCCTGGTCAAGGCCGTCTTCGCCACCGAGACGCTGGCCCTGGGCATCAACATGCCGGCCCGCAGCGTGGTGCTCGAGAAGCTGGTCAAGTGGAACGGCGAGACCCACAGCGACCTGCAACCGGGGGAGTACACCCAGCTCACCGGCCGGGCCGGGCGCCGCGGGATCGACGTCGAGGGCCACGCCGTCGTGCTGTGGCAGCCCGGCTTCGACCCCCGCCAGCTGGCCGGCCTGGCGAGCACCCGCACCTACCCGCTGCGCAGCAGCTTCCGGCCCAGCTACAACATGGCCGTCAACCTCGTGGGCGCCGTCGGGCGGGAGTCCGCGCGGGCCCTGCTGGAGAGCTCCTTCGCGCAGTTCCAGGCCGACAAGAGCGTGGTCGGGCTGGCCCGGCAGGTCAGCCGCAACCTGGAGGCCCTCGAGGGCTACCGGGAGTCGATGACCTGCCACCTGGGCGACGCCGAGGAGTTCGCCCGGCTGCGCCGCGAGGTCAAGGAGCGCGAGACCGAGCTGTCGCGCCAGGGCGCCTCGCAGCGCCGGGCGGCCGCCGCGCAGTCCATGGAGCGGCTCAAGCCGGGCGACGTCGTGCGGGTGCCGAACGGGCGGCGCAGCGGGCTGGCCGTCATCGTCGACCCCGGCGTCGGGGCGGGGGAGTCGCACCCGCTGGTCGTCACCGAGGACCGCTGGAGCGGGCGGCTGTCCAGCGCCGACTTCCCCGGCCCGGTCGAGCCGGTGGGCAGCGTCCGGCTGCCGCGCGGCTTCAACCCGCGCTCCCCGCAGGCCCGCCGCGACGTCGCGTCCTCGATCCGGGCGCTCGGCATCGGCGGGCCCGGCCGGCCGCAGAAGCGCCGCTCCTCGGCCGTCGACGACGAGGTGCTGGTGCGCCTGCGGTCGGCCCTGCGGGCCCACCCCGTGCACGGCTGCGACGACCGGGAGGCCCACGTCCGGTGGTCCGAGCGGTGGCACCGGCTGCGCGCCGAGACCGACCAGCTCGAGCGGCGGGTCACCGGCAAGACCAGCTCCATCGCCCGCACCTTCGACCGGGTGTGCGCCGTGCTGGACGAGCTGGGCTACCTGGCCGGCGACGCCGTGACCGACGCCGGTCGCTCGCTGGCGCGCGTCTACAGCGAGGTCGACCTGCTGGTGGTCGAGGCGGTGCGCAGCGGCGCCTGGGACGGGCTCACCCCTGCCGAGCTCGCCGGCGTCGTCAGCACGCTGGTCTACGAGACGCGGCGGGCCGACGAGGGCGCGCCGCGGGTGCCCGGCGGCGCCGTGCAGGCGGCCGTCGAGGAGCTCTTCCGCACCTGGTCCCGGCTGTCCGCGGTGGAGTCCGCGGCGGGGCTGTCCTTCCTGCGCGAGCCGGACCCGGGCTTCGCCTGGGCGGCCTGGCGCTGGGCCTCCGGTGCCCGGCTGGAGCACGTCCTGGACGACGCCGACGGCGCCGAGCTGACCGCCGGTGACTTCGTCCGCTGGTGCAAGCAGCTGGTCGACCTGCTCGGCCAGGTCGCCGACGTCGCGGCGCTCACCGAGCGGCCGGAGCTGCGCCGGACCTGCCGCGCGGCCGTCGACGCCGTCCGCCGCGGCGTGGTCGCCTACAGCAGCCTGGCCTGAGGCACGCAGCGTGACCCGCTCGCAACGCCTGCTGTTCGTCGCCGTCCTGCTGCTGGCGGCGAACCTGCGCCCGGCGGTGGCCAGCGTGGGTCCGGTGCTGGCCGACCTGCGCGCCGACCTCGGCCTGTCCGGCACCGCCGCGGCGGTCCTGTCGGCCCTGCCGGTGCTGTGCTTCGGGCTCGCCTCGGCCCTGGCGCCCGGGGCGGCCCGCCGGCTCGGCCCGGACGGCGCGCTGGTCGCGGTCCTGGCGCTCACCGCCGGCGGCCTGCTGCTGCGGCTGCTGCCGTCGACGGGGGCGCTGTTCGGCGGCACCCTGCTGGCCGGCGCGGCGATCGCCGTCGGGAACGTGCTGCTGCCGGCCCTGGTCAAGCGCGAGTTCCCCGAGCGGCTCGGGCTGGTCACCGGCGTCTACACCAGCGTCGTGTCGCTGAGCGCCGCCGCGGCCGCCGCGGCGACGGTCCCGCTCGCCCGGGCGGTAGGCGGCGGCTGGCGGGCCGGCCTGGGCCTGTGGGCGGTCCCGGCCCTGGTCGCCCTCGCCGTGTGGGTGCCGCTCGCGGTGGCCCGGCACGACCCGGCGCTGCCACCCCGCGCGGGCGTCTCCGGCTCGCTGCTGTCCGACCCGCTCGCCTGGGCGGTGACCGCCTTCATGGGCCTGCAGTCGCTCGGCTTCTACGCGATGCTCGCCTGGCTGCCGACGGTCCTGCGCGAGCAGGGCCTCGACGCGACGACGGCGGGCGGGCTGCTCGGGCTGCTCGCCACCGTCGGCACCCCGCTCGGCCTGGTGCTGCCGACGCTGCTGGTCCGCGCCCGCGACCAGCGCGCCTGGGTCGTCGCCGTCACCGCCGTCACCGCCGCCGGGCTGCTCGGACTCACCGTCGCGCCCGGCGCGCTGCCGCTGCTGTGGGCGGTGCTCATCGGCCTCGGGCAGGGCGCGGCGTTCCCGCTGGCGCTCACCCTGGTGGTGCTGCGCAGCGCCGACGGCGAGCAGGCCGCCCGGCTGTCGGCGATGAGCCAGGGGTTCGGCTACACCCTGGCCGCGCTCGGCCCGCTGCTGCTCGGCGCCGTCCGCGACGCCGCGGGCAGCTGGACGCTGCCCTTGGCGCTGCTGGTCGGGGTGCTCGTGCCCCAGCTGTTCGCCGGCCTCGCGGCCGGGCGCGCCGGGACGCTCAGCCCGCGGCCTGCAGCGGCGCTGCGCTGAGCCCCAGCACCCCGCGCTCGCGCCGGACGGCCGCGGCGTAGTCCTGCACCTGCGCGGCCGCCCAGGCGTCGTCCCGGCCGGTCTCGGCGGCCAGCAGGGAGGCGGCCAGCGGTGCGGCGGTCAGCCCGGCGTCGCGCTCGCGCAGCGACAGGCGCATGCGGCGGCTGAAGACGTCGTCGAGCGTGCAGGCGCCCTCGGCGCGCGCGGCGTGCACGACCTCGGCGACCAGGTGCGGCGCGTGCGGCACGAGCGGCTGCCCGAGCGCGGGGTCGGCGGCCACCAGGGCCAGGACGTCGTGGGCGGCCTCGCCGGCCTGGCGCACCAGGGAGGCGGCGACCTCCCCCGACAGGCCGAGGGCGGCGGCGTCGGCGGTGACCTCGGCGAGCAGGTCGGGCAGCGGGCGGACGCCGGTCAGGGCGATGCCGGCAGTGCGGCAGGGGGCCCTGCGGTCGTCGCGCTCGACCACCCGGTCGACGACGTCCTTGGCCATCCGCCGGTAGGTGGTGAGCTTGCCGCCCGTGATGGTCAGCAGCCCGCCGCGGCCCTCGACGAGGGTGTGCCGGCGGCTGACGTCCTTCATGGTGGCCGCGCCGGAGCGGATGAGCGGCCGGACGCCGGCCCAGGCGCCGAGGACGTCGTCGGGGGTGAGCCCCTGGCCGAAGACGTCGTTGCCGGCGGCGAGCACGTAGGCGAGGTCCTGCGCGGTGAGCGACAGGTCCTCCAGCGCGCCGTCGTAGGGCGTGTCGGTGGTGCCCAGGATCGTCTGGCGGCCCCACGGGATGGCGAACATGGAGCGGCCGTCGCCCTGCCGGCTGGGCAGCAGGACGCTGGTCTCGCGCAGCGGCAGCCGCTCGGCGGGCACGACGACGTGCACGCCCTTGCTCGGCTGGACGACCGCCTCGCGGCCCGGCTCGTCCAGGCCCTGCAGCCGGTCGACCCACACGCCGGTGGCGTTGACGACGTGCCGGGCCCGCACGGTCACGGTCGCCCCGCCGAGCCGGTCCTGCAGGACGGCGCCGTCGACCCGGCCGTCGGCGTCGTGGCTGAGCGCGGTGACCTCGGCGTAGGGGACGACCAGGGCCCCGAAGCGGCGGGCGGCCTGGGCGACGGCGAGCACGAGGCGGGCGTCGTCGGTGGCGCAGTCGCCGTAGACGTAGGAGTAGGACAGGCCGCTGCCGGCGAGGGCCGGGGCGAGCGCGGCGGCCTGCTCGGCGTCGAGCCGACGGTGCCGCTTGACCGGGCCGCGGCCCGCCATGGCGACGGCGAACACGTCGTAGGTGGTGAGGCCCAGGCCCAGCAGGCGGCGCTTGGCGGTGTCGGGCCAGACCGGGTAGAGGAAGTCCATCGGGCGCACCAGGTGGGGCGCGAGGCGCATGAGCAGCTGGCGCTCGACGACGCCCTCGCGGACCAGCCCGAACTCGTAGTTCTCCAGGTACCGCAGCCCGCCGTGCACGAGCTTGCTGCTCTTGCTGCTGGTGCCGCTGGCGAGGTCGCCCGCGGTCGACGACGGCGACCCGCAGGCCCCGGCTCGCGGCGTCCAGGGCCACCCCGGCCCCGGTCGCGCCGGCCCCGACGACGAGCACGTCCAGGGGCGCGGAGGCGGCGTCGGCGAGGTCAGCGGCGCGGGTGGCGACCGACAGCGGGTTACTCACGGGTAGCAGTGTGCCCCCTCAGAGCTCGCTGTGCGCCACCTCGAGCGCGGCGAGCAGCCGGTTGAGGGCGCTGTCGAGGCCCCAGCGCTCGGACAGCGCGAGCAGCCGCTCCGGGTCGGCGGGCGTGCGGGGGAGGGCGTCGTCGAGCGGGGGGACCGGCAGGTCGCGCACGCTGCGGGTGACGGCGGGGGCGACGGCGAGGTAGTCGCGGGCGGCCTCGAGCTTGCTGCGCGACCCGGCCGGGAACCCGTCGGTCTCGCCGGCGTCCAGGGCCGCGAGCACCCCCTCGACGCTGCCGAAGCGGCTGATCAGCGCGGCCGCCGTCTTGTCGCCCACGCCCTTGACGCCGGGCAGGCCGTCGGAGGGGTCGCCGCGCAGGACGGCGTAGTCGGCGTAGGCCGTGCCGGGGATGCCGTGCTTGGCGGTGACCTCCGCCGGGCCGTAGGGCTTCATCTTCTCGACCGTGTAGAGCACCCGCACCGGCCCGGCGTCGCTGACCAGCTGCAGCATGTCGCGGTCGCCCGTGACGACGTCGACCGCGCCGGTCTCCCGGGCCGACAGGGTGCCCAGCACGTCGTCGGCCTCGTAGCCCGGCACCCCGCAGACGGCGAGGCCGAGGGCGTCGAGCACCTCCAGCAGCACCTCGACCTGCGCCCCCAGCGCCTCGGGCTCGGCCTCGGCGCCGCCCTCCAGGGTGCGGTGCAGCTTGTACGTCGGCACCGCCTCGACCCGGAACGCCGGCCGCCAGTCGAGGTCCAGGCAGGCGACGAGCCGGGCCGGCCGGGTGTCGCGGACGATCCGGGCGACGAGGTCCAGGAAGCCCCGCACGAGGTTGACCGGCTCGCCCTGCGGGCTGACGACCGAGTCGGGGACCCCGTGGAAGGCGCGGTACCAGAGCGACGGGGCGTCGAGGAGGGTGAGCTGTCCGGGCACGGGGCGACCCTGCCACGGCGGGCCGCCCGGACGCGCCGGCCCTACAGGTCGAAGTCGCCCGGCGGGATGCCCACGGCCTGGCACGCGGCCTTGACGGCGGCCCGCTCGTGGTCGTCGAACGTGCCGTCGGCGCCGCCGATGATGATGCCGATCTGGATGACGGCGCGGGCCTGGTCGTCCTTCTTCTTCAGCTTGCCGAGCGCCTGGATCGCCTCGACCTTGCCGAAGTCGAAGTCGCTGCTGAGCTTGTCGCAGTAGTGGTCGAAGCGCTCGCGCAGCTCGGACGCCGGGAAGATGCTCAGCACGTCGTTGGACGTGATGAGCGCGGCGACCTTGCTGCGCTCGGAGCTGTCGATGGTGCCGTCGGCGGCGGCGATGAGCGCGCACATGGCCATCGTGCCGTTGGCGAAGTCCTTGTTGTTGAACTTCTTCGCCTGCGTCTGCAGCTGGCTGCTCATCTCGCTGGTCTTGCTCTTGAGCTGGTCCCAGAAGGCCACGGGGCTCCTCGTCGAGGTGGTGGGTGCGTGCGCACACTGTCCCACGATCATGCGGCCGTCCGGGTTCCCGCCGCCCTGCGAGACTGGTCCGGTGAGCGACCTCGACGACCTCGACCGGGCGCTGCTGCGCCTGCTGTCCGCCGACGGTCGCCGCAGCTACACCGACCTCGCCCGGGAGACCGGCCTGTCCACGAGCGCGGCCCACCAGCGGGTGCGCCGGCTCGAGCAGCGCGGCGTCCTGCGGGGCTACGTCGCCCGGGTCGACCCCGTCGCCGCCGGCCTGCCGCTGACCGCCTTCGTCTCGATCACGCCGATCGACCCGGCCGCCCCCGACGACGCCCCCGACCGGCTCGCGCACCTGACCGCCGTCGAGGCCTGCCACAGCGTCGCGGGGGAGGAGAGCTGGATCCTCAAGGTCCGCGTCGGCGGGCCCTCGGAGCTGGAGTCGCTGCTGTCGGAGATCCGGGCCCTCGCCGGGGTCCGCACCCGCACCACGGTCGTGCTCAGCACGCCGTGGGAGGACCGGACGCCCAGCCCGTGAGCGGCCCCGACGACGAGCCGGTCTGGACGCTCGCCCAGCGCGTCCCCGAGACGGTCGACGAGGACAGCCTCTACGAGACCTTCACCGGCTGGGCCACGGAGCGCGGGCTGACGCTCTACCCGGCGCAGGACGAGGCGCTGCTCGAGCTCGTGTCCGGCAGCCACGTCGTGCTGTCGACCCCCACCGGCTCCGGCAAGTCGCTCGTCGCCGTCGGCGCGCACTTCGCGGCCCTGGCCACCGGGCGGCGCAGCGTCTACACGGCGCCGCTCAAGGCCCTGGTGTCGGAGAAGTTCTTCGCCCTCGTCGAGGTGTTCGGGGCCGAGAACGTCGGGATGGCCACCGGCGACGCGAGCGTCAACGCGGGCGCGCCGATCGTCTGCTGCACCGCCGAGGTGCTGGCCAACCAGGCGCTGCGCGAGGGTGCCGGCGCCGACGTCGGGCTGGTCGTCATGGACGAGTTCCACTTCTACGGCGACCCGGAGCGCGGCTGGGCCTGGCAGGTGCCGCTGGTCGAGCTGCCGCAGGCCCAGTTCCTGCTCATGAGCGCCACCCTCGGCGACGTCACGCCGTTCCTGGCCGACCTCGAGCGGCGCACCGGCGTCCCGGCCGCGGAGGTCACCGGGGTGGAGCGGCCGGTCCCGCTGACCTTCGAGTACTGCGTCGAGCCGCTGCACGAGCAGCTCGAGGAGCTGCTGGCCACCGGCCGGGCGCCGGTCTACGTCGTCCACTTCACCCAGGCCGCCGCCATCGAGCGGGCGCAGGCGCTGATGAGCGTCAACCTGTGCACCCGCGAGGAGAAGGACGCGATCGCCGACGCCATCGGCGCGTTCCGGTTCCGGACGGGGTTCGGCGGGACGCTGTCGCGGCTGGTCCGCCACGGCATCGGCGTCCACCACGCCGGGATGCTGCCGGGGTACCGCCGGCTGGTCGAGCAGCTCGCCCAGCAGGGGCTGCTCAAGGTGGTCTGCGGCACCGACACCCTCGGCGTCGGCATCAACGTCCCCATCCGCACGGTGCTGCTGACGGGCCTCGCGAAGTACGACGGCAGCCGCACCCGGCACCTGCAGGCCCGCGAGTTCCACCAGATCGCCGGCCGGGCGGGGCGGGCCGGGTACGACACCAGCGGCACCGTCGTCGTCATGGCGCCCGAGCACGACATCGAGAACGCCCGTCGGGTCAAGAAGGCCGGCGACGACCCCAAGAAGCTCAAGCGGGTCGAGAAGAAGAAGCCCGCCGAGGGCACGGTCAACTGGGGCGAGCCGACCTTCCAGCGGCTGCTCACCGCCGAGCCCGAGCCGCTGCAGAGCCGCTTCAGGGTCACCAGCGGGATGCTGCTCAACCTGGTGCAGCGCCCCGGGAACGCCTTCGCGCACGCCCGCCACCTGCTGCTGGACAACCACGAGCCGCGCGCCCGGCAGCGCGCCCACGTCCGCCGGGCCATCGCGCTGTTCCGCTCGCTGGAGGCGGCCGGCGTCGTCGAGCGGTTCGGCGTCGGGTCCCTCGCCGCGACGCCCGGCTGACCGTCGACCTGCCGCGCGACTTCGCCCTCGACCAGCCGCTGTCGCCGTTCGCCCTGGCCGCCCTCGACCTGCTCAACCCCGAGGAGCCCACCTACGCGCTCGACGTCCTGAGCGTCCTGGAGAGCACGCTCGACGACCCGCGCCAGGTGCTGATGGCCCAGGTGCACAAGGCCAAGGGCGAGGCCGTCGCGGAGATGAAGGCCGAGGGCATCGAGTACGACGAGCGCATGGAGCTGCTCGAGGACATCACCTACCCGCGGCCGCTGGAGGACCTGCTGCTGCCCGCCTTCGAGACGTTCCGGCAGACGCAGCCCTGGGTCGCCGACCACGCGCTCAGCCCCAAGTCGGTCGCCCGCGACCTCGCCGAGCGGTCGATGACCTTCACCGAGTACGTCTCCGCCTACGGGCTGCAGCGCAGCGAGGGCCTGGTGCTGCGCTACCTCGCCGACGCCTACAAGGCGCTGCGCCGGGTCGTGCCCGACGACGCCCGCACCGAGGAGGTCGCCGACCTGCAGGAGTGGCTCGGCGAGCTGGTCCGGCAGACCGACTCGTCGCTGCTGGACGAGTGGGAGCGGCTGTCGGACCCCGCCCTGGTCGCCGCCGGCCCGCCCGAGGTCGCCCCGCCCCCGCCGGCGGTCACCCGCAACCGGCGCGCGTTCCGGGTGCTGGTCCGCAACGCGCTGTGGCGGCGCGTCGAGCTGTTCGCCCTGCGCCGCTGGATCGACCTCGGCGAGCTCGACGCCGCGGCCGGCCACGGGGGGCTGTCCCAGGACGACTGGGAGACCGCCGTGCGGGGCTACTTCGACGAGCACGACGTCCTGGGCACCGGCCCCGACGCCCGCGGCCCCCGCCTGCTGCAGGTGCAGGAGGAGCCCGGCCGCTGGCTGGTCCGGCAGGTGTTCGACGACCCCGAGGGCGACGGCGACTGGGGGATCACCGCCGTCGTCGACCTCGCGGCCAGCGACGCGGCGGGGGAGGCGGCGCTGCAGGTGGTGTCGGCCGGGCGCGCCGACGGCGCCTGGGTCGACGCAGGTGCCCGAGCCGGACGACCCCTAGCGGGGCCGGCTCAGCCCCGGCCGAGCACCCGGTCGACGGCGATCTCGACGACCACCCGGGTCGGGTTCTCGCGCGGCTGCCGGTAGCGCCCGGCGTAGCGGGCGACGGCCTCGGCGACCCGCTCCGGGTCCGCGCTCACCCGCGGCACGCCCTCCAGCGACAGCCAGCGCGCGCCGTCGACCTGCGACACCACAGCGCGGGCCGAGCCGTCGACGCACGTTGCGGGCCTTCTTGGAGGCGCCGTCGGTGATGACGCGTACCAGCCGGGCGCCGTCGTCCCAGGTGAAGCCCACGGGCACGACGTGCGGGGTGCCGTCGGGGCGCAGCGTCGTCAGGGTCGCGAGGTGGCGCTCGGCCAGGAAGGCGAGGACGTCGTCGGGCAGCGCGGTCGGGTCCAGGGCCACGCGGGGACTCTACGGGGGACTCCCCGTCGCCCAGGTGGGCAGACCGTCGTCGTGGAGACCGGCTTCCCGGACGCCGACTCGCGCGACGACTTCGCGCGGGCGCGCCGCAACGCGACGCTGCGGCGCCTCGCGGCCCGGCTGCGGCTGCGCAGCGGGGACCTCGACGTCCTGCTGACCTTCGACGAGGTCGTCGGTGCGCTCGGCCACCAGGGGGAGCGGCCGCTGGGCCTGCAGCAGGTCGAGCTCGACAGCATCGTCGGCTCGACCGACCGCGTGGTCGGGTTCGACCGCGCCTTCCGCCCGACGACGGAGACCTCGCGGGTGCGCTTCGAGCGCATCGCCGCAGCGGTGCGCCGCGGAGAGGCGATGCCGCCGGTCGAGCTGTACCGGGTGGGGGCGGTGCACTTCGTCCGTGACGGCCACCACCGGGTCGCGGTCTTCCGGGCGCTCGGCTTCGAGGTCGTCGAGGCCCGGGTGACCCTCGTGCGCACGACGATGGAGGCCGGGCACGACCTGCGCCCGTCCGACCTGCCGCTGAAGGGCCACGCCCGGCTGTTCCGCGAGCGCGTGCCGCTGCCCGCGCGGCTGTGCGAGCGGATCGTGCTGGACGACCCCGCGGACTACGCCCTGCTCGCCGAGGGCGTCGAGGCCTGGGGCTTCCGCTGGATGCAGGAGCGCGGCCAGTACGCCGACCGCCGGGAGACGGCGCTGGCGTGGTTCAGCACCGAGTTCGAGCCCGTGCTGTCGCTGCTGCGCGAGGCGGGCCTGCACCCGGGCGACGGCGCCTCCGACGCCGAGGTCTACCTGCGGGTGGCGGGGGAGCGGTACCGGGTGCTGCGGACGCACCGCTGGGACGACGACGTGCTGGAGAGCCTCAGGCTGCGGGGGGCGCGGTCGAGGCGCGCCGGCCCTTGAGGAACGACCAGACGGTGTCGGTGGTGTCCAGCCCGTAGCGGGCGGTGTCGCGGGTCCAGCCGTGGCCGTGGCCGTCGATGCGGACCAGCCGGACGGCGGCCCCGGAGAGGCATCCCGTCCAGTCGACGCGGGCGGTCGGGCCGACCCGGCCGCTGCGACCGGTGGTGCAGCCCGCGCCGACGGCGACCTGGTCCACCCCGCCGCGCACCGGCGCGACGCTGCCGCCGCGGCTGCCCGCGACGTCGCCACCGGCGTAGGGCACGGTCGTGTCGCGGGCGCCGTGCACGTCGATCAGGCTCACCGGCGAGCCGGGGCGGCAGGTCCGCGGCCCGGAGTCGGCGAAGTCCGGGCTCGCCGCCATGGCTCCGGACACCACGCCGACGCCGGCCACCGCCGAGGAGCGCTGGCAGGCGTAGCGGTAGGCCATCATCCCGCCGTTGGAGAACCCGACGACGTACACGCGGGACAGGTCGACCACCGTCCGCCGGGCGACGTCGGCGACGACCTGGTCGAGGAACTCGACGTCGGGCATGTCGGGGTTGGCGGTCGGGACGCAGCAGGTGCCGGCGTTCCAGACGCCGCTGTAGCCGCCGGGGAACACCGACACGAAGCCCTCGCGCTCGCCGAGCGCCTCCAGGCCGGTCATGCGCCGCAGCCCGTCGATGGTCTGCGCGCGGCCGTGCAGGGCGAGCACCAGCGGGCGGGGGCCGCTCTCGCGCGCCGGGACGGTGAAGACGTACGTGCGGACGACGTCGCCGAGGGCGGTGCCGCGCTGGACCAGCTCGACCTGCTGGGTGCCGCCGGTCTGCGCGTCGACGGCCTGCACCGACGGGGGTGCGGGGGCCGCGACCGACACGACCAGGGCGAGCAGGAGGCCGGCGCCGAACAGCGTGGACGGCAGCGTCGCGAGCAGCGCCGAGGGCACCGCCTTCACGGCGCGGAGGGACAGGCCTGGCACGGGGGAGCACTCCTCGGACGTCCCGCCGGCGGGCGCGCCGGCGGCAGCCCCCGTCGGGGCCGCGGGAGCATCCTGGCACTGCCGGACCTCCGCCGTGCGGAGGTCCGGCAGTCCGGGCTGTCCCTGTTCGTCGCCGGGAGGTGCGCGGGACGGCCCAGGACGAGGCGGTCCTAGACCGGCGCGGTGCGTGCGCCGGCGCCGGCGCCGTCGGGGTAGGGCGTCGCGCCCTTGCGGGTGAGGCTCTCGCCGGTCTCCGGGTCGAACAGGTGCAGCTTGCGGGTGTCGACCCAGATCTCGGACTCGCCGCTGTCGGCGACGGCGCTGGCGGCGTCGAGGCGGGCCACGAGCTGGCTCTCGTCGCCGGAGCGCTGCTCGAGGTCGAGGTCGGCCGCCAGCGCGTCCAGGGTCGCGTCGGCGCCGCCCCCGCTGTAGGGCAGGTAGGCGTAGAGCTCCGAGCCCATCCACTCGATGTTGTCGACGCGGCTGGTGAACACGGTGCCCTTGGCGCGGTCGTCGTCGGACACCAGGGAGGCGTCCTCGAAGTGCTCGGGGCGGATGCCGGCGATGACCTGCCGGTCGCCGCCGCCGAGCCGCTCGCCGAGCCCCGACGGCAGGTCGAGGGTGGCGAAGGGCAGCTCGAGCCGGCCGCCCTTGACCGTGCCGGGCAGCAGGTTCATCGACGGCGAGCCGATGAAGCCGGCGACGAACAGGTTGGCGGGGTCGTTGTAGAGGTTGCGCGGGCTGTCGACCTGCTGCACGACGCCCTTGCGCAGCACCGCCACGCGGTCGCCGAGGGTCATGGCCTCGGTCTGGTCGTGGGTGACGTAGACCGTGGTCGTGCCGTACTTCTTCTGCACGCGGGCGATCTCGGTGCGCATCTGCACGCGCAGCTTGGCGTCGAGGTTGGACAGCGGCTCGTCGAACAGGAACGCCTGCGGGTCGCGGACGATCGCCCGGCCCATGGCGACGCGCTGGCGCTGGCCGCCGGACAGGTTCGCCGGCTTGCGGTCGAGGTGGTCCTGCAGCTCGAGCACGCGAGCGGCCTCGTCGACGCGCTTGGTCACCTCGGCGTCGTCCATGCCGGCGATGCGCAGCGGGAACGCCATGTTCTCGCGCACCGACAGGTGCGGGTAGAGCGCGTAGTTCTGGAACACCATCGCCAGGTTGCGGTCCTTGGGCGCCTTGCCGTTGACCACCTCGCCGCCGATGGACAGCTCGCCGTCGCTGATGTCCTCGAGGCCGACGATCATCCGCAGCAGCGTGGACTTCCCGCAGCCGGAGGGCCCGACGAGGATGACGAACTCGCCGTCGGCGATGTCGAGGTCGACGGCCTTCACCGCCTCGTAGCCGTCGGGGTAGCGCTTGGTCACGCCCTTGAGCGAGATCTCTGCCATGACAGGTCAGCCCTTCACTGCACCGGCGGTGAGGCCGGCGACGATGCGGCGCTGGAAGGCCAGCACCATGAGGATGATCGGGACGGTGACGACGATCGCGGCGGCAGCGATCTGCCCCGTCGGGTTGATGAAGTTGCTGCTGGCGGTGAAGAAGGCCGTGGCTGCGGGGACGGTGCGCGCCGACTCGGTGGACGTGAGCGAGATGGCGAACAGGAAGTCGTTCCAGCAGAAGATGAACACGATGATCGCGCTGGTGAACACGCCCGGGAGCGCGAGCGGGAGGATGACCTGGCGGAAGGCCTGGAACGGCGTCGCGCCGTCGACCTGCGCGGCCTCCTCGAGGTCGAACGGGATCTCGCGGAAGAAGGCCGTGAGGGTCCAGATCGCGAGCGGGAGCGCGAAGCTCAGGTACGGCAGGATCAGCCCGGGCCAGGTGTCGTAGAGGCCGGTCGAGCGCCAGATGTTGAACAGCGGACCGATGATCGACACCGGCGGGAACATGGCGACCGCGAGGGCGCCGGACAGCAGCAGCGCCTTGCCCGGGAAGTCGAGCCGGGCGATGGCGTAGGCGGCGAACGCCGCGACGACGACGGCGATCGCCGTGGTGATGAGGCTGATGCCGATGGAGTTGAGCAGCGGCCGGACGAACTCACCGCTGCTGAAGATGTCCCGGTAGTTCTGCAGGCTGAACGTCCGGGGGACCAGGCGGCCGTCCGCGAGGTCCGCCGCGGGCTTGAGCGACAGGGAGGCGATCCAGAGCACGGGGAACAGCGCGTAGGCGACGATGACCGCGGTCCCGATCTTCCACACCGCGCCCGAGCCGGGCTGGCGCTCCTTGCGCCGCGGGGCGGTCTGCGCGGGGGCCTGCGGCGCACGGCGCGCGGCGCCGACCTGCTCGGCGCCGATCGTGGAGGCGGTCATCAGCGCTCACCCTTCACGGTGCCGAGGTTGGTGTTGAAGCCCTTCACGAACAGGAACGCGATGGCGATGATCATCGCGAACAGCAGCACCGAGATCGCCGACCCGAGGCCGAGGTTCACCCGGCTGACCAGGGCGTTGTAGCCCAGGCCGCTGATCGTCTGGGTGCCGAACTGCCCGGCCGTCTGGACGTAGACGGTGTCGAAGATGCGGAACGCGTCGAGCGCGCGGAACAGCAGGGCGACGAGGATCGCGCCCTTCATGTTCGGCAGCGTCACCTTGACCAGGCGCTGCCACGCCGACGCGCCGTCGACCTTGGCCGCCTCCTGCATCTCCTCGGGCACGGTGGCCAGGCCGGCCAGCAGCAGCAGGCTCATGAACGGCGTCGTCTTCCACACCTCGGTGAGCACGATGGTGAGGAACGAGCCCGACCGGGCCGCCGAGCGGGTTGGCGTCGCCGAGGAACCCGGTGTCGGGCTGCACCGCGAAGCGGAACGCGTACGCCGCGATCACCGTGATGATCCCGTAGGGGATGAGGATCGAGGTGCGGACGGTGCGCCGGCCGAAGACCGCGCGGTGCATGACCAGCGCGAAGGCCAGGCCGATGACCAGCTCGACGGTCACCGAGACCACCGTGATGACGGCCGTGGCGAACACCGCCTGCCACCAGACGCCGCTGGACAGGATGAGCGCGTAGTTGCTGAAGCCCACGAACTCGTTGAGCTCGGGGGTGCGCAGGTCGTAGCGGAACAGGCTCAGGTAGACCGCGTAGGCGATCGGGTACGCGGTGACCAGCAGCATGATGACCGCCGCCGGAGCGGCCAGCTTGAGGCCGAGCGCGCGCTCGGCCTTGGACCGGTCGGTCCGGGCCGCCTTGCCCCTGCTCGCGTGCGCGCCGCCGGTGCGGCTGCGCCACGGGGCGCTCGGGTGCCGTCGTCGCCATCACAGCACCGCCTGGCTCTTCAGGGCGGCCTCGAGCAGGTCGCGCAGCTCCCGGTAGGTCTCCTGCGGGTCGTCGATGTCGCTCATCGGGTGCAGGACCTGCCGCACCGCGAGCGAGATGTCGTTGTAGTTGGCGCTGACCGGGCGGGGCGCGGCGTTCTCCAGCTGCGTCGCCATGATCGGCAGGAACGGCAGCTTCTCGGTGATCTGCGGGTCGGCGGCGAGGGCGCGCAGCACGCTCGGCTGCCCGCCGGTGACGGCGATCGTCCGCTGCTGCGCCGGCTCGGTGAGGCAGTTGACGGCCGCGAGCGCGGCCTCGCGGTCGCGGGTGTACCGGCCGATGCCGAGGTTGTAGCCGCCGAGCGCCGGACGGGCCGGCTGGTCGGCCTCGACCTGCGGGTACGGGGCGTAGCCGTAGTCCCTGGCCAGCTGCGGGTCGGCCGCCAGCACGCTCGGGTACACGTACGGCCAGTTCAGCATGAACCCGCTGTCGGAGTCCCGGGACTCGAAGGCGAGCCGGTTGTCGTCCTCGGCCGCCGTCGACAGGGCGGCGGGCGCGGCGGGGGAGTCCGCGTAGCGCTTCATGATCTCCAGCGCCTTCACGGTCGGGCCCTCCTCGAGCGCGACCTCGGTGCTGCCGTCGTCGCCCGGCTCGACGATCGAGCCGCCGGCGCTCTCGACGAGGGTGTTGAAGAAGACCACCAGCGCCTCCGAGCGCTTGCCGGTCTCCTGCACCTTCACGTCGAGCTCCTCGGCGGTGTCGAGCAGCTCGTCCCAGGTCTCGGGCACCGGGCGGTCGCCGAGGACGCTCTTGCGGTACCAGAGCAGGCGGGTGTTGCTGTTGAGCGGTGCGCCGAACTGCTCGCCGTCGTACTGGGCGCTCTCGAACGGGCCCTTGAGGACCTGCTCGGCCGTCCCGACGTTCGTCAGCTCGCCCTGCTCGAACGGGGTGATCCAGCCGGCCTGGGCGAACTCGCCCGTCCAGACGACGTCCATGCCGATCAGGTCGATGGAGTCGTCCTTGGCGGCCAGGCGGCGCACCAGCTGCTCGCGCTGGCTGTCGGGGTTGGTCGGCAGGCTCTCGGCCTCGATCCGGTACTTCCCGCCGGCGGCCTGGTTGCAGGCCTCGATGACGTCGGGCAGCCAGGCCTCGTTGCCGATGTACCAGTTGACGACGGGTGGGCCGGAGGCGAGGTCGTCGCCGCCCCCGCACGCGGCCAGCGGGGCCGCGACGGCCACCGCCATCGCGAGCCGGGCAGCCAGCCGACCCCGGGACCGGGACCGGGACCTGGGAGAGGGGAGCACGCAGAGCCTCCAGGAGGTGCGGGACCCGCGGCGCTGCGGATCATGGGCGCCGTACCCTGACGACTGCGTCACACGCCTCGGCCGGCTCGCGGACGAGGGCACGGGTGCGTGACAGGCTCGCCCCCGTGGCCGACCTCCGCAGCGCCCTCGACGCCGGCCCCGGCTGGCCGGCCGCCGACCCCCGTCCCGGACCGCTGTCGGGCACCCGCGTGCTGGACCTCTCGCGGGTGCTGGCCGGCCCGTTCTGCTGCACGGTCCTCGCCGACCTCGGGGCCGACGTCCTCAAGGTCGAGCGCCCCGGCCTCGGGGACGACACCCGCCGCTGGGGCCCGCCCTTCCACGGCGACGACGCCACCTACTTCTTCTCGGTCAACCGCGACCGCCGGTCCGTGGCGCTCGACCTGTCCACCGACGCCGGCCGCACCGTCGTCGCCCGGCTCGTGGAGGCGGCCGACGTCGTCGTGGAGAACTTCCTGCCGCGCCACCTGCAGGCGCTCGGCCTGCAGGAGCTGCGCGACACCGCCGACGCCGTGTGGGTGTCGGTCCGCGGCGCCGGCGGCGACGGCCCGGACGGCGACCTGCCCGGCTACGACGTCATGGCGCAGGCGCGCAGCGGGCTGATGTCGGTGACCGGCACGGAGGGCCCGACCAAGGTCGGCGTCGCCGTGGCCGACGTCGTGTCCGGGCTGTACGCCGCGGTGGGCGCCGTCGCGGGGCTCGCGGCCCGGCGGCCGCTGCGCGTCGAGGTCGGCCTGCTCGAGGCGGCCGTGTCGATGCTGGTCAACCAGGCGTCGTCCGCGCTCGTCGGCGGCGTCGTCCCCGGCCGCTCCGGCAACGACCACCCGACCATCACCCCCTACGGGCCGGTGCCCTGCGCCGACGTCCCGCTCGTCGTCGGGGCCGGCAACGACGCGCAGTTCCGGGCGCTCGCCGCCGCCGTGGGGCTGCCGGTGCGGCCGGAGTGGGAGACCAACGCCGGCCGGGTCGGCGACCGGGCCGCGCTGGCCGCCGCGCTCGCCGAGGTGTTCGGCCGGCGCACCGCCGCCGCGTGGGTGCCCGTGCTGGGCGCGGCCGGCGTGCCGTGCGCCCCCGTGCAGGACCTCGCGGCCGTCCAGCAGGACCCGCAGGTGGTCGCCGCCGGGCTGCTGCAGCAGGTCGACCACCCGGCCGGCCCCGTGACCGTCGTCGGCTCGCCGCTGCGGCTGGACGGGCAGCGGCCGCAGGTGCACCGGGCGCCACCGCTGCTCGGCCAGCACACGCAGGAGGTGCTGTCCGGGCTCGGGCTGTCCGCGGAGCAGGTGGAGGCGGTCCGTGACGGGCGGTGAGGCGCTCGTCGCCGCCCTGCGCGCGCTCGACGTCGAGGTGGCGTTCGGGCTGCCCGGCGTGCACAACCTGGCCGCGTGGAGGGGCTTCCCGGGCAGCGGGGTGCGGCTGGTCGGCGTCCGGCACGAGCAGACCGCCGGGTACGCCGCCGACGGCTGGGCCCGCGCGACCGGCCGCCTCGGCGTCGCGCTGACCACCACCGGCCCGGGTGCGTCCAACGTCGTCACCGCCGTCGGGGAGGCGTGGGCGTCGCACAGCCCGCTCCTCGTGGTCGCCACGGACGTCCCGACGACGGTCCGCCGGCCCGGCCAGTACCGGGGCGTCCTGCACGAGACGGTCGACCAGGCCGGCTTCTTCCGGCCCGTCACCAAGGCGCAGCACCGGGTCGGGAGCGCCGAGGAGCTGTTCGACGTCGTCGTGCGGGCGGGCCGCGAGGCGATGACCCACCCCCGGCGGCCGGTGTACGTGGAGGTCCCGACCGACCTGCTGCAGCGCTCCCGGCGCCGGCCGGCGCGCCCGGGCCGTGCCGCGCCGCCGGCCGGACGCTGGTGCGCCCCGTGCCCGGACCTCGCGGCGGCCGACGGCCGCTCGTCTGGGCCGGCGGCGGCGCCACGGCGTCGGGCGCCGGCCCGCAGGTCGCCCGGCTGGCGGAGCTGCTCGGCGCTCCCGGTCCTCACCTCCTACGGCGGGCGCGGGCTGCTGCCGCCCGACGCGCCCGCCCTGGTCCCGCTGCCCCCGCACGCCCCGGAGGCCGGCGCCCTGTGGGACGCCGCCGACCTCGTCGTCGTGCTCGGCAGCGACCTCGACGCCATGAACACCCAGGGGTTCCGGCAGCCGCGGCCCCCGCGCGTCGTCGCCGTCGACCTCGGCGACGCCGTGAACACCGTGCCCGGACGTGCACGTGCGGGGCGACGTCGCCGCGGTGCTCGACGCGCTGCTGCCGCGGGTGGAGCGCGCCGCCGCGCGCGCCCTGGTGGACCCGGCCCGAGGGTCGCGCGACGTACGCCGGCCCCGAGACGGCGTTCCTCGACGCGCTCGAGTCCGGGCTGCCCGACGACGCCGTCGTCGTGGCCGACATGTGCGTCGCGGGCTACTGGTACGGCGGGTTCGGCCGGGTCGCCCGTCCGCGCGGCCTGGCCTACCCGGTGGGCTGGGGGACGCTCGGCTTCGGCTTCCCGGCCGGGCTCGGTGCCGCCCTGTCCGGCCGGCCCACCGTCGCGCTCGTCGGCGACGGCGGCTTCCTGTTCGCCTGCGGCGACCTCGCCACCGCCGCCCAGGAGCAGCTGCCCGCTGACGACCGTCCTCGTCGACGACGGCGGCTACGGGATGCTCGCCTACGACTTCACCAAGGACGGGCTGAGACGCCGCTCGGCTGCGACCTCGAGCCGCCGGACTTCGTCGCGCTGGCCCGCCGCGTTCCGGGTGCAGGCGCGCGAGGTCACGGTCGACGAGCTCGGGCCGGCCGTCGCGCGAGGGCGTCGCGAGCAGGCGCCCGATCCTGCTCGTGGTCGAAGGCCGCGTTCACCCCGCCGCTGAACACCTCGCCGCGGCTGGTACCGGGCGCGGGTCGGCTAGGTCCCCGTCGTCGGCGCAGCGGTGGCGAGCGGCCGGTCGGTGGCGGCGTACTGCGACCACGAGCCGGGCCACAGCCGCCCCGGCCGGCAGGCCGAGGTGCTCCAGCACCAGCAGGGTGTGGCAGGCCGTCACGCCCGAGCCGCAGGACGACACGACGTCGGCCCCGGCGTCGACCCCGGCCTCGGCGAGCCGGGCCCGCAGGACGTCGTCGGGCAGCAGCCGGCCGCGCGCGTCGACGTTCGCCCGCGCCGGCAGGTGGACCGCGCCGGGGACGTGGCCGGCACGGACGTCGACCGGGTCGTTCGCGCCGCGTGAAGCGCTCGCCCGGGCGGGCGTCGAGCAGCACGGCTCGTCCGCGGCGCTGCGGCCTGCGCCGAGGTCGACCAGCAGGTCCTGCGGCCACGGCCGCGGAGTGCAGCACCGCGGGGCGCGGGCGCCGGGGCTCGTCGTCGACGTCGGCCCCTCCCAGCCGAGCAGCCCGCCGTCGAGCAGCGCCGCCGGCGGCCGGTGGCCCGCAGCATCCACACCAGCCGGGCCGCGAACACCCCGCCGGCGTCGTCGTAGGCGCACCACGACGTCGTCGTCGCCGATGCCCGCGCCGCCCAGCCCGGCGGCGAACACCGCGGGGTCCGGCAGCGGGTGCCGGCCCTCCTGCGGGCGTCGGCGGGGCGGCCAGCCACCGCGACGAGGTCGACGAACACGGCGCCCGGCAGGTGGCCGGCGTCGTACGCCGCCCGCTCCGAGCGGCCGTCCAGGTAGCTGCGGACGTCGGCCAGCACGGCCTGCGGGTGCGCGGCGAGCCAGGCGGCGTCGACGAAGGGCGGGACCACGGGCCCGGTCGGGCCGGCCGTCAGCCCGCGACGTGCTGGGCGAGCGCGCCCTGCGCGTCGTAGAAGGCGCCCCAGGCGCCCTCGAACTCGCGGACCTCCGTGGGGGAGTGGCGCTCGCCGGTCCAGGTCGCGTCGACGGCGCGGGCCCGGCCGTCGAGGACGTCGCAGGCGTCGAGCAGGCTCGCCGCCTCCATGGTCACCAGCGCGGCGCGGCGCACCAGCGCGCGGTCGACCCGGCTGCTGATCCGCTGGCCGGCCTGGTCGAGGGCGCCGTTGGCGGTGGCCCGGGCCGGCGTCGTGTGGTGCTGGGCGACGGCCAGGTAGGCGAAGGCGCGGGGCGCAGTCCTGCGCCGACGCGCGCACCGGCCGCTGCCGGGCTGCGCGGCGGCGGCGGGCGAGCGGAGGCGGCGGCCGGGGCGGGCGCGAGGGCGGCGCCGGCGGAGGGGGCCGTCGCGGGCGGTCGACCGTCGGGCGCGGGTCGGGTGGCGGTCGCGCGGTCTCGGCGGCCCAGCGGCGCGGGCCGCGGCGCGCCGAGGAGCCGGGCGGGGGCGTCGGCGTGCGGCGCGGCGTCGGCGCTGCGGGCGGCGTCGGGTGCGGCGGGCGTCGGGCTGGCGCGGCCGGCGCTGCGGGTGCGGCAGGCGTGCTGGGCTGCGGCGCGCCTGCCGCGTCGGTGCCGGCGGCGGCGGGCTCGGCGTCGTCGCGGCTCGCGGCGCGACGTCGGGCTCGGCCGCGACGCCCGGCCTCTCGCGGCGCGCCCGGCCGGCCGCTCGGCGCTGGGCCGTCGGCGGCGCTCGGTGTCGGCGTGGCGCGGCGCCCGCGGGCGCGGTGCGCGCGACACGCTCGACGCGGCTCGGCCTGCCGGTCCTGCGGCTCGGCCGGCGCGGGCGCGCCCCCGGCCGCCGCGGCGCCGGCCGCTCCGGCTCGCGGGCGCGGGGCGCGCTGGTGAGGCCGCTCGGCTCGAGCGGGGCGAACGTCAGCCCGCTCTTGCGCTGCCCGGTCAGCTCGCCCAGCAGGCTCGCCGCCAGCGCCCGGGCGCGGTGACCGGGCTCGGCGGGTGCCGGCCGCTCCGGCGCGCGCCGTCGACCGCTCGGGGTGCTCGCCGGCGCTCGGCCGGGCGGTCCGGCGGGGGGCTCGGGGGTGCTCATCGCTGCGCCTCGCGGCGTCACGCGCCTCCTCGTCCTGCGACGCTCGGGGGGAGGTCGAGCGCCGCCCGGACGGTACCGCCGCCGCGTCGCTCAGAGCCGGAAGCCCTCGTCGTACGTCGACACCTCGGTGTCCATCTGCGCCTTCTGCAGCTTCCCGGCGTAGTCCCAGTTCATCGACTGCCAGCGGGTGAACTGGTCGAGCACCCACACGCCGGACTGCCGCGACCCGTTGCCGCTCTTGCCGTTGCCGCCGAACGGCAGGTGCGCCTCGGCCCCCGACGTCGAGTTGTTGACGCTGAGCATCCCGGCGCTGACCCGCTCGCGGAAGCGGAACACCGTCGCCGGGTCGGTCGTGTAGATGGCGCTGGACAGGCCGTAGCCGTGCCCGTTCGCCAGCTCGACGGCCTGCTCGAAGGTCGAGAAGCGCATCGACCGGGACGATCGGGCCGAAGGTCTCGTTGCAGGTAGAGCGCGTCGTCGGGCGCGGACCCCGCTGACGACGACGGGGTGGGCGTACACGCCGGCGTCGGGGTCGCCGACGAAGCCCTCGCGCGGGTTGCCGGCGGTGATGCGCCCGGTCGGGCCGTGGACGGTGTGGTGCGGCTGGACCTCGCCCAGCCACTTCTCGCAGCCCGGCGAGGAAGCGCTCCGACAGCATCGGGCCGTAGAGGACGTCCTGCGTCGGGTCGCCGACCCGGGCCTCGGCGAGCCGGGCGAGCAGCTTCTCCAGGAAGGCGTCGTGGACGTCGTCGTGCACGATCGGCGACGCCGAGGCTGGTGCAGCGCTGGCCGGCGGTGCCGAAGCCGGAGAACAGGGCGCCCTCGGCGGCGAGGTCGAGGTCGGCGTCGGGCAGGACGACGAGCGGGTTCTTGCCCCCGAGCTCCAGGCACGGGTTCTGCAGGTGCCGGCCGCAGAGCTCGCCGATCCGCACCCCGACCTCGCTGCTGCCGGTGAAGCCGACCTTCTGCACGAGCCCGGCGTCGAGCGCCTGGGACAGGCCCTCGAACGTGGTCGGGCCGTCGGCGTGGACGACGTTCAGCACGCCGTCGGGCAGGCCGCCGGCCACGAAGATACGGAACAGCGCGTCGCCGAGGGCGGCGGAGTAGTCGGCGGGCTTCCAGACGACGGCGTTGCCGCACAGCAGGGCCGGCACGAGGTACCAGGACGGGACGGCGACCGGGAAGTTGCCGGCGGTGACGATCCCGGCGACGCCGACCGGCACCCGGAAGGTGAACAGCTGCTTGTCGCGCATCTCGCTCGGGACGGTCTGGCCGTACAGCCGGCGGCCCTCGCCGAGGAAGAAGTCGCAGGTGTCGACGATCTCCTGCACCTCACCGAGGGCCTCGGCCCGCGGCTTGCCCACCTCGCGGACGACGAGGTCGGCGAGCGCCTCCTTGTTCGCCTCCACCAGGCGGCCGATCTTGCTGACCACCTGCCCGCGCACGGGCGCCGGGGTCGCGGCCCAGGCGGGCTGGGCCTGCCGCGCGGCCCGGAACGCCTCGACGAGCTGCTCGGCGCGACGCCAGCGACACCTCGGCGACGACGTCGTCGAGCCGGGCCGGGTTCGTGCTGACGGAGGTGCCGGCGTCGCCGGGGACGGACCGGCCGCCGTAGACGGAGGTGATCAACGCAGGGACTCCAGGACGCGGTCGAGGGCGGCGACGCCGGCGGCGAGGTCGGCCTCGGGGACGGGAAGGGCGGGGCGGAAGCGGATGCTGCGCGTGCCGCAGCCCAGCAGCAGGACGTGCTCGTCCTCGCGCAGCCGGGTCAGCACGGCGTCGCGCAGGGCGGCGTCGGGCAGGGAGAACGCGCACATCAGACCGCGCCCGCGGACGTGCGTGACGGCCGGGTGCCGGTCCGCGAGCCCGCGCAGCAGGCCGAGCAGCACCGGCTCGAGCGCCTTCGCCCGGTCGACGAGCCCGTCGCTCTCGACGACCTCGAGGATGCGTCGCGCGCGCACCATGTCGGTCAGCGAGCCGCCCCAGGTCGAGTTGATGCGGCTGCTGGTGCGGAAGACGTTGTCGGGGACGTCGTCGACCCGCCCGCCGGCCATCACGCCGCAGACCTGGGTCTTCTTGCCGAACGCGACGACGTCGGGGACGACGCCGAGCTGCTGGTAGGCCCACGCGGTGCCGGTGAGGCCGCAGCCGGTCTGCACCTCGTCCAGCACGAACAGCGCGTCGTGCTCGTGGCACAGCGCCCGGGCGGCCTGCAGGAACTCCGGTCGGAAGTGGTGGTCGCCGCCCTCGCCCTGGACCGGCTCCATCACGAAGCAGGCGACGTCGTGGGGGTGCGCGGCGAAGGCGGCCCGCATGGCGGCCAGGGTCTCGCGCTCGCGCTCCTCGACGTCGACGCCGGGGGACAGGTAGGGCGACGGCACCCGCGGCCAGGCGAACTGCGGGAACCGCGCCGTCTTCACCGGGTCGGTGTTGGTGAGGCTGAGCGTGTAGCCGCTGCGGCCGTGGAAGGCGTCGCGCAGGTGCAGCACCTTCGTGCCGAGCGCGGGGTCGATCCCGTGCGCCTCGTTCCACCGGCTCTTCCAGTCGAAGGCGACCTTGAGGGCGTTCTCGACGGCGAGCGCGCCGCCCTCGACGAAGAACAGGTGGGGGAGCGCCGGGTCGCCCAGCACCCGGGCGAACGTCTGCACGAACCGGGCCATGGGGACGGTGTAGACGTCGGAGTTGCTCGGCTTGGACAGCGCGGCCTGCAGCAGCTCCTCGCGGAAGGCGAGGTCCTCGACGAGCGCCGGGTGGTTCATCCCGAGGGCGCTGCTGGCGAAGAAGGTGAACAGGTCGAGGTAGGCGGTGCCGTCGCGGGCGTCGACCAGCCGGCTGCCGCTGCTCGCGGCCAGGTCCAGCACGAGGTCGAACCCGTCCACCAGCAGGTGCCGACCGAGGACGTCGTGGACGTCGCGGGCGGCGGGGTCGGCGTGCAGGAGTGCGGTCATGGCCGGACGGTAGCGGGAGGACGTCCGGTGCACCAGCACCAGCACGGGCGATCCTCCTGCGTCTGAGCTCGCGCGCCGTACGGCAGCACACCGACCTACGCTCGGGCCGTGACCACCACGCTCTACCGCCGCGGCCGCGTCCGGACCCCCGCCGACCCCTTCGCGACCGCCCTGCTCGTCGACGACGGCGTCGTCGCCTGGGTCGGCTCGGAGCTCGCCGCCGACGCGATGGGCGCGGACCGGACGGTCGACCTCGCCGACGCCTGGCTGGCCCCGGCGTTCGTCGACGCCCACGTGCACGCCACCTCCACCGGGCTGGCCCTCACCGGGCTCGACCTCACCGGGAGCCCCTCGCTGGCGGCGGCCCTGGCGGCGGTCGAGGCGGCGTCGCGGAGGGTCCGCGGGGGAGTGCTGCTCGGCACCGGTTGGGACGAGACGTCCTGGCCGGAGGGCCGCCCGCCGACGGCCGCCGAGCTCGACCGGGCCTCCTACGGCGGCGTCGTCTACCTGGCCCGGACCGACGTGCACAGCGCGGTCGCGAGCAGCGCCCTGCTGGCCGCCGCCCCCGAGGCGCGCGTCCTGCCCGGCTTCGTCGGCGAGGGGCTCGTCCGCCAGCAGGCCCACCACGCGGTCCGGGCGGCCGCCTACGCCTCGATCAGCCCGGGGCAGCGTGCCGCCGCGCAGACGGCGTCGCTGCAGCGGGCGGCGTCGCTGGGCATCGGCTGCGTGCACGAGTGCGGCGGCCCCGACATCGGCGGGGAGGACGACTTCCGCGCCCTGCTGGCCCTGTCCGGGCCCTTCCCGCAGGTCGTCGGCTACTGGGGCGAGCTCGACGGCGTCGACCGCGCCCGCGAGCTCGGCGCCGTCGGGGCGGGCGGCGACCTGTTCGCCGACGGCGCGCTCGGCAGTCGCACCGCCCACCTCTGCGAGCCCTACCTCGGTGAGGACGGCTCCGGGCACGCCTACCTCGACGCCGGGCAGGTCGGCCGGCACGTCGCCGCCTGCACGCGGGCCGGCCTGCAGGCGGGCTTCCACGCCATCGGCGACGCCGCGCTCACCGCGGTGCTCGACGGCGTCGACCTGGCCGCCGCCGAGGTGGGCGCCGACGCCGTCCGGGCCGCCCGCCACCGGGTCGAGCACGCCGAGATGCTCGACGGGCCGCTCATCGCCCGGATGGCCGGCCACGGGCTGGTGGCCAGCGTGCAGCCCGTGTTCGACGCGCGCTGGGGCGGGCCCGACGGGATGTACGTGCAGCGGCTCGGCGCCGAGCGGGCCCGCGGCATGAACCCCTTCGCGGCGCTGGCCGCCGCCGGCGTGCCGCTCGCCCTCGGGTCCGACGCCCCCGTCACCCCGCTCGACCCGTGGGGCACCCTGCGCGCCGCCGTCGCCCACCGGACCCCCGGCAGCGGGCTGTCGGCCCGGGCCGCCTTCAGCGCCCACACCCGGGGGGGCTGGCGCGCCGCGCGGATCGACGGCGCCGGCGAGCTGGTCCCCGGGGCGCCCGCGACCTTCGCCGTCTGGCAGGTCGAGGGCGAGCTGGTCGTGCAGGTGCCCGACGAGCGCGTCGCCGGCTGGTCCACCGACCCGCGGGCCGGCGTCGCCGGGCTGCCCGACCTGGACGCCCCCGACCCCACCTGCCTGCGCACCGTCGTCGCCGGCCGGACCGTGCACGACCTGCTCGGCTGAGCACCCCCGCTGACCTGCGCTTTCACCCGTTCCCGCAGGTCAGCGGGGTGTTGACACCGCCGCGCTACCCCTGGGTAGGGTCGCGCTCGCCCACCAGCAACGCCCTTCGCCACCCTCGCCTTGCACGCTCCGCGTCCCCCGAGGTCCGCCCCGCCCCGCGGACGAGCCGGTCGGCCGGGCGCGACGTGCAGGTGGGAGCCGGTGCGGAGGCGGGTGGGGCGGTCCCCCGACCCGGGACCGGGCGCCCAGTAGACAACGGCACGCCGTCCACCCCCAGTGGGCTGCGGGTCGGTCCGAAGGGTGGCCCGGCCCGGGTCGCCGCCGCGCGGCGGATCCTCGCAGCGGCGGGCCCGGGCGACGCTTGCCGCAGACTGGACGGGTGAGCAGCACGGCGACCGCGGCGCCCCCCGCCGGGCCCCCGGCGCCCCTGCCCACTGTCCCGCGGGCGCTGCCCCGGTACGCGCTCGCCGTCGTCGCCGGGCTGGTGCTCTACGCGTCGTTCCCGCCGGTCGGGCTGTGGGTGCTGGCGCCCGTCGGGGTCGCCCTGCTCGGGCTCGCCTGCCGCGACCTGCCGCTGCGTCCTGCCGCCCTCGCCGGCCTGCTGTCGCGGGCTGGCCCTGTTCCTGCCGCTGGTCGAGTGGTCCGGCGCCGTCGCCGGGCCCGCCGCCTGGCTCGCCCTCGCCCTGCTCGAGGCGCTGTTCTTCCTGCCGCTCGGCGCCGCGCTCGCGCGGACCGCCCGCACGCCCGGCTGGCCGCTGTGGTGGGCCGGGCTCTGGGCCGGCCAGGAGGCGCTGCGCGACCGGCTGCCCTTCGGCGGCTTCCCCTGGGGACGGCTCGCCTTCAGCCAGGCCGACACGCCCTTCACGGCGCTGGCCGCGCTCGGGGGAGCACCCCTGGTGACCGGGGCGGTCGCGCTGTCCGGGTCCCTGCTGCTGGCCGCCGGCCTGCGCGGACGCCGGCCCGCGCGCGCCCTGCTCCCGGCCCTGGTGGCGCTCGCCGTGCCGCTGTCGGGCCTGCTGGTGCCGCTGCCGGTCGACGGCCCGGTCTCGACCGTCGCCGTCGTGCAGGGCAACGTCCCGCGGCTCGGCCTGGACGCCTTCGCCCAGCGCGCCGCCGTCCTGCAGAACCACGTCGCGACCACCCTGCAGCTGGCGGCCGACGTCGCCGCCGGGCGCGTCCCCGCGCCCGACCTCGTCGTCTGGCCGGAGAACGCCAGCGACCTCGACCCCTTCACCGACCCCGACGCCTACGCCCTCATCGACGACGCCGTCCGGACCATCGGGGTGCCCGTCCTGGTGGGCGCCGTGCTGCAGGGGCCGGGGGACCAGGTGAGCAACGCCGGGATCGTCTGGGACCCGGTGACGGGGCCGGGGGAGCGGTACGTCAAGCAGCACCCCGTCCCCTTCGGGGAGTACGTCCCGTACCGCTCGCTCGTGCGCCGGGTCACCGACAAGGTCGACCTCATCCCGCGCGACTTCGCGCAGGGACGCCGCACCGGGCTGCTGCAGGTGGGCCCGGTCGCGGTCGGCGACGTCATCTGCTTCGAGGTCGCCTACGACGGACTGGTGCGCGACGCCGTCCGCGCAGGCGGCAGGATGCTGGTCGTGCAGACGAACAACGCCACCTTCGGCCGCAGCGGTGAGACCAGCCAGCAGCTGGCCATGAGCCGGCTGCGCGCCGTCGAGCACGGGCGCACCGTCCTGGTCGCCGCCACCAGCGGCCTCAGCGCCGTGATCGCGCCCGACGGCGACGTCGTGGCGCGCAGCCGGGTCTTCACCCGCGACGTCCTGGTCGCCGCCGTCCCCGCCCGCTCCGCCCGCACCCTGGCCACCCGGCTCGGCCTGCTGCCGGAGGTCGCGCTCGTCGCGCTGGGCGTGGCCGGGCTGCTGCTCGCGGCGGTGCGCCGGTGACCGGGCTCGAGCGGGTCCTCGTCGTCGTCCCGACCTACAACGAGGCCGACAACGTCCTGCAGATCGCCGAGCGGCTGCACGCCGCCGTGCCCAGCGCGCACTTGCTGGTCGTCGACGACGGCAGCCCCGACGGCACCGGGCAGCTGGCCGACGACCTCGCCGCCCGCACCGACTGGGCGCACGTCCTGCACCGCACCAGCAAGGCCGGCCTCGGCGCCGCCTACGTCGCCGGGTTCGCCTGGGCCGCCGAGCAGGGCTACGACGTCGTCGTCGAGATGGACGCCGACGGCTCCCACGCCCCCGAGCAGCTCCCGCGCCTGCTCGCCGGGCTGCAGGACGCCGACGTCGTCCTCGGCAGCCGCTGGGTCCCCGGCGGCGAGGTCGTGAACTGGCCCAGGTCGCGCGAGGTGCTCAGCCGCGGCGGCAACGCCTACACCCGGCTCATGCTGGGCCTGCCGCTCAAGGACGCCACGGGCGGGTACCGGGCCTACCGCCGCCCCGTCCTGGACGGCCTGCCGCTGGGCGAGGTCAGCAGCCAGGGCTACTGCTTCCAGGTCGACCTCGCCTGGCAGGCCTGGAAGGCCGGCCACAAGGTCGTCGAGGTGCCGATCACGTTCGTCGAGCGCGAGCGCGGCGAGTCCAAGATGAGCCGCGACATCGTCGTCGAGGCGCTCTGGCGGGTCACCTGGTGGGGGCTGACCAGCCGTCGCTCCCGCAACCGCCTCCCGCAGCGCCGGGGCTGAGCGCCGTGCCGCTGCTGCTGGCCGCCCTCGTCGTCGTCCCGCTGGTCGAGATCTACGTCCTCATCCAGGTCGGCCAGGTCATCGGCGCGGGCTGGACGGTCGGGCTGCTCGTGCTCGACTCGCTGATCGGCGGCTACCTGCTGCGGCGCGAGGGGCGGCGCACCTGGACGGCGTTCCGCGCCGCCACCGGGCGGGGGAGCGTCCCGACGGCGGAGGTCGTCGACGGCGCGCTGGTCGTGTTCGGCGGGGCGCTGATGCTGACGCCCGGCTTCGTCACCGACGCCGTCGGGCTGCTGTGCGTCGTGCCGCCGACGCGGGTGCTGCTGCGCCGCCGGCTGACCGCCTACGCCGCCCGGCGCGTGCTGGGCGGCCGACGGCGGCCGGGCTCCGGGCGCGTCGTCGACGGGTAGGGACAGCACGAGCCGCGGCCCTCGAGGGGACGCGGCTCGGCAGCAGGTGCGGGGGAGGGCTAGGCGGACTTCTTGCCGGCCTTGAGGGCGGCCTTCACCTTGCCCTGGTTCTCGTGCAGGACGGCCAGGCGCTCGGCCAGGACCTCCTCGAGCTCGGCGACGCTGCGGCGCTCGAGCAGCATGTCCCAGTGGGTGCGCGCGGGCTTGCCCTTCTTGGCCTCGGGCTGCTCGGCGTCGCGCAGCAGCGCCGTGCTGCCGCAGACCCGGCACTCCCAGGTCGGCGGGACGTCGGCCTCGGCGGCGAAGGGCACCTCGACGGTGTGCCCGCGCGGGCAGTCGTAGGCGGCAGAGGTGCGGGGAGCGAACTCGGTGTGTCGGTCGCTCTCGTAGCTCACTGCCCCGAGGCGGGTGCCTCGCAGGACGCGGTCGCTCATGGGGGGCCTCCCGGTCGGGTGTCGCTCTGGACAACGAGCGGACGACCGCGAGGATTCCCCGTCCCGCCCGCCGGACACCCGAGGGCGGCTCCTGTGACGCCGCTCCGGCGGGCCCGTCGGACCTCCGGCTGCAGTCCGGGCGCTGGCGTGCCGACAGGCACTACACCAGCAGTCACAGGAATCCCAGGAGGCGCGCCGTGTCCCACCGACAGATGTCGGTCCGAGACCGGTGCCGGCGACGGCTCCGCGGCCTCGCCGTCCTGACCGCCGCGGCCGGCACGGCCCTGCCCCTGCTGGTCGCCGCCGGGGGGAGCGCCACCCCGGTCGACGCCGTCCTGGCCCTGGCCCGCCAGCAGGTCGGGGAGGCCTACACCTGGGGCGGGACCGGGCCCGACAGCTGGGACTGCAGCGGCCTGACCTCCTACGTCTGGCACGAGGCCGGCGGCGTGACCCTGCCCCGCGTCTCCCGTGACCAGCAGCGCTGGGCGGTGCCGGTCCCGCGCGAGCAGCTGCTTCCGGGCGACCTCGTCTTCTACGGCGAGCCCGTCGACCACGTCGCCCTGTACGTCGGCGACGGCCGGATCGTCGACGCCTCCTCGGCCAAGCGCGGCGTCGTCGAGCGGGCGCTGTGGTCCGCACCCGTCGTCCGGTACGGGCGGGTGCCGCGCCCCGACATGCCGCCGGTGACCCCGTGGACGCCGCCCGCCGGCACCCGCCGCCTCCCCGGCGCCGGCTGCTCCCGCGGACGGCGCGGTCGGCGAGGTGTCGGACGACCCCGCGGCCGTCGACGTCCCGACCGCGCCGGACGCGACGGTGGGCACCGGGACGAACGCCGCGGCGACCCGGCCGGCCCCGGGCGGCGGTGCGCCGAAGGCGCCGGTCTCCGCGGGGTCGACGGCGACGACCGAGCCCACCGCCTCCGCGAGGCCGACGGCGGGGTCCACGAAGCCCACGACGGCCGCCAGGCCGACGGCGACCGCGCCGACGGCCGCTGCCAGGCCCACGGCCACTGCCAGGCCCACAGCCACCACGGCCGCCACCGCCGGGCTCCCGGCCACCGCCAGGCCGACCGCCACCGCCAAGCCGACGGCCACCGCCAGGCCCACGGCCACCGCCAGGCCGACAGCCACCGCCAGGCCCACGGCCACCGCCAAGCCGACGCCACCGCGAGCCCACGGCCACCACCAAGCCGACAGCCACCGCGAAGCCCACGGCCACCGCCGGGCCCACCGCCCGCCCCGTCGCAGCCCCGACGACGACCAGCACCACCGCCGCCGTCCGCGCCCTGCCCGACCTCCCGGCGTCGCAGGCCCGCCCGTCGTCGGCCGTCGCGCTCCAGGCCGTCGCCGCGCTCAAGGCGCTGAGCGGCAGCAAGGCCGGCACCGACGTCTCGGTCGTCCGCGACGCCTGGCGGACCGCCGGGGGTCGCACGCTGCCCGCGGAGCGACAGGCGCTGGTCGCCCGCGGCCTGCAGGTCGCGCGCCCGCAGCTGCGCGTCGGCGACCTCGTCGTCTACGACGCGCCGGCGTCGCAGGTGTACCTGTACGCGGGCTCGGGCTTCATGGTGGGACGCAGCGCGCAGCACGGCGCCGTCGTCGTGCGGCGGGTGCACACCGGCGACGTCCGCTTCCTGCGCCTGCCTGCCTGAGACCTCCGCCAGCCCGCTCCTGGCGGTTCGCCGATAATCGACACTATGTCAGGTCGACACAACGAAGCGCCTCTCGCCTGACTCCCCGGGCCGCTTCCTGGCAGGATGATCCGTCAACTGACCCGATCTCCTGGAGGAACCCCGTGGCCGACGACCAGCCCGACGACGAGCAGCCCACCCCGCGCAAGTCCGGAGGCCGCCGCAAGGGCAGCGCCGGAGCCGAGGCCCCGGCCGGCAGCCTGGCCGCCGCCCTGCGCGACCTCGTCTCGAGCATCGAGGACGAGGTCGCCGAGGTGACGCGCCTGTCCGAGGTCATCGACGACCACGTCGTCACCCTCAACGGCCTGCGCGCCGACGTCGCCGCCCGGCTCGCGCACCTCGACGAGCTGCGGGCCGCCGCCGACGACGCCAACCTCGGCGCCTTCCTCGACGACACGATCCAGCCGCAGCTGCCGCAGCAGAGCGAGGACTTCCCGGACCGCATCTACGGCTCCTGACGTCCCCCTGACGGCCGGTCCTCCCCGGAGGGCCGGCCGCTCGGCGTGTCTAGCGCCGGCCCCACCAGCGGCCGGACCCGCCCTGCTGCGCGGGCGCTGCCTGCACCTGGGCCTCGGCGACCGCCACCCGGCGCAGCAGCTCCTGGTTCTGCTCCCACAGGCCGGTGGCCTCGCGCTGCAGGTCCTCGACCTCCTGCTGCAGGTCGGCCAGCCGGTTCTCGCGCAGCTCGGCGACCGCCTCGGCGCGGGCGGCCCGCTGCCCGGACAGGTAGAGCTCCCCCGCCAGCCGCTCCATGGCCTCGACGGCGCTCAGCGGGACCAGCTGTCCCCCGGGGGCCTCGTCGCGACGCACGGTCACGCCGACGTCGGCCCGCCGTCGCGCCGACCGCCTGGCCGGCGCAGGTCCCGGCCCCGGGGCAGCAGGCTCGGCGGACCGGAGCATCTCGACGTCGGCGACGGCGACCTCGACGCGCTCGCCGCGCGGCCCGGTGCCGGTGCGGCTGCGCACCTTGCCGTCCCGCAGCCACAGCCGGACCGACGACAGCGACGCGCCCGTGCGCCGGGCAGCGTCGGCGACCGAGACGTAGACGACGTGCGACTCGGGGACGGTGACCCTGGCCGGCGGGCCGGACGGCTCAGCCGAAGGCTCGGACGGCGGCTCCCCGGGCAGAGCCGGGTCGGTGCTGCGCACGGCGGACGTCGGGAGGTCCTGGGCGACCCCGCCCCGGGCGGCGGCGCCCTCCTGGGCCCCCTCGTCGACGGGTGCGCTGCGCGCGCTGCCCGTGGACCTGCGCCGCTGTCCTGCCATGCCGTCCTCCCCCGCTCGCGCCGAGCCCCGACCCTCCCACCCGGACCGGCCGGAACGGCGCCGGGCGCGCCGACGCCCCGCACGGCATCAGCCGGGCGGGGCGGGGCGGAGGGTGCGGAGGCTAGGTCAGGACGATGCGGCGCGGGTCGATGTCACCGCGGACGCTCTCGCTGGCGCGCTGGTTCTCGGCGCTGACGACGCGGGTGGCCTGCGCCGACGTCGCCGCCTTCTGCAGCGCGGCGGCCGCGACCTCGTCGGGGTGCTGCGTGCTGTCGGTCCGGCCGCTGGGGACCAGGGTCGGGGTCGACGACGCGCCGCTCTCGGTCTTCTTGTCGCGGGCCTTCGTCGCGGTGAGCGGCGTCGTGACCGGCAGATCGGTGATGCGCATGTCGGGTCTCCGTCCCTGGGGGTGTTCCACTGGGATTCTCGGGCAGCAGGCCGGGCGACCCAACTACCCGCTCGGGTGGTTGTCCGTCTAGTCCTAGGCTGGCCCGTGTGCCGGATCGACCGCTCGCTGTCTTCGACATCGACGGAGTCCTGGCAGACGTGAGGCACCGGCTGCACCTGGTCTCCGGGCGGCCCAAGGACTGGGACGCCTTCTTCGCCGCGGCGGTCGACGACCCGCCGCTCGCGCAGGGCGTCGCCCTGGCCCGCGAGAGCGCGAAGGACTGCGACGTCGTCTACGTGACCGGTCGGCCGGAGCGCTGCCGCGCCGACACGCTCGCCTGGCTCGCGCGCCACGGGCTGCCCGAGGGCGAGCTGTCGATGCGCTCCGGCACCGACCGGCGGCCGGCCCGGCTGACCAAGCCACCGCTGCTGGCACGGCTGGCCCGCGGGCGCGTCGTCGCGGTGGTGGTCGACGACGACGAGCAGGTCTGCGACGCCTACGAGCGGGCCGGGCACCGGGTGCTGCGGGCCCGCTGGGCCGCAGCACCAGGGGACGCCCCGCTGCTGCAGCAGGCTCAGGAGGACGAGGGGCGCACCTGAGCGAGCGCCCGCAGGACGGGGGCGGCCTTGGCCTCGGCCTCGGCGACCTCGTCGGCGGGGTCGCTCCCCCAGGTGATGCCGCCGCCGGCCCACAGGTGCACCTCGTCGCCGTCGAGCGCGACGGTGCGGATGGTCAGCCCGAGGTCGAGGCCGCCGGCCCAGAGGAAGCCGAACGCGCCCATGGCCGGTCCCCGCCCGACCCGCTCGACCTCCGCCACCAGGCCGCAGGCCGCCCGCTTGGGCGCCCCCGTCACCGAGCCGCCGGGCGCCAGGGCGGCCAGCAGGTCCAGCACGGGCACGTCCGGGCGCAGCCGGGCGGCCACCCGGGAGGAGGCGTGGAACAGGTCCGACCACGGCGCGACGTCGTAGAGCTGCTCGACCTCCACCGATCCCGGTGACGGCGACCCGGGACAGGTCGTTGCGCTCGAGGTCGACGATCATCACGTGCTCGGCCCGGTCCTTGAGGCTGGCCCGCAGCCGCCCGGCGTCGCGGGAGGTCCCCTTGACCGGCACCGTCGTCACCCGGTCGCCCACCACCCGGACGAGCTGCTCCGGCGAGGCGCACCCGACCGCCCACCCCTGCCCCGACAGCGTCCCGCCGTAGGACGCCCGCGGCAGGGCCGCCACGGCGCCGGCCAGCGCGAGGGGGTCGCCGGTGTACGGCGCGCGGCGGTGCCCGACGACGTTGGCCTGGTACACCTCGCCCCGCGCGATCGCCGCGCGCACCCGCTCGACGGCGTCGGCGTGGTCGGCGGCCGACCAGCTGGCAGACCACTCCCCCACGGCCGCCCCCCGGGGCGCGGACGCAGCGGCTCCCCGGCCCACGGCCACGGCCACCAGCTCGGGCACCGCGGGGACCGGCGTCGGCAGGCCCGGAGGCAGGCCGGCCAGCAGCTCGCACCCCACGGCGCCGATGAGCAGGGCCACGCCGACGTCGCCGCGGCCGCGAGGCGTGCTCCGCCGAGAAAGCCCTCCAGCAGCTCGCGCCGGCGTGCCAGGGTCGCCCTGTCGCCACTCCAGCCGGTCGACCTCGCGCAGCGGGCCCGCCCACTGCTCCGGACGGCCCGGCGGGCAGACGGTCACAACGGGCCATCCAGACGTCCACCCCGGCGGCCGAGACGAACATCACACCAGGAAGCGCACCCGTCCACCCCCGGAGCACCGCCATGTGCCAGCACGTACCCGCCTGCCCCTCGGCCACCGAGCTCGACCACGACGCTGCCCGCGTGGTCTGCCACTACCCCGAGCAGGGGTGGAGCCTGCTCTGCAACGGCGTCGTCGTGTTCGAGGACACCGGCGAGATCCTGCCCGACGGCACGTCGGTCGCCCCGCACCGGCCGCTCCCCCGCCCGCGCCGCAGCCACGAGCGGGGAGCCGTCCGCGTCGCCTAGCCCTCGTAGGCCTCCGGGCTCGGGCACGAGCAGACCAGGTTGCGGTCGCCGTAGGCCCCGTCGATGCGGCGCACCGACGGCCAGTACTTCCCCGTCCGCGAGACGCCTGCCGGGTAGGCGGCGAGCTCGCGCCCGTACGGGTGGTCCCACTCCCCCAGCACGCACGACGCCGTGTGCGGCGCCCCCCGCAGCGGGTTGTCCTCGACCGGCCAGGTCCCCTTGGCGACCTCGTCGATCTCCGCGCGGATCGCGATCATCGCGTCGCAGAAGCGGTCGAGCTCGCGCAGGTCCTCGGACTCGGTCGGCTCGATCATCAGCGTCCCGGCCACCGGGAAGCTCATCGTCGGCGCGTGGAAGCCGTAGTCGATGAGCCGCTTGGCGACGTCGTCCACGGTGACGCCGGTGTCCTTGGTCAGCTGCCGCAGGTCGACGATGCACTCGTGCGCCACCAGGCCGCCCTCGCCGGTGTAGAGCACCGGGAAGTGCGGCTGCAGCCGCTTGGCGACGTAGTTCGCCGTCAGCACGGCCACCTGGGTCGCGCGGGTCAGGCCGTCGGCGCCCATGAGGCGGACGTAGGCCCAGCTGATCGGCAGGATGCCGGCGCTGCCGTAGGGCGCCGCGCTGATCGGGCCGGGGCCGGTGGCGGGCCCGCACTCGGCGTCGAGCGGGTGGTTCGGCAGGTACGGCGCGAGGTGCTCGCGGACCGCGACCGGGCCGACGCCGGGACCGCCGCCGCCGTGCGGGATGCAGAAGGTCTTGTGCAGGTTGAGGTGGCTGACGTCGGCGCCGAACTTGCCGGGCTTGGCCAGCCCGACGAGGGCGTTGAGGTTGGCGCCGTCGACGTAGACCTGCCCGCCCGCCTCGTGCACGGCGGCGCAGATGTCGGTGATCGCGGCCTCGAAGACGCCGTGGGTGCTCGGGTAGGTGACCATGAGCGCGGCCAGCCGGTCGCGGTGCTGCTCGATCTTGGCGTGCAGGTCGTCGACGTCGACGTCGCCCGTCGGGGTCGTGCCGACGACGACGACGCGCATGCCCGCCATGACGGCGGAGGCGGCGTTGGTGCCGTGCGCGCTCGCCGGGATGAGGCAGACGTCGCGGTCGGTGTCGCCGTTGGCCTGGTGGTAGCCGCGGATCGCCAGCAGTCCGGCGAACTCGCCCTGGCTGCCGGCGTTGGGCTGCAGGCTCACCCGGTCGTAGCCGGTGACCTCGGCGAGCCAGCCCTCGAGGTCGGCGATGAGCCGGTGGTAGCCGCGGGCGTTCTCGCGCGGGGTGAACGGGTGCAGCGCCCCGAACTCCGGCCAGGTGACCGGCTCCATCTCGGTGGTCGCGTTGAGCTTCATCGTGCAGGAGCCGAGCGGGATCATCGTGCGGTCGAGGGCGAGGTCCTTGTCCGCCAGCGCCCGCAGGTAGCGCAGCATCGCCGTCTCGCTGTGGTGGCTGGAGAAGACCTCGTGCGTCAGGTACGGGCTGGTGCGCAGCAGGTCCGCGGGCAGCGCGTCGGCGGTCGCGGCGTCGAGGGCGTCCCAGTCCTGCTGCTCGCGGCCGAACGCGGCGACGACGGCGTCGAGGTGGGCGCGCGTCGTCGTCTCGTCGGTGCTGATGCCGACGGTGTCGTCGTCGACGAGGCGCAGGTCGACGCCGGCCTGCGCGGCCGCCCGGACGACCTCGCGGGCCCGCCCGGGCACGGTCGCCGTGACGGTGTCGAAGAAGCGCGCCCTCGCACGCCGAGCGGCGGCGCGCGAGCAGCGCGGCGTAGCGGTGGGTGCGCCGGGCGATGGTCGCCAGGCCCTCGGGACCGTGGTAGACGGCGTACATGCCGGCCATGACGGCGAGCAGCACCTGCGCGGTGCAGATGTTGCTGGTGGCCTTCTCGCGGCGGATGTGCTGCTCGCGGGTCTGCAGGGCCAGCCGGTAGGCGGGGTCGCCGTCGGCGTCGACGCTCACGCCGACGAGGCGGCCGGGCATGGAGCGCTCGAGGCCCTTGCGCACGGCCAGGTAGCCGGCGTGCGGGCCGCCGTAGCCGAGCGGGACGCCGAAGCGCTGGCTGCTGCCGACGGCGACGTCGGCGCCGAGCTCGCCGGGCGGGGTCAGCAGGGTGAGGGCGAGCAGGTCGGTGGCGACGGCGACGAGGGCGCCCCGCGCGTGCGCGGCCTCGATGACCGGGCGCGGGTCGCGGACCGCGCCGCTGCTCGCCGGGTACTGCAGCAGCACGCCGAAGACGTCGCCCTCGGGCAGGCCGCCCGCCAGGTCGAGCGACCTGCACGGTGATGCCCAGCGGCAGCGCGCGGGTCTGCAGCGACGGCGACGGTCTGCGGGTGGCACGTCGGCGTCGACGACGAACACGGCGTCGGCGGGGGCCTTGCTGCTGCGGCGGCACAGCGTCATGGCCTCGGCCGCCGCGGTGCCCTCGTCGAGCAGGCTGGAGCCCGACAGGGCGAGGCCGGTGAGGTCGGCGACCATCGTCTGGAAGTTCAGCAGCGCCTCGAGCCGGCCCTGGCTGATCTCCGGCTGGTAGGGCGTGTACGCCGTGTACCAGGCCGGGTTCTCCATGACGTTGCGCAGCACCACCGGCGGGGTGTGGGTGCCGGAGTAGCCCAGGCCCAGCATCGGCGTCGTGACCGTGTTCTGGCCCGCGAGCGCGCGCAGCTCGGCGAGCACCTCGGGCTCGGAGGCCGCGGCCGGCAGCGTCAGGCCCTCGGTCGCCTTGATGACGTCGGGGACGGCGGCGGCGGCCAGGTCCTCGACCGAGCCGTAGCCGACGACGGCGAGCATCTTGGCCTGCTCGTCCTCCGTCGGGCCGATGTGCCGGCCGGCGAAGGGGGCGGACTGCTCGAGCTCGCGCAGGCTGTCGCGCTGGGACATCGGGGGACCTTCCGGAGGGCGCGCGAGCGCCGGGCGGGTCCTCCCCCTCTGTCACGGCTACCTGAGAGCTTCACCGGCCGTCCCCCTGCAGCAGGGCGGGCAGCCGGCTTTCTCCGTCGGTGGGGCGCGCGGGCGCCCGCTCTCCAGAGGTGCCTGACCCTCGCGGTCCTGGGTGCCTGAGAGGGTGTCGGGGAGGTGGTGCTCCTTCGGCGCCCCGGACTGGCGGTCCGGGGTCTCTCCCGCGGGGGGTCGTCGGCCCCGCCAGGGTAACGGCGACGCGCCGTCCGGCCCCTCGACGCGCGCTGTGCGACCGGTCTCAGCCGGCCGGGCCCGAGCGGTCAGGCCGACCGTCAGGCGGTGGTGCGGCGACGGCGGCGGGACAGCTCGTCCTCCGCCACGACCGGCGCCTCGGCCCCGGGCTGGGCCCGCTCGGCCGGCAGCTGCGCCAGGCTCCCCTCGACGTCGCGGACCTGCCGGCCGACGGCGATGGCGAACACGGCCTGGCCGCCCTGCAGCAGGTCGACGACCTCGTCGGCGCTGGTGCACTCGTAGACGGTGGTGCCGTCGCTCATCAGCGTGATCTCGCCGAGGTCGGCGACGCCGCGGTCGCGCAGCGTGCCGATGGCGGTGCGGATGTTCTGCAGGCTGACGCCGGCGTCGAGCAGCTTCTTGACGATCTTCGAGGACGAGGATGTCGCGGAAGGAGTACAGCCGCTGCGTGCCGCTGCCGGCGGCCTCGCGGACGCTCGGCTCGACCAGCCCGGTGCGGGCCCAGTAGTCGAGCTGGCGGTAGGTGATGCCGGCGGCCGCGCAGGCCGTCGGGCCGCGGTAGCCGATGTCCTCGGGCGTGCCCCCGGGCTGCTCGGCGAGCGGGAGGTCCTCGAACAGCGAGCCCTGCAGGCCCAGCACGGGACGGCCGGGCACGCCGTCGACGACGGCCTCGGCGATCCCGTCGTCCGGTGTCGTTGTCGTCCACCGCTGGAGCCTCTCGTCCGCGACGTGGTCCGCGAGGACCGGCCGCCTGCCTGGAGCGCGCACGCTAGGGAGGCCTCGACGCCGAGGTCAACGCTCTCGCCCGGCGCGTCGCGACCCTCTACCTCGGGGCGAGGGTCAGGACGTCCTTCTCGAAGTCCTCGGGCGAGATGCTGTCGAGGAACTCGCGGAACTTCTCGACCTCGTCCTCCTGCTCGTCCGGGATCGCGATGCCCGCGTCGGCCAGCACCGCCTCCGCGCCGCGGATGCTCGCGCCGGTGCGCAGGCCGAGCGCGATCGCGTCCGACGGCCGGGCGCTCACGGTGGCGCCGCCCTCGAAGGCCAGCTCGGCGTAGAAGACGCCCTCGCGCAGCTCGGTGATCGTCACCGTGCGCAGCGGGCGGTCGAAGGCCTCGAGCAGGTCGCGCATGAGGTCGTGCGTCATGGGCCGCGCCGTGACGACGCCCTGCTGGGCGAAGGCGATCGCGGTGGCCTCGACGGCCCCGATCCAGATCGGCAGGTAGCGCTCGCCGTCGACCTCCTTCAGCAGCACGATCGGCTGCTGGCTCGGCAGCTCGACCCGGACCCCCACGACGGACAGCTCCCTGAGGTCGGCCCCGCCGGCCTGCGACTGCTCGTCCACGGGTCCTCCTGCTCGCCGTCCTGCTGACCCTTGCGACCCTACCCCGCAGGGGCGGGACCGCTCAGCGCCGCAGGCCGGGCTGCAGGCCCGCGCGGACCAGCGTGGCGTGCAGCTTCACCGACAGCGCCGCGAGCTCGCGGGCGACCTCGTCGGCCCGCGCGCGGGCCTCCGGGCTGCGCTGCCGCACCAGCGGGGTGACGACCTGCTCGACGAGCCCGATCTCGCGCTCCGCGGCCGCCTTGAACGGGCGCAGGTGGCGCGCCTCGATGCCGAAGCGGGACATCTCGGCGACCGTCTTGGCGACCACCAGCGCGTCGCCGTCGTAGTGGCTGGTGCCGCTGCGCGGGCCGAGCAGGCCGTACTGCTCGAGCTGCTCGAGCTGCGGCTCGGTGAGCCCGGCCGCGTCGAGCAGCTCGCGCCGCGACAGGCGCACCTCGGTGGCGTCGGTGCGGAAGGCTGTCCGGCGTCGGCAGGCCCTCGGCGGCGACCAGCGCGCGCGGCACCCGCGGCCCGGCCGGCCCGGTCGGCGGCGGCTCGAGGCCCGCGGTCGATGGCGTCGAGGTGCTCCTTGATGACGCGCAGCGGCAGGTACTGGTCGCGCTGGGCCGACAGCACGTAGCGCAGCCGCCCGACGTCCTCGCGGCTGAACTTGCGGTAGCCCGACGCCGTGCGCTCGGGCTCGACCAGCCCCTCCGCCTCGAGGAAGCGGATCTTGCTGATCGTGATGTCCGGGAAGTCCTGGCGCAGCTGGGCCAGCACCTCGCCGATGCTCATGAAGGCCCGCGCGGGCAGCCCCTCGACCGCGGTCACGGCCTAGGAGCCCTCGCCGGCCCGCGGCCCGGCGAGGAACACCAGCCGGTACTTGCCGATCTGCACCTCGTCGCCCCCGGCCAGCGGCGCGCCTGTCGATGCGCTCGCGGTTGAGGTAGGTGCCGTTGAGGCTGCCGACGTCGCGGACGCGTGAAGCCGCCGTCCTCGCGCAGGAACTCGGCGTGCCGGCGGGAGACGGTGACGTCGTCGAGGAAGATGTCGCTCTCGGGGTGGCGGCCGGCCGTGGTGGAGACCTCGTCGAGCAGGAAGCGGCTCCCGGCGTTCGGCCCGCGCTTGACGACCAGCAGGGCGCTCCCCGGCGGCAGCGACTCGACCGACGCCTGCTCGGGCGCGGACTCCACGGTCGGCGCGGCGGACTCGCCCTCGAGCGCGCCCTCCAGCGCCCCCTCGAGCGCGGCGAGCGAGATGGTCGACGTGGTCTCGACGGCACCCGACTCGCCGGAGGCGGGACGGCTCACCGCCGCGCCGCACCGGGCGCAGAAGCGGCTGTCGTCCGGGTTCTGCTGTCCGCACTGCGTGCAGAACACGTGGGTCGCCCGCCTCCCGTCGTGGCCCCCGGACCCTGCGTCCGGTGGAGCCTCCCGGCGCGTGCCCGGGGTTGCCGACCGTAGTGTCCGCCCGCGCGGAGGGTCAACCGCTCCTCGAGGACAGCCCCTCCTGACCCTCGACCGCAGGTCGAGGGTGCTCGTGGGCTACGGCAGGAGCGCCTCGTACGCCGCCTTGTCCAGCAGCGCGGCGCCGTCGACGGCGCCGTCGGAGGGGCGCAGCTCGACCATCCAGCCCTCGCCGAAGGGGTCGGAGTTGACCAGCTCGGGGTTGCCGTCGAGCGCGTCGTTGACCGCCGTCACGGTGCCCGCGAAGGGGGCGTAGACGTCGGAGACGCTCTTGGTCGACTCCACCTCGCCGAGCGACTGCCCGGCCTCGAGCTCGGTGCCGACGGCCGGCAGGGTCACGAAGACGATGTCGCCGAGCGCCTCCTGCGCGTACGCGGTGATGCCCAGCCGGGCGGTGCCCGCGTCCCGCCGTCGGCGAAGCGGATCCACTCGTGCTCGGCGGTGTACTGCAGGTCGTCGGGGTTCACCGGGGCCTCTCGGTCGTGCGCGGCAGCGCGGGAGCGGCCGGGGCGCGGACGGCACCGGACCGTGCCGGGCCCCCGGCGCTCGGTCCGGGGTCACGCGGCCGGGCGAGCGTAACGAGGCCGCTCGAGCGGTCGCAAGGCGCCCACGACGACGCTCGGGCGGCGCTCCACGGTGACCGACCCGCCCTGCTGCTCGACGCTGTCGGTCACGCCGCCGGGGATGGCCAGCGCGGCCGCGAGCGTGGCGGGGTCGCCCACCACCGTGTAGACGTACGGCGGGCGCAGCAGCGCCGTGTCGACCTCGACCCCGCCGTCGCGCTCCAGGAAGCTGGTCGACGCGACGACGCGCACCGGGCCCGTCCCGCCCGACCCCTCGACCTGCACCGCCTCGGCGCCGGCGTCGCGGAGCTCCTCCAGGGCGTCGAGCAGGTCGTCGGCGCCGACCTCGCCCGTGGGGTCGGTGAGCGTCAGCACCAGGCCCGGACCGTCGGCGGCCACCGTGCCGGCCAGCACGCCCAGCACCTGCGCCCGGCGCCGCGCCTCCTCGAGCGCCGCCCGGTCGCGGTCGCGAGCCGGTGGTCAGCCGCTCGCGGGCCGCCGTCAGGGCGGCGGTCTCGCGGCGCAGCCGGTCGCTGCGGTTGCTCAGGTCGTCGAGGATGCGCACCAGGTCCTCCTGGCGCGCCGACGCCAGCAGCGCCGTCGTCCTGCGTCGAGCGCACCTGCACGGCCACGGCGAAGCCGAGCAGCGCCAGCAGCGCGGCCACCGCGAGGTCGACCCGGCGCAGCCGGGGGCGCAGCAGGGCCGACAGCGCGGAGCCGCCGGTGGCGGCGGCGGCTGTGGCCGGCGTCGGGGCGGGCGTGGGCGCGTCGGCGGGTGCCGGCGCGGGTGCCGGCTCGACGGGGGTGCGGCGGCGCTCGCCGGTGCGCGGCGCGGCCACCACCGACGGCGGCCCCGCGACGGCGGGCGGGCGCTCGACGACCGGCGGCGCGACGTCCGCTGGCGAGGTCGGCAGGGTCGGCAGAGTCGCCGGAGCCGCCGGGGTCGCCGGGACGGCCGCCACCGGCTCGGCCCGCGGAGCCACGACCGGCCGCGCCGCCGGTGCCTGCACGGCGGCCTGCGGTCGCTGCTGCGGCCGGCCGCCCTTGCGCCCGCCCTTGCCCTTCTTGCTTGCTCATGCGCGGAAGACGTGCCGCCGGATCGCGGCGGCGTTGGAGAAGATGCGGATGCCGAGGACGACGACGACGCCGGTCGACAGCTGCCCCCCGACGCCGAGCTGGTCGCCCGAGGAAGACGACGAGGCCGGCGACCAGGACGTTGCTCACGAAGGACACGACGAACACGCGGTCGTCGAAGATCCCGTCGAGCTGGGCCCGGACCGCGCCGAACACGGCGTCGAGGGCGGCGACGACGGCGATCGGCAGGTAGGGCTGCAGCGCGGCGGGACGGTCGGCTCCAGGACCAGGCCGAGCACGACGCCGAGCACGAGCGCGAGGGCGGGGATCACGGGGTGCGGACCGCCCGCAGGTCGGGGACGCCGGCGGCGGGCAGCGACAGGCGGTCGGCCCGGCGGACCTCGAGGCCGATGCCGTACAGCCCCGGGTAGGTGGCCAGCCGGCGTCCGGCCGCACCGGTGACGAAGCGCCGCTCCAGGCCGCTGGCCTCCCCGACGGCCCGCACGACGTACGGCGGGCTCAGCGGCCGGAAGTCGACGAGCACCGCCTCCCCGGCGCTGCGGATGGCGGTCAGGGCGGACAGCCGCAGGTCGTTGACCGAGACCGCCTCCGCGCCGGCGGCCCACAGCCCGTTGACGGCGTCCTGCAGGTCGCGGTCGAGCACCCGCCCGGGAGCCGCCTGCCCGCCGCGGGCATCGGCAGGGGCGTCGGCGGCCGGGGCGTCGTCGAGCCGGACGACGACGCCGGGGCCGGTGACCGGCACGGTGGCCGACGCAGCTCGAGCGCGGCGAGCTCCTGCCCGGCGCTCTGCCCCGCCGACGTCGTCCCCAGGGCCTGCGCCTGCTCCGCGCGCCAGCTGGGCGCGGAGCTGCTCGAGACCGGCGGCGAGCGCGTCGGACTCGGCGGTGCGCCGGGCGACCTCGGCGACCAGGGCGGCCCGCCCGTCGTCGACGGCGCGCCCCTGGCTGCGCACCTGGGCGGCGGCGGTGCCGGTGAGCACCCCGAGCACGACGAGCAACGGGCACGACGGTGCGCCGCCGCACCCGCGACCCGCTGGCGGTGGCGGTCGCCTCCCGGCCGGCCCGGCGGGCCGCGGCCTCGCGGTAGCTGCCGTCCAGGGTGTCGCTCATCATGTCGACCAGCAGCGACATCGACCGGTCGACGCGGGCGGGCGGCGGGGCGACGGGCGGCACGCCGTCATCCTGCCTCAGCTCGAGGCTCCCGGGAGAGCGTCAGCTCGCCCGCGTCGAGGACGACCTCGGCCCAGCCGGTCGAGCAGCGCGGCGGCCCGGTCGGTGGTGGCCGCCTCGGCCCACAGGTGGGTCACCGCCTCGGCCGGGTCGGGCAGGACCATCGCCCAGCTGCCGTCCGGCTCGACCACCCGGACGCCGTCGGTGGTGTCGACCTGCCGCCCCGCCGCGGCCTCCACGACGGCCCGCATGACGCCGCCCTTGGCGGCCCAGGGCGTGGGGACGGAGCGCTTGCACGACGTGGGCGACGGGGATGCGCGCGTCGATCTGCGACAGCGTGAGCTTGGTGCGGGCGACCAGCCCGAGCAGCCGCACGAAGGCCGCGACGCCGTCGATGGAGCGGGAGAACTCCGGCAGCACGAAGCCGCCGTGGCCGTCGCCGGCGAACACCACGCCGTCCGTGCCCGGCTGCCCGGGTGAGGTCGTCGGGCGAGGTCGAGGTCCAGGTGATCCCGGTGCCGTGGAAGCGGGTGACCTGCTCGGCGACGCGCGTGGTCGTCACCGGCAGCGCGATGCGGCCGCCGCGGCGCTCCGCAGCGACGAGGTCGAGCAGCACCAGCAGGGCGCGGTCGTCGTGGACGAGCTCGCCGCGCTCGTCGACCAGCGACAGCCGCTCCCCCACGTGGTCGAAGCGGACCCCGAAGGCCGCCCGCGAGCTCGACACCAGCTCGCCCAGGCGCTGCAGGTCGCGCAGGTGGTCCGCCAGCGTCTCGGTGGTCGAGGTCTCGTCGAGCCGGTTGTTCACGGTCAGCACGTCGACGCCGATCCGCCCGAGCAGGCTCGGCAGCACGAGCGCGGCCGCTCCCCCGGCGGTGTCCAGCACGACCTTGAGCCGGGCCTCGGCCACCCCGGAGGTGTCGACGGTGCGCAGCAGCTCCTGCGTGTAGACGTCGACGGTGCGCGCGGGGAAGGACAGCTCGGCGATCTCGCCGGGGAAGGCGCGCCGGAACTCCTGCCGGCTGAACACCCGCTCGAGCTTGCGCTGCGCGGCCTGCGAGAGGTCGGCGCCGTGCTCGTCGAGGAAGACGATGTCGATCGACTGCGGGTCGCCCGGCGTCGTGCGCAGGACGATGCCGCCCTTGGCCAGCGACGTCGCGGTCGCGAAGCGGTGCACCGGCAGCGGCGCGACCTCGAGGTCCTCGACGTCGATGGCGCTCGCGGTCAGCGCGGCGATGACCGCGCGCTTGAAGGCCCGGGCGGCGCGCGAGGCGTCGCGGGAGGTGGTGACGACGTCGCCCTTCTTGAGCGTCGTCGCGTAGGCCGACGCCAGCCGGACGACGAACTCGGGCGTGATCTCGACGTTGACGAGCCCGGACACGCCGCGCGGTCCGAACAGGGCCGAGGTGCCGCGGCTCTCCCAGATGACGCTGGTGTGGACGACCGCGCCGGCCTCGATGGTCTTGAACGGGTAGACCTTCACGCCCGCCGACAGGTAGGCCTCCTCCTCGACGACGCACTCGTCGCCGACGACGGCGCCCTCCTCGACCCGGGCCGCGCGCATGACGTCGGTGTTCTTGCCGATCACGCAGCCGCGCAGGCTGACCCGGCTGCCGATGAAGACGTTGTCGTGGACGACGGCGCGCTGCAGGACCGCGCCGCCCTTCACGACGACGTTCGCGCCCAGCACCGTGTGCTCGCCGAGCATCGCGCCGGCCTCGACCTTGGCGTAGGCGCCGATGCAGACCGGTCCCTTGACGACGGCGTCCGGGTCGACGTCGGCGCCCTCGCCGATCCACACGCCGGGTGCGACCTCGAAGCCGTCGATGTCGACGTCGACCTGACGGTTGAGCACGTCGGCCTGCGCCTGCAGGTAGCTCTCGTGCGTCCCGACGTCCTCCCAGTAGCCGTCGGCGACGTAGCCGTACACGGGGGCGCCCTGGCGCAGCAGCTCGGGGAAGACGTCGGCCGACCAGTCGACCGAGCGCCCGGAGGCGACCGAGCGGAAGACCTCCGGCTCCATGACGTAGATGCCGGTGTTGACGGTGTCGCTGAAGACCTGGCCCCAGGTGGGCTTCTCGAGGAAGCGCTCGATCCGCTGCTCCTCGTCGGTGATGACGATGCCGAACTCGAGCGGGTCGGGCACCCGCTTGAGGCAGACGGTGACGAGCGCCTGGCGCTCGCGGTGCGCGCGCGACCAGGGCGGTGAGGTCGATGTCGGTGAGGGCGTCGCCGGACTGAGGACGACGAAGGTGTCGTCGCGCAGGGCGCTCTCGGCGTTCTTCACCGAGCCCGGCGGTGCCGAGCGGGGTCTCCTCGGTCGCGTACGACAGGTGCATCCCGAGCTCGTCGCCGTCGCCGAAGTAGGTGCGGACCAGGCTGGCGAGGAACTGCACGGTCACGACGGTCTCGTCGAAGCCGTGGCGCTTCAGCAGCCGCAGGACGTGCTCCATGATCGGCCGGTTCGCGACCGGCAGGAGCGGCTTGGGCTGGTTGGCCGTCATGGGGCGCAGGCGGGTGCCCTCGCCGCCCGCCATGACGACCGCCCTCACGACGCCGCTCCCCCGCGCTCCCCGCGCGCGCGGGACGACCGGCGTCCCGCAGCAGCCGCACGCACCTGCACGACGTACAGGATCCCGGCGTACCAGTACAGGGTGCTGCCCCACGCGGCGAACGCCCAGCCGAGCGGCCGGAAGACGGTGGACGAGCAGGTCGTCGCGCTCGGGCAGCGCGGCCAGCAGCATCGGGAAGGCGTAGAGCAGGTTGAACGTGGCGGCCTTGCCGAGGAAGTGCACGCGGCGGCGGGCCGTAGCCGCGCCGGCGCAGCGGGAAGAAGAACAGGCCCAGGAACACGTCGCGGCTGATCAGCGCGAGCGCCCACCACAGCGGCAGCCCGTCGCGGGCGACGAGCGCGAGCAGCGTGGCCAGGATGTAGAGCGCGGTCGGCGAGCGGGTCGAGCAGCTGGCCGAGCCGGCGTGAACAGGCCGTAGCGGCGGGCGATCTTGCCGTCGAGGTAGTCGCTGATGCCCGCGGCCATGAGCAGCAGGATCGCCCGGCCGTCCTGCTCGGTGACGAGCGTCCAGTAGAGGAAGACCGGGACGCCGAGGCAGGCGCAGCGCCGACAGCAGGTTCGGCACCGTCCAGATGCGGTCCGAGGGCGCGGCCTCGCTGCTGGCCGTGCGCTGCTCGGCGGTGCGCGCCACGTGCCTCCGATCGCTGTCGTCCCCGCCGGGACTGCCGCACCCTACCGAGCGGGGCCCCGCCCCGGCGGTCGTGCGGGGCGGCTCGCCGGGCTTGCCCGCGCACGGGCAGGGGTAGCCCTGCCGCGTGCCGAGCAACAGCCTGCCCGAGGTCAGCGAGCCCTCGACCGTCGCGGTCGACCCCTGTGTGGCTGCCCGCTGCGACCTGCCCGCGGCCCAGGGCGTGGCGCTGCACATCGGCGGCCGCGACCAGGTGGTGCGGCTGTGCACGGTCCACGCCGAGCGGATGGGCCCCCGCACGACCTCCGCCTAGCCTGCGGGCGTGGTCCTGCGCCTGCTCGTGCTGCTCGCGCTCGTGGCCGTCGTCGCCCGCCGCCTGTGGCCGCGCCGGCAGATCGGCTGGGCGCTGCCGGTGGTGCTGGGCGTGACGATCGTCGTCGTGCGGGGCGTGGCCTGGGTCGTCGTCGACGGGGGCTGACCCCCTCCGAGCGTCAGCCGCGGACGGCGGCCAGCACCTCGTCGGAGAACAGCACGGTGGCGTGGTTGGCCTGGACCCGCTCGGCCGTCAGCAGCGGCAGCCGGGAGGTCCAGGCCTCGACGACGGCGTCGGCGAGGAAGGGCTTGGCCCCGTCCTTGGTCCCGTCGGTCGCGGCGACCAGGTGCGCCGGGACGGCCAGCGCCTCGAGCGCGGCGGTGGTGCCGGGGCCGAAGAACGTGTCGACGGCGTCGTCGACGCAACGGGCGGGGTCGACCAGGGGACGCATGCGGCCGGGCTCGCCGGCGAAGTCCTCGGCGAGCAGGTGCACCAGCCGGTCGCGCAGCTCGGGGCGGCGGACCAGCAGCGGCCCGAGCTTCTTGTCGGCCAGCACCTCGACGCTCTCCCAGTCGCGGTCCAGCTTCCTCATCTGCTGGCCGAACGCGAAGCGGGTCATCCGCGGGCCCATGAAGAACGGCAGCTTCGGCGGGACGCCGCCGTCGACCAGCACCAGCCGGGCCACCCGGCCCGCCGCCTCGCGGGCCACCAGCGGGGCCAGGTAGGCGCCCATGCTGTGCCCGACGACGACGACGTCGGTGAGGTCGAGCTCGCTCAGCACCCGGGCGACGTCGCGGGCGTGGCCGGCCAGCCCGCTCGGCCCCGTGCGGCCGTGGAGCCCCCGCGACCGCGCAGGTGCGGCGACACGACGTGCCGGTCACCGAGGTCCTCGGCGAGCGGGCCGAACGTCCGGCCGCTGCTGCCCAGGCCCGCCAGCCCCAGCACGGGTGGGCCGGAGCCCTCCCAGACGGAGACCACGAGGTCGGCGACGAGCGGCTCCGAGCGGGTGCGCGACGAGATCATGGACGGACCGTAGCGGCGCGCCGGGAGCGGGCCGACGTGCCGGGCGACCACCGTCGGGGCGTGCGGGTGGGGGCTCGTCCCACTGCGGGCACACTCGAGCGATGACCACCGTGCTGCGGGTCGACCTGTGGTCGGACCTCGTGTGCCCCTGGTGCGCGATCGGGAAGGCCGCGCTCGACGCCGCGCTGGCCCGCTTCGAGCACGCCGACGACGTCGAGGTGGTGTGGCGCAGCTTCGAGCTCGACCCGGGGGCGCCCGCCGTCCGGGAGGGGCGGTACGACGCGCTGCTGGCCCGCAAGCAGGGGTCCAGCCAGGCCGGAGGGCGTGCTGCCGTCGCGCGCCTGTCGGAGGCCGCCGAGCGCGCAGGGGTGCAGGCGCGCTTCGACCTCGTCCGCCCCGCCAACACCTTCGACGCGCACCGCCTGCTCCACCAGGCGCGCGCCGACGGGTGCCAGTCGGCGTTGGCGGCGCGGCTGACCCGGGCCTACCTGGCCGAGGGCGAGGTCCTCAGCGACCCCGCCACCCTGCAGCGCCTCGCCGGGGAGGCCGGGCTCGCCGCCGGAGCCGTCGCCGAGGTCCTCGGGGGCGACCGCTGGTCGGAACAGGTGCGCGCCGACGAGGCGGAGGCCGCCCGCCGCGAGATCACCGCCGTCCCGACCATGCTGCTCGACGGCCGCTTCGTGGTGCCCGGAGCGCAGAGCGCGGACACGCTGCTGGCGACCCTGCGCCGCGCCTGGGCGACGCGGACGGCCGGCTGAGCCTCAGCCCTCCGGGCGCCGCAGCACGACGAAGGGCCGACCGTCGCGCGACGCGGGGAACGTCCCGACGTCGGCGAAGCCCAGCGCCCGCACGGTGCGCAGGGCGCGCACGTTCTCCGCGGCGACCGTGACCCGGAAGGCCGCCGGCCGGAAGCGCTCCCGGCCGGAGGCGAGCCCGGCGGCGACCACGGCCCGGCCCAGCCCGCGGCCGACGAGGTCGGGCCGCAGGCCCCCGCCGGTGTCGAGGGCGTCGTCGTCGTAGGGCCAGCCGGGGACGCGACCGTCGGCGCCGAAGGAGCGGAAGGCGACGAGGGTGCTCCCGGCGAGCACGGCGACGAAGCCGCCGTCGGGGGCGCAGAGCGCGGCGGGGTCGGCCGCGGTCATGTCGTACCGGTCGTCGGGTGGCGGGTAGCGCCAGGCGCAGACCGCCACGGCGTGCGCGCGGGTGATCGGCTCCACCCGCAGCGCGGGCGACCCGGCCACCGGGTGCGGAGCGGTCACGGCGCGCCTCCTGCCTGCTCCACGGAGAAGGGGCCCGCCTCGCGGCGGACCCCTCGCTCGTACGTCGGGCTGACAGGATTTGAACCTGCGACCCCTTGACCCCCAGTCAAGTGCGCTACCAAGCTGCGCTACAGCCCGCCCCAGGCGCGGACGCCTGTGGGACGCCCAGACCCTAGCAGCGGCTCAGACCTTCTTGCCCTTCTCGCGCACCCGGACGCTGACCTCGATCGGCGTCCCGGCGAAGCCGAAGTCCTCGCGCAGCTTGCGCTCGATGAAGCGGCGGTAGCCGGCCTCGAGGAACCCGCTGGTGAACAGCACGAAGCGGGGCGGCGAGGTGCCCGCCTGGGTGGCGAACAGCACCTTGGGCTGCTTGCCGCCGCGCACCGGCGGCGGCGTCTCGGCGACGAGCTCGCTCATCCAGGTGTTGAGCCGGCCGGTCGAGATGCGGGTCTCCCAGCCCTCGAGCGCGGTGCGCAGCGCGGGGGCGAGCTTGTCGACGGCGCGTCCCGTCATGGCCGAGACGTTCAGCCGCGGCGCCCACTGCACGCGGGCCAGCTCGCGGTCGATCTCCTTGGCCAGCGTCAGCCGGCGGTCCTCGTCGACGAGGTCCCACTTGTTGAAGGCGATGACCAGCGCGCGGCCCGCCTCGACCGCCATCGCGATGATCCGCTGGTCCTGCTCGCTGATCGGCTCGCTGGCGTCGAGCAGGACGACGGCGACCTCGGCCGCCTCCAGCGCCGACTGGGTGCGCAGCGAGGAGTAGTACTCCGCGCCGGAGGCGTGCGCGACGCGGCGGCGCAGCCCGGCGGTGTCGACGAACCGCCAGGTCTCCCCGCCGACCTCGACCATGCTGTCGACCGGGTCGCGGGTGGTCCCGGCGACGTCGTCGACGAGCACGCGGTCCTCGCCGGCGAGCCGGTTGAGCAGCGAGGACTTGCCGACGTTGGGGCGGCCGAGCAGCGCCACGCGGCGCGGGCCCTGCTCCTCGTCGAAGCGCTCCGCCGGCGTCTGCGGGAGGGCCTCGAGGACGGCGTCGAGCAGGTCGCCGCTCCCGCGGCCGTGCAGCGCGGACACGACGTACGGCTGCCCGAGGCCCAGCGACCACAGCGACGCGGCGTCGGCCTCGCCGCGCTCGTCGTCGACCTTGTTGGCCGCCAGCACGACCGGCTTCTTGCTGCGCCGCAGCACCTTGACGACGGCCTCGTCGCTGTCGGTCGCGCCGACGGTGCTGTCGACGACGAACAGCACGGCGTCGGCGGCGGCGATCGCCACCTCGGCCTGCGCCGACACCTGCGCGGCCAGCCCCTGCGCGTCGGCGTCCCAGCCGCCCGTGTCGACGACGGTGAAGCGCCGCCCGCGCCACTGCGCGTCGTAGGTGACGCGGTCGCGGGTGACGCCGGGGACGTCCTGCACGACCGCCTCGCGGCGGCCGATGAGCCGGTTGACCAGGGTGGACTTGCCGACGTTCGGCCGCCCGACGACGGCCAGCACGGGCTGGTCGGCGCGGGCGTCGTCCAGGGCGTCGTTGAGCGTCATGCTCGTCCCCTCCTCGAGGTGCGGTTCCGGGGACGCGGTGCCGGTGGGTCGTCCTGCAGGTGCCGCAGCAGGGCGAGCCGCAGCTGCTCGGCCGCGGCGCGGACGGTGCGGCGGGCGCGCGGGTCGCCGTCGACCTGCGACGTGCACGGGCGCGCCGAAGACGACCCGGACCGGACGCCGCAGCCGGGGCACGGGCGAGCCCTTCGGCCAGGCCTCCGCGGTGCCGACGACGGCGATCGGCACGACGGGCGCGCCGCTGCGCAGGGCCAGGTAGGCCAGCCCGTCGGTGATCTCCTCGAGGGTGCCGGTGCTGCGGCGGCCCTCCGGGAAGATGCCCAGCGCCCGTCCGGACGGCGAGCAGGGCCAGGCCCTGGCGCAGCGCGTCGCGGTCGGCCTGGCCGCGGTGGACCGGCACCAGGCCGAGCCAGCCGAACAGCGCGGCCCCGAGCCCGGCGAAGATCTCGGACTTGGCCAGCAGCGACGCCGGCCGCGGGGCCAGCAGGAAGACCAGCGGGCCGTCGACGAAGCCGGTGTGGTTGCCGGCCAGCAGCACGGCGCCGGTGCGCGGCACGTGCGCGGTGCCCTCGACCGACAGGGCGAACAGGGTGCGGGCCGTCAACCGTCCGAGGGCGCGGCAGCCGGCGACCAGCCAGTCCTGCCGTGTGCCGGTGGCGCGCCGCCGGGGCGCGACCTGCGGGGTGCTCACGCCGGCGGCCGGAGCCCTGCCGCCTGCGCGAGCTCGAGCACCCGGGCGACGACCTCGTCGATCCCGAGCGCGGTGCTGTCGAGGTGGACGGCGTCGTCGGCGGCCGCGGTCGGGCTGCTGGCGCGCCCGCTGTCGAGGGCGTCGCGGCGGGCGAGGTCGGCGGCGACGGCCTGCACCAGGTCGGCCACCGCCCGCCTCCACGCCGGCGTCGGTGTCGCCGGCGCGGCGGGCGGCGCGGACCTGCGGGTCGGCGTCGAGGAAGACCTTGACCACGGCGTGCGGGGCGACGGCGGTGCCGACGTCGCGGCCCTCGGCGACCGCGCCGCCGGCGCAGGCGGCGCGCTGCACCTGCAGCATCCGGGCGCGGACCTCGGGCACGGCGCTGACCGCGCTGACGGCGGCGGTGACGTCCGGCCCGCGGACGGCGGCGCTGACGTCCTCGCCGGCGAGCAGCACCCGCGGAGCGGCCGGGTCGGTGACGAGCGCGACGTCGGCGGCGAGCACGACCTCGCGCACGCGGTCGACGTCGTCGAGCGGGCCGCCGTCGCGCAGGACCGCGAGGGTGGCGGCGCGGAAGGTCGCGCCGGTGTCGACGTAGGCCAGCCCGAGCGCGGCGGGCGACGGCCTTGGCGACGGTGCTCTTGCCCGAGCCGGCGGGCCCGTCGAGGGCGACGACGCGGCGGACGTCGTCGGGGCCGAGCTCGCGCGGGGCGTCGCTCACCGTGCCTCCGTCTGGTCCGGACTCCCCGGGCGGCAGTCCTGCCCAGCCTACCGAGCAGGCGCGTCGCTCCCGGCGACGACGAGGCCGCGCTCGCGCAGGGCCCGCTCCAGCGGAGCGCGCGCGGCGGACGCGACCACCAGCTCGACGGTCCCCTGCGCGCGGCCCGGCAGGTGGTCGAGCCGCACGTCCTCGACGTTGACGCCGGCCTCGCCCCGCGACGTGCAGCACGTCCGCGAGCGCGCCGGGGGTGTCGGGCAGGACGGCCCGCACGGGCACCAGGTCGCGGTCGTGCTGGCCGCGCTTCACCGGCACGAGCGCCCGCCCGCGGCCGCCCCGCAGCAGCAGGTCGTCGGTGGCGGCGAGGTCCCCCGCGTCGGCGAGCCCGTCGGCGACGGCGAGCAGGTCCCGCGCGGCCGCCCGCAGCAGCGGGGCCACGTGCGCGGCGTTGGCCGACAGCACGTCGTGCCACAGCGCAGCCGGGCTGCCGGCCAGCCGCGTCGTGTCGACCAGCCCGGGCCCGGCCGCGCGCGGCGTCGTCGGGGCGCTGCAGCAGCTGCGCGGCCAGGGCGCTGGCGACGACCTGGGGCAGGTGGCTGACCAGGGCGACGGTCGCGTCGTGGCGCTCCGGCGTGGTGCGGACCGGCGTCGCGCCGACGCTCGACGGCGAGCTGCCGCACGGCCTCGACGGCGCTCGCTCGGTGGTCTGCGGTGCGGGGCACACGAACCACGGCCGGCCGGCGAACAGCGCCGCCTCCGCCGCCTCGGGACCGGACGCCTCGCGGCCGGCCATCGGGTGGCCGCCGCACAGCCGCGCGAGGTCGCACCCGGCCTGCTCGGCCGCCCGCAGCGGTGACGCCTGGACGCTCCCGACGTGCGTGACGACGGCGTCCGGGTGGGCGCGCTGCGCGGCCCGGAGCCCGGCGGCCAGGGCCGGCAGCGGCGTGCACAGCACGACGAGCCGCGCCGGACTCCCCGGCGTCGAGCGGGCGACCGGCACCCCGCGCGACGGCGCGGGCGAGCACGGCCGGGTCGGCGTCGGCCAGGGCGACGTCGCGGACGCCCTGCAGCGCCAGGCCCAGGCTCGTCCCGATCAGGCCGGTGCCGACGACCAGGACGTCGGCGGTCACGTCGGCAGGTCGGTCCGCAGCTGCGCGGCCCCGCGCAGGTACACGTGGCGGACGTCGGCGCGCGGCCGGTCGGTCTCGACGTGGGCCAGCAGCCGCAGCACCCGCGGCATCGCGCCCGGGACGGCGATCTCGCACGCGCACATCAGCGGGACGTCGGTGATCCCCATCTGGCGCGCGGCGTAGGCCGGGAACTCCGAGCGCAGGTCGGGGGTCGCGGTGAACAGCACGCTGATGAGGTCGTCGCTGGACGAGCGTCGTTGCGGTCGAGCACCGCCTGCAGCAGCTCGGTGGTCGCGTCGAGCACCTGCTGCCGGTCGTCGTCGTCGACCTGGATGGCCCCGCGGACCGCGCGCACCGCCACGCCGTCAGCCTAGAGACCGACCGCGGCGTACAGCGCGGCGACCTCGTCGCGGGTCAGCGCCCGGAGCTTGCCCGAGCGCTGGCTGCCGAGCGACACCGGGCCGATCGCCGTGCGCACCAGCCGCTGCACCGGGTGCCCGACCTCGGCGAGCAGGCGGCGCACGACGTGCTTCTTGCCCTCGTGCAGCACGACCTCGACGAGCACGCGGTTGGACAGGCTGTGCACGAGCTTGAAGCGAGTCGACCGCGACGATGCCCTCCTCGAGCTCGACGCCGGCGCGCAGCGTCCGGCCGACGTCGCGGGCGACCGGGCCGATGATCTCGGCGAGGTAGGTCTTGGGGATCACGTAGCTCGGGTGGCTCAGCCGGTGGCCGAGCTCGCCGTCGTTCATGAGCAGCAGCAGGCCCTCGGTCTCGGCGTCGAGCCGGCCGACGTGGAACAGCCCGGGCTTGCGGTGCACGACGTAGTCGCCGACGGTCGGGCGGCCCTCGGGGTCCGACATCGCCGACACGACGCCCTCGGGCTTGTTCAGCGCGAGGTAGGTCATGTCGCTCTTGGTGGTGATGCGCATGTCGTCGACCCGCACGACGGCGGTCTCGGGGTCGATGCGCAGGCCCTGCTCGCGCACGACCTCGCCGTCGACCGACACGCGGCCCTGGTCGATGAGCACCTCGCAGGCGCGGCGCGAGCCGATGCCGGCGGCGGCCAGGACCTTCTGCAGGCGGATCCCGCGACGCCGTTCCGTCGTGCTCTGCCATGTCGGCACGCGGTTCTCAGGAGTCGGGCTCGAGGTCGTCGATCTCGGGCAGCAGCGGCGCGAGCGAGGGCAGCTCGGCGAGCGAGTCCAGCCCCAGCTTCTCGAGCAGCAGCGGGGTGGTGCGGTAGGTCGTGGCGGCGCGAGCCCGCCTCCGTGCCGGCCTCGACGAGCAGGCCGCGGGCGAGCAGGGTGCGGACGACGCCGTCGACGTTGACGCCGCGCATCGCGCTGATGCGGGCCCGGGTGACGGGTTGACGGTAGGCGACGACGGCCAGCGTCTCGAGCGCCGCCTGCGTGAGCCGGGCCTGCTGGCCGTCGCGGACGAAGCGCTCGACGGCGTCGGCGCTGCTCGCCCGGGTGTACAGCCGCCAGCCGCCGCCGACCTGGCGCAGCTCGAAGCCGCGGTCGGCGTCGTCGTACTCGCGCGACCAGCGCGGCCAGCACCGCGGCGACGTCGGGCTCGGCCGGCCTCGACCACCTGCGCGAGCAGCGCGGACGGTGCACCGGCTCGTCGGCGACGAGCAGCACGGCCTCGACGTCGCGGCGCAGGCTCACGACGCGTCCCCGTCCGCCGGGAGTCGTCCACTCGTCCGCGGCCCGCGACGCGTGCGGTCCTGGCCGGTCCAGCGCACGTGCAGGTCGCCGAGCGCCTCGGCCTGCTCGAAGGAGACCAGCCCCTCGCGGTAGAGCTCGAGCAGGGCGAGGAAGCGGGCGACGACCTCGAGGGTGCCCGTCGCAGTCGGCGGTCAGGGCGCGGAACGACCCGCCGCCGGTGCGGCGCAGCCGCTCCTGCAGCAGCGCGACCTGCTCGCGGACGCTGACCGTCCCGCCGTGCACGTGGTCGACGGCGACCACCGGCTCCGGTCGCGGGGCCAGCACCCGGGCGGCCAGCGCGGCGAACTCGGCCGCGCCCGAGCCCGAGCAGCACCTCGGGCAGCAGCCCGGCGAACGGGGCCTCGAGGGCGACCGTGCGGGGGTAGCGGCGGCGACTCGGCGGCGAGCAGCGCGGCGAGGTGCGCGGCCGCCTGCTTGTAGGCCCGGTACTGCAGCAGCCGGGCGAACAGCAGGTCGCGCGCCTCGAGCAGCGCGAGGTCCTCCTCGTCCTCCACCGCGCTGCCGGGCAGCAGCCGCGCCGCCTTGAGGTCGAGCAGGGTCGCGGCGACGACGAGGAACTCGGTCGCCTGCCCGAGGTCCCACTGCGGGCCGGCCGCGCGGATGTGGGCGATGAAGTCGTCGGTGACCTGCGACAGCGCCACCTCGGTGACGTCGAGCTGGTGCTTGCCGATCAGCTGCAGCAGCAGGTCGAACGGGCCCTCGAAGACCTCGAGCCGGACGTGGAAGGCGGCGGGCGCCGTCACGCGCAGCCCGGTCAGCAGCCGGACGAGCGGCTCCCCCACCGCGCTGAGCAGCGCCGAGCAGCAGCGGCTGCTGGCCGGCCAGCGGCAGCAGCAGGAGCACCAGCAGCGCGACGATGCCGAGGTTCTTCTCGACCAGGTAGAGCTCGGCCTTCTGCCAGCCCGGGCGTGCGGGGCGAGCGCGCGAACAGCAGCCGGCCCGCCGTCCAGCGGCGGCAGCGGCACCAGGCTGAGCAGCCCGACGAACAGGTGCACCAGCCCGACCAGCAGCAGCGCCCGCGGCAGCAGCGGCCCCGCCGCCGGTGCCGGTCTGCAGCGCCGCTCGTCCCGGCGGCGACGCTGCCCTCGACGCGCGCCGAACGCCGAGCAGCAGGCCGGCCGCGACGAGCGAGCAGCGACGAGCGGACCGGCCAGCGCGACCCGCGCGGCGACCCCGCGCGGGGCAGCGGGCACCGGCCGGGCCCAGCCGACGCCGGTCAGGGCCGCGGCGACGGTGCCGAACGGGTCGAGGTGGGCGCGCGGGTCGGGCCGGCGTCGGCGCGGGTCCTCCAGCGAGTGCGGCGCGGCCCGCGGCGAGCAGTGCCGACCCAGCCGGCCAGCGTGCACGGCGACGACGAAGGACCAGGACGAGGACGAGGAACGACAGCGGGTCGCGCAGGGCGTACAGCACCTCAGCGCGCCGCGGCCGGCGCGCCGGGCGAGCACCTCGCGGGCGAGGTCGCGGTAGGCCTCCGCCCCGGCCGAGCTCGGCGCGTAGACGGTGATCGGCTGCCCCGCGACCGTCGTCTCCGGGAACTTGATCGTCCGGTTGATCACGGTGTGGAAGACGCGGTCGCCGAACGCCTCGATGACCCGGGCGAGCACCTCGCGCCCGTGCACGGTGCGGGCGTCGAACATGGTGGCGAGCACGCCCTCGACCTGCAGCTTCGGGTTGAGCCGCGACTGCACCTTGTCGACGATCTCGGTGAGCAGCGCCACGCCGCGCAGCGCGAAGTACTCGCACTCGAGCGGGATGAGCACGCCGTCGGCCGCCGTCAGCGCGTTGACCGTCAGCAGGCCGAGCGACGGCTGGCAGTCGATGAGGACGACGTCGTACTCGCCGAGCACCGGCTCGAGCGCCCGCAGCAGGGTCTGCTCGCGGGCGACCTCGTTCGACAGGTGCAGCTCGGCCGCGGACAGGTCGATGTTGGCCGGCAGCAGGTCCATGCCCTCGACGCCCGTGGGCTGGACGACGTCGACGACGCTCGGTGTGGCGGTCGACCAGCACGTCGTAGACGGTCCGCTCGAGCTGGTGCGGGTTGATGCCCAGCCCGACGCCGAGGGCGCCCTGCGGGTCGAAGTCGACCAGCAGCACCCGCGGCCGTAGCCGGCCAGCGCCGCGCCCAGGTTGATCGTGCTGGTCGTCTTGCCGACGCCGCCCTTCTGGTTGCACACCGCCAGCACGCGGGCCGGCCCGTGCGAGGTCAGCGGCTCCGGCTCGGGCAGCAGCGGACGGGGCCGGCCGGTCGGACCGAGGCCGCCGTCCGGGTCGACGGGCAGGGCGACGGGCGGGACGGAGAGCGGCCGGGGCCGGCTCGGGGCGGGCGGGAGGGGCGGCCGGCGGGGGCACGACCTCGAGGGGCGGCGGCGCGGTCTCGGCGGGCGCCTTCGTCAGGGCCTCGGTCGACGGGCACCGGGTCCGTGGGGGTGGCGTCGGCCGTCGCCGTGCGCGTGGCGGCCTTGTTCGTGGTCGCCGTGGCCCCCGGCGTGCGCTTCCTCGCCTTGGCCGCCGGCCTTCGCCGGGCTCTTCGCCGGGCTCTCCGGTCGCGGCGTCGTCGCTGCCGCCGGCTGGGCGGCTGCGCCTCTGCGGGATGCGCCCGCCTTCGGGGCTGCCTTCGCCGGAGCCGCCGTCGTCCTGCCCGCCGTCGTCCGGGCGGACCCCGCCGCCGGTGCGTTCCGCGTCGCCGCCGGCTCGGCCGGGGCCGGCTGCCGCGCGCGGAGCCTTCGCCGGCAGCGGCGGCCTTGGCCGGCGCGCGCGTCGCGGCCGCCGGCAGGCGGGGACGTCCGGCGCGGGCACCCGGAGCCGGGACGGTGCGCACCGGCCCGGCCTTGGACGCGGGCACCGAGACCGTGCGGCCGGGGGACGCCGGGGAGACCCGGGCTGCGGACTGCCGGTCTGACGCGCTCACGGTCGCCGTGCCCTCCCTCTCGACAGACGGTCGACCAGACGTCTCACCGTGGGCTGCTGCGGCGGGAGCCTACGGTCACGCGCGCACGCGGAGCAACGGCGGCGGGTCAGCGCAGCGCGCGGGGGTGCGCCGTCGCGTAGACCTCGCGCAGCCGCTCGACGGTCACCAGCGTGTAGACCTGCGTCGTCGTCACCGAGGCGTGCCCGAGCAGCTCCTGCACGACGCGGACGTCGGCGCCGCCGTCGAGCAGGTGCGTGGCGAAGGAGTGCCGCAGGGTGTGCGGCGAGACGAGCACGTCGAGGCCGGCCCGCGCGGCGGCGGCGCGCAGGACGGTCCACGCCGACTGGCGCGACAGCCGTCCGCCGCGGGCGTTGAGGAACAGCGCGGGGCGTGCCGGTGCCGGCGGCGGCCAGGGCGGGCCGGCCGCGCACGAGGTAGGCGTCGACGGCGCGCTGCGCGTACGAGCCGACCGGGACCATGCGCTGCTTGCCGCCCTTGCCGTCCAGCCGGACCAGGCCCGTGCCGCGCTCGAGGTCGTCGACCGCGAGACCGACGGCCTCGGAGATGCGCGCCCCCGTGCCGTAGAGCAGCTCGAGCAGCGCCCGGTCGCGCAGCCCGAGCGGGGTGTCGGTCGGGACGGCGTCGAGCAGCGCCGTGACCTGCTCGACCGACAGCGCCCGCGGCAGCCGGCGGGCGGGCGCCGGGGGCCGGACCTCGCGCGACGGGTCCCCGGACGTCAGCCCCTCCCGGTGCGCGAACCGGTGCAGCCCGCGCACGGCGACCACCGCGCGCCCCGCCGACGTCGCCGCCAGCGGGCGGTGGTCGCTCGTCGCCCTCGCGCAGCGCGGCGAGGAAGTCGGCGACGTCGGGCTCGCCCACGGCGGCCAGGTCGTCGATGCCGCGGGCCGCGAGCCGGTCGACGTAGCGGCGCAGGTCGCGCCGGTAGGACAGCAGGGTGTTGGCCGCCAGCCCGCGCTCGACCGCGAGGTGGTCGAGGTAGGCGTCGACGACCCGCGCCGGGGACAGGCGCGGGTCGGTCGCGGGCACGGCCGTCGCGGTCAGACCAGGACCTCCAGCAGCGGCGCCGTGGTCAGCCCGTGCGCCTCGGCGACCGGCTCGTAGACGACGTGGCCGCGCGACCGTGTTGACGCCGAGCGCGAGCGCCGGGTCGTCCTGCGACCGCCGTCCGGATGCCCTTGTTCGCGATCTCCACCGCGTACGGCAGCGTCACGTTCGTCAGCGCGTACGTGCTGGTGTGCGGCACCGCCCCCGGCATGTTCGCCACGCAGTAGAAGACGCAGCCGCCGACCTCGAACGTCGGGTCCGAGTGCGTCGTCGGGCGGGTGCTCTCGAAGCAGCCGCCCTGGTCGACCGAGATGTCCACCAGCACCGCACCCGGCTTCATCGCCCGCACCAGCTCGTCGCTCACCAGCGTCGGGGCCTTCGCCCCCGGCACCAGCACCGCCCCGATCACCAGGTCGGCCTCCAGGCACGCCCGCTCGATCTCCAGCGCGTTGCTCGCCACCGTCTGCAGGTGGCCCTGGTAGATCCGGTCGGCCTCGCGCAGCCGCGCGACGTTCTTGTCCAGCAGCTGCACCGTCGCCTGCATCCCCAGCGCGATCGCCGCGGCGTTCATCCCCGACACGCCCGCACCCAGCACCACGACCTTCGCCGCGTGCACGCCCGAGACACCGCCCATGAGCACCCCGCGGCCGCCCTGACCGCGCTCCAGGCAGTGCGCCCCGACCTGCGGCGCCATCCGCCCGGCGACCTCGCTCATCGGCGCCAGCAGCGGCAACGACCGGTCGGGCAGCTCGACCGTCTCGTAGGACACCGCCGTCGTCCCCGACGCCAGCAGCGCGTCCGTGCAGGCCTGCGAGGCCGCGAGGTGCAGGTAGGTGAACAGCACCTGGTCCTTGCGCAGCCGCCCGTACTCCGACGCGACCGGCTCCTTGACCTTCAGCAGCAGGTCCGCCGAGCCCCACACGTCGTCGGCCGAGTCCAGGATCGTCGCGCCCGCCGCCACGAAGTCCGCGTCGCGTGATCGACGAGCCGACGCCGGCGTCCTTCTCCACCACGACCTCGTGGCCGTGGGCGACGAACTCCTTCACCCCCGACGGCGTGATCGCCACCCGGTACTCGTGGTCCTTGACCTCACGGGGCACACCGACACGCACGGGACTCCTCGGCTGGGCCCGGGTCGCGGGCAGGGGTGGGCACGGGACGTCCCGGGCGACGGGGTCACCGCGCCCGGGACACAGCGGGTCGAGCAGGGTCGACCTGGGTCGAGCGGTCAGGCGGGGGTGGCCTCGACGATGAGCGGGCGCTCGCCGACCTGCTTCCACACCGAGCGGACGGTCAGCTCCTTCTCGGGGCCGGTGTAGCGGATGTGCACGACGGCGGTGTCGTCGGCGGGCTCGATCGAGAGCACCTCGGCCTGCGTCGTCGGCTGGGGCAGCGCGCCGGCCACCGGGCCCGCGCCGGCCTGCGCCTCGGGGGTCATGTCCGCGAGCACGTGGCCCATGTCCCCGGCCACCACGGCAGCGCCGTGGGCCTCGGCGAAGGGGCGGACAGCGGCGTCGTCGAGAGTCGTCATGCGCCGGACCCTAAGCCCCGCGCGCGGGCTGCGCGCCCGACGTCGTCTTCCGGGCGGGCCACGGCGCGTCGGCGGGCCGCAGCCCGGCGAAGCCGTCGCGCACCGCCCGGTCGGCCGCGAGCACGCCGAGCAGCGCCATGGCGTTCTCCAGCTCCCCCGCGAGGGCCCGCCGGACGGCCTCCTCGAGCGGCACCCAGGCCGTCGTCATCTCGGCCTCCTCGTGCTCCTGCACGTCGCGCTCGACGGCCCGGACGTCGCGGGCGAGGAACAGCCGGATCGCCTCGTCGGTCATCCCCGGGCTGGTGAGGGCGTCGACGAGCACGTGCCAGGTGTCGGCGGCGAGCCCGGCCTCCTCGACCAGCTCGCGCTGCGCGGCCGGCCAGCGACGGCTCGCCGTCGACGTCGAGCAGCCCGGCGGGCAGCTCGTCGAGCCGGCGTCGGACGGGGTGGCGGTACTGCTGCACGAACAGCACCCGGCCCTGCTCGTCGAGGGCGACCACGCCGACGGCGCCGGGGTGGACGACGACGTCGCGCTGCGAGGACGTGTCGCCGGGCATGGAGACCGTGTCCTTGACGACGCTGATCACCCGGCCGTCGAAGACCCGCTCCGTGGACAGGACCTCGTACGCGTGCGCCATGGGCCGAGTCTGCCCGCTCGGCGGCTGCCCGGTCAGCGCCGGGGCACCGTCGCCGCCACCGCGAACGGCACGAGCAGGGCGGCCGCCACGAGGGCGCCGACCCGCACGAGCGTCGGCGCCGGCACGAAGAAGCCGAACAGCACCAGGCCCATCGCCGGCAGGATCGTGCGCAGGTAGCGGGCCTTGCGCGCCTCGATCTCCTCGATCCGCAGCTCGCGCTCGGTGCGGGTCCAGACGTCGTGGACCTCGGGCAGCGGGTCGCGGTGCACCAGGTGCGAGAACCACCGCTGCCCCTGCCTGAGCAGTCGCCTCACAGGACGGCCTCGACGTCCGCGACGGTCGTCGTGACGGGGAACGACGTCATCCACCAGGTGGCGCCCGCGTCGGCGAACCCGCCCTCGTCCGTGCCGGGCGGGCCGCCGACCGCGACGTCGTAGCCCTCCCCCGGCGCGACGGCGGCGACGACCTCGGCGAGCTGCTCGGGCGTCTGGACCCCGATGGGGAAGACGCCCTGGTGCCGGGCCGCGCGGCGCAGCGGTGCCGGGTTGCCGTAGCGCGCCGCGACCCAGACGGGCGGCCCGCCCGGCTGCACCGGCGTCGGCAGGAGGGTGAGCCCGTCGACGACGTAGTGCTCGCCGCGGTGGTGCACCGGCTCGCCGGTCCAGGCCGCGCGCAGCACGTCCAGGCCCTCGTCGAGCATCCGTCCGCGGGTCCTGGCGTCGGCCTCGTCGCCGACCCCGGAGAACTCCCGGGCGCCGTCCCCGCCGATCCCGACGCCGAGGACCAGCCGGCCCTGCGACAGCGCGTCGAGGGTGGCGACCTCGCGGGCGAGCTTGACCGGCCGGCGGCGCGGCAGCGGGGTGACCATCGGGCCGAGCCGGACGCGCGAGGTGCGGCACGCGATCGCCGCGAGGGTCACCCACGGGTCGGCGATCGCGCGCACCGGCGGGGTGTAGTGGACGTGGTCCCAGACGAAGACGCCGTCCCAGCCGGCGTCCTCCGCCCGGGCCGCGAGCCCGGCGACGACGGCCGGGTCGCTGAGCTCGTCGAAGACCGGCAGGAACAGCCCGCGCTTCACGGCCGGGCGCTCACAGCGGCAGCATCCGGCCCTCGGCGCAGTCGACCGAGGCCTTCACGAACGCGCGGAACAGCGGGTGCGCGCGGGTCGGGCGGGAGCGGAACTCCGGGTGCGCCTGGGTGCCGACGAAGAACGGGTGGACGTCCTGCGGCAGCTCGGCGATCTCGACCAGCGTGCCGTCGGGCGACGTCCCGGAGAACACCAGGCCCGCCGCCTCGAGCTGCGGGCGGTAGGCGTTGTTGACCTCGTAGCGGTGCCGGTGCCGCTCGGTCGCGGGCTCGTCGCCGTAGGCCAGGGCGGCCTGCGAGCCCTTGAGCAGGTCGGTCGGCCACAGCCCCAGCCGCATCGTGCCGCCCATGTCGCGCTCCCCGGCGACGACGTCCTGCTGGTCGGCCATGGTCGACGACGACCGGGTCGGGGCAGGCCGGGTCGAACTCCAGGCTGCCGGCCTTCTCGATGCCGGCGAGGTCGCGCGCCACCTCGATGACCATGCACTGCAGGCCCAGGCAGAGCCCCAGGACGGGGACGCCGTTCTCGCGGGCGTGCCGCATGGCGCCGAGCTTGCCCTCGATCCCGCGCACCCCGAAGCCGCCGGGGACGAGCACCCCGTCGACGCCGTCGAGCGCCTTGCGGGCGCCGTCGGGCGTCTGGCAGTCGTCGGAGGGGACCCAGCGGATCTCGACCTTCGCGTCGTTGGCGAAGCCGCCGGCACGCAGCGCCTCGGTCACCGACAGGTAGGCGTCGGGCAGGTCGACGTACTTGCCGACCAGCGCCACGCTGACCTTCCTGGCGGGAGCGTGCACGCGCTGCAGCAGCTGGTCCCAGTCGGTCCAGTCGACGTCGCGGAAGGACAGCCCCAGCCGCCGCACGACGAACGCGTCCAGGCCCTCGGCGTGCAGCACCTTGGGGATGTCGTAGATGGAGGCGGCGTCGACGGCCGACACGACGGCCTCCTGGTCGACGTCGCACATCGCCGCGATCTTGCGCTTGATGCCGTCGTGGATCGGGCGGTCCGAGCGCACACGATGGCGTCCGGCTGGATGCCGATCGTGCGCAGCGCCTGCACCGAGTGCTGCGTCGGCTTGGTCTTGAGCTCGCCGCTCGGCCCGATGTACGGCACCAGGCTGACGTGCAGGAAGAAGCAGCGGTCGCGGCCGACCTGCTGGCGGACCTGCCGCGCGGCCTCCAGGAACGGCAGCGACTCGATGTCGCCGACCGTGCCGCCGACCTCGGTGATGACGACGTCGACGTCGTCGGTGGCCAGGCTGCGGATGCGCCCGACGATCTCGTCGGTGATGTGCGGGATGACCTGCACGGTGTCGCCGAGGTACTCCCCGCGGCGCTCCTTGGCGATGACCGCGCTGTAGACCTGCCCGGTCGTGACGTTGGCGCTGCCGTGCAGGTCCTCGTCGAGGAAGCGCTCGTAGTGCCCGACGTCGAGGTCGGTCTCCGCGCCGTCGTCGGTCACGAAGACCTCGCCGTGCTGGAACGGGTTCATCGTGCCGGGGTCGACGTTCAGGTACGGGTCGAGCTTCTGCATGGTGACGCGCAGCCCGCGGGCCTTGAGCAGGCGGCCGAGGCTCGACGCGGTCAGCCCCTTGCCGAGCGAGGAGGCGACGCCGCCGGTGACGAACAGGTGGCAGGCCGCGCTGCTCGATCGAGCCATGGGGGGCCTCCGTGCTCTGCTGCGCGAGCCGGGCGCCCGCTGCACGGGACGCCACTCTAGCGAGGCCGGGCCCCCGCAGGGCGCAGGCGCGCGCCGTCGGGCCCGCGCCCGGAGGCCCGCACGGCGACGCTGACCGCGGCCGGGACCGCGACGCACAGCGCGAGCGACGGCACGGCGACGCCGCTGTCGTTGACGGCGAACCCGACGAGCGACATGACCAGCACCGCGACCAGCCCGCTGCGCCACACCGGCGCCTGCAGGAACGCCTCGCGGGCGGGCCCGCGCGGCCGCAGCACCACCTGCGCGACGAACAGCACCAGCAGCGGCACCAGCAGGGTGAGCACGCTGCTGGTGAGCAGGCCGAGGTTGGCCGCGGCCTTGCGCTGCAGGACGGTGGCGGCGTCGCCGTCCAGGACCTGCTGCACGAAGCGGCCGAGGTGGGTGCGGTCGTCGACGGGCCGGGTCCAGTCCAGGACGGCGAACGACGCCACGACGGCGACGGCCGCCGCCCCGACCGCGGCCAGGCGCAGCAGGCTCACCCGGATGCCGGCCGCCAGCATGCCGAGCACGGCGAAGCCCGGGATCAGTGCGAGCACCCCGCCGAAGTCGCTCCCCCACGCCGGGTTGCCGTCGACGGCGACGCACGCCAGCCCGACGACGGTGCACGTGACGAGGGCGGTGCGCCGGGAGCGGCCGTGCAGCGCGCACGCGGTGGCCAGCAGGGCGGAGGCGGCGAACACGGCGAAGGCGATGTTGCCGACGCCGGCGAAGCGGCCGGCGACCAGCGGCGAGTACCCCGTGACGCTGCTCATCTGCAGGCGGGCGCCGGTGACGAGGTCGGCGGCCAGGACGAGCGCCGACACCCCGCAGACCGCGCCGACGGGGCCGAGCAGGGACCGCCGCCACGGCCCGGCCAGCGCGACCGCGACGACGACGCCGACCCACAGCGCGACCGCCCCCAGCAGGGCGGGCAGCACGGGGTCGGCCCGCCACCAGGGCAGCAGGTCGGCCAGGTAGGTCGCGACGGGGGCGGCCGTGAAGGCGAGCGCCGTGAGCGAGGCGGCCCGCCGGACCCGGCTGCGGACGCCGTCGCGCTCGATCCGGCGCAGCACCAGCAGCGCGGCGCCGTACAGCAGCAGCTGCGCCACCACGATGATGACGAAGAAGCGGGGCGTCCAGACGCGCATCTGCCCGGCGTGCAGGTCCAGGTCGACCAGCTCCGCGCGCGACGACCGCTCCTGCCCGCCGCGCCACGGCTGACCGGTCATGGCCTCCGGCTGGGGCAGCCCGAGCAGGCGCAGCACCGTCGGGGCGAGGTCGACGACCTGCACGTACGGCGCCCGCCGGGTGCTGGCCGACACCAGCCCACCGCGGGGGAAGCCCGGCCCGGCGGCGACGGCCACGTGCAGGTGCTCGACCGGCCGGTCGGTCGCCCCTGCCTCGCTGACCGCCGACAGCCCGGCCAGCAGCACGGTGGCGCCGTCGGCCGCTGCCACGACCTCGGCGACCGTCGCGTCGACCCGGGCGAGGTCGGCGGTCAGCCGCGCGTCGTGGTGCACCTGCCCGGCGTCGACGACGACGAGCGCGCACCCCTGCACGGCGGGCACGAGGTCGGCCCCGGACGGCCTGCCCGTGACCAGCTCGGCACCGCGCCCGCCCACGCCGCGGACGCACAGCCCTGCGCCGCGCACCTGCTCGGCGAGCAGCCCGACCTCGCTGTCGAAGCGGAGGGTCGCGTTGTCCCGGGCGATGGCGGGCAGGGCGGCGGCCCCGGGCAGGTCGGCCGGGCAGGGCCCGGGGGCCGGCGGTCGGGCGCGGGCGCGGTTGCCGGTGCCGGCCATCACCCAGCCGTCGGCGGGGCAGGTGCGCGGCCCGGCGGCGCGCACCGACAGGGCCCCGGTGCTGCCGCGGCCGGCCAGCGCCCGCAGCGCGGGGGTCGCCGTCGAGACGTCGTCCCAGCGCAGGCCCGGCGCCCCGACCAGCACGACCCGTCCCGCGGGCTGCTGCGCCTGCGCCTGCGCGGGTCCGGGCAGCAGGACCGCCAGCAGCACGCCCAGCACCGCCAGCAGCCGGGTCACCGCGACACCTCGGCGTACAGGGCGGCCGTGCGGTCGACCAGCTCGTCCGGCGTCGGCCACGTCGCGGCGACGGCGCGTCCCCGGCGCGACCAGCGCCGCGGCCGCGCCGGGGTCGGCCAGCAGCCCGGCGACCGCCGCGCGCAGCGCCCCGGGGTCGCCGGGCCGGCACCAGCAGCGCGCCGTCACGGACGAGCGCGGGCACGCCCGCCGACCGGCGGTCGCGACCAGCGGACGGCCGGCCCGCAGCACCTCCTGCGCGGTCAGCGGCCGGCCCTCCCAGACGCTCGGCAGCACGACGACGTCGGCGGCGGCGTACAGGTCGGCGAGGTCGTCGCGCCGGCCCAGCCAGCGCACGTCCGGCCCGAGGCTCCGCAGGTGCCCGGCGAGCGGGCCGTCGCCGGCGACCGCGCACGCACCCGGGCAGCCCGGCCGCGACCAGGACGTCGAACCCCTTCTGCGGGTGCAGCCGGCCGACGCCGAGCACCAGGGGCTCGCCGTCGGGGACGCCGAGCTCGGCCCGCACCTGCTCCGGCGTGCGGACGGGCGGGGGCAGCGGGGGCGCCCCCACGGGTCGTCCCGGACGTCGCGGGCCCCGAGCGTGCGGGCCCGCGCGGCGAGGTCGGGGGACACGGCCAGGACGACGGCGCTGCGCCGGCACACCAGCCGCTCCAGCGCGCCGCCGACGAGGGCGGCGGGGCCGGTCGCCAGGACCGCGTTGTGCAGGGTGGTGACCAGCGGGGCACCGCCCGCCAGCGCCGCGAGCGCGGCGGCGCGCAGGCCGTGCGCGTGGACGACGTCGGCGTCGCGGGCGAGCCGGCGCAGGGCGGCGACGGCACGCGCGTCCCGCAGCGGGTGCGGCGCCTCCCCGACGTCGACCGGCACGTGCCCGGGCAGCGCGAACAGCCGCTGCGTCGAGGCGGGCGCCGCGACGACGACGTCGTGCCCGCGGGCCAGCAGGCCGTCGGCGAGCGTGCGGACGTGTCGCCCGACGCCACCGGCGCTGGTGCCGAGGGCCAGCACGACCCGGGTCACCGCAGGCTCCGCCGCAGCGCAGGGACCGCGCCCCGGTCCAGCGCCAGCACCGCGGCGCGCGAAGACGGCGCGCGGCGACCAGGGCGAGCAGCAGGCCGACTCCCACGCTCTGCGCGGCGGAGCCGTCGCGGGGCACGGGCAGGGCGAGGCCCGCAGCGACCGCGAGGCCCGCGCCGGCGACGGCCGCCAGCAGCGTCCGGGTGCTCCCCTGCAGCGCCTCGGTGCCGACGGCGCGCAGCAGGAGAAGGCCGGCCACGGTCATGCCGATCGTGTTCCCGAGCCCGAGCAGCACCACGCGGTCCAGGGTGGGCCACGCGGCGACCAGCAGCAGGTCGGCGGCGGCCACAGCGCCCCAGCCGGCCGCGGTCGCGACGGCGGCGTCGCGCACCTGGCCGCGGGCGAGCAGGGCGCGGCCGAGCAGGGCGACCGCGCCGTAGCCCGGCAGCCCGGGGGCGAAGGCGACGACGGCGTCGGCCAGGGCGCCGCTGCTCTCGACCCCGGGGGCGCCGAGCACGAGCACCCGAGCGGCCGGGGTCGGCGACGACGACGAGCAGCGCGGCGGCCCCCACCGTCAGCAGCAGGACCGCCCGCAGCGCCTGCCGCAGCACCTCCGCCTGCTCCTGCGGGCCGGCGGCGGACAGCACCGGGAAGACGCTGGTCGCGACGGGCACGGCGAGCACGGCCCAGGGCAGCAGGAAGACGGCGGTCGCGACCGTGAACACGACGACGTCGGCCTGCCCTCCCCCGGCCGCGAGCCGCAGCGCGACGACGAGCGCCAGCTGCTGGGCGGCGAGCCCGGCGAGGCCGGAGGCGGCGAGGCCGCGGGCCCGGCGGGCGGCGCCGTCGGGGAAGGCGAGCCCCGGCCGCAGCGGCAGGCCGGTGCGGGCCAGCGGCACGAGCAGGCTGAGCGACAGCACGGCGACCCCGAGCGTGGTGCCGACCGACAGCGTCAGCTCCTGCGTGGTGGTCAGGCCCTGCAGGTCGCCCGGCTCGGCCCTGCGCGGCGTAGAGCAGGTAGGCGGCGATGACGACGAGGCTGGACAGCAGCGGCGCGAGCGCCGGGCCCAGGAAGCGGCGGTGGGCCTGCAGCACGCCGGCCAGCACGATCCCGACCCCGTAGAGCACGACCTGCGGCATGAACACCACCAGCAGCCGGCTGCCCGTGTCGACGGCGCCCGCGCAGACGGGGTCGGCCCCGAGCAGCGCGCGGACCAGCGGCCGGGCCAGCAGCGCGCCCAGCACCGCCAGCGGCGTCAGCACGAGCACGGTCCAGGTGAGCAGCGCGCCCGCCGTGCGGCCGGCCGTCTCCCGGTCGCCCCGCTCGAGCAGGGGAGCGAGCAGCGGCACCACCAGCCCGGCGAGCGCACCGCCGGCGACCACCTCGAACACCACGTTCGGGACGCTGTTCACCGCCTGGTAGACCGAGCCCACGCACGAGGTGCCGAGGGTCCGCGACAGCACCCCGACCCGCCCGACGCCGACGACGCGGGCCAGCACGGTCACCCCGGCGATGCCGGCGGCGGCGCCGAGCAGCGCCCGCCGGCCCCCGGACGTCACGGCAGGCGGCCGGCCCGGTCGAGCAGCCGCAGCGGCGGGACGGCGTCGATCACCCGGCTGAACGAGACGACCTCGCTGGCCGCGGTCAGGCCGGCCAGGACCAGCAGCGCGCGCGCCCGGCGGCCCGCGCTCCGGCGTCGCCGCCACCCAGCCGAGCCCGACCAGCGCGCCGTAGGCGTTGGCACCGGCGTCGCCGAGCATGGCGCGCTCGCCGAGGTCCGCGGGCAGCAGCACGGCGCCGACGGCGGCGACCCCGGGCTGCCCGGTCAGCAGCGCCGCGCCCACGCCGGCCTTCAGCGCCCGCCCGGGGCGCAGGTCGAGCAGGTTGAGCAGGTTCGCGGCGCCCGCGACGACCGCCCCGTCCAGGACGACGTCGGCGAGCGGGCGGCGCCCGAGCAGAGCGCTCGCGACCAGCCCGGCCAGCCCGACGCCGACCACCTTGCCGGTGCCGCTCGTCACCTCCCCGCGGCGCAGCGCGCCCAGGTGCCCGCGGAACCCGCGCGCGTGCGTCGTGCCGCGCAGGTCGTCGTACAGCCCGACGACGCCGGCCCCGAGCCCGGCGACCGCGGCGGCGGCGCGCGGCAGCGGGCTGGCGGCGGTGGCGCACAGGGCGAGCACCGGGCCGGCCACCCGCGACACGGGTGCGCCCCGGTGGTTCGTCCGCTCCCACCGGGCCGTGCCGCCGGGCGGGCGGCGCAGGGCGAGCCGCTGCAGGGCGACGGCGGCCGCGCCGGCCAGCGCCGCCTCGCGCGTCACGGGGTGGCGGGGTCGGGCAGCGGCGCCTCTGCGCCCGGCCCGGCGCCGTAGGCACCCGACCCGCCGCCCTGCTGCTCCTGCAGCGCGAGCACCAGCGCGAGGCGGCCGGTCGGGGTGTCGGCGGCGTCGACGCTGGACACCCGGTCGGCGATGCCGTTGTCGTCGCGCAGCGCGGCGACCACCCCGCCGTCCTGGGCCGACGCCGCAGCCCCCGCCACCACGGCGCCGCCGCTGCGCACGTCCAGGGCCCGCGCGAGCCCGAGCAGCACCCGGTTCTTCTCCGTGGCCGCCTCGGCCGCCGCGCCGTCGGGCGCCTCGGAAGCGGGGTCGCCGACGAGCAGCACCGCCAGGGTCCCGGGCTCGTCCAGCTCGCCCTCGACGTCGAGCAGGTCCTCGCCCTGGTAGGCGGCCAGCACCCGGCCGAGGGTCTGCGCCGACGGCGCCTCCGCACCCGGCTGCTGGACCAGGACCTGCGCGAGCTGGGCGACGGCCTGGTCGACCGGCTCGCCCTCGGGCAGCTCCGCGCCGGGGACGGCGACCTGGGCGACGAGGTCGTCGACCAGCTGGGCGTTGGCGGGGTCGAGCAGGCCGGGACGCAGCCGCACCGACGGGCCGAGCGTGGCGCCGGCGGCGACCAGCAGGGGCGCCAGGTCCTCGCGGAGCCGGGCCGGCGCGTCCGGGCCGCTGACGACGACGACCCGCTGGCCGGCCAGGCGCTCGGGCAGCAGGGCGGGGGTGAGCAGCAGCGCGGCCTGCTCCTGCATGGCGGCCCGCTGCTCGGTGGTCCGCAGCTGCGCCTCGAGGGAGCGCTTGTCGGCGGTCAGGCCGGACACGCGGTCGTTGAGGTCGTCGAGCACCGGCCCGTTCAGGGCGGTCGTGCCGACGACGATGCCCACCGCGAGGGCCAGGAAGACCGCGACGATGCTGACCAGGTGGTAGCGGAAGTCAACGATGGGAGGCACTCCCGGACGTCGAGGAGCCGCTGGTCATGGGGCTTGTGTACCAGGCCCGGCGCAGGCTCCGACCGCACGACGCGCACGTCGGAGGGTGGTTCCGGGTCGTGCTGCCGTGGCGGCGCTGCCCGGGTCGCCGGGCTCCCCGCCCGGGTCGGCTGGGTACCGAGGGTGCTGCCTGACGGCACCCGTCCGCACCCTGCTCCGGCAGTCGCTGATGCTCGTGCTCCCCCCGGAGGCCGGCAGCCCTCAGGGGCGCACCGGGCGGCGTGCGCACTCCCGCCCGCGCACGCCTGGCCGCGGACCTGCCCGAGCGCCGTCAGAACAGGCCGGAGAGCCAGAAGCGCAGGTCCGCCCACTGGTCGGCGAGCAGCGTCGTGTACGCCTGACCCGCCGACGACACCAGCACGGCGGCCGTGACGGCGACCAGCGTCGACAGCACGAGCAGCAGCAGCGACCAGGTCGAGATGCGGCTGCGGTAGAGCCGGCTGACGCCCTTGGCGTCGATGAGCTTGCCGCCGACGCGCAGCCGGGTGAGGAAGGTGCTGGCCATGCCCGCTCGGCCCTTGTCGAGGAACTCGACCAGCGTGGCGTGCGTCCCGACCGCGACGATGAGGCTCGCGCCCTTCTCGTCCGCGAGCAGCATGGCGACGTCCTCGCTGGTGCCCGCCGCCGGGAAGACGACGGCGTCGACACCGAGGTCCTGGACCCGCTTGAGGCCGGGGGCGCGCCCGTCGGCGTAGGCGTGGACGACGACCTCGGCGCCGCTGCTCAGCGTCGCGTCGGAGACCGAGTCCATGTCGCCGACGATCATGTCGGGCGTGTAGCCGGCCTCGACGAGCGCGTCGGCCCCGCCGTCCACCCCGATGAGCAGCGGGCGGTACTCGCGCACGTAGGGCCGCAGGACCGCGAGGTCCTCCTTGTAGTCGTAGCCGCGCACCACGATGAGCGCGTGCCGGCCCTCGAAGACCGTCCGCACGTGCGGGACGCCGACCCCGTCGAGCAGCAGGTCGCGCTCCTTGAGCAGGTACTCCATCGTGTTCGCGGCGAAGTCCTCGAGCTGCGTGGCGAGCCCGGCGCGGGCCCGGACCATCGCCTCCTCGACGCTGCTCAGCGTCTGGCGCGCCCCGCTGGCCACCTTGCGGTCCCCGACGAAGACCTCGCCGCCGTGGACCCGCACCCGCTCGCCCTCGCGCAGCGCGCCGAAGACCTCGTTCCCCACGCCGTCGACGAGCGGCACGCCGGCGGCGAGCAGGATCTCCGGGCCGAGGTTCGGGTAGCGCCCGCTGGTGCTGGGCGCGGCGTTCACGACGGCGGCGACCTTGCAGGTGACGAGCGCGTCGGCGCTGACCCGGTCGATGTCCAGGTGGTCGATCACGGCGACGTCGCCGGGCTTGAGCCGCTTCGTGAGGTCCTTGGTCCGCCGGTCCAGCCTGACGGTGCCCACGACGCCCGGCAGCTGCTCGTCGGCACGGTCGCGGCGGAGCAGTCTCACCATGGCGAGTCTGCCACCGGGCGGGGCAGCGACCCGGCAGCCGCGCCGGGGCTGCCCGTTCGGCCCCAGCCCCCTCTGCCGCGGCCCCCGGGTTGCAGCCCCCTCGGCCGCCCTGCACTCGGCCGCTGCGCGCGCGGCTCACCGGACCGCCCGGTCCTGCGCGGCGGCGGCCAGCAGCTCCTCGGCGTGGCCACGGGCCAGGCCGCTGTCGTGCCCCGCCATCATCCGGCTGAGCTCAGCGACCCGCGCGGAGTCGTCCAGCGCCACGACCCCGCTGCGGGTGACGAACCCGTCGTCGGCCTTGACGACCTGCAGGTGCTGGTCGGCGAACGCGGCGACCTGGGGCAGGTGGGTCACGACCAGGACCTGGTGGTCGCGGGCCAGCCGCGCGAGCCGCCGGCCGATCTCGACCGCGGCCCGGCCGCCGACCCCGGCGTCGACCTCGTCGAAGACCATCACCGGCACGGGGTCGGTGCCGGCCAGCACCACCTCGACGGCCAGCATGACCCGGGACAGCTCGCCGCCGGACGCGCCCTTGTGCAGCGGGCGGGGCGGCGCTCCGGGGTGCGGCTCGAGCAGCAGCTCGACGGCGTCGACGCCGTCCGGGCCGACGGCCAGCACCCGCTCCCCCACCGGCAGGCCGTCGGGGTCGTCGGCCTGGCTGACCGTCGCCGTCACCCGGGCGTGCGGCATCGCCAGGGCCGCGAGCTCCTCGCCGACCGCCGCGCCGAACTGCTCGGCCGCCTGCGCTCTCGCGGCCGACAGCTCACCGGCGAGGCCGGCCAGCGACGACCGCAGCTCGTGCTCCTGCGCGGTGAGCGCGGCGATCCGGTCGTCCGCGCCGTCGAGGTCGAGCAGCCGGGTCGAGGCGGAGGCGGCCCAGGCGAGCACGCCGTCGACGTCGTCGCTGCCGTGCCGGCGGACCAGGGCGGTGAGGGCGGCGAACCGGTCCTGCGCGTGGGACAGCCGGGCGGGGTCGGCGTCGACCCCGTCGCCGTAGCTGGCGAGGTCGCCCGCGACGTCGGAGACCAGGAAGGCCGCCTCGGCGACCCGGGCGGCCAGGGCGGCGAGCGCCGGGTCGAGCCCACCGGCAGCCTCGAGCGCCCGACGCGCGGCGGTGAGCAGCCCCAGGGCGTCGACGGCCTCACCGGCGTCGTCGCCCGTGAGCGCCGTCTGGGCGGTGGCTGCGGCGGCCCGCAGGTCGTCGGCGTTGGCCAGCCGGTCGACCTCGACCCGCAGCGCCGCGTCCTCGCCGGGCTGGGGAGCCGCCGCCTCGACCTCGGCCAGGCCCAGGCGCAGCAGCTCGGCCTCGCGGGCCCGCTCGGCCGCCTCGGCCCGCAGCTGCGCGACCGTGCGCCGGACCTCCCGCCAGCGCTCGTAGCTGTCCCGGAACCGGGCCCGCAGGGTCGTGACCGGCTCGCCGGCGTAGCGGTCGAGCGACGCCCGCTGGGCGGCGGGGCGCAGGAAGCGCTGCTGGTCGGACTGCCCGTGGACCGCCACGACGTGCTCGCTCAGCTCGGCCAGGACCCCGTCGGGGACGCTCCGGCCGCCGACGTGCGCGCGCGTCCTCCCGTCCGCCCCGACGGTGCGCACCAGCAGCAGGGCGTCGTCGTCGAGCTCGGCGCCCGCCTCCAGGGCGCGGACGACCGCGGGATGGCCGGCGGGCAGCACCAGCCGACCCTCGACGACCGCCCTCGGGCTCCCGGGGCGGACCCGGCCGCCGTCGCCGCGGGCGCCGAACAGCAGGTTCACGCCCTGCACCACCATCGTCTTGCCGGCGCCGGTCTCCCCGGTGACGACGGTCAGCCCGGGCGAGAGCTCGAGCACGGCGTCGTCGATGACGCCGAGCCCGCTGATCCGCATCTCCTCCAGCACGCTGCCGAACATACGTGCGAACGCCGACAGGACCGGGACGCCGCGCGGCCCTGTGGAGCAGCGCCGGCCTGTCGGACCGGGCTGCTAGGAGTGCTCGCGCCGTCCGCGCCAGCCCTCGACGGGCAGGTCGAACTTGCGCACCAGCGTGTCGGTGAACGGCTCGGCCTGGGTGCGGGCCAGCAGCACCGGCTCGGCCCCGCGCCGGACCTCCACGCGCGCCCGGTGCGGCAGCGGCAGCGTGCGACGCCCGTCGCAGGCCAGGACGCCCTCGGCGCCGCTGTCGAGCACCTCCAGGGCCACGACCGACGTCGGCGCGACCACGAGCGGCCGGGCGAACAGGGCGTGCGCGCTGATCGGCACGACCAGGAGGGCGTCGAGGGTCGGCCACACCACAGGGCCGCCGGCGGAGAAGGCGTACGCGGTCGAGCCGGTCGGCGTCGCGCAGACGACGCCGTCGCAGCCCCAGCGCGACAGCGGCCGCCCGTCGACCTCGACGACGAGCTCGAGCATGCGCTCCCGCGCGCCCTTCTCGACCGAGGCCTCGTTCAGCGCCCAGCCGGTGCCGACGACCGCGCCGTCGAGCGTGACCGTCACGTCGAGGGTCGTCCGCTCCTCGACGGCGTAGTCGCGCGCCAGCACCCGCTCGACGGTCGCGTCGAGGTCCTGCGACTCGGCGGCGGCGAGGAAGCCGACCCGCCCGAGGTTCACGCCCAGCAGCGGCACGCCGCAGTCGCGCGCCGTCTCGGCGGCGCGCAGGATCGTGCCGTCGCCGCCGAGCACCAGCACCAGCTCGACGCCCTGCGCCGACCCGCCGACGGCGACGCCGGTGAGGCCGATGTCGGCCGCCTCGTCGGCGACCACCCGCACCTCGACGCCCGCCTGCTGCAGCCGGCGCACCACGCGCCGGGCGGCCTCCGCGATCGCGGGCCGGCCGGTGTGGGCGAGCAGCAGGACGGAGCGCACGCGCCCAGCCTGTCAGACCGGCCCCTCGGCGACCGCCCGGCGAGGTCGGCGTCGTCCAGCGGCGGCGCCCCCGCCTGCAGCCACAGGAAGAACTCGACGTTGCCGCTCGGGCCGGGCAGCGGGCTCGCCGTCACGCCTCGCACCCCCAGCCCGAGCGTCGCCGCCTGCGCCGCGACCCCGCGGACCGCCTCGGCCCGCAGCTCCGGGTCGCGCACGACCCCGCCCGCCGGCAGCCGCTCCCGCCCGACCTCGAACTGCGGCTTGACCATCGGCAGCAGGTCCGCCCCCGGCCGGCAGCACCCGCACCAGCGCCGGCAGCACCAGCCCCAGCGGGATGAAGGACAGGTCGGCGACGACGAGGTCGACCGGCTCGCCGACCTGCTCCGGGCTCCAGCGACCGGACGTTGGTCCGGTCGACGACCGTCACCCGCTCGTCGGTCTGCAGCGACCACGCCAGCTGCCCGTAGCCGACGTCGACCGCGACCACCTCGCGGGCGCCCGCGGCGCAGCAGGACGTCGGTGAAGCCCCCCGTCGACGCGCCCGCGTCGAGGGCCCGCCGGCCGGCCGGGTCGTAGCCGAAGGCGTCGAGCGCGCCGGCGAGCTTGTGCCCGCCGCGGCGACACGTAGGCCTCGCCGGGCTGCTCGCTCGACGAGCAGCGGGCGTGCCCGCCTCGACGCCGGTCGCCGGCTTGGTCGCCACGGCACCCGACGACCTTCACCAGCCCGGCCGCCACGAGCTCGGCGGCGTGCTCCCGGCTGCGGGCCAGGCCGCGCCGGACGAGCTCGGCGTCCAGGCGGGCGCGGCGCGCCACGTCAGCGCTCGTCGAGCGTGGCGAGCGCGTCCTGCAGCCGGCGGTGCACCTCGTCGAAGACGTCGACGTGCTCCTCCAGCGGCCGGTCGACGACGCCGTCCAGCGCCGCCAGCGCGGCCTCGACGGCGGGCGGGACGTCGGGCTGGTCGCCGGACGCCGGTCCGGCGGGTGCCGGCGAGGGTGGCCGGACGGTGCGGACCCGGGACGGGCGCTGCCCGGCGCGGGCGGGCCCAGCACGGAGGCGCCCGCGACGGGCGGCGCGGGCGGCGCCCGGGCGCGGACCCGGCACCGGGGGCTGCTCCACGGTCAGGAGCTGGCGGCCGCGCCGTCGGACGCCGTCCTGGCCGCCCGCGCCCTTGCCGCTCGAGGCCTTCCGGGGACGGGCCGGCCCCGCTCGGCGAGGTCGCCGTGGTGCCGGGCGTGGCACCAGCGGTCGCCACGGCCGCGCTGCCCTCGACGGCGGCGAGCCGTCCCGACAGCTCCCGGACGGTCGCCTCCAGCACCCGGACGCGGGCGCTCAGCTCGGCGACCTCGTCGCCGCTGGCCAGCCCGACGCGGCCGAGCGTGCGGTCGACCTCGAACTTGACCAGCGCGGTGACGGCCTCGCGGTTGGCCCGGCTCTGCTCGACCAGGTCCTCGGCGAGCGCGCCGACCTGCTCGGCCGTCGCCTCGCCCTGCGCCACCAGGGCCCGGGCCGCCGCAGCGCGCGCTGCACGGTCACCTCGGTGAGGCTGCCGGCCAGCGACAGGTAGGCCTTGAGCGCGTCGCGCACCGTGCGTCCTCCGTCCCGCGCCTGCTCAGGCGCGGTGGCGACGCTACCGCGTGAGCGGCGCTCCGCCGGGTAGCGTCGCCGCGGGTCGGAGCGCGACGGACAGGCCAGGAGGAGGCGACCGTGGCGACGCTGCCGGAGGTCGACCGCGCCCTGCGCGACCTGGTCGCCCGGCTCACCGAGGTCGACCCCGAGGTGCGCCGCAAGCACGCGCTGGACCGCACCGTGTCCTGCCAGGTCGACGACCTCGACGTCGTCTACAGCGCCAAGGTCGGCGACGACGGGCTCTCGGCGCTGACGACCGCCCCCTGCGAGGCGGCGCAGGTGCGGCTCAAGGTCGCCAGCGACGACCTGGTCGCCCTCACCGAGGGGCGCCTCGGCGTGCCGACCGCGTGGGCGACCGGCCGCCTGCACGTCGAGGCAAGCCTGCTCGACCTGCTGAAGCTCCGCACCCTGCTCTAGCCGAGCCGGGCCGCCGGCTCCGCCGGGGGCGGTTCGCCGGCGACCGGGTCCTGGTCCCCGTCCGCAGGACCGCGAAGGAGCTCCGCTGCGCCGGCCGGACCCGCAGCCCAGCCTGGAGATCTGAGCCGACGGCGCGAGCGAGGGCGTGGCCGTCGCGGCGTCTCAGCCCTGCTGCCGGTCCGCGACCGCCCACGCCAGCGCACATTCCGCCCGCAGCCGCGTCGTCCCCGTCCCCCTCGGCGCGGACCTCCCCGTCGCACCAGCACGGCCTCGGCCGCGCCGCACCCCGCCGTGTCGCCGTCGACCTCGGCGGGCGGGTGGGGCTGCAGCAGGCCCCGCAGGTCGCTGGCGACGTAGGTCGGGCGGCTCCCCCGCGGTGCGGCCAGCAGAGCGGCACGGTCGACGACGCCGGTCAGCACGAGCAGGCTGTCCGTGCCGCCCCGGACCGCCCCGAGCACGTCGGTGTCGAGCCGGTCGCCGACGACGAGCGGGCGCTGTGCCCCGACCCGCTCGAGGGACTCGCGGTGCAGCGCCGGCTCCGGCTTGCCCGCGACCAGCGGGCGGAGCCCGGTCGCGACCGCCAGCGCCTCGACGAACGCACCGTTGCCGGGCAGGGGGCCCCGGGCCGTCGGGTAGGTGCTGTCGGCGTTGCCCGCGACCCACAGGGCGCCCGCCCGGAGCGCGACGGCCGCCTCGGCCAGGTCGCGCCAGCCCGTGTCCTGCGACAGGCCCTGCAGCACGGCCTGCGGCTGCTCGTCCGCCGTCCGGACGGGCCGCAGCCCGACGTCGGTGACCTCCTCGGCCAGGGCGTCCGTGCCGAGCGACCAGCACCGCGGCACCGGGCGGCAGCCGCTCCGCGAGCACGCGCGCCGCGGCCTGCGCGCTGGTGACGACGTCCTCGGGCTCCGCGGGGATGCCCAGCTCGCTCAGGTGGGCGGCGACGGCGGCCGGTCGGCGGCTCGCGTTGTTCGTGACGAAGGCGATGCGCATGCCCCCGGAGCGCGCCGCAGCGACGGCGTCCGCGGCGTGCGGGACCGGCTCGGGTCCCAGGTAGAGCACGCCGTCGAGGTCGAACAGGCCGGCGTCGTACACCTCGACCAGCGGCCGGCTCGACGCGCCGAGCGCACGTCCCCGCTGCGTCCCGCCCGGCTCCTGCCCGGTCAGCGCCGGGACGCGGTGAGCGCTGCCCGGGCCCCGCGCAGGGCCTGGCCGTAGTACGCGATGTCGGGGCGCATGGCCGCCGCCAGCGCGAGGTGCTCGACGGCGGCGTCGAGGTCGCCCAGCTTGGTCGCGGCCAGGCCGAGCCCGAACTGCGAGTAGTCGTCGGCCGGGTCGATGGACAGGATCCACTCGAAGTTCGCGCGGGCCTCCTCGTACTTGCCGACGTCGAACTGGGCTCGCGCCAGCGCCTCCCGCACCGCGCGGGACTCCGGCTCCCTGCTGGCCGTGTGCTGCAGCAGCTGCACGGCGGAGCCGGCGTCGCCGGTCTGCAGCAGGTCCAGGCCGCGCAGGTACAAGTCGTACAGCTCGCCCTGCGGCACGACGTCCTCCGGGGGCGGGGGCAGGTCCGAGAACGGCCGAGGCTTCTCCTCCTCGGGGGCCCGGGGGTCGTACCGGGCGTCGTACCGGGGGTCGTACCTGCTGTCTCCCACGCGCGCGCTCCTCTCAGGTCCCGCGGACCGGTTCGAGGGCCCGTCGGGTGGTGCGACGGACCACCTGTCGCAGGTCGGCCGCGTGGCAGGGTCTTCCCATGCCATCCGACCCGGACCCCGTCGTCCCGAGTCCGTCCTCCTCCACGAGTCCGAGCAGGCCCGAGGGCCTGGTCCTGCAGCCCTTCCGGGCCCTGCGCTACACCCTGCCGGACGACCAGCTCCCCGCTCTGACCTCCCCGCCCTACGACGTCGTGGACGACGCGGGCGTGACGGCGCTCGAGGAGCTGAGCCCGTACGGCGTGGTGCGCCTCATCCTCCCACGCGACGGCGCGGACGGACGCGACCGCTACGCCGTGGCCGCCGACCTGCTCGCGCGCTGGCAGGACGAGGGCGTCCTGCGCCCCGACGAGGAGCCGGCGCTGTACGTGTACGAGCAGGCCGAGCCGGACGGGTCCGCCGCGCAGCGCGGACTGCTCGGGGCGCTCGCGCTGACGCCGGCCGAGGACGGCATCGTGCTGCCGCACGAGAACACGATGAAGGGCCCGGTCGCCGACCGGCTGGCGCTGTACACCGCGGTGCGGGCCGACCTCGAGCCGATCTTCCTCGTGTACGACGGAGGCGGCGCTGCCACGCGGGCCGTGGCGGACGTGGACGGGCGACCCCCGCTCGTCGACGTCGTCCTGCCCGACGGGCTGCGGCACCGCCTGTGGGCGCTGACCGACCCCGCGGTGCTCGCCGAGGTCGCCGACGACCTGCGTCCCCGCAGCGCGGTCATCGCCGACGGCCACCACCGGTACGCCACCTACCTGCAGCGCCAGACCGAGCACCACGCGGCCGGTGACGGCGGCGGGCCCTGGGACCACGGCCTCACCTTCCTCGTGGACGCGACGAGCCTTCGGGCCGCAGGTGCACCCGATCCACCGCGTGCTGCCCGGTCAGGACGCCGCCGACCTCGCCCGTCGCGCCGCGGCCGGGGCCGTCGTGCACGACCTCGACGGCAACGACCTCGACGACGCGCTGGAGGCCCTGGCGCGGGCCGGGCAGGACGGGCCCGCCTTCCTGCTGGCCAGCGGCGACGGGGGGACCCTGCGCCTGGTCGTGCCAGCCCGACCCCGAGCGCAGCGCGAGGTCGATGCCGCCGGAGCGCAGCGCCGCCTGGCGGGCGCTGGACGTCAGCGTCCTGCACTCCTACCTGGTCGAGGACCTGTGGGGGCTGGAGGACACGGTCGAGACGGTCGGCTACGAGCACGACGTCGACCGGGCGCTGGCCGCCGCTGCCCGCTCGGACGGCACGGCGGTGCTGCTCAACGCGACCCCCGTGACAGCGGTGACCGAGGTGGCAGGCGGCGGAGAGCGCATGCCTCGCAAGTCCACGCTGTTCACCCCCAAGCCGCGCACGGGCCTGGTGGTGCGCACCTACGACGCCTGACCCGTCTGCGCGTCCGCCGGTGCGCCGGCTGCCGGGTCCCCCGGTCCGCTGGCGCCCTTCCGACGCCCGGCTCGAGCGGTCGGCGGCAGCGGCACGGGCCAGCCGGCGCACCGAGCCGACCTCGACCTCGGTGCGGCTGGCCGCGGCGGCTGCCGCGCGCCAGAAGCGCCGCCGCAGGGCGCCCTGGACCTGCACGACGTCCCCTGGCTGCAGCGCCTTGGCCGTCCGGCGCACGCCGGCACCCCAGGCGGCGCAGTCCAGCGTGTCGACGGTGACCGCGCGGCCGGTCGCCGTTCGGGACGGCGGTGGCCGGTCGACCACGAGCCGGAAGGACACCAGCAGGTCACCGCTGGGCAGCTCCCGCTCCTCGGCCTGCGCTGCGAGTCGTCCCACCAGCACGACCTCGTTGCGGCCGTGCACCTCCTGCTCGTCCTGCCCTGCTGTCCGTGCCACGTCGCCTCCTCGATGGCGCCCAGGTCGGGCGATGAGGAGACGTTGTCGCCGGACGCACGCCGGCGGTACCGGCGGGCTCTCGATCCGGGGACAGCCGGGCCTTGCGTGGACGGGTGGTGCGGAGTGTCGGTGGCAGGTGCTCGTGCGCTCAGCCCTCGGCGTCGTCCTCGTGCGCGCCGTCGTGCCCGTCGGTCTCGGCCCGGTCGGCGGACCCGTGCCCGGCCTCGTCGTGCGGTGTGCCGGCCGCCACGAAGGCGACCGACGGCACGGCCTTCGGGCGCGCGGGCGCGGGCGCCGACTGCTCCGGCGATCCGCTGAACGGCGACGTCGCCGACACGACGGGCCTGGCCGCAGCAGCGGGCGTGGAGCCGGTCGTGTCGTCCGTCCCGGAGCCCTCGACGTGCGACGCGGTCGCGGCCGCGGCGGAGGAGTCACTCGGACGCGTGTTCCGCAGACCCGGCCGGCTCGTCACCCGTCGGGCCGGCGAGCGGCGTCATGCCCGCGACGAGGTCCTCGAGCGCAGCGGCATCCAGCCGCTGCTGCGGCTGCTCGGCGTCCTCGCCGCCGTCCCCCTCCTCCTCGTCGTCGCCGTCGAACGCCACCCCCTCGAGCGCGAGCAGCCGGTCGGACGCGTCCGTCGCTCCCTCAGGGTCCACCTCCGCGGCCTTGCCGAACCACTCCCGCGCCTCGTCCTCGCGTCCGGCGTCGAGCAGGGCATCGGCGTAGGCGTACCAGAGCCGGGCGGCCCAGGGACGTCGCGCCGTGGTGGCGCGCGCCGGCCCCTGCAGCAGCAGGACGGCGGCGTCCTGCTGGCCCAGGTCGCGCCGCGCCCCGGCCACGACGACGACGAGCTCGACCCGGGTCGCCTGCTGCAACCGCGGCACGTCGGGGTCGTCCAGCAGCGCCAGCGCACGTTCAGGCCGACCCAGCGCGCGTTCGCAGTCGGCGAGGACCGGGAGCGTCTCGGCGTCGCCGGACATCCGGCGCGCGGCGCGCAGCTCCGAGAGTGCCTCCGCCCACTCCCCGGCCGCGTAGGCGGCGAGCCCGGCCGCCTCCCGGACGACGGCGACCCGGCCGGCCAGCGCACCGGCCGCTCGGGCGTGGACGAGCGCGCGCTGCGGGTCGTCGTCGAGCAGCCGCCCCGTCATGACCAGGTGACGGGCGACGAGGTCGGCCGTCTCGCGCGAGAGCGTCAGCAGGCTCTTGCGGACGTCGGCGTCGAGCTCGGTCGGCAGGACGTCCTCCGGCAGCGGGACACGGGTGAGCGCCCGTCGTGCGTCGCGACGCGGGTCGTGCTCGCGCTCGGGGCGTGGCGCAGCACCCGACGACGCCGGCCGTCCCGGTCGCGGTGCAGCCGGACGGTCCGTCCCGACGGGCCGCCCGGGCTGCCGAGCCTGGGCCTGCTGGCCCTGGTCCGGCCCGCCCGCCCTGTCGCCCGCCGCCGCGGAACTCTCCGTTGCGCGGTCCACCCTCGCGCGGCCCCCCGCGCGCCTCCGTGGCCCTCCGGTGCGTGGCCCTCCGGTGCGCGACTCCCCGTCACGGCGGCGTTCCGCCGCGTGACTCTCCGCCGCGTGACTCTCCGCCGCGTGACTCTCCGCCGCGTGGCCCTCCGCTGGACGACTCCCCCCTGCCTGGCCCTCCCTGCCGCGGCGCATCCGCGAGCGACCCCCCGCTGCGCGGACCTCCCGTGCGGGACTCCCCGCCGCGCGGACCTCCACTGCGAGACTCCCCGCCGCGCGGACCTCCACTGCGAGACTCCCCGCTCCGCGGACCTCCCCCCTGCGGGGCCGGGGAGCGCTGCGGCCCGCCCGAGGTGCGGGCGTCCGGTCGAGCCGAGGCGCCCCGGCTCGGCTGCGCTGCCCCGCGCGCGGGACGGGCCTCGCGCCGGTCACCGCCCGCAGCCCGATCGCGGTCGCCCGCTGCAGGAGTGGCGGTCGCCGGAGGAGCCGTGCGGCCCAGCGGCCGTCCCGAGGCGGCCCTGCTGCCCGCAGCACCGCTCCCACCGGCCGACGGCGGCGGGCTGGATGCCGCCGGACGACCTGCCCCGCCGCCGGCACTGCGGAACGACGGGCGCCCGACGGGGGGAGCGTCAGGCGCGGTGCCCCCCGATGTCGCGCCGCCCTTGGCAGCTCCGCGGACGGGTCGGCCGATGCGCGAGGGTCCACCCACCTGCGGTCGCGCGGGACGCTGCTGGCGGTCGTCGGCGCGGCGGCGGTCGTCGTCAGACATCGACTGCTCCTGTCGTGGGGGACGTCCTCGGAAAACGCGACGAGGGCCGCAACGTGTGTTGCGGCCCTCGTCGACCAAGTGTTGTCCGGCGGCGTCCTACTCTCCCACCCAGTCCCCCGGGCAGTACCATCGGCGCTGAGAGGCTTAGCTTCCGGGTTCGGAATGGGACCGGGCGTTTCCCTCTCGCTATGACCGCCGTAACTCTATGGAGATGTGGCCGTGCTGCCCTGCCAGCACCAGCGCCCCGGTCAAGTGGGACTGCTGCTGTGGTGAAGGGGCGGCCCGTATCTCGGGAACCGCACAGTGGACGCGAAGCACCTGGTGCTCGTAGGTGGTGGTAGGTCAAGCCCTCGGCCTATTAGTACCGGTCAGCTGCACCCCTTGCAGGGCTTCCACTTCCGGCCTATCAACCCGATGGTCTCGTCGGGGGCCTTACCAGGTTGACCCTGTGGGAGATCTCATCTCGAAGCGAGCTTCCCGCTTAGATGCTTTCAGCGGTTATCTCTGCCGAACGTAGCTAAACAGCAGTGCCGTTGGCACGACAACTGTCACACCAGAGGTTCGTCCATCCCGGTCCTCTCGTACTAGGGACAGCTCTTCTCAAATCTCCTGCGCGCGCGGCGGATAGGGACCGAACTGTCTCACGACGTTCTAAACCCAGCTCGCGTGCCACTTTAATGGGCGAACAGCCCAACCCTTGGGACCTACTCCAGCCCCAGGATGTGACGAGCCGACATCGAGGTGCCAAACCTTGCCGTCGATATGGACTCTTGGGCAAGATCAGCCTGTTATCCCCGGGGTACCTTTTATCCGTTGAGCGACACCGCTTCCACAAGCCAGTGCCGGATCACTAGTCCCGACTTTCGTCCCTGCTCGACATGTCTGTCTCACAGTCAAGCTCCCTTGTGCACTTGCACTCGACACCTGATTGCCAACCAGGCTGAGGGAACCTTTGGGCGCCTCCGTTACATTTTGGGAGGCAACCGCCCCAGTTAAACTACCCATCTGACACTGTTCCTGATCCGGATGACGGACCGAGGTTAGACACCCAATTCGACCAGAGTGGTATTTCAACGTCGACTCCACCAGCACTGGCGTGCCAGCTTCACAGTCTCCCACCTATCCTACACAAGCCGAACCGAGCACCAATATCAAACTATAGTGAAGGTCCCGGGGTCTTTCCGTCCTGCCGCGCGTAACGAGCATCTTTACTCGTAGTGCAATTTCGCCGAGCCTATGGTTGAGACAGTCGAGAAGTCGTTACGCCATTCGTGCAGGTCGGAACTTACCCGACAAGGAATTTCGCTACCTTAGGATGGTTATAGTTACCACCGCCGTTTACTGGCGCTTGAGTTCTGAGCTTCGCCGCTTGCGCAGCTGACCCGTCCCCTTAACGTTCCAGCACCGGGCAGGCGTCAGTCCGTATACATCGTCTTGCGACTTCGCACGGACCTGTGTTTTTAGTAAACAGTCGCTTCTCGCTGGTCTCTGCGACCACACACCGCTTCGGGAGCAAGTCCCTACACGACACGTGGCCCTCCTTCTCCCGAAGTTACGGAGGTATTTTGCCGAGTTCCTTAACCATAGTTCGCTCGATCGCCTTGGTATTCTCTACCTGACCACCTGAGTCGGTTTGGGGTACGGGCCGCCATGGTTCTCGCTAGAGACTTTTCTTGGCAGCATAGGATCATCCACTTCGCCTCGATCGGCTCGGCATCAGGTCTCAGGCTGTATGAGTCGCGGATTTGCCTACGACTCGCCCTACACCCTTACCCCAGGACAACCAACGCCTGGGCTGGACTACCTTCCTGCGTCATCCCGTTGCTTGACTACTACCAGCGTGGGTCGGGTGAGTCCGGAACTCCACCCGAAGGCTTCGTTCCTTTCCGGCCCTTAGCAACCCTGAGCTCGTCATGGGCGAACCAAAGCGGGTACGGGAATATCAACCCGTTGTCCATCGACTACGCCTGTCGGCCTCGCCTTAGGTCCCGACTTACCCTGGGCGGATTAGCCTGCCCCAGGAACCCTTGGTCATCCGGCGGACGGGTTTCTCACCCGTCATTCGCTACTCATGCCTGCATTCTCACTCGTGTGGCCTCCACGACTGGGTTACCCCGCCGCTTCACTGGCCACACGACGCTCCCCTACCCATCCACACACCTGGCTCGAAAGCAGGCGAACGTGTGAATGACGCGACTTCGGCGGTGTGCTTGAGCCCCGCTACATTGTCGGCGCGGAATCACTTGACCAGTGAGCTATTACGCACTCTTTAAAGGGTGGCTGCTTCTAAGCCAACCTCCTGGTTGTCTGTGCGACTCCACATCCTTTACCACTTAGCACACGCTTAGGGGCCTTAGTCGGCGTTCTGGGCTGTTTCCCTCTCGACTACGGAGCTTATCCCCCGCAGTCTCACTGCCACGCTCTCACTTACCGGCATTCGGAGTTTGGCTGACGTCAGTAACCTTGTGGGGCCCATCGGCCATCCAGTAGCTCTACCTCCGGCAAGAAACACGTGACGCTGCACCTAAATGCATTTCGGGGAGAACCAGCTATCACCGAGTTTGATTGGCCTTTCACCCCTACCCACAGCTCATCCCCTCAGTTTTCAACCTAAGTGGGTTCGGTCCTCCACGCGGTCTTACCCGCGCTTCAACCTGGCCATGGGTAGATCACTCGGCTTCGGGTCTAGGTCGTGCGACTCAGGCGCCCTGTTCGGACTCGCTTTCGCTACGGCTTCCCCTCGACGGGTTAACCTCGCCACACAACACTAACTCGCAGGCTCATTCTTCAAAAGGCACGCCGTCACCTTCTGAGGGGCTCCGACGGCTTGTAGGCACACGGTTTCAGGTACTCTTTCACTCCCCTCCCGGGGTACTTTTCACCTTTCCCTCACGGTACTAGTCCGCTATCGGTCACCAGGGAGTATTTAGGCTTAGGGGGTGGTCCCCCCAGATTCACAGCGAATTTCACGGGCTCGCTGCTACTTGGGATACCGCTCAGCAGAGGTGGTCGCTTTCGACTACGGGACTGTCACCCGCTGTGGTGCGCCTTCCCAGACGCTTCGTCTAACGCCACCCTTTGTCACTGCTCGATCGATCGGCAGATCGACCAGAACGGTCCCACGACCCCGACCATGAAACGCCTGCCGGCTATCACGCATGATCGGTTTAGCCTCTTCCGCTTTCGCTCGCCACTACTCACGGAATCGCGGTTGCTTTCTCTTCCTGTGGGTAATGAGATGTTTCACTTCCCCACGTTCCCTCCACACGCCCTATGTGTTCAGGCGTGGGTGACAGGACATGACTCCTGCCGGGTTCCCCCATTCGGACATCCCCGGATCACAGCTCGGTTGACAGCTCCCCGGGGCTTATCGCAGCCTCCTACGTCCTTCATCGGCTCCTGGTGCCAAGGCATCCACCGTGTGCCCTTACTAACTTGAGCACTACTACTACCTACAAAGATGCTCGCGTCCACTGTGCAGTTCTCAAGCGACGGACGGCCCCGCCCACGATCCCACCGCCTGCCCGACACCCCCACCCACACTGTGAGAGGAGAACGTCGAACGGTTCGGTGCGTGAACGGTCCACCAGAACGACCAGCACCCCACCCCCACCACAGCGCAAGACCCCCGCGCACACGCCGAAGCGCACCACGAGAGCCCCCACCACAGCAGGAGACAGAGTCTCTGATCCCTCAGGACCCAACAGCGTGCCTCGGCCCGCCACCCGCGAACGACCGCCCGTTCCTGCCACACCCCAACCAAGGGACGCCCCACCCCGACCCCCCGAAGGAGGACAAGACGAGAAGGCTGTACTAGGACGCCGCCACGACGACGACACCAACTGGTCAGTGTTCCACCCGTGAGCCCCACCCTGCGAGCACTCGTCGCAAGCCTGGGTCCTGGACCGACCCCAGCCACCCGCAGGCGACCAAGGCGATCAGGTTGCTCCTTAGAAAGGAGGTGATCCAGCCGCACCTTCCGGTACGGCTACCTTGTTACGACTTCGTCCCAATCGCCGATCCCACCTTCGACAGCTCCCTCCGCCGAACGGTTGGGCCACTGGCTTCGGGTGTTACCGACTTTCGTGACGTGACGGGCGGTGTGTACAAGGCCCGGGAACGTATTCACCGCAGCGTTGCTGATCTGCGATTACTAGCAACTCCGACTTCATGGGGTCGAGTTGCAGACCCCAATCCGAACTGAGACCGGCTTTTTGGGATTCGCTCCACCTCGCGGCTTAGCAGCCCTTTGTACCGGCCATTGTAGCATGTGTGCAGCCCAAGACATAAGGGGCATGATGATTTGACGTCGTCCCCACCTTCCTCCGAGTTGACCCCGGCAGTCTCCTATGAGTCCCCACCATGATGTGCTGGCAACATAGAACGAGGGTTGCGCTCGTTGCGGGACTTAACCCAACATCTCACGACACGAGCTGACGACAACCATGCACCACCTGTACACCGCCCTTGCGGACCCCGTATCTCTACGAGTTTTCGGTGTATGTCAAGCCTTGGTAAGGTTCTTCGCGTTGCGTCGAATTAAGCCACATGCTCCGCTGCTTGTGCGGGCCCCCGTCAATTCCTTTGAGTTTTAGCCTTGCGGCCGTACTCCCCAGGCGGGGTGCTTAATGCGTTAGCTGCGGCACGAACGGCGTGGAATACCGCTCACACCTAGCACCCACCGTTTACGGCGTGGACTACCAGGGTATCTAATCCTGTTCGCTCCCCACGCTTTCGCTCCTCAGCGTCAGTTACTGCCCAGAGACCCGCCTTCGCCACCGGTGTTCCTCCTGATATCTGCGCATTTCACCGCTACACCAGGAATTCCAGTCTCCCCTACAGCACTCTAGTCTGCCCGTATCGACTGCAGGCTCGGGGTTGAGCCCCGAGTTTTCACAGCCGACGCGACAGACCGCCTACGAGCTCTTTACGCCCAATAATTCCGGACAACGCTTGCACCCTACGTATTACCGCGGCTGCTGGCACGTAGTTGGCCGGTGCTTCTTCTGCAGGTACCGTCTGAATTCGTCCCTGCTGAAAGAGGTTTACAACCCGAAGGCCGTCATCCCTCACGCGGCGTCGCTGCGTCAGGCTTTCGCCCATTGCGCAATATTCCCCACTGCTGCCTCCCGTAGGAGTCTGGGCCGTGTCTCAGTCCCAGTGTGGCCGGTCGCCCTCTCAGGCCGGCTACCCGTCGTCGCCTTGGTAGGCCATCACCCCACCAACAAGCTGATAGGCCGCGGGCCCATCCCTCGCCGAAAAACTTTCCACCACCCGTGATGCCACGAGAGGTCGTATCCGGTATTAGCCCGAGTTTCCCCGGGTTGTCCCAGAGCGAGGGGCAGGTTGCCCACGTGTTACTCACCCGTTCGCCGCTCCGTCACCGGTCCGAAGACCGGGCGTCGCTCGACTTGCATGTGTTAAGCACGCCGCCAGCGTTCGTCCTGAGCCAGGATCAAACTCTCCAACAATGATGAGAGTCGCTGCCCACCTGGAGCGGGTCAGCTGAAACTGGATCACAAGACCCGGACCTGACAGTCCGGACAAGCTCACCAAAGAAGTCCCACGCACCACCAACAGCGGCACGCGAGGATCGTACTTATGGCACTGACTTTCAGCACGCTGTTGAGTTCTCAAGGATCAGACGCACCCGAGACCCGACCTCCCGGTCTTCGCTCGGAGCAGTTCGTCCAACCTAGCAGGCGCTCCGGAGAGCCCTGCTCCCCCGGTGCCGGGCCGCCGACGTACGCGGTCTCCGTGCTGTGGGGGGTGGCCCGCCGGTCCGTGCGCCTGTCGGCGTCCGGTGCCCCGGGGGCGAAGACGAAGGTACGAGCCGTCGGGGCCCGCGTCAAACGACGCAGGGGTCAGGTCTGTGTGACCTGCGCCCGGTCCTGCCCGCGCTGCGCCACGGCGGTGGCCCGCTTGCCGCGCTTGAGCACGAGGAAGCGGCCGTGGAGCCAGTCGGACTCGGCGGGGACGAGCCCCTCGTCGCTGACCCTGCTGCCGTTCAGCGACGCCGAGCCCTCCTTGACCGCACGGCGCGCCTCGCTGCGGGACAGTCCCAGCGCGTCGGCGAGCAGCTCGACGAAGGGCGGCGTCGCGCCGTCCACCTGCACCGACGGCGCCTCGGCGAGCGCGGCGGCGAGGGTCTCGGCGTCGAGCGCGGCCAGGTCACCGGAGCCGAACAGTGCGGCGCTCGCCGCCTCGACCTTGGCGACCTCGTCGGCCCCGTGCACGAGGGCGACGAGCTCGCGGGCGAGCCGGCGCTGTGCAGCACGCGAGCGCGGGTCGGACGCCGTCGCCGCGTCGAGCGCCTCGACGTCCTCGCGCCCGACGAAGGTGAGCAGCCGCAGGTAGGTGCCGACGTCGGCGTCGTCGACGTTGAGCGCGAACTGGTAGAGCGCGTAGGGCGACGTCATCGTGCGGTCGAGCCAGACGTTGCCGCCGCCCGTGCTCTTGCCGATCTTGGCGCCGGAACTGTCGGTGACGAGCGGGAAGGTCAGCGCGTGCGCGACGACCTCGTGACCCTCGACCCGGCGGATCAGGTCGAGGCCGGCGGTGAGGTTGCCCCACTGGTCGTTGCCGCCGACCTGCAGGCGGCACCCCTCCCGGCGGTACAGCTCGAGGTAGTCGAAGGACTGCAGCAGCTGGTAGCTGAACTCGGTGAAGGACAGGCCGCCGCCGGCCAGGCGCGCGCTCACCGACTCGCGGGCGAGCATCTGGCTCACCGGGAAGTGCTTGCCGACGTCGCGCAGGAAGTCCAGGACGCCGACCGGCGCGGTCCAGTCGTAGTTGTTCACCAGCGTGCCGTGCTCGCCGTCGAGCACGAGGAAGCGCTCGACCTGCACCCGCAGCCGCTCGACGCGCTCGGCGATGACCTCCGGCGTCGACAGGACGCGCTCGGCGCTGCGCCCGCTCGGGTCGCCGATGAAGCCCGTGGCGCCGCCGAGCAGGGCCACCGGACGGTGGCCGGCGAGCTGGAAGCGGCGCAGGGCGAACAGCGGCACGAGGTGCCCGACGTGCAGCGAGTCGCCGGTCGGGTCGGTGCCGCAGTACAGGCTCAGCGGGCCGGCGGCGAGGTCGCGCGCGAGCGCCTCGCGGTCGGTGGTCTGCGCGACCAGGCCGCGCCACTCGAGGTCGGCGAGGACGTCGGGGACGGGGGCGACCGTGGGCAGGTCGCTGGGCAGGTCGGGGACGGTCACGGGGTCGATCCTCGCGCAGAGCCCGACCGGGGACGCCGGACGGCGGCCCGGTAGGCCGAGACGGTCGGCTCGTCGGGCAGCCAGCAGCGCCACGGGGTCGCCGCTCCCGCCCCGGCGACGCCGACCCGCGGGCCGGTGGACCAGGTCGCGGGCGGGTCGGACAGCACCAGGCGCAGCGGGGACCCCGGGTCGAGCAGGTCCAGGCCGCCCCAGCCGCCGTCGAGGCCGAGGGTGCGGCACAGCCGGGCCGGCCCGCGGCACAGGTCGCGGTCGGAGGAGCGCGGCCGGCGCGCGCGGGCGACGTCGAGACCGCCGACCACCTCGCCTGCCCGCAGGAGCACGGCCGACGCCGTCCCGTCCGGCCCCGCGACGACGTTCAGGCACCAGTGCATGCCGTAGGAGAAGTACACGTAGGCGACGCCGGGCGGGCCGAACATCACCTGCGTGCGCGGCGTCGGGCCGCGGAAGGCGTGCGAGCCGGGGTCGGTCTCGCCGGCGTACGCCTCGACCTCGGTGAGCCGGACGGCGACGTCGTCGGTCTCCAGGACCGCACCGAGCAGCCGCGGCGCGACCTGCTCGACCGGGCCCGCCAGCAGCGCGCGGGCCGCGGCCGTCAGCCCGGGGTCCCGCCGGCCCACGTGCGGTGCGCCTCGACCTCCAGCCGCAGCACCTCGAGCTGCTCGGCGACCCGCTCCGGAGCGGTGCCGCCGTGCCCGGTGCGGGCCGCGATCGCACCGCGGACGTCGAGCACCGAGCGGATGTCCGGCGTCAGGTGCGGGGAGACGTGCGCGAGCTCCTCGTCGCTGGCCTCGTGCAGCTCCTTGCCGTTCACCGTGCACCAGACGACGAGGTGCCCGACGGCCTCGTGGGCGTCGCGGAAGGCGACGCCGTTCTTGACCAGCAGCTCGGCGACGTCGGTGGCCAGCGCGAAGCCGAGCGGAGCGGCGGCCTCCAGGACGTCGGCGTGGACCGTCATCGTGGCGATCATCCCGGCCATCGCGGGGAGCACGAGCAGCAGCGTCTCGACGGCGTCGAAGCTGGGCTCCTGGGCCTCCTGCATGTCGCGGTCGTAGGTCAGCGGCAGGCCCTTGAGCATGGCCAGCGACCCGGCGACGTGGCCGATCAGCCGCCCCGACTTGCCGCGGGCGAGCTCGGCGACGTCGGGGTTCTTCTTCTGCGGCATGATCGAGCTGCCGGTCGAGAAGGCGTCGTCGAGGGTGACCCAGCCGAACTCGGTGGAGTTCCACAGCACCACCTCCTCGCCGAGCCGCGACAGGTGGACGCCGATCAGGGCCGCGACGAACAGGAACTCGGCCACGAAGTCGCGGTCGGAGACGGCGTCCATCGAGTTGGGGGCGGCCGAGCCGAAGCCGAGCTCCTCGGCGGTGGCGATCGGGTCGACGCCGAGGGAGGACCCGGCCAGGGCACCCGAGCCCAGCGGGCTGACCGAAGCGCGCAGGTCCCAGTCGCGCAGGCGGTGGACGTCGCGGGCGAACGCCTGCACGTGGGCCAGCAGCTGGTGGGCGAACAGCACCGGCTGGGCGTGCTGCAGGTGGGTCATCCCGGGGGCCGGGGTGTCCATGTGCTGCGCGGCCTGCTCGACGAGCGCCTGCTCGAGCTCGGCCAGGCGGCGCACCACCAGGCGGGCGTGGTCGCGCAGGTAGAGGCGGAGGTCGGTGGCGACCTGGTCGTTGCGCGACCGGCCGGCGCGCAGCTTGCCGCCCAGCGCGCCGAGCTTCTCCAGCAGGCCCCGCTCGAGGGCGGTGTGCACGTCCTCGTCCTGCACGGTCGGGCGGAACCGGCCCCCGTGGACCTCCTCGAGCAGCTCGTCGAGGGCGCGGAGCATGCGCTGCAGCTCGAGGTCGTCGAGCAGGCCGGCCCGGTGCAGCACGCGGGCGTGGGCCCGGCTGCCGGCGAGGTCGTAGGGCGCCAGGCGCCAGTCGAAGTGCACGCTCACCGACAGCCGGGCCAGCGCCTCGGCCGGGCCGCCCTCGAAGCGGCCGCCCCAGAGCGCGGTCCGCTCGCCGGGGCCGGTCACGCGCGCGCCCCGGTCGGGGCGGGGGCGGGCGAGGTGCGGGCAGTCACGGGGTGAGGCCTTCCTGGGGCGGGGCGGCGGGCGGAGTGGCGGGCGGGGCGGTCGGCGCGGGCGGGGCGGCGGTGGCGGGCGGGGTAGGCGCGGGCGGGGTGGTCGGCGCGGGCGGGGTGGCGGGAGTGGCGATGGGCGCGGGAGCCGGCGCGGAGGCGGCGAGCGGTGCGTCCGTCGGCTCGACCGGCCGGCCCTCCGCCAGCCGGAGCAGCCGGGTGGCGAGGGCGCTGCTGACCGGCGTCGGGGAGGTGCGGGTGACGAGCAGGACGGTGTCGTCGCCGGCGACGGTGCCGGCCACCTCGGGCAGCCCGGCGCGGTCGAGCGCCGAGCCGAGCAGGTGCGCGCCGCCTGGCGGGGTGCGGACGACGACGACGTCGCCGCTGGCCTCGCTGGACACCAGGAGCTCCTCGAGCAGCCGTCCGAGCCGGGCGTCGACCGCCTCGCTGGTGCCGCCGAGGGCCGCGCCGGCGGGCGGCAGGGCGTAGGTGGTGCCGCCGGGGGTGCGGACCTTGACGGCGCCGAGCTCCTCGAGGTCGCGGCTGACGGTGGCCTGGGTGACGGCGACGCCCTGGTCGGCGAGCAGCCGTCCGAGCTCGGTCTGGCTGGAGACGGGGCGGCTCTCGAGCAGGTCGACGATGCGGGCGTGGCGCGCCGCCTTCGTCCCCGGGCTCGTCGTCCCCGTGCCCGCCGTCCCCGTGCTCGTCACCGTCACGTCACCGGGAGCGCAGCAGGAAGCTCAGCAGGGCCTTCTGCGCGTGCAGCCGGTTCTCGGCCTCGTCCCAGACGGCGGTGCCGGGCGCGTCGATCACGGACGCCGCGATCTCCTCGCCGCGGTGCGCGGGCAGGCAGTGCAGGACGACGGCGTCGGGCGCGGCCGCGGCGACGGCGGCCTCGTCGACGGCGAAGGGGCGCAGGTCCTGCAGCCGCTGCTCGACGTCGCTCTGGCCCATCGAGACCCAGACGTCGGTGCACAGGACGTCGGCGCCCGCGGCGGCCTCCTGCGGGTCGGAGGTGACGAGCACCTCGGCGCCGAGCTCGCGGGCGCGGGCGACGACGGCGTCGTCGGGCAGGTAGCCCTCGGGGGCGCCGACGCGCACGGACATGCCGGCGAGCGCGCCGCCGACGAGGTAGCTGTGGGCCATGTTGTTGGCGCCGTCGCCGAGGTAGGCGAGCGTCAGCCCCTGCGTGCGGCCGCGGCGCTCGCGGACGGTCTGCAGGTCGGCCAGCACCTGGCACGGGTGGTAGGAGTCGGTGAGCGCGTTGACGACGGGGACGTCGCTGGCGGCCGCGAGGGCGGCGATCCGGTCCTGGCCGAACGTGCGGATCACGATGGCGCTGACGTAGCGCGACATGACGCGGGCCGTGTCCTCGATCGTCTCGCCGCGGCCCAGCTGGGTGCTGCCGGCGTCGATGACGACGGGGTGCCCGCCCAGCTCGGCGATGCCGATCTCGAAGGACAGCCGGGTGCGGGTGCTCGGCTTCTCGAAGACGACGGCGACGGCCCTGCCCTCGAGCGGCCTGGGGCCGTCGTAGCGGTGCGCCTTGAGCTCGGCCGCGAGGTCCAGGACCTCGGCCTGCTCGTCGGCGGTGAGGTCGTCGTCGGCGAGGAAGTGCCGGGGACCGGTCACGGAGGGGTGCCGTCCGGGCCGCCGGTGACCTCGTCGACGCGGGCCAGCAGCTCGGCGACGGCGAACGGCTTGACGAAGACGTTCTCCTCGCCCAGCAGGTCGCGCATCGCGGGGACGGCGTCGACCTTGCCGGTGACCACGAGCACGGGCGTGGAGCTGAGGGCGGCGTCGTCGCGCAGCTCCTCCAGCACCCGGACGCCGCCCAGGTCCGGCATCATCAGGTCGAGCAGGATGAGCGAGGGCGTGGTGGAGGCGGCCTTGACCAGGCCGGCGAGGCCGTCGGAGGCGGTGACGACGTCGTAGCCCTCGGCCGACAGCAGGGTGTCGAGCAGGCCGCGCACGCTGGGGTCGTCCTCGACGACGAGCACCTTGTTGGTCATGAGCGCACCCTAGTGGCGTCCAGGGCTGCTCCGAGGGCACTCGTGAACGCGTCGAGCTGGTCGGCCGTGACGACCAGCGGCGGGGCCAGCCGCAGCACGTCGGGGGCGGCGGCGTTGACGAGGAACCCCGCGCGCCGCAGGGCCTCCTCGGCGGCCGCGGCGACCGGCTCGCGCAGCACGATCCCGCGCCACAGGCCCAGGCCGCGGACGGTCTGCACGAGCGGGTGCTCCAGCGCGGCGATGCCGGCGGCGAGCCGCTCGCCGAGCTGCTGGGCGCGCGCCAGCAGCCCCTCGGACTCGACCGTCTCGAGGACGGCCAGCGCGGCGGCGCAGACGACGGGGTTGCCGCCGAAGGTCGTGCCGTGGTCGCCCTTGGCGAAGGCCGTGGCGGCCCGGCCGCTGGCGACGACGGCGCCGATGGGCAGGCCGCCGCCGAGCCCCTTGGCGAGGGTGACGACGTCGGGCTGCGACGGTCGGGGCCAGCACCCGGCTGGCGAGCCAGTCGCCGACCCGGCCGACGCCGCCCTGGACCTCGTCGAGGTGCAGCAGGGCACCGGTCTCGTCGCAGGCGGCGCGGGCCGCCTCCAGGAACCCCTCCGGCGGGACGACGACGCCGGCCTCCCCCATCACCGGCTCGAGCACGACCGACGCGGTCTGCTGCGGTGACGGCGGCCCGCAGCGCGTCGGCGTCGCCGTAGGGCACGAAGGCCACGGGGCCGGGCAGCGGCTCGAAGGGCGCCCGCTTGGCGGGCTGGCCGGTGATGGCGAGCGCGCCCATCGTGCGGCCGTGGAAGGCGCCCTCGGCGGCCACCCAGCCGCCGCCGGGACGCAGCCGGCGCGACAGCTTGAGGGCCGCCTCGTTGGCCTCGGCCCCGGAGTTCACGAACAGGACCCGGCTGCCGGGCACGCCGACCAGCGCCTGCAGCCGCTCGGCCAGCCGGACGCCGGGCTCGTGCATCGCCAGGTTGCTGGTGTGGCCGAGCTGCGACACCTGCCGGGTCACCGCCTCGACGACCGCCGGGTGGGCGTGGCCGAGCACGTTCACGGCGATGCCGCCGAGCAGGTCGACGTAGGAGCGGCCGTCGTCGTCCCACACGACCGCGCCCTCGCCGCGCACCAGGGCGACCGGCGGGGTGCCGTAGTTGCCCATCATCGCGGCGTCCCAGCGGGCCGCCAGGTCCGTCATGCGGGCACCACCATCGTCCCGACCCCCTCGTCGGTGAACAGCTCCAGCAGCAGGCTGTGCGCGACCCGCCCGTCCAGCACGTGGGCGCGCGGCACCCCGCCCTGCACGGCGCGCAGGCACGCCTCCATCTTCGGCACCATGCCGCTCGACAGCGTCGGCAGCAGGGCGGCCAGCGCGTCGGCGTCGATCGAGCTGATGACGTCCTCGCTGGCGGGCCAGTCGGCGTACAGCCCCTCGACGTCGGTCAGCACGACCAGCTTCTCCGCCCCGACGGCGACGGCCAGGGCGGCCGCGGCGGTGTCGGCGTTGACGTTGTGGACGACCCCGTCGGCGTCGCTGGCGACAGTGGCGACCACCGGCACCTTCCCCTCGTCGAGCAGCGCGTGGACGATCGCCGGGCGGACCTCGACGACCTCGCCGACCAGGCCGATGTCGACCGGCTCGCCGTCGACGACCGCCCCGCGCCGCTCGGCGGTGAACAGCTGCGCGTCCTCGCCCGACAGGCCGACCGCGAACGGGCCGTGGGTGTTGATGAGCCCGACGACGTCGGGGTTGACCTGCCCGACGAGCACCATCCGGACGACCTGCATCGACTCCGGCGTCGTGACCCGGAAGCCGCCGCGGAACTCGCTGGCCAGGCCGAGCCGGTCGAGGTGGGCGCTGATCTGCGGGCCGCCTCCGTGGACGACGACGACCCGCACGCCGGCGTGCAGCAGGAAGACGACGTCCTCGGCGAACGCCTGCTGCAGCTCGGGGCTGGTCATGGCGTTGCCGCCGTACTTGATGACGACGACCTTGCCGGCGAACGTCTTGAGCCACGGCAGCGCCTCGACGAGCGCGGCGGCCTTGGGCAGGGCGACGTGGTTCCGGGTGAGGCTCATGTCGAGTACGCGCTGTTCTCGTGGACGTAGTCGGCCGTGAGGTCGTTGGTGCGGACCGTCGCGGTGGCGTCGCCCGCGTGCAGGTCGATCGTCAGGTGCACCTGCCGGCCCTCGAACCGCACCAGCGCCGGGTCCTCGAACGCCTCGCCGGCGCGGCACACCTGCACGCCGTTGAAGACGACGTCGACGGCGTACACGTCGAAGGGCACCTGGGTGGTGCCGATGCTGGCGAGCACGCGGCCCCAGTTCGGGTCCTCGCCGAAGACGGCGCACTTGAACAGGTTGCTGCGGGCGACGCTGCGGGCGACCTCGACAGCGCCGTCCTCGTCGGGCGCGCCCACGACCTCGATCGCGATCTCGTGGCTCGCGCCCTCGGCGTCGGCGAGCAGCTGCCGGGCGAGGTCGTCGCAGACCTGGCGGACGGCCTCGTCGAAGGCGCTGGGGTCGGGCACGGTGCCGCTGGCACCGGAGGCCATGAGCAGGACGGTGTCGTTGGTGGACTGGCAGCCGTCGGAGTCGAGCCGGTCGAAGGTGGTGCGGGTCGCGGCCCGGAGCGCCCGGTCGCAGGAGGCGGCGTCGACGTCGGCGTCGGTGGTCAGGACGACGAGCATCGTGGCGAGCGCGGGAGCGAGCATGCCCGCGCCCTTGGCCATGCCACCGACGCTCCAGCCGTCGCCGTGCACGACCGCCTGCTTGGAGACGGTGTCGGTGGTCATGATCGCCGTGGCGGCGTCCGGGCCGCCGTCGGGGCTGAGCGCGGCGTGCGCCGTCTCGACGCCGGCCAGCAGCGTCTCGCGGGCGAACAGCGGGCCGATGAGCCCGGTGCTGCAGACGACGACGTCGATCGCGCCGCCGCCCAGCAGGTCCGCGACCCTCTCGGCGGTCGCGTGCGTGGTCTGGAAGCCGGCCGCACCGGTGCCGGCAGTTGGCGCCGCCGGAGTTCAGCACGACGGCCTGCACGCGCCCGTCGGCGACGACCCGCTCGCTCCAGAGCACCGGGTTGGCCTTGAAGCGGTTGCTGGTGAAGACGCAGGCGGCGACCTGCGACGGGCCGTCGTTCACGACGAGGGCGACGTCGGGCTTGCCGCTGTCCTTGAGGCCGGCGGTGACGCCCGCGGCGCGGAAGCCCCGGGCACGAGCCAGGTCACGGCGCCACGCCCGACGCCGACAGGCCCGCGGTCTCGGCCAGTCCGAGCATCAGGTTGGCGCACTGCAGGGCCTGCCCCGCCGCGCCCTTGCCGAGGTTGTCGATCGCGCTGACGACGACCGCCCGCCCGGCGTCGGGGTCGACGGTGACCTGCAGCTGGCAGGCGTTGCTGCCGCTGACGGCCGCGGTGTGCGGCCAGCGCCCCTCCGGCAGCACGTGCACGAACGGCTCGGCGTCGTAGGCGGCCCGCAGGGCGTCGCGCAGGTCCGCCCGCCGACGCCGTGGTGCGCGCCGTGCAGGTGGCCAGGATGCCGCGCGGCATGGGCGCGAGCACCGGGGTGAAGGACAGGCCGACCGGGCCGCCGCTGGTGCGGGCCAGGGTCTGGCGGATCTCCGGGGTGTGCTGGTGGGCGCCGACCTTGTAGGCCGACAGGTCGCCCATCGTCTCGCTGCCGAGCAGGCTCGCCTTGGCCGCCCGGCCGGCGCCGCTGGTGCCGCTGGCCGCGACCACCACGACGTCGTCGTAGGCGACCAGCCCGGCCAGCGGCGCGAGGGCCAGGGCCACCGACGTCGGGTAGCAGCCGGGTGCGGCCACCCGGGTCGGCACCGGCGAGGTCGGCCCGGAACAGCTCCGGCAGGCCGTAGGCCCACTGGCCGGCGTACGGCGTGCCGTAGAAGCGCTCCCAGGCGGCGGCGTCGCCGAGCCGGTGGTCCGCGCCGAGGTCGACCACCAGGACGTCGTCGGGCAGGGCGGCGGCGACGCGCGGCGCTCTGGCCGTGCGGCAGCGCCAGGAAGACGACGTCGGCCGCGGCGAGCTCCGCGGGGTCGGTGCCGGAGAAGACGCGGTCGGCCAGCTGGGGCAGCTGCGGGTGCAGGTCGGTCACGGGAGCGCCCGCGCTGCTGCCCGCGGCGAGCGGGCCCACCGTCAGCTCGGGGTGGCCGAGCAGCAGGCGCAGCAGCTCACCGCCGGCGTACCCGCTGGCTCCGGCGACCGCTGCGACCCGTCCCATGTTGCATGACCATACACGCTGGTGCATGAACAGCCGATCACCAGCACCCGGCCGAGGCCCCGGCTGCCGCCGGTGACGAGCGCGGGCTCAGCGCAGCACCGCCCCGGTCCGCCGTCCCGCCTCCTCGACCGCGCGCGTCGCGCGCCGCGAGCACCTCGACGTCGGTGAGCGTGCGGTCGGGGGCGCGGAAGCGCAGCCCGTAGGCGAGCGACCGGCGGCCCTCCCCGACCTGCGGGCCCGTGTAGACGTCGAACAGCCGCAGGTCCTCCAGCAGCGCCACCGGCGCCCGTCGCGCAGGGCCTGCGCCGACGTCGGCCGACGGCACGGCGTCGTCGACGACGAGGGCGACGTCGACGCTGCTCGGCGGGTAGTGCGAGACCACCGGGGCCGTCACCGGGCCGCGGGCCGCCGACGCCTCGACCAGCACGTCCAGGTTCACCTCCCCGGCGCAGGTCCGGGCGGGCAGGCCGAGCGCGGCCACGACCCGCGGGTGCAGCTCGCCGGCCAGGCCCACCCGGCCGCCGTCGAGCAGCAGCTCCGCGCACCGGCCGGGGTGGAACGGCCCGTGCTGGGCGGCCCGCACCTGCAGGTCGAGCCCGAGGGCGCGGCCGAGCGCGAGCAGCGCCTCCACAGGGCGGTCCCAGCTGCTCCCGCTGACGGCGACGCCGGCGTGGCGCGGCTGCGCGGGCAGGGCGGCGTCGAGGGCGCGCCGCTGCTCGGGGCTCGGCGGGCCGTCGACGCCGGGCGCGGGGGCCGACCCGCCGGTGCCGAGGAACACCGGGCCGGTCTCGAACAGGGCGACGTCGCCGACGCCGCGCGAGGTGTTGCGGACGACGCGCGGCCAGCAGCCCCGGCAGCAGGGTCGGCCGCATCAGGGCCTCCTCCGCCGACAGCGGGTTGACCAGCCGCGGCGACGGCATCCCGCCGCCGAGCACCTCCAGCACGCCCTCGCCGACGAACGGGCGGCAGCACGACCTCGACCAGCCCGGCCGCGGCCAGCGCCCGGGAGGCGGTGCGGCGCAGCCGCTGCTGGACGGTGAGCCCGCGGCCGGCGGGCGCCGTCGGCAGGGCGACCGGCACCGTGTCGTAGCCCTCGAGCCGCACGACCTCCTCGACCAGCTCGGCGGTGCCCGTCAGGTCGGGCCGCCACGACGGCGGGAGCACCTCGACGACGTCGCCGTCGCCGCTGACCGCGCAGCCGACGTCGACCAGCCGCTGCCGCACGACGTCGGGCGCGTAGGGGCGCCCGGCGACCCGCTCGGGCGCGGAGACCGGGAAGCGCGAGCGGGGCGGCCGGGGTGCGGGCGTCGACGTCGGTGAGCGGCCCGGCGGTGGCGCCGCCGTGCTCGACCAGCAGCCGGACGGCGGCCTCCGCAGCCACGGCCGCCAGCGCCGGGTCGACCCCGCGCTCGTAGCGCTTGGACGCCTCGCTCGGCAGCCGGTGCCGCCGGGCCGTCCGGGCGATCGTCACCGGCTCGAAGCGCGCGCTCTCCAGCAGCAGCGTGGTGGTGGCGGCGGTGACCTCGGTGGCCGCCCCGCCCATCACGCCCGCCAGGGCGACCGCGCCGGTGTCGTCGGCGATGACGAGGTCGGCCTCGTCGAGGGCGCGGTCCCTGCCGTCGAGCGTGGTCAGCCGCTCCCCCGGGGCGGCCCGCCGCACGTGCACCGTCCCGGTCAGCCGGTCGGCGTCGAAGGCGTGCAGCGGCTGGCCGAGCTCGAGCATGACGTGGTTGGTGACGTCGACGGCCAGGCTGATCGGGCGCATGCCGGCCAGCACGAGGCGGCGCTGCAGCCAGGCCGGCGACGGCGCGCCCGGGTCGAGCCCGGAGACGGTGCGGGCGACGTAGCGGTCGCAGCCGGCGTCGTCGAGGCGGACCTGCGGGCCGTCGTCCCCGGCGGGCGGGGCGTCGCGCAGGCCGGGGTCGGACAGGACCAGGCCGAAGGCGGTCGCGGCCTCGCGGGCGACGCCGCGCACCGACAGCGTGTAGCCGCGGTCGGGGGTGACGGCGATGTCGAGCACCTGGTCGCGCAGGGCCAGGTGCTCGACGACGTCGGCGCCGAGCGGGGCGTCGGGCGCGAGCACCAGGATGCCGGGCGAGTCGTCAGCCAGGCCGAGCTCGGCCTCGCTGCAGATCATCCCGTCCGAGGTGCGGCCGTAGGTCTGCCGGGTCGCGATCTCGAAGCCGCCGGGCAGCGACGCGCCGGGCAGGGCGAAGGCGACCCGGTCACCGGCCGCGAAGTTCGTCGCGCCGCACACCACCTCGTGGGTCCGGGCCCCCACGTCCACGTGGCAGAACCGGATCGGCTTCTTGAAGCCGGTCAGCTCCTCGACGTCGAGCACCTGCCCGACGACGACGGACACGACGTCGTCGCCGACGCGGTGGACCTGCTCGACCTCCAGGCCGGCCCGCACCAGGGCGGCGGCGATCTCGTCGGCGGGAGCGGTCAGGCCGGGCACGAGGGTGCGCAGCCAGGAGACGGGGACGCGCACGTCAGGCCTCCAGTCCGAAGGGGAGGGTGAAGCGGACGTCGCCCTCGTAGAGGTCGCGGATGTCGGTGATGCCGTGGCGGAACATCAGGGTGCGGTCCAGGCCCATGCCGAAGGCGAAGCCGCTGTAGCGGTCCGGGTCGACCCCGCAGGCGCGCAGCACCGCCGGGTTGACCATCCCGCAGCCGCCGACCTCGATCCACCCCTCCGACGAGCACACGCGGCAGGGCTGCAGGGCGGCGTCGCCGTGGCAGGCGAAGCACTGCAGGTCGAGCTCCGCGCTGGGCTCGGTGAACGGGAAGTAGGACGGGCGCAGCCGGGTGCGGGTGCCCTCGCCGAACATGGCCGCCGCGTAGGCGTCCAGGGTGCCGCGCAGGTGCGCCATCGTGATGCCCTCGTCGACGCACAGCCCCTCGAGCTGGCCGAACACCGGCGAGTGCGTGGCGTCCTGCGCCTCGTTGCGGAAGACCCGCCCGGGGCAGACGACGTAGACCGGCAGCTCCCGGTCCAGCAGCGTGCGGACCTGCACCGGCGAGGTCTGGGTGCGCAGCAGCAGCCCGCCGCCCTGCGGCTCCACCCACAGCGTGTCCTGCTCCTCGCGCGCCGGGTGGTGGCCGGGCACGTTGAGCGCGTCGAAGTTGAACCAGGCGTGCTCGAGCTCCGGGCCCTCGGCCAGCTCCCAGCCGAGCCCGACGAAGACGTCGACGATCCGCTCCTGCACGGTCGTCAGCGGGTGGCGCGCACCCACCGGCAGGGCGCCCGGCAGGGCGGTGACGTCGACCGACTCCTCGACCAGGACGCGCGCGTCGCGCTCGTCCTCCAGCGCCGTGCGCCGGTCGTCGAAGGCGCGGCCCAGCACCTGGGCGACGGCGTTGACGCGCTTGCCGGCGTCGGCCTTGGCCTCCTTGGGCAGCGCGCCGACGGCCTGGCGCGCCCTGGCCAGCGGGCTCCGGTCCCCGACGGTCGTGCCCTTGAGGGCGGCGAGGGCGGCGAGGTCGGGCGCGCCGGCGAAGGCCGCGAGGGCCTCGTCGCGGACGGCGTCGAGCGCGGACGGGTCGAGCAGGTCGGACACGGGAGGATCCTCCGGCAGCAGGGGCGACGGGCAGTCTCGCAGGCCCGCCGGGGTCCCTACTGCTCGTAGGGCGCCGTCCCGGCGGGCAACAGGAATCGGAACTGCGCGCCGCCGCTCGGCGACCGCCCGACCTCGACCGTGCCGCCGTGCGCCTCGACCAGGCCCTTGACGATGTAGAGCCCGAGGCCGGTGCCGCCGCGCTTGTTGCCGCGCCAGAAGCGGGTGAACACCCGGCTCGCGACCTCCTCCGGGATGCCCGGCCCCTCGTCGCCGACGACGACCTCGGTGCCGCCGTCCTGCGGCCGGACGCTGATCGTCACGGTGCCGGCCCCGTGGCGCAGGGCGTTCTCGACCAGGTTCGCGACCACCTGGTCCATCTTGTCGGGGTCGGCCCAGGTCTCCGGCCGGCCGTCCTGCACCTGCACGACGAAGCGGTCCTGCGGCTCGCCCGCGGCGACGCGCCCGGCCACGGCCTTCTGGACGCTCTGGGCGACGTCGACGACCTGGGTGCGCATCTCGAGCCGGCCGGCGTCGATGCGGCTGACGTCGAGCAGCTCGGTCAGCAGCCGGGTGACGCGGTCGGCGTCGGCGTTGACCGTCTCGAGCATGAGCTTCTTCTGCTCGTCGTTGAAGCGGTCCCACTTGGCCAGCAGCGTGGCGGTGAAGCCCTTGACGCTGGTCAGCGGGCTGCGCAGCTCGTGCGCCACGGTCGACACGAGGTCGGCGCGGCTGCGGTCGGTGCGCTCACGGGCGCGGTCGTCGCGCAGCGCCACCACCAGGCGGACCAGCCGGCGCTCGGCGTCGCGGACGTAGGAGGCCGTGACGAGCAGGTCCTGGCCGCCGGCGAGCGAGAGCTTGCGCTCGGGCTGGCGGGACCGCGTCGACAGCCCGCCCCACGGGTCGGTGCAGGCCCACCAGTCGCGGCCCTGCTCGTCGGTGAGCGGCAGGACGTCGGACAGCGGCCGGCCGACGGCGGCGTCGGAGGAGGTGCCGAGCATGCGGGCGGCGGCCGGGTTGACGGCCACGACGGTCGCGGTCTCGTCCGCGACGACCACGCCGTCGGGCAGGTCGTCGTAGGCCGTCTTGTCCTGCACGTCGCCCTCCCTCCGGCTCGTGGTGCGGGTCACTGTAGGGCGCCGGGGAGGGCTCGTCAGCGGGACCGGCGGGCGCGCGCCGAGGCGTACAGGCAGACCGCTGCGGCGCTGGCCAGGTTGAGCGACTCGGCCCGGCCGTGCAGCGGGACCCGGACCCGTCGGTCGGCCAGCTCCAGGGCGTCCTGCGGCAGGCCGGCCGCCTCGTTGCCGAACAGCCAGGCGGTGGGGGCGGCGAGCACGCCGTCGTCGGCGAGGTCGTCGAGGTCCTGCGCCCCGGCGCCGGTGGTCGCGAGCACCTGCAGGCCGGCGTCGCGGCAGGCCCGCACGACGTCGGGCAGGGGGGCGCCGGAGACCACCGGCAGGTGCCACAGGGAGCCGGCGGTGGCGCGGACGCACTTGCCGTTGTGCGGGTCGACCGACCCGGCCGTCAGCACGACGGCGTCGGCGCCCGCGGCGTCGGCGGTGCGCAGCACGGTCCCGGCGTTGCCCGGGTCGGCGGCCTCGTGCAGCACCGCGACCAGGCCGGGGCTCCCGGCGAGCGCCTCGGGCAGGGGCACGTCGCGCAGCGGGGCGACGCCGAGCACGCCCTGCGGCGTCACGGTCTCCCCCATGGCCGCCAGCACCGTGTCGGTCACCGCGACCAGCGGGACGCCGGCCTCCGGCCGCCGCCCGCTCGAGCTCGGGCACCCGGCCGGGCACGTGGAACAGGACCTCGAGGTCGGCGAGCGCCTCGCGCACCGCCTGCGGCCCCTCGACGACGAACCGCCGCTCGGCCACGCGGGCCGAGCGGCGGTGCAGTCGTCGTACGTCCTGGACCCGCGCGTTGCGGGTCGAGGTGAGGACCTCGTCAGGCAGCGGGGGTGTCCGAGACGGCCGCCTGCGCGTTCTGCTTCTGCGCGTCCTCGGGCAGCGAGGCCTTGGCCAGCTCGACCAGCGTGGTGAACACGGCCGGGTCGGTGACGGCGAGGTCGGCGAGCACCTTGCGGTCGACCTCCAGGCCGGAGGCCTTCAGGCCCTGCATGAAGCGGTTGTAGGTCATGCCGTTCAGGCGCGCCGCGGCGTTGATGCGCTGGATCCAGAGCGAGCGGAAGTCGCCCTTGCGCTTCTTGCGGTCGCGGAAGGCGTACGTCTGGCTGTGGAGCAGCTGCTCCTTGGCCTTGCGGTACAGCCGGCTGCGCTGGCCGCGGTAGCCGGACGCGGCCTCCAGGACCTCACGGCGCTTCTTGTGGGCGTTGACCGCCCTCTTGACGCGTGCCACTGCGATCTACCTGTCTGCTCGGGTGCTGCGGGGGTGCAGCGCGGGGAGGTGGGACGGACCAGGAGGGAGCTAGATGCCCAGCATCTTCTTGACGGAGCGCAGGTCGTTCTTGGCGACCTCGACCGTCCCGGTGAGCTTGCGCGTCAGCGTGCTCGGCTTGCGCTCCAGCAGGTGGCGCTTGCCGGCCTGCTCGCGCAGGACCTTGCCGCTGCCGGTGACCTTGAAGCGCTTCTTGGCACCGCTGTGCGTCTTCTGCTTGGGCATGACGATCCTTCTCGGGCGTTCGTGCTGCGGCCCGGCGGGCGGGGCGGGTGCCTGCCGGGGTCGTGCGGGACTAGCTGCTGGGGGCGGGCGCCGGCTCCACGGGGGCGGCGTCCGCGGGGGCCGCGGCGTCGTCGGGGCGGGCGTCCTGCGCGGCCTTCTTCAGGTCGGCCGCGTTCTTGTGGGGCGCGAGCACCATGATCATGTTGCGGCCGTCCTGCTTGGGCGCCGACTCGACGAAGCCGAGCTCCTTGACGTCCTCGCCGAGGCGCTGCAGCAGGCGGAAGCCGAGCTCCGGGCGCGACTGCTCGCGTCCGCGGAACATGATCGTGATCTTGACCTTGTCGCCGGCCTTGAGGAAGCGGACGACGTGGCCCTTCTTGGTCTCGTAGTCGTGCGGGTCGATCTTCGGCCGGAGCTTCATCTCCTTGATGACCGTGAGGACCTGGTTCTTGCGGCTCTCACGCGCCTTCTGCGCCGTCTCGTACTTGAACTTGCCGTAGTCCATGAGCTTGCAGACGGGCGGACGCGCCATCGGCGCCACCTCGACCAGATCGAGGTCGTTCTCCTGGGCCAGCTTGAGGGCCTCGTGGAGGGCGACGATGCCGACCTGCTCGCCGGCAGGGCCGACCAGCCGGACCTCGGGCACACGGATCCGGTCGTTGATGCGGGGCTCAGCGCTGATGCGGGGTCTCCTCGTTCGGGGTCACGGGGTGCGTCCCGGTGCCGCTCACGAAGAAGGGCCCCGCGCTCCGCGCAGGGCCCACCAGGTCTGCCGCACCCCGGGGGGCGAGACGCGGCCCGCAGCCCCGCGGGTCCCGGGAGGGGCCTGCGGGTGGGGCCGGACCGGACCCGCAGCCCGGGCGTGCAGGGTGGGCGGCGGGTGGGAGGCGGGACCTCCGCTTGACGGCCCCCCGCGAGAGGGGCCGGGTCGCACCTGCGAGCGTAGCAGGGTGAGCACACCCCCTCCTCCCCTGCGCCGTCCTCCGCCGAGCGCGACCTCGCCGACGTCCCCGCCGCCGAGGTCATCGCCACCACCGCCGTCCACCTCATGAGCGCCGCCGCCGTGAAGGTCGGCCTCGGCGAGGAGGGCGACGCCGCCAAGGACCTCGACGAGGCCCGCAAGCTCATCACCGCCCTGGCCGGGCTCGTCATGGCCGCCCGCCCCGACCTCGGCATCCACGCGGCACCCCTGCGCGACGGCCTGCAGTCGCTGCAGCGCGCCTTCCGGGAGGCCAGCAGCGAGCCGGACGCGCCCGGCGAGGGTCCGGGCGAGAGGCTCACCGGCCGCGTCTGAGCAGCCCCCGCCGGCGCGACAGCGGCAGCGGCACGCCCGGCCCCTCCGGCCCGACCTGCGCGAGGTCGAGCCCCTGCGGCGGCAGAGCGTCCCCGGCCCTGGCCATCACCCGGCCGGCCAGGGCGGCCAGGCCGGCGGGCTCCAGCGGCGGGCCGCTGATCCCCAGCACCAGGCCGTCCGGGCCCTCCAGCAGCCGCGCCGACGTGACCGGCTCGTCGCGCAGCGCCTCGGCCAGCACGGTGACCAGCGCGGGGTCGACCTCGCCGGCGGGGGCGGTCAGGACGTCGTCGGAGCGGCGGACCTCGCAGGCCGTCGCTGCCCGGCACCGGGACGTAGCCCTCGGCGAGCGCCCGCAGCTCCCCCGCCGTCACGACGAAGGCCGACCCGGTGGGGTCGAGCAGCAGGACGTCGGCGCCCTGCACCCGCGCCGACGCGCACGCCTGCGGGCCCTGCATCGGCACCGGCCGGGCGTCGCGCTGCCAGCGCTGCACGTCGTGCCCGTCGCTGAACACCGGCACGGCCAGCGCCCCCTCGGCCGAGCGCAGGCAGACCAGCGACATCTCCGCGGTCGCGTCGCGGCGCAGCCCGTCCGGACCGTCCACGACCGACGTCGCCTCCGGGCGCACGGCGACGAACACCCGCGCCCCCGCGAGGGCCGCCAGCACCTCGGCCCGGGCCGCCGGCCCGCCGTCGGAGCCGGCGAGGGCCGCGCCGAGGCGGGCGTCGACCGCGCCGTCGTCGGGGGGCCCGCCGGGCAGGGGTCGGCCGCTCACCCGGCCGACTCTAGGTGCCGGTCGCGCTGCTGCTCAGTCGGTGCTGGACGCGAGCAGGACGGCCGCCCGGTCCATGGCCGCCCGCGCCTTCGCGCTGTCCTTCGCGCCCGTGAGCACGAAGGCGAAGCGGACGGCGCGCCCGCTGCGGGTCGTGGCGTAGCCGGCCAGGGACGCGACGCCGGGCAGCGTGCCGGTCTTGGCGACCACGTTGCCCGCGGCCGCCGTCCCGCACATGCGCTTCTTGAGCGTGCCGTCGACGCAGGCCACCGGCATCGCGGCGCGCAGGGACGACCCGGCCGTCGACCCGGCGACGGCGCGCAGCAGGGTGACCTGCCCGGTGGCCGTCTGCCGGTCCCGGGACGACAGGCCCGACCCGTCGGTCCCCGCCCCGACGGGCACGCCCTGCTCCCCCAGGACCGTGCGCACGGCCTCCAGCCCGGCGGCGCTGCTGCCCTCGCCGCGGACGACGCGGCCGAGCTCCTTGAGCAGCAGCTCGGCGGCGAAGTTGTCCGACGCCTTGAGCAGCCGGGCCGTGACGGCGCTCATCGGCCCGGAGACCTGCTCGGCGACCGTGAGGGCGGCGGCGGGGCGGCGCTGGCGCGCGACGGTCCCGGTGACGACCACGCCCTCGGCCTCGAGCATGTCGCGGAAGGCCACGGCGTTGGGCAGGGCCGGGTCGGCCAGGTAGGCGCGGTCGCGCCGCTTGCTGTTGCGGTCGACCGCGAAGGCCGACAGCGGGCCGAGCTCGTCCGGGACGTAGCTGCTCTTCCAGCCCGGGTTGCGGCGCAGGGCGTCGTAGCGGCTGTCGTCGAGCTTGAGGTCGCCCTGCACGCGGGTGATGCCCGCGGCGCGCACCGCCTTGGCGAGGGCGCGCAGCCCGGTGGCGGTCAGGTACGGGTCGCCGCCCGGGACGAGGAACAGCGGGCCGTCGAGCACGCCGGAGGTCGCGGTCGAGGTGGCGGCGACCTCGGTGCGCATCCGCACGTCCGGGCCGAGCGCGAGCAGGGCGGCCGCCACGACGAACGACTTCTGGGTGGAGGCCGGCGGCAGCGCGTGGGCGGCGTCGCGGCGCAGCACGGGGCCGAGCCCGTCGACGTCGACGGCGGCGCTGACGGTCGTCGCCGTCGACTGCGACAGCGCCTGCGACACCCGGCTGCCGAGGCTCGCGGTCGCGGCGGGCGCCGCCACCTGCAGCGAGAGCCCGGCGAGCTGCGGGGAGACGGTGACCGGCGGGGCCGCCGGGAGGGCGGGCTCGGGCAGCGTGGCGGCGGCGGTGCCGGCTCCGGCGAGCACGGCGGAGAGGCAGGCGGCGACGACGGCGCGCGCGTTCGGGCGGGGCATGTCCACGTCCAGTGCTTCGGCTGCCACCGGGGTGGGCAGAACGGTGTGCTGGTCGCAGTCTGGCCCGCAGGCCGCCGCCGAGCGGGCAGGAGCGGGGCGGGTCAGGCGAGTGTCGCTCCGGGGTCAGGCGGCCCGGGAGGCCGCGAGGGCCCGGCGCAGCGCGAGGACGGCGTCGACCGCGTGCTCGCCGTCGTTGGCCTGCACGGCGAGCAGCGCCACGGTCTCGTCGTCCTGCAGCTCCAGCTGCGCCCACGGCGCACCCTCGGGCAGGTGCACCCCGACGACGACGGCCCACGGCAGGAACTTCTCGCCCAGCCCGTTGCGGACCCACACGCCGCGGGCGTCGGCCGCCGACGCGCACGCGGGTGAAGGCCAGCGGCACCAGCGCCGACCAGCAGCCCGATGACGAAGAAGGCGATCTGGTCGGCCGCGCCGAAGCTGGCGGTCTCGCTCTGCCCCGTCGGCAGCAGCAGGGCCAGGACGCCGAAGACGACGACGACGAGCGCCGCCACCAGCCGGCAGACCAGCACGAGCCGGCGGGGACGGACGAGCAGCGGCGCGTCGGGGGTGCTGTCGGAGGGCGCTCCGGAGGTGCGGTCGGTCATGCGGCGGCGGGTCCCAGCGGTCGGCGGGCGGGGGCGGGCGGGGTGCGGGCGGGCGTCTGGCGCAGCACCCGGAAGGCGACCTGCACGGCCGGGCCGATGCCGACGGCGAAGGCCAGCGTGCCGATGCCGACCGGTCCGCCGAGCAGCGACGCCGAGCACGAGCACGGTGCACTCCAGCAGCGCCCGGCAGCGCCCGACCGGCCAGCCGGTGCGCTGCACGAGCGCGACCATCAGCCCGTCGCGCGGGCCCGGGGCCCGAGGTGGGCGCCGAGGTAGAGGGCCGACCCCACGGCGACGGTGGCGATGCCGCCGGCGGTGGCCAGCAGCCGCAGCGGCAGCGGGGCGTCGCCGAGGTCCGTCGAGCCAGCCGAGGCCGAGCAGGACGTCGACGGTGGCGCCGACGAGGAAGACGTTGAGGACCGTCCCGACGCCGGGCCGCACCCGGCAGGCCAGGCCGACCAGCAGCACGACCACCGAGATGCCGATGGCCGTGCGGCCGAAGGGGGTGTCCGAGCTGCTGCGACAGGCCGCCGGTGAGCACGTCCCACGGCCCGACGCCGAGGTCGGCGACCAGCCCGAGCCACAGCCCGGCGCCGAACAGCACCAGGCCGACCAGCAGCTGCCCGAGGCGCAGGGTCACCGCAGGCCCCGGCAGGCGACGCCGACCGCGACCAGGGTGAGCGCCGTCGACAGCACCGTCGCGAGCGTGACCCGCTCCCCGGCCAGGGGGGCGACCAGGTCGAGCAGCAGCGCGCCGAGCACCTGGCCGGCCACGACGGCCAGGCCCAGCTGCAGCACCCCCAGCCGGGCCACCAGGGCAGCGGCGACCGCGACGAAGGTGACCCCGAGGACGCCGCCGAGGTAGAGGCCGGCGTCGCCCGGACCGGGCCAGTCCGGCGAGGGCAGGCCGCCGAGCCCGAGGCTGACGACGAGCGCGGCGACCAGCGCGGTGGTGCCGACGAGGAAGTTGACCAGGGTGGCGACCCCGCTGTCGCCGGTCGCCGCCCGCACCGTCCCGTTGAGCGCCTGCTGCCCGCTGATGAGGAACCCCGCCCCGACGACGAGCAGCAGCAGCAGGGGGTCGGCGTCGCCGCGGGCTCCCCCGACGGCCGCCAGCGCCACGGCCAGCAGGCACAGCACGGCACCGGCCAGGCGGGGGGCGGTGACCGGGCGCGGCCCGCCGGGGCCCGAGGCCGGCGCGGTCGACGAGCAGGCCGCCGGTCGTCTGCCCGGCCACCAGCCCGACCGTGAGCAGGGCGACGCCGAGCACGGGGGCCGCACCGGCCGCGACCGCGACGAGCGTGGCGCCCCCGAGGCCGCCGAGCAGCCGCCAGCGGGGCAGGCCGGCGCAGCCGGGGCCAGGCGGCCCGCGAGCACGGCCGGCCGAGGACGACGGCGGCGACGACCACCAGCCCGGTGCCGAACGAGACCACCGCGGCCAGCAGGGCGTCGTCGAGGGCCACGCGCAGCCCGCCGTTGACGCGGCTCTGCAGCGAGACCAGCGTGCCGCTGGCGACGGCGAGCGCCAGCGCCGGGCCGTGGCCGACCCGGGGAGGTGCCTCCAGCACTACTCGACGATCTTGCTGATGGGCAGCTCGAGGACGTCGCGCGCGCCCGCGGCCTTGAGCGCCGGGATGAGCGTGTTGACGCCCTTCTTCGGCACCACCGTCTCGACCGCCTTCATGTCGCCGGAGGCCAGCGGCATGACCGTCGGGCTGCTCATGGCGGGCAGCTCGGCGAGCACGGCCTGCAGGCCGGCGTCGGGGACGTTGAGCTTGAGCAGCACGTGGCCGCGGGCGCGCAGGGCGCCCTGCAGCAGCAGCGTGATGTCGTCCATCGCGGCGCGCTTGGCGGGGTCGGCGTAGGCCTGCTTGTTGGCCAGCAGCTGGGTCCGGCTCGTCAGCAGCGTGTCGATGATCTTGAGCCCGGCCTTGCGCAGGCTGCTGCCGGTCTCGGTGAGGTCGACGATGGCGTCCACGATGTCCGGGATCTTCGCCTCGGTCGCGCCGTGGCTGGTGAAGACCTTGCCCCTCGACGCCGTTCTCGGCCAGGAAGCGCCTGGTCGTCTCGGGCATCTCGGTCGAGATGCGCACGCCCGCGGGGAGGTCCTTGACGCTGTTCCAGGGCGACTCCTTGGGCACCGCGAGCACCACGCTGACCAGCGCCTCGCCGGCCCGGCCGCCGCCGATCTCGCCGAGGCTGACGACGTCGGCGCCGGTCTCGGTGACCCAGTCGTGGCCGCTGATGCCGAGGTCGAAGATGCCCTGCTCGACGTAGGTCGGGATCTCCTGCGGGCGCAGGAAGCGCACGCGGTCGATGCGGGGGTCGTCGACGCGCGCCTGGTAGTCGCGGTCGCCGCCGCGGATGACGGTGAGGTCGGCGCTGTCGAACAGCTCGAGGCACTGCTTCTCGAGGGAGCCCTTGGGCAGGACGAGGGAGAGCACGGTCTAGTCCTTCGTCGTGGTCGTGTAGGTGCCGGTGCGCAGCGCGCGCAGGGTCACGGCGGTGTCGAGGGCGGCCAGGACGGCCTCGCGGCCCTTGTCCTCGGCGCTGTCCGGCAGGCCGGCGCGGTCCAGGGCCTGCCGCTCGTGTCGGTGGTGAGGACACCGTTGCCGACCGGGGTGTGGGTGTCGAGCGAGATGCGGGTGAGGCCGTAGGTGACGGCGTCGCAGACGTACTCGAAGTGCGGGGTCCCGCCCCGCACGACGACGCCGAGCGCGACGACGGCGTCGTGCGTGCCGGCCAGCGCCTGCGCGACGACGGGCAGCTCGACGGCGCCGGCGACCCGCACGACGCTGGGCTCCTGACGCCGCACGCCCGGGCGGCCCGCAGCGCCGAGGCGAGCAGCGCGTCGGTGATGGCGGTGTGCCAGCGGGTCGCGACGATCGCCAGGCTCAGCCCCTTGGCGTCGACGACGGCGTCCTGCGGCCGGCCGGCGCCGCTCACTCGGCCACCGCCGGGCACCGCGTCGAGGGCGCCGGCGCTCGCCTCGGTCGCCTCGTCCTCGAACGCGGCGAGGCCCGGCAGGTCGTGGCCCATCCGGTCGCGCTTGGTCCTCAGGTAGCGCAGGTTCTCCGGGTTGGCGTGCAGGGGCAGCTGGACCCGGCCGGTGATCTCCAGGCCGTAGCCCTCCAGGCCCGCGCGCTTGGTCGGGTTGTTGGTCAGCAGGCGCATGCTCTTGATCCCGAGGTCGACGAGGATCTGGGCGCCGGTGCCGTAGTCGCGGGCGTCGGCGGGCAGGCCGAGCTCGAGGTTGGCGTCGACGGTGTCCGAGCCGCTGTCCTGCAGCTGGTAGGCCTGCAGCTTGTGCATCAGGCCGATGCCGCGGCCCTCGTGGCCCCGCACGTAGAGCACGACCCCGCGGCCCTCGGCCTCGACGGCCTCCAGGGCGGCGTCGAGCTGGGGCCCGCAGTCGCAGCGCCGGCTGCCGAAGACGTCGCCGGTGAGGCACTCGGAGTGCACCCGGACCAGCACGTCGTCGCCCTCGCCGAGGTCGCCCTTGACCAGCGCGATCGACTCGACGCCGTCGAGCAGGCTGTCGTAGCCGACGGCGAGGAACGTGCCGTGGCTCGTGGGGATCCGCGCCTCGGCGACCCGCTGCACCTGCTTCTCGAAGCGGCGCCGGTAGGCGATGAGGTCGGCGATGGAGATCAGCGCCAGGCCGTGCTCGTCGGCGAAGGCGCGCAGCTCCTCGGTGCGCGCCATGTCGCCCTCGTCCTTCTGGCTGACGACCTCGCACAGCACGCCCGCGCTGGAGAGCCCGGCCAGCCGGGCCAGGTCGACGGCGGCCTCCGTGTGGCCGGCCCGGCGCAGCACCCCGCCCTTCACGGCCCGCAGCGGCACGACGTGGCCGGGGCGCGTGAAGTCGGACGGGCCCGCCTCCGGGTCGGCCAGCAGCGTGATGGTGCGCGCCCGGTCGGTGGCGCTGATGCCGGTGGTGACGCCCTCGCGGGCGTCGACGGTGACGCCGTAGGCCGTGCGCCGCTTGTCCTGGTTGACCGGGTACATCGGCGGCAGGTCGAGCCGGTCGCAGTCCTGCTCGGTGAGGCTCACGCAGATGTAGCCGCTGGTGTAGCGGACCATGAACGCGACCAGCTCCGGCGTCGCCTTCTCGGCCGCGAAGATGAGGTCGCCCTCGTTCTCGCGGTCCTCGTCGTCGACGACGACGACCGCCTTGCCGGCGGCGATGTCGGCGATCGCCCGCTCGACGGTGTCCAGGGTGCTCATGCGAGGTCCTCCAGTCGGGCGGCCAGCAGCTTCTCGACGTGCTTGGCCAGGACGTCGACCTCGAGGTTCACGAGGTCGCCGGGGTCGCGGGTGCCCAGGGTGGTGAGCGCCAGCGTGGTGGGGATGAGGCTGACCTCGAACCAGTCGGGCCCCACCGCGCTGACGGTCAGGCTGATCCCGTCGACGGTGATCGAGCCCTTCTCGACGACGTAGCGGGCGAGCCCGGTCGGCAGGCTGAAGCGGACGACCGTCCAGTGCTCGTCCGGCGTGCGCGACAGGACCTCGCCCGTGCCGTCGACGTGGCCGAGCACGACGTGGCCGCCGAGCCGGTCCTGAACGCGGACGGCGCGCTCGAGGTTCACCGGGCTGCCGGGCACCGCGCTGCCCAGGCTGCTGCGGCGCAGCGTCTCGGCCATGACGTCGGCCGTGAAGGCGCCGTCCTCGTGCGTGACGACGGTCAGGCAGACGCCGTTGACGCTGATGGAGTCGCCGTGGGAGGCGTCCTCCGTGACCTTCGGGCCGCGCACGGTCAGCCGGACCGCGTCCTGCAGCTGCTCCAGGGCAGCCACCGTGCCGAGCTCCTCGACGATGCCGGTGAACATCAGGCCCTCCTCAGGGTGAGTCTCAGGTCCGTGCCGAAGGCGGTGACGTCGTCCAGGCGCAACCGGAGGGCGTCGCTGATCGTTCCCGCGCCGACGTCGCCGAGGGCGGCCGGACCGGCCCCCAGCAGCGCGGGCGCCACGTAGCCGACGACGCGGTCGACCAGGCCGGCGCGCAGGAAGCCGCCCGCCAGCGTCGGCCCGCCCTCGAGCAGCACGTTCACGACGCCGCGCGCCTGCAGGGCCTCCAGCAGGGCCGCGAGGTCGACCCGGCCGTCCGGGCCCGGGGGAAGGGCGAGCGCGCCGTCGTCGTGCCGCGCCCCGACGACGGCGTGCAGGGTCGGCGCGGCGTCGTCGAACACCCTCGCGTCCTTGGGCGCGCGCCGCCGGCTGTCGACGACGACGCGCAGGGGCTGGCTCCCCCGGACCGCGCTGCCCGGGCGGACGGTGAGCTGCGGGTCGTCGGCCAGCACGGTGCCCACACCGACGACCACGGCGTCGCACTCGGCGCGCAGCCGGTGGACGTCGGCGCGGGCGTCCTCGCCCGTGATCCAGCGGCTGGTGCCGTCGGCGGCGGCGCTGCGGCCGTCGAGCGTGGCGGCGTACTTCCAGGTGACGAAGGGGCGGCCGGTGCGCTGCGCGGTCAGCCACGGCTCCAGCGGGCTGTCCTGCGGCAGGGCGACCTGCTCGACGGCGGTCCCGGCGTCGCGCAGCAGCTGCGCACCGCCGCCCTCGACGGCCCCGGGGTCGTCCTCGCCGTAGACCACCCGCGCGACCCCGGCGTCGAGGACCGCCGTGGTGCAGGGTCCGGTGCGGCCGGTGTGCCGGCAGGGCTCGAGCGTGCAGACCAGCGTGCCGCCCCGGGCGCGCTCCCCCGCCGCGCGCAGCGCCACGACCTCGGCGTGCGGCCCGCCGGGCGGCTGCGTCGCGCCCTCCCCGACGACCTCGCCGTGTGCGTCCAGGACGACGGCGCCGACCGGCGGGTTCGGGCTCGTCGTGCCGAGCACGGCGGCGGACAGCACCAGGGCGCGGCGCACCGCCTCGTCCACCTGCCCCACGGTCGCCCTCCCCTGCTCGGGGCGCACCGGGGCACGACAGGGGCGCTCCCGCCGAGCGGGTGCGGCCCTGCGCGCGTACCTCTCCTCCGGACTCTCACCGTCGGTCCCGGAGTCCCACCGGGTCCACCGGCCGCTGGCTGCGGTCGGGTCGCGGACTGTCACCGCCGGTTCGGACTTGCACCGACCCCGGTAGCGCGCTGGTCCCCGTCAGTCTGTCAGAGAGCGGGCGGGACGGCCGTGCCGGCAGCGGTGGCAGCGGTCACAGCCGCGGCGCGCAGCCGGCGGACCGCCTCGGCCGGGTCGGCCGCCCCGTAGACCGCGCTCCCGGCGACCAGCACGTCGGCGCCCGCCTCCGCGCAGCGCTCCACCGTCTCCAGGCTGACGCCGCCGTCGACCTGGAGCCAGACGTCGAGGTCGCCGATCGCCGCGCGCGCCTTGCGGATCTTGGGCAGCACGACGTCGAGGAACGCCTGGCCGCCGAAGCCCGGCTCCACGCTCATCACCAGCAGCATGTCCATCTCGGGCAGCAGGTCGAGCCAGGGCTCCACCGGGCTCGCCGGCTTGAGCGCGAAGCCGGCGCGGGCACCCTTGCGGCGCAGCTCGCGCGCCAGCCGCACCGGTGCCTTCGCGGCCTCCACGTGGAAGGTGACGCTGCCGGCGCCCGCCTCGGCGTAGGCCGGCGCCCAGCGGTCGGGGTCCTCGATCATGAGGTGGCAGTCGACCGGCGTCGTCGTGCTCCTCAGGACCGCCTCGACGACGGGCAGGCCCAGGGTCAGGTTCGGCACGAAGTGGCCGTCCATGACGTCGACGTGCGCCCAGTCCGCCGCCCCCTCGATGCGCGCCAGCTCGTCGGCCAGGCGGGCGAAGTCGGCGGACAGGATGCTCGGGCTGATCTGCACGGTCACCGCCACAGTCTGCCGGGCCCGACGCCGGTGCGGTCAGGTGCTCTTGCGCAGCAGGGCGACGTGCATCGCGTCGGTGCCGTGCAGGTGCGGCCACAGCTGGACCGCCGGACCGTCGCCCAGGTCGGGCACGCCGGGCAGGACCTCCCGGGCGTCGAGCTGCTCCAGCCCGGGGTGGCGGCGCAGCACGTCCAGCACCGGCACGACCGTCTCGGCCAGGTGCGGGCTGCAGGTGGCGTACACCAGCACCCCCCCGGGGCGCAGCAGCCGGACGGCGGCGTCGAGCAGCTCGCCCTGCAGCCGGGTCAGCGGGGGCAGGTCGGACGGCTGGCGGCGCCAGCGGGCCTCGGGCCGGCGGCGGAGCGCTCCGAGCCCGCTGCAGGGCGCGTCGAGGACGACGCGGTCGGCGCTGCCGTCGGCGAGCGGCAGGGCCCGGCTGTCGGCGGTCAGCACCGTGCGGACCCCGGCCTGGCGGACCAGCCGGGCCCGGTGCGGCTGCACCTCGCAGGCGACCAGCGTCGCCCCGCGCTCGTCGCCGAGGGCCTGCAGCAGGGCGGCCTTGCCGCCGGGGCCGGCGCACAGGTCCACCCAGGTGCGGTCCGAGCCGTCGAGGGGGGCGCGAGCGAGCGCCAGGGCGACCAGCTGGCTGCCCTCGTCCTGCACGCCGGCCCGGCCGTCGCGGACCTCCGCCAGCTCGCCGGGGTCGCCGCCCGCCTCCATCCGCACCGCGTGCGGCGACCACGGGCCGGGCGTCCCGCCGCTGCTGGCCGCGAGGCCGTCGCGGTCGACCGTGCGGGCGACCAGGTGCACCTGCGGCCGGGCGTCGTCGGCCTCCAGCGCCGCGGCGGTGGCCTCGAGGTCGCCGCGCAGCGCGTCGCGGAAGGCCTGCACCACCCAGCGCGGGTGGCTGTGCCGCAGCGCCAGCGCCCCGACGACGTCGCCCTCGGGCTCGAGGTGGGCGACCCACTCGTCGAGGTCACGGGCGGCGACCTTGCGCAGGACCGCGTTGACGAAGGCGGCCGGGCCCGCGGTGGTGACCCTCCGGGCGAGGTCGACCGTCGCGCTGACCGCCGCGTGCACCGGGGTGCGCATCCGGAGCAGCTGGTGGGCGCCGAGGCGCAGGACGTCGAGCACCGGCGGGTCGACGCGCTCCAGCGGCCGGTCGACGCAGGCCTGCAGCACGGCGTCGAGCAGGCCCTGCCCACGGAGGGCCCCGTAGGCGAGCTCGGTGGCGAAGGCGGCGTCGCGGCTGTCGAGGCGGCGCTCGCGCAGCAGGCCGGGCAGGACGAGGTTGGCGTAGGCGTCGCGCTCGCGGACGGCCTTGAGGACGTCGAAGGCGGCCTCGCGGGCCGGGTCGGCGGAGGGGGCGCGCAGCTGCGGGCGCTTCTTGCGGGCGGCGTTCGCCCGGCCCTGACCGCCCGGCGGGGTGCTGGGCTGCCGCGGGGCGGGCTGGCCGGCGCCGCCCGCCGTGGAGCCGCCGCCCGTGGGACTCCCGGGCGTGGACCCGCCGCCGGTGGAGCCGCCGCCGGTGGACCCGCCGGACCTGGGACCGCTGCCCGTCGGGCGACCCACCGGCCGGCCGCTCGGGGTGCTCACGCGAACGCCTCGCCGGCTTCGAGCCGCAGCCCCCGGACCCAGTCGGCAGCGCGCATCGCGCCCTTGCCCTCGGGACGGACCTCCCCGAGCCGGACCGCCGTCGTGCCGGTGCCCACCAGGTCGCCGTCCAGGACAGCGGGTGGGAGCGGCACGTCGGTCACCTCGACCGGTCCGAGCTTGACCCTCCTGCCGCGCAGCGTGGTCCAGGCGCCGGGCGCGGGCGTGCAGGCGCGGACCAGCCGGTCGACCCGGACGGCGGGGGCGGCCCAGTCGACGCGGGCGTCGTCGACGGTCACCTTCGGGGCGAGCGAGACGCCGTCGGACGGCTGCGGGACGGCCTCGAGCACGCCGGCCTCCAGCCCGTCGAGGACCCGGACCAGGAGCTCGGCGCCGGCGGTCGAGAGCCGGCCGAGCAGGTCGGCGCTGGTGTCGGTGGGGCGGACCAGCTCGGTCAGGACGCCGTAGACGGGCCCGGTGTCCAGCCCCTCCTCGAGGAGGAAGACCGACGCGCCCGTGGTGTCGTCGCCGGCGAGCAGGGCGTGCTGCACGGGGGCCGCGCCGCGCCACGCGGGCAGCAGCGAGAAGTGCAGGTTCACCCACCCGAGCCGCGGGACGTCGAGCACGGGCCGCGGGACCAGGGCGCCGTAGGCGACGACGGGGCAGCAGTCGGGCGCCAGCGCCCGCAGCCGGTCCTGGAAGTCCTGCTCGCGCGGGTGACGCGGGGTGAGGACCTCGAGGCCGTGCTGCTCCGCGAGCTCGCGGACCGGGCTGGGGCGCAGGGCACGCCCCCGACCGGCCGGGGCGTCGGGGCGGGTGACGACGGCCGCCACCTCGTGGTCGCTGTCGAGCAGGGCCTGCAGGCTGGGCAGCGCCGGCGCGGGTGTCCCGGCGAACACCAGCCTCACGGCCGCCGCCTCAGTGGGCGCGCCCGAACAGCGGGTGCGGGCTCTGCTTGACCACCGGCGCAGGCTGGTTGGCCCACTCCGCGAGCCGGACCGCCTCGAGGGCCGCCCGCTTGGTCTCCGGATCGAGCCGGTCGACGAACAGGATCCCGTCGAGGTGGTCGGTCTCGTGCTGCACGCAGCGCGCCAGCAGGTCGCTGCCCTCGATGGTCACCGGGTCGCCGTACACGTTCTGCCCGTGGGCGACGACGTGCTGCTTGCGCCGGCAGTCGAAGGTCAGGTCCGGCAGCGACAGGCACCCCTCCGGACCGTCCTGCTCCTCGTCGCTCGGGAAGTGCAGCACGGGGTTGACCAGGTGCCCGTAGGCGTCGTCGACGTCGTAGACGAACACCCGCAGGCTGACCCCGAGCTGCGGCGCCGCCAGCCCGACGCCGGGCGCCTCGATCATGGTGTCGGTGAGGTCCTTGACCAGGCGCCGGAGCTCCTTGTCGAACGTGGTGACGACGGCCGCGGGCGTGCGCAGGACGGGGTCGCCCATGAGGCGGATCGGTCGGGTGCTCACGCTCCCGAGTCTAGGTGCGGGTCACAGCAGGGCCGCGGGGTCGAGCTCGACCCGCAGAGGCTCCGCCTTGCGGGCGCTGCGGCGCGCCGAAGCCGCCTTGAGCACGGTCGCGAGCTCGGGCCCGCGCTCGCGCGGCACCCGCACGAGCAGCCGCTCGCCGGCCCCTGCCGGGACGGGCCCGAGCAGGTCGGCGCCCGGCGGCAGCCCGCCGTCCGCGGTCAGCTCCGCGACCAGCTCGGCGACCGCCTCGGCCGGCCCGTCGACGGCCGCCATCCGCGTGACGGGAGGGAAGTGCAGCTCGGCCCGGGCAGCCAGCTCCCGCTGCGCGGCGCCGGCCGGGTCCCAGCGCACCAGCGCCTGCACGGGCACCAGCCCGCGGTCGGCCACCACGACGACACGCCCGCCGTCGCCCGCCGGCCGGCAGAGCGCGGCGGCGGCCGCCCAGCGCCGCAGCGCCTCCTCCCCGGCCCGCAGCTCCGCCCGGCCCAGCGCTGCCCACCCGTCGAGCAGCAGGACCGCGCCGTACTCCGCGACGGGCTCCGCCCCGGGCGTGCAGACCACGAGGGCCGCCTCCTGCGGGACCACGGCGAGGACCTCGTCGCGCCCGCTCGTGCGGACGGGGGTGCCGGGGAAGGCACGGCCCAGCTCCTCCGCCGTCCGGCGCGCCCCGACGACGACGGCCCGCAGCGCCCCGCCCGCGCACGCGGGACAGCGCCAGTCGCCGGCCAGCCGCCCGCACCAGCCGCAGCCGGGCACCGCGGAGCGCGCGGACGTGGTGAGCGGGCCGGAGCAGGCGGCGCAGCGCGCAGGGGCGCGGTCGCGGGCGCAGGCCAGGCTCGGGGCGTAGCCGCGTCGGGGCACCTGCACGAGCACGGGCTCGTCCCGCGCCAGCGCCTCACGGGCTGCGGCGAAGGCCGCCGCCGGCAGCCGGGCCGCCCGGGCGAGGGGGTCGCGGGCGAGGTCGTCGTCGCTGACGCCCTCCACGCGCGGGGCGGCGGCGCGGACCTGGGCCCGTCCGGCGTCCAGCGGCCGGGCCCAGCCGCTGTCGAGCAGCAGCTGACCCTCCGCCGTGCGCACGAAGCCGCCGACCAGGGCGGCGGCGCCCGCGAGGTGGGCACGCAGCACGAGGACGTCGCGGACCGTGCAGTACGGGGCACGGGGCTCGCCGTGCAGGTCGTCGCCGTCGTCCCACACGGCCACCAGACCGAGGTCGGCGACGGGCGCCCAGGCGGCAGCCCGCGTCCCGACAGCCACGCGCACCGCGCCGCGCCGGACCGCCAGCCAGCGCCGGTAGCGCTCCGCCGGCCCGAGGTCCGCGGACAGCACGACGTGGGGGACCTCGCCGAGCGCCGTCGACAGCCGGGCGACGTCGCGAGCGTCGGGCAGCACGACGACGGCGCCCCGTCCCCCCGCCGCGCACGCCTGCACCGCGGCGGCCAGCTCGGTGGGCCAGCTCGGCCCGGGGAGCGCGGACCACACGGCGCGCGGTGCCCGGCCGGCGGCGAGGGCCTCGAGCAGGCCGGGGCCGGCCGGGTAGCGGGACCAGCTGCCCGCCTCGGGTGCCGGCGGCGCGGCTGCCGGGTCGGCGGCGGGCTCGGCCTCCACCCGGGCGTGGCGGGGCGGCAGGGCGAGCCGCAGCACGTCGAAGAGCGACCCGGCCCAGCGGTCGGCGACGGCCCGGGCCAGCTCGGCGACCTCCTGCGCGAGCACCGGCTCGGCGCTGACCAGCGACGCGAGCGGGGCCAGCGCCCGGCCGCTCTCGGTCGTCTCGGCGCGCCCGAGCAGCACCCCGTCGACGAGCCGTCCGGCGAAGCGCACCCGGACGCGGCAGCCCGCCTGCGCCGCTTCCGCGAGGCTCTCGGGGACGGCGTAGTCGAAGGGCCGGTCGAGGTGCGCCAGGCCGCTGTCGACGGCCACCCGGGCCACCGGCAGCACCGCGGCGACCGGCTGCGGAGCCCGCGGAGGGCGCGCGCGACGAGGGCCGAGCCCGGGCAGCGCCCCCTGCGCGCCCTGCTCTGCACCTCCCGCCTGCCCGGTCACGGCGCCGAGGCTAGGAGAGCCCTCCGACAGCCCGGCTCGCTCCGCCGGGGCGGGCGGTCCGGGCGTCGGCGTGTGCGGCCGTTCTTGTCGGACCCCGCACGTACCGTCCCTGACATGACCGCCGTCGACGTCGACCTGCTGCCCGCCGCACCGCCCGGGGACCTCCCCGTGCTCGGCTCGCTGTCGCCGTCGCGGGCCGGCGACTTCATGACGTGCCCCCTGCTGTTCCGCTTCCGCACCGTCGACCGGCTGCCGCAGGCACCGTCGTCGGCCGCCACGCGCGGCACCCTCGTCCACGGCGTGCTGGAGCGGCTGTTCGACCTGCCGGCCGGGCGCCGCACGCTCGAGGCGGCGGCAGCCATGGTGCGCCCGGAGTGGGAGCGCCTGCTCGAGGCCGAGCCCGAGGTGGGCACGCTGTTCGCCGACGAGGGCGCGCTGCAGACCTGGTTGACCAGCGCGGAAGCGCTGCTCGAGGGCTACTTCACCCTGGAGGACCCGACCCGGCTGGAGCCGGCGGAGCGTGAGCGGCTGGTCCAGGTCGTGCTGCCGGGGGGTCTGCGCCTGCGCGGCATCGTGGACCGGCTCGACGTCGCGCCGAGCGGGCAGGTCCGGGTCGTCGACTACAAGACCGGCCGGGCGCCCGGGGAGGCGTTCGAGGGCAAGGCGCTCTTCCAGATGAAGTTCTACGCGCTCGTCCACTGGCGCACGACCGGGCAGGTGCCGGCCCTGCTGCAGCTCATGTACCTGGGCGACCGTGAGGTGCTGCGCTACCAGCCCGACGAGGCCGACCTGCGGGCCACCGAGCGCAAGCTGCTCGCCCTGTGGGAGGCGATCGAGCGGGCCACCCAGCGGCGCGAGTTCGCGCCCCGGCCGTCCAAGCTGTGCGGCTGGTGCGACCACCAGGCGCTCTGCCCGTCGTTCGGCGGCACGCCGCCGCCCTGGCCCGAGCGGGTGCCCGGGCCGGACGAGCCGCTCCCGCACCAGCGCGCCGCCGTCGAGGCTGCCGAGGCGGCTTCCGCAGCTGCCCTGTAGGACCACGGCGAGATCTCGACCGGGCCGGTACCGCACCCGGTCCACCTGTGCGGCACGGGTGACCTCAGCGCCCACGTCGTGCACGATGAGCCGCACACCGGACGTGGTCCCGACCACACCAGCCGCACGACGAGGAGACGCGAGTGAGCATCACCGAGCACGAGCCCGAGACCGCGGCGGCCCACGCCGACGAGCTGGTGACGGCTGCTGTCACCGAGTCCCCCGAGGACATGGCCGTCGGCCGCCAGCTGAAGATGGCCCTGCCGCCGACGTTCGAGACCGTCGACGAGGAGCGCGCGCACCGCAAGGCCAAGCTCGCCGCGGCGTTCCGCATGTTCAGCAAGGCCGGGCTCGACGAGGGCGTCGCCGGGCACATCACCGTCCGCGACCCCGCAGAGCCCGACACCTTCTGGGTCAACCCCTTCGGCATGCACTTCAGCATGATCAAGAGCAGCGACCTGGTGCGGGTGAGCCACGAGGGCGAGGTCATCGAGGGTGACCGCGCCGTCAACGGTGCCGCCGTCGCGATCCACTGCGCCGTGCACGCCGCCCGTCCCGACGTGCTCGCCGCCGCCCACGCCCACGGCCCGTACGGCAAGACGCTGTCCAGCCTCGAGATGACGGTCGAGCCGCTGACCCAGGACGCCTGCGCCTTCTACGAGGACATCGGCGTCTACGACGACTACACCGGCGTCGTGCTCGACAAGGAGGAGGGCGAGCGCATCGGGACGGCGCTGGCCCACCACAAGGCCGTCATCCTGCGCAACCACGGGATGCTCACCGTCGGCGAGAGCGTCGACAGCGCGGCCTGGTGGTTCCTCACCCTCGAGCGCACCTGCCAGAGCCAGCTCATGGCCTACAGCGCCGCGGCCGGCCTCGGGCGCGAAGCCCCGGCAGATCCGTCCGCACGAGGCCGCCCAGACCAAGGGCCAGGTCGGCTTCGAGCTCGCCGGCTGGTTCCAGTTCCAGCCGATCTGGGAGCGCATCAGCACGGACAACCCCGACATCTTCGCCTAGCTGTCCCGCACGCCCCGACGGCGTCGCTCCTGCGGGGGCGGCGCCGTCGGCGTGTCAGCGCCCGCGGAGCAGGTCGCGCAGGACGAGACCGCCGAGCAGCGCCCCGACACGCGAGCAGGTCGCTGAGCGTCAGCCCACGTTGCGGGTCCAGCACGACCAGCACGGGCCCTCCAGCGGGCGGCTCAGCAGCAGCCAGGCGGGGGCGCCCACGCCGCAGAGCACGACCGCCGGCCGCTGCAGATCGCGCACCCCGGTCAGGGCGAGCACGCCGACGCCCATCCCGAGCAGCAGCACGACCAGCGCGGCGACGGCGGGCAGGGTGCCGGGCGGCAGCACGGCGCGGCGGACTAGGCCGCGACGAGCCGGCGCAGCGCAGCCACGTCGACCTCCCGCAGCGACGACGCGACCAGCCGCCGTGGGCCCGCGGCGAAGGACACGCCGGCCACGCTGGGGACGGCGACGACGGCGCACCCCGCCGCCTCCCCCGCCTGCACGCCGGCCGGGCTGTCCTCCAGGACCACGCAGGACGACGGCGAGACGCCCAGCGCCGCTGCCGCGGTGAGGTACGGCTCCGGGTGCGGCTTGCCGTGCGTGACCTCGTCACCGGCGAGGGTGAGGTCGAACGGCCCGAGCCCGGTGACGAGCGCCGCGTCGACCAGCGCCCGGTAGGACGAGGACACCAGCGCCACCGGCACGCCCTCGGACCGCAGCTCGTCGAGCAGTTCGGTCACCCCGGGCAGCACCGGCAGGTCACGAGCGAACAGCTCGACCATGCGGCCGAGCAGCCAGGCGCTCGTCGTCGTCACCTGCCCGACCGTGTCCGGCACCCCGTAGTGGCGCAGGATCGTGGGCACGGCGACCTCGAGCCGGGTGCCGACGACCTGCGCCTTGACCTCGTCGGTCCACACCCCGCCGAGCGAGGCGGCCAGCTCGACCTCGGCCTCGGTCCACAGCGGCTCGGAGTCGATCATCAGGCCGTCCATGTCGAACAGGACGGCCCCCAGACCGCCCGTCACCGCGCTGCGAAGTACTTGGCCTCGGGGTGGTGGAGGATGATCGCGCTGGTCGACTGCTCCGGCGTGAGCTGGTGCTCCTCGGACAGCTCGACCCCGATCCGCTTCCAGTCCAGGAGCACCTCGAGCTTGTCCTGGTCCTCGATGTTCGGGCAGGCGGGGTAGCCGAAGGAGTAGCGCGAGCCGCGGTAGGCCTGCTTGGAGAGCTTGGCCTGCAGGTCGTCGCTGTCCTCGGCGCCGAAGCCGAGCTCGGCGCGGACCCGGCTGTGCCAGTACTCGGCGAGCGCCTCGGTCAGCTGCACCGACAGCCCGTGCAGCTCGAGGTACTCGCGGTACCTGTTCGCCGCGAAGATCTCGTTGGCGACGTCGGAGACGTGCCGGCCCATCGTCACGACGTGGAAGGCGACGACGTCGGGCTCGCCGGACTCCTGCGACCGGAAGAAGTCGGCCAGGCACAGCCGCCGGTCGCGCCGCTGGCGCGGGAAGGTGAAGCGGCAGCGCTCGTCGCCGGAGTCGGGGTCCAGGACGATGAGGTCCTCGCCCTTGGAGACCGCCGGGAAGTACCCGTGGATGACCGCGGCCTGCATGATCCCCTCGGACTGCACGCGGCTGAGCAGCTCGCGCAGCCGCGGGCGGCCCTCGGTCTCGACCAGCTCGTCGTAGGACGGGCCCTCGCCGGCGCGCGCGGACTTCAGGCCCCACTGCCCGTTGAACAGCGCCCGCTCGTCGAGCCACGAGCTGTAGTCGGCGAGCGGGATGCCCTTGGTGATCCGGCTGCCCCAGAACGGCGGCACCGGGACCGGGTTGTCGGCCGCGACGTCGGACCGGCCGCCGACGACGGGCTCGGCCTCCTCCTTGGCCGCGCGGGCCTCGGCGATCGCGCGGGAGCGGTCGTGCCGGGCGCGGGTCTCGGCCTTCTTCGCCGCCTTCTCGGCCGACTCCTCGGGCGTGACCTCGCCGCGCTTGACGGCCATCAGCTCGTCCATGAGGTGCAGGCCCTCGAAGGCGTCACGGGCGTAGCGGACGTCGCCCTCGAACACCTCCGCGAGGTCGTTCTCGACGTAGGCGCGGGTGAGCGCGGCGCCGCCGAGGATGACCGGGAAGTCCTTCGCCATCCCCCGCGTGTTCATCTCGAGCAGGTTCTCCTTCATCACCACCGTCGACTTGACCAGCAGCCCGCTCATCCCGACGACGTCGGCCTTGTGCTCCGCGGCGGCCTCCAGGATCGCGTTCACCGGCTGCTTGATGCCGAGGTTGACGACGTCGTAGCCGTTGTTGCTCAGGATGATGTCGACGAGGTTCTTGCCGATGTCGTGGACGTCGCCCTTGACGGTGGCGAGCACGATGCGGCCCTTGCCGTCGTCGTCGGTCTTCTCCATGTGCGGCTCGAGGTAGGCGACCGCGGTCTTCATGACCTCGGCGCTCTGCAGCACGAACGGCAGCTGCATCTGGCCGGAGCCGAACAGCTCGCCGACGGTCTTCATCCCGCCGAGCAGGGTGTCGTTGACGATCTGCAGCGGCTTCTGGCCGGCCGCCATCGCGGCGTCGAGGTCGGCTTCGAGGCCGTTCTTCTCGCCGTCGATGATCCGGCGGCCGAGGCGCTCGTCGAGCGGGAGCTCCATGAGCAGGTCGTTGCGGCTCTTGCCGCCGGTGTCGGCCTGCACGCCCTCGAACAGGTCCAGGAACGCCGTCAGCGGGTCGTAGCCCTCGGGCTCCTGCTCCGACGCCGGACGACGACGGTCGTAGACGAGGTCGAGCGCGACCTCGCGCTGGTCGTCCGGGATCCGGTTCATCGGCAGGATCTTGGAGGCGTGGACGATCGCGCTGGTGAGCCCGGCCTTCTGGCACTCGTGCAGGAAGACCGAGTTGAGGACGACGCGGGCGGCCGGCTTGAGACCGAAGCTGATGTTGGACAGGCCGAGGGTGGTGCCGACCCCGGGGCGCCGCTGCTTGAGCAGCCTGATCGCCTCGATCGTCTCGATGCCGTCCTTGCGGGACTCCTCCTGGCCGGTGCCGAGGGTGAAGGTCAGGCAGTCGACGAGGATGTCGCCCTCGCGCATGCCGTACTCGCCGACCATCGCGTCGATGGTCCGCTCGGCGATCGCGACCTTCTTCTCGGCGGTGCGGGCCTGGCCCTCCTCGTCGATCGTCAGGGTGACGACGGCGGCGCCGTGCTCCTTGACGATCGGCATGATCTTGCGGAAGCGGCTGTCCGGGCCGTCGCCGTCCTCGAAGTTCACCGAGTTGATGACCGCGCGGCCGCCGAGGCACTCCAGGCCCGCCTCGATCACCGGCGGCTCGGTGGTGTCGAGCATGATCGGCAGGGTGCTGGCGGTGGCGAGCCGGGAGGCGGCGTCGCGCATGTCGATGGCGCCGTCGCGGCCGACGTAGTCGACGCAGAGGTCGATCATCGAGGCGCCCTCGCGGACGGCCTCGCGGCCGATGTCGACGACCTTCTCCCAGTCGCCCGCGATCATCGCCTCGCGGAAGGCCTTGGAGCCGTTGGTGTTGGTGCGCTCGCCGACCATGAGCACGCCGGCGTCCGGGACGAACGGGACGGCCTGGTAGAGCGAGGCGGCGCTGGGCTCGACCTCGGGCGTCCGGCCCGGGACGGCACGGCCGCGCACCTTCTCGACGACGGCCGCGATGTGCTCCGGCGTCGTGCCGCAGCAGCCGCCGACCAGGCCGACGCCGTACTCGTCGACGAAGTCGCTGACGGCGCTCGCCAGGGCGTCCGGGCCCAGCGGGTAGACGGCGCCGTCCTTGCCGAGCTCGGGCAGACCGGCGTTCGGCATGACCGACAGCGGGACGGTCGCGTGCTGGGACAGGTAGCGCAGGTGCTCGCCCATCTCGGCCGGCCCGGTGGCGCAGTTCATGCCGATGACGTCGATGCCGAGCGGCTCGAGCGCCGTCAGGGCCGCCCCGATCTCCGAGCCGAGCAGCATGGTGCCGGTCAGCTCGACGGTGACCTGGGCGATGAGCACGACGTCGCGCCCGGTCGCCGCCATGGCGCGCTTGGCGCCGACGATCGCGGCCTTGGTCTGCAGCAGGTCCTGCGACGTCTCGACGAGGATCGCGTCGACGCCGCCCTCGATCATCGCCTCGCACTGCTCCTGGTACCCGCCGCGCAGCGTCGCGTAGGGGACGTGGCCGAGCGTCGGGAGCTTGGTGCCGGGGCCGACCGAGCCGATGACCCAGCGCGGGCGGTCGGGCGTGGAGTAGGCGTCGGCGGAGGCGCGGGCGATCTGCGCGCCGGCGAGCGCCGTCTCGCGGATGCGCTCGCTGATGCCGTACTCGCCGAGGCCGGCCCAGTTGCTGCCGAAGGTGTTGGTCTCGACGGCGTCGCTGCCGGCCTCGAAGTAGGCGTCGTGCACGGCGCGGACGACGTCGGGGCGGGTGACGTTGAGGATCTCGTTGCAGCCCTCGTGGCCCTGGAAGTCGACCTCGATGTCGAGGCCGAGCCGGTCGCCGGCGGACTGCAGCATCGTCCCCATCGCGCCGTCCGCGACGACGACGCGCTCGCGCAGCGCGGTCAGCAGGTCAGGGCGGGGCGAGGTCGACACGCTGGGAGTCTACCGAGGGGTCGCCGGCCGGCCCGGTGCGCCGCGCGAGGGACCGGTCACAGCGCGCGCTAGGTTCTGGCTGCCTGCCCCTGTGCCCGAGGAGACCTCCTGTGAGCGCCAGCCCTACGCGACCGTCCTCGTCGGGACCGACGGCTCGGAGTCGAGCTACCGCGCCGTCGACCGCGCCGCAGCGATCGCGCGCGACGCCGGGGCGACCCTGCTGCTCGCGACCGCCTACCGGCCCATGAGCGGCCGCGAGGTGCAGGCCGCGCAGGAGGCCCTCGGCGGCGAGTCGTACAAGGTCGCGGGGGCGAGCCCGGCGGAGGACGTCCTGCGCGACGCCGCCGACCGCGCCCGCGGGCTCGGCGTGAAGGACGTCGACACGCACGCCGTCGAGGGCGACCCCGTCGACGCCCTGGTGGAGCTGGTGAAGCACCGCGGCGTCGACCTGCTCGTCGTCGGCAACCGCGGGCTCAACAGCCTGGCCGGACGCCTGCTCGGCTCGGTGCCCGCCAACATCAGCCACCGCGCGCAGTGCGACGTCCTCATCGTCCACACCACGGGCAAGAGCGCGAAGCAGTAGTGCGGCCCCTGGGCGCCCGGCCCCCGGTCGCGGGCGGGCTCGACCTGGACCTGCCCGGCGTGCAGGTGCGGCTGCGCGCCACCCGCTGGCCCGGCGCCGGCGTGCCGGTCCTGCTGCTGCACGGCCTCGCCTCGACCCGCCGGTTCTGGGACCTCGTCGTCCCCGAGCTCGCCGGCCTGCCGCTGCTCGCGCTCGACCAGCGCGGCCACGGCGACAGCGACCGCCCGGACGGCCCCTACGACGGCGACACCTGCGTGCGCGACGCCCTCACCGCGCTCGACGCCGTCGGGCTGTCGCGGGTGGTCGTCGTCGGCCACTCCTGGGGCGCGTGGACGGCGCTGCGCCTCGCGGCCGAGGCGCCCGAGCGGGTGCTGGCGGCGGTCGCCGTCGACGGCGGGGTCGGCAGCCCGCGCACCGCGGGGACGAGCCGCGAGCAGGCGCGCGAGCGGATGACCCCGCCGCGCCGGGCGGTCCCGCCCGAGGAGCTCCCGGGGATGCTGCGGGGCGGACCGCTCGGCCCCTGGTGGTCCGACGAGGTCGAGGCCGCCGTCCTGCCGATCTTCGGGGTCGACGACGACGGCCTGGCCCGCCCGCGGCTGCCGTTCGAGGCGCACATGGCGATCGTCGACGACCTGCTCGACGCCGACCCCGAGGCGCTGCTGCCGCGGATCACCTGCCCGGCCTGGCTGGTCTCCTGCCGCTCCGGCCAGCAGGACCCCGCCTTCGCGGACGCCCGTGAGACCGCGCTGCAGCGGGCCGCCGGGCTGCTGGCCCGCCCGCGGGTGCAGCGGTGGGACGGCGCGCTGCACGACGTCCCCCTGCAGTGGCCGGCGCTGGTCGCCGGGCTGGTGCGCGCCGCCGCGCAGGAGGCCTCAGCCGCGCCGCAGCGGGAAGGGGCGTCGGCGTGAGCCTGCCCCGCCGTCCCCAGGACGCCCCGCCGCTGCGCCGCCCCGTGCTGGTCGCGGCGTTCGAGGGCTGGAACGACGCCGGCGACGCCGCCAGCAGCGCCGTCGACCACCTGCAGGAGGTCTGGGGCGCCCGCGCGGTCTGCGAGCTCGACCCGGACGACTACTACGACTTCCAGGTCAACCGGCCCACGGTGCAGCTCGTCGACGGCGAGACCCGGCGCATCACCTGGCCGAGCACGCGCTTCTCCGTCGGGGTGCTGGAGGCCGAGGACCGCGACGTCGTCCTGGTGCGGGGCCTCGAGCCGAACATCCGCTGGCGCGGGTTCTGCGAGGAGCTGCTGGCCATCGCGCAGTCGCTGGGCGTGGAGCTCGTGGTCACCCTGGGCGCGCTGCTCGCCGACAGCCCGCACACCCGGCCGGTGCCGGTGAGCGGGACGTCGTCGGACCCGGCGTCGGCCCGGGCGCTCGGGCTGGAGCGCAGCCGCTACGAGGGCCCGACCGGCATCGTCGGGGTGTTCCAGGACTTCTGCACCCAGGCCGGCATCCCGGCCCTCTCCTTCTGGGCGGCCGTCCCCCACTACGTGTCGCAGCCGCCCTGCCCCAAGGCCACGGTCGCGCTGCTGCGCCGCGTCGAGGACGCGCTGGACCTGCCGGTCCCGCTCGGCGACCTGCCCGAGCAGGCCCGCGCGTGGGAGCGCCAGGTCGACGAGCTCGCCGCCGAGGACACCGACGTCGCCGAGTACATCGCCTCGCTCGAGGAGCGCGAGCCCGAGACGGACCTGCCGGAGGCCTCCGGCGAGGCGATCGCCAAGGAGTTCGAGCGCTACCTGCGCCGCGGCGAGGAGTAGCTCAGAGCGCGACGCCGAGCAGCGCGTCGACGACGTCGCGCACGAGGCCCGGGGCCGCCGTGTCGTCGCCGTCGGAGGCGCACCAGGCGTCGACGGCGGCCAGCGCCGCGGGCGTGTCGAGGTCGTCGGCGAGCGCGGCCCGCACGTCGGCGAGCAGGGCGTCCCCCGCGGGCCCGGACGGGCGGGAGGTGCCGGCCCGCCAGGCGGCCAGCCGGCGCTCGCCGCCGCTCAGCGCCCCCGGCGTCCACGCGCGGTCGGCCCGGTAGTGCTCGCCGAGCAGGGCCAGCCGCAGGGCACCGGGGTCGGTGCCGCCCCGGCGCAGCACCGAGACGAAGACCAGGTTGCCGCGCGACTTGCTCATCTTCTCGCCGTCGAGCCCGACCATCCCGGCGTGCACGTAGGCGCGGGCGAACGGCCACGCACCCGTGAGGGCCTCGGCCTCGACCGCGGAGTGCTCGTGGTGGGGGAAGGCGAGGTCGCTGCCGCCGCCCTGCACGTCCATCGTCCCGCCGAGGCGGTTCAGCGCGATGGCGGCGCACTCGACGTGCCACCCGGGACGCCCACGGCCGAGCGGGCTGTCCCAGGCGGGGTCGTCGGGGCGCTCGGCCTTCCACAGCAGCGCGTCGAGCGGGTCCTTCTTGCCGGGCCGGTCGGGGTCGCCGCCCCGCTCGGCGAACAGCGCCGTCATGGCGGCGGCGTCGAGCCCCGACACCTCGCCGAAGTGCGGGGCGGCGGCGACGGAGAAGTAGACGTCGTCGTCGACGCGGTACGCGACGCCGGCGTCCAGCAGCCGCACCACGGCCTCGGCGATCTCCTGCATCGCCTCGACGGCCCCGACGTAGTGGGTCGGCGGCAGGACGCGCAGGGCGGTCATGTCCTCGCGGAACAGGTCGGTCTGCTGCTCGGCCAGCCCGACCCAGTCGACGCCGTCGCGGGTGGCGCGCTCGAGCAGGGGGTCGTCGATGTCGGTGACGTTCTGGACGTAGTCGACCTGCAGGCCGCGGTCCTGCCACACCCGCACCAGCGTGTCGAAGGCCAGGTAGGTGGCGGCGTGGCCCAGGTGCGTGGCGTCGTAGGGGGTGATGCCGCAGACGTAGAGCCGGGCGGTGCCCTGCGGGTCGAGGACGACCGGCGCGGCAGCCGGCGGAGGAGTGCACGCGCAGCGGCGGCAGCCGGCCCGGGGGCAGCACGGGGACGGCGGTCGCGGGCCAGGACTGCATGCGGGCAGCCTAGGGGGAGCTAGAACGGCGGCCAGGGGATGGCGGGCCAGTCCGGGGACGGCTCCGGGTGCACCCGTGTGACGAGCAGGTCGTCGACCCGGCGCACCGTCCTGCGCACCTCGCGGCGGGTCAGGTGCTCGTGCAGGGCCTCGCCGAGCGGGCCCTCGAGGTCGGCCCGCAGCAGGCCGAGGACGAACACGGCCTCCTCGGTCAGCGGCTCCGAGCGCCACTGCCACAGCAGCGTGCGCAGCTTGTCCTCGTGCGAGAAGCAGACGCCGTGGTCGATGCCCTGCACCCGGCCGTCGGGACGCGGCAGCAGGTGCCCGCCCTTGCGGTCGGCGTTGTTGACGACGGCGTCGAACACGGCCAGGCGGCGCAGGTCGGGGTGGTCGCTGCGGGCGAGCTGGGCGAGGTCGACGGTCTCGTCGACGTCGACCCACAGCTGGCAGGTGCCGGGGCCGAACGGCCCGTCGCGCATCACCGTGGGCGGGACGAGGTCCCAGCCGGAGGCCTCGCTGACCAGGTAGGCGCTGATCTCGCGGCCGGCGAGCGTGCCGTCCGGGAAGTCCCACAGCGGGCGCTCGCCGCGGACCGGCTTGTAGACGCAGGTCGCCGTCGTGCCGTCGAGCGTGGTCGTGCAGAACAGGGTGGCGTTGCTGGCGTCGACGAGGCGGCCCTCGACCTCGAGCTCGCCCTCGCGCAGCAGCCGCAGCGCGTCCTCGAGCTCCAGGCCCTGCGTCTCCGGCATGGCGCCATCCTCGGCCAGGACTACCGCCGGTGCCCGTTCTGGCGCGGGCAGACGTGCCCCTCGGGGTCCAGCGGCAGGCCGCACAGCGGGCAGGGCGGCCGGCCGGCGGCGACGACGCGCTGCGCGCGCTTCACGAAGGCGCGGGCCTGCTGGGCGGTCAGGACGACGCGCAGGACGTCCGGGCCCTCCTCGGCGTCGGACAGCGGCTCGACCTCGGCCTGCGCCTCGTCCTCGGGCTGGGCGAGCGCCTCGATGACGACGCGCTCGGTCTCGGCGTCCCACGCCAGGCCGAGCGCGCCGACGCGGAACTCCTCCTCGACGGGGGCGTCGAGCGGGGCGGTGTCCTCGAGCTCGCGCGGGGCGACGACGGGGACGTCGGCGTCGGTGGTGCGCCGCACGGTCTCGAGCAGCTCCTCGAGCCGCTCGGCGAGCACCGAGACCTGCACCTTCTCCAGCGCGACCGACGTCGTGCCCGCGGCGCCGGAGGCCTGCAGGTAGAAGGTGCGCTCGCCGGGCTGGCCCACCGTGCCGGCGACGAAGCGGGCGGGCGGGTCGTAGGCGAAGACCGAGCGGGGCACGACGTCGACCCTACGTTCCGGCGCCGCCGCCGACCGCGGCGTCGGAGCTGGCCTTGCGCCGGCCGCGGCCCTTCTTCGGGGGCGGCAGCAGGTCGGCGACCGTGCCGCCGACGTCGTTGGTGCGCACGACGAACGGGCGCAGCTCGCTGTAGCGGATGACCGTGACCGAGCAGGGGTCGGCCTGGATGCGCTGGAAGGAGTCCAGGTGCAGCCCGAGCGCGTCCGCGACGACCGCCTTGATGACGTCGCCGTGCGAGCAGGCGAGCCAGGTCGCCTCGGGCCCGAGCCTGGCGTTCCAGTCGCGGACGGCGGCGACCGCGCGGTTCTGCGTCTCGCGCAGCGGCTCGCCCTCGGGCCCGGGGAAGGTCACGGCCGACGGGTGGCTCTGGACGACCTTCCACAGCGGGTCCTTGGCCAGCTCCTTGAGCGGCCGGCCGGTCCAGTCGCCGTAGCGGCACTCCCCCAGCCGGTCCTCGACCTGCACCTCGAGGTCCCGGCCCTGCTCCCTCTGCGCGGCAGCTATGTGCCCGATGGTGTCGAGGCAGCGGTCGAGCGGGCTGCTGACCAGGGCGTCGAAGGGGACCTCCTTCAGGCGCTCGGCGACCGCCGCGGCCTGCTTCTCGCCGCGCTCGTCCAGGTGCAGGCCGGGCGTCCAGCCGGCGAGGACGGGGCCGGTCATGTGCGTCAGCCCGTGGCGCACGAGCACGAGGGTGGTCACCCGGCGAACAGTAGGCCGTGACAGCGCAGCCCGCGGGGCGGCACAGTGGGGCCATGCGCGTGATCACCCTCTCCGCCTCCTACGGCTGCGGCGGCAGCGTCGTCGGCCCCGAGCTGGCCCGCCGCCTCGGCGTGCCCTTCGTCGACCGGGCGGTGTCCAGCAGGGTCGCCGAGGAGCTCGACGTCAGCGAGGAGGAGGTCGAGGCCGGTGAGGTCCGGCGCTCGTGGCTGGAGCGGATGGCCTTCTCGATGTCGCCGCTGGCGGGCGAGGTCGGGGCCGGGCTGACCGTGCTCCCGCTGTCCGACGAGCAGTCGCTGCGCGACGCCGGCGAGCGGGTGCTGCGCGAGGCCGTGCGCGACGGCGGCGTGGTCCTCGGCCGGGCGGGCGCGTGGGCGCTGGCGGGCATCCCGGGCGTCGTGCGGGTGCGCCTGTTCGGCGACCCGGAGCGGCGCGTCGCGCAGGCGGTGCGCGTCGAGGGCGTCGACGAGGAGACCGCGCGGCGGCGGCTCAAGCAGGTCGACCGGGCACGGGCCGACTACGCGCGCCGGCTGTACGGCGCGCGCGTCGACGACGTCGACGTCTACGACCTGCACGTCGACAGCACCCGCCTGCCGCTGGACCGCGTCGTGGACCTGCTCGTCGCCGCGGCCGGACCGGTCAGCTGAGGGCGAGCACCCCGAGCAGCACGACGCCGAGGGCGACCCGGTAGGGCACGAACGCCGCGATGGTGTGCCGGGCGACGAAGCGCAGCAGGAACGCGATCGAGACCAGGGCGACGCCGAACGACACCACCGTGCCGACGAGCACCGGCCCGGCGCCGACCCCCTCGCCGAGGGCGTCCTTGAGCTCGAGCAGCCCGGCGGCCGTCAGGGCGGGCACGGACAGGAAGAACGACAGCCGGGTCGCGGTGACGCGGTCGAGCCCGAGCAGCAGCCCGGCGCTGATGGTCGCCCCGCTGCGCGAGACGCCGGGGACCAGCGCCACGCACTGCGCCAGGCCGACGAGCACGGTGTCGCGCACGGTGACGTCCTGCTCGGAGCGGGCCTGCGTGGCCCGCCGCTCGGCCAGCACCATGACGCCGCTCCACACGACGAGCGCGATCCCGACGGTGACCAGCGAGCGCAGCACCGGACCCTTGATGACGTCGCGCAGGGCCAGCCCGACGACGCCGATGGGGATGCTGCCGACGACGACGCCCAGGGCGAGCCGGAAGCCGGGCTCGCTGCGGCGCGGGGCGTGCAGCAGGCCGTCGACGAGGTCGCGGACCAGCCGGACGATGTCGCGGGCGAAGTAGAGCAGCACCGCGACGATCGCCCCCGTCTGGATGACGGCGGTGAAGGCGGTGACCGCGGGGTCGTCGACGTCGAGGCCGAGCAGCCCCTCGGCGATCGTCAGGTGGCCCGTGCTGCTGACCGGCAGGAACTCGGTCAGCCCCTCCACGACGCCGAGGACGACGGCGTCGACCAGTCCGAGGCTCACCGCGCCACCTTCCGGGAGGACCGCAGCAGGAGCGCAGCGGCGAGCCCGACACGGTAGAGGGCGGGGCCGAGCAGGCGGTCGGGGGCGCGCCGGACGGCCAGGGCCGAGGCGACGGCGGCAGCGGGGACACCGAGGGCCAGCGGCGGGGCCAGCGCCCGCAGGGCGGCCCGGTCGGCGCGCACGAGCGTGAGACCGGCGGCCCCGGCGGTGACCGGCAGGGACATCAGCAGGGAGGTGCGCAGGGCAGCGGCGCGCTCGACCCGCAGGGCGCGCAGGGCGGTGAGGGCCGCCCCGCTGCGCGAGACCCCGGGCGCGAGGGCGGCGACCTGGGCGAGCGCGGCCGCCGCCACCGGTCCGGCGGACGCGGGCCGGTCGGCGGGCCGCCGGTCGGCCAGGGCCAGGAGCACGCCGGCGCCGCCGAGCAGCAGCGCCGTCGGCACCGGCCGGCCGAGCCGGGCCTCGACGGCGTCCGCGGCCAGCAGCCCGGCGGCGGCGGCCGGCAGCGACGTCACCCCCGCCCGCAGCAGGTCGGGCCGCGACAGGGTGCCGCGCAGCGCCCAGAGCAGCCCGGCGCAGGACCCGGCGTGCAGGGCGGCCGCGAAGGCCGTGCGGTCGGCCGGCTGCTCCCAGCCGAGCAGGTCGGGCAGCAGCGCGAGGTGGGCCGAGGAGCTGACCGGCAGCACCTCGGCGACGCCCTGGACGGCGCCCAGGACGAAGCCCCGCAGCGGGGTCAGTCGCCCACGCCGGCCAGCTCGAGCGCCTCGACGGCGACCCGCAGGTTGGCCTTGCGCTCGTCGAGCGAGCTGCCCGAGCCGGCGATGGTCAGGGTGGTGACGCCGCTGCCGGCCAGCACCTGCATCTTCTCGGCGACCCGCTCCTTGGGGCCGATCAGCGAGGTCGCGTCGAGGAACTCGAACGGCACCGCCGCCGCCGCCTCGGCGTACTCGCGCGCCAGGTACTTGTCCTGGATCTCCTTGGCGGCCTCGTCGAAGCCCATGCGCACGGCGAGCTGGTTGTAGAAGTTCTTCTCCCGGCTGCCCATGCCGCCGATGTACAGGGCGGCGTTGCCGCGCATCGGGGCCGCGCACGCCTCGAGGTCGTCGCCGACGATCAGGCCCATCGTCGCGACGACGTCGAAGCCCTCCAGCGTCTTGCCCACCTTGGCCCGGCCGGCCTCGAGGGAGGCGAGCTGGTCCTTGGCGTGGTCCGGCGAGTAGAAGATCGACAGCCAGCCGTCGAACAGCTCGCCGCAGAGCTCGGTGTTCTTCGGGCCGACGGCGGCGAGGTACATCGGGATGTGCTCGCGCACCGGGTGCACGGTCAGCTGCAGCGCCTTGCCCGGGCCGTCGGGCAGCGGCAGCACGTAGTGCTGGCCGTCGTACTTCACGCGCTCGCGGCGCAGCGCCATCTTCACGATGTCGCTGTACTCGCGGGTGCGGGCCAGCGGCTTGTCGAAGCGCACGCCGTGCCAGCCCTCGGACACCTGCGGCCCCGAGACGCCGAGGCCGAGGCGGAAGCGGCCGCCGGACAGCGTGTCCAGGGTGGCCGCCGTCATGGCGCAGTTGGCGGGGGTGCGGCCGGGGATCTGGAAGATCGCGGAGCCGACGTCGATCCTCGTCGTCTGGGCGGCGACGTAGGACAGCACGGTGGCGGCGTCGGAGCCGTAGGCCTCGGCCACCCAGGCGACCGAGAAGCCGAGCGCGTCGGCCTCCCGGGCCAGTGCCAGGTTGTCGGCGTCGTTGCCGAAGCCCCAGTAACCCATGTTCAGACCGAGCTTCACCGCGTCCTCCTGGTCGCCGCACCTGCGTGCGTGGGGCCGGACGCTAGCGTGCCGCCCGTGAAGCAGCGACACCTCGGCCGCAGCGGGCTCGTCGTCTCGCGCCTGGCCCTGGGGACCATGACCTGGGGTCGCGACACCGACGAGGACGACGCCGCCGCGCAGCTGCTGGCCTTCACCGCCGCGGGCGGGACGCTGGTCGACACCGCCGACACCTACTGCGGCGGCGAGAGCGAGGCCGTCCTCGGCCGGCTGCTGCGCGACGTCGTCCCGCGCGACGACGTGCTGGTGGCGACCAAGGCCTACGGCGTCGTCGGGTCGGGGCCGATGGGCCGGGGCGCGAGCCGGGGGCACCTGCTCGCCGCGCTGGACGCGTCGCTGCGGCGGCTGCAGCTCGACCACGTCGACCTGTGGCAGCTGCACGCCTGGGACGCCGTCACCCCGTGGGAGGAGACCTTCGCCGCGGTCGACGCCGCGGTGGCCTCCGGCAGGGTGCGCTACGCCGGCGTGAGCAACTACTGCGGCTGGCAGCTCGGCGCGGTCGCGTCCTGGCAGCGGGCGCTGCGGGGCGCGCCGGTCGTCAGCGACCAGGTCGAGTACTCGCTGCTGCAGCGGGGCGTGGAGCGCGAGGTCGTCCCGGCGGCCCAGGAGCTCGGCGTCGGGCTGCTGCCGTGGTCGCCGCTCGGGCCGCGGGGTGCTGACCGGCAAGTACCGCGGAGGGGCGCCGGCCGACAGCCGCGGCGCCTCGGAGCAGTACCGGGGCTTCGTCGAGCCCTACCTCGACGACACCGCGGCCTCCGTCGTCGACGCCGTCGCTCACCGCCGCCGACGGCCTCGGCACCTCGCCGGTCGCCGTCGCCCTGGCGTGGGTGCGCGACCGGCCCGGCGTCGTCGCCCCCGTCGTGGGCGCGCGGACGGCGGCGCAGCTGCAGGGGGCGCTGGCGTCCGAGGACCTGGTGCTGCCGAGCGAGATCCGCCAGGCCCTCGACGACGTCTCCGCCCCCGCCGTCGGCTACCCGGAGGCGGTCCCCCGCTGGTCGAGCGAGGACCTCGAGGACTGATGCCCGAGGCCGGCCCCCACCTGCAGGCGTTCGCCGAGGCGCTGCTCTGGCCGGGGCTCGGCAGCACGCTGGCCGCCGCCCTGCCCGGCGCGGCCGTCACCACCCCCGACGACGTCACGACCCGGCGGCTGCAGGCCCTGCCGGGGGTGTCGCCGATGCGGGCCGAGCGGCTCGTCGCCTCCTTCGCGGCAGCCGCGCCCGCCTACGAGGTGGCCGGCCTGCTGCTGGACGCCGGGCTGCCGGTGCGGCTGGCGGCGTCGGCCGTCCGGGCGCTCGGCACGGAGGCGCCCGACGTCCTGCGGCGCGACCCGTGGCGGCTGCTCGACGCCGCCCAGGCGACCCTGCGCGACGCCGACGTGCTGGCCCGCACGCTCGTGCCCGGGGCCGCCCCGGACGACCCGCGCCGCGGGGCCGCCCTGGTGGCGCACCTGCTGCAGCGGGCCGCCAAGGAGGGCTCGACCTGCCTGCCGCTGCCCGAGCTCGCCCGCGGCCTGGCCGACGCCGGGTGGGCCGACGCGGAGGCGGCCCTGCGCGCCAGCGACGACGGCGACCGCGTCGCCCTGACCGACGACGGCGCCGCCGCGCTGGTCCGGTACGCGGTGGCGGAGGACGCCGTCGCCGAGGGGGTCGCCCGGCTGCTCGCGACCGCCGAGCCGCTCGCGGAAGCGGCCGCCGTGGGCGCCGTCGGGAAGCACCTCGACGAGGCCCAGCAGCGCGCGGTCGCCGTCGCCATGGAGAGCGGCGTCAGCGTGCTGACCGGCGGCCCCGGCACCGGCAAGAGCCGCACCGTGGCGGCACTGGTGAAGCTGGCGCAGGCCCGCGGCAAGAGCGTCGCCCTGGCGGCGCCGACCGGGCGGGCGGCCAAGCGGCTGGAGGAGCTGTGCGGCTCCCCCGCCACCACCCTGCACCGCCTGCTGGGTGCCGTCGGGACGACCGGGTCGTTCACCCGGGGCGAGCAGTGGCCGCTCGACGAGCAGGTCGTCGTCGTCGACGAGGCCTCCATGCTCGACACCGAGCTCGCGGCCGCGCTGGTCGAGGCCGTGCCCGACGGCGCGCACCTGCTGCTGGTCGGCGACCCGGCCCAGCTGCCGAGCATCGGCGCGGGCCGGGTGCTCGGCGACCTCGTCGACAGCGGCGCCGCTGCCGGTCACCGAGCTGGCGACGCTGTACCGCTCGGACGCCGGCGGGAGCATCGCCCGGCTGGCCACCGCCGTGCGCGGGGGCGAGCTGCCGCGGGTCGAGGACCCGTCGCGCGAGGTCGTCGTCGTCGCGGCGCGCTCGGCCGAGGAGGCGGCGCACCGGACCGTCCAGCTCGTCACCGACTCGATCCCGCGGGCGCTCGGCATCCCGGCGGGCGAGGTGCAGGTGGTGACGCCGGTGCACCGCGGGCCGGCCGGCACGCAGGCCCTCAACACCGCGCTCAAGGCGCGGCTGAACCCGGGTGAGGGCGCGGTCGGCGGCTTCGACGTCGGCGACCGGGTCGTGGCGACGGCCAACCACCTCGAGGACGGCTGGGCCAACGGCGACCTCGGCACCGTCACGGGGACCAAGGACCGCGGGCTGACGGTCTCGTTCGCCGGCGCCGGGCCGGTCGAGGTCGGGCCGTCGGCGGTCGCCGACCTCGTGCACGGCTGGGCGATCACGGTGCACCGGGCGCAGGGCTCGGAGTTCCCCGGCGTCGTCGTCGTGCTGCCGTCGGAGGCGGGCGGGCTGCTGTCGCGGCCGCTCGTCTACACGGCGTTCACGCGCGCGCAGCGGCACCTGTCGGTGGTGACGTCGGCGGGCGCCGCCGTGGTCCGCGCCGTGCAGGAGGTGGGGGCGCAGCCGCGGCGCACCCGGCTGGCGGGCCTGCTGCGCGAGGCGGTCGAGCAGCTGTGACCGCGGCCCGCGGCGAGCGGCTGCTGTGGCCCGACGTCGCGCGCGGCGCCTGCATCGTGCTGGTCGTGCTGTGGCACGCCGGCACCAAGCACGTGAGCCGCACCCCCTGGCTCGCCGACGTCGCGCCCGCCTGGCAGGCGCTGAACCTGCTGCTGCAGCCGGTGCGGGTGCCCCTGTTCTTCGTGGTGTCCGGCTACCTGGCCGCCGGGGCGGTGCGGCGCCCGTGGCCGTCGCTGCTGCGCACCCGGGTGCGCCGCGACCTGTGGGTGCACGCCGTCTGGGTGGTGCTGCTCAGCGCCTTCTTCGCCGTCGGGCCACCGCTGGTCACCCGCTTCGCGCGCAGCGCCGGCGAGCTGCTGCTCGCCCTGGCGGTGAACTACACGGGCACCTGGTACGTCTACGCGCTGGCCGTGTACGTCGTCGTGGCCAAGGCCGCGGCGGGGCTGCCGCTGCGCACCGTCGTCGGCGGCTCCCTGGTCCTCGCCCTGCTCGCCGACACCCCCCTGGTGCCGTCGACCGGCAGCCTCTACGCCCTGCCCGGCAACCTGGTGTTCTTCGTCGTGCCCGCCCTGCGGCCCGACCTCGTGGACCGGCTCGTCGCCCGCGGCCGCCTGCTGCCCGTCGCCGCCGGCTACCTCGCGCTCGCCGCGCCGGCCGTGCTGCTCGGTGTCAGCCGCGAGGCCGTCGTCTCCACCACCCTGTCGGTGCTCGGGGCGTCGGCCGGGCTGCTGCTGGCCGCCCGGCTGTGCGCCGCGGCACCGGCGGGCGTCGCCCCGCTCGCCGCGCTCGGCTCCCGGACGCTGCCCGTCTACGTGCTGCACCTGCCGCTGCTGGCCGTGCTGCACGCCGCCGTCCCGCCGCTCCGCCCCCTCGCCCCCGTCTACCCGGCCGTCGCCGTCGCCCTGCTGGTGGCCGGGACGCTGCTGCTGCACCGGCTGCTGCTGGCCTGCCGGCTGGGCGTCCTGTTCCGGCTGCCCGAGCGCACCCCGGTACCGTCGGGATCATGACGATGAAGGGGATCGTGCTCGCCGGCGGCTCGGGCACCCGGCTGTACCCGATCACGCAGGCGGTGAGCAAGCAGCTGCTGCCGGTCTACGACAAGCCGATGGTCCACTACCCGCTGAGCACCCTGATGCTGGCGGGCATCCGCGAGATCCTCGTCATCACCACCCCGCACGACCAGGAGCAGTTCGTCCGGCTGCTCGGCGACGGCAGCCAGTACGGGTGCTCCTTCTCCTACGCGGTGCAGCCCGAGCCGAACGGCCTGGCCGAGGCGTTCCTGCTGGGCGCGGACTTCGTCGGGCAGGACAAGGTCAGCCTGGTGCTCGGCGACAACATCTTCTACGGCCACGAGTTCGGCCGGCAGCTCGCGCAGTACGCCGACGTCGACGGCGGCGCGGTCTTCGCCTACCACGTCACCGACCCCGAGCGGTACGGCGTCGTCGAGTTCGACGAGCAGTTCCGGGCCGTGTCGGTCGAGGAGAAGCCGGTCGAGCCGCGGTCGAACTACGCCGTCGTCGGGCTGTACTTCTACGACAACGACGTGCTGGAGATCGCCCGCGGGGTGCAGCCGAGCCCGCGCGGCGAGCTGGAGATCACCAGCGTCAACAACGAGTACCTGCGGCAGGGCCGGCTGCAGGTCGCCGTCATGGACCGCGGCACCGCCTGGCTCGACACCGGCACGTACGCCTCGCTCATGCAGGCGGGGCAGTTCGTGCAGGTCGTCGAGGAGCGCCAGGGCCTGAAGATCGGGTGCCTGGAGGAGGTCGCCTGGCGCAACGGCTTCCTCGACGACGAGGGGCTCGAGCGGCTGGCCCGCCCGCTGATGAAGAGCGGCTACGGCACGTACCTGATGGGACTGCTCGGGCGCCGCTAGGCGTTGGGAGAGGGCGATGGCCGACTACGAGTACCGGCAGGTCCCGATCCCCAGGGACGCGGACCGCCAGAAGACCAAGGAGCTGCTGGCCCTGCACGCCGAGTTCGGCGACTGGGAGCTGGCCCGCCACCGCATCTGGCTGGACGGACGGCGCGAGGTCACCGTGCGGCGTCGGGTGCGCGAGCACCCGATGCCGCCGCTGATGACGTGAGCCCGGCGCGCCGCCGGGTCGCGGGCGGGCGCCGGCACCCCCGCACCGCCCCCTCCACCGCGCCGTACACGGGCGTGCTCGCCGTCGACCCCGACCGGCGCTCCACCGGCGTCCTCGTCGGGCTCACCCTGCTGGCCCTGCTGGTCGGCACCACCGTGGCCGTGCTGGGCACGATGAACGTGGTGGGCGGCGCGTACGACAGCCCGCTCACCGCCCGCCCGACGGCGCCGTCCCGGCCGCCGTGCCGCTCGCGACCGTCGAGGGCGTGCAGGACTGCGGCGCGCCGACCGCGTCCGGCACCTGGTCGCTGCCCTACGGCTCGCCGACGCCGCTGCGCGTGGCCGTGCTGAGCCCCGCCGGCGAGGGCCTCGGTGCCGGGCCGGTCGCCGACGACGGCTCGTGGACGCTGCCGCTGCGCCCGGGCGTGCCGGCGTCGGTGGTGCTGCTGCAGGACGGCGCCGGCCCGGTCGCGACCGGGCTGCTGGGCGGCTGCTGAGAGGGCGGCTGCTGAGAGCGGGGGCTCAGCAGTCGTCGAGGAAGCGGTCGAGCACGCGCGTGCCGAACTGCAGCGCGTCCAGCGGCACCCGCTCGTCGACGCCGTGGAACATCCCGGAGAAGTCGAGGTCGGCGGGCAGCCGCAGCGGGGCGAAGCCGAACCCGCGGATGCCGAGCCGGCTGAAGCTCTTGGCGTCGGTGCCGCCCGACAGCGTGTAGGGCACGGGCCGCGCACCAGGGTCCTCGGCCTTGAGCGCGCCGACCATGGCGTCGACCAGCGCGCCCTCGAACTCGGTCTCGAGCGCGATGTCGTAGTGCGTGTACTCGCGCGTGATGCCGGGCCCGAGGACGGCGTCGAGCTCGCGCTCGAAGTCCTCGGCGTGGCCGGGCAGGAAGCGGCCGTCGACCATCGCGTGGGCCCGCGACGGGATGACGTTGTGCTTGTAGCCGGCGTCGAGCATCGTCGGGTTGGCGGTGTTGCGCAGCGTCGCGCCGACGATGCGGGCCAGCGGGCCGAGCAGCTTGACCGTCGCCTCCATGTCGGCGGCGTCGAGCTCGACGCCGAACGCGTCGCTCACCTCGTCGAGGAACCGGCGCACGGTCGGCGTCACGTGCACGGGGAACTGGTGGGTGCCCAAGCGGGCGACCGCCTCGCACAGCCGGGTGACGGCGTTGTCGCTCGACAGCATCGAGCCGTGGCCGGCGGTGCCCTCGGCGGTCAGCCGGATCCAGGCCATCCCCTTCTGGGCGGTCTCGATCATGTAGAGCCGGGCGTCGTCGTCGACCGTCAGGGAGAACCCGCCGACCTCGCTGATCGCCTCGGTGCAGCCCTCGAACAGCTGCGGCTCGTTGTCGACGAGCCACTGCGCGCCCCACACGCCGCCGGCCTCCTCGTCGGCGAGGAACGCCAGGACGACGTCGCGGGGGGGCTTGCGCCCGGTGCGCATCCGGTCACGGACGACGGCCAGGACCATCGCGTCCATGTCCTTCATGTCGACCGCGCCGCGGCCCCACAGGCAGCCCTCGGCGATCTCGCCCGCGAACGGGTCGTAGCGCCACTCCTTGGGCTCGGCGGGGACGACGTCGAGGTGGCCGTGGACGAGCAGGGCGTCGCGCGAGCTGTCCTCGCCCTCCATCCGGGCGACGACGCTGGTGCGGCCGGGCGAGGGCTCGAACACCTGCACCTCGAGGCCGACCTCGCTGAGCTTCTCGGCCGTCCACTCGGCGGCCCGGCGCTCCCCGGGGCCGCGGCCGGTCCCGTCGTTGACGCTCTCGATCCGCAGCAGGTCGCGGCAGAGCTCGACGACCTCGTCCTCGGCGCGGGGCACGGCATCTCCTGTCGTCGGGGCGGTCCCTGCACGGTAACCGGGGCGGGCCTGAGAGCCTCCCCCTCACGGCGAGCAGGCGAGGAGACCGTCATGCAGGTGCAGGTGGAGGCGTCCCGGGCGCTGGTGCTCGACGACGGGACGCCGGTGCGCGGCGCGTCCGCGCTCGCCCGCCTCGGCGCCGGCTGGCTGGTGGCGCAGGACGGCAGCGCCGACGCCGCGTGGGTGCTGCCCGGCGCCACCCGTCGGCTCGCCGTGTCCCCCGGGGGCGGTGCGCTCGACCTGCAGGCCGCCTGCAGCCTGGTCGGCGAGGGCGGCACCGGGGTGCTGCTGCTCGGCTCGGGCGCCACGGCCGGGAGCCGGACGGGCGTGCTCGTGACGGAGCGCGAGGGCGCGGACCCGGCTGTCGAGGCGGGCGACCTGGGCGGGCTCTACGCGGCGGTCGCCGCGGCGCTCGAGGTGCCCGCCGACCGGCTCGACGTCGAGGGCGTCGCCCGCAACGGCCCGGTCCTGCGCTGGTTCACCCGCGGCGTGCCCGGCGGCGGCGTGCCGAGCGCCAGCGTCGACGTCGGCCTGCCCTCGCTGCTGGAGGCGCTGCGCGGCCGGCGGGACCCGGCGCAGGTGCCGCTGCGCGCTCCCCGCCGCTACGACCTCGGCGACACCGGCGCCGGCCCGCTGGCCGCCACCGACGCCGTCGCCCTGCCAGGCGGCCGGCTGCTGCTGAGCGCGGCGACCGGGGACGGGAGCGCGGCGGCGCTCGCCCTCGTCGACGACGACCGGGTGGTGGACGTCGCCGTGCTGCCGCCGGTCGACGGCGTGGTCGCGCGCGTGCAGGGGCTCGGTGTGCTCGAGCTGCTGGACGGGGGAGCCCGGCTGCTGGCCGTCGCCGACGGCGCGTCGGGGTCGGTGGAGCTGGCCGTCCGGGTGCACTGGGACTAGGCCGTCCGGCGCAGCCCCGGTTCCTTGTCCGGTGATGTCCGTCACGCTACGATAGCGCTATAGGCCACATCGGGACGGTCGGTCCTGAGCGCGGCACAGCGGGACGGAGACGACGTGACGGTGCAGGCCACGGACCCGGGGGCACCCCCGGCGCAGCGCGCTCCGGAGCGCGGGCACGGCGCGCCGCCCCTGGTCGTGGGAGCCCGCCGCTCCCCCACCCTGGGCCGCGAACGCCAGCTCGCCACCCTGCTCGACACCCTCAAGGCCGCCGTCGGCCACGCCCGGCGCATGTCGGTGGTCTGCGGCGAGGCCGGCATCGGCAAGAGCCACCTGCTGCGCGAGGTGCTCGACCGGGCCCGGCTCATGGACTTCCAGGTCCTGTCCTGCCGGGCCAGCGACTTCGACGCCGGCGTCGCCTTCGCCACGCTCACCGACCTCGTCGGGGCCACCCCCGACGTCGACGACGCCGAGCTCGTCGCCGCTGCGGCCGCGCTGCGCGCCGCCGTCGAGCAGCCCGGCCAGGAGAGCGGCTGGCCCGTGCACGCCCTGGTCACGCAGTGGCTGCAGGCCCTGTGCGCCGGCCGCCCCACCCTGCTCGCCCTGGACGACGCGCACCTCGCCGACGCCGACACCCTGGCCGCCCTGTCGATGGCGGTGCACCGCTGCCCGCAGCTGCCGCTGGTCGTGCTCGCCACGGTGCGCCCCGAGCGGCTGCTGGCCGACGACGTGCTCGCCGCCACCGTCGGCCGGCTGGCCGAGGACGCCGACGGCGAGGTCGTCGACCTGGCGCCGCTGGACGTGCCCGACGTGCAGGCGCTCATCGCCGCCACCCTCGGCGGCGCCCCCGACGAGCGGCTCACCGCCACCGTCTACAGCCGCAGCCGGGGCAACCCGCTGTTCGTCCGCGAGACGCTGCTGTCGCTCCAGGGCGCCGGCGCGGTGACCCTGGCCGAGGGCCGCTGGCGCCTGGGCCGCGACCTTCCCGTCGCCCCGGTCAGCCGGCGGGCGGCACTGCTGGCGCGGGTGTTCCAGCAGGACCGCGACGCCCGCGAGCTCGCCCGGGTGCTGTCGGTCTTCCGGCGCGCCCGCCTCGACGACCTCGCCCTCGTCTGCGACCTCGCCGGCCTGCCGGCCGACAGCGTCCACGAGGTGTTCGACCGCCTCGTGGAGGGCGGCGTCCTGACCGCGGACGCGCACGGCTGGTACGAGTTCGCGCACCCGCTCATCGCCGAGTGCCTGTACGACGACGTCGGCCCGGCCGACCGCCGCCGCCTGCACGGACGGGTGGCCCAGCACGTCGCCGCCGTCCGCGGTCCCGAGGCCGTCCTGGAGCTGGCCGGCCACGTCGCCGAGGCCGCTTCCCCCGGCGACACCGACGCCGTCGCCGTGCTGGTCCGGGCGTCCGAGCGGGCCGCCGCGCACGCGCCGCTGGCCGCCGCCCGCTGGCTGCAGCGCGCCCTGGAGCTGCTGCCCGACGGCGCCCCCGAGACCGCGGACCTGCTCGCCCGCCAGACGGCGGCCTACTGGCGCGGGTCCCGCCCGGCCAGCGCCGTGCTCGCCGGCCGGCTGGCCCTGCCGCTGCTGCCCGAGGGGCCGCAGCGCCGCCGCACCGTGTCGACGCTGGCGGTCGCCGCGCACGTCACGGGCGACTGGCAGGGGGCGCTGGACCTGCTCGAGGACGAGGGCGACGGGCCCACCCCCGACGCCGTCGCCCAGGCGCAGCGCGCCCTGCTGCTCGTGCAGCTCGGCCGCGGGGCGGAGGCCGCCGCCCTCGCCCCCGCCGTCGCGCAGGCCGCACCGCTGCTGCCGGCCGCCGTGCAGGTGGTCGTGCACACCCACCTCGGCCACCTGGCCAACGACCTCGGCCGCCGCGCCGACGCCGACCGCGCCACCGACGCGCTGGTCGCCCTGGCCCCCGGCCTCTCGCCCACCGGCCGCACCACCGCCCTGGAGGCGGCCGCCCAGCTGCTCGCCGTCGCGGGGCGCGCGTCGGCGGCGTCGGCCGTGCTGGCGCAGGTCGGCGGCAGCGAGCAGGCCGGCTGGCGCGACGTCAGCGGCGCGCAGCGCTACGCCAGCGCCCTGGCCTCCGCGCTGTCGGGGCAGTGGGCCTCGGCGCTCGCCGACCTGCGCAGCGCCGACGCGCAGCACGAGCTCGCCGGCCTGGACTCCCACCGGGTGTGGGCACGGCTGCTGCAGGCCCGCCTGCTCATCCAGCTCGGGCAGCTCGACCGCGCCGCCGGGCTGCTCGACCCTGCCGACCCCGCCCCCCGCGGCTGGCTGCAGGAGGTCACCCGGCGGGCCTACGCCGCCCGCCTGCAGGCCACCCGTGGGGACGCCTCCGGCGCGGTCGAGGTGCTGCTGGACCTGCGCCGCGAGGTGCTGGGCAGCGGCTGCTTCGCCGCGGTCGCCCGCGTGCTGGAGGAGCTCGCCCTGGCGCACGTCGAGCGCGGCGACCTGCGCGCCGCGGCCGCCGTCGCCCGCGAGCTGGCCGAGCGCGCGGGCCCCGACCCGCTGCCCTCGACCCGTTACGCCACCGGCTGGCTGGTCGCCCTCGGTGAGCGCCGCGCCGAGCCCGCCCGGGCCGCCCTCGCCGTCGCCGAGGCGGAGGGGGCCCGCTTCGCCGCGGGGCTGTGCCACTACGCCCTCGCCGTGCTCGGCGTCGACGTCGCGGTCCACCGCGCGGCCGCCGCCCAGGTGTTCGCGGAGGCCGGGGCCACCCGCTGGTCGCACCGGCTCGCCGTGGAGACGGGCGCCCCGTCGCCCGCGGTGGCGTCGGTGCCGGGCACGCCGTCGCTCACCGAGACCGAGGTGCGGCTCGCCCGGCTGGTGCAGCAGGCGATGACCAACCGCGAGATCTCCGACACGCTGCACTACAGCCCCAAGACCATCGAGGCCTACCTGGGCCGGCTCTACCGCAAGCTCGGCTGCCGGTCGCGCGTCGAGCTGGTCCTGACCATCGAGCGCGGCGAGCTGCGCGACCTCGGCCTGGCCCCGACCGCCGACAGCAACCCGCTGCGGGGTGGTCTGCGGTGACCGACACGACCCTCGCGCCGGAGGTCGTCCCCATCGGGGTGCGCGTCGGGCAGCTCGCCGCCGAGCGCGGCGACCAGGTCGCCGTCGTCTGCGACGGGGTGTCCCGCACGTTCGCCGAGCTCGACCTGCGCACCAACCGGCTGGCCCGCGCGCTGCAGGCGCGCGGCGTGCGGCTGGGCGACCTCGTCACGATCGGCCTGCCGAACAGCGTCGCCTTCGTGGAGGCGTGCCTCGCGTGCTGGAAGGTCGGCGCCGTCCCCCAGCCGGTCTCGTCTGCGCTGCCGGCGCTGGAGCTGCAGGCGATCGTCGAGCTGGCCGACCCGCCGCTGGTGGTCGCGGCCGGCGGGGTGCCCGTCGACCGCCCGACCGCCGACGTCGAGCAGCTGCTCGCCGGCAGCGACGACGACTCGCCGCTGCCCGTGGTGGTGTCGCCGTCCTACAAGGCGCCGACGTCGGGCGGCAGCACCGGGCGGCCCAAGCTCATCGTGTCCGGGCAGCAGGGCGTGGTCGAGCCGTTCGGGGCGGCGCTGTGGCGCCAGCAGCCCGGCGGGGTGATGGTCATGCCCGGGCCGCTGTACCACAACGGCCCGTTCAGCTCGGCGATGTCGGGGCTGTTCCAGGGCGCGACGCTCGTGCTGCAGCCGCGCTTCGACGCCGAGGGCGTGCTGCGCCTGGTCGAGCAGCACCGGGCGACCTGGCTGTACGTCGTCCCCGCGATGATGGGCCGCATCTGGCGGCTGCCCGAGGAGGTCCGCGGCCGCTACGACGTCTCCTCCCTGCAGACCGTGTGGCACCTGGCCGCGCCCTGCCCGCCGTGGCTGAAGCAGGCCTGGATCGACTGGGTCGGCGCCGACGTCGTCATGGAGCTGTACGCCGGCACCGAGTCGCAGGCCGGCACGGTCATCAGCGGCGCCGAGTGGCTCGCGCACCGCGGGTCGGTCGGCAAGGTCGCCTACGGCGAGATGTGCGTGCTCGGCCCGGACGGCGAGCAGCTGCCGGCCGGCGAGGTGGGCGAGGTGTACCTGCGGCGCACCCCCGGGCTCGCGCCGTCCTACCGCTACGTGGGCGCCGAGGCGCGCACCCGCGGCGACTGGGAGTCGCTCGGCGACATCGGCTGGCTCGACGAGGACGGCTACCTGTTCCTCGCCGACCGGCGCACCGACATGATCCTGGTCGGCGGCAGCAACGTGTACCCGGCCGAGGTCGAGGCGGCCCTCGACGAGCACCCGCAGGTCGGGTCCAGCTGCGTCATCGGCCTGCCCGACGACGACCTCGGCCAGGTCGTCCACGCCATCGTCCAGGCCCCGGACGACCTCGACCTCGACGACCTGCGCCGCCACCTGGCCGAGCGGCTGGTCCGCTACAAGCAGCCCCGCACGTTCGAGGTCGTGAGCGAGCCGCTGCGCGACGACGCCGGCAAGGTCCGCCGCTCGCAGCTGCTCGAGGACCGGGTCCTGCAGAGGCGCTGAGCCCGCTCAGGCGGGCGGGGCGGGCGGCTCGCGGTGCAGCAGCCACGTGCCGGTCGCCCGGCTGAGCAGCGTGCCCTCGGCGTCGGTCAGCCGGCCCTCGGCCCAGGCCACCTGCTTGGCCACGCGCACCGCCGTGCCGCGCACGAGCAGGCGCATGTCGGTGGTCGCCGCCCGCAGGTACTCGGTCTTGAGCTCCAGCGTCCCCCGGGTGCGGTCGCGGCCGGAGAACCCGCTGTTCAGCGCGAAGTTCATGACGGCGTCGAGCAGCACGGTCTGCACGCCGCCCTGCACGACCCCGTGCGGGTTGGCCGACAGCGGCGTCGGCACCCAGTCGGCCTCGGCCCAGGAGGTGCCGTCGTCGTCGACCCCGTAGCGGGCGATGCTCGCGCCGACGGCGGGCAGCAGCGCCATGCCGCCGTCGCCGAGCCAGCGGTCCATGTCCTTGCCCCTGCGCTCCGGTGCGGTCATGCGCCGACCGTAGTGCCGGGTCAGGCGCCGCGGCCGAGGGCCCGGGCCTGCCGCCGGCCCTCCGGCCGCTCGAGCGCGCCGAAGCCCAGCAGCATCGGGTAGTAGCCGCGCGAGAACGCCATGAGCACGTCGACGCACTCCTCGACGTCGGGGAAGCGCCCCTCGAGGTGGCCGAGCACCATGGTCTCGGTCAGCGCGATGAGCCCGTCGGCCATCATCTCGATCTGCCGCAGCTCGCTGGCGCTGGGCTCGAGGTTCGCGACGCTGCGCAGGTCGGCGACCAGGGCGCGCCGGCTCGTCTCGGCGACCCCGCGGCTCCACTCCCCCAGCGGCGAGGTGCGGTCGTGCCGGCTCTTGAGCTGCAGCCGGAACACGAGCGGGTGCTCGACGGAGTAGGAGATCGGGATGCGGAAGGTGTCGCGCAGGCGGTCGGCGTCGTCGGGTGCGGACCAGGCGGCGCGGCGGGCGGCGCGGGTGTGCCGCAGCCGCTCCTGCGCGAGCTCCTCGACGAGGCTGCGGAGCAGGTCGTCCATGTCGGAGAAGTGGGCGTAGAAGCTGGGCTGCGCGATGCCGGCCAGGCGGGTCACCTTGGTGGTGGTGAGCCCCCCCTCGCCCTCCTCGTCGAGCACCTTCAGCGCGCCCTCGAGCAGCCGCGCCCGCGTGACGGCCTTGGCCTCCTTGCGGGTCAGCGCCCGTCCGGCACCCCCGACGTCGAACGCGACGTCCTCGGTCAAGGCCCCCGACTCCCTCACTGCGCCGCACCTGTCCTGCACGCGGAGCCTACGGGGACGACCACGGTGGCCTCCTGCTGCTCAGGCGTCGGCGCGGGCGCCGGACCGCTGGATGACCGTCTCGGTGGTCCCGAGGTAGGACGACACGACCCGCGGGTCGCGCACCACCTCGTCCGGCGTGCCCTCGACGAGCACCCGCCCCAGCTCCAGGCAGACCATCCGGTCCGACACCCCGGTGATGAGCGGCATGTCGTGCTCGATGACCAGCAGGGAGGCGCCGGTCTGCTCGCGGATGCGCAGCAGCAGCGGGCCGAGCGCCTCGGTCTCGCGCTGGGCGATGCCGCGAGCGGCTCGTCGAGCAGCAGGACGTCGGGCGGTGGGCGAGCACGCAGGCGAGGTCGACGACGCGGCGCGAGCCGGTGGACAGCTCGCCGACGAACTTGTACGCGAAGGCGTCGAGGCCCATCAGCTCGATCAGCTCGTCGACCCGCTCGTCGACCCGCCGCTCGGCGTCGACGACGGCCGGCAGGTGGAGGGCGGCCGCGACGGGGTCGCGCACGCTCGAGCTACCGCTCGAGGGCGACGGCGATGGTCGCTCGACGGTGAGCGACGGGAACAGCCGGGCGTCCTGGAAGGAGCGGCCGAGCCCGAGCCGGGCGCGCGCGTCGGGCGAGGCCGACGTGACGTCGAGCCCGCCGAGCACCACCGAGCCCTCGGTCGGGGTGAGGAAGCCGGAGATGAGGTCGAACAGCGTCGTCTTGCCGGCGCCGTTGGGCCCGATGATGCCGAGGATCTCGCCCTGGCCGGAGCCCGAAGCTGACGTCGCTCGACGGCCCGGATGCCGCCGAACCGGACCGCCGATGCCGCGCACGTCGAGCACGACGGGCGGCGTCGGCGAACGGCGTCGCCCAGCGCGGCGACGGGCGCGACCGCGGCGACGGCCCGGCCCGGGTGCGCGGCCGGCCGGCGCTGCGCGGGCGGCGGGCGGCGGCGTGGTGCCGCCGGTGACCGCGCCGGCGCCCTCGAGGAACACCGAGCGCAGCACGTCGGGCCGGTCGAGCAGCTCGGCGGTCGGCCCCTGGAAGCGGATCTCGCCCTTCTCCATGAAGAAGGCGGTGTCGGCCACGGTGAGGGCGACGTTCACCGACTGCTCGACCAGGATGACCGTGGTGCCGCGGTCGCGGATGGCCCGCACGATCGGCGAGCAGCTGCTCGACGATGACCGGGGCCAGGCCCAGCGACAGCTCGTCGATCATCAGCAGCTTCGGCTTGGCGAGGAACGCCATGCCCAGGGCGAGCATCTGCTGCTGGCCGCCGGACAGGTTGCCGGCCGGCTCGTCCCACCGGTCTGCGCAGCACCGGGAAGAACTCGAGCACCTGCGCGATCGGCGGCCTCGAGGTAGGCCTTGTCCTTCTGGAGCAGCCAGCCCGCCGACCTGCAGGTTCTCCGCGACCGTCAGGGACGGGAACACGCCCTTGCCGCCGGGCACCTGGACGATGCCGAGCGCGGCGATCTCGTCCGGCGGCGCGTGGGTGATGTCGCGGCCGTCGAAGATGATCGCCCCGCCGTCGGCCTCGACCAGGCCGGAGATGGCCTTGAGCAGCGTCGACTTGCCGGCGCCGTTGGTGCCGAGCAGGGCGACGATCTCGCCCTCGTCGACCTCGAAGTCGACGCCGAACAGGACCTGCACGCTGCCGTAGCCGACGTCGAGGCCCTTGACCAGAGCAGCTTGGACTCGCCGCGGCGGCGCGCGGCCAGCACCTCGGCCTGCGCGACGGTGGAGGTGCAGACCTGCTCGATGTCGGCCTTCATGAACGCGCCGGCGCGAGCCGATCGTCAGGCCGCCGATCAGGAAGATCGGGACCATGAGCAGCAGCGCCGTGCGGACGCCGCTGTCGTCGGCGATGCCGCCGATGATCGCCAGCAGGGCCAGGCCCGGCAGGATGTAGAGCGAGCCGATGCGAGAAGCCGACGGCGCGCGCACGGGGCGGGATGGCCAGCGACAGGCTGGCGAAGATGCCCGGGCCGAGGACGGCGCCGATGAAGGACGCGAGCACGTTGGCCGTGACGGCCACGTAGAGGTTCGGGGCGAAGGCCAGGCCGACGAAGCAGACGGCCACCAGGCAGTCGGCGACGGCGACGAGCTTGAGCACCAGGGAGACGTCCTTGAGCGCCAGCCGGGTCGCGATCGGGACACCGATGGCCAGGCCCAGCAGGGCGGCCGGCTCGGTGACGGCCGCGACCAGCCCGCGCTCGAGCTCGTTGAGCCCGAAGGCGTCCTCGTAGTAGATCGAGGTGAGGCTGACGAAGCCCACGAGCGAGATGGCGAAGAACGGCAGCGAGAGCCAGATCCGGCGCAGGGTGCGGACCTGGTTGCAGATCCGGAAGGCCTCGGCCAGCGACGGCGCGACCTCCTCGGTGTTGACGGTCTCCGCGTCCGCACCCATGGCGGCGCGCTCGTGCATCCCGCGGACCGGCTCCTTGAGGTACTTCACCGCGAACAGCACCAGGACGGCCGTCGGGACGGCGAAGACGAAGAACGGCACCCGCCAGCCGAACGCGTAGCCGAGCGCACCTCCGATGAGGGGCCCGAGGAACAGCCCGACCGGGTTCGCGGCCCGGTGGAAGCCGTAGACCCCCGTGCGGACCTCCGGCGGGTAGTAGTCCGCCAGCAGCGAGTTGTGCGTGGGGTCGTTCACGGCCTTGCCGATGCCGGTCAGCGACCGCGCGACGATGAGCATCCCGACCGTGACGGCCAGGCCGGTGAGCAGGGTGAAGACGGCCCACACGCTCGCGCCGAGGATCGCCAGCTTCACGCGGGACATCCGGTCGGCGTAGTAGCCGATGAGCACCTGCCCGCCGAGGGCGACGATGCCGACGAGGCCGATGATCGACAGGATGCCCTGGTTCGACAGCCCGAAGTCGTCGCGGATCTCGGGCAGCAGGATGCCGAAGGCGGCGCGGTCGAGCTCGTCGACGGCGTTCAGCCCGAACAGGATGAGCAGCGGCACGGCGTAGGCGCCGCCCGTGGCGGTCTTGGGCGAGAGGCGCGTCAGCAGGCTCACGAGCGGGTCCCCTTCCGGGTGCGGGTCGTGCGCGGGGGGACCGTGCGAGCGGGGGCCCGCCGCGGGCGTGGACGGGCGGCGGCGGGCGCGGCGAGCACCAGCCCGTCGTCGGGTCCGTCGTCGTCGGGTCCGTCGTCGTCGGGTCCGTCGTGGCCCTCGTCGTCGTGCGGCTCGAGGTCGAGGACGACGGCGGTGATCTGCTCGGCGTCCTCCAGCGTGCCCTCGGCGCCGGGAGCGGGCTCGGCGTCGACCGGCGCGGGGCCTCCGTCGGGGGTGCGCGAGTCGGCGAGCAGGCTGGGCACGACCATCCCGTGGCGCCGGGCGACGCCGCGCAGCCAGCGGTCGCGGGTGTCGAACAGCAGCTGGCCGAAGCCGCCGGGCAGCGTGAACAGCACGACGATCAGGCCGACGCCGCTGGTGAGGAAGGCCAGGAAGTCGGCGATCGAGGCCGGGAAGGCTCCGCGGAAGTACTCGATCCCGACGATGAACACCGCGCCGAGGATCGCGCCGGCCACCGACCCGAGCCCGCCGATGACGGCCATGATGAAGACCGAGAAGCTGGCGGCGGTGCTGTAGGCCTCCGAGCCGAGCGCCTGCTCGTGGTGCACGAAGATCGCGCCGGCGTAGGAGGCGATGAACCCCGACACGGCGAAGCCCATGAGCTTGGCGCGGGTGGCGTTGACGCCGTAGGCCTGCGCGCCGCGCTCGTTGTCGCGGACGGCGATGAGCACGCGCCCGGCCCGGCTGCCGTGCAGGCCGCGGACCATCGCGACCGCCAGCCCGAGGCCGGCGAGGGAGAACCAGTAGTAGCGGGCCTCGCTCTGCAGGCTGATCGCGCCGAACAGCAGCGGCCGGTCGAAGCGCTCGACCGGCAGCCAGGAGAAGTAGCCCGGGTTCAGCAGGTAGATGGAGGTCATCAGCGCGAACGACAGCGTGGTGACCGACAGCAGCAGGCCGCGGATGCGCAGCGCCGGCAGGCCGATGACCATCGCGACGACGGCGCCGAGCAGGCCGCTGCCCAGGATCGCGAGCGACAGCTCGAGGTGCCAGACGCTCGTGGCGTAGCCGCCGGTGGCCGCACCGATGCCCATGAAGCCGACCTGGCCGAGGCTCACCTGGCCGGCCCACCCGGACAGCACCACGAGCGACACGGCGACCGTGGCCGTGATGACGATGACGGCGGCCAGGCTGATGTCGGGCTCGCTCATGAACAGCGGCAGCGACAGCGCGATGAGCGCCGGCACGACCCGGGCGGCCAGCAGGCCGTAGCGGACCTCCGGGAGGGCGGCGAGCTCGCGCGGCACGGGCCGGGGGTCGCGCGCGCCCTGCAGGCCGCCGGCCTCGTCGCCGCGGGCGACCTTGCTGCGCCGCTGCACCAGCAGCGTCACCGTGATGATGACGAACAGGATCGGGGTGACGATCGTGCCCGAGCCGGTGCTGAAGACGATGGCGCTCTCGAGCACGCCGATCGCCACGCTGGCCACGAAGATGGTGGGCAGCCGCTCCATGCGCCCGATGACGGCGGCGGCGAGGGCCTGCACGAGGATGGCCGGGCCGAGCAGCTGGCCGAACGGCAGGCCGACGATGCCGGCGCGCAGGAAGACCGCGACGAACGACAGCACCGAGGCGAGCACCCAGACGTAGGTCTGCAGCCGCTTCACCGGGATGCCGAGCAGCGAGGCGCGCTCGGGCATCTCGGCGGCGGCGCGCACCGCGACGCCGATGCTGGTGTAGCGGAAGAACGCGGCCAGCCCGACGAGCGTCGCGACGACGGCGATCATGGCGATGACGTCGTTGCCGGTGAAGATCGTCTGGCCGATGGCGAACTGGTAGTCGAACGGCGACGGGAAGCTCTGGGGCGGAGTGTCGATGTCGAACAGCGACGGCAGCACGAAGCCGGCGAACGCGAGCAGCTGCGAGACGCCGATCGTGACGACCGTGAGGATCAGCCGCGGCGCCTTGAAGAAGCGCCGCACCAGCAGGAACTCGATGACCGCGCCGAGCAGGACCGCGCTCGCGATGCCCAGCGGGAGGGCGACGAAGTAGGGCAGGCCGGGGCCGACGATGAGCAGCACGGCCAGCGACGCCGGCACGGCCCCGAGGTCGCCCTGGGCGAAGTTGATGATCCGGTTCGACCGGTGGATGAGCGCCAGGCCGAAGGCGATCAGCGCGGTGAGCCCGCCGATGACGACGCCCTGCACGAGGACGCCGACCGGCGCGGGCCACACCTGCTGCAGCAGGACGTAGAAGCCGATCAGCGACGCCGCGCCCGTGGCGGCCTTGCGCACCCGCGGGTCGTCGAGCACCGGGCCGAGCGACGGCGGGCGGCGGGACGCGGACGCGGGAGCGGCGTCGTCGACCGCGCCCGGGGCGCCCGCCTCACCGGCCGGCCGGCGCTCGAGCACCTCGCCGGTCACCCCTGCCGCCGGGACGGGAGCGCGGGGCAGTGGGCCCCTGCCGGACGGCGTCGTGCTGGTGCGAGCGCGCTCAAGCTGGTCCCCCGTGGACGCCGCCGGGGTGCCCGGCGCAGTGGTGTGGTCGTGTGAGCCAGGCCTGTGGCTGGCGTCACAACGACGGTAGCGAGGTGGGGCACGTCCGTCTATAGTGGTATCCGGAACGGACGTCCGGAGCGTGCCCGCCCTCTCGAGGAGCCGCGGCAGCACCGGGCAGCGCCGTGCACCCCGCCCGAGGAGGACCTCCTGTGAACGGCACCCTGCAGCGCGCCGAGCCGCCGGTCGAGCAGACGCCGGACGGGGCCGTCGACCGGCCGCCGAGCCGCGTGCTCGCCGCGCTCGACCGCTACCGCCCGGCGGCCCTCGCCGTCACCGCGATCCTCGCCGTGGTCACCCTCCTGCCGGGCGCGGACGTGCCGGGGAGGAGCCCCTCGTTCGACGCCCTGCCGTTCGAGGACGCGGCGGCACCGGTGCTCGACGCGGCACCGGTCGCGGAGGAGCCCGCGACGCTCGTCGCCGAGCCCGCCCCCGCCCCGGCCGCCGCGGACACGACGCTCGACGTCGCGCCGGACACCTCGGTGGGCACGTCGCTGGACAGCGGCTTCGACACCCCGCCGGCCGCGGCACCCGCTGCTGCGCCGGCCGCGGAGCCCGCTCCCGCCGGCGGCGAGGCCCCCGCTGCCGCCGCGCCGGCCGCCCCTGCTGCCGCGCCGGCCGCCGCCCCCGCCCCCGCGGCCGAGCCGCTGGCGACGACGGCGACCGCGTGGGCGAGCCGCACCGCCGGCACACCGCTGGCCGCCGAGGGCGTCCCCGCCGACACCCTGCCGGTCGGCCTGCGCATCGGGGTGCTCGACAAGGCCTCCTTCGTCCGGCTGTCCGGCACCACGAGCCGCCTGCTGCTGTCCGAGGTCGCCGAGGGCACCCGCGGCGACGCCGCTGCGGCCGCCGTGCAGGCCTGCCGGGTCACCGAGGCCGGGTGGCAGGCCGCCGAGGGCGAGTCCTTCGACGACGCCCCGGCCTACGACGAGGCCGCGTGCGTGCCGGGCGTCCGCGGCAGCGGCGGGCGCTGGACCTTCGACCTGACGCGCTTCCCCACCCGCACCGACGACAAGGGCTTCGCCCTGGTGCCGGTCTCGGCGACCGCCACGGACTTCCAGGTCGCCTTCCGCGCCTGAGCCGGGGGCCGGCCGGGTGGCGCTACGCCTCGGCCGGCTCCTCGCTGCGCCACGAGCTCTCCCACGTGCGGAACATCGCCGCGTAGCGGCCGCCGGCGGCGAGCAGCTCCTCGTGGGTGCCGAGCTCGACCAGCCGCCCCTCGTCGACGACGGCGACCCGGTCGGCCCGCATCGCCGTCGAGAGCCGGTGGGCGATGAGGACGGCCGTGCGGCCCTGCACCAGCGCGTCCAGCGCCACCTCGATGCGTCGCTCGGAGCGCAGGTCGAGGTTGGAGGTCGCCTCGTCCAGCACGACGACGCGCGGCTGCGCCAGGAACGCCCGCCCGAGGGCGACCAGCTGCCGCTCCCCCGCCGACAGCGAGCTGCCCCGCTCGTGCACCCAGGTGTCCAGGCCCTCGGGCAGCCGCTCGACCAGCTCGTCGAGCCCGACCGCGCGCACGGCGTCCATGACCTGCTCGTGCGGGGCGTCCGGGCGGGCGAACGCCAGGTTGTCGCGCAGCGACCCGGCGAACAGGAACGCCTCCTGCGGCACGACCCCGAGCTGGCTGCGCAGCGACCCGAGGCTCACGTCGCGCAGGTCGTGCCCGTCGATCAGCACCTCGCCGGCGAGCGGGTCGTAGAACCGGGTGACCAGCTTGGCGATCGTCGACTTGCCCGCACCGGTCGGCCCGACGAGCGCGAGGGTCTGCCCGGCCGGCACGGTCAGGCTGACGTCGTGCAGCACCGGCCGGTCGGCGCTGTAGCCGAAGGTGACGCCGCGCAGCTCGATGTCGCCCCGCAGCGGCGGCAGCTCGACGGCGTCGGGGCGCACCGGCACCGACGACGGCGTCGCCAGCAGCTCGCTGAGCTTGCGGGTCGCGGACTGCCCCGACTGGTAGGTGTTGTACAGCTGGACGAGCTGCTGGATGGGAGCGAAGAACGCGCCCAGGTAGAGCACGAACGCCGTCAGCTCGCCGACCGTCAGCTGGCCCGCGAGGACGCGGTAGCCGCCGACCAGGAGCACCAGCCCCTGCCCGAGCACGCCGATGAGCTCCGAGCCGGGGCCGTAGACGGCGTTGAGCCGGGCCGTCGCCACGTTCGCGTCGCGGTAGCGCCCGACGACGGCGCCGTGCAGGGCGACGTTGCGCGCCTGCCGGTTGCTCGCGGTGACGACCCGCATCCCCGACAGGTTCTCCTGCAGGTCGGTGAGCACGTCGGCGATGCCGTCGCGCACGTCGTTGTAGGCGGCGTCGGACCGGCGGCGGAACCACAGCGTCAGCGCCCCCATGAGCGGGACGACGAACAGCACCGTGACCAGCCCGAGGGTGAGGTCCAGGAACAGCAGGACCGTCGTGACGACGACCATCGTGAGGCCCTGCACGGCCAGGCTGACGATGCCGTCCTGCAGCAGCAGGTTGAGCGCCTCGACGTCGCTCGTCATCCGGCTCATGATCTTGCCGGCCTTCTCGCGGGTGAAGAAGTCGAGCGAGAGCCGCTGCAGGTGGGCGAACACCCGCACGCGCAGGTCGAAGAGCATCCGCTGGCCGAGCACGCCGGTCCAGGCCACCCGCAGCCCGGAGGCGACCGCGGCCAGCACGACGGCCCCGACGTAGACGAGCGACACGACGACGAGGGTCCGCAGGTCGCGCCTGCGCGATGCCGTCGTCGATGCCGATCTGGGTCAGCAGCGGCCCGGCCTGCAGGGCCACGGTCTCCAGCACGACGAGCAGCAGCGCCAGGGCGAGCGCCGCCTTGTGGCCGGCCAGCAGGGTGCGCAGGCCGAACGGCCGCGACGGGCCCTCGCTGTGCACGAACGGCACGTGCTCGCCGGACCAGTCGGGCTCGTCGGCGGTCAGCCTCGCGGCGGCGTCGGCCAGCTCGGAGGGGATGCCGCCGAAGGCCAGCCCGGGCGCCGCGGCCGCGCCGGGGTGCGCCCGGCCGGCACCGCCCCACGCCTCGAACGCCACCTCAGGCCTCCACCATCGCCGGGGCGTGCTGCGCCGGGACGGCCTCGACCGGGGCCGACCGGCTCGGCCTCCGCCTGGGCGGCGAGCGTCGCGGCGTAGCGGGGCTCGCGGGCGAGCAGCTCCTCGTGGGTGCCGACGTCGACGATCCGGCCGTCCTCGAGGTAGGCGACGCGGTCGGCGAGGCCGATGGTCGACAGCCGGTGCGCGATGATCAGCGTCGTCCGGCCCTGCATGAGGGTCTCGAGCGCCTGGTGGATCTCGAGCTCGACCTGCACGTCGATGGCGCTGGTCGCGTCGTCCAGGACGAGCACCGGCGGGTTGGCCACGAGGGTGCGGGCGATGGCGATGCGCTGACGCTGCCCGCCCGACAGCGTGTAGCCGCGCTCCCCCACCACCGTCGCGTAGCCCTCGGGCAGGTCGCTGATGAACGCGTGCGCGCCGGCCGCCCTGGCCGCCGCGAGGACCTCCTCGGTGCTCGCGTCGGGCCGGCCGTAGGCGATGTTGTCGGCCAGTGACGCCGAGAACAGGAACGGCTCGTCCGCGACGACGCCGACCGTGCGGCGCACGCTGGCCAGGGTGAGGTCGCGGACGTCGTGGCCGTCGAGGCGCACGCTGCCGGAGCCGGCGTCGTAGCCGCGGGTCAGCAGCCGCGCCAGCGTCGTCTTGCCCGAGCCGGTGCGGCCGACGAGCGCGACGGTGTCGCCGGGGCGCAGGTGCAGGGACAGCCCCGAGAGCACCTCGGGCCCGCCGGCGTAGCCGAAGTGCACGTCCTGCAGCCGGACGTCCCCGAGCGGGGCGGCGAGGTCGACGGCGTCGGGGTGCTCGGCGACGTCGGGGCGCTCGTCGAGGATCTCGAAGATGCGGTCGGCGGAGGCGGCGGCGCGCTGGCTGAGCATCGTCAGCATGCCGAACATCTGGAACGGCGCCTGCAGCATGAGCACGTAGCTGCTGAACGCGACGATGGCGCCGAGGGTGAGGCGGCCCTCGATGACCAGGTAGCCGCCGGCGAGCAGCACCAGGGCCAGCGACAGGCTCGGCAGGTTCTCCAGCAGCGGGGCGTAGCGGGCGCGGATGGCGATCTGGCGCACCGAGCTCCACTGCACGCCGCGGGCCGCGCGGGCGAGGGCGTCGAGCTGGGCCTGCTCGGCCGCGAAGGACTTCACGACGCGGGCGCCGTTGACGTTCTCGTCGACGATGGTGGTGACCTGCGCGGCGCGCTCCTGCACGACCCAGGAGATGGGGAACAGCAGGGCGCGCATCCGCACGCCGATGAGGTAGACGAACGGCAGGGTGCCCAGCGCCAGGAAGGTCAGCGGCACGTCGATGGTGAGCATGAGGGCGACGGCGACGAAGAAGCCGGTGAAGCGCAGCGTGATGCTCGGGCGCGAAGGCCAGGAACATCTGCACCGAGCGGATGTCGGCGTTGGCCCGGCGAGATGAGCTGACCGGTCTGCACGCGGTCGTAGAAGGCGGCCGAGAGCGTGGTGAAGTGCCGGAACATGATGTTGCGCAGGTCGGACTCGAGCTCGTAGGCCGCCCGGAACAGCAGCAGTCGCGAGACGTAGCCGGCGGCGGCCCGGCCGAGCGCGAGGCCCGCGAGCACGAGCACGTAGGGCAGCAGGTCCGGTCGCGCTGCACGAGGGCGGAGTCGATCGCCGCCATGACGACGCGCGGCACGAGCATCTGCAGCACGATCGCGACGACCGTGCCGGTGAAGGCCGTGAGGAACAGCCGCTTGTGGGCGAGCACGAGGGGCAGGCAGCGCTTGATCCAGCTGCGGCTGCGGTCGGGGTGGATGCTCGGCAGCGGGCGCCCGGGCGGCTCGGTCGACGTCGTCACTGCGGCTCCCCTCGGCGCCGCGGGCCGCACGGGTGCGCACCGCCGCGACGCGATGGTTCGAGGCTAGAGCCTTTCCAGAGGCTGCCGCAACCGTGATCGGCGCTCAGGCCTCGTCGAGGGGCAGCCCGCCGCCGAAGGCGCCGGCCGCCACGGCCCGGCTGAAGGGCCGCGCCAGCTCGCGCAGCCGCCGGCAGCCGTCCTCCCCGAGCAGCTCCCAGCACGGCAGGACCAGCCGGTCGGTGGTGTCCTCCACCTCCTGGCGGGCCTGCCGTCCGGCGTCCGTGAGGGTGCCGTCGTCGGCGAGCCAGCCGCGCGCGCGGACGCCCTCGACGCCGGCGGCCCAGGCGTCGTCGGGCCAGGCGCGGGTGCCCTGCAGGACCCCGGGCAGGCAGCTCGCCGGTGGCCTCGTGCACGACGAGCGCCTCCACGCCGGTGAGCCCCTGCACGGTGAGCGCGGCGACGTGCCCGTCCCCGCGGAACTCGCGCAGCAGCGTCTGGGCGTGCCAGAGCACCAGGTGCGGCGCGTCCGGCCACGGCAGCTCGGCGTGCCCGGCGTAGAGCGGCCGGCCGTGCGGGGTGCAGCCGCGGGTCGCCTCCCGGGCCAGCTCGGCGGCCTCGGCCAGCTGCGGGCTGCCGACGCCGTCCGCCCCCTCGCCGAGCAGCCGGCGCAGCGCGCGGTCGGCGGCCCGCTCCCGGGCGGCCAGCAGCTGCGCGGGGCCGGCCTGCTCCCACACCGCCGGCACGGCGCGCTCGACCAGCCCGGGGAGAAGTTGAAGAACGTGGCCACGACGACCTGCGCCGGCACCGCACCCATCGCCGCGGCCCGCGAGCCGAAGTAGCCCGACCGCGCGCCCGTCACGCCGAGCGCCGCGTACTCCTGCTGGGCCTCGGGGACGAAGTAGACCATCCCGTGCAGCGGCTCCAGGGTGCGGTGGACCTTGCGCGCGGTGACGAGGTCGACGGTGCTCACGAGGCCGCTCCCGGTGCGCCGGCGACCCGGGCCTCGAGCACGGCGAGGGGCACCGACCCCGGCGCGGCGCCCTGCCGGGCGAGCTCGCCCGCGACCTGCTGCAGCACGGCGTTCACCGGCGTCGGGACGCCGTGCAGCCTGCCCATCAGCACCACCTCGCCGTTGAGGAAGTCCGCCTCGATCGACCCCGTGCCCCGGGCCAGGCTCTGCCACGAGGAGCCGCCGCCACGGACCGCCCCGCCGACGGCCCGCACCCGGACGTCGTCGCCCCGCCGCTCCCGGTCCTCCTGCTCGCTCGCGACGTCGACGCCCGCGGCAGCGAAGCAGGCCCGGGCCTCCGCCTGGGCGCGCGGCAGCAGGTCGCTGTCGCGGGCCGGCCGGGCCGCAGGCCGCCTCGAGCGCGTTGGCCAGGTTCATCAGCAGCTTGGCGTGCTTGCGCCGCATGACGGCGGGGTCGGCGCGGGAGCGGAAGGTCGAGGCCGACAGCGCGGCGGCGAGCGTCTCGTCGACCTCGTCGGTCCCGGCCGGGTACCGCCCGACGTCGAGGACGCCCGTCAGCGGGGCCGAGCTGCGCGTCGACGACCCCCGGCTCGACGTGCTCGGCCGGCAGCATCACGCACATGCCGTGCACGTCGGCGTACCGGCGCAGGGCGAGCCGCTCGTTCTCCACCCCGTTCTGGGCGCACACGACGTGCAGGTCGGGCGGCGCGGCCGCCTGCAGGTCGTCCAGCGCCGCCTGCGTGTGCTGGGTCTTCACGGCCAGCAGCACGACGTCGCCCGGCCGCCAGTCGAGCTCGGCCGGGTGCGCCACGCACGGCACGTCCAGGCGGACCTGTGCGTCGGGGTCGCGCAGCAGCAGCCCGCGCTCCCGCACCGCGCGGCCGTGCTCGCCGCGGGCGACGAGCACGACGTCGTGCCCGGCCTGGGCGAGCCGGCCGCCGACGACGCCGCCGACGGCCCCCGCACCGTGCACCACCCAGCGCACCGGCCCGCTCCCGTCAGCCGTCCAGCCGCTCCACGACGGCCGCCATGCCCTGCCCGCCGCCGACGCACATCGTCTCGACGCCGTACCGCCCGCCGAGGGTGTGCAGGTCGTTCACCAGCGTGGTGAGGATGCGCGTGCCGGTGCTGCCGAAGGGGTGACCCGAGGGCGATGGCGCCGCCGTGCGGGTTGAGCTTGTCCGAGAACGGGTCGAAGCCGAGCTCGTCCGACACCGGCAGCACCTGCGCCGCGAACGCCTCGTTGAGCTCGACGACGTCGATGTCGTCGATGGTCAGCCCGGTCTGCGCCAGCACCTTGCGGACGGCCTCGATCGGGCCGACGCCCATGATGGCCGGGTCCAGGCCGGAGACGGCGGTGCCGACGATGCGGGCCAGCGGGGTCAGGCCGAGCTCGCGCGCCTTGGTGTCGGACATGAGCACGACCGCGGACGCGCCGTCGTTGAGCGGGCAGGCGTTGCCGGCCGTGACGACGCCGTCCTCGCTGAACACCGGCTTGAGCCCGGCGAGCCGCTCGTAGCTGGAGTCGGCGCGGGGGCCGTCGTCGACGCTGACCGTCACGCCGTCCTTGCGGGTGTAGGGCAGCAGCTCGCGGTCGAAGAAGCCGTCCTTCTGCGCGCGGACGGCCCGCTCCTGCGACAGCTGGGCGTACTCGTCCATGCGCTGGCGCGGGACGCCGTACTTCTTGGCGACGTTCTCCGCCGTGATGCCCATCGGCAGGTACGCCTGCCAGATCGCCTCGGGCCCGAACAGCTTCGGGTGCGGGCCGTAGCCCTTCGCGCGGACCGGCTTCTCGCCCTCGGGCAGCTGGGGTCCGCTGCTGTGCTCGACCCCGCAGACGACGTACGTGTCGCCCTCGCCGGCCTTGATCGCGTGGTACGCCATCCGGGTCGCCTGCAGCGACGAGGAGCAGAAGCGGTTCACGGTCGTGCCGGGCACGGTCTCGGGGAAGCCGGCCAGCAGGGCGGCGTTGCGGCCGATGTTCTCCTGCGCGTTGCCGACGCTGCCGGCGATGACGTCGTCGATGGTCGCCGGGTCGATGCCCGCCTTCTCGACGACGGCCTTGATCGCGTGGGCCAGCAGGTCGTCGGGGCGCTCGCCCGCGAACGAGCCCTTGCCGGCACGGCCGATGGGGGTGCGGCCGGTGGCGACGATGACGGCTTCGGGCACGGGGGTCTCCTCGGTTGCGGGGGTCGGGGGTGCGGGGGGGCTAGGACGTGGCGGGGGGCTGGGCGGGGGCGAGGCGGATGAGCGCCTCCTGCGCGACGGTCGCGGCGTGCACGCCGTCCTCGGTGTGGACCGCGCCGGTCGCGACGCCGCGGGCGCCACCGCCGGACACGCCGCGGACGTCGAACAGCAGCCACTGGTCCGGCCGGACGTGCCGGTGGAACCAGACGCTGTGGTCGAGGCTGGCGCCGCTGGCGAACTCGCGCTCGGTGCCGAGGGCCTTGCGGACGGCGCCCATCGGCCCCATGTCGGACAGGTAGGTCACGACGCTGGCGTGCAGGGCGCGGTCGTCGGGCAGCGCGCCGCGGGTGCGGATCCACATGGCCCGGCGGGGCGAGCCGGCCAGCACCTGCTCCGGCACGTCGAACACCTCGAAGGGCGAGTCGGTGAACCAGTGGTCGTGCGGCTCCAGGCCCTGTGCGAGCAGCTGCGTCGGGGTCGGGACCTCGGGCGCGATGGGCGCGTGGTGCTCCGGGCTCGGCTCGTCCTTCTGGAACGACGCCGTCAGGCTGAAGATCGCCTCGCCGTCCTGCAGGGCGACGACGGTGCGCGTGCTGAACGACCGGCCGTCGCGGATGCGGTCGACCCGCAGCAGGGTCGGCGCGTCGCTCTTGCCGGGGCGCAGGAAGTACCCGTGCAGCGAGTGCGGGTGGTGCTCGACCTCGATGGTCAGGGCCGCGGCACGCAGCGCGTGCGCCGCGACCTGCCCGCCGAACAGGGCCCGGTTGCGCCCGAAGGGCTGCGCCGGGTTCCACGCGCGGTACAGGTCGCGGTCGAGCTTCTCGAGCTCGAGCAGCGAGACGAGCCGGTCGGCAGGGGCGACGGCGGGCGTCCCTACCGGCGCGTCCTGCTCCACGCCAGCCCCCGATCGACGTCCGGCTCGCGCGGCAGGCCCAGCAGCCGCTCGGCGATCTGGTTGCGCAGCACCTCGGACGTGCCGCCCTCGATGGTGTTGGCGCGGGCCCGCAGGAACTGGTGCGCCCGGTTGCGCGACGTCGCGTCGTCGGGCATCCAGGCGACACCGGCGAGGCCGGCCGCGTCGATCGCGGCCTCCGTGCGGCGCTGGTTGAGCTCGGCGTTGAAGACCTTGCCCACGCCGCCCTCGGGACCGGGCGGGCGGCCGGCGGCGCGCGCGGCGGCCGCCCGGAACGCCGTGACGCTCTTGACCTCCTGGTCGATGTAGAGCTGCGCCAGCCGGTCGCGCACCAGCGGCGACGTCCGCTCGGGCACGGACTCCAGGAAGCTCTGGAACGGGTCCTTGCGCGACCCGCCCGCCTCGCCGAGCCCGGACAGGGCGACGCGCTCGTTCATGAGCGTGGTGCGGGCGATGCGCCAGCCCTCGCCGACCTCGCCGACCCGGTAGGAGTCGGGGATGCGGACGTCGGTGAGGAAGACCTCGTTGAACTCCGCGTCCCCGGTGATCTGCTTCAGCGGGCGGACCTCGACGCCGGGCCAGCTCATGTCGACGATGAAGTACGACAGGCCGTCGTGCTTGGGCAGGTCGGGGTCGGTGCGGGCGAGCAGCATGCCGAACTGGGAGTACTGGGCGATCGTCGTCCAGACCTTCTGGCCGTTGACCACCCAGTCGTCGCCGTCACGGACGGCGCGGGTGCCGGCGGAGGCGAGGTCGGAGCCGGCGCCCGGCTCGCTGAACAGCTGGCACCAGATCTCCTCGCGAGGACAGGATCTTGCGCAGGTAGCGCTGCTTCTGCTCCTCGTTGCCGTGCTCGATGAGGGTCGGCCCGGCCAGTCCGACGCCGAGGATGTTCAGCCCGAGGGTCGGCAGGCCGTAGCGGCCCATCTCCTCGCGGATGACCTGCTGCTGCCACGGCTCGCCGCCGAGCCCGCCGTACTCCTTGGGCCACAGCGGGCGCGGCGTAGCCGGACGCGGCCAGGGTCTTCTGCCACTGCGCGTAGTCCCACTGCTGGCGCAGCCCCAGGATGGCGAGGTCGTCGCCGCGGTCGAACGCGTCCAGCCACCCCTCGGGCAGGACGTCGCGCAGGAACGCCTTCACCTGGTCGCGGAAGGCCGCGCGCTCCGGGGTGTCCTCGATCTGCCAGCGCATGCCGGTCTCCTCTAGATGCCGACGCGGTCGGCGACGACCACGCGGTGGTGGGTGGACGAGCCGAGCAGCAGTTGGCTGGTCTTGGCCCGCTTGAGGTACAGGTGGGCCGGGTGCTCCCACGTGAAGCCGATGCCGCCGTGCACCTGCACGGTGCTCAGCGCGGCGTGGACGAAGGCGTCGCCGGTGTAGGCCTTGGCCAGCGAGGCGGCCAGCGGCAGGCTGTCGGACCCCGACGCCGCCTCACGGGCCGCGTAGTAGGACGCCGAGCGGGCCTGCTCGACCTCGACCAGCATGTCGGCCAGCTTGTGCTTCACGGCCTGGAAGGAGCCGATGGGCCGCCCGAACTGCACCCGGTCGAGCGCGTAGGCGGCGGACAGGTCGAGGCACTTCTGCGCGCCGCCGAGGTTCTCCGCCGACAGGGCGACGGCGCCGAGCTGCAGGGCCGCCTCGAGCACGCCGGTGCCGGCGGCCTCCTCGCCGACCAGCTGGGCCGGGACGCCCGTGAAGGTCAGCCGCGACATCTTGCGGGTCGCGTCCATCGTCTCCATCGGCTCGCGCACCAGGCCGTCGGCCCGCCCGTCGACGGCGAACACCGCGACGTGGCTCTCGGTGCGGGCCACCACCAGCACGAGGTCGGCGATGCCGCCGTCCAGGACGAACCACTTCTGCCCGTCGAGCCGCCAGCCGGCGCCGTCGCGGACCGCCGTCGTCGTCACGGTGGCCGGGTCCCAGGAGGAGGACTGCTCGGTGAGGGCCAGCGTCGCGAAGGCCGAGCCGGCGGCGATCCGCGGCAGCCACTCCTTCTTCAGGGCGTCGTCGCCGCTGGCGAGCAGCAGCGGCGTGGCCAGCCCGACCGTCGACAGCAGCGGCGCGCACAGCAGGCTGCGCCCGGCCTCCTCGAACACGACCGCCAGCTCCTCGGGCCCGTAGCCCGCGCCGTCGTACTCCTCGGGGACGGCCAGGCCGGTGAGGCCGACCTGCTCGGACAGCTGGCGCCAGACGGCCTCGTCGTAGCCCTGCTCGGTCTCCATCACCCGCCGGACGTCGGCCTCGGACGACGTGCGCTCGAACAGGTTCCGGACGGTGTCGCGGAGCGCGTCGCGCTCCTGCACCGATGCGTCGACGGCAGCCACAGGGCCTCCTCGGTCTGGTCCGGTCCCGGTGTCGGGGACGGGTGCGGCGAGCATCGCCGAACGCCGTTCGGATGTCAGCGGAGGTCCCGGGGCCCGAGGGCATCCCCTACGGTCTGGCCGTGCGCAGGCGGATCGAGGAGCTCGGGTGGGCGGCGACGCCGATGGGCGAGATCTCGCTGCGCCGCCGCTTCGACCCGCAGCTGCAGGCCGACCTGTACGAGGTGCGGCTCGGTGAGGAGTTCCTCATGTCGAGCGCCTTCACGGTCGCCGAGGAGGAGCTGGCGCGGCTCGGCCTCGCCGACGTCGGGGGCGAGCCGCTCGACGTGCTGGTCGGCGGCCTCGGGCTGGGCTGCACCGCCGCCGCCGCGCTGGAGGACCCGCGGGTGCGCTCGCTCGTCGTCGTCGAGGCGCTGGCCGAGGTCGCGGCGTGGCACGAGCGGGGGCTGCTGCCGCTGTCGGAGCGGCTGACCGGCGACCCGCGCTGCGCGGTCGCCGTCGGGGACTTCTTCGCCCTCGTGCAGGGCGGGCTCGACGGCGTCGGGCCGGGGCGCTGGCACGCGCTGCTGGTCGACATCGACCACAGCCCGCGGCACGTGCTGCACCCCTCGCACGCCGCCTTCTACACCGCGGCCGGCCTGACCCGGCTCGCCGCGCACCTGCACGACGGCGGGGTGTTCGCGCTGTGGTCCGACGACCCGCCGGACCAGGCGTTCCTCGCCCTGCTCGGGGAGGTCCTCGACGCACCGCGGGCCGTCGTCGTGCCCTTCGCGAACCCGGTCACCGGCGGGGAGTCGACCAACACGGTCTACCTCGCCCGCCGGCGACCCGGCAGCTGACCGGCCGCTGACGCCGGCCCGCCGTCGGGCGGGCCGTCAGACCAGCGGCGTGACGAGCAGCTCGTCGGGCTCGTTCGGCTCGTCGACCGACGCGACGGCGTCGGCGGGGGCGTCGTCGGCGTTCAGCGGGAAGTGGCAGGCGACGAAGTGGTCGTCGCCCACGGGGCGCACCAGCGGCTCCTCGACGGTGCACCGCTCCTGGGCCCGCGGGCAGCGGGTGCGGAAGCGGCAGCCCGACGGCGGGTCGATCGGTGACGGGCACGTCGCCCTGCAGCGGCACCGACGTGGCACCCGCGGTCGGGTCGGGCCGGGGCACCGCGGCGAGCAGGGCGTTGGTGTACGGGTGGGTCGGCCGCGCGTAGAGCGCCTCGGCCGGGCCGACCTCGCAGACCTTGCCGAGGTACATGACCGCCACCCGGTCGCTGATGTTCTTCACCACGGCGAGGTCGTGGGCGATGAACAGCATGGTCAGCCCGTAGCGGGCCTTCATGTCCTCGAGCAGGTTGAGGATCTGCGCCTGCACCGACACGTCGAGCGCGGAGACCGGCTCGTCGCAGATGAGCACGTCCGGGTCGAGCACGAGCGAGCGGGCGATGCAGATGCGCTGGCACTGCCCGCCGGAGAACTCGTGGGCCCGGCGGCCCCCCGCGGTGGCGGGGTCCAGGCCGACGGCGTCGAGCAGCTCGAGGACCTTGGCCGTGCTCTCGGCGTCGTCCTTGCGCCAGACCGACAGGCCCTCGCTGACGATGTCGCGGACCCGGCGGCGCGGGTTCAGCGACGAGATCGGGTCCTGGAAGATCATCTGCATCTGCGGGCGGGTCTGGCGCAGCTCCTCGCCCTGCAGGCCGGTCAGCTCGCGGCCGTCGCAGCTTCACCGAGCCGCTGGTGGGGCGCGGCACCTGCATCAGGGCGCGCCCGGTGGTGCTCTTGCCGCAGCCCGACTCCCCCACGAGCCCGAGGGTCTCGCCGGCGGCGAGGTCGAAGCTGACGCCGGACACGGCGTGCACCTTGCGGCCGCGGCCCAGCGGGAACTCGACGACGAGGTCCTCGACCGTCAGGACGATGTCGTCCCGGTCCCGCAGGTGCGCGGTCCCACTGCCGGCCATCTAGGCGCTCGCTCTCGTCAGGGTGTCCATGGAGGTGCCGGCGGCGGTGTGCCCCGCGGCGTCGTTCTTGGCGCGCGCCTGCTCGCCCTCGGCGGTGCCGACGGGGAAGAAGCACCGGTACTGGTGGCCCGGCGACGCGGTCATCAGCGGCGGGTTCTCCGCGAGGCACTGCGGCTGCGCGTTGCGGCAGCGCGGCGCGAAGCGGCAGCCGGTGGGGAGGTTCGCGAGGTCCGGCGGGCGGCCCGGGATGGCGTCGAGCCGGGTGTGGCTCGGGTTCTCGACGCGCGGGATGCAGCGCATCAGCGCCTCGGTGTACGGGTGGCGCATCTCGGTGAACAGCACCGGCGTCGGCGCCTTCTCCACGATCTGCCCGGCGTACATGACGGCGATGTCGTCGGTGCGGTTCGCCACGACGCCGAGGTCGTGGGTGACCAGCACCATGCCCATCGAGCGCTCGGCCTGCTGCGAGGCGAGCAGGTCGAGGATCTGGGCCTGCACGGTGACGTCGAGCGCGGTGGTCGGCTCGTCGGCCATGAGCAGCGCGGGGTCGCAGGCCAGCGCGATCGCGATCGTGACGCGCTGGCGCATGCCGCCGGAGAGCTGGTGCGGGTACTCGCCGATGCGCCGCTCGGGGGCCGGGATGCCCACGCTCTTGAGCAGCTGCACGGCCTGCTGCTCGGCGTCCTTGCGGCTGAGGTCCATGTGCTCGCGCAGGCTCTCGGTGATCTGCCGGCCGATCTTCACCACGCCGTTGAGCGAGGTCATCGGGTCCTGGAAGACCATCGCCATCTGCGGGCCCCAGTAGTCCCGCATCTGCTTGGGGGTGAGCGGCCGCAGGTCGCGCCCCTGGAACAGCACCTCGCCGGAGGCCGGGATGGCCCGCTTCTTGGGCAGCAGGTTCATGACCGACCGCGACAGCACGGTCTTGCCCGAGCCGGACTCGCCGACGATGCCGATGCTCTGCCCGCGGCGCAGGCTGAACGAGACGCCGTCGACGGCCTTGACGACGCCGCGCGGGGTGTCGAACCAGGTCTTGAGGTCGCGGACCTCCAGCAGCGGCGCGTGCGGGTCGGGCGTGCCCGGCGCCGCGGGGCGTTCCTCGGTGAGGCTCACAGGTTGCCCTCCCGGACGTCGAACCGGCTGCGCAGGACGTCGCCCACGAGGTTCAGCGACAGCACGGTCATGAACATGACGAACGACGGCACGAGGGCGATGTGGATGCCGCTGTCGAGGTGGCGCTTGCCCTCGGCGATCATCGAGCCCCAGGTGGCGGCGGGCGCCTCGACCGACAGGCCGAGGAAGGCCAGCGAGCCCTCCAGCACGATGACGACGCCGAGCGCGATGAGCCCGAACGCCGCCACCGGCAGGATGACGTTGGGCATGATCTCGCGGAACAGGATGCGCGGGGTCTTGGCCCCCATCAGGCCCGCCGCCAGGACGTACTCGCGCTGGCTGACCGCGAGGGTCGCCGCGCGGGCGACGCGGGTGTACACGGGGATCGACAGGAAGCCGATGACGATCGTGATGGCCGTCAGGCTCTGGCCGACGAAGGCCACCAGGGCCAGCAGCAGCACCAGCCCGGGGAACGCCAGGATGATGTCGATGACCGCCATGACCGCGGTCTCGAGCCGACCGCGGAAGTAGCCGACGACCATCCCGAGCGTGCCGCCGACGAGGATGCCGACGGCGACGGCGGACAGGCTGATGACCAGCGAGACGCGGGCGCCGAAGGCCAGCCGGGACAGGATGTCGCGTCCGAGCCCGTCGGTGCCGAGCAGGTGGCCCGCGCTGAACAGCGGGGCCTCCTTGGACGCGATGTCGATCGCGTTGGGGTCCGGCAGCGGCAGCAGGTCCGCCGTCAGGGCGCCGAGGACCACCACGGCGAGCCAGCCGAGGCAGACCCAGTAGAGGACGCCGTTGCCGCGCTTCTTGCGCGGACCCACCACGGGGTCGGGGGCGAGCGGGGCGGTGCCGCTCAGGGCGCCGGCCTGCAGGCCGGCCGCGCTCACGGCAGAGGGGGCAGCCACCTCGGCGTCGCCGCCGACGAGCGTGCCGGGGCGCGAGGAGACCTCGTCAGGCGCGGACACGGGCAGCTCCAGACCGGATGCGGGGGTCGAGGAAGGTGTAGAGCAGGTCGACCACGAAGTTGATCAGCACGAACGACACCGCGAGCATGAGCACCACGCCCTGGACCATGAGCAGGTCGCGGCTGTTGATGGCGTCGAACAGCAGCCGGCCCACGCCCGGCAGGGCGAAGATCGTCTCGACGATCACGGTCGCCGACAGCAGCGACCCGACCTGCAGGCCCGCCACGGTCAGCAGCGAGAACGAGCTGCGGCCGCAGCGCGTGGCGGAACAGGATCCGCGACGTCGGCAGGCCCTTGGAGCGCGCCAGCGTGACGTGGTCCTCCTGCAGGGTCGTGATCATGTCGGTGCGCAGCAGGCGGGTGAACACGGCGATGTTGCTCACCGACAGGGCGAGCGCCGGCAGGAAGGCGCTCAGCAGGTTCGCGCCCAGGCCGTCGGAGATGCGGTCCCAGCCGCTGGCCGGGAACAGGTCGACCCGCACCGAGAAGGCGAAGATCAGCACCAGGGCGAAGATGAAGTTCGGCAGGGCCAGCAGGCCGAAGGTCACGCCCGTGACGGACTTGTCGAAGCGGCTGCCGACCCGGTAGGCGCTGAACACGCCCAGCGGGATGGCGATGACCAGCGCCATGAGCAGCGACAGGACCATCAGCTCGAGGGTCACCGGGAGGCGGTCCGTGATCGCCGAGGTGACGTCCTGCCGGGTGATGTAGCTCTGGCCGAGGTCGCCGGTGACGGCGTCCCCGAGCCACATCGCGTAGCGGACCGGCAGGGGGCGGTCGAGCCCGAGCTCGGACCGGACGGCGGCGATCGAGTCGGCCGACACCGCCTGAGGTCCGAGCACGAGCAGCGCCGGGTCCCCGGGGAGGAGGTTCAGCAGCAGGTAGGTGAGCAGCGACACGGCGAGGAGCACGGGTACCAGCGTCAGCAGCTTCCTGCCGATCAGAGCACCCATGTCGCCCGCTCCTCCTGCCCCGGGGTCGGCGTCATCCGGCGACTACTCCGCGAGCCAGGCCTGGCCCCAGAGGGCCGTGCCACCGGTGAACAGGCCGGTGCCGATGCCCTCCTCGCCGCCTGGGAGCTTCCAGCTCGACAGGTTCTGCACCTCGGGACGGACGCCGACGAGCGTGGCGGTCGAACCGGTCCAGACCAGCGGCATGTTCTCGGCCAGGTCGAGGCCGATCTCCTCGACGGCGGCCTTGCGCGCGTCGAGGTCCTGGGTGCTGCCGAGCACGGCGAGCTGCTCGGTGATGACGTCGCTGCGGTAGTTGGTGAAGTTCAGCGGCTGCACCTCGACCGGGCCGAAGTCGTTCTTGAACGTGTTGAACGGGTCGCCCTGGCTGCCGGAGCGCCAGCAGTTCGCGACGTAGTCACCCTTGAAGGGCGGCGTCGTGGCCGGCGAGCCGATCGCGTTCTGGATGTGGCCGGCCTGGTCCACCGACTTGAGCGTCACCTTGACGCCCGCGTTGGTCCAGAAGGCCTGGTAGGCCTGCGACAGCTCCACCAGGCTCGGGTCGGGCTGGCAGTTGTACTGCACCTCGATCGGCGTGCCGACCGGCTTCTTGTCCGAGCGCTTCGGGTCGTTGACGTACTCGTCGATGAGGGCCTTGGCCGCCTCGGGGTCGTACTTGGGGTAGGCGTCGGCGACCTTCTTGGAGTAGTACGGGCTCTCCTCGCTGAAGTACTGCGTCTGCGGCGGGCTGATGCCCGTGCCGCCCAGGACCTCGATGAGCTGCTCCTGGTCGAGGGCCTGCGACAGGCCCACGCGCACGCGCCGGTCGTCCAGCGGCGGGACCAGGGTGTTGTAGATCGAGGCGCCGGCGTTGTTGCCGACGAAGGAGTGCAGGGCGAGGTCGCCGTCGTCGGCCTCCTCGCGCGCCTGGCGCACGATGCTCTGGCGCAGGGTCTGGAAGGCGTCGACGTCGCCGGACAGGGTGCTCTGCAGGCGGGTGTCCTCGTCCGGGATCGGGCGGAAGACGACCTCGTCGAGGTAGGGCCCCATGCCCATGGCCGAGCCCCAGTAGGACGGGTTGGCCTTGACCGTCAGGCGGTCGTCGCGGCGCCACTCGGAGAACACGAACGGGCCGGTGCCGACGGGTGCGGCGTTGAGCGCGTCCTTGCCCTTCTCCTTGTAGGCCTTCATCGAGAACGGCATGCCGGCGCTGGTGGTGAGCAGCGCCGGGAAGGCGGCGTTGGGCCGGCGCGAGGTCGTAGCGCAGCGTCATCGGGTCGACGACGGTCGCGCCCTTGACCTCGGCCAGGGAGCCGGCGGCGTTGGACGTCGGGGCCTTGAGCAGGTCGAGGTTCTGCTTGAGCACCTCGGCGGTCAGCGGGCTGCCGTCGTGGAAGGTGACGCCGTCGCGGAGCTTGAAGGTCCACTGGGTGAAGTCGGCGTTGGGCTCGTAGGAGGCGGCCAGGAACGGCGCGTAGGTGCCCTCGGAGGTCTGCATGACCAGCGGGTCGTAGACCGCGTACATGACGTTGTAGCCGGCGGAGGCGGCGGCGGTGACGCCGGGCAGCCAGCCGTTGCTCTCGGCCTCGAGGCCGACGGTGACGGTGCCGCCCTTCTGCGGCTCGCCCGACGGCGCCGGGTTCTCGGCGGCCGAGGACTCCGTGTCCCCGCCTCCGCCGTCTCCGCTGCCGCCGCAGGCGCTCGTGACGAGGGCCAGGGCGGCCAGGACGGCGGCGGCGCGCCGCGCGCTGCTGCGCCGGCGTGCTCCGTGGATGGGGGTCAAGGAACCTCTCCCTGCTGCTGGTGGACCGCGGCTGCGGCTTCACGGCCCGCGCTCGTCAGACGCCCCCCGGTCTCCCGGTGGGGGACCCGCCTGCCTGCTCGTGCCGTCGTGCGTCGTGCGGTGCGTGGTGCGGTGCGTGGTGGTGTGCGTGGTTCGTGCCGGGTTCGGCGGTGGTGCGCGTGCTGTGACGTTGCGTGTGACCCAGGCGCGTGACCCCGATCACCCGTTCGACCGTAGCCCGGCCCTCCGCAGCCCTCCAAGCCGCCCCTGCACCAGTCGTGCAACGAACGTGCCTCGAGGGAGAACCCGATGCCCCGCGCAACAGCGGACAGACCGGGCAGACCGACTCCGGAGGCGGACCCCGACCGGCAGCCCCGATCGGCAGCCATGCCCGTCCCGACGCCGGGCAGCGCCGGGTCAGCGGCGCCGCGCCCGGGCCGCGGCGCTGCCGTCAGGAGGAGCGGGCTCAGGCCTGCCGGCGGGCGACGTCGTCGAGCAGGGCGGCCCGGGCGCGCGCCACCCGGCTGCGGATGGTCCCGACCGGGACCTCGCAGACCTGCGCGGCCTCGGCGTAGGACAGGCCGAGCACCTGGGTCAGCACGAACGCCTCCCGGCGCTCGGGCTCCAGGCGGGCCAGCAGGTCGGCCGCGGCGACGTCGCCGGCGGCGTCGGGCACCGTCTCCTCGAGCCCTCCGCGCAGCCGCTCGACCAGCCGGCGCCGACGTCCCCGCTGGCGCAGCGCGTCGGCGCAGGTCCGCCGGGCCACCACCAGCAGCCAGGCGCGGAAGGGCGCACGGCCCTCGTAGGACGGCAGCGAGCCGAGCGCGCGCAGGTAGGTCTCCTGGGCGAGGTCGTCGGCCGACTGAGGGTCGACGAGGTGCGCGCACAGCCGGCGGACGTCGGACTGCGTCGCCCGCACGAGGGCCGCGACGGCCACGGGGTCGCCGTCGCGGGCGGCCTGCGCCCAGCCCGCCAGCTCGTCCCCCGCCCCCATGGCAGGAGTGTTCTACAGACAGGCGGGAACTCCTTGCCGTTCCCGGACGACCTGCAGTCCGTGCGGTGCGACCAGGCTCGTGAGGCGCTGTCGGCGAGGCTCGACGGCGAGGACCCCGGCGTGCCCGGGCACCTGCTGGACGCGCACGTCGACGGCTGCCCGTCCTGCCGGGCGTGGTCGTCGTCCGCGCTCGACGCCGCCCGGCCGCTCCGGGTGCGCCCCGCCCCGACGCCGTCCGACCTCGCCCCCGCCGTCCTCGCCGGCCTGCACGACCACCCGGAGGTGCGCACCCCGCTGCGCCGGGGCGCCCGCGTCGGGCTGGTGCTGACCGCGCTGGCGCAGCTGCTGCTGACCGTGCCGGCCCTGCGCGGCGGCGGCGGGCACGAGGCGCTGCACGTCGTCCGCGAGATCGGGGTGACCGAGGCCGCGCTCGCCCTCGGCGTCCTCGCGGCGGCGTGGCGGCCGTGGCGCGCCGCCGGGATGCTGCCCGTGGTCGCCGCGCTGGCGGTCGGGCTCGGCGCCACCAGCGCCCTCGACCTCGCCGGCGGCGAGACGACCCCGCTCGCCGAGGCCCCCCACCTGCTGGCGCTGCTGGAGGTGTGGCTGCTGTGGCGGCTGCGCTCCACCGCCGCCGCTCCCGGCGCCCCGTCCGGGCGGGCGCAGGCCGTGCTGCGGCGGGTCGCATGAGGAGGGTCCGCCGGGCGGGCGTGCTCGCGCTGCTGGCCGGCCTGCTGCTGGTGCTCGGCGCCACGCCCGCCTCCGCCCACGCGGCGCTGCTGCACAGCGACCCCCACGACCGGGACGTCCTCGGCGACGTCCCCACCCAGGTCGTGCTGACCTTCAGCGAGCCGGTCGCGACGTCGCTGGGCGCCGTCAAGGTCCTCGCGCCCGACGGCAGCCGCGTCGACACCGGCCGGACGCGCACCCGCGAGGGCCGCACCGAGGTCGTCGCCCCGCTGCTGCCCGACCTCGCCGAGGGCACCTACGTCCTGCTCTGGCGGGTCGTCAGCGAGGACAGCCACCCGGTGAGCGGCGCCTCGACGTTCAGCGTGGGGCGGGCCAGCACGCCGTCGGCCGTCGCGGGCTCCCCCGGCGACGGCGCCGCCGCGGGCAGGCTGCTCACCGCGACCCGCGGCCTGCTGTCCGCCGGCCTGGTGCTGCTGGTCGGCGGGCTCGCCTTCGTCCTCGGGCTGTGGCGGGAGGGCGTGGGCGTGCGGGCGGTCCGCCGGCTGCTGTGGGCCGGCTGGGCCGCGACCGCGCTGGGCAGCGCGGGGGCGCTGCTCCTGCAGGGCCCGTACGCCGCCGGCCTGCCCGTCACCCGCGCCCTCGACGGCGCGCTGCTCGGCGAGGTGCTCGGCACCCGCCTGGGCTCCGCCACCGTCGCCCGGCTGGCGCTGCTGCTCCCGGCCGCCGTGCTGCTGCTCGCCCTGGGCCGCGCCTCCCGCGCGGCCCTGCTGACCGTGGGGCTGCCCGTGGCCGCCGGGCTGCTGCTGACCACCTCGCTCGTCGGGCACGCCGCCGCGGGCGACCTCACCGCCGTCGCCCTGCCGCTGGACGTCCTGCACCTGGCCGCCGCCGCCACCTGGCTCGGCGGGCTGACCGTGCTCGGCGTCGCGCTGCTGCGCCGGCCGGACCCCGCGCGGCTGGCCGCCGTGCTGCCGCGCTGGTCGCGGTGGGCCACCGGCAGCGTCCTCGTCCTGGTCGTCACCGGCACGTTCGCCGGCTGGCGGGAGGTCCGCGACGCCGGGGCGCTGCCCGGCACCGGCTACGGCCGCCTGCTGCTGCTCAAGCTCCTGCTCGTGGCCGGCATGCTCCTGCTCGGCCTGGCGGGCCGCACCGCCGTGCGCCGGCACTGGACGCGGCCGGTCGTGCTGGCCAGCACCGTCCTGGCCCCGCCCGTGCGCCCGCAGCCGGCGCCGGCCGACCTCGGGCGGCTGCGCCGCGGGGTCCTGCTCGAGGCCGGCACCGCCGCCGCCGTCCTCGCCGTCACCGCCGTGCTGGTCGAGCACCACGCCGGCCCGCGTCGCCTTCGCCCCTCCGTTCAGCGCGACCCAGCGGGTGGCCGGCGAGCTGTCGGTGCAGGTCGACGTCGAGCCGGCCCGGGTGGGGCTGAACGCGATGCACGTCTACTACACCGGCGCCGGCGGCCTCGCGCTCGACGTCGAGGAGGTCACCGCCCGGCTCACCTCGCCCGCCGGCGACGTCGTCCCCGTGGCCGTGCCCAAGAAGAGCCTGGGCCACTACGAGCAGCTCACCGTGCCCCTGCCCGACGAGGGCAGCTGGCGCCTGGAGCTGACGACCCGCACCAGCGACGTCGACAGCACGACCACCGTCTTCCGGCTCAGCGTCCGCTGACCCGGCCCGTCCCCGAGAGGAACCCTTCCGTGCGCACCCGTCGCCTGCTCGTCCCGGCCGCAGGCTCCCTGCTGCTCCTGCTCCCGCTCGCCGGCACCGCCTCCGCCCACGTGACGGTGCAGGGGCCGGGCGCCACCCAGGGCGGCTACACGAAGCTGACCTTCCGCGTCCCGTCGGAGAAGGACGTCCCGACGACGAAGATCGAGATCGCCTTCCCGACCGACACCCCGATCGCCTCGCTGCGCGTCAAGCCGCACGCCGGCTGGACCGCCCAGCTGGTCAAGGGCGCCCCCGCCACCCCGCTGGAGGTGCACGGCGAGAAGGTGACCGAGGTCGTCCAGCGCATCGTGTGGACCGCGGCCCCCGGCAACGCCGGCATCGGCGCGACCGAGTTCGACGAGTTCGAGGTCTCCGCCGGTCCCCTGCCCACGACCGACACGCTGGTCTTCAAGGCGCTGCAGACCTACGCCGACGGCGAGGTCGTCCGCTGGATCGAGGAGGCCGCGCCGGGTGGCGCCGAGCCCGAGAAGCCGGCGCCCGTGCTGCAGCTCGCCGCCCCCGCGCCCGACGCCGTGCCGGTGTCCAGCACCACCGCCGCGGGCGAGACCGACGAGGCGGGCTCCGGCTCCTCCGGCCTCGCGGGCGCCGCGCTCGGCGTCTCCGTGCTCGCCCTGCTGGCGGCCGGCTTCTCCCTCGTCACCCGGCGCCGCAGCGCCTGACGGCACGCAGGAGGGGCCGGGAGCAGCGCGCTCCCGGCCCCTGCCCGCGCAGGCTCAGCCCGCGACGGGCTTGTCGGCCTTCTTCAGCGGCACCGTGCGCACCAGGCGCCGGTTGGCGAACTCGAACATCGCCAGCTCGGACAGCTCGCGGCCGTAGCCGGACCGCTTCACGCCACCGAACGGCAGCTCCGGGGAGGACCCGGTCGGCTGGTTGATCCACACCATGCCCGCCTCGAGCCGGTCGGCCACCGCGCGGGCGGCCTCGACGTCGCTGCTCATGACGGTCGCGCCCAGGCCGTAGGCGCTGTCGTTCGCCAGCGCCACGGCGGCGTCGGCGTCCTTGACCTTGTAGACGACGGCGGCGGGCCCGAACAGCTCCTCGCTGTAGGCGCGCATGTCCGGGGTGACGTCGGTGAGGATCGTCGCCTCGACGAAGGCCCCCGCGTGCTCCGGGCGGCCGCCGCCGGCGACGACGGTCGCGCCCTTGTCGATCGCGTCCTGGATCTGCGCGTGCAGGTCCTGCGCGGCGCGCTCGCTCGACAGCGGCGCCAGCGACGTCGACGGGTCGGCCGGGTCGCCGGGGGCGAACGTCCCGAACGCCTGCTTGAGCCCCTCGACGAACGGCTCGAACAGCTCCTCGGTGACGATGAGCCGCTTGGACGCGGTGCACGCCTGACCGGTGTTCTGCATGCGGCCCTGCGTCGCGGCCGCGACGGTGGCGCCGAGGTCGTCGGCGTCGAGCACGATGAACGGGTCGCTCCCGCCGAGCTCCAGCACCGACTTCTTCAGGTGCTTGCCGGCGAGCGCCCCGACGGCGCTGCCGGCCCGCTCGCTGCCGGTCAGCGTGACGCCCTGGATGCGGGGGTCGGCGATGACCTGCTCGACGTCGTCGAGCTTGAGGAAGGTGTTGGTGAAGACGCCGGCGGGGGCGCCCGCGTCGGTGAACAGCTGCTCGATCGCCACGGCGCACTGCGGGGTGATCTCGGCGTGCTTGAGGATGATCGTGTTGCCCAGCACCAGGTTCGGGCCGGCGACGCGGACCACCTGGTAGAAGGGGTAGTTCCACGGCTCGATGGCCAGCAGGACGCCGACCGGCTGGGTCTCCACGACCGCCTCGCCCTTGCCCATCATCGGGGTGATGGAGGTCGGCGCGAGGAAGCCGGGGCCGTTGTCGGCGTAGTACTTCAGGATCATCGAGCACAGGAACAGCTCGCCGGTCGCCTCCTGCGTGCGCTTGCCCATCTCGGTGGTGATGAGCTTGGCGAGGTCGTCGCGCCGCTCGTCCATGAGCTCGGCCGCCTTGCGGACGACGGCGGCGCGCTCCTCGACGGGCCGCTGGCGCCACTGCTGGTAGGCGCTGTGCGCCTGGCCGACGATGCCGTCGATGGCCTCGGTGGGCGTGTAGTCGAACTCCTGCTCGGTCTCGCCGGTGAAGGGGTTCACGGTCGCGTAGCGCCGGGCGGAGGAGTCCGCGGGCCTGGTCTGCGTCTCGGTCACGGGCTCGTCTCTCGTCTCTGTCGTGTCGAGCGGGGTGCAGGTCCTGCCTACCCTCCCCACCCCGGCGGCCCCGCACCACCGGGAGTCCCCCTGCGTCAGACGGAGGCGGACCGGCGGAACAGCGGCTCGATGCCCAGGACCCGCACGTCCTCGGCCAGCGCGTCGTCGTCGGGGACGGCGTCGTCGTGCGGCAGGGCGGCCTGCAGGAACAGCTCGAGCTGCTCCAGCGCCGACGGCGAGGGCAGGAACAGCGCCGGCTCGGCCAGCGCGGCCCGCACCGCCCGGGTGGTGCCGCCGGCGTCGGTCAGCGGCTCGTACCAGCTCAGCCGCCGCTCCCCCGGCGCGGGCTCGTCCTGCCAGCGCCGCCGGGCCACCACCTTGATGGCCTGCACCGCGACCGAGCGTTCCGCGCACACCTCCAGCAGCCGGTCGACGTCGGCGCGGTAGGCGCGGTCGGCGAACAGCGCCGGGCCCCAGGGCAGCAGCACCGAGTCGTGGTCGAAGCGCTCCAGGCTGCGCAGGTGCATCCGCGCGACGTCGAGGCCGTGGCCGGTGACGCCGATGGCGCGGCACAGCCCCTCCTCGCGGGCCTGCACGAGCGCGGCCAGCGCGCCGCCCGGTGCGTGCGCCGTCTCCCACTCGTCGGGCAGGACGAGGTTGTGCAGCTGCACCAGGTCGACGGAGTCCACGCCGAGCCGGGTGAGCGAGCGCTCCAGCGAGGCCCGCGCGCCGGCGCCGTCGCGGTGCTCGGTCTTGGTCGCGACGAAGAACTCGTCGGGCGAGGCGGCCAGCCACGGTGCGAGGCGGAGCTCGGCGTCGCCGTAGGACGCCGCGCAGTCCAGGTGGTTGACGCCGTACCGCCGCAGCAGCGGCAGCACCGCGTCGGCCTCCTCCTGGTCGACCGCCCCCACGCCCGCGGCGCCGAAGACGACGCGGGAGGACAGGTGCCCGGTGCGGCCGAAGGGTGCGCGCTCGATCACGGCCGCAGCCTGCCACGCGGCCCGGCGCGCCCTGGGAGAGGTCGGGGGCCCCACACCGGCAGGCGTTCGGGTGTGGCGGATGCCCGTAGACGGGGACCCGCACCCGGCGCCACGGTGGCAGCGTGCCCCTCTCGCCTGCTCCCCGCGCACGTCCGCTCGCCCTGGCCGTCGGCCTCGTCCTGGCGCTGACCGCGTGCGGGAGCACCGTGCAGGCCACCTCGGAGGTGGCGGTGGGCGGGCCCGGGACCGGTGCCGGGCTCGTCGTCGACGGCGCAGGCGCCGTGCCGGGCGACCCGGCGGGACCCGCGGGAGACGCCGGGGGCGCCGCCGAGGCCGCCGGTGACCTGCCGGCGGACGTCGCCGCTGCCGCGGGGGGCTCCGGGGCCGGCGCGCCCGTCGCCGCGGGGGCCGCCCCGGCGCCCGGCGTCCGCGCGGGGGCCCCCGCTGCCGCGGGGCCTGCGGGCGGGGCCACCGGACGGCCTGCCGCGCCGGCCGCGGGCGGGGCGCGCGTGCCGGCGAAGGGGCCCGGGTGGGACGAGCAGTTCGTGCACATCGGCATCGCGACGCAGAAGGACGCCGAGCGCGCGTTCGCCGCCGCCGGGGCCGACGGGCTGGCGACCGGCGACCAGGAGGCGGTGGCCCTCGCCGTCGCCGCCGAGGTCAACCGGCGGGGCGGCATCCTCGGGCGCAAGGTGAAGATCGACTTCCGGGACCAGCAGACCGTCGCCACGGCGCAGGACCCCAACACCGCCGGCGCCGCCGCCTGCACCTACTTCAGCCAGGACCGCCCCGTCATCGCCATGATCAACCCGGTGACGCTCATGGACGTCCCGAGCTTCCGGTCCTGCATGGCCAAGGCGCGGGTGCCGCTGTTCAGCGCCTCGGTCGCCGGCGTGGACAAGAAGGTCGGCGACGACCTGGCGCCGTACTTCTACCAGTCGGTCGCACCCACCTGGGACGTGCTCGCGCCCGTCCTGGTCACCCGGCTCAAGGCCCAGGGCTACTTCACCGGCTGGGACCCGCGGCTCGGCGCCAAGGGCCCGAACCCGGTGAAGGTCGGCGTCCTCACCGACACGACCGTCGTCGGCAAGCGGGTCGGCGCGATCGTGAGCCGGGCGCTCGAGGGGGCCGGACAGGGCCGGCCGGTCGTGTTCGCCGCCAACGGCGACCTGGCCAGCGCGGTCCTGCAGTTCGCCGGCAACGGCGTCACCCACGTCATCTCGACCAACGCCGACCTCGTCGCCTTCCAGCTGTCGGCGGCGAGCCAGAACTACCGGCCGCGGTACGGCGTCCACACCCTGAACGCGCCGGTGTCCTTCCTGGAGCAGACCTCGCCGCAGGGGCAGAACACCGGGGCCGTCGGCGTCGGCTGGTCGCCGTCGTTCGACGTCAACGACAGCAACGACGTCGAGACCGCGGGCGAGGCGGAGTGCGACGCGATCTTCACCAAGGCGGGGCAGAGCTTCCAGGGCAAGCGGCTGGCCGAGACCGTCGCGTTCGCCTTCTGCGACGCGATCCGCCTGATCGCGGCGAGCGCCACGGCCGGCGGCGGCTTCACCGGCCCGCAGCTGTACGAGGGCGTCTCGCGCACGGGCAAGGACCTGCGCGTCGCGTTCGCCTTCGGCAACGGCCTCGGCCGCTCGACCCTGTTCCTGCCCGGCGCGAGCCGCGACCTGCAGTGGGGCGAGGCGTGCGGGTGCTTCCGCTACGCGAGCTCCGCCACGACGGTGTTCAACCGGCGCTGACGCCTCAGCGGGGTGCCGCACGCAGGGCCCCGGGGACGACCGAGGCCCCCGACCACAGGGTCGGGGGCCTCCACGTCTGGTGTCCGAGGGGGGACTTGAACCCCCATTCCCCGTAAAGGGAACTAGCACCTCAAGCTAGCGCGTCTGCCAATTCCGCCACCCGGACCGGGCGTGCCCGGCAGCGTGCACCGGAACGGCGCCACCATAGCAACTACGGTGCGCCACCGTGACCCGGCCCGACCGCGAGGACCTGACCCGCCAGCAGGAGGCCCTCGCCGCCGCGCGGGCCGACCTGGCGGCGGCGCTGGACCTGCTCGAGCGGGAGGCCAAGGACGCCGCCCGCGCGGCGCGCACCAAGCGCGGCGTCCCCGACCTGCCGGCCGTGCACGCGGCGGCCCGCGGGGTCGAGCGGGCCGAGGAGGCGCTCGACCTGGCCGCCCTCGACGTCCGGACGGCGGCCGGCGAGGACGCCTGAGCCACACCCGGCCCGGCGTCAGCCGGCGGTGCGGCTCACGACCTCCTGCGCCACCAGCGACAGCCCGAACAGCGCGGCCACCAGGTCGGTCACCTTCCCGAGCAGCGCACCCTTGACCTTGGCCTTCTTCACCTTGGGCGCCTTGCCGGCCTTCGGCTCCTTGCCTGCCTTCGGAGCCTTGCCTGCCTTCGGTTCCTTGCCCGCGCCCTTGTCCTTCGCCACGGCGACCTCCCTGTCGTCGCAGCAGGTCTCGACCGCGCGGGCGCCGGACTGCTCACCCGACCGGGCACACTCCTGCCGTGAGCCGCTCCCTGCTGCTGCTGCGCGGCATCAACGTCGGCCGCAGCAACCGGATCCGGATGCCCGACCTCGTGGCACTGCTCGAGGGCGAGGGCTGCACCGACGTCGCCACCCACCTGCAGAGCGGCAACGCCGTCGTCGACCAGCCCCGACGCGCCCGACGCGCTGGCGGCGCGGACCGAGCGCGCGCTGGCCGGCGCGGGCGTCCCGGTCCGGGTGCTCGCCCGCCGCCGCGCGGAGGTCGAGGCGGTGGTGGCGGCCTGCCCGTGGCCCGACCGCGACCCGAAGCTGCTGCACGTGGCGTTCCTGGACGGCGAGCCCGACCTGTCCGGCGTCGACGCCGAGGCCCTGCTGCCCGAGGAGGTCGCCGCGCACGGCCGGCACGCCTACCTCTGGTACGCGGGCGGGGTGCAGCGCAGCCGCCTCGACCGCGTGCTGACCGGCCAGGGCCTCACCGCGACCGCGCGCAACTGGCGCACCGTGCACGGCGCTGCGCGACCTGCTGTGACAGCCTGCGGCCCATGGTCCTCGAGGTCGCCCTGATCGACGTGAAGCCCGGAGAGCAGGACGCGTTCGCGGCCGCCTACGGGCAGGCGCGGGAGCTGGTCACCGGCACCCCGGGGTGCCGCAGCATCCGGATGACGCGGGGCGTCGAGACGCCGACCCGCTTCGTGCTCCTCGTCGAGTGGGACTCCGTCGAGGCCCACCAGGTGTTCCGCGACAGCGACCGCTTCCCGCAGTGGCGCGCCCTCATCGGCCCGCACTTCGCCCAGCCCCCGCACGTGGAGCACTTCACCGACGTCTGACGGGCAGCTCCACGCCGAGCCAGGCCAGCAGGGCGTCGGCGTCGTCGGCGAGGGCCTGCTGCACGTCGTCGTCGTACGGCTCGAGCGGGGTGACCGTCACGCGGCCGCCGGCGAGCGACCACGTGGCCACGGCGCGCCCGTCGACGAGGGCGAACGGGCGGAAGACGCCGTTGGACGTCACCAGCCCGGTGTGCCGGCCGACGACGGCGTCCCGCGAGGTCCAGCCCAGCAGCAGCGGCTCGAACGGCCCGAGCAGGCGCGGGGGCGGCAGCGGCGGCGGGTGCCCGGCGTCGACGGTGGTCCCCGCCAGCGCGCGCCGGGCGTCCCCGAGCGACAGGCCTGCCCACTTCGCCAGGTCGGCGGCGTCGGCCGGTCCGTGGCCGGCCAGGTAGCGGCGGCCCAGCTCGGCCAGCGCCCGGTCGCGGTCGACGGCGGGTGCCGGGCCGAGCCAGTCCTGCCGCAGCACGAACGCCTGCTCGTCGCCGACGACGGGCCCGCGCACGCACGTGACCGTCCAGCGACGCGCGCAGCAGGACGTGGACCAGCGCCTGCCCGGCCACCGGGACGCCGGCCCCCGCGACCGCCTCGCGCAGCTCCGCCCTGGTCCTCGGCCCGTCCTGCAGCGCGCCCACCACGGCGGCGACCCCGCGCTCGGCGGCGTCCGGCGCGACGCCCTCCTGCCGCAGCCGGCGCTCGCTGGTGCTGCGCAGCTGCGGCGTCGTCAGGGCGTGCAGCCAGGCGTGGTCCTCGGCCCGCACCAGGTGCAGCGTGCCGCGGCAGAGCCAGTCGACGACGAGCTCGCGCCGCTGCAGGGCGGCGTCGACGTCGGCGACGGACAGCCCGGTCGAGCGCGCACGGACCGCCAGCCGGGCGCCGCGCAGGTCCTGCGCCTGCACCGCCAGCACCCGCTCGACGACGGCGCCGACGCTGGTGGCCGGCGGGCCGCTCAGCAGCTGCGCCTGCAGCCGGGCGGCGTGGACGCTCACGCCAGCGGCGACCGCGGCAGCATCCGGTCGCTGACGATCCGGCGCTGGATCTCGCTGGTGCCCTCGAAGATCGTGGTGAGCCGGGCGTCGCGCCAGTAGCGCTCGACCCGCCGCTCGGTGGTGTAGCCGTTGCCGCCGTGCAGCTGCATGGCCCGGCCGGTCACGCTGACCGCCGTCTCGGTGGCCAGCAGCTTGACCATCGCCGCCTCCCGCTCGCACGGCACGCCCTCGTCGAGCAGGTGGGCGACCTGCTGCCAGAACGCCCGGGCCTGGGTGACCTCGGCGGCCATGTCGGCGAGCACGAAGCGCAGGTGCTGGAAGTCGCTCGAGCGGGTGCCCGAACTGCTCGCGCTCCTGCAGGTACGCGGCCGTGTCCTCCACCGCCCCCTGCGCCACCCCGACGGCGCGCGCCGCCGTGTGCACGCGCGCGATGTTGAGCCCGCGCTGCACGGAGGCGAAGCCGCCGCTGTCGGCGTCGGCGCCCTCGTCGGCGTACAGCCCGGTCAGCCGGTCCGCCTCCGGCACCCGGACGCCGTCGAGCACCAGGTCCCAGGTGAGGAAGCCGTGGTAGCCGATCTTGTCGATCGGGTGCCCGGTCATGCCCGCGGGGAAGGTGCCGCGCTCCTTGACGACGAGGAACGGCTCCAGGCCCGCCGAGCGCGGCTCGCCCTCCTCGGGGTCGCGCACGCGCGCCAGCACCTCGACGAAGTCCGCCGCCAGGGCGTTGCCGGCCCAGCGCTTGTGGCCGGTGAGCACCCAGTCGTCGCCGTCGCGGACCGCCCGGGTCTGCACGCCCGCGAGGTCGCTGCCCGCGGTCGGCTCGGACAGGGCGATCGCCCCGATCCACTCCCCCGCGGCGCTGCGCCGCAGCAGCTCGGCCCGCCGGTCGTCGTCGAGCACCTGGGTGCCCAGGCCCTGCCCGCGGGCCAGGATCGACCCGACCGACAGCCACGCCCGGGCCAGCTCCTCGCTGACCAGGCAGTACTCGAACACCCCGAGCCCGAGCCCCCCGGCGTCGGTCGGGACGGTGATGCCGAACCAGCCGAGCGCGGCCATCTCCTCGACCAGCTCCCGCGGCATCTCCGCCTTCTGCGGGTCGAGCTCGTCGGCCAGCGGCAGCACCCGGTCGCGGGCGAAGTCCCGGGCCTGCTGCTGCAGCGCCTCCCGCTCCGGGGTGTGCCAGGGGCTCAGCAGGGACGGCGGGTCGAGGGGCACCCGCGACAGGCTGTCAGACCGCCCGGGACAGGGCGAGCGGGGCGTCGGCGTCGCGGGGCTCGGGCAGCCGCAGCACCGGTCGCGGCGGGCCGAGGTGGTAGCCCTGGCCGCGCTGCACGCCGTGGCGCAGCAGCAGCGCCGCCGTCCGCTCGTCCTGCACGTGCTCGGCGACGACGGTCTTGCCCAGCCCCCGGGCCAGGCTGACGACGGCGTCGACGACGACGAGGTCGGTCACGTCGCCGGCGCACCCGGCCACGAACTGCCCGTCGATCTTGAGGATGTCGAAGGGCAGGTGCTTGACGTAGGTGAGGCTGCTGAAGCCCGCCCCGAAGTCGTCGAGGGCGACCCGGGCGCCGGTGGCCTGCAGCCGCAGCAGCCCCTCGCGGGCCGCGCCGGTGCCGGCGACGGCGGCCGTCTCGGTCACCTCCAGCACGATCTGGCCGACCGGCAGGGCGGCGGCGCGCAGCAGCGCCTCCAGCCGGTCGACGACGGCCGGGTCGGACACGGTGCGGCCCGACACGTTCACGCAGACGCCGAGCCCGGGGTGGCTGCGGGCGTAGCGGATGCCGGCGGCGAGCATGCGCAGGTCGACCTCGCAGACCAGGTCGCTCTGCTCGGCCAGGTGCAGGAACTGCACGGGCGGCACGAGGGTGCCGTCGGCCCCCGGCAGGCGCACCAGCAGCTCCACGTGGTCGGTCTTGCGGGTCGCGAGGTCGACGATCGGCTGAGCGAGGACGACCAGCTCGTCGCGGTCCAGGGCCACCCGCAGCCGGTCGAGCCACTGCATCCGCGACTTGCTGCGCGGCTGCTCCTGCTCGTCGTCGCTGTAGACGGCGGCCCGGTCGCGGCCGGCGTCCTTGGCGTCGTAGAGCGTCAGGTCGGCGGCCACCAGCAGGCCCTCGGGCGTCGCGGCGTCGTCGAGCACGGCGACGCCGACCGAGCAGGTGACCCGTCCGGTGGCGACCGTCGGGCCCGCGAGGCTGCGGGTGTGCACGCGCACGACCTCGCACAGCCGGTCGGCCAGGGCGAGGGCCTGCTCGCGCGTCGCCTCGCGGCACAGGACCGCGAACTCGTCGCCGCCGAGCCGGGCGACGACGTCGCCGGGCTGCACCTCGTGGCGCAGCAGCCGGGCCACGCCGACCAGCAGGTCGTCGCCGACGGCGTGCCCGAGGGTGTCGTTGACCTCCTTGAAGTGGTCGAGGTCCACCAGCAGCAGGGCGCCGTGCCCGGCCGTGCGGTCGCTGCGGGCGCACTGCGCCGTCAGCTCCTCGTCGAAGCGCCGCCGGTTGACCAGCCCGGTCAGCGCGTCGTGGTCGGCCTGGTGCTGCATCCGGGCCTCCCAGGCCCGCCGGTCCTCGACGTCGACCAGGTGCACCACGACCTGCCCCGGCTGCCCGAGGTCGCCGTCGCGCCCGGGCTGCAGGTCGTCGACGGGCGCGAGGGTGACCTCGGCCCAGCGCTGGCCGCCCGACGCCGGGAGCACCTGCGCCTCGAAGCGGGCGTGCCGGCCGGCCTCGTCGACGTCGGCCAGCCGGACGACGACGTCGGGGCGGTGCTCGACGGCGAACAGGGCGGTCAGCGGCGTGCCCTCGACCTGCGCGCCCGCCAGCCGGGCCAGCGCGCGGTTGCCCCGCTGCACCACCCCGCCGGCCACCACGGCCATCGCCCCGGGCGCGGCGTCGAAGGCCGCCGCGAGCTGGGCGGCGACCTCGGCGTGCTTGCGCTCGGCATCGCGCAGGGCGGTGACGTCGCGCCAGGCGAGGACGACCTGCTCGGCCCAGCGGCTGGCCCGCACCTCGAGCAGCGCCCCGCCGGCGACGGCGACCTCGAGCGAGCGCGGCACGCCGTCGGCGCCGACGTCGTGCACGGCGTCCAGCAGGGCGCACCGCACCTCGGGCTCGGTGCCGCGCAGCACGGCCGGCAGCGCCCCGACCGGCACCTGCCCGGACGGCAGGACGAGGACGCCGTCGAACAGCCCGTGCAGCACGCCGGCCAGCCGGGCGCGCTCCTGGCTGCCGGCGTCCTGGAAGAGCTCGCCGGTGCCGGTCAGCGCGGACAGCTGGCTGCGGATCGTCCAGTACCAGACGGCCACGGCCGCCGTCGTGAGGTCCCACAGGACGACGTGCGGGTCGTGCAGGGCGGCGATGTCCGGGTGCTCGAGCAGGTGCACGGCGTGCAGGCTGTGGCCGACGCCGCAGCTGAAGAAGATGCCGGCCGTCGCGGCGGCGAGCGGGTTGCTGCGCCACTGCGCGCCGACGAGGAGCACCCGCTGCACGATCGTGGCGGACAGCGCCAGGTAGGCCACGGCGATCACGGTGCTGACGGCCAGACCCGCCCAGAACATGCTGCTCCGCTCGTCGCGCGGCGCCGGTCGCCGCCTGAGCAGGATGGGACCTCCGCCAAGCTCCCGTCCATGGTCAACGGGCACCAGACGGACGCCGCCCGTCCTGACCAGGCGCTACGCCGGTCGGCCCTGCGGACGCTGGTCCGGCGGGGCTCCGCAGCGACCGCGGCGCGCCCCGGCTCAGCGGGGCGCGCCGCCGCCGATCGACGGCCCCGGCGTCAGCGCTGGTCGGGCGGGGGCGGCGCGACGTCGCCGGCGAGCGTGGTGTCGCGCAGCTCCTCGTCGGGGGTGCCGGCGCCCGTGCCGCTGTTGTCGCCGGGCAGACCGGCGGTCGCGCCCGGACCGCTGGGGAGGGTGTCGCCGCCGGGTGTGGTGACGTCGTCGGCGCTGTCGTCGCGGGGTGTGGTCATGCCCTGCCCGTGCCCGGGAGGGCGCGCGGCTACGCCCGCTCGGCGACGTCCTGGACGATCTCGACCAGCTCGTCCCCGACCTGCTCGGCGCTCTCGCCGTGCTCGAGCCGCCGGCTGACCTCGATCATGACCTCGCGCTCGACGACCTTGACGCGCTCGCGGTCGACGTCGCCGTTCTTGTGGTGCACCACCTTGCCGTAGGCCCTGCCGAGCTCCTGCTCGTGGCCGTCGAGCAGCTCCCAGCCCTCCCACGTCGTGTACTGCACGCCGCGCTCCTCGAGCAGGGCGACGACGCTCTCGGGCGTGCGCTCCTCGGCCTCGGGCAGCGTGTCGAGGTCCTCGAGCAGGCTGCCGACGGTCTCGATGGCGTCGCCCTTGGTGTGGCCGATGAGGCCGACCGGGCCGCGCTTGACCCAGCCGTTGGCGTAGACGCCGGGGATGGGCCTGCCGTCGAGGTCGAGCACGCGGCCCTTGTCGTGCGGCAGGACGTGGTTCGCGGCGTCCCAGGGCAGGTCGGCGAGCTCGGTGCTGCGGTAGCCGACGCAGCGGTAGACCGCCTGGACCGGCCAGTCGTGGGTCTCCCCGGTGCCGCGGACGTTGCCGCCCTCGGTGTAGACGGTGCGCTCGGTGCGGAAGCCCTCGACCTTGCCGTCGCCGTAGACCTCGACGGGGCTCTCGAAGAAGTGCAGCCAGAGCTTGCGGGGGCGCTCGCCCTCGCCGTTCTCCGCTGTGCGCATCGCGTAGCGCTCGAGCTCCTTGACGACCAGCTTGGTCTGGTTGTCGGTGCCCATGGCGTTCGCGCTGGCGGCGTCGACCTCGAAGTCCTCCGGCGGCATGAGGACCTCGACGTTGGGGCTGTGGTCGAGCTCGCGCAGCTCCAGCGGGGTGAACTTCGCCTGCGCCGGGCCGCGGCGGGCGAAGACGTGCACCTCCTCGACCGGGCTGGCCTTGAGGCCCTCGTAGACGTTCTGCGGGATCTCGGTGACCAGCAGCTCGTCGGCCGTCTTGGACAGGATGCGCGCGACGTCGAGGCCGACGTTGCCGGCGCCGATGACGGCGATGCTCTTCGCCTCCAGCGGCCAGGTGCGCGGGACGTCGGGGTGGCCGTCGAACCAGGAGACGAACTCGGCGCCGCCGTAGCTGCCGGGCAGGTCGATGCCGGGGATGTCGAGCGCGCGGTCCTTCTCGGCGCCCGTGGTGAACACGACGGCGTCGTAGTGGCGCTGCAGGTCCTCGAGCTTGACGTCGACGCCGTACTCGACGTTGCCGAGCAGCCGGACGCCCGGCTTGCTCAGCACCTGGCGCAGGGCCTTGACGATGCCCTTGATGCGCGGGTGGTCGGGCGCGACGCCGTAGCGGATGAGGCCGTAGGGCGCGGGCAGCTTCTCGAACAGGTCGACGTCGACCGGCGTCCCCGACTTGTGCAGGACGTCGATGACGTAGATGCCGGCGGGCCCGGCGCCGACGACGGCGACGCGGAGCGGACGGTCTGCTGTGGGTGCGGCCACCGGGTGCTGCCTCGTCTGTCTCGGGATCAGGCCTGGGAGTCAGGGCTGCCTGGGCTCAACAGTCTCCCGGAGGAGGCCCTTCCCGGCCAGCGCCCCGGGGTGGCGTGCCTCACACCACCCCGGGCACCGGTCAGGCGAAGGGGACGACCGTCGCCTGCAGCGGGGTGACCACGTTCGGCGCGTACTCGGCGAGCACGTTGCGCGGCGCGTCCATCGGCACGCTGTAGCGCCACTGCTGCCCGTCGACCTCGGTCACCGGGACGCCGAGCGTCGCGTTGTCGCTGTCGTGGGTGGCGAAGAAGTGGATGCCGTGGCTGGCGTAGGCGCCCTGGCGCTGCGCGCAGGTGAGGTCGGCGAACGGCGTGCCGCCGGCGAGCGCGCTGTAGCCCGAGCGGACCCGCTCGTCGGTGGAGGCCTCGCCCGGCCAGGGGCGCTGGACCGGGTCGTCGCCGGTGCCGTCGTCGAGGCAGGCGTCGTCGCGGTAGTAGGGGACGGCGGTCGCGTTGGTCAGCGAGGTCGCGCCCTTGAACTCGAAGACGTAGACCAGCGAGCCGTTGTCGTCCTTGCCCGCGACCTGCTCGGGGCGGTCGACCGCGCTGGGCAGGTCGAACGTCGGGTCGGCGGCGTCGAAGTAGGCCGGCTGCCCGGTGACCGGGAGCTGGTCGATGCTGCCGGTGTCGTCGTTCACGCCGTCGACGGGCACGCCGTCGGGCCGCAGCACGTTGTAGTAGCGGTCCGCGACGTCCTTGTTGTAGTCCCAGGACGTGTAGAGGCCGTCGCTCGGGATCGGGTGCACGCGCACCCGGTAGCGGTAGACGTCGGCGTCGCGGTAGTAGGTCTCGGTCTTGGTGACGTTGGTGCCGGAGTCGGCGCCCCAGACCTCGCGGATCGCGCGGACCGGGCCCTGCTCGCCAGCCCGAGCAGGCTGGCGTTCGCCTCCCAGTTGACCTGCTCGTCCTCGAAGCCGACGACGCTGATGCTCGAGTCGGGGCTCTGCTGGAACGCGCGGCCCTTCCACCGGTCGATCAGGTCCTCGCCGTACTGGCCGTCGCCGCGGCCGGGGCCGTCCTTGCCGGGCTTGCGGACGGCGAACTCGCGGACCATCCAGCGGCCGGTCGCGCCCAGCCGGTAGGTCGGCGTGCGGACCTCCATGGCGTCGCTCGGGAAGCGGTCGGTGCTGTCGCGGGTGGTGGTCTCCCCCGTCGCCGGGTCGGTCTCGCAGACCGTGCCGGTGAGGTTGGCGCCGTAGCCGGTGTTGCTGCTGCCGAGCTTCTCCGGGTCGGCGTCGGCGAAGCTGCGCCGGTCGAGCCAGCGGTCGGCCGTCGGCGGCGCGCGTCATCCGCACGTCGCTGGTGGCGGAGGTGAAGCGGCTGCCGCCGGGCTGGCGGAACAGGTAGAGGTAGCGGGTGCCGGCCGGGTCCAGCGGGTCGGCGACGACGACGGTCTGCCCGTCGGTCGCGCCGTCGGGGGCCGCGGTGCCGCTCGGGGCCATCGGGCCGGCGTCGCGGGCCTGCAGGGCGACCTCGTCGTCGTCGTCGAGCCCGGCGACCGGGTCGGCCGTGGCGCGGGTGAGGTCGGCGAGGGTCTCCTGCGGGCCGAGCGAGACGAGCCCGGCCTCGACGGCCGCCTGCGCCTCGGCCTCGTCGGCCGGGTAGCGGGCGTCGCAGGCGCCGAAGACCTTCTTCCAGGCCTCCTCGCCCGTGCTGTGGGCGTCGGGCGCCCAGGCGTAGGTCAGCTCCTGGTCGGTGCCGCTGTAGAAGGAGAAGTCGGAGCGGCCGTTGGCCAGGAAGTGCGGGAAGCGCTCGTCGACCTGCACGGGCACCTCGGTCCAGCCGTCCTCGCCCCAGGCGTAGGCCGCGACCTCGTCGACGGGGACGCCGGTGCGGGCGTCCGGCGGCACGACCAGCGTGCCGTTGTGGGCGGTGCGCTCGCCGCCGACCTCGCCGACGCCGCTCGGGTACGGCTGCGCGACGCCCGTGGCGGCCAGCCGGCTCCACGCGGGCAGCTGCGCGCCGGTGAGGACGACGGGGCTGGCGTCGCGCGCGAGCGGGACGACCGGGGCGAGCCGCGAGGACAGCGGTCCGGGCAGCGGGGCGGCGGACGCGAGACCGGCTCCGGCGAGGGAGCACAGGGCGACCAGGCTGACAGCGAGGGCACGACGGGAGGCCATGCGGAGTGTTTCGCCGCCGTCGCGCGGACTCCTGCTGCTCAGGGGGTGCGGGGTGGCAGCTCGCGCAGGGCGGGGGCGACGTCGGGCTGGATCATCCGGAACTGCCAGCCGACGCGTTCGACGCTCTCCAGCACCACCCGGTCGGCGTCGCGCAGGGCGGCGAGGACGGGCTGCGAGGGGGTCGCCGGGGATGGCCCAGACGAAGACGGCCTGCGCGAACAGCGGGGCCAGCTGCTCGACGGCGATGGCGGTGAAGCTGTCGCCGACGAAGACGGTGCGGCCCGGGACGACCCGCCCGCCGGGGGCGACGTCGGTCCGGGTCTCGCGGACCACGTTGCGCAGGCCGACGTTGCGCGGCGGCAGCTCGCGGAACGACACCGCGCTGTTGGTCGTGCTCAGCGCCGAGATCTCCTCGACCTCGGGCGAGCCCAGGGTCCTCGCGAGGTCGCCGTCGAGGCGGTAGGTGCCGCGCTCGCTGCCGAGCCCGACGAGCAGCGACGGGTCCATGCGCTGCGCGAGCTCGCGCGCGAACACCGTCCCGGCGGTCGGGCTCCAGTGGGTGTCGAGCCGCCAGTAGGTCTGCTCGGTCTCGGACTGCCGCCGCAGGGCGGGGCGCAGGTCGAGCACGCTCGGTCCGCCGTCGCGCGCGAGCGCCTCCCAGTACGCCGCGCTGCTGCGCTCGGCGCACTCGCGCTGCGGGACGCCCTCGTCCGGGACCTGGCCGCGCAGCACCGTCGACTTGTTCGGCCCGATCGCGAGCACCGTGGGGCGACCCGACTCGAGCAGCGCCCGGGTGACCTCCGCGACCGCCGCGGCGGCCCGCCCCGCCTGCCCGTCGTACTGGCAGGCGACCGTCCAGTCCTGGCTGATGAACAGGTAGTCGTCCAGCCCGACGACGACCCGGCTGTTGCCCTGTGCGCGGGCCCGCGCTGACGGCCGGCGACGGCGCGGTGCTCGACGGCCGCTCGACGGCCTCGACCCGCGGCACCCCGCCAGGCGCCGGCACCCGGCGCCGCGGCGCCGCGACGGGCTCGGAGGTCGGGGGGACCTGCCGCGCGACGACCGTCGGGGCGCGCCGGGCCGCGGGAGCGGCCGAGGTCGCGCGGGTGCGCGGAGCGGACGTCGGGGCGTCGCCCCCCTGCGGCACGGCCCGCGTGGCGCCCGGGGCGGGGCGCGGCGCGGTCAGCACCTCCTGGACGGGCGGGCCGGTGGTCAGGGACGCGACGGTCGCGGTCACGGCGACGGCGCCGACGGCGAGCGCCAGCAGCGCGCTGCGCCGCACGTCCTGCACGTCGTCCTCCTCGCCCGGGCCGTCGTGGCCGCCGTGGTAGCCGCCGTCGCGGCCGTCCTGGTGCCGCCGTCGTGGCCGCCGTCGTGGCCGTCCTGGTGGCCGTCCTCGTGGCCGCCCCGACAGTGTGCCGCGCGGGCGGCTGAGGGGCGCGGCCGGACCGGGGCCCGGGGCGGCGGGCTCCGTGCGGTCCTCCGGCCGACGCGGCAGGTCTCCCCACCTCGACAGCGGCTCGCCGTCTCACCTCCCTAGCGCTGGGCGCCGTCGGAGGGGCAGAGTGTCCGCAAGGTGAGGCATGTCACACCTCGTCCCGAGGTGCGCGGACGTCCCTCAGCCCTCAGCACCGCCCAGCACCTCGCAGCACGGCCCGCCGGTGGTCGACGGCCACCGCTCTCCCAGCACAGGAGCACGCGTGTACCGCAGCTCGCCCGCGAAGAAGTTCGGCCCGCTCACCCTGCTGGCGGTCGCCCAGCTGGTCGTCGTCCTGGCCGTGTCCGGCACCGATCCGTCCGCCACCGGCGACGCGCTGGCGGTGGGCACCGCTGCAGGCGTCCCGCTCGACAGCGGCGTCGTGGAGCAGGCGGGGACCGCACCCGTGGACGGCGCGGGCGACGTGCCGGTCGCGGTCGACGGCGGCGGCGCGACGGCGGAGGTGCCCGACGGGTCCGGCGCGGCGGCTGTCCCGGCGGCCGGCGCACCCGCCACGTCCGGCGGGTCCGCGGGGAGCGCCGCCGCGCCGGGCGGCGGGGCAGCCGCAGCGGGTGGCAGCGCCGGCGGGGGCGGCGCGGCAGCACCCACGGCTCCCCGGGCGACGGCCGGCAGCACGGCGCACTGCGTCGACGGCCGGCAGTTCGACCCGAAGATCGACTTCTTCGCGCCGCCGTGCGTGCCCGGCGTGCCCGGAGCAGCGGTGGCGGGCAACCGGGCCACCGGCCTCGGCGTCAGCAAGGACACCATCACGGTCGTGCACTACGTCGGCGACGCCGGCGCCGAGGTCAACGCGATCCTGCGGGCGCAGGGCCTGTACTACGACGCGACCGACGCCCGGACGGCCAACGCCGCCTTCCAGACCTTCATCAACAAGAACTACCAGCTGCACGGCCGCAAGGTCGCCATCCGGACCTACCAGGGCACGTGCCGCACCGTCCCGCCGGACCAGCAGTGCCTCAACGCCGAGATGAACCGCATCGCCAAGCAGTTCAAGCCCTTCGCCGTCTACTACAACACCACCGTGTGCTCGGCCTGCTTCGCCGAGCTGGCCCGCAACAAGGTGGTCACCTTCGGCGGGGCCGGCTTCTCCGAGGAGTTCCGCAACGAGCTCAAGCCCTACAACTACGACGCCGGCATGAGCAGCACCCGGATGAGCCGGCTGTTCGCCGAGCTGTGGTGCAACCAGATGGCCGGCAAGCCGGCGGTGCAGGCGGGCTCGCAGAACCCGGCGCAGGACCTGCGCAAGGTGACCCGTCAGCTGGGCGTGGTCAGCACGAACGACCCCGACAACGAACGGGTGATCAAGAAGGTGCTGTACCCGGCGCTGGCGAAGTGCGGCCAGTCGGTCAAGGGCCACGAGTACTTCTACGAGCAGAACGTGGGGACGGCCGCCACCCAGTCGGCGGCCAGCGCGGCGGCGATGAACACGCGCACCAACCCCGCCACGAGCGTCGTCTGCTTCTGCGACCCGGTGGCGCCGCAGTTCCTCTACAACGCGCAGAGCACCAACAACTACTGGCCCGAGGCGCTCATCGCGTCGAACCAGGCGGTCGACGTCGACCCGGTGGCGCAGAGCTACATGTCCGGGCTGGCCTGCCCGCAGCCCCAGCGCGGGTGCGTCTTCGACGGGGCCCTCGGGCTCGGGCAGTCCGACAAGGCGCGGACCCCGGGCGAGCTCGCCGGCATCAAGGTCTTCCGCAGCGTCTCCAAGGACCCGCTCCCCGTCCCCGACGCGATCATGGAGGGCTTCTGGACGCAGTGGAACATGTTCGCGAGCCTGCTCCAGGCGGCCGGGCCGGAGCTCACCCCCGCCCGCATGGCGGCGGCCGCGCCGACGCTCGGCAGCCGTGGCGGCGGCACGACCGGGCGGGCGCGCAAGGCGTTCGAGGACGGCGAGCTGTCCTGGACCCGTGACGTGTACCTGACGTACTTCAACAAGAACCGGACGAGCCCGTTCAACAGCAAGAAGGGCAGCTACCAGCAGGCCGACGGCGGCCGCCGGTACAGCCTGGGCAGCTGGGCAAGCGGGCCCAGCCGGCCGTGCCGACGCGCGAGCAGCGCCGGTAGCGGGTGCGGCGACGGCAGTAGCGGCGGCAGCGGGAGGCGGTCGCTGTCACGCCAGCGCAGCCGGCCGGCGGCCGCCCCCGGACCGCCGACACCCCTCGGCTCAGCCGCCCGTGCCCGTCGCCGGTTCGTGCAGCACCGCCAGGTGCGGCGCGGCCAGCGGCCGGACGACGTCCTCCACGACCTGCGGCTCCGGCAGGGCGCCGCTCAGGCCGAGCTCGGACAGCCGGCGCGCGGGTGGCAGCACCGCCCGCTCCAGGGAGCCGACCGCGGCGTTGAAGTCGCCGACGGTGCGGCTGAGGCTGCGGCCGAGCTTGTCGACGTGCCCGCCGAACGTGCTCAGCCGCTCGAACAGCTCGCGCCCGGCGGCCAGCACCGCGGCGGCGTCCTCGGCCAGCCGGTCCTGCTGCCAGGCGTGGGCGACGGTGCGCAGCAGCGACAGCAGGGTGGTCGGCGTCGCCAGGTGGACCCGCCGGGCGAGGGCGTGCTCCAGCAGCGTCGGGTCGGCCTCCAGGGCCGGGCCGAGCAGGGCCTCCCCCGGCAGGAACAGCACGACGAACTCCGGCGTGGACGGCAGGGCGCGCCAGTAGGCCTTGTCGGCGAGCCGGTCGACGTGCGCCCGCAGGTGGCGCGCGTGCGCGGCGGTGCGCTCGGCCCGCTGCCGGTCGTCGACGGCCTCGACCGCCTCCAGGTAGGCCGCGAGGGACACCTTGGCGTCGACGACGACGGTGCGGCCGCCGACCAGCCGCACCACGAGGTCGGGGCGCAGCGCTCCCCCGGCGCCCGGCACGGTCGGCTGCTCCTCGAAGTCGCAGCGGTCGAGCATGCCGGCGTGCTCGCAGACGCGGCGCAGCTGCAGCTCGCCCCAGCGGCCGCGGGTCTGCGGCCGGCGCAGGGCGTCGACGAGCGCGGCGGTCTGCCTGCCGAGCTGCGCGGAGCCCTCCGCCACGGTGGACACCTGCTCGCGCAGCTCGGCCGCGGCGCGCACCCGCTCCCTGTCGAGGCTGTGCAGCCGCCCCTCGACCCGGTCGAGCTGGTCGCGCAGCGGCTCGACCATCGCCTCGACCGCCCGGGCGCGCTGCGCCACGTCGGCGTCGCCGGCCCGCAGCCGGGCCTCGGCGAGCTCGGCGGCGGCGAGCTGCGCGCGCAGCGGGGCGGCGCGCAGCGAGTCCGAGCGCGTAGCCGACCGCGAGGCCGACGAGCAGGACGGCGACGAGCAGGACGGCGACGAGCGCGACGGGTGGCGGGGCCATGTCCGGACCGTCGCACCCGGCACCGACAGGAACGGCGCGGCGCGCTACCGGTGGACGAGCTCCCGGAACGCCGCGCAGGTCTCGCGCACCGCGTCGGCGGCGGCCGGTGACATCGCCGTCATGTCGAAGAAGCCGTGCACGAGGCCGTCGAAGCGGCGGGCGCGGACCTCGACGCCCGCCTCCTGCAGGCGGCGCGCGTACGCCTCGCCCTCGTCGCACAGCGGGTCGAACTCCGCGGTGACCAGCACGGCCGGGGGCAGGCCCTCGAACGTGCCGTGCAGCGGCGACAGGCGCGGGTCGGAGCGGTCCGCCGCGCCGGCGTAGTTCTCGCCGAACCAGGTCATGTCGTCGGCGGTGAGGAAGTAGCCCTCGGCGTTCGCGACCCGCGAGGCGTGCGTCAGCCCGCCGTCGTCGACGAAGTCGGTGCCGGGGTAGACGAGCAGCTGGGCCGCCAGGGCCGGGCCGCCGGCCTCGCGCAGCTGCTGGGCGACGACGGCGGCGAGGTTGCCGCCCGCGCTGTCCCCGCCGACGGCCACCCGCGCGGGGTCGCCGCCGAGCTCCGCCACGTGCTCGACGGCCCACAGCGTGGCGCCCAGGCAGTCGTCGACGGCGGCCGGGAACGGCGCCTCGGGGGCGAGCCGGTAGTCGACCGACAGCACGACGACGTCGGCCTCGCGCGCGATCCAGCGGCACTGGCCGTCGTGGGTGTCGAGGTCGCCGATGACGAAGCCGCCGCCGTGGAAGAACACGAGCGTCGGGCGGGGCCCCTCGCCCTCGGGCCGGTAGAGCCGGGCGCCGAGCGGCCCGGAGGCCAGCTCGAGGGTCAGGTCCTCGACGGAGGCGACGGGCACGACGGTCGCCGGGTCGCGCAGGTCGACGGTCAGGACGCGGAAGCCGGCGCGCGCCTGCTCGGGGGTGCCGGCGCTCATGGGCGGGCGGTCCATGGACTGCAGGAGGTCCAGGACCTGCTGCACAGCGGGGTCGAGCGGCACGGAGAGCCTCTTCTCGGGAGCAGGGGGCGACGCAGGGCGACACGGGGCGACGCAGGGCGACACGGGGCAGACCCGGCGGCGGCAGGCGGCCGGAGCGCCGCACGCTAGCGCCGGCGTCTTTGCACGGGCTGTGCAACCTCCCTAGCGCAACGGCCCTCCGGTGGGACAGAGTGCACGGGAACACCGTGACGGCGCTCACAGGAGCGCGTCACAGCTCGTCCCCCCGGCGGCACCGGACCTGCACCGGCGCCGCACCCAGCCTCTCGGGAGACCCCGTGTACCGCAGTTCACCCGCCCGCAAGTACGGGCCGCTGGCCCTGCTCGCCGCCGCCCAGCTCGTCGTCGTGCTGGTCGCGCCGTCCACCGCGCCGTCCTCGACCGAGGCGGAGCTGGCCGGAGGCACCTTCGACAGCGGCGTCACCGCGGTCGACGGCGGCGGAGGCGTCGCCGCCGACGGCACCGCGCTCGACGCCGGCAGCGGCGACCCCGCGCTCGACGGCACGGCCGGCACCGGCGGCGACCTCGCCGGCGGCGGCACGGTCGACAGCGGCGGCGGCGCGACGTCGGGCGGCGGCGGCACGAGCGGCGGCAGCACCGGCAGCACCGGCAGCACCGGGGGCGGCACCGCGACCAGCGGCGGTGGCAGCACCGGCAGCACGGGCGGCAGCACGCGCACGGCGGGCGGCACCACCACCACCGGCGGCACGACGAGCAGCGCCACCGGCAGCACCGCGCACTGCGTCGAGGGCCGGCAGTTCGACCCGAAGATCGACTTCTACGCACCGCCGTGCGTCCCGGGCGTCCCCGGCGCGGCCGCGGCGAACCCCGGCGCCACCAGCCTGGGCGTCACCAAGGACAAGGTCCTCATCGTCCACTACCTGCAGGACTACGGCGCCGAGGTCAACGCGATCCTGCGCGCGCAGGGCCTGTACTACGACGCCTCGGACGCGCGGGTCTTCAACGCGGCGTTCCAGAAGTTCATGAACACCAAGTACAACCTGCACGGCCGCAAGATCGAGATCCGCACCTTCCAGGGCACCTGCCGCACGGTCCCGCCGGACCAGCAGTGCCTCAACGCGGAGATGAACAAGATCGCCAAGCAGTTCAAGCCGTTCGCCGTGTACTTCCCCGGCACGGTCTGCTCGGCCTGCTACGCCGAGCTCGCCCGCAACAAGGTCGTCACCTTCGGCGGCGCCGGCTTCTCCGAGGAGTTCCGCAACGCGCTCAAGCCCTACAACTACGACGCCGGCATGAGCAGCACGCGGATGGCGCAGACGTTCGCCGAGTTCTGGTGCAAGCAGATGGCCGGCAAGAACGCGGTCTACGCCGGCACGCAGAACCCGGCGCAGAACTTCCGCACGATGAAGCGCCAGATCGGCGTCGTCAGCACCAACGACCCCGACAACGAGAAGGTCATCCGCGGCGTGCTCTACCCGGCGCTCGCCAAGTGCGGGACGAAGGTCAACGGTCACGAGTACTTCTACGAGCAGAACGTCGGGACGGCGGCCACCCAGTCGCAGGCCGGCACGGCGATCATGAACTCGCGCACCAACCCCGCCACGAGCGTCGTGTGCTTCTGCGACCCGGTCGCCCCGCAGTTCTCCTACAACGCGGCCACCAACAACAACTACTGGCCCGAGGTGCTGTTCGCCAGCAACCAGGCGCTCGACGTCGACACGGTCGGCCAGACCTACATGTCCGGCCTGGCCTGCCCGCAGCCGCAGCGCGGGTGCGCCTTCGACGGCTGCCTTCGGCATCGGCCAGCAGGAGGGCGCCTCGGCCGAGTCCACGCTCGCCGGCGTGAAGGTCTACAAGGCCTCGAGCACCGCTCCGTCGCCGGTCAGCGCGCTCGTCCTCGAGGGCAGCTGGACGTCCTACAACATGATCGCCAGCCTGATCCAGGCCACGGGCCCGGCGCTGACGCCGGCCCGGATGGCGGCGGCGGCGCCGACGCTCGGCAGCCGTGGCGGCGGCACGAAGACCCGCAAGGCCTTCGAGCAGGGCAGCCTGTCCTGGACCCGCGACGTGCGCATCACGTACTGGAACAAGCGCAAGCCGAGCCCCTTCAACAACAAGGCCGGCACCTTCATCCAGGTGGGCAAGCGCCTGAGCCTCGGGGAGTTCCCGTCGGCGTCGCAGCCGGCCGTCCCGGCCGCCGAGAACCGGAAGTAGGGCGGCATGACCGACGTCCTGACCCGCGAGACCACCCCGGCCGGACCGGCCGGGCTCGGGCCCCGCCTGCAGTCCCTCGGCACGACCGCCACCGGCCTGCTCGGCGGCGGCGGCCGGGGGCCGATGATCACCCGCTACTGCGCGGTGGCCAGCATCTACCTGATCTTCATGAACGTGACGGTCGGGCTGTCGCTGAGCAACATCCTCAACGGCATCGCGCTGGGCTCGCTCTACGGGATCATCGCCGTGGCGCTGGTCCTGGTGTACCGGACCAGCCGCATCATCAACTTCGCGGCGACGGCGCTCGGCGCGGTGCCCGGCGATCTTCGCCCTGCTGCTCACCGCCACCAAGGGCGTCAGCTACATCATCACGCTGCCGGTCGCCATCGTCGGCGGCCTCGCGGTCGGCGCCTTCACCGACATCGTGATCATGCGGCGCTTCGCCAAGAGCCCGCGCCTGATCGTCACGGTCGTCACCATCGGCCTGGCCCAGACGTACGCCGTCGTCGGCTTCTTCCTGCCGGTGTGGTTCGGCTCCCGGGCCGACGCCCCGCCGGTGGTCGCCGACGCCGTGGGGCAGCCTGGCCTTCGAGAACAGCCGCGGCGAGCCCGTGCTGTCGGGCAACCAGGTCTTCGCCTTCATCGTCGTCGGCGTCTGCACCGCGGGCCTGGCGCTGTTCTTCTCCCGCAGCCGCATGGGCATGGCCGTGCGGGCCTCGGCCGAGAACGCCGAGCGCGCCGCGCTGCTGGGCATCCCGGTCAAGCAGGTCGGCACGGTCGCCTGGGCCCTCGCCGGCCTGCTGGCCAGCCTGGCGATCTTCGCCCAGGCCCCGCTCATCGGTGTCCCCTCCGACGCCACGCTGGGCTTCGACACGCTGCTCTACGGCCTCGCGGCCGCCGTCGTCGCCGGGTTCGAGCGGATGGGGCTGGCCCTGTTCGCCGGGACCGGCATCGGCATCCTGATCTTCGCCAGCGTCGCCAAGACCGGCAGCAACGACGTCGCCGCCGCGCTCATGCTGGTGATCATCCTGGTGGCCCTGCTCGCCCAGAAGGGCAACCTGTCCCGCGCCCGCGACACCGGGGTGTCGAGCTTCCAGACGGTCAAGGTCTTCCGGCCGGTGCCCGCCGAGCTGCGCGACCTGCCCGAGGTGCGCACCGCGCGCGTCGTGCTCTACGTGCTCGCCCTCGGGGCCGCGGTGCTCACGCCTCTGCTCATCGACGCCCCGCAGCTGCCCGCGCTCACCCTGCTGCCGCTCTACGGCATGGTCGCGGTCAGCCTGGTGATCCTCACCGGCTGGGCCGGCCAGATCTCGCTCGGCCAGTTCGGCCTGGTCGGCATCGGTGCGGCGGTCTCCGGCGGCATCGTCGTCGACCACAACATCGACTTCTTCGTCGCCTGCTTCATCGGCATCGCGGCGGGGGCCGTCGCCGCCGTCGTCATCGGCCTGCCGGCCATCCGGATCCAGGGCCTGTACCTCGCGGTCACGACGCTCGCCTTCGGCGCCGCGATGGAGAACTACATCCTCAACGACCGGTTCGCCGTCGGGCGGCTGCTGCTGCCCGAGGGCTTCACGGCCAACCTGGTCCGCCCCGAGCTCTACGGCCGGTGGGACCTCGAGGACGACCGCGCCTACTACTTCGTCTGCCTGGTCGCGCTCGGCCTGGTCATGGCGGCGGCGCTGGCCTTCCGCAGCAACCGCAGCGGCCGCGTCGTCATCGCCGTCCGCGACAACCAGCGTGCGGCGGCGTCGTACGCGATGAGCCCGGTGAAGGTCCGCCTGGCGGCCTTCGCGGTCTCCGGCGGCATCGCCGGCCTCGCCGGCACGCTGTTCGCCTACCTGCAGCACGACATCATCCCCGGCAGCTACGACGTGCTGACCAGCATCTTCATCTTCCTGGCCGCCACGGTCGCCGGGCTCACCAGCGTCTGGGCCGCCGTCGTCGGCGTCGTGCTCTTCCAGGCGTCGGTGCTGTTCGGGCCCTACCTGTTCCAGGCCCTCGGCGACACGTTCTCCCAGGTGCTGCCGCTGCTGCTGACCGGCCCGCTGCTGATCTTCAACCTCTACCAGACCCCCGGCGGCCTGGCCGGCTACGCCTTCGACCAGCGCGACAGCTACCTGCGCCGGCTGGCGGACAAGCACGGGATCCACGTCCCCTCGCTGGTCGCCGACCGGCTCACCGAGGCCGACACCAAGGCCGGGATCGTCGACACCCGCGGCGACGAGGTCACCACCGTCGACGCCGAGGACCGCTTCGAGCACGCGCTCGCCGAGCAGGCCGAGGCCCGCCCGATCGTCTGCCCGGTCTGCCACTACGCCCTCACCCTGGACGAGGCGGCCGACCACGAGCACCTGCGCGCCGGTGCCCCCGCCGCACTCACCACCGGAGGACGTCGATGAAGTTCCCGAGCCTGACGCGCGCCCCCCGCGAGCCCGAGGTCGGGCACCCGCTCGACGGCCCGCTGCTGTCGTGCCGCGGCGTCGACGTCGCCTACGACAAGGTGCAGGTGCTGTTCGGCGTCGACCTCGACGTCGAGCAGGGCGAGATCGTCGCGCTGCTGGGCACCAACGGCGCCGGCAAGTCCACGCTGCTCAAGGCGGTCTCGGGCCTGGTGCCCCCGGCCGCCGGCACGATCATGTTCGACGGCGTCGACATCACCAAGATGGACGCCGTCGAGAGCGCCCGGCGCGGCATCGTGCAGGTGCCCGGCGGCAAGGCCGTGTTCCCGACCCTGACGGTCGAGGAGCACTTCAACGTCGGCGCCTGGCTGTTCGCCAAGGAGGACCCGGCCGACGTCAAGGCCGCGCACCGAGGTCGTGCTCGACATGTTCCCGCGGCTGCGCGAGCGCTGGGACCAGATGGCCGGCAACATGTCCGGCGGCGAGCAGCAGCAGCTCGCGCTCGGCATGGCGTTCGTCGCCAAGCCCAAGCTGCTGATCATCGACGAGCTGTCGCTCGGCCTGGCGCCCACGATCGTCGGCCAGCTGCTGGAGATCGTCCGCGAGATCCACCGGGGCGGCTGCACCATCGTGCTGGTCGAGCAGTCGATCAACGTGGCGCTGACGATCGCGACCAAGGCCTACTTCATGGAGAAGGGCGAGGTCCGCTTCTCCGGCCCGACCGAGGAGCTGCTCGAGCGCGACGACATCCTGCGGTCGGTCTTCCTGCACGGCGCCAGCAAGGGCATGGGCGGCGAGGAGGCGTCCGGCGGCAAGGCCGGCCCGACGACGGCGCGCGAGCGCAAGCCGGTCCCCGGCCCGGAGCGTCGCCCGGTGCTGCAGGTCCAGGGGCTGACCAAGCGGTTCGGCGGCATCCAGGCCGTCACCGACGTCGGCTTCACCGTGCACCAGGACGAGATCCTCGGCCTGATCGGCCCGAACGGCGCCGGCAAGACCACCATCTTCGACATGATCAGCGGCCACCTCGCGCAGGACGAGGGCCGGATCACGCTCAACGGCGTCGACGTGTCGCGCCAGGGCGCGGACCTGCGCGCCGCGGTCGGCCTGGGGCGCTCGTTCCAGGACGCGCGCATCTTCCCGAGCCTGACCGTCGCGGAGAACATGGCGCTCGGCCTGGAGCGGCACATCGAGGTGCGCGACCACGTCAGCGCCCTGTTCGCGACGCCGGCCATGCGCGAGTCCGAGGAGGACGTCGCCTTCACCGTCGACGACCTCGTCGAGCTGCTCGGCCTGACGGCGTTCCGCGACAAGTTCGTCTCCGAGCTCTCGACCGGCTCGCGCCGCATCGTCGACCTCGGGATGGCGATCGCCCACGACCCCAAGGTGCTGCTGCTCGACGAGCCCAGCTCGGGCATCGCGCAGCGCGAGACCGAGGCCCTCGGCCCGCTGCTGCGCGACATCCAGCGCGCCACCGGCTGCGCCCTGCTGATCATCGAGCACGACATGCCGCTGATCACGAGCCTGAGCGACCAGATCGTGGCGCTCGAGCTCGGCCGGGTCGTGCTGCAGGACGTCCCCGACGTCGTGCTCGCCGACCCGCGCGTCGTCAGCAGCTACCTCGGCGGCGACCTCGCCACGATCGAGCGCTCGGGCAACCGGCCCAAGGCCGACGCTCCCGACGCGGCCGACGCTCCCGAGCAGGACGACGACGTCCCGCCGCCGCGACCCCGCCGGGCGGCCCCGCGCCAGCGCACCGCCCGCACCGCCGAGCCCGTGGGCGAGCCGGTGGCGGGGGCCCGCCGCCGACGCGCCGTCCCCCGGACCGGACGGGAGCAGCAGCCGTGAGGCGCCCCGCTCTGCTGGCCCTGGCCACCGGGCTGCTCGTGGCGGGCGGCTCCAGCGGCGCCATCGCCTGGGCCGACGCGCCGGAGAAGACGGCCTGGTTCACCGTGCTGTCGGCCGGGCCGCTCACCGTGCCCGCGCCGACCGCAGCCGAAGGCGACCTGCGGGTGAGCGGCCAGGGGACGCAGCCGACCTCCTACGCCACGCTGTCGCTGCGCACCACGGGCGACAGCGGGGTGCTGACGCTCGCCGTCCGCAGCACCAGCGCCGGCACCCCCGAGCTGGCGCTGTGCCCCACGAAGTCGCCGACCTGGGAGGCGGGCGGCAACCAGCCGTTCTCCGCGGGGCCGGAGTACGACTGCAGCTCGGTGTCGACCCTGGGCATGCTCGGCGGGGACGGGATGAGCGTCACCTTCGAGCTCGACAGCAGCCTGCTCCCCGCTCCCGGCGTCGTCAGCCTGGCCGTCGTGCCGCTGCCCGAGGGCACGGTGCCGTTCATCGCCGACCTCGGCGACGTGGCGTTCGCCCCGGCCGCCGCGGCCGAGCCGGCCGAGGAGGCCCCGGCGGCCGAGCCGGCGCCGGCTCCCGAGCCGACGGGCGGCACCGGCACCGCCGAGGCCCCGCCGCTCGCCCCTGACAGCGGCGCCGACCTGCCGCCGGCGCCCGTGGTCGAGGACGCCCCCGCGCCCGAGCTCGCCGGCGTCGAGGCCGAGCCGCTCGCGCCCGAGGCGCCGGCCGACGCCGAGGAGGTCGCGCCCGACGTCGCCCTGGAGACGCCGGCCGACCAGACCGTCCTGCCGGTGACCCAGGTGGCCCGCAGCGAGGACACCTCCGACGGCCCGCGCCTGGTCGCCCTGCTGACGCTGATCGGCATCAGCGCGGCAGCCGGCTACGCCGCCGGCCAGCAGCGGACGGTCCCGCGCATCATCGGCGGCCGGGCGCGCTCCCTGCCGGCCGGCGCGGCCGGGCCCGGCTCCGCGGTCGCGGTGGCCGAGCCGGTCGACGTGCCGCTCGAGCGCGGCATCGGCCGCTTCTCCCGCCTGCGCGACGCCGCCCCCCGGCGGCTGCGGTGACGACGCTCTCGCGCGAGGAGCCGCGGCTGGCGGCCTCGCCGGTGCTCGACGTCACCGTGGTGGGGCCCGACACGGCCCTGCCGCCGGTCGACGGCCGGACGCTGCGTGCCCAGCGCACCCGTGACGCGGTCGTCGAGGCCCTGCTGGCGCTGCAGGAGGAGGGCGACCTCAACCCGACGGCGCAGCGCGTCGCGGCCCGGGCCGGCGTCGCCCTGCGCACCGTGTACGGCCACTTCAGCGACATGGAGTCGCTGTACCTCGAGGCCGGCCGGCGCGAGCTGAACAAGATCGTCCAGCTCGCCGACACGCCGTCGGGCGACGCGCCGCTCCCCGAGCGGATCGCGCGGACGGCCGCCTCCCGCGCCCGGACGTCGGAGGCGCTGCTGCCCGTGCTGCGCGCCGCCCGGCTGCGCCTGCCGTACTCCGAGGCCCTGCAGCGCAACTGGCAGCTGTTCATCGAGCTGGGCGACAGCACCATGCGCACCGTGTTCGCCCGGGAGCTCCGGCTGGCCGGCCCGGAGGCCGACGCCCTGCTCGACAGCCTGTACCTGGCCCTGAGCGCGACCTCGTGGGACGCCCTCCGGGCGGAGCGGCGGCTGGAGCCCGACGTAGCGTGCGAGGTGGTGCGGCGCAGCGTGACCGCGCTGCTCGCCCCCTACGCCGACGCCTGACCCCGCCGGCCGCTCCCGCCCCGCCGCTCCTGCCCCGCCGTTCCCGGCCCGGCCGGTGCCGGACCGCGCTGACGCCGTCTCCCGGCCGGGGCGCCACTGACGAAGGACGCCCGTGACCCTGCTCGACCCCGGCCAGCCCCCGGCCGGCCCGCTCCCCGCCCCGCTCCCGCTCGGCCTGCGCGCCGAGCAGGCCCTGGAGCGCCTCGGCGACGCGCCCAGCCTGTTCTTCGAGGGCACCTGGCACAGCTCGGGCGAGCTGGCCGCGCGGGCCCGCCGGGCCGCCGCCGGGTTCACCGCCCTCGGGGTGCGCCCCGGCGACCGCGTCGTCGTCTGCATGACCAACTGCCCCGAGGTCGGGATCACCTACCAGGCCCTGTGGCGGGCCGGGGCGGTCCCGACGCCGGTGCTGTTCCTGCTCACCGAGGACGAGCTGCGCCACGTCGGGGCCGACTCCGAGGCGGTCGCCGTGGTGACGACGCCGGAGTGGCTGGACAAGGTCCGCGCGGCGATGCCCGGGCTGCCGGTCGTCGTCGTCGGGGACGCCCCCGAGGGCACGGTGCCGTTCACGCACGTCGAGGGGGGCGAGGAGCTCGGGCTCGTCGACCGCGACCCCGGCGACCTGGCCGCGCTGCTCTACACGGGCGGGCACCACCGGCCGCAGCAAGGGCGTCATGCTCACCCACGAGGGGCTGGACGCTGCCGGCGCCGCCGCGCACGCGACGTCGGCCGAGCCGGGGCGCACCGTCGGGCTGCTGCCGCTGCCGCTGGCCCACGTCTACGGGCTGATGCTGTCGGTCACCGGGCTGCACGCGACCGAGCGCGGCCGCTCGGTGCTGATGCGCTGGTTCGACCCCGCCGGGTTCCTGCAGCTGGTGCAGGAGCACCGGGTGCAGCAGGCCGCCCTGGTCCCGCAGATGATCCAGATGCTGCTGACCCAGCCGCTGGAGGACCACGACCTGAGCAGCCTGACCCGGCTCGTGTCCGGCGGGGCGCCGCTCGCCCCCGAGGTCGCCGTCGAGCTCGAGCGGCGCGTGCCCGGCCTGGAGGTGCGCGAGGGCTACGGCTGCACCGAGAGCAGCTCGCTCATCGCCGCCCAGCCGCTGTCCGGGCGCCGGCTCGGCTCGGTCGGCAGGGCGGTGGCCGGCGTGCAGGTCCGGATCGTCGGGCCGGACGGCGCCGAGCTGCCGGCGGGCCAGGACGGTGAGGTCTGCGTCCGCGGGCCCGTGCTGATGAAGGGCTACTGGAAGGCCCCGGAGGCCACGGCCCAGACGCTGCGCGACGGCTGGCTGCACACCGGCGACGTCGGCCACCTCGACGACGACGGCTACCTCTACGTCGTCGACCGGCTCAAGGACCTCATCATCCGCAACGGCTTCAACGTCTACCCGCGCGACGTCGAGGACGTGCTGCTGGCGCACCCCGACGTCGTCGCCGCGGCCGTCGTCGGCCGGCCGGACCCGAAGGTGGGCGAGGAGGTCGTGGCGTTCGTGCAGCTCGCGCCGGGCGCGGACGTCACCCCGGAGCAGCTGATCTCGTTCAGCCGCGAGCACGTCAGCGCGGCGAAGTACCCCCGTGAGGTCCGCGTGGTCGACTCCGTGCCCGTGACCAGCGTGTTCAAGACCGACCGCAAGGCGCTGCGCGCCCTCGTGAAGGAAGACTCATGACGACCTCCCAGCCCAGCACCGGCACCATGCGGGCCGCCCGCTTCGACGCCGCCAGCCGGCAGCTCTCCGTGCAGGACGTGCCCGTCCCGACGCCCGGACCCGGCCAGGTGCTGGTGCGGGTGGAGGCCTGCGGCATCTGCCTGTCCGACGTGCACCTCATCGACGGCACGCTGCCCGGCCCGCTCCCGGTGGTCACCCCCGGCCACGAGGCCGCGGGCACGGTCGCCGCGCTCGGGCCCGGCGTCGGCGGCTGGCAGGAGGGCGACCGCGTCCTGCTCGCCGGCGGCCGCAACTGCGGGCACTGCGACATGTGCCTGCGCGGGATGCGCGAGGCCTGCCTGGCCTTCGAGATCATGGGCTTCAACTTCGACGGCGCCTGGGCGCAGTACGTCGTGCAGTCCTCCGAGGCGCTGGCCAGCATCCCCGACGCGATCCCGCTCGAGCAGGCCTGCGTGCTGGCCGACGCCGTCGCGACGCCCTACGCCGGCCTCACCGAGCGCGCCGGCCTCAAGCCGGGCGAGAGCATCGGCCTGTGGGGCATCGGCGGCCTGGGCGTGCACGCCGTGCAGATCGCCCGCATGGTCGGCGCCGCCCCGATCATCGCCATCGACCCGTCGGAGTCCGCCCGCGAGCGCGCGCTGCGCCTGGGCGCCGACGCCGCCATCGACCCGACCACGCAGGACGTCGTCGCCGAGGTGCAGCGCCTCACCGGCGGCCTCGGCCTGGACGTCGCCGTCGACCTGGTCGGCGCCAACGCCGTGCTCAAGCAGGCCTCGGACTGCCTCGGCCGGTTCGGCCGCTGCGTGATGGTCGGCCTGTCCGGCGACACCATCGAGCTGGGCATGGGGCTGTTCTTCGGCGTGCAGTCGCAGTCGCTGCTCGGGCACCTGGGCTACAAGCGCCAGCACCTCGACGAGCTGCTGCGCCTGGTCTCCTTCGGCCGGCTCGACATCAGCGAGTCGGTCAGCGGGCTGATGCCGCTCGAGGACGTCGTCGACGGCGTCGACCAGCTGCAGACCAAGCGCGGCAACCCGATCCGCCTGGTGGTGCAGCCGTGGGCCTGAGCACCCTGGCGCAGCCGGACGCCGCGGTGGCGCCGCTGCCCGAGCACGTCCGCGTGTGCGTCGTCGGGACCGGCTTCGCCGGGCTCGGCACCGCGGTCTACCTGCGGCGCGAGGGCATCGACGGACTTCGTCGTGCTCGAGCGCGCCGACGCCGTCGGCGGGACCTGGCGCGACAACACCTACCCGGGGTGCGCCTGCGACGTCCCGAGCCACCTGTACTCGTTCTCCTTCGCCCCGAACCCGGACTGGTCGCACGTCTTCAGCCGCCAGCCGGAGATCCGCGACTACCTCGAGCGGGTCACCGACGAGCAGGGCCTGCGGCCCTACCTGCGGCTGTCGACCGCCCTGGTCTCCGGGGTCTGGGACGACGCCGCGATGCTCTGGCGGCTCGAGACCAGCCGCGGGCAGCCTGACCGCCGACGTGCTGGTCAGCGGCTGCGGCGGCCTCGTCGAGCCGCACCACCCCGAGGTCCCCGGCGTGAGCGCCGACGGCAGCACCGTCTTCGCCGGCCCGGCCTTCCACTCGGCCCGCTGGGACCACGACGTCGACCTCGCCGGCAAGCGGGTCGCCGTCGTCGGGACGGGCGCGTCCGCGATCCAGTTCGTCCCGGAGCTGCAGCAGACCGCCGCGCTCGGTGACGGTCTTCCAGCGCACCCCGCCGTGGGTGCTCCCGCGGCTCGACCGCGACATCACCGACGGCGAGCGCTCGCTGTTCCGGCGCGCGCCGGTGGCGCAGAAGGCGCGGCGCGGGCTGGTCTACGCCGCCCGCGAGCTGCAGCTGCTCGGGTTCACCAGGGGCGGCCGCTTCCGGCAGCTCGCCGAGCGCGAGGCGCACAAGATGCTCGAGGAGCAGGTCCCCGACCCGGACCTGCGCGCCAGGCTCACCCCCGACTACGCGCTGGGCTGCAAGCGGGTCCTGCTGTCCAACGACTACCTGCCGGCGCTCGCCAGCCCGAACGTCGAGGTCGTCACGACCGCGGTCGCCGAGGTCACCGAGCGCGGCGTCGTCGACGGCGACGGCCGGCTGCACGAGGTCGACGTGATCGTCTTCGGCACCGGCTTCAAGGTCATGGACATCCCGGTCGGGCACGCGCTGACCGGCCGCGACGGCCGCACGCTGGCGCAGACCTGGGCGCAGGACGGGCCGGAGGCCCACCGCGGCACGACGGTCGCCGGCTTCCCCAACCTGTTCCTGCTGCTCGGGCCCAACACCGCGCTCGGGCACAGCAGCGTGGTGCTGATGATCGAGTCGCAGATCCGCTACGTCATGGGGGCCCTGCAGGCCCTCGGCGGCTACGGGGCGCGCGCGCTGGAGGTCCGCAAGGACGCGCAGGACCGCTACAACCGCGAGCTCGAGGCCCAGCTCGACACCACCGTCTGGAACAACGGCGGCTGCCGGGCCTGGTACCGCGACGCGAACGGCAAGAACTTCACCCTGTGGCCCACCCACACCTACACCTTCGACCGGCAGATGCGCCGGTTCGACGCCGAGGCCTACGAGCTGCGGGCCTCCCGACCCCTGGCAGGAGCACGATGAAGCGCGCCCTCCTCCTCGCCGCCGCCACCGGCGCCGGCGTCGCCGTGGCCGCGCCGCCGCCGCGCGGCCGGTACCGCCTCCCCCGCACCGGCGACGGCTCCCCCGCCGCCGCTGCAGGGCCGGCTGCAGACCGTCACGCACCCCCGACGGCGTCGAGCTGCACGTCGAGGTCCACGGGCCGGAGCAGGCCGCCGGCACGGTCGTGCTGCTGCACGGCTACGTCCAGAGCAGCGTGCTGTGGGCGGGCCAGGTCCGCGACCTGCTCGCCGCCCGGCCGGACCTGCGCGTCGTCGTCTACGACCACCGCGGGCACGGCCGCTCGACGGCGACCGCCCGCGAGCACGCCCACCTCGAGCAGCTGGGCCGCGACCTGCGCCAGGTGCTCGACGAGGTCGTCCCCGAGGGGCCGGTCGTGCTCGGCGGCCACTCGATGGGCGGCATGACGATGATGGCGTTCGCCGAGCAGTTCCCGGAGCAGTTCGGGGGCCGCGTCGTCGGGGCGGCCTTCGTGGCGACGTCGTCGGGCGGGCTCGACAGCGTCACCTACGGGCTGCCCGCCCCGGTCGCGAAGGTCGTCAAGAAGGTGCTGCCGAAGCTCAACGAGAAGGCCGTGCGCGACGAGGCGGCCGGCAAGAAGCGCCCCGCGTCGGCGCTCGAGAAGCGCCTGGTGTTCCCCAAGGGCGCCGACCCGCAGCACGTCCGCGAGGTGCTCGACTGCCAGGCGCAGACGACGGCCGAGACGATGGCCGCCTTCCTGCCGACGTTCTCCACGCACGACCGCGTCGCAGGCCCTGTCGGCGCTGGCCGAGGTCCCGGCCGTCGTCGTCGTGGGCGACCGGGACGCGCTGTGCCCGCTGCCGCACAGCCAGGCGATCGCGGCGGCGCTGCCGCTGGCCGAGCTGAGCGTCTACCCGGGCGTCGGCCACATGGTGCAGATCGAGCGCCGCGCGGAGGTCAGCCGGCGGATCGTCGCGCTGGTCGACCGGGTGGTGCCGGCCCGCGAGACCGTCCCCGCCTGACGGCAGGTCAGGGGCGGGGGCTCGCGACGAGCTCCCGCTCCTGCCGGTCGCGCGCGTGGCGCCGGTCGAGCACGTCCATGACCGGGCCGGCGAGCGCCCCGTGCACGACGACGCTGCCGACGACGACCAGTGCCGTCACCGCCCAGACCGTGCTCGAGCCGGTGAACGGACGCCGCCCCCAGCGCGTAGGCCACGTAGTAGACCGAGCCGATCCCCCGGACGCCGAAGAACGCCATCGTGGCGCGCTCGCCGCGGGTGCCGCACGAGCCGGTGAGGGCGAGCCCGCCGGCCAGCGGGCGGACGACGAACAGCGCGACGCCGGCGACCGCAGCTCGACCGCACCCGACGCCGCCGAGCAGGCCGTCGGTGAGGGCGATGCCGAGCAGCAGCAGCACCAGGACGGTGAGCAGCCGCTCGACCTGCTCGATGAAGTCGTGCAGCACCAGGTGGTAGCCGTGGAAGCGCTCGGAGCCGCGGATGGTGACGGCGGCGACGAACACGGCCAGGAAGCCGTAGCCCTGCAGCACCTCGGTGAGCGCCGTAGGCCGAGAACGTGGCGGCCAGCGCGACGAAGCCCTCGCTGTGCTCGGACAGCCGCAGCACCTGCGCGGCGGCTGGAGAAGAACAGCCGGCCGAGCGCCATGCCGACGAGCGAGGCCGCCGAGCACCCCGACGACGAGCTTGTAGGCGACCTCGAAGGCCAGCCAGTCCGCCGAGCCAGCCCGACGGGTCGCGTGCCCTTGTCGGCCATCGCGATCGCGGCGTAGACGAACGGGAAGGCCAGCGCGTCGTTGAGCCCGGCCTCGCTGGTCAGCCCGAAGCGGACCTCGTCCTCGGCCTGCACCAGCTCGTCGGCGCTCGATCTCGTCGGTGGCCGGCTCGCCCACCTGCACCTCGCCGGCGAGCACCGGGTCGGTGGGGGCGAGGGCGGCCCCGAGCAGCAGCGCCGCGGGAGCGGCCAGCCCGAGCAGGCCGCCGCCGAGCAGGGCGACCGCCCGCGATCGACAGCGGCATGCGCGATGCCCAGCAGCCGCCAGGTGTTCGACCAGCCGCGCCAGGTCGGCGGGCCGGTCGAGCCCCAGGCCGGCGCCCATGAGCGCGACGATGACGGTGATCTCCGCCAGGTGCTCGACGAAGGCCGACTCCTGGATCGGGTCGAGCGTGGGCAGGCCGGGCAGCAGCCCGAGCGCCGACGCCGAGGACCAGGAAGACCAGCGGCAGCGACACCGGCCGCCGGCCCCGCACGACGCGCGGCAGCAGGGCGGCCAGCAGCGCGCCGAGCGCCGACCACGGCGAACACGACGTCGGAGAGGTCCACGCCGGGCTCCTGCCCCGGCACCCGCGCCGGGATGCGGGCACCGGTCGGCGGCACCCGCTACGGGATGCGGGGCGACCAGAGCAGGGCGGTGGCGGCCGCGGCCAGGCCGAGCAGCAGGCCGAGCCCGGCGAGCAGGTCGGTGACCTCCTGGCGCTCGACGGTGGTGCCGACCGAGCTGCCGATGTCCTCGTAGACCCGCTCGAGCTCGTCGCCGCTCTCGGCCTCGTAGGCCGTGCCGTCGGTGCGCGTCGGCGAGCTCGGCCAGGGCCGGGCCGTCGACGGGCACCCGGATGCGCTGGCCCTCCACCTCGACGACGCCGTCCTGCGTGCCGTAGGCGATGGTCGAGACCGGCACGCCGGCGTCCTGGGCGAGGCGCGACGGCCGGTGCTGACGGGGCGGCCCTGCGTGTTGGCGCCGTCGGACAGCAGCACGACCCGGGCCGGCGGCGGCGGGAGCCCCGGCGCGTCGGGGACGGTGCTGAGCGCCGTCAGCGACGACGACGACGGCCTCGCCGATCGCGGTGCCGGAGCCGAGCTGCAGCTCCGACCAGCGCCCGCTCGACGGCGCCGTGGTCCAGTCGTCGGCGGGACGACGACGGCGGCGGTGCCGCTGAAGGCGACCAGCCCGACGTTGGAACCGGTCGGGCAGCCCGGCGACGAAGCGGCGGGCCGCGGCCTTGGCCTGCGGTGATGCGGTCGGGGTCGACGTCCTCGGCCATCATCGACAGCGAGACGTCCAGCGCGACGACGACGGTGGCCCGCTCGCGCGGGACCTTCCGGTCGGCCGACGGCGTCGCGAACCCGACGGTCAGCGCGGTCGAGGGCGAGCAGCAGCAGCCCGGCGGGCACGTGCCGGCGCCAGGCCGGGACGCCGCGGCGCCACGCTGGCCAGCAGGTCGAGCTCGGAGAAGCGGACGGCGGGAGCGGGGCGGCGCCGCTGCAGCAGCAGGTAGGCGGCGAGCAGCGCGACGACGACGGCGAGCAGCAGCAGCCGCGACCGGGTGCGGCGACGGTCAGGCCGGGCAGCGGGCCGGGCACTCAGCGGGCCCTCCCGGCGGCCCGGACGCGGCGGCGGGCGGCCAGGAAGCGGGCGAGGTCGGGCAGCCAGTCGCGGTCGGTGCGGACGACGACGTGGCCCGCACCGGCGCCGCCGGACGGCCGCGGCGTGCCCGGCGCGGCGGGCGGCGGCCGCGGCGGCGTACCGCTCGCGCAGCGACCGGGTGGTGGCGACCTCGACCTGCCGGCCGGTCTCGGGGTCGACCAGGCGCAGCGGGCCGACGGCCGGCAGCGCCAGCTCGCGGGGGTCGACGACCTCGACGACGACGACCTCGTGGCGGACCGCGAGCCGGCGCAGCGGGGCGGCCCAGCCGGGCTCGCCGCCGGGGGGCCCGGGCTCGAGCAGGTCGCTGACCACGACCTGCAGGCCGCGGCGGCGCGGCGGGCTGGCGGTGGCGGCGAGCCCGTCGGCCAGCGACGGCCCGGCGCCCTCGGTGCGCGGGCGTCTCCAGCAGCAGGTGCAGCAGCGCGAGCCCCGCCTCGCGGCCGGCGCGGGCCCGCACCCGGCGCACCCGGTCGGACAGCACGACGGCGCCGAGCCGGTCGCCGGGCCCGCCCGCGAGGTGCGCGAAGGCGGCGGCGACGGCGATGGCGACCTGCGCGCTTCTCGGTGCGGGCGGTGCCGAAGCTCATCGAGCGCGGTGAGGTCGACCAGCAGGGTCGTCTCGAGCTCGCGCTCGGCGACGGCGTCGCGGACGTGGACGCGTGCTGGTGCGGGCGGTGACGGCCCAGTCGATGCGCCGGACGTCGTCGCCGGGCGCGTAGGCGCGGGCCTCGGCCGGCTCGCTGCCCGGTCCGGGCAGGAAGCCCAGGTGGTCGCCCTGCAGCAGCCCGTCGAGGCGCCGCGACGACGTCGAGCTGCAGCGCCCGCGCCGACGACGCCGGGGCCAGCGGGGCGGGCGGCAGCGGTGCGGGCGCCTCACGCGGTCGCGCGACAGCCTCACGCCGTCTCGCGGCCGCTCTCCTGCGCCGGGCTGACCCGGGGCGCCTCGATCGTCTGCGACGACCCGCTCGACGATGGTCACGGCCGACACCTCGTCGGCCAGCGCCTCGTAGGTGAGCACCAGGCGGTGGGCCAGGACGTCGACGGCGAGGTCGCTGATGTCGACCGGCATGACGTAGTCGCGCCCGCGCAGGACGGCGAGCGCACGGGCGGCCTGCACCAGCCCGAGCGAGCCGCGCGGCGAGGCGCCGTAGGCCAGCAGCGGGGCGATCTCGGCCAGGCCCCAGCGCTCGGGCTCGCGGGTGGCCATCACCAGCCGGACGGCGTACTCGGCCACCGCGTGGTGGACGAAGACGTCGTCGACGAGCTCCTGCAGGCCGACCAGCTGCTCCAGCGACAGCACCTGCTCGGCGTAGGGGCGGGCGACCGACATGCGCCGGACGATCTCCATCTCCTCGGCCATGCTCGGGTGCCCGACGACGACCTTGAGCAGGAAGCGGTCGCGCTGCGCCTCGGGCAGCGGGTAGACGCCCTCGTTCTCGATCGGGTTCTGCGTCGCGAGCACCACGAACGGCCTGGGCAGCGGGTAGGTCGTCCCGCCGATCGACACCTGCCGCTCGGCCATCACCTCCAGCAGGGCCGACTGCACCTTGGCCGGCGCGCGGTTGATCTCGTCGGCGAGCACGAGGTTGGCGAACACCGGGCCCGAGCTCGACGTCGAAGGCCTCCTGCGACGGCCGGTAGACGCGGGTGCCGACGATGTCGCTCGGCACCAGGTCCGGGGTGAACTGGATGCGCACGCTGGAGCCGCCGACGACGGTGGCGAGCGTCTCGACCGCCAGCGTCTTGGCGACGCCCGGCACGCCCTCGAGCAGGCAGTGGCCGCGCGCCAGCAGCGACACCAGGATGCGCTCGACCATCCGGTCCTGGCCGACGACGACCTTCTTGACCTCGAACAGGGCGCGCTCGAGGTCGGCGGTGACGGGGGTGCGGGCGTCCCGCTTGCTCATGTCCACGGGACCAGTCCACACCCCGGGTCGTGTGGTGCGCGTGTGGTGCCGCCCGCCGGGGGACCGTGCCTGACGTGAAGCCCCTCAAGCCCGCCGACGCCGACGCCCTGGCCTCCTTCGTCCGCGCCGCCCGCCCGCTGTCCGCCTCCGCCGTGCGGCTGCTCGACGGCGACCCCGACCGCCTCACCAGCCACTGGCGCGCCGAGGTCGCCGTGCTGGCCGCGGCCCCGGGCCTCGGGGGACGGCTGGCGTCGGCGGCGCAGGGCCTGGCGGCCGCCGGCGCGCAGGGGACGCTCGCCCTCGCGCTGGCGATCGCCGCCGGGCGTCGTCGACCCGCGGGAGCAGGTCCGCGTCGTCGCGCCGGCCGTGCTCGAGCGCGACCTGCCGGACGGCTGGGACCTGCGGCCGTTCGACCAGGAGGACGACGAGGTCCGGGCCGCCGCGACCGAGCCGCCCGACGCCGGGCTGCTGCGCGGGCTCGGCCAGCGGCTGACGGCGCTGGGGCGGGTCCTCAACGCCTCGCGCCGGGTCGTCGGGGGCCGTGAGGAGGGCCGGCTGTGGCACCGGACGGTGAGCATGGTCCCGGTGGCCGGCGCCGGCGGTGCACTGCTCGGCGAGCGGCACGCCCTCAAGCAGGTCGCGGCCCTGCGGGCCCGGCGCGCGGTCAGCGCTTCCTGACCGGGCGGGGGCCGTGCAGCGCCGTGCTCCCGCTCGGTCTCGCTGCGGCCGCCCCAGACGCCGTAGGGCTCGCGCATGACCAGCGCGTGGTCCAGGCACTCGGGCTGCACCGGGCAGGCCGCGCAGACGCGCCTTGGCGGCGGCCTCCCGCTCGCTGCGCACGGGCTCGCGCTCGCCGTGCGGGTGGAAGAACAGGTCGCTGCGCCCGCGGCAGGCGGCCAGCAGCTGCCACTCCCAGCGCCAGGACTGCGCGCCGGGGGGCTGGGCGGTGCCGACGACGTCGGGCACGGCGACTCCTCGGGGTCGGGGGCTCCCAGCATCTACTACGACAGGTAGAACTTCTACCGGCGTCGTAGAGTTCCCAGCGTGACGCGACTCGGCGGGCTCGAGCGGGCCGCCATGGACGTCGTCTGGGCGGCCGGGCGGCCGCTGACCGCGCGCGAGGTCGCCGACGCGCTGGCGACCGCGCGCTCGCCTACACGACCTGGCTGACCGTGCTCGGCCGGCTCGAGCGCAAGGGCCTGCTGCAGCGCGACAGCTCGGCCCGCGCCCACACCTACTCGCCCGTCGGCGTCCCGCGCCGACCACGTCGCCGCGCTCATGGAGCAGGCGCTCGGACAGGCCGAGGACCGCGGCGCCGTCCTGCAGCACTTCGTCCGCGTCGGTCGGCCCCGAGGACGCCGAGGCCCTGCGCCGCGCGCTCGAGGGGCGCTAGCGCCGTGCTCCTCGCGGCCGCCCTGCTCGCGGCCGCCGTCGTCCTGCTCGCCCTCGTCCCGCGCCGGCTCGCCGGCGCCCGCTGGCCGGTCCGCAGCCCCGTGCGTCGCCCTGGTGCTGTGGCAGGCGCTCGGGCCTGGCCGGCGGCCTGCTGCGTGCTCGAGACCGCCGCTGACCGTCGCGCTGGCCCCCTACGGGCCGGACCACGTGCCGCGGCCGCCGGCCGTCGACGCCGCGGCCCGCCCTGGTGGTCGGCGCTGGCGGCGCTGCTCGGGCTGCTGCTGCTGGCCCGGCTGCTGCAGGTGCTGCTGCGCTCGGCGCTCGACACGGTGCGGCTGCGCCGCCGGCACCGCCAGCTCGTCGACCTGCTGGCCACCCGCAACCCGCTGCTGCGCGGGGCGAGCGTGCTCGAGCACGCCCTGCCGCGTCGCCTACTGCCTGCCCGGCCTGCGCCCGCGGGTGGTGGTCAGCCAGGGCGCGCTGCTGGCGCTGTCGGCCGCCGAGCTCGACGCCGTCCTGGCCCACGAGCGGGCCCACGTCGACCAGCGGCACGACCTCGTCGTCCTGCCGTTCACCGCGCTGCGCGCGACCTTCCCGGCCGTCGGGGCCGTCCGCACCGCCGCCGGGGAGGTCGCCCTGCTCGTGGAGCTGCTCGCCGACGACCGTGCCGCCCGCGACCACGACCGCACCGTCCTGGCCCGCGCCCTGTGCAAGGTCGGCACCGGCCGGGTCCCCGCCGGCGGCCTCGGCGCCGGGGACACCGGGGTGCTCCTGCGTGCGGAGCGCCTGCTGGACCCGCCCGCCCCCCTGCCCCCGTCCCGCCGGCTGCTGGTCGTGTTGGCCTCGGCCGCCGTCGGGGCGCTCCCCCTGCTCGGGCTGCTGCTGCCGCTGCTTCCCGCCGCGGCGGCCTGAGCGGGAGCGGCATCGTCGTCGGCCCTGCGGGTAGGGCCGCGCCATGACCGCCGACGTCGTGCCGCTGTCGACCGACCCGCTCACCGCCGCCGAGGTGCAGGCCCTGCAGGCGCTGCTCGACGGGCCGCACGCCGCGCAGCGGCAGGCCACCCGCGACGCCCTGCTCGGGCTCGGGCTCGAGCAGGCCGACGTCCTGGACCGCGACGCCTACCGCGACCTGGTGCTGCAGTGGTGCCGCGAGGTCGCCAAGACGGGCTCCGGCGCGCAGAGCTTCCCCGAGGAGTACGGCGGCGCCGACGACCCCGGCGGCCGGGTCGCGGGCTTCCAGACCCTCGGCCACGGCGACCTGTCGCTGCTGGTCAAGGTCGGCGTGCAGTTCGGGCTGTTCGGCGGCTCGGTGCACCGGCTCGGGACCGAGAAGCACCACGCCCGCTACCTGCGCGACATCGGCACGCTGGACCTGCCGGGCTCCTTCGCCATGAGCGAGAGCGGCCACGGCTCCGACGTCCGCAGCATCCGCACCCAGGCCCGCTACGACGCCGCCGCGCAGGAGTTCGTGCTCCACACCCCCGACGACGACGCCCGCAAGGACTGGATCGGCAACCTGGCCCGGCACGCTCGGATGGCCGTGGTGTTCGCCCAGCTCGACGTCGCCGGCGAGCAGCGCGGGGTGCACGCCTTCCTCGTCCCGGTCCGCGACGAGGACGGGCAGCTGGTCGAGGGCGTCGAGGTCGAGGACTGCGGCGACAAGATGGGCCTGCAGGGCGTCGACAACGGCCGGCTGCGGCTGTCGGCCGTCCGGGTGCCCCGCGAGGCCCTGCTCGACCGCTTCGCCTCCGTCGACGAGGACGGCGACCTACTCCTCCCCCATCGCCTCCCCCGGCGCCCGCTTCTTCTCGATGATCGGCGCGCTGGTCGAGGGCCGGATCTGCATCGCCGGCGCCGGGCTGTCGGTCGCCCGCAACGCGCTGACCACGGCGGTGCGCTGGGGCGAGCGCCGCCGGCAGTTCGGCAGCGGGCTCGACCACGACACCCCGCTCATGGACTACCTCACCCACCAGCGCCGGCTGCTGCCGAAGATCGCCGCGTCCTACGCCCTGCAGGCCGCGCACGACCACCTCACGGCGGAGTACGTCGCCGTGCTGGCCGAGCCGGGCGGGGAGCGCCAGCGCCAGCTCGAGTCGCTCGCCGCCGGGCTCAAGGCGGTACTGCACCTGGCACATGGTCGAGGCGGTGCAGGACAGCCGGGAGTGCTGCGGGGGCAAGGGCTACCTGGCCGAGAACCGCTTCGCGTCCTGGCGCGCCGACTCCGACGTCTTCGTGACCTTCGAGGGCGACAACACCGTGCTGCTGCAGCTGGTCGCCAAGACCCTGCTGGGCGAGTACGCGTCGCAGTTCGAGGACCTCGACGCCGTCGGCATGGCCCGCCACCTCACCACCCGCGGGGTGTCCCGCCTGCTCGACCGGTTCACCGCGCCGACGCCGGCCCTGCGCGACGCCTCCTGGCAGGCCGCGGCGCTCACCTTCCGCGAGGACCGGCTGGTCGACAGCCTCGCCCGGCGGCTGCGCCGGCTCACCCAGAGCGAGGGGATGGACCCGCTGCGCGCCCTGTCGCACTGCCAGGACCACGCCCTGGCCGCCGCGCGGGCCCACGTCGAGCGGGTCGTCCACGGGCAGTTCAGCGCGACGGTCGAGCAGTCCGACCTCGCGGTGCTCGCCCCCCTGCGCGACCTGTACGCGCTGTCGGTGGTGGAGGCCGACCGTGCCTGGTGGCTCGAGCACGGGTTCTTCGACGCCGACACCAGCAAGGCCGTCGTCACCGAGGTCAACGAGCTGTGCCGCGAGCTGCGCCCCCACGCGCTCGCCCTGGTCGAGGGCTTCGGCATCCCGGACGGGCTGCTGCGCGCCCCGATCGCCGTCGCCGAGCAGGCCAGCGGGGCGGGCACCGACTAGGGCGGTCCCGGCCTGCTCAGGGCTGTCGCTCCGGCAGCGGCTGCGAGCGCGGCTCCTCCAGCGTCCGCGCCCCGCTGACCAGCCGGTCTCGCAGCCGCCCGGCGACGACGTCGAGCAGGCGGTCCAGCGGCGGCACCTGCACCAGCCGGGTGACGCCGAGCAGGCGCGGCACGCTGCGGGTGCGCGGGCGGGAGGCGCGGGCGACCGCGACGACGGCGTCGGCCGCCCAGGACACCGGCACGCCGGGCGCCTCGGGCACGGGCGCGTCGCCGGGCTGGGGCGAGCGGTCGGCGGTGCGCGACAGGAAGGCCGTCGCCACCGGGCCGGGGTTCACCGAGTGGACCCGCACGCCGGTGCCGCGCGTCTCGCGGCGCAGCCCGTCGACCAGCCCGTCGACGGCGTACTTGCTCGAGGAGTAGACCGTCACGGGCGGCCCGGACAGCCACGCCGCGACGCTGGAGAGCATCACGACGTCGCCGTCGCCCCGGGCGAGCATCTGCGGCAGCAGCATCCGCGTGAGGTCGGCGACGGCGACCACGTTGGTCTCGTAGACGCGGGCGAGGTCGTGCTGGGAGTGCTCGTGCAGCAGGCCCACCACCCCGACGCCGGCGTCGTTGACGAGCACGTCGACCCGGCCGTGGCGAGCGAGCACCCGGTCGACCAGGGCGGTGCGCTGGTCGGCGTCCCGCAGGTCGCAGGTCTCGACCTCGATGCCGGGCGCCTCGGCGGCGAGCTCCTGCAGGGCGGGTGCGTGCCGGGCGACGGCGACGACCCGGTCGCCCGCGGCGGCGAAGCGCAGGGCGCTGGCCCGGCCGATCCCCGAGGAGGCGCCGGTGAGCAGGACGGTCCGGGGAGCAGGCATGCACGAGCAGTGCCCCGGGCGCGCTGCCGGCGAACAGCACGACGCCCGCCCCTGGGTCGCAGGGACGGGCGCCGAGTCGGAGGGCCGGAGGCTAGGCCGGCTGGCGGGTCGGGTAGTCGGTGTAGCCCTGCTCCGTGCCGCCGTAGAAGGTCGACGCGTCGGGCTCGTTCAGCGGCGCGCCGGCCTGCAGCCGCGCGACCAGGTCGGGGTTGGCGAGGAAGGCGCGGCCGATCGAGAACAGGTCGCCGTTGCCCTCGCCCACGACCTGCTGGGCGGTGGCGAGGTCGGACGGCCCGGCGAAGCCGGTGTTGACGACGACGGGGCCGTCGAACTGCTTGCGCAGGCTCTCGGCGTAGCCGGTGTCGGCGTCGGCGACGACGTGCAGGTAGAGCAGGCCGAGCGGGGCCAGGCCCTCGAGCAGCGCCGTGTAGGTGGCGTCGACCTCGGTCTCGCTGATGTCGTTGAAGGTGCCGCCGGGGCTGATGCGGATGCCCACGCGCTGGCCGCCGACCTCGGCCGCGACCGCCCGGGCGACCTCGACGACGAAGCGCGCGCGGTTCTCCGGCGAGCCGCCGTAGGCGTCGGTGCGCACGTTGACGCCGTCGGCGAGGAACTGCTGCAGCAGGTAGCCGTTCGCGGCGTGCAGCTCGACGCCGTCGAGCCCGGCCGCGACCGCGCGTCGCGCGGCGTCGACGAACTCGGCGACGACGCCCGGCAGCTCGTCGGTCTCCAGGGCGCGGGGCACCTCGAAGTCCTGCATGCCCTCGCCGGTGAAGACCTGGCCGGCGGGGCGGGTGGCCGACGACGAGACGGGCGTCGTGCCGATGAGCGAGGGGTGGCTGATCCGCCCGGCGTGCATGAGCTGGGCGACGATCCGGCCGCCGCGGGCGTGGACGGCGTCGGCGACGGCGCGCCAGCCCTCGGTCTGCGCGTCGGTGTGCAGGCCGGGCGTGCCCGGGTAGCCCTGGCCGACGGCGGACGGCTGCACGCCCTCGGTGACGATGAGCCCCGCGCTCGCGCGCTGCGCGTAGTACTCGGCGTTGAGCGCGTTCGGCACCGTGTCGGGCGTCCGGTTGCGCGTCATCGGCGCCATGACGAAGCGGTTGGCCAGCTCCATGCTGCCCAGGCGGTACGGGGCGAACAGGTCGGTGCTCATCTCAGGTCTCCCTCTCGTTGCTCCTGCAAGCACCAAGGAGGAGGACCGGCGCGCCGTTCCCGGTCAGCAGGTGAGAGAGGTCACGACGAGGTGTCCGCGGCGTCCACGCACGCCGAGAAGCCGTAGGAGCGCAGGAAGTCCAGGTCGGCCTTGGCCTGCAGGGGCGCCTTGCCCAGCAGCGCCAGCACGGCCGCGGTGTCGCCCTTCTTCGCGGTCTCCTCGACCTGCGTGGCGAAGGCCTGCCCCTCGGTGACCTGCTCGCGCAGCGGCCCGAGGAACTTGCTCTCGAGCTCGGCGGCGTCGGCCTCCGGCGGCTCGAGCGCGCTGAGCTCGGCGGACGCGTCGCTGGCGATCGTCACGACGCTGCGCACGAAGCCCGGGATCTCCGCCGGGCCGGCCGGCGTGCCCGCGGCCTTCTGCGCCTCGTTGGCCTTGGCGCACACCGCCTCGGCGTCGGCCAGGTAGGCGGCCTTGGCGTCGGCCTGCTCGTCGCCGCCCCCGCCGCAGGCGGTGGCGAGCAGGAGCAGGGGCAGCACGAGCGCGACGCGGGTCATGCCGGGCAGTCCTGACAGCACCGGACCGCTCAGGGGCGCTGCCCCACGGCCCAGAACACGACCGCCGCGGCCGCCGCGACGTTGAGCGAGTCGACGCCGGCCGCCATCGGGATCCGCACCCGCAGGTCGCTGCCGTCCATCGCCTCGCGGGTCAGGCCCGGCCCCTCGCTGCCCAGCAGCACGGCGACCTTCTCGTCGGGGTCGAGCACGACGTCGTCGAGCCGGACGGCGTCGGCCGCGGGCGTCAGCGCCAGCACCCGGAAGCCGGCGTCGCGGACCTGCTGCAGCCCGGCGGGCCACGCGTCCAGGAACGCGTACGGGACGGCGAAGACCTGGCCCATCGACACCCGCACCGTGCGCCGGTAGAGCGGGTCGCAGGAACGGGGCGACAGCAGCACGGCGTCGATCCCGAGCCCCGCGGCGCTGCGGAAGACCGCGCCGAGGTTGGTGTGGTTGGTCGCGTCCTCCAGCACCACCACCCGCCGCGCGCCGGCCAGCACCTCGGCCGCGCTGGGCACCGGCACCCGGCCGAAGCTGGCCAGCACGCCCGCGGTGCACGTGGAAGCCGGTCACCGCCTCGAGCACCTCGTAGGAGGCGACGTGCACGGGGCCGAGCGCCCGGACGTCGTCGGGCAGGTCGGCGTACCGGGACGGCGAGACCAGCAGCGAGCGGCACGGGTAGCCCTTGGCCGCCGTCCGCTGCACGACGTTCAGGCCCTCGGCGATGAAGAAGCCGGACTCCGGCTCGTGCCGCATCCGGCGGACGCCGTCGGTCAGCCCGACGTAGTCGGCGACGGCGGGGTCGGCCGGGTCGGTGACCTCCCTCAACGCTGGCCCGCGGAGGCCGTCCTGCGCGGCCGGGCCCGCTCGTACTGCACCGGCCAGGACATCTCGGCGTCGAGCTCGGCGGCGGCGCGCAGCGGCCAGTTCGGGTCGCGCAGGGACTCGCGCCCGAGCAGCACGACGTCGGCCGCGCCGTCGGCCAGCACCTGCTCGGCCTGCCGCGGGTCGGTGATCATGCCGACGGCGCCGACCGGCAGCCCGCCGCGCGCACGGCGGCGGCGAAGGGCACCTGGTACCCGGGCCCGACGACGATCTGCTGGTGCGCCACGTTGCCGCCGCTGCTGACGTCGACGAGGGCGACGCCGCGGTCGGCGAGCAGGCGGGTCAGCTGGACGGACTCCTCGACGTCCCAGCCGCCCTCGGCCCAGTCGGTCGCGCTGATCCGCACGGCCACCGGCGCCTCGACCGCGGCGACCACGTCCTCCACCACCTCGAGCAGCAGCCGGGCCCGGCCCTCGAAGGAGCCGCCGTAGCCGTCGGTGCGCAGGTTGGACAGCGGCGACAGGAACGAGTGCAGCAGGTAGCCGTGGGCGGCGTGCACCTCCAGCACGCTCGAAGCCGGCGCCGACGGCGCGCACGGCGGCGGCCACGAAGTCGGCGCGGACCTTCGCCAGGCCGGCCTCGTCCAGCGCCGTCGGCACGGCCAGGCCCTCGTAGGCGACGGCGGAGGCGCCGACCGGCTGCCAGCCGCCCTGCTCCGGCGGCACGACGCCGGACGTCTCGTCCCAGGGGCGGTGGCTGCTGGCCTTGCGCCCGGCGTGGGCGAGCTGGACGGCCGGGGTCGCGCCCTGCGACGGACAGGAAGGCGGTGACCCGGGCCCAGCGCTCGGCCTGGGCGTCGTTCCAGATGCCGGCGTCCTGCGGGCTGATCCGCCCCTCCGGGCTGACGGCGCTCGCCTCGGTCATCACCAGGCCGGCCCCGCCGACGGCGCGCGCCCCGAGGTGCACGAGGTGCCAGTCGTCGGGCATCCCGTCGACCGCCGAGTACTGGCACATGGGCGACACCCAGACGCGGTTGCGGACGGTGACCGGGCCGAGGGACAGGGGCTCGAACAGCAGGCTCATGGCCGGGTCAAGGCACCTGCCGGGGCGGCGTGTTCCCGCTCGCTAGACTCGACGCGCCTGTCCACCCTCCACGAAGGGCACACCCTGATGGCCGACCTCGGCGACACCTCGACCGCCTCCAGCTCGCAGGTCGCGGGCGGCCCGGGCCACCGGGCCAGCTCGTGGGTCGTGGTCGCGCTCATCTCGCTGGCCTCCGTCGTGCTGGCCTTCGCGTTCGTCCTGCACAGCATCCCGCTGGCCGTCGTCGGCGGCGTGATCGGCCTCGCCGGCGTCGTCCTCGGGATGTACTCCGGGATCATGGACGACGTCCACTAGCCGTGCCCACCGCGGCGAACGGCGACGTCGAGCTCCACTACGAGCGGGCCGGCAGCGGCCCGCCCCTGCTGTTCGTCACCGGCACCGGTCAGGACCTGCGCCGCGGCCCCACCGTCCTGGACGCCGGGCTGCCGTTCGACCTCGTCACGTTCGACCACCGCGACACCGGGCGCAGCACGGGCCCGGACCGCCCGTACACGATGGCGGACTACGCGCAGGACGCCGTCGCGGTGCTCGACGCCGTCGGGTGGTCCTCCTGCGCCGTCGTGGGGGTGTCGTTCGGCGGGATGGTCGCGCAGGAGCTGGTGCTGCGCGCGCCCGAGCGGGTGGAGCGCCTCGCGCTGGTCTGCACGTCGAGCGGCGGGGCCGGCGGCGCGTCCTACCCGCTGCACGAGCTCGAGGGGCTCGAGCAGGCCGAGCGGCTGCGCACGTCGCTGGGCCTGTCCGACACCCGCTACGGCCGGGAGTGGCAGGAGGCGAACCCGCAGGAGGCCGCGGCGCTGCTCGACCTCGCCGCCGGGCGCGCGGGGCCGTCGAGCCCCCGGCAGCTGGCGGCCCGGGCCGCGCACGACACCTGGGAGCGGCTGCCGCAGGTCGCGCGTCCCCGTCCTGGTGGCGGCCGGCCGGTACGACGGCATCGCGCCCGTCGCCAACAGCGAGGCGCTCGCGCGGCGCCTCCCGACCGCCCGGCTCGAGGTCTACGAGGGCGGCCACCTGTTCCTGCTGCAGGACCCGCGCGCCTGGACCGACCTCACCGCGTTCCTGTCCGGCGGGGCCTAGCGGACCAGCTGCTCCAGCAGCCAGTCGCGCCGCTGCTGCAGCACGTCGGTGGTCGCCGCCGCCGACGGCGGGCCGGGGACGGCCTTGCGCAGCCGCCCGTGCAGCACCCCGTGCGGCGCGCCGGTGCGGGCCGCCAGCTGCCCGACCAGGCTGTTCACCTCGCGGCGCAGCGCCCCGGCCTGCTCCCACGCGCGGTCGTGCTCGACGACGACGTCCGGCTCGTCCTCGTCGACGGCCGTGGAGGCCCGGCGGCGGTGCTCCTCGTCGCGGCGGGCCAGCAGCGACGCCGTCTGCTCCGGGGTGAGCAGGCCGCTGAGCAGTCCGAGGTGGTCGGAGTCCTCACCGCTCAGCTCGGCGACCACGGCCCGGCCGCCGGTGAGCACGTGGGCGAACTCGGCCTCGGCCCCGAGGGCCTGCCAGGCGTCGACCGGGTCGCCCTCGCTCGGCTCGCGCGGCGGCAGGTCGAGCGCCTCGGGGTCGCCCGCCCTCGCCGGCGGCATCACGTGGTTGCGCTCGGTCTCCATCTCGGCCGCCAGCGCCAGCAGCGGCCGGACGGCGGGCAGGAAGACGGTGGCGGACTCCTGCGGGGCCGCGGGCCCGCACGACGCGCCCGACGGCCTGGGCGAAGAACAGCGGGGTCCGGTAGGAGGTCATCCAGGCCAGGCACGCCGCCCGCGGCACGTCGACGCCCTCGGAGATCATCCGGACGCACACGGCGAAGCGGTCGTCCGAGGTCGCGAACGCCGCGATCTTCCTGGACGCCTTGGGGTCGTCGGACAGGATCAGCACGGGCTTGTGACCGGTCACCCGCTTGACGATGGCGGCGTAGGCGCGGGCGTCGTCCTGGTCGCTGGCCAGCACCAGGCCGGCGGCGTCGGGCTGGGTGGTCGCGCGCAGGTGGGTGAGCCGCTCGTCCATCGCCGCGATGACGTGCGGGACCCACTGGCCGCCGGGGTCGAGCGCCGTCCGCCAGGCCGTCGCCTCGACGCTGCGGGTCGAGGTGTCGGTGAGCGACGCCGCGACGACCTCCCCCGCGCTGTTGCGCCAGCGCGAGACCCCCGTGTAGGCGGCGAAGACCACCGGCCGCACGACGCCGTCGGCCAGCGCCTGGCGGTAGCTGTAGGTGTGGTCGGCGGTGCTGGCCAGCGCGCCGTCGCCGTCGGTCTCGTAGCGGACGAACGGGATCCGCTCGTCGGGCCGGGTGCGGAACGGCGTCCCGGTCAGGCAGAGCCGGCGCTTGGCCTGCCCGAACGCCTGCGCGACGGCCTCGCCCCACGACAGCCCGTCGCCGGCGTGGTGCACCTCGTCGAGCACCACCAGGGAGCGCAGGCCGGTGCGGGCGGCGTGCAGGGCGGGCTTGCCGGCCACCTGGGCGTAGGTCGTGACGTAGCCCTGCACGTCGGCGCGGACCGGCCCGACCGCGTTGCTCAGCGTCGGGTCGAGCCGCACGCCGACCCGGGCCGCCGCCTCGGCCCACTGGGTGCGCAGGTGGTCGGTCGGGCAGACCACGATCACCCGGTCGACGGTCCGGTCGGCGAGCAGCTGGGCGGCCAGGGTGAGGGCGAAGGTCGTCTTGCCCGCGCCGGGCGTCGCCGTGACCAGGAAGTCCTGCGCGCCGGCCTCGGCGTACCGGGCCAGCGCCTGCTGCTGCCAGGCGCGCAGGGGCGCCCGGACAGGGAGGACAGCAGCAGTCAAGGAGAGCCTTCACGAGCGCAGGTGCCGCACGGTCCGGGGACCCCGGACGGCTCGCCGTCGCGTCGCGGCGGCGCCCCGAGAGCCTAGGTCAGCCCGTCGGAGCCGCGTCCGGAGCGACACGCACGCCCGGGGGTCAGCAGGTGAAGTCCCAGGTGCGGCGGGCCGTGCCGGGGGCGACCGGCGTGAGGTCCCGCACCACGCGGGGCGCGGTCAGGCGCGGCGTCGCCAGCGAGGCCGGGCGGGTGAGCCGGGGGGCGCTGCGGGTGTAGCGCGCCGGGGAGGCGTTGCCCTCCACCGACGCGGCGCGCGCGACCTCGTCGGCGTGCCTGCCCGTGTAGCGCAGGGCGAACAGGCCCAGGTCGATGTCGACCGCGTAGACGACGCCGTCCTGCACGACCGGGTAGCTCCACATCGCCCCCGCCCGCTTGGGCCGGGTCGAGCCGGCGAAGAACAGCCGCTCGTCGCGCTCGGTCGAGGGCTCGACCGTCCCCTCGGGCACGAAGACGCCGGCCTCGACAGGCGCCAGCGGGTCCTCGACGTCGACGGCGCGCAGGCCGCCCGCGTACCAGGTCAGCAGGGTGAGGTTCGGGAACGTCGTCTGGTTGTGGGCGCTGAACGTGCCGTTCGCGGCGGTGCTCGTCTCGCAGTCGTTCTCGGGGACCGTGAACTCGCCGCCGAGCACCGGGTTCGCCTCGTCGGTGAGGTCGACCGTGCGCAGCCAGCCGAACGGGCAGCCCTTGCCGGCGTTCGCGTACGCCTCCTCGACCATCACGCCGTAGGGACGGCCGGGGAGCTTGACGGTCCCGTGCACGTTGCCGCCGTAGTCGAGCCGGCCGAGCCCGACCGGCAGGACCAGCGGGACGGCGACCGACGGGTCGGAGACCTGCGAGGTGTCGGCGACGTACGTGCCGTAGTCCCAGGTGCCCATGTAGGCGCGGCTGCCGTCGTCGGACACCGACAGCGAGTGCAGGTAGCCCGAGCCGGACGCGGGGGCGTCCTGGACGTCGTCGGCCTGGTCGACGAGCAGGTCGTAGGTGGTGCGCAGCGAGGGGCTGCGCGGGTCGGTCAGGTCGACCACCGACAGGTCGGGCGCGAACAGCGTGGTCGTCACGTAGGCCAGCGACCGGCCCGGGTTCACCGGGTCCTTCCACCAGAAGAACTCGTGGGGCGGGCGGACCCCGAAGTCGAAGGTCGACAGCTTGACCGGCTTCGCGCAGTCGGCGGCGATGTCGTAGACCTCCAGCGCGTTGCCCTTGGTCGCACCGGTGGTGGCGTAGGTCATCACCAGCAGCAGGCCGAGGTCGCGGTCGGCCCGGAGCTCGCGCTGCGTCACGCCCTGCACCGCCGGGATGCGGCCGACCTGCGGCAGCTCCCCCTGCTCGACCCGGCTCACGTCCACGATCGCCACGCCGGCGTTCTCGCGCAGCGAGCCACTGAAGTCGCGGTCGCCCACGTAGGCGCAGTCCCCGGCGACGGCCAGCGGGCTGTTGAGGCCGCGGCCGCCGAGGTCGTTGCTGCCCAGCAGGCGGAAGCCGTCGGTCGTGCCCGGCACCGACGGGCTGCCGACCGAGGTCTGCGGGGTGCCGGCGGCGGTGGCGGGCAGGCCGGTCGAGCACCAGCCCGCCGAGCAGGGCCGCGGCGGCGGTGCGGACGAGCAGGGGTCGCGTCATGCGTGCCCCCTTCGCCAGGGACGCCCCGTCTCCTGCCGGTACGTCCCGATCGAGCGTGCGCTACGCCTCCGGCGGCGGCGCTGCCCCTCTGCGCGCCGCTACGCCTCCGGCGGCGGCGGCGCGACGAAGTCGACCAGCCGCTCCACGCTCTGCAGCAGCGGCACCTCGAGGTCCCGGTAGCTGTCGACGCACGACAGCACCCGCTTCCACCCCTCCCACGGCTCGCCCCAGCCGAGCGCCGCGCACACCCCCTCCTTCCAGGGCACGCCGCGCGGCACCACCGGCCACGCGGCGATCCCGACGCTGCTGGGCTTCACCGCCTGCCACACGTCGACGTACGGGTGGCCGGTGACCAGCACGTGCGGGCTCGTCACCTGCGCCACCACGCGGCTCTCCTTGCTGCCCGCCACCAGGTGGTCGACCAGCACGCCGAGCCGTCGCCCGGCGTGCCGGGCGCGAAGGTGCGCACCAGGGCGGGCAGGTCGTCCACGCCGTCGAGCGGCTCCACGACGACGCCCTCGACGCGCAGGTCGTGCCCCCACACCCGCTCGACGAGCTCGGCGTCGTGCTTGCCCTCGACCCAGATCCGGCTGCCGCGGCGACCCGGGCGGTCGTGCCCGACGACCGCGACGCTGCCCGACGCCGTGATGCGCGGTGCCGGCGGCGCGGTGCGCACCGGCCGGGCCAGCGTGACGACGGCGCCCTCGAGCAGGAAGCCGCCGGGCTCGAGCGGGAAGACGCGGACCTTGCCGCGCCGGTCCTCCAGCGAGACCCGCTCCTTGTCGCACTCGACCACGGCGCCGCACCAGCCGGTGCCGACCTCCTCGACCACCAGGCCGGCGTCGGCCGGCACCACCGGCGGGGGCGGCTTCGGCCGCCGGCTCGCGGCGATGACGTCCGGGGAGTACTGCCTGCTGGAGGTCTGCCTGCTGGAGGGCTGGCCGTTGCGCACCCGCCGACGCTAGGGCCGGCCCGGCAGGGCGCGTCCTAGGCTCGCCGGGGTGACCGTCGACGCCCCGCGCAGCGCGCTGCTGGCCGCCTGGGGCACCGCCTTCCTGGCCGGGCGAGGCGTCGCTGCCCGAGCTGCAGGAGCGGGTCACCGCCCTCGACGACGACGCCGTCGTGGCCGGGCTGGCCGCCGACGACCTGCCCGTCGACCGGGCGCTGGCCCGGCTGCGCGCCTCCGGCGTCCGGCGGCTGCGGCTGGTGCTGCCCGCCCCCGGCGACGTCCTCGGGCTGCCCGGGCCCGGGCCGTTCACCGCCGCCGCCCTGGGCGCGTCCGAGGGCGTGCTGGCGCTGCGCGACGACGGCACCGGCAGCGGGCTCGTCCCCGCCGTCACCGCCCACGGCTCCGCCTACGACGGCACGGTGACCACGGTGCGCTGGCAGGCCTTCGAGGTCGCCGTCCCCGGGCCGGACCCGGGCCCGTTCCTGCACGACGCCGAGCACGACCTGCGGCGCGGCGTCGTCGAGGTGGCGGCGGCCCTGCGCGACCTCGACGTCGCGCGCTGGCGCCCCGAGCTGGCCGGCGCCCTGCAGGACCTGCGCCGGCAGGCGCGCTCGGGGCTCGACAGCGAGGAGCTGCCGGCGTGCTGGCCCGAGCGGGCGCGCGCGCTGCTGGTGCAGGCGCGGCAGCTGGCCGGCGTCGTCGAGCTCGCCGGGGCCGACAGCGGCGGGGCGGTCGACACCCGCGAGACGGCGGCCCGCGAGGCGTCGCTGCGCGAGCTGGCCCGCCTGGTCCGGCGCGCCCGGGTCGCGGCCTGGAACGCCTACCGGCGCGGACGCCGCGTGAGCACCCTCGTCACCGTCACGGGCCCCGACCACCCCGGCGTGCTGGCGCGCCTGTGCGACGTGCTGACCACCCACGGTGCGCGCGTCGACGACGTCGAGCAGGTCGTCGTCCACGGGCGGCTGCTGCTCGGGCTGGTCGTCAGCGGCGAGGGTCCGGGCGACGTCCTGTTCGGCGCGCTGGGCCGGGCCGCCGACGAGCTCGGGGTCGTGGTGGAGCAGGCCCCCCTGGAGGACGACGCACCCGAGGTGTCGGTGCGCCACCACGTCGTCGTGCTGGGTGCCCCCCTGCCCCCGGCGGCGCTGGCCGGGGTGACCCGCCGGCTGGCGGCGTGCGGGGCGAACGTCGAGCGGGTGGTGCGGCTGTCGGCCCGCCCGATGGTGTCCTACGAGCTGGTGGTGTCCGGCGGCGACACCGACCGGCTGCGGGCCGAGCTGGCCGCCGAGGCGGTGGCCCAGCAGGTCGACGTCGCCGTCGAGCGGGCGTCGCTGCGCCGGCGCGGCCGCCGCCTGGTGGTCATGGACGTCGACTCCACCCTCGTGCAGGGCGAGGTGATCGAGATGCTCGCCGCCGAGGCGGGGTGCCTGGACGAGGTCGCCCGGGTCACCGGCCTGGCGATGGCCGGGGAGCTGGACTTCGAGCAGTCGCTGCGCGCCCGGGTCGCCCTGCTGGAGGGCCTGCCGGTCGAGGCCGTCGACCGGGTGCGCGCCTCCGTCCGGCTCACCCCCGGTGCGCGGACCCTGGTGCGGACGCTCAAGCGGCTGGGCTACGCCGTCGGCGTCGTCAGCGGGGGGTTCACCGCGGTCACCGACGACCTCGCCGCCGACCTCGGCCTCGACCACGCGCGGGCCAACGTCCTGGAGGTGGTCGACGGCCGGCTGACCGGACGGGTGCTCGGCGCCGTCGTCGACCGGGCCGCCAAGGCCGAGGCGCTGCGCGAGTTCGCCGCCCTGCAGGGCCTCTCCCTCGCCCAGACGGTGGCCGTCGGGGACGGCGCCAACGACCTCGACATGCTGCAGGCCGCCGGCCTCGGCGTCGCCTTCAACGCCAAGCCCGTGGTGCGCGAGGCCGCCCACACCGCGCTGTCGGTGCCGTTCCTGGACGCCGTGCTGTCGCTGCTCGGCATCCCGCGGGAGGCGGTCGAGGAGGCCGACCTCGAGGACGAGCAGCAGCCGGCCTGAGACAGGGCGGGGCCCAGGGCAGGGCGGCGGCTAGGAGAACGCGACGGCGCCGAGCGCCACGGCGTTGCGCAGCGCGTGCACGCCCATGCCCGGCCCGAGCCGTCCGGTGCGCCGGGCCAGCACGCACAGCCCGAGGCCGAGCACGCCGGTCGCGAGCACGAGGGCGGCGCCCGCCGCGTCGAACGACCCCGTGTGCAGCAGCCCGAAGGCCGCCGACGACAGCAGGGCGGCGGGCCAGAAGCCGAGCCGCAGCATCAGCCCCTGCAGCACGAGCCCGCGGAACAGCAGCTCCTCCACCACCGGCGCGATCACGACGGCGGCGACCGCGAGCAGCAGCAGCTCGCCCCACGGCACGCCCCGCAGGAAGGAGGTGTTGTCGGGGGCGACCCCGCGCAACGACGGCACCAGCAGCCCGACGAGCACCGCGGTGGCGCCCTGGGCCACGAGCAGCAGCAGCGACCAGCCGAGGACCCGCCCGACGTCGGGCAGCCCGGGCAGGTCGAACCCGAGCGCCCGTCGCAGCCCGCCGGACTGCCGCGCCGCGCGGCGGACCGCGAGGGCGGCGAGCCCGCACAGCAGCAGCGACGCGAGGGCGACCAGCAGCGAGCCGTTGACGTCGACGACGGCGAGCAGCACGCCGGACAGGAGCAGCGACGCCGGGGCGGCGAGGACGCCGAGCAGGGCGTCCCGCACGCCCCAGGTGCGGCCGGGCTGGTCGCGCAGGGCGGCGATCCGGGCGTCCAGGGCAGGGGGCGCGGGCGGGGCGGGAGCGAGGGGGGCTCCCCAGGCGGGTGCGGTCACGCAGCAGGCCTACCCGGAGGCGTGCGGCGGGACCGTGGCAGCGGGGACGGTCTGGCTGGGAGCCCGGCGCTAGCGTCCGGGGCATGAGCACCCCCTCCGGCAAGGTCGCCCTCGTCACCGGCTCCTCCTCCGGCATCGGGGCGGAGGTCGCCCGCCGGCTGGCGGGCGACGGGTACGCCGTCGTCGTCACCAGCCGGTCGAGCGTCGAGGCGGGCGAGGCGGTGGCCGCCGAGGTCGGCGGCGCCTACCTGCAGGCCGACCTGTCCGACGAGACCCAGGCCCGCACGCTCGTCGACCGGGTGCTCGAGCGGCACGGCCGGCTCGACTGCCTGGTCAACAACGCCGGCACCACCGAGGTCATCGACCACCGGGACCTGCAGGCCGCCACCCCCGAGACGTGGCGCCGGCTGTACGACGTCAACGTCGTCGCCCCCTTCGTGCTCGTCACCGCGGCCGAGCAGGCGCTGCGGGCGGCCGCCCCCGGCTGCGTCGTCAACGTCAGCAGCCTCGCCGGGGTGCGCCCCACCGGCTCCTCGATCCCCTACGCCGCCAGCAAGGCCGCGCTCAACCACACCACCGTGCTGCTCGCCAAGGCGCTCGGCCCGGCGGTGCGGGTCAACGCCGTCGCCCCCGGTCTCGTCGACACCCCGTGGACCGAGGACTGGCACGACATCCGCGCCGGCGTCGGGGCGCTCGCGCCGCTGCGCCGCTCCGGGACGCCGGCCGACATCGCCGAGGTCGTCCTCGGTCTGGTGCGGTCGACCTACGTCACCGGGCAGGTCGTCGTCGTCGACGGCGGGCTGGGCATCGTCACCTGAGCCCTCAGGTGGTGGACGGCCGGCGCGCCGGCGCCGGGCAGCAGCGCGCCGGGCAGCGGTCGTGCGTCGCGACGCCGCCGTGGTCGGGCAGCTCCTCGGGCGCCTGCAGCCGCTCGACCACCAGGTCGCGCAGCACCTGCACGAACTCCGGCGCCGTCCCGACCGTCGCGGCCCGCTTCGCCACCATCCCGGGCAGCCCGGCGACCCGCTCCTGCGCCTGCACGTCGAGGTCGTAGAGCACCTCGACGTGGTCGCTGGTGAAGCCGATCGGCACCATCACGACCTCGCGCACCCCCTCGGCGTGCAGCGCGGCGATCCGGTCCCCGACGTCGGGCTCGAGCCAGGGCACCTGGGGCGGGCCGCTGCGGGACTGGAACACCAGCTCCCACGTCCGCTCCCCCGCCACCCGGGCGCTGGCCGCGCGCAGCGCGTCCACGTACGCGTCGCCGTCCGGCCCCGACGACGCCGCCATCGACGTCGGGATCGAGTGCGCGGTGAACAGCAGCACGGCGTCCGGCCCCGGCTGCTGCTCCTGCACGGCCCGCCGCAGCGGCGCGAGGAAGCCCTCCTCGGCCCAGTAGTGGCGCACCTTGGTGACCAGCGGGGCGCCGTCGCCGACCTCGATGCGCGCCCGGGTCCAGTCCTCCCGGTACTGCCGGCACCCCGAGTACGACGGGAACGCGCTGGTCGTGACGGCGAGGGCGTGGCGGACGCCGTCGTCGCGCATCTGCCGCAGCGTGTCGGCCAGGAACGGGTGCCAGTTGCGGTTGCCCCAGTAGACCGGCAGGTGCGGGCCCTGCTGCGCGAGCACCGCCTCCAGGGCCGCCTTGAGGTCCCGGGCCTGCTGGTTGATCGGGCTGACCCCGCCGAACAGGTCGAGGTAGTGGCGGCTGACCTCGCGCAGCCGCTCCTCGGGGATCCCGCGGCCGCGGGTCACGTTCTCCATGAACGGCAGGACGTCGTCGGGGCCCTCGGGGCCGCCGAAGGAGACGAGCAGCAGGGCGTCCACCGGCGGCGCCTGCAGGGGGCGCTCGTCGATCGCGGCGAGGAGGGGGCTGGTCACCCGCCCAGTCTCCCGCCTCCGACCTGCGCGCGCCGCCCGGCGGGGTGAGGATGCGCTGTGACGATCCCCCTGGTCGCGCTGGTGCTGGCGGCGCCGCTGCTGCTGCTCGCGGCCGCCGTCGTCGGGCTCGTCGCGCACGGCCCGCTGGGGTGGCTCGCGGCGCTCGTGCTCGTCGCCGGCACCGGGCTCGCGACCCGCTGGTCGTGCCGGCGCTGCTGGGCCTGGTGGGCCTCGACCAAGGCTCCCGTGCGGCCGCTCCGGACAGGCAGCCGGACGGGCAGCCGGACGGACAGCCGGACGGTCAGCCGGACGGTCAGCGGCGGAACGGGTCCGGCCGCGGCGGGCCGACCAGCTCCGCCCGGGGGCACGTCGCGAGGGTGAGCCCGGCGTACTGCAGGGCGTCGTCGCAGAGCGCGTCGACCGTCCAGCCCAGGCTCTTGCCCGGGCCGGTGACGGTGGCCCGGTAGAGCGTGATGTCGTACTTCGACGGGGTGCCGTACACGGCGCCGATGCTGCCGACCAGCACCGCGGTGCCCCGGCCGCTGGGCTTGCCGTTCCACGGCTGGTCGTAGCGCTGCCACAGCCCCGGGCTGGCGCTCCACACCCCTCCGCGGGCGACGTCGCGGTACTCGAGCTCGCGGACGACCTCCCGGGCCGCCCGCTCGTCGAGCACGGCGGACGGACGGATCACGGTCGTCTGCTCGTCGTTCACGGCGCCATCCTGCCCTCCGGACGGACACGGTGCGTCACCTTCGGGTCGGTCGCGTCGTTGGGGGGAGGGAGACGGGGACCCGCACAGAGGAGCCAGGATGACCGCGACGCCGCCGACCACCACCGCCCTGCGCAGCGGGCTGCTGCTGCTCGCCCTGGGCGCACCGCTGCTGCTGGCCGCCCCCGCCTCGGCCGCCGGCCCGCTCCCGCTGCCGGTCCCCGCGCCCGTCGCGGACGCCCTCGCGCCCGGTCACCGCGCCGGTCACCGCCGCCGTCGCGCCGGTGGCCGACCCCGTCGTCGACCCCGTGGTGGAGGCCGAGGCCGTCGCGGAGGTCGCCCGGCCGGTCGCCGCCGTCGTCGTGGAGGCCGCCCCCGAGCCGGTCCGCCCCGTCGTGCAGCCCGTGGCCGACGCCGTCGCCGCCGCGCCGGCCGCCGCCCGGCCGACCCCGGCCGCCTCGCCCCGCCCGGGCGCCACCGCCCGTCCGGCGGCCCCGTCGGCCTCGTCGGCCGCTGCGCCCGTCACGACCGCGGGCTCGGGCGCCGCCTCGGCCTCCGCCGCTGCCGTGCGACCGGCGTCCGACAGCGCCCCCGTCCCGGTCAGCCGTCCGGCCGCGACCCTCGCCGGGACCGCCCCTGCCGACGCGACCGTCCTCGACCCGGCCGCCGGGGGTGCCGGCGTCGCCGCCGTCGACCCGGCGCGCCTCACGGGCGGCCTCACCGTCGCCGGCCAGGGCGGCAGCGGGTTCGCCGAGGCGCCGATCACCGCGGGGATGCCGGTCTTCGGGGACGTCCCGGCCGGCACGCCGACCGCCGTCGCCGCGCCGCTGGCCGCTCCCCCGGCGACCCTGCTGCCCACCGGCGGCCCGGCCCGCCCGAGCGACCTGCCGGCCGCGCTCGTCGTCGTCGCCGCCATCACGCTGGCCGCCGTCGGGACGGGGCAGCTGACCGAGGTCGTCTCCCGCCGCCAGGCTGCCGCCGCGCGCTGACCGCAGGGCGCCCGCACCGGGCGTGAGAGGGTCCGCGGCATGAGAGCCGTGCAGATCACCCAGTTCGGCGGGCCCGAGGTCCTCGAGGTCACCGAGCTCCCCGACCCCGAGCCCGGTGGCGGCGCGGTGGTCTGCGACGTGACCAGCGCCGGCGTCAACTACGCCGACACCCACCAGGTCGAGGACAGCTACCTGTCCAAGACGACGCTGCCGCTCGTCCCGGGCAGCGAGGTCGTCGGCCGGCTCCCCGACGGCACCCGCGTGGCCGCCTTCGCGCTCGCCGGCGGGTACGCCGAGAAGGCCCTCGTCCTGCCCGACCTCGCCTTCCCGCTGCCCGACGCCGTCAGCGACGGCCAGGCCCTGTCGCTCATGGTCCAGGGCCTCACCGCCTGGCACCTGCTGCGCACCAGCACGCACCTGGCGCCCGGCGAGAGCGTCGTGGTGCACGCCGCGGCCGGCGGCGTCGGGACGCTCGCCGTGCAGCTGGCCAAGGCCTGGGGCGCCGGCACCGTCATCGCGGTCGCCAGCACGCAGGACAAGCTCGACCTCGCCCGCGAGCTCGGCGCCGACGCCGGTGTGCTGGCCGGCGAGAGCGACCTCAAGGGCGCGCTGGAGCAGGCCAACGGCGGCAGGAAGGTCGACGTCGTGCTGGAGATGGTCGGCGGGCCCACCACCGACGCGTCGCTCGCGGCCCTGGCCCCCTTCGGCCGGCTCGCCGTGTTCGGCATGGCCTCCCGCACCCCGCCGTCCCCCGTCGACGTCGGCGGGCTCATGGGCCGCAGCCGGGCGGTCGTCGGCTTCTGGCTGGCCCACTGCTTCGGCCGCCCCGAGCTGCTGCAGCCGCAGATGGCCGAGCTGCTGGGCATGGTCGAGGCGGGCACGCTGCGGCCCGTCGTCGGCGCGACCTACCCGCTGTCGGACGTCCGCGCGGCCCACGAGGCGCTGCGCGACCGCAGCAGCACCGGCAAGCTCGTCCTGGACTGCACGGCCTAGCGCAGCAGCCGGGGCCGCCCCACGCGGACCTCGACGCCGGGCGACCACAGCACGTGCGGGGCGCCCTGCACCTGCAGGCCGGCCGTGGCGACGAGGTCGTCGTCGAGGGCGAGCAGCTCGGCGGTGTGCAGCGGCCACTGCGGGTGGTCGACCGGTGCGTACGCCGTGCGCCCGCCGTACCAGTCGCTGAACAGGCCCCACCGCGCGGTGAGGAAGGTGGCCAGGCCGTCGGCCTCCACGGGCGCGCCGACGCGCAGGCTGATCCGGCCACCCGCGCCGCGCGGCCCGGGCCAGCGGCGCGACGTCGTCCAGGTGCGGACGTCGCCCTCGCTGGTCAGCCGCATGCGGGCCCACAGGTAGGGCAGCGAGTAGGTCCACCGCGCGGCCAGCACCGGGAGCAGCCGCTCGGCCTCCAGGCTGCGGAACACCACGCCCCGCCGCCCCTGCCCGTCGACGGCGTACAGCCGCACGTTGGTCTCCAGGAACGCCGACAGGTGGGGCAGCGGCGGGCTGCCGAGGATCCCGACCCGTGACATGGAGAACGGCACCAGCCCGACCCAGGTGCGCCCCTCGAACAGGTCCGGGACCGTGCCGGGCGGCAGCAGCGGGGCGACGAGCGCGGGGTCGACCGGCCAGTGCAGGAACGCCAGGTCGCCCCAGTGCTGGCGGAACACGGCCCGGCGGACGGGGCGGGCCGGGACGGGGGTGAGCGGCTCGGGCAGCACGCCTCATCCTCGACCCGGCCCGCCCGGCGCGCGCGCTCAGCGCAGCGCCCGCACCCACTGCCCGGCCGCCCGGGCCTGCTGCACCCGCGTCTCGTAGGTGGCACCGGCACCCAGCAGCAGCCCACCGAGCACGGCCAGGACCAGCCAGCGCGGCACGTAGAGCGCGACCTGCCCGGCCTGCACCAGCGCCAGCTCGGCCGCGACCAGCCCGCCCGTCAGCACCAGCGCCCGCAGCCGGGTCTGCACCCCGAGCAGGACGACGGCGACGGCAGCGGCGGTGACCAGCACCGTGCGCACCGAGGTCGGGTCGGCCGCGCCCAGCTGGGCGCTGGGCACGAGGGCCATCGCCGCGGCGGGCCCCACGGTGGTCCAGCTCGCCGCGCCGGGCTCCCGGTGCGCCCGCACCAGCCCGACGACGAGCAGCAGGGCGGCCACCGGCAGGGTGTACGCCTCCAGCAGGCCGACGTCGCGGGAGCCGAGCAGCGTCCAGGAGGCGGCGCTGGCGAGCACGACGCCCAGGGGGGCGACCCACCCGCGGCGCGGCAGGCAGGCGTAGCCCAGCGCGAGCACGGCGCCGGCGGCGAGCAGCGCCGCAGCCGTCAGGGCCGGGGCGGGCACCTGCGGGGTGACGGCCAGGGCGCCCGCGAGGCCCAGACCGGCGACCGCGGCCAGGCCCGGCTCCTCCGGCTCCTCCTGCCGCCACGCGGCGACCAGGGCGAGCACCCCCGACAGCGACGCCACCACGACGGCGAGCGCCAGCGGCCGGACGCCGGCGTCCACGCACGCCGCCGCGACGGCGCCCAGGCCGGCGGCCGCGGCGACCGGCCACGCGATCGCGGCCGTGAGCGGCTCGTCGCGGCCGACTCCCCCGACGCCGGCCGCGGCGACGGCGAGGCCCCCGCACAGCAGGGCCAGCGCGCCGGCGTCCTGCAGGACCAGCGCGTGCAGCAGGGCGATCCCGGCCAGCGTCCCAGGGGCCACCGCGAGCAGCCGGTTGCGGACCGGCCGGGCGAGCAGGGCGCCGGCGAGCAGCCAGGCGAGCGTCCCGCCGAGGGCGGCCGCCTGCTCGGGCACGCCCCCGGCGCTGTCGGCGGCCTGGCGCAGCAGCACCAGGGCGGAGGCGCCGACGGCCACGGCGACCGGGGCGACGGCGGCGGGAGCGCGGCGCAGCGCGGCGGCGAGCACGGCGCCGGACAGCAGGAGCACGACCACGGCGGTGCGCAGGGCCTCGGTGCCCGGCTCGTCGAGCGCCGACAGCAGCCCGCCGGCGACGGCCAGCAGCACGGCGACGCCACCGGCGGCCGCCGCGGTCTGCTGCACGACCGGAGCGGTCTCCCGGCTCAGCAGCTGCGGGCGCCGGTCGGCGACGGCCAGGGCGGCGAGGCCCCAGCAGCCGGTGACGGCGACCAGGACCGCCGGCTCGGCGCTCGACAGCAGGGCGGGCAGGACCAGGCCGCTGGCCAGCACGGCCTGGACGGCGAAGGCCGGCGGCCCGCCACGCCGCACCGTGGCGACGGCGCCGGCGGTACCGAGCAGGGCGCACACCCCGACCGCCGTCGTCGTCTCGAGGTCGGACAGGCCGGGCAGCCCGAGGGCGCGCCCCGCCTGCACCGACACCGCCAGCAGCCCGGCCGCGAGCCAGGCCAGCGCCGTCCCGGTGCTCGTCAGGCCGCGCCGGGCCGTCTCGACCGACGCCGCACCCGCCCCGGCGGTGAGCCCGGCCATCACGGTCACCTGCCCGACGACCCCGATCAGCAGCCACACCACGGCCAGGAACACGCTCGTGGCGACCAGCACCAGCAGGGCGCCGAGCCCGAGCAGGACGGCCTGGGGGCTGCGCGACGGTGCCGTCGGGGAGGCTGGCGGGACCTGGCGGGACGCGGGTGCACCCCAGGGCCCGGGCGCTCCCGCGGTCACGGGCTCCGCGGCCCGGGCGGCACGGAGCACGCCGAGGACCTCGGCCCGCTCGGTGGCGAGCGCCGTCAGCTGCAGGTCGAGCGCGTAGAGGTGCGCGGCGACCGGGCCCTGCAGCGGCAGGGCGCAGGCGGCGCAGGCCGGGCCGGGCGGGTCGCCCAGCGGGGCCGAGCAGTCGGGGCAGGAGAGCGTCACGGCGTGCTCCGGAGGTCGCGGGATCGGGTCCCGTCCACCGTGTCCGGCAGCAGGGGGTCGCGCCTGAGCAGTCCTACTCGGGTCTAGGCGGTCGCGGGCTCGGCCACGCCGTCGGCGGGCTCCGCGACCGCGACCTCCGCGCCCGGCCGGCTTCGGGCACGGGCACCACGCGTCGTGCCAGGCCCGGCGGCAGCCCGCCGGGTAGCTCAGCGCCCGGACCACGCGCGCCGGGTTGCCGGCGACCAGGACGTCGTCGGGCACGTCACGGGTCACGACCGCGCCGGCCGCGACGAGCACGCGCTTGCCGATGGTCACCCCCGGCAGCACCATCGACCGCGCGCCGAGCCAGGTGCCGTCGCCGATCCGCACCGGCGCCTCCACGTGGGGCCGGCCCTCCACGCCGTGGCTGTCGCTGTCGAGGACCATCACCTCGTTGGCGAACGCGACGTCGTCGCCCACCTCGATGCCCTTCACGGCGATGAGCACCGTGCCGCAGTTGACGAAGCAGCGGTTGCCGAAGCGGATCGGGCCCCAGCCGCTGATGAGCGTCCGGCGGTGCCCGGACCAGACCTTGAAGTCGTCGCCGACCTCGAGGTCGGTCGCGTCGACGGTCGGGGAGCCGAGCACGTGCGCCCGCTTGCCGACCCGGCGGGCCGCACGCAGCGACCAGCGCGCCTTGGCGGCCTGCCGGGCGCCCGCGAGGTGCCACTGCAGCTCGACCCGCTTGCGCTCCCAGTCGACCTCGCGCAGGTCGCCCACCCCGATCACGACGGAGAACCTAGTGGCAGCCGGGCCGGTGGTAGGCAGGGGCCGTGGAGGACGCCGACGACGCCCCGGTCTGCTCGGCCAAGGGCTGCCGGGCGGCCGCGGTGCACGTGCTGGTGTGGAACAACCCGAAGGTGCACACGCCCGACCGGGAGAAGACCTGGGTGGCGTGCGAGGAGCACCGCACGTCGCTGGCGGAGTTCCTGGACGTGCGCGGCTTCCTCAGGCGGGTCGACCCGCTGACCTGACGCCGCCCTGCTGCGCGTCCTGCTCCCGGACGTCGCGCAGGCAGTCGAGCAGCACCCGCACGAAGCGCTCGGCGTCGGCCGAGCAGGCGTCGTGGTCGGCGTCGAGCACGTGCGGCGCGACCCCGAGCGCGTCGGCCAGCGCCTGCTGCTTGCGCGGCGGCACCAGCCGGTCGCGGCCGGTCAGCAGGACCGCACGCGCCGGCACGAGCTCGGCGGCCCAGCCGCTGCTGTCGAAGCGGCCGAGCTCGCGGCCGGCCTCGGCGAGGTCGCGGGCACTCCCGCGGGCCAGCTCGCCGGCGACCCACGCGCTGCCCGCCGACGGCGCCCCCGCGGCCCGCAGGCCCGCCCGCCACACGCCCGTCGGGAACAGGCCGAGCAGCAGCCGCAGGCCGCCCATCGTCCGCCACGCCGCCTTCTGGCGCGGGTCGCTCCAGTCGAGCGCGGTCGCGCACAGCACGAACCCGCCGACGGCGTCCGGGTGCCGTCGGGCCAGCAGCTGGGTGACCGGCCCGCCCATCGAGTAGCCGACGACGAGGACCTGGCGCAGGCCGAGCGCGGCCAGGACGCCGGCGGCGTCGTCGGCGCAGTCCTGCAGGCGGAAGCGCGCGGACGAGCGCAGCCCCCGCCCGTGCCCGCGCAGGTCCATCGCCAGCACCCGGTACCCGGCGCGCCGCAGCGGCCCGTAGGAGGCCGCCCAGTTGAGGTCGCTCGGGAACATCCAGCCGTGCACGAGCAGCACCACCGGCCCGTCGCCGCCGGAGTCGCGGACGAAGAACTCGCCGCGGTCCGGGACGGTCACGGTGCGGCCGGGCGGCAGGGGCACGGGCGGGACGGGGGCGGTCGGCGGACCGGTGCGTCGAGGGCGCTTCACGGGCCGGAGTCTGCCCGCCCGGCGCGCACCTACGGTGTGAGCGTGCTCGCGCTCTCCGGACAGCAGGTCCTCGCCGACGGCCTGCCCGGCGTGCCCGCCCTGGTCATGAACACGCACGTGACCGGCCTGGCCGTCGCGCGCTCGCTCGGCCGCGCGGGGGTCGCCGTCGTCGGGCTGGACAAGGAGCGCGGCGGGCTCGGGCAGCACAGCCGCCACCTCGCCGGGCTGGGGCTCGTGCCCGGGCCCGAGGTCGACGACGGCGCGGCGCTGGCCGAGCACCTGCTGGCCCTCGGCCCGTCGTTCGCCGAGCGCCCGGTGCTGTTCCCCACCAACGACGACTGGGTGCTCGCCCTCGCCCGTCACCGCGACCGGCTCGAGGAGCACTACCGCTACCCGTTCGCCCCGTACGACGTCGTGCGGCGGGCGCTGTCCAAGACCGACCTCTACCGCGCCTGCGAGGCCCTCGGGGTCGCGTGCCCGCGGTCCTGGTACCTCGACGAGGGCGACCCCGCCGACGACGTCCCGTACCCCTGCGTGCTCAAGCCCGACGACAGCCGCGGCTTCTACGACGCCTTCCAGGCCAAGGTCTTCGTGGTGCAGGACCCGGCGGAGTTCCGGGCGCGGGTCGCCGAGTGCGCCGCCCTCGGGCTGAGCCTGGTGGCGCAGGAGTGGGTGCCCACCGAGCCCGGCGGCTTCTGGTCGGTGGCCTCCTACCTGTCGCCGGACGGCACCCCGCGCGGGGTGTTCACCGGGCGCAAGCTCGAGCAGTGGCCGCCCGACTTCGGGACCTCGTGCCTGGCCGACGCGGTGTGGGACCAGGACATCGCCGACGCCGGCGTGCGGGTGCTGCAGGAGCTCGGCTACAGCGGCATCAGCGAGATCGAGTTCGTCCAGCACGCCGGGACGGGCGAGCACCTGCTGCTCGACGTGAACACCCGGGCCTGGAAGTGGGTCGGGCTGCCGATCGCGGCCGGCGTCGACCTGCCGCTGCTGGCCTACCGCGACGCCGTCGGGCAGCCGTTCGACGCCGGGCAGCAGGTCGACGGCACCCGCTGGGTGTTCCTGCGCGACTACCTGCCGCTGGTGCGGGCGCGGGCGAACACGGTGTGGGAGGCGCAGGTGACCAAGGACGAGTGGGTCGACCTGCTGGCCGGCCGGCCGTCGCTGCTGGTCGACGGCGTGCACGACCCCGACGACCCCGAGCCGGGCTACGACGTGCTGTGGGGCGAGCTGTCCGGGGGAGCCGGCTACTCCTGCGCCTGCTGAGCGCCCGGCCTCAGGGCTTCGGGCGGTAGCGGAACCCGTCGCGGCGCCACTGGAACAGCGACGGCTTCGCGAGGGGCGCGCCGGCGGGCACCGGCTCGGCCCGCACCCGCGCGACCGGGGCGTCGTAGTCGGTGCGGGCGATGGCGTCGACCACCTCGTCCTCGTCGAACCCGTCGCTAGCCCTCGACGGTCGGGACCAGCCCGACGAGCACGCCGTCGCGCAGGACCGTCGCCGTGAGGGAGGCGCTGGAGTCGGCGCCCCACACCGCGAGGCGCCCGTCGGGCAGGGCCACGCCGACGCCGAACTGGTAGGTCGACGGGCGCTCGAGCTGCGCGGGGACGCCGCGCTCGCGCAGGGCCTCGACGACGCGGCGGGCCTTGAACTCCTCCATGCCCGGCTGCAACGCCGACGGCCGGCCCCGCGTTCCTCTCGGGGAGGACGCCGGGCCGGCCGTCGGGCCGTGCGGGGACTAGACGGTGGCGCTGAGCTCCGCGAGGCGCTCCTCGGCGGCGGCGAGCACGCCCTTGCGGGCCTTGTGGGCGGCCTCGAAGGCGAGCAGCTGCTGCAGCTCGGCGACGTCCTCGGTGTCGCGGACGTGGCCCATGACGCGGTCGCCGGAGAGCTTCTCGTAGCCCGCGAACGGGTGGGCGACGTCGCCCGTGCCGGTCAGGTCGACGACGTCGGCACCGAGCTCGGCGGCGTGCTCCTGGGCCTCGGCGGCGACCTCGGCGACGGTGGGCTCGGCCTTCTCGACGACCTCCTCGACCTTCTCGACGGCGCCCTCGACGGCGCCCTCGACCGCACTCTCGACGGCCTCGGCGGCGTCGCGCACGGTCCCGGCGGCGTCCTGGACGCGGCTCTCGACGGTCTGCGCGGCGCCGGCGACGCTGCTCTCGGCGGTGTCCACGGCGGTGTCCACGGCGGTGTCCACGGCCTCGCGGACGGTGCCGCCCACGGACCGGGCGGTGTCGCGGACGGTGGTCTCGGCGGTCGTGACGGCCTCGGACACGGTCTTCTCGACGCTCTCGACGACGGCCGGGGTGCGGCGGCGCAGCAGGGCGGTCGCGGAGTTCAGCGTCCCGGCGACGGCGCCCAGCGGGGCGGCGGCGAAGGAGCGGACGGTGCCGACGGCGGCCTGCAGCGGGGTGGCCTTCAGCAGCGAGGTGCCGGTGCGGCCGACCTCGGCCAGGCGCTCCTCGAGCCAGTCGATGGTGGCCGTGTGGGCGGTCTCGAGCCGGTCGAGGACCGGCAGGACCTGCTGCTCGCCGAGGGTCTGCGCGAGGGTGCGGGCGTAGCGGGTGCGCTCGCGCAGCTGGTGCTCGAGCGTGAGGTCGCCGAGCAGGGCGCCCTGCAGCGTCTGGACCTGGTTGAGCTGGGTGGTCGCGAACGCGCCGACCTTGCCGAGGGCCGCACCGACGACGTCGGGGACGCCACCGGCCTGCGTGATCGCCTGGGCCAGCAGCGCGGCGCGCTCCTTGGCCTTGCCGGCGTTGGCGGCGAGCTCCTGCTCCACGGCGCTGGTGCGGGCCTGCGCGCGGCGGACGGTGGCGATGGTCTGCTCGAACGCGGTGAGGCGCAGCAGGTCCTGCAGCTCGCTGACGAGCATGTCGCGGGTGACGTTCACGGGGTGGGTCCTCCAGAGGTCGGCTGACCCCCACCTGCCCAGGTGCTGCCTGTTGCAAGCACCCGAGTGACTAGGCTCACCGCATGCGCTTCGGGTACTGGATGCCGATCTTCGGCGGGTGGCTCCGCAACGTCGCCGACGAGCAGATGCCGCTGACCTGGCCCTACCTGCGCGACCTCGTCGTCGAGAGCGAGCAGCACGGGTTCGACCTCTCGCTCATCGCCGAGCTGAACCTCAACGACATCAAGGGCCACCGGGCGCCGTCGGTGGACGCCTGGACCCTGGCGCCCGCCGTCGCGGCGGTCACCGAGCGGCTGGAGCTGATGCTCGCCGTCCGGCCGAACTACCACTCCCCCAGCCTGACGGCCAAGGCGCTGTCCACGCTGTCGGTGCTGGCGCCCGGCCGGATCAGCCTCAACGTCGTCAGCTCGTGGTGGAAGGACGAGGCGACGCAGTACGGCGCGCCCTTCGACGTCCACGACGCCCGCTACGCCCGCACCGAGGAGTGGATGGGCCTGGTGCAGCGGCTGCTCACCGAGGACACGGTCACCCACCACGGCGACCTGTACGACCTCGAGGGCTGCATCCTCGAGCCGAAGCCGGACGGCCTGCCGACCTTCTACATGGGCGGCGAGTCGCCCAAGGCCAAGGAGGTCATCAGCCGGTACGGCACGGCCTACGTCATGCACGGCGACCCGCCCGAGGTCATCGCCGACAAGGTGCGCGACATGAGCGCCCGGGCCGCCGAGCACGGCAAGACGTTCTCGTTCGGCGTCAGCGGCTACGTGATCGTGCGCGACAGCGAGGCCGAGGCGCAGGAGGAGCTCGCCCGGATCCTCGACGTCCAGGCGTCGCCCGAGGCGTACGCCAGCTACCAGGACTTCGTCGCCGGCAGCCAGCTCGAGTCGCAGGTCTCGCTCGAGGAGTACAGCGTCAGCAACCGCGGCCTGCGGGCCGGGCTCGTCGGCACGCCCGACCAGGTGGTCGAGCGGATCCGGGCCTACGAGGACGCCGGCGTCGACCTGATGCTGCTGCAGTTCTCCCCGCAGCGCGAGGAGATGGCCCGCTTCGGGCGGGACGTGATCTCCCGCTACCCGGCCCGTGCGCGCGCCTGACGGTCGCGCCCTCGCGGGACACGGCGTGCGGCTCGAGCCGCTGGCCGCGCACCACGTCGACGACCTGCACGCCACCAGCGGCGGCGACCCGCAGGTCTGGGCGTGGCTGCGCGCCTCGCCCCGCACGCGCGAGGACATGGCCGCCGTCGTGGAGGCGGCCGTCGCGGACCCGGGCCGCACGGCCTACGCGGTCGTCGTCGACGGGCGCGCGCAGGGCAGCAGCTCCTACCTCGACGTCGACCTCGAGGTCGGCGGGCTCGAGATCGGCTGGACCTGGTACGCCCGGCCGCTGTGGGCCACGCACGTCAACCCGGCGTGCAAGCTGCTGCTGCTCGGGCACGCGTTCGAGGAGCTGGGCGCGCAGCGGGTGACGCTGAAGACCGACGCGCGGAACGCCCGGTCGCGGGCCGCGGTGGCCAGGCTCGGCTGCTCCTACGACGGCACGCTGCGGCACCACCGGCTGCGGGCCGACGGCACCGTGCGCGACAGCGCGTACTACAGCCTGCTCGCCGCCGAGTGGCCGGACGCGCGTGCCGGCCTGCTGGCCCGGCTGGGGAGCGGCTAGCCCGCGAGGTGCAGCAGGTCGAGCGCGTCGCCGTCGGCCGCGCCCTGCTCGGCCCGCGAGGGCGCCCGCTGGGCGGGCACCTCGGCGACGGCGCGGACGGCGCCGGCGGTGGGCCCGTCGAGGTCGAGGACCTGCACGACACGCACCGGGCCGGCGGGGAAGCGGCAGCGGGGCGGCGGCGGCGCGGCGGCTGCGCGACGGCGACCACCTCCGGCTCCGGCTCGTCCTCCCAGCCGACGACGTCGACGCCGCCGCAGCAGACGCAGGTCAGCCGCAGCTCGCCGTCGTGCCAGCCGGCCCCGGACAGCCAGGCGCGCAGGCCGCTGCGCCCGGTCCAGGTCAGGGCCAGCGGCTGCTCGTCGGCGTCGCAGGGCAGGCAGTAGCCGCTCCAGCGGGTCACGAGCGCCACGGGGTGCAGGGCGGCGGTCCGTCGGGTCACGGGGGGACTGTCGGCAGCCGCACCGGCGAGGAGCACCCCCGGGACGGGCCCCTCCCCCGGTCGCCGCCCGGGCCATGCCCGACCACCCGTCCGGGCTGTCAGCCCGCCAGCCGCACCGACACCAGCCCGCCCACGACCGCCACGGCGTGCACCGGGAGCCGCTGGGAGGGGTCGTCCAGGCACACGCCGGTCCGCAGGTCGAACACCTGCTTGTACAGGGGCGCGGCGAGGGTCGGGACGTCTCCCCGGCTGCCCACCAGCCCGCGGGCCATGACCATCGCCCCGCTGCGGGGGTCGCGGTTGCCGACCGCGTGCACCCAGCCCTCGGCGGTGCGGACCAGGGCGACCTGCTCGCCGTCGACGAGCGCGGCGACCCCGCGACCGGGCTGCAGCTGCCGCAGCCAGCAGACCGTGGTCCAGGCGGGCAGCGCGACGGCGGTCACCGGGCTCCCTCCAGCGGGCTGACGGGCAGGGTGGGCCCGGCCACGAGCACCGGACCCGCGGGCTGCGCCTGTCCCCGCACGGAGGTGAAGCGGACGCTCGGGTCGGGCGCGTCCGGGGCGTTGACGAAGGAGGCGAAGCGGGCCAGCTTGTCCGGGTCGGCGAGCACGTCGGCCCACTCGTCGGAGTAGCCGGCGACGTGCCGGGCCATCGCGGCGTCGAGCTCCGCGCACAGCCCGAGGCTGTCGTCGACGACGACGGCCCGCAGGTGGTCCAGTCCGCCGTCGAGCGACTCGACCCAGGGGGCGGTGCGCTGCAGCCGGTCGGCCGTGAAGACGTAGAACATCAGCACCCGGTCGATGGTGCGCACGAGCATGCCGGTGTCGACGTCGGTGAGGAACAGGTCGGCGTGGCGGGGGCGGAAGCCGCCGTTGCCGCCGACGTAGAGGTTCCAGCCGTTGTCGGTGGCGATGACGCCGAAGTCCTTGCTCCGCGCCTCGGCGCACTCCCGGGCGCACCCGGACACCCCCATCTTCACCTTGTGCGGGCTGCGCAGCCCCCGGTAGCGGAGCTCGAGGTCGATGGCGAGCGTGGTGGAGTCCTGCACGCCGTAGCGGCACCACGTGGAGCCGACGCAGGACTTCACGGTGCGCAGGCTCTTGCCGTAGGCGTGCCCGCTCTCCATGCCGGCGTCGACGAGCCGGCGCCAGATCCGGGGCAGCTGCTCCTGCCGCGCCCCGAACAGGTCGATCCGCTGCCCGCCGGTGATCTTCGTGTAGAGCCCGAAGTCCTGGGCGACCTGCCCGAGCACGATGAGGTGCTCGGGGGTGACCTCGCCGCCGGGGATGCGCGGCACCACCGAGTAGGTGCCGTCCTTCTGCATGTTGGCGAGCATGTGGTCGTTGGTGTCCTGCAGGGTGGCGTGCTCGCCGTCCAGCACGTGCTCGCCGTGCAGGCTGGCCAGGATGCTGCCGGCCGTCGGCTTGCAGACGTCGCAGCCGGCGCCCCTGCCGTGCTCGGCGAGCAGCCGGCTCCACGTGCGGATGCCGCGCACCTTGACGACCTCGAACATCTGGGCGCGCGACAGGTCGAAGTGCTCGCACAGGGCCGTGCTGGCCTCGACGCCCAGGGAGGCCAGCTCCAGGGCGACGACGTCCTTGACCAGCCCGACGCACGAGCCGCAGACCGTGCCCGCGCCCGTGCAGGCCTTGACGGCGGCGACGTCGCGGCAGCCGTCGTCGCGGACGGCGCAGCGGACCTGCCCCTTGCTGACGCCGGTGCAGGAGCAGACCTGCGCGCCGTCGGGCAGGGCCGCGGCGCCGACCCCGGCCGGGGCGCCGTCGCGGGCGGGCAGCACCAGGTCGGCGGGGCTGCCGGGGAGCGGGCCGCCCACCATCGGTCGCAGCAGCGCGTACTGCGACGCGTCCCCGACCAGGACGCCGCCGAGCAGGGTGCCGGCGTCGTCGGACACCACGAGCTTGCTGTAGACGCCTGCCACCGGGTCGGCCCAGACGAGCTCGAGGGCACCGGGGGTGGCGGCGAACGCGTCACCGAAGCTCGCGACGTCGATCCCGAGCAGCTTGAGCTTCGTCGACAGGTCAGCACCGGTGAACTCCGCCGCGCCGCCCAGCAGCCGGTCGACGACCACCTCGGCCTGCGCGTACCCCGGAGCCACCAGGCCCCAGGTCCGGCCCGCGGCGTGGGCGCACTCCCCGACGGCGTACACGTCCGGCGCGCTCGTGCGGCAGGCCCCGTCGACGGCGATGCCTCCGCGTGGGCCCACCTCGAGCCCGGCGTCACGGGCGAGCGCGTCGTGCGGCCGGATGCCGGCGGAGAAGACCACGAGGTCGACGTCGAGCGGGTCGCCGTCGGCGAACTCCATCCGCAGGCCGTCGGCCGTGCTCGACGATGCGCTGCGTCGAGGCGCCCAGGCGGACCTGCACGCCCATGCCCTCGACCAGGCGGCGCAGCGCGACGCCGCCCGCCTCGTCGACCTGCACCGGCATGAGCCGCGGCGCGAACTCCACGACCGTCGTCGCCAGTCCCAGGGCGTGCAGCGCCCCGGCCGCCTCCAGGCCGAGCAGCCCGCCGCCGACGACCGCGCCGGTGCGCGCGCCCTGCGCCGCGTCCCGGATGGCGGCGAGGTCGTCGAGCGTGCGGTAGACGAAGCGCCGCTGTCCGGTCGCGCCAGGGACCGGCGGGACGAAGGGCGTGGAGCCGGTCGCGAGCACGAGCGCGTCGTAGGGGGTGACGAGGCCGCAGCGCGAGGTGACCGTGCGGGCGCCGACGTCGACCGCGACCACGGGGTCGGACAGCCGCAGCTCGAGTGCCGGGTGCTCGAAGAAGTCCTCGGCCACCAGGCAGAGGTCCTCGCGCCCGTCGAACCAGGACGACAGGGCCACCCGGTCGTAGGCCGCGACGTCCTCCTCGGCGTGCACGACGACGTCCCAGTCGTCGGTGAGCCCGCGGGCGACGGCGGACTCGACCAGGCGGTGGCCGACCATCCCGTGCCCGACGACGACCAGGGTGCGGCGCTGCTGGGGGCTCTGGGTCATGACGCGCTCCTCACGAGCTCGGGGGTGGTGCGCAGCAGGGCGGCGACGGACGAGGTGCAGGTGCCGCAGCCGGTGGTGGCCCGGGTGGCGAGCGCCGCCTCGGGCACGGTGCGGGCCCCGCAGGTGCGCAGGGCGCCGGCGGTGACCGCGTTGCAGGTGCAGACGACGTCGGCGTCCTCGGGCTCGGCAGGGGCTCCCGCGGACAGGCCGGCGAACAGCAGGTGCAGCCGCTCCGCCGGCAGGACCGTCCCGCGGTCGAAGGCCTGGGTGACGGCACCGACGGTCGACAGGTCGCCGAGCAGCACCGCACCGGTGACCACGCCGTCGGTGACCACCAGCTTCTTGTAGACGTGCCGCACCGGGTCGGCGAACTGCAGCACCTCGACGCCGTCGCGGCAGTCCTCGAGGCCCGGGGTCACGTCGCCCATGGCGGCGACGTCGAGGTCCATCGCCTTGAGCCGGGCGACCGTGCGGCTGCCGGTGTAGGCGGCGTCGCCGCCGGTGAGCACCTCGGCCAGGACGGCGGCCTGCTCCCACGCGGGGGCGACCAGGCCGTGGACGGTCCCGCGGTGCTGGCTGCACTCGCCGAGGGCGAAGACGTCCGGGTCGCTGGTGGTGAGCTGGTCGTCGACGAGGACGCCGCGCTCGACGGCCAGCCCGGCGGCGCGGGCGAGCGTCGTCTCGGGGCGCACGCCGCAGGCCAGCACCACGAGGTCGCCCTCGACGAGCCGGCCGTCCGCCAGGCCGACCCCGGTCACGCGCGGCCGCCGGTGACGCTGCTGGCGAACGACCCCAGGTGCACCCCGACGCCGAGGCCCTCCACCGCCCGCCGCAGGACGGCGCCGCCCAGGGCGTCGAGCTGCACGTCCATGAGGTGGTGGCGCCGTGCACGACGTCGACCTGCAGGCCGTGGCGGAGCAGGCCGCGGGCGGCCTCCAGCCCGAGCAGCCCGCCGCCCACGACGACCGCGCGGCGGGCGCGGCCGGCGGCGGCGGCGATGCCGGCGCAGTCGTCCAGGGTGCGGAACACGTGCACGCCGGGCAGCAGGGTGCCGCTCGGCCCGGCGATGCCGTGCACCGGGGGCACCACGGCCGTGCTCCCGGTCGCCAGGACGAGGGCGTCGTAGGGCAGCACCTCGCCGCCGTCGAGGGTGACCGTGTGCGCGTCGCGGTCCACGGCGGTGACGCGCACGCCGAGGCGGCGCACCGCGGCGGCCGGGCCGCCCAGGTCGATCTCGGTGTCGCGGCGCCGGCCGGCCAGCACGTCCGACAGCAGCACGCGGTTGTAGGCGGGCCGGTCCTCGGCGCCGACGACGGTCACCTGCGTCGACGGGTCGCGGCGCAGCAGGTCCTCGACCAGCCGCGCCCCGGCCATGCCGTTGCCGACGACGACGACCCTCACCGCGCCCCCTCGGCCAGCCGGTCGAGCCGGGCGGCGCAGACCTTGAACGACGGCATCCGGCTGACCGGGTCCAGCGCCCTGCTGGTGAGGCTGTTGGCACGCTGCTTGCCGGCCCAGTGGAACGGCACGAAGACCGTGTCCTCGCGGATCGCCGTGCTGAGGCGCACCCGCAGGTACGCCTCGCCGCGCCGGGTGGACACCCGCACCCGCTCGCCGTCGGCGACCTCGAGCCGCTCGGCGAGGCGCGGGTGCACCTCGACGAACGCGTGCGGGGCGGCGTCCGTGAGGGCGGGGACCCGGCGGGTCTGCGCGCCGGACTGGTACTGCAGGGCGACCCGGCCGGTGGTCAGGTGCAGCGGCCAGGCGTCGTCGACCGGCTCGGCCGGCGCCGGCTGGTCGACGGGGTGGAAGCGGGCGCGGCCGTCCGGGGTGGCGAACCGGTCGAGGAACAGCCGGGGCGTGCCCGCGCTGCCGGTCGACGGGACCGGCCAGTGCAGCGCCTCGCCCGCCCGCAGCCGGTCGTAGGTGACGCCGCTGTAGTCGGCGGGGCCGCCGGCGCTGGCCCGCCGCAGCTCCTCGAACACCTCCTCCGGCGCGGTCGGGAAGGAGGCCGTGCAGCCGAGCCGCTCGGCCAGCCCGGCGAGCACGTGCAGGTCGGTGCGGACGCCCTCGGGAGGGGTCAGCGCCTGCCCGCGGAGCAGCACCCGCCCCTCGAGGTTGGTGGTCGTGCCGGACTCCTCGGCCCACTGCGCGGTCGGCAGCACGACGTCGGCCAGCGCGGCGGTCTCCGACAGCACGAGGTCGGCGACGACGAGGCAGTCCAGCGAGCCGAGGCGCTGCGCGGCGTGCCGGGCGTCGGGCGCGCTGACCACCGGGTTGCTGCCGAGCAGCAGCATCGCCCGCGGGCCGCCGCCGTCGCCGAGGGCGTCCAGCAGCTCGGTGGCCGAGCGCCCAGGGCCGGGCAGGCTGTCCGGGTCCACGCCCCAGACCGCAGCCACGTGGGCCCGCGCGGCCGGGTCGGTGATGCTCCGGTACCCCGGGAGCTGGTCGGCCTTCTGCCCGTGCTCCCGGCCGCCCTGGCCGTTGCCCTGCCCGGTCAGGCAGCCCCAGCCCGAGCCGGGCCGCCCCGGCAGGCCGAGCGCGAGGGCCAGGTTGACGAGCGCGAGCACGGTGTCGACGCCGTGGCTGTGCTGCTCGGCGCCGCGCGCGGTCAGCACCATCGCCGTGGGAGCCGCCGCCAGCAGGCGCACCGCCTCCCGCAGGTCCGGCTCGGACACCCCGGTCACGCTCTCGACCCGCGCCGGCCACCACTGCCCGACGACGGCGAGGACGTCCTGCCAGCCGGTCGTCCGCGCCTGCACGTAGGGGAGGTCGACGAGCCCCTCCTGCACGGCGACGTGCAGCAGGCCGTGGGCGAGCGCGAGGTCGGTGCCGGGCAGCGGCTGCAGGTGCAGGTCGGCGGCCGCCGCGGTCGGCGTCCGGCGCGGGTCGACCACCACCAGGGTGCCGCCGGCCGCGCGCTGGCGGGCCAGGTGCGCCATGAAGGGCGGCATCGTCTCCGCGACGTTGCTGCCGACGAGCAGCACGCACCCGGCTGTCTCGACGTCGGCCACGGGGAACGGCAGGCCGCGGTCGAGCCCGAAGGCCCGGGTGGCGGCGGCGGCCGCCGAGCTCATGCACCAGCGGCCGTTGTAGTCGATCTGGCTGGTGCGCAGCGCGACCCGGGCGAACTTGCCGAGCGCGTACGCCTTCTCGTTGGTCAGGCCTCCGCCGCCGAACACCGCCACGGCGTCCGGACCGCCGGCGGCCTGGGCGGCCCGCAGGCCGGCGGCCGCGGCGTCGAGCGCCTCGTCCCAGGAGGCCGGCAGCAGCGGGCCGCCCTTGCGGCCGGCGCACCAGCGGCGTCGTCAGCCGGTGCGGCGACACCAGCAGGTCGGCCGACGTCCAGCCCTTGCGGCACAGCCCGCCGGGGCCGGCCGCCACCTCGGCGCCGCCCCCTGGCAGCGGGGACAGCGACATCGCGCACTGCAGGGCGCAGTACGGGCAGCGGGTCGCCGTCGCGGTGCCCGGCAGGGCAGCGGCGGGAACGGGGAGGGTCGCGGTCACGACGTCGACGGTGCGGGCCGGGCGTCTCGCGGTCGTGTCCCGTGCGTGTCGGCGCGGTGACATGGTCCTCATGCGGCGCACCTCACGCTGTGCGCCGGCGCCCGGCACGCCCGCGCAACAGTCCGGCAACGTGCGGCGGGCAGGGTGGGAGCGTGGACACCCCCGCAGACGCCGTCGAGCCCGCTCCGGAGCCGCTGCCGCTGTCCGGCTTCACCGTCGCCGTCACCGCGGCCCGGCGGCGCGAGGAGCTCACGTCCCTGCTCGAGCGCCGCGGCGCGCGCGTCGTGGAGGCCCCGGCCATCCGGATCGTGCCGACCGGCGACGACGAGGAGCTGCTGGCCTCCACCCGGGCGTGCCTGGCCTCCGCGCCGGACGTCGTCGTGGCCACCACCGGCATCGGGTTCCGCGGCTGGATGGAGGCGGCGGACGGCTGGGGCCTCGGCGACCAGCTGCGGCGGCAGATCGGTGCGGCCGAGCTGCTGGCGCGCGGGCCCAAGGTCAAGGGCGCCGTGCGGGCCGCCGGGCTGTCCGAGACGTGGTCGCCGGAGAGCGAGGCCTCCGACGAGGTGCTGGCGCGGCTGCTGGAGCAGGGGGTGGCCGGGCGCACCGTCGCGGTGCAGCTGCACGGGGAGCCCGCGCCGGGCTTCCTCGGCGCCCTGCGCGACGCGGGCGCCACGGTCCTGGAGGTGCCGGTGTACCGCTGGGTCCCCGCCGAGGACCTGGCCCCGCTGCGGCGCCTCGTGGCCCAGCTGGCCACCGCCGCGGTCGACTGCGTCGTGTTCACCAGCGCCCCCGCGGTCGCCAGCCTGCTCGCCACCGCCGACGAGGAGGGGCGTCGCGAGGGGGTGCTGACCGCGCTGTCCGGGCCGGTGCTCGCGGCCTGCGTCGGCCCGGTGACCGCCGCGCCCCTGGAGCGCCTCGGCGTCCCCACCGTGCAGCCCGAGCGCGCCCGGCTCGGCGCGCTGGTCCGCACCGTCGTCGAGGAGCTGCCCGCCCGCCGCACGCGCGTGCTCGTCGCCGGCGCGCACGTCCTGGAGCTGCGCGGCCACACCGTGCTGGTCGACGGCGCGTCCGGTCGCCCTGACCGGCCGCCAGGTCGGGGTGCTGGCGGCGCTGGTCGAGGCCGGCGGCGCCGTGCTGTCCCGGCCCGAGCTGCTGCGCCGCGCCTGGCCCGGCGAGGTCGCCGACGAGCACGCGGTCGAGATGACGGTCGCCCGCCTGCGCGGTGCGCTCGGCCCGGCCGGCGTCGTCGTGCAGACGGTCGTGAAGCGGGGCTACCGGCTGGCGGCGCCGGGCTCACAGCCGGTCTGACGGCGCCGTGCGCAGGACGTGACGGCGCCGCCGCGGCGGCGAGACGGGCGGGAGACCACGGCTCCCTAGCGTCCGCCACGACCCCGTCGCCCCTGCACCCGAGGAGCCCCCGTGACCCTGCCGCTGACCGCCGAGACCCGCCCGGCACCCTCCGACGACGACCTCCTGCAGCGCCGCGAGGGCCGCTGGATCGACCGCTGGGAGCCCGAGGACCCGCAGTTCTGGGACGCCGTCGGCGCGCGCACCGCCCGCCGCAACCTGGCCTTCTCGATCCTGTCCGAGCACATCGGCTTCTCGGTCTGGGTCATCTGGTCGGTGATGGTGCTGTTCATGCCGGAGCCCGTCTGGGGCTTCACCGTCACCGACAAGTTCCTGCTCACGACGACGCCCGCGCTGCTCGGCTCCCTCGTGCGCCTGCCCTACACGTTCGCCGTCGCGACGTTCGGGGGCCGCAACTGGACGGTGGTGTCGGCGGGCCTGCTGCTGGTGCCCGCCGTCCTCGCGCTGTTCGTCCTCGAGCCCGGCGTCCCGCTCGGCACGCTGCTCGCCGTCACGGCGCTCGCCGGCGTCGGCGGGGGCAACTTCGCCTCCTCGATGGCGAACATCAACAACTTCTACCCGCAGCGGCTGAAGGGCCGCGCCCTCGGTCTCAACGCGGGCGCCGGGAACCTGGGCGTCGCCGCGGTGCAGGTCGTGGGCGCCCTCGTGCTGCACGCCGCCGGCCCGACCACCGACCCGCGCGTGATGCTCTACCTCTACCTGCCGCTCGTGGTGCTGGCGACCGTGCTCGCCTGGACGCGGATGGACAACCTGTCGCGACGCACGCAACGACAAGGGCGCGCTGCGCGAGGTCGCCCGCCACCCGCACACGGCGATCATCTCCTTCCTCTACATCGGCACGTTCGGCAGCTTCATCGGCTTCGGCTTCGCCTTCGGTCAGGTGCTCGCGGCCGCCGGGGCCGAGCGCCCGATCGACTACATCTGGCTCGGCGCCCTCGCCGGCTCGCTGGTGCGACCGCTGGGCGGGGCGCTGGCCGACCGCTACCGGGGCTCGACGGTCACCTTCTGGACCTTCCTGGCCATGACCGTCGCGGCCGTGCTCGTGCTGTGGGCGGCGCGGTCGGAGTCCATCCCGCTGCTGGCGGTGTCCTTCACGGTCCTGTTCTGCCTGACCGGCCTCGGCAACGGCTCGGTGTACAAGATGATCCCGGCCGTCTTCCACGCCGAGTCCCTGCGCGGCGGGCGCGCACGGGGGACCAGGACCGGCGCCTGGCCAGCGCTCTCGTCGGCATCGCCGGCGCGGTCGGTGCCTTCGGCGGCGTGCTGGTGCAGCTCGCCATCCGCGAGTCGTTCCTGCGCCGCGGCGACGCCGAGATCGCCTACGTCGCGTTCATCGGCTTCTACCTGGTGTGCGCCGCCGTCACCTGGGCGGTGTACCTGCGCCCGCGCGCCGGCCGTCCCGCCGGCGTCTGAGGCCCGAGGACCCGGCTGACCGGCCGGTCAGCCGCCGGGCCCCCGGGGACGGTGGGCGTCCACGGGCACGTGCAGCGCGGCCTCGACGAAGGCGTCCACGTCCTCCCCGCCGAGCAGGCCGGCCTGCTCGAGCGAGGTCAGCCCGTGCGCGGTGGCCCAGCAGACGCGGGCGAGGTCGCGGGCGCTGCCCGCGCGCAGCGTCCCGGCGTCCAGGCACTCCTGCACGGTGCGCACGAGGACGCCGAAGGTGCTGTCGCGGCCGCGGTGCCGGGTCTCCCTGCTGGGCGTGAAGCCCGGCACGGCGCGCCCGAACATCACCGAGAAGAACGCGGGCTCCGCGCGTGCGAAGGCCCGGTAGGCCCGTCCGCAGGCGACGATCCGGGCGGGGTCGCCCGGGCCGGGGGCACCGGACAGCGCCGCGTCGTGCGCGGCGGCCAGCCGGCGGAAGCCCTCGGCGTAGAGGGCGTCCACGAGCCCCGGCTTGCCGCCGAACAGCGTGTAGACGAGCTGGGTGGAGCCCCCGGCCTCGGCCGCGACCCGCCGCAGCGAGAGCCCGTGGGGGCCCTGCTCGGCCAGCACCCGGGCGGCCACCTCGACGAGCGCGCGGTGGCGGTCCTGCTCGCTCGCCCCGGTCACGTGCCCCATCCTGCTGGACGCGCTGCCATAACACTGTTATACCTGGGTCCCCGCCAGCCCGAGGAGCCTGCCGTGACCGCCCTGCCCCTGAGCGCGCCCACCGCCGTCGCGGTCGAGAAGGTCCCTGCGCACGCCTGGAAGACGATGGCGGTCTCGGCGGCCGGCGTCTTCGTCGTCTTCCTCGACACGACCGTCGTCAACATCGCCTTCCCGGCGCTGTCGGCCGACTTCCCGACCGTCAGCCGGGCCGGGCTGTCGTGGGTGCTCAACGCCTACGCCGTCGTGTTCGGCGCCCTGCTGGTCACCACCGGCCGGCTCGCCGACGCCCGCGGCCGCAAGAAGGCGTTCCTGTACGGCCTGGGAGTGTTCGCCGTGGCCTCCGCGCTCTGCGGCCTCGCCCCGTCGGTGCCCGCCCTGGTCGGCGCCCGCGCGCTGCAGGCCGTCGGCGCCGCGCTGCTCGTCCCCGCCTCGCTCGCCCTGCTGCTGCCGGAGTTCCCGCTGTCGCGCCGGGCGTCCGCCGTCGGGCTGTGGGGCGCCGCCGGAGCGGTCGCCGCGGCCTCCGGTCCCGTGCTCGGCGCGCTGCTCGTGCAGGGGCCCGGCTGGCGGTGGGTGTTCCTGGTGAACCTCCCGTTCTGCGCCGTCGCCGTGCTGGTCGGCCGGCGGGTCCTGCGCGAGTCGACCGGCGCCGCCCCCGAGGACGCGCGCCCGGACGTGCCCGGCGTCGTGCTCGTGACCGCCGTGTTCGGGCTGCTGTCGCTCGGGCTCGTGCAGGGCCAGGAGTGGGGCTGGTCGTCGGCCCGGGTGGTCGGCGCCTTCGCCGTCGCCGCCGTCGCCGTGCCCGTGCTGGTCCTGCGGGCCCTGCGCCACCCGAGCCCGGTGCTGCCGGTGCTGCTGTTCCGGGTGCGGACCTTCAGCCTGGCCACCGCCGGCACGCTGCTGTTCGCCACCGCCTTCTTCTCCACCATCCTGTGCAACGTCCTGTTCCTCACCGGCGTCTGGCAGTACTCGGTGCTGCGCACCGCCGTCGCCGTCCTGCCGAGCCCCCTGCTGGCCGCCGCCACCGCGCCCTTCGCCGGCCGGCTCGCCGACCGCTACGGCTTCCGCGTCGTCGTCGTCCCCGGCGCGCTGTCGATGCTCGGCGGGCTGGTCTTCCTCGGCACCCGCACCACGGCCGAGCCGGCCTACCTGACCGACTTCCTGCCGGGCAGCATCCTCGTCGGGCTCGCCATCGGCTTCGCCTTCTCCGCGCTCGGCGCCGCCGCGGCCCAGGCGCTGCCGCCCGCGGCGTACGGCGGCGGGTCCGCCGTCAACGCCACCGCCCGGCAGCTCGGCGCGGTCCTCGGCGTCGCCGTGCTCGTCGCGGTGCTCGGCGAGCCCGGTCCCGGCGAGGCGCTGGGCGCCTTCCACGGCGCCGTGGGCCGCCTCGGCCGTCGCGGCGCTCGGCTGCGCCGCGGTCGGGCTGGGGCTGCGCCGCCCTCAGCCCTGACGCGGAGCCCTCGGCGGACCCCTGCCGGGCCCGGGCGAGGTCCTCGGGGGTGTCGACGTCCTGGACCGCGCGCGGGTCGGGCGCCGCCAGGCGGACCGGGTCCAGCCCGCGCAGCAGGGCGCGCAGCGGCCGCCCGGCGAGGTCGCCGTCGGCCCGCGCGCGCAGCAGGGCCGTCGACCAGCAGGACGTCAGCACCTGGTCGCGGCCGTCGGCGTCCACCAGCAGCGCCCCGTCCGCGCCCTCGGCGGCGCCACGCAGCAGGGCGACCGTGGCCGGGTCGAGGAAGGGCAGGTCGGCGGCGAGCACCACCACCCGCTCCGCCCGCACGTGCACGAGGCCCGCGGCCAGGGCAGCGGCCGGCCCCCCGCCGGGCGGGTCCTCCCGCGCCCACACCACCGGCCGCGCCACTCGGCCGCTCCGGCCCGACGACGACGACCCGCCCGGCGTCCGCCACCGCCGACAGCACCCGGTCGAGCAGGCTGCGGCCCCCGACGTCGAGGCCGGGCTTGTCGACGCCGCCGAGCCGCCGGGCCGACCCGCCCGCGAGCACGACGGCGTCGTAGGGGGTCACAGCAGCAGCTCGGCCAGCGGGCGCCGGACCCGCTCGCGCGGCCTCGCGGGCGGCGAGGGCGTCGTCGAGCGGCGGCCCGCCGAGCACCCCGACGGCGACGACGACGGCCGGCACCTGCACCTCGGTCAGCCCGAGCAGGGCGCTGACGCCGTCCCGCTCGAAGCCGCCCATCTGGTGGGTGTGCAGCCCCTCGGCCACGGCCTGCAGCGACAGGTGCGCGACCGCCTGCCCCGTGTCGTGGGCGGCCGAGCGGTAGGGCCGCCCGGTCTCGTCCTGCTGCAGGGCGACGGCGACCAGCAGCGCCGACGCCCGCGGCGCCCACGTGCGGTTGCCGGGCTTGAGCGCCTCCACCAGGCCGGGGTGCAGCGGGTCCTCGCGCAGGACGACGGCCCACCGCGCCGGCTGGGTGTTGCCCGACGACGGCGCCCAGCGGGCCGCCTCGAGCAGCGGCAGCAGGGCGTCGCGCGTCAGCACGTGACCGGGGTCGAAGCCGCGCGGGCTCCAGCGGGCGGCCAGCAGGGGGTGCAGCAGGGTCACGAGCCGCGCTTCACCCAGGCGTCGTAGGTCGGCGCCTCTGCTCCCACGGTCGTCTCGTCGCCGTGCCCGGTGAGCACCCGGGTCTCCGGCGGCAGGGTGAACAGCCGGGTGCGGATCGAGTCCAGGATCGTCGGGAAGTTGCTGTGCGAGCGCCCCGTCGCTCCCGGCCCGCCGGCGAACAGGGTGTCGCCGGTGAAGACGACGCCGAGGTCGGGCACCGAGAAGCAGACGGCGCCCGGTGCGTGGCCGGGGGTGTGCAGCACGTGCACGTCGTCCCCGCGACCTGCAGCGCATCCCCTCGCGCAGCGCGCCGTCGGGCTCGCGGCCGCTGTGCGACGAGGTCCCACAGCACGCGGTCGTCGGGGTGCAGCAGCACCGCGGCGCGACAGCGCTCGGCGAGCTCGGGAGCCGACCGCACGTGGTCGTCGTGCGCGTGCGTGCAGGCGATCGCGACGACGGTGCGGTCGCCGACGGCCGCGGCGATCGCGTCGGCGTCGTGCGGCGCGTCGACCACGAGCACCTCGTCGTCGTCGCCGAGCAGCCAGACGTTGTTGTCGACGTCGAAGGTCTGCCCGTCGAGGCTGAACGTGCCGGAGGTGACCAGGTGCTCGATGCGGGCGGTCACAGGACCACCACCGAGCGCAGCACCTCGCCGCGCTCCATCTTGTCGAACGCCTCCTCGACGTCGTCCAGGCCGATGCGCTCGGACACGAAGGCCTCGAGGTCGAAGCGGCCCTGCAGGTACAGGTCGACGAGCAGCGGGAAGTCGCGGCTGGGCAGGCAGTCGCCGTACCAGGAGCTCTTCAGGGCGCCGCCGCGGCCGAAGTACTCGATGAGCGGCAGGTCGAGCCGGGCGTCCGGCGACGGGACGCCGACGAGCACGACGGTGCCGGCGAGGTCGCGCGCCTCGAACGCCTGCCGGTAGGTGGCCGGGATCCCGACCGCGTCGATGACGACGTCGGGGCCGAAGCCGCCGGTGAGGTCCTTGAGGGCCTGCACGACGTCGCCGCTGCCGGCGTTGACCGTGTGGGTGGCGCCGAAGCCCCTGGCCCACTCCAGCTTGCGGTCGTCCAGGTCGACGGCGATGACCTGCCGGGCGCCCGCGTAGACGGCCCCGGCGACCGCGGCGTCGCCCACGCCGCCGCAGCCCAGGACCGCGACGGTGTCGCCCTGCTGGACGGGCGCGGTGTGGACGGCGGCGCCCCAGCCGGCCATGACGCCGCAGCCGAGCAGGCCGACGGCGGCCGGGTCGGCCCGCTCGTCGACCTTGATGCAGGCGCCCTCGCCGACCAGCGTCTTCTCGGCGAAGGCCCCCAGCCCGAGGGCGGGCGACAGCGGGGTGCCGTCCTGCAGGGTCATGGTGCCGCCCTGGTGGCGGCTGTCGAAGCACAGGTGCGGGCGGCCCCGCCGGCACGCGCGGCACTGCCCGCAGGGGGCGCGCCAGGCGAGCACGACGCGGTCGCCGACGGCCACCTGCGTGACGGCGTCGCCGACGGTCTCCACGCGCCCGGTCGCCTCGTGGCCGAGCAGGAAGGGGAAGTCGTCGTTGATCCCGCCCTCGCGGTAGTGCAGGTCGGTGTGGCAGACCCCGCAGGTCTCGACCGCGACCACGACCTCGTGCGGGCCGGGGTCGGGGATCGTGATGGTCTCGACGGAGACGGGCTGGCCCTTCGCCAGGGCGACGACGGCACGGACCTGCTGGGGCACGGAGGACCTCCTGGGGGTCGGGGACCGCTACCTGACCACTTCGCGCAGGTTCCCGTCGAGCCGGCGGGTCCAGCCGCGCGCGTCGGTCAGCTCGAGCAGCGGGACGGCGACCCGCGGGTGGTGCCCGAGGGCCTGCCGCGCCGCGCTGAGGGTGAACGGCTGCGGCAGCCCGGCGAGCACGCGCATCGCCCGGGCCGGGCCGTCGGGCAGCAGGACGACGGGCCCGACCCGCAGCAGCCGGCCCGCGGTCTCGGCGGCGGCGAGCTCGCGCGGGCCCGAGCCGCAGGGCGTCGAGGTCGGCCTGCTCGGGGGCGTCGAAGGGGTCGGCGGCCAGCCGGGCGGCGACCTGCGTCGACCCCGGGCGCGACCTGCGGCACGGTGCCCGGGCGGCGCACCCGGCCGCCCGCGCTCTCCAGCCCGGCGGCGGCCACCAGCGGGCCGAGCAGCGCCGGCGCGGGCAGCCCGACGGCGCGCCGGGCGGCCTCCAGCGGCAGCCCCGGCTGGGTGCGGTCGAAGGCGTCGACGGCGCGCCGCAGCGCCCCGGTCCAGCCGCTCCAGGTGCCGGGGTCGACCAGCCAGTCCCCCTCGGCCCGCACCGTCGCTCTCGTCCCCGCTCGACCCCGAGGGCGGCGAGGTCGGCCCGCAGGACGGCTCCCCGGCGGCGGACCTCCTGCGCCAGGTCGGGCACCCCGCCGGCGAGGTCCCCGGCCCGCGCGGCGGCGGCCCCGCGGCGCCGCAGGACGGGCGGGTCGGCGTCGAGCACGAGGACGCCGGCGGCGACGGCCTGCAGCCCGGGGTCGCGCAGCAGCGCCCGGTCGCCCGCCCGCAGCGGCAGCGGGCGGTGCAGCTGCAGCCGCACGACGTCGCCGCCGAGCGGGCGCAGCCGCACCGGGACCGACGCGCTGCCGACGTGCAGCACCAGGTCGCCGGCGAGCCCCTCGACGGTGGTCAGCCTCGCGTCGACGGTGCTCGTGGTGCGGCCGGTCCCGGGCGTGGCGAGCACGGACCCGCGGGAGACGTCGTCGCGCTCGACCCCGCGCAGGTTCACCGCCACGCGGGCGACCGCCCGGACCTCGTCGTAGGGCTGCCCGAGGCTCTGCAGGCCGCGCACCCGCACCTCGCGGCCGTCGAGCTCCAGGGTGTCGCCGACCTGCAGCACCCCCTGCCCGAGCGTGCCGGTGACCACGGTGCCGCTGCCCCGCACGGTGAAGGCGCGGTCGACCCACAGCCGCACCGCAGCCGCGGTGTCGGGCGCGGGCAGCCGGGCGACCAGCCGGTCGAGGGCCGCCTGCAGGTCGGCCAGCCCCTGCCCGGTCGCCCCGCTGACCGCCACCGCCTCGACCTCGCCGAGGCTGCTGCCGCGCAGCTGCTCCAGCGCCTGCGCGGTGGCCGGGCCGGGGTCGGCGAGGTCGCTGCGGGTGACGGCCAGCAGGCCGTGCGTCAGGCCGAGGGCGTCGACGGCGGCCAGGTGCTCGCCCGACTGCCGGCGCCAGCCCTCGTCGGCGGCGACCACGACCATCACCGCGGGCGCCGGGCCGAGCCCCGCCAGCATGTTGCCGATGAACCGCTGGTGCCCCGGGACGTCGACGAACCCCAGCACCTCGCCCGACGGCAGGGGCGCCCAGGCGTAGCCGAGGTCGATGGTCATGCCGCGGCGGCGCTCCTCGGCCCACCGGTCGGGCTCCATGCCGGTGAGCGCGCGCACCAGGGTCGACTTGCCGTGGTCGACGTGCCCGGCCGTCGCTACGACGTGCACGCGCGCACCGCGGCCTCGACGTCGGCGTCGTGCCCGGCCGGGACCGCCCGCAGGTCGAGCAGCAGCCGCCCGTCGGCCACCCGCCCGACGACGCCGCGCTCCCGCAGCGGCAGGGCCAGCGCCGGGTCGAGCGCGACCGCCCAGCCGGGCAGCTCCTGCCCGGGCGCCCCTCCCCCGCCGACGGCGCCCGCGTGCTCCACCACCGGCGCGCCCAGCGCCTCCGCCAGCGCCTGCGTGCGGGCGCGGGTGTCGGCCCGCAGCGCCTGCCACGTCGGCGGCAGCGGCCCCCGCAGGGTCGCCTCGAGCGCGGCCAGGGTCAGCTTGTCGACGCGCAGGGCGCGGGCCAGCGGGTGCCGCCGCAGCCGCTCGACGACGTCGGCCTGCCCGAGCACCAGCCCGGCCTGCGGGCCGCCCAGCAGCTTGTCGCCGCTGCAGGTGACGACGGCGGCCCCGGCACGCAGGGCGGTGCGGGCGTCGGGCTCGTCGGGCAGCAGCGGGTCGGGGGCGAGCAGGCCGCTGCCGACGTCGGCGACGACGGGGACCCCCAGGCCGGCCAGCGCGGCGACGTCGACGCTGCTGGTGAAGCCCTCGACCCGGAAGTTGCTCGGGTGGACCTTGAGCACGCAGCCGGTGTCGGGCCCGACGGCGTCGGCGTAGTCGCGCAGGTGGGTGCGGTTGGTGGTGCCCACCTCGCGCAGCCGCGCCCCGGTCGAGGCGATGAGGTCGGGCAGCCGGAAGCCGTCGCCGATCTCGACCATCTCGCCGCGGCTGACCAGCACCTCCCGGCCCGCCGCCAGCGCCGTCGTCGCGAGCACCAGGGCCGCCGCGCCGTTGTTGACGACGAGCACCGAGCCGGCGTCCGGGACGGCGTCGGCGAGCGCCTGCAGGGCACCGCGGCCACGCCGGGCCCGGGCGCCCGTGGCGAGGTCGAACTCGACGTCGGCGTAGCCCGCGACGGCGGCCACCGCCTCGACCGCGGCCGGCGACAGCGGGGCCCGCCCGAGGTTGGTGTGCAGCACGATGCCGGTGGCGTTCAGGACCGGCCGCAGGGTGGTCGCCCGGGCGGGCAGGGCGGCGAGCGCGGCGGCGGCGACGTCCTCGGGGGCGAGCTCCCCGGCCCGCGCCCGTGCCTGCGCCTGCTCGACGGCGGACTTCACCGCCGCCCGCCCGAGCCGCTGCTGCGCGTCCCGCAGGGCCGGGTCGGCGAGCAGCGCGTCCGTGCGGGGGACGCGGCGCCGGGGGTCTGCCTGCGTCACGCAGCGACCCTAGACGCGGCTCAGCGCACCGGCACGCGGGTGACCGGGCTGGCGCCCTCGGCGTTGCGCGCATCGGCCCGGGCGACGACGAACAGGTCGAGCGTGCCGGCCACGGCGAAGCGCCGCGAGAAGGCGTACCGGCCGTCGGCGCCCGTCCGCGCGGTCGACAGCAGGCGGCGCCCGCCGCCCGTGCGCAGGTACAGCGCGACGTCCTGGGCGCGGGCCGGCCGCACGCCCCCGCTGACCCGGTAGGTCTTCGGCGCGGTGCGGGCGTAGCCGGCCGAGACCCGGCTGCGCACCTGCAGCACGGCCGGCGCCCCGGGCTCGCCGCCGGTGCGGACGCGCAGCTCGGTCGTCGTCGTCGGGGCGACGGAGAAGACGTAGTAGCCGCTCGGGGAGGCCGTCCCGGTGCGCACCACGCGCAGCGCGCCACCGGGGCGGTCGGCGGCGAGCAGCTCGACGGCGGCGCCCGGGGCTGCCGTGCCCTCGACGACGGCGCTCTCCCCGACCCCCACGACGCTGCGCGGCAGCACCGGCGCGGGCGGCGGCGGGACGGGCGCGGGCTCCTCGGGCGCGGGCTCGGCCACGGGCGGCGGGTCGAAGGAGACGGCGAGCTGGGTCTCCGCGCACCGCGGCACGGCCACGCCGAAGCTCTTGCGGACGGCGCCGTCGGCCGCGGTGACCCACACCTGGTAGCGCTGGTCGGCGACCAGGTTCGGCACGACGAAGGTCCCGTCCGCCGACGCCGTGCCGATGTTCCAGCCCAGCACCGGGCGGCTGACCGGGTCGAACGCCTCCAGCGACCAGGCGACGACGCGGGTCAGCGGCGCCGGCGCGCCGTCGCGCGTGGCCGTGCCGCGGACCGTCCCGACGGCGCCGCCCTCGTCGCAGCGCACCAGCGGCAGGCGCAGCGGCAGCGGGCCGTCGTGCGGCAGGGCGACACCGTGCCGCATGGCGTGGCCGTAGCGCTCCTCGACGGTCCGCAGCCGCTCGTCCTGCGGGTAGGCCTCCAGGAACAGCCGGACCGCGCCGGGCGGCGGCTGGACGCTCCAGGTCGTCGTCGCCGTCGAGGTGTCGGCGGACCCGGTGGCCGGCAGGGTCGGGTTGGTCCGCAGCACCGTGGCGTAGCCGCGCAGCGGGCAGGCCTCGGACTGCACGCAGCCGTTGCGGTCCAGGTGCCGGCCCTGGGCGTCCAGCCAGTCGAAGCCGAGCAGCGCGTTGACGGCGCGCCCGTCCGTCCCGTCGATCGTGCCGGTCAGCGCCGGCTCGGCGGGAGCGGGCGCGGGAGCAGGCGCGCCGTCGGGGGCCTCCTGGGCCGCGGCGGGCAGAGCCAGGGCTGCGAGCAGGAAGGGGGCGAGCAGGAGCGGGGAGCGGCGGAGCACGCGACCAGTGTGCGGGCCGGACCGCCTCAGACGCGGATGTTCAGCGGCGTGCTCCTGCACGCCGCGACCTTCACGCCCTTGAGGACCACCCGGTTGCCCCGCGGGCCGTAGGCCCAGACCCGGTAGGTCTGGCCGGCCGCCAGCGACCGCACGGCGTAGCGTGCTGCTGGTCGGCTTGTGCGCGCCCCAGCCGTGCAGGCCGGGCGCCGCGTTCCACGACGACTCGGTCCACGCGTAGACCTGCGAGAGGGTGACCGGCCGGCCCGCGCTGTCGACGCCCTTGCCGACGATCGAGCCCGCGGTGCCGCCGTAGCCGCACGTGGTCGGCAGCACGACCTTCACGCCCGCGGTCCCGACCGGGACCTTGATCTTGTTCGCGTAGCCGTACTTGCGGACGTCGGTGGGGTTGAAGCACCAGTTCCCCTTGCTGTCCTTGCACGGCGAGCCCTGGTAGCCGCGGGAGTACGCCTCGACCCACACGGTCGGCGGCGTTGCTGGGCAGCGAGGTCACCCGCCAGGCGCGCGTGGTGCGGTTCCCGTCCTTCATCACCGTGCCCGGAGCGGCGCCCTCGAACGTGACGAAGTGGTTGAGGTAGGTCTGCGGGACCGAGTAGCCGCCGGTCTTGGCGCACCCGTAGGTCGAGGACGCCGGGTCGGCGTCGATCGCGCGGCCCTGCGCGTCGAGCACGTCGAAGCCGAGGCTGACGTTCACGTCGCGCCCGTCCTGGCCGTACACGGTGCCGGACAGGCTCTTGCTGGTGCGGGTCGCGCAGGCCGCCGAGGCGGGGGCGGCGGGCACGGCGACGGCGACCAGCGGGACGAGCGAGGGCGGCCGCGAGGGCGGCGGACAGCAGGCGCATGCCCGCAGTGTCGACCTGCGCGGCGCCCGGACGTGAGCGGTTCGGCGCACTCGCGTGGCGCACGGCACAGCCCGCGGTCGGGTCGGGGACCGCGCGGGTACGGCGTTGACTGGGCAGGCACCACCCCGGAGCGCCCTGGAGGTCCGCATGAGCAGCCAGCACCCGCACCGCGTCGTCGTCGTCGGCTCGGGCTTCGGCGGCCTGTTCGCGACCAAGGCGCTCAAGCGCGCCGACGTCGAGGTCACCGTCATCGACCGCACGACGACGCACCTGTTCCAGCCGCTGCTCTACCAGGTGGCCACCGGCATCCTGTCCGAGGGCGAGATCGCGCCCGCCGACCCGCGGCATCCTGCGGCGGCAGAAGAACGCGACCGTGCTGCTGGGCGAGGTCGTCGACGTCGACCTGACGGCCCGCACCGTCACCTCGAGATCCTCGGCCGCACCACCGTCACCCCCTACGACTCGCTCGTCGTCGCCGCGGGCGCCGGCCAGTCCTACTTCGGCAACGACCACTTCGCCGAGTTCGCGCCCGGGCTCAAGACCATCGACGACGCCCTGGAGCTGCGCGGCCGCATCTTCGGCGCCTACGAGATGGCCGAGCTCGAGACCGACCCGGACGAGCTCGACGCCTGGCTGACGTTCGTCGTCGTCGGCGCCGGCCCGACCGGGGTCGAGATGGCGGGGCAGATCGCCGAGCTCGCCGCGGCGCACCCTGTCGCGGGACTTCCGCAGCATCGACCCGTCCACCACGCGCGTCGTCCTCGTCGACGCCGCCGACGAGGTGCTCGGCGCGTTCGGCGGCGACCTGTCCGCGGGCGCCGAGCGCGAGCTGAAGCGGCTCGGCGTCGAGGTGCAGCTCGGCGCGAAGGTCGTCGGCGTCGACGCGCACGGGCATCGAGGTCGAGGACGCCGGCGGGCAGCCGGCGCCGCATCGTCGCGCGCACCAAGGTCTGGGCCGCCGGGGTCGCCGCCGCCCCGCTCGGGCGGCTGCTGGCCGAGCAGTCCGGCGCGCGAGACCGACCGCGCCGGCCGGGTGCAGGTCGACGCACGACCTCACCCTGCCGGGCCACCCCGAGGTCTTCGTGCTCGGCGACATGGCCGCCACCGGCAACCCCGGCGTCGCCCAGGTCGCCCTGCAGGGCGGCAAGCACGCCGCGAAGACGATCAAGGCGCGGCTCGAAGGGGCGGTCCGAGCCCGGGGCGTTCCACTACTGGGACAAGGGCTCGATGGCCGTCATCGCCCGCGCCCGCGCCGTCGCCCAGGTCGGGCCGATGCGCTTCTCCGGCTTCCTGGCCTGGCTGATGTGGCTGGTGATCCACCTCGTCTACCTGACGGCGTTCAAGAGCCGGGTCACCGCGCTGCTGCACTGGAGCGTCAGCTTCATCGGCCGCGGCCGCTCCGAGCGGGTCGCGACGGTGCAGCAGGTGGTCGCGCGGACCCGGCTGCAGGGCGTCGACGGGCCCGGGCTGCCGCCGCTCGCCCGCACCGGCAGCACGTCCGGCACGAGCCCCGGCCACGGCGGCACGGACGAGGACGCCCGGATCACCTGGCCCTGACCTGCTGCCCCTGCCCTGACCTGCCCCACGCTCCTTCTGCGCCTAGCGTCGGGGGCATGACCAGCACCGCCGTCCGCCTGACCCAGCTCGCGAAGGGCGGCGGCTGCGCCTGCAAGATCCCGCCGGGCGCCCTCGAGGACGTCGTCCGCGGGCTGCAGGGCGCGACCAGCCCCGACCTGCTCGTCGGGCTCGACGACGGCGACGACGCCGCCGTGGTCCGCGATCGACGACCGCACCGCCGTCGTCGCGACGGCGGACTTCTTCACCCCCGTCGTCGACGACGCCTACGACTGGGGCCGCATCGCCGCGGCCAACGCGCTCTCCGACGTCTACGCCATGGGCGGCCGCCCCGTCGTCGCCGTCAACCTGGTCGGCTGGCCGATGGACCTGCTGCCGCTCGAGCTGCTCGGCGAGGTGCTGCGCGGCGGCGCCGACGTCGGCCGGCGAGGCCGGCTGCCACGTCGCCGGCGGGCACTCCATCGACGACCCCGAGCCCAAGTACGGCATGGCGGTCACCGGCCTGGTCGACCCGCAGCGGCTGCTCCGCAACGACGCCGCCAAGGCCGGGCTGCCGCTGTCGCTGTCCAAGCCGCTCGGCGTCGGCGTGCTGAACAACCGCCACAAGAGCACCGGCGAGGTGTTCGCGCACGCGGTCGAGAGCATGGCCCGGCTCAACCGCGACGCCGGGCGAGGCGGCGGTCGCGGCGGGTGCGGAGGCCGCCACCGACGTCACCGGCTTCGGCCTGCTCGGCCACCTCTACAAGATGATGCGGGCCAGCGGGGTCACCGCCGTCGTCGACAGCGCGGCGGTGCCCTACCTCGACGGCGCCCGCGACGCCCTGCGCGACGGCTACGTCAGCGGCGGCACCCGGCGCAACCTGGACTGGGTGCGCCCGCACCTGACGTCGACGGTGGGCGAGGACGAGCTGCTGCTGCTCGCCGACGCCCAGACCAGCGGCGGCCTGCTGGTCGTCGGCGAGCTGCCCGGCTGCCCCGTGGTGGGCGAGGTCGTGGCGCGCCGCGACGCGGTCGTCGAGGTGCGCTGACCCGCCTGCGGACGACCCCCTGCGTGCGGGAGGGGGCCGTCCGGCGCGAGGCCTACTTCGGGGGCATCCGGATGCCGCCGTCGAGGCGGACGGTCTCGCCGTTGGCGTAGCTGTTGACCAGCAGCTCGACGACCATGCTGGCCAGCTCGTCGGAGGTGCCCAGGCGCTTGGGGAACAGCACGTTCTTGCCGAGGGTCGCCTTGAACGCCTCCGAGGCCTCGCCCTCGCCGTAGATGGGGGTGTCGATGAGGCCGGGGGCGACGCAGTTCAGCCGGATGCCGGCGGCCGACAGGTCGCGGGCGATCGGCAGGGTCATGCCGACGACGCCGCCCTTGCTGGCCGAGTAGGCGGCCTGGCCGATCTGCCCGTCGAACGCCGCGACCGAGCGCGAGGGTGACGATCGAGCCCTTCTGCCCGTCCTCGTCGACGGCGTCGTGCCGGCTCATCGCGGTGGCGGCCAGCCGGACGGTGTTGAAGACGCCGACCAGGTTGATGTCGACGACCTTGCGGAACGAGGCGAGGTCGAAGGCGCTGTCGTAGCTGCCGTCGCGGCCGATGGTGCGCGACGCCCAGCCGATGCCGGCCGCGGCGACCGCGGTGCGCAGCGGGCCGTGCTCCTCGGCGGCAGCGATGCCGGCGATGACCTGGTCGGCGTCGGTGACGTCGCAGCGGACGTAGCCGCCGCCGATCGCCTTCGCGACCGCCTCGCCCTTGTCGTCCTGCAGGTCCAGGACGACGACGGACGCGCCGCGCGCGGCGAGCTGGCGGGCGGCCGCCTCGCCGAGGCCGGAGGCCCCGCCGGTGACGATCGACGAGGTGCCTGTCAGGTCGAGCACGCGCGCTCCCGGAGGTCGTGCGGCGCACCGTCGCGCCGGCCCCCGCAGGCTAGTGGCCGGGCCGGAGCAGGGCCGCAGCAGGCGTAGCCGCCCTCCTGCCGGGCACCACGCGGGCGTGAACAGCGCTGCAGCCACCTCCCGACCCGGCGTCCGGTCGTGACCGCCTCGGGCGCGAGCCCCGCCCAGCCGGAGGGGCTGCCCGACAGCGGCGACGGCGTCCGCACGCCCGACCCGGCCTCCCTGCCCCACCCCGCGCTGTGGAGCGACCCCCCGCCGGCGCGCGCGCCGCGCGCCTTCGACGACCTCGCCGAGGAGCACGCCGCGGTGCCGCGCCGCACCCCCGCCCGGATGGCGACCATCTGGGGCGCCACGGCCGTCGTCGTGGCGGCGGCTGTGGTGCTCGGGTTCGCCTTCGTGCAGTCCTCGCTGGCGCTCGCGGTGACCGGCCTGCTGGTCGGGGCGGCCGGTGTGGTCGTGCTGCTGTCGGCCGGGGTCCTCAAGGACGTGTCGGTCGGGCAGTCGCCGCTCGGGCCCGGCTGAGCGGCGCGCCCGCTCCCCTGCCCCGTCAGTCGGTGCCCTGCTCGCGGTGCTGCGGCTGCTCCCCCAGCTCGCCGCCCTGCCGGCCTCCGTCGTCGTCGACGGCGTCGGCGCGGAAGACCAGCCGGGTGTTCCCGAGCTCGACCCGGTTGCCGTCGTGCAGCTGGGTCCGCACCACGGGCACGCCGTCGACGGTGACGCCGTTGACCGTGCCGAGGTCCCGCAGCTCGACCTCACCGCCCGGCGAGACGGTCAGGGCGACGTGCCGCGGGGAGACGGTGGGGTCCGGGACCCGCAGGTCGGCGTCCTCCGCCCGCCCGACCACCTGCAGGCCGGGGCGCAGCAGCACCTCGGGTGGGGTGTGCGGCTGCGAGTGCGGCACCGTGCCGCCCGCGACGGCGACGAGCCGGGGCCGGCCGGGCACGGCGGGCACGGGGCCCGCGTCCGGCCGAACGTCGCGCACCGCCGCCTCCCAGGGGTCCGGGGGCTGCGGCACCGCGACCGGGCCGGGCGCCGGCGCCGGTGGCGGCGGGGCCGGGCGGCGGGCCCGGCGCAGCAGCAGGCCGACGCCGGCCAGGCCGGCGAGCAGGAGCAGCGCCGTGCGGCCCCGGTGGCCGGAGCCCTCGGGGCGGGCCGGCTGCGCCCGGCGGCTGCCGCCGGGCGGGACCTGCTGGCTCAGCGCCGCCGTCCGGCGGTCGCGGCGGCCCCGCCTCCGGCGCGCGGCCCGACTCCGGCGTGGCGTCGGCCGGTCGGGGGTGTCGCGCAGGTGCAGGAACCAGTAGAGGCCCGCCACGAAGACCCCGGCGCCCACCATGTTGCCGAGGAACGCGAAGACCAGGTTGTTGACCACGTCGCCCCACCCGAGGCCGGCGGTGCCGATGAAGTGGCCCAGCGGCAGGAAGAACATGTTGGCCACGACGTGGTCGAAGCCCATGGCCACGAAGGCGGTGATGGGGAAGAAGATCGCCGAGGACCTTGCCGCCGATGTCCTCGGCGGACAGGCTCATCCAGATGGCGAGGCAGACCAGCCAGTTGCAGCCGACGGCGCGCAGGAAGATCTGGCCGTTGGTCTCGCTGAGCGCCTTTCCGGTGGCGATGGCCGCGGCCCGGGTGTGCTCGAGACCGGCCGAGCCCGCGGCGTCGGCGGAGGCCCCGATGACGCCCGTCTTGTAGGCCAGGAAGTAGGCGACGAACAGCGACCCGAGCAGGTTGCCGAGCAGCACCAGGCCCCAGTTGATGCCCAGTTGCGACAGCGTGATCCGGCGCCGGAGCAGGGCGATGGGCAGCAGCGCCATGTTGCCGGTCAGCAGGTCGGCGCCGGCGACGACCACGAGGATCAGGCCCAGCGAGAAGACCGCGCCGGTGAACAGGGTGGGCAGCGTGCCCCACGTGGCCGGGTCCAGGCCGGAGGACACCGCGATCGCCAGCAGGCTGCCGAAGGCGATGTAGGCGCCGGCCAGGAAGCCACCGACCAGGGCCCGGTCCCAGGTGGTCTCCGCCTTGCGCACACCGGCGACGACCGCGGCTGCGCTCGCCTCCTGAGGGGTCTTGAACGGCATCGGTGCCTCCTGAGGGGTGGGAGTCGCTACGGACGCCGGGCGCGGCCGGAGCGCTCGAGCGCGCTCCCGCTGCGGGACGACGGTGTACCTGGGGTCGCGGGCGGAGTCCTGTCCCGCTTCGAAGACGCCGAAGCGCAGGCAGGCGGACCCGGCCAGCAGGGCGGCGCCGGAGGCCGCGGCACCGAGGCGGCTGCGTCGCCCGACGAGCAGGGTGCCGAGCGGTGCCGGCGACGGTGAGCGCCTTGCTCGCGCGCATGAGCGTGCCGGGCGGTGCCCTCGTGCAGCGGCTCGGCGGTGAGGCCCATGGCCTTCTCCATACGGTCCTCGACGGCGAGCTCGAGCAGGGCGCCGCCGACGGCGAGGCGCCGGGCGGGGCCGGCCTGGTCGACCGGCGCGCCGATCATGCCGAGCCCTCCCGACGCCGAGGCGGCCGAGCCGACGAAGACGAACGGCAGGTGGCGGTGGGCGTCGTGCCAGGTCGGGCGTCGCGGTGTCGCTCAGCAGGACCGCCGTGTAGGAGGCGACCGCCGGCGCGACGACCGCGGCGACGAGCCCGGCCGGGCGCGCCGACACGCCCGAGCAGGCGGCCGAGCAGGCTCGCCCGGAAGCGCGCGGGCAGCAGCTCGGCGGCGCCGGCCAGGCCCATGAACGGGCCGTAGAAGGTGAGGATCCAGGTGCCGACCGACATCGGCGAGGTCACCTTGGCGACCCGCAGCATGTGGTGGAAGCGCTCGGGGCGGCCGAGGTCGTGGACCAGGGCGACCATCGACAGGGTGAGGGCGACCAGCGCCCCGAGCCGTCCGGTCCGGCGCAGCGCCGGGCCGGTCGCTGAGGTCGGCGCCGGCGCCGAGCAGCGACGAGCCGGCCGCGACCCCGCCGAGGAACAGGTACGCCGGGATGTCCTTCTCCCACGGCGAGGCCTTGACGATCGGGCGGCCGTAGTAGGAGGTGAACTCGGCGTCCGGCACGACGGCGTTCTTGTCGCCCTTCTTGCGCCGCCGCCCGCCCGCCTGCCCGGTCAGCGCCTGCTCGGCGCCGCGCGGCTCGGCCGGGCCGCTGCGGGTGACCGTGTTCGGCCCGCTGGTGCCGGCACCGCGCCCGGCCGCGCCGGAGACGACGTCGCCGGTCAGCTCGGCACGCGCCCGGCCCGGCTGCCCGTCGTCGTCCTGGCCGCGCCCGGTGGCCGGGTCGTGCTGGGTGTCGTGGGGACCAGCGCTCACCGGCGCGACCCGCCGAAGACCGCCGCTGCACCCGCCAGCATCGTCAGCGCGGCGAGCGCCGCCTTGCGCCACATGTCCGGCAGGTCCTTGGTGGTGACGACCGGGTCCGGCGGCAGCCCGTAGACCTCCGGCTCGTCGAGCAGCAGGAAGAACGCCCCCAGCCCGCCGACGCCGTCGTGGCTGTCCTCCCCGTACAGCCGGGCATCGTGGACCCCGGCCTCGTGCAGGGCGTCGACCCGCTGCTGGGCGCGCTCGCGCAGCTCGTCGACGTCGCCGTACTGGATCGACTGGGTGGGGCAGGCGGTGGCGCAGGCCGGCTGCAGGCCGTCGCCGAGCCGGTCGTAGCAGAGCGTGCACTTCTGGGCGATGCCCTCGTTCTTCGTGACGCCCTTCTCGCCGACCCGCTTGTCGATGACGCCGAACGGGCAGGCGGGCACGCAGTAGCCGCAGCCGTTGCAGATGTCGTCCTGCACGACGACGGTGCCGAACTCGGTGCGGAACAGCGCGCCGGTGGGGCAGACGTCCAGGCACGCCGCGTGCGTGCAGTGCTTGCAGACGTCGGACTCCATCAGCCAGCGGAAGTCGCCCCGCTCGCCGCCCTCCGGCTGGCCGGGCAGCGTCGTCGTCGGGATGCCCAGGTCGACCGTGTTGGTGGTGCCGAGGGTGCTGCGGTCGCCCGACAGCGCGCTGTCGGCCGTCCGGTTCAGCACGTCGGTGGCGGGCGGCCCGACCGGGCCTGCCCTCGATGCCCGGCTGCTGGGCGCCGAGCGGCTTGGGCTGCTCGATGAACTTGACGTGCCGCCAGGTGTCGGCGCCGAGCGCCCCGCGAGTGGTCGTAGCTCGAGCCGAGGAAGTTCATGCCGTCGGTGGGGACGGCGTTCCACTCCTTGCACGCGACCTCGCAGGCCTTGCAGCCGATGCAGATCGAGGTGTCGGTGAAGAAGCCCTTGCGGGGCTGCTTGTCCTGCACCCAGCCCGCGTCGGCCGCCGGGTCCGGCAGGGGGCCGGCGAACGAGTTGCTCACTGCTGTGCTCCTTCGGGGGCCCGCACGCCGGGGGTCAGCTTGGTGTTGCCGGTCTCGACCGTGATGCCGGCCCGGCTGCGGTACTCCTCGACCAGGCGCAGCAGCGCCGGGCCGCGGGGGCGACGGCCGGGCTGGATGTCGCACGAGGCGACCTTGGACTCCTGGATGTGGACGTTGGAGTCGAGCGCCAGGCCGAAGAGGTCGTTGGCGGAGTCGCCGCTGACCACGGCGTCGCCGCCGACGCCCCAGTGGTAGGGCAGGCCGATCTGGTGGACGACGTGGCCGCCCACCCGCAGCGGCACGACGCGGTCGGTCACCATGACCCGCGCCTCGATGGCCGTGCGGGCGCTGATCAGCGTCGCCCAGCCCAGGTGCTCCAGGCCCCGCTCCCGTGCGAGCTCCGGCGAGACCTCGCAGAAGAACTCCGGCTGCAGCTCGCTCAGCAGTGGCAGCCAGCGGCTCATGCCGCCCGCGGTGTGGTGCTCGGTCAGCCGGTAGGTGGTGAAGACGTACGGGAAGACGTCGGCGCCCGGCGTCCCCGCCGAGGGGTTCGACAGGTTGTCCTTGCGCTTGTAGACCTCGCGCGTCGGGTTCGCCTGCTGGGTGTACAGCGGGTTGCGCACCGGCGACTCGTGCGGCTCGTAGTGCGCCGGCATCGGGCCGTCGAGCAGGCCGCTGGGCGCGTAGAGCCAGCCCTTGCCGTCCGCCTGCATGATGAACGGGTCGTCGCCGGCGATCGCGTCGGGGCCGCTCGCGCCGTCCTCGGGACGGAAGGAGGGCGCCTTGGTCTTCTGGAAGTCGGGGACGTCGTGCCCGGTCCACTCGCCCTTGTCCTCGTCCCACCACACGTAGGCCTTGCGCTCGCTCCACGGCTTGCCGTCCGGGTCGGCGGAGGCCCGGTTGTAGAGCTGGCGACGGTTCATCGGCCAGGCCCAGCCCCACTCCGGAGCGACCCAGCTCTGGTCCTTGCCGGGCGTGCGCCGGTCGGCCTGGTTGACGCCGTCGGCGTAGACGTTGGTGTAGATCCAGCAGCCGCCCGAGGTGGAGCCGTCGGGCTGCATCTCGGTGAACGACGTCAGGAACTGGCCCGCCTTGTCACCGGTCAGGAAGCGGCCGTTGATCTCCTGCAGCACCGCCTCGCCGTCGGGCTCCTGCGTCTCGCCCTCGACGGGGTAGTCCCAGGTGAGGTCCAGCAGCGGACGGTCCTTGGGGTCGGTCGACTCCGCGTACCGCTCCCGCAGCAGCCGGCCCAGGTGGTAGTAGAAGTGCAGCTCGCTGCGGGCGTCGCCCGGCGGCTCCACCGCCTTGTGCCGCCACTGGAGCAGGCGCTGCGTCTGGGTGAAGGAGCCGGCCTTCTCCACGTGCGTGGCCGCGGGGAAGAAGAAGACCTCGGTGCCGATCTCCTCGGTCTTCAGCTCGCCGGACTCGATCTCCGGGCCGTCCTTCCAGAACGTCGCCGACTCGATGAGCTGCAGGTCCCGCACGACGAGCCACTTGAGCTTGGCCATGCCGAGCCGCTGCAGCTTGCCGTGCGCCGACCCGACCGCCGGGTTCTGGCCGACGACGAAGAACCCGTCGACCTTGCCGTCGTTCATGTCGAAGGCCGTCTGGTAGGTGCCGTGGTCGCCGGTCAGGCGCGGCAGGTAGTCGAAGGCGAAGTCGTTCTCCTTGGTCGCCGCGTCGCCCCACCAGCTCTTGAGCAGGCTGGCGGTGTAGGCGTCGGCCTTGGTCCAGAAGCCCTTCTGGTCCGGGCTCGGATGCCGGCCAGGTAGTCCTGCAGCGTGTCGTGCTCGCCCGCCTTCGGCATCGGCAGGTAGCCGGGCAGCAGGTTGAACAGGGTCGGGATGTCGGTCGAGCCCTGGATGCTGGCGTGACCGCGCAGCGCCAGGATGCCGCCGCCGGGCCGGCCCATGTTGCCCAGCAGCAGCTGGATGATGGCCGAGCCGCGGATGTACTGGACGCCGACCGAGTGGTGGGTCCAGCCGACCGAGTACACCCAGGCGGTGGTCCGCTCGCGACCGCTGTTGGCGGTGACGGCCTCGCAGACGTCCAGGAACTGCTCCACGGGGACGCCGCAGACCTCGGACACCATCTCCGGGGTGTAGCGGGCGTAGTGCCGCTTGAGCGTCTGGAAGACCGTGCGCGGGTGCTGCAGGGTCTCGTCGCGCTGGACCTCCCCGCTCTCGAGGGTGGCGCCGCGGCCGCCGAGCTCGTGCCCGGAGCCGCGCGACTTCTCCGACGCGGCGGCCTCGCCCCGGTCGGCCGAGCCGCCGTCGTCCGCCCCGCTGCCGTCGGCGGTCGGGTGGTCGCCGCTGTCCTGGCCGGACTGGTCGTCACCGCGGCCCTCCTGCTCGCCGTCGCCGGAGTCCTGCTCCCCGACCCCGGTGGCGTCGCCGGGCGTGAAGCCGACCTGGTCGGACGCCGAGACGCCCTGTCCCTGGTAGTTCCAGCTCTCGGCGTCGTAGGTGCCGGTGGCGGGGTCGTAGCCGGAGAACAGGCCGTCGAGCTCCTCGGTGTCCTGGAAGTCCTCGCGGACCAGCGTGGCCGCGTTGGTGTACGCCGTCACGTACTCCTTGAAGTACTTCTCGTTCTGCAGGATGTAGTTGACGATGCCGCCGAGGAAGGCGATGTCGCTGCCGGCCCGCAGGGGCACGTGCTGGTCGGCGACGGCGGAGGTGCGCGTGAAGCGTGGGTCGACGTGGATGACCTTCGCGCCGCGCGCCTTCGCCTCCATCACCCACTGGAACCCGACCGGGTGGCACTCGGCCATGTTCGAGCCCTGGATGACGATGCAGTCAGCGTTCTGCAGGTCCTGCAGGAAGGTCGTGGCGCCGCCGCGACCGAACGAGGCTCCCAGACTGGGAACCGTGGCGCTGTGTCATATGCGGGCCTGGTTCTCGATCTGGATCGCGCCCAGACCGGTGAACAGCTTCTTCATGAGGTAGTTCTCCTCGTTGTCCAGCGTCGCCCCTCCGAGCGACGCGAACCCGAGGGTGCGGCGGACCTTGCGGCCCTGGTCGTCGACGTCCTGCCAGGTGCGGTCGCGGGACTCCTTGACGCGGTCCGCGACCATCTCCATGGCCTGGTCGAGCGGGATGTCGACGAAGTCGGTGGCGTAGGGCGCCCGGTACTTCACCGTCGTCACGCGGGTCGGGCTGTTGACGAGCTGCTCGCTGGCCGAGCCCTTGGGGCACAGACGCCCGCGGGAGATCGGGGAGTCGGGGTCGCCCTCGATCTGCACGACCTTCTCGTCCTTGACGAACACCTTCTGGCCGCAGCCGACCGCGCAGTACGGGCAGACGCTGCGGACCACCTTGTCGGCGGTCGCGGTGCGGGGCTGCAGCGCGCGGCTCGCCGGCGACTGCGCCGCGGTCCCGCGACCCAGCGGGTCCTCGCCGGTCAGCTGCCGGTAGACCGGCCACCCCAGCAGCACGTCCTTGATGCCCACGCGTCCACCTCTCCTGCGCCCCGACGGTCGCGCCCTACCCAACCTCCCCGCTCTCACCCGCGCACCCCGGGGCGGGTCGCGGCAGGCGCGGCAGGGACGCAGCGCGGGCAGGATGGGGCCATGGGACGCGCCACCGCACGCCGCAGGACGGTCCGGCTCCGCGACGGCGCGGAGGTCTCCCGGCCCGACACCCTCGTGGTCGAGGAGCCGCTCGAGATCCGGGTCGGCGGCACGCCGCTGGCCGTCACCATGCGCACGCCCGGGGACGACATGGACCTCGCCGCCGGGTTCCTGGTCAGCGAGGGCGTGGTCGCCGCCGCCGACGAGGTCCTCGGCATCCGCTACTGCGCCGGAGCCCTGGCCGACGGCACGCAGACCTACAACGTCCTCGACGTCGCGCTCGCCCCCGGCGTCGCCGCGCCCGACCCGTCGCTGGAGCGCAGCTTCTACACGACGTCGTCGTGCGGGCTGTGCGGCAAGGCCTCGCTCGACGCCGTCCGCACGCAGACCCGCTTCGACGTCCGCGACGACCCGCTCACCGTCGACGTCGGGGTCCTCGCGGTGCTGCCCGACCGGCTGCGCGAGGCGCAGGCGACGTTCGACAAGACCGGGGGCCTGCACGCCGCCGCGCTGTTCACCCCCGACGGCGAGCTGGTGGTGCTGCGCGAGGACGTCGGGCGGCACAACGCCGTCGACAAGGTGGTCGGCTGGGCGCTGCGCGAGGGCCGGCTCCCGCTCACCGGGCACGTCCTGCTGGTCAGCGGTCGGGCGTCCTTCGAGCTCACCCAGAAGGCCTGGATGGCCGGCCTGCCGCTGCTGGCCGCCGTCAGCGCGCCGAGCTCGCTGGCGGCCGACCTCGCCGACGAGGCCGGCATCACCCTGGTCGGCTTCCTGCGCGGCAGCTCCATGAACGTCTACACGCACGACGCCCGGGTAGTGCGGCCCCGTGCAGCAGCGACGACTGGGTGACCTGACCGTCTCGGCGATCGGCCTGGGCGGCATGCCCCTGTCGCTCCCCCGCGAGCGACGCCCCGAGCGGCAGGACGCCGTCCGCACCGTCCACGCCGCGCTCGACGCCGGCGTCACCCTCATCGACACCGCGGACGCCTACTGCGCCGGCCCGGACGAGCTGGGCCACAACGAGGAGCTCGTCGCCGAGGCGCTGCGCACCTGGGGCGGCGACACGAGCGGGGTGCTGGTCGCGACCAAGGGCGGCCACACCCGGCCCACCGACGACGACTGGGGGCTCGACGGCAGCCCGGAGCACCTGCGCAGGGCCTGCGAGGACTCGCTGCGCCGCCTCGGCGTGGAGGCCGTCGGGCTGTACCAGTACCACCGGCCCGACCCGACCGTGCCGTGGGCGGAGTCGCTCGGCGCCCTGGAGGACCTGCGCCGCGAGGGCAAGGTCCGGATGGTCGGCGTCAGCAACGCCGACCCGGAGCAGATCCGCGAGGCGGCGTCGGCCACCGTGCTGGCGGCCGTGCAGAACCAGTTCAGCCCCGGGTTCCGCAGCAGCGAGCCCGAGCTGCGGCTGTGCGCCGAGCTGGGCATCGCCTTCCTGCCGTGGTCGCCGCTCGGCGGCATCGGCCGGGCCGACGAGCAGGGCGGGGCCTTCGCCGCGGTCGCCGCCGAGCGGGGCGTCTCGCCCCAGCAGGTGGTGCTGGCGTGGATGCTGGCCAAGGCCGACGTCGTCCTGCCGATCCCGGGCGCGTCCAAGCCGTCGTCGATCGTCGACTCCGCGGCCGCCGCCGACCTGGTGCTCAGCGCCGAGGAGCGGGAGCGGCTCGGCTGATCAGGCCTCGCCCTCGATGCGGTAGCCCCGGACGATGTCGTCGTGCGCGGACAGGCACGCCTCGAGCGCGGCCCGCTGCGCGTCGGTCGTGCCGCTCACCGAGAAGCGCACGGGCAGCCGGTACTGGGCGGCGGGGGCGCCGCGGTCGGCGACCAGGCCGACGCCGGGCAGGTCGCCGCAGTCGTCCTTGAGCAGCTGACGGCGCTCGGCCAGCACGGCCGGCGTCACGCTGACGTCGCGCTCCAGGGTCGCCACCACCTCCCGCTGGTCGCCCTCGGCGAACTGCAGCGCCCCCGCCAGCAGGATGCCGCCGACGCCGAGCACGGCGAAGCCGTAGACCGTGACGCGGTCGCGGCGACGGCGGTCGCGGTACCAGGGGGTGCTCACCGCCCCAGTCTGCCGAGCGGCGCCGTCCGGTGCGCGCCGGTAGCCTGGTGATCATGGACACGGAGGGCGTCTGGCGCGCCCCGGACCCGGCGCTGCTGCGGGTGCGCCGGCTGCTCGCGGTGCTGCTGCTGGGCCTGCCGGCGCTCGCGCTCGCCGTCCTGCTGCTCGTGCTGGAGGGCCCGGCCGCCGGCGCCGCGGCCCTGCTCGCCGGGGCGGCCCTGCTCGGCGTGGTCCTGGTCGTCGCCGAGCGCCGCTTCCGGGCCCTGGGGTACGCCGAGCGCGCCGACGACCTGCTGGTCCGCCGCGGCGTGCTGGTCACCCGGCTGAGCGTCGTGCCCTACGGGCGCATGCAGTACGTGGACGTCACGGCCGGCCCGCTCGACCGCCGCTACGGGCTGGCCACCGTCACCCTGCACACCGCGGCGGCCGCCACCGACGCCAGCGTGCCCGGCCTGCGGGCGGCCGAGGCCGCGCGGCTGCGCGACCGGCTGTCGGCGCTCGGCGAGGCGCGGGCCGCGGGCCTGTGACGCCCGACGGGACCACCGCACCGCCCGGGGCCGACGACGGCTGGCGCCGCCTGCACCCGCTGACCCCGCTGCTGCGCGGCGGCCGGTCGCTCGTCGTCCTGCTGACCGTCCTCGGCTCGCAGGGGCTGCGGCAGGGCCCGGGCGCAGTGGCGGCGGTGCTCGTCGGCGGCACCCTGCTCGCCGTGGTGTTCGGAGCGGTCGCCTGGCGGACCACCCGCTACCGGCTGGCCGACGGCGAGCTGCAGGTCGACAGCGGCGTCCTCGTCCGCCGGGCCCGCCGCGTGCCGCTGGCCCGGGTGCAGAGCGTCGACGTCGTGCGGCCGCTCGTCGGCCGGGTGCTGGGCCTGGCCGAGCTGCGGCTCGAGGTCGTGGGCGGGGGCGACACCGAGGCGCCGCTGTCCTACCTCTCCGACGCCGACGCCTCCGCCCTGCGCGACCGGCTGCTGCAGACCGCCCGCCCGGACGGCGCGCCCGCCGACGCGCCGCAGGCGCCGCCGCCCCACGTGCTGGTGCGGGTGCCGACCGGCGCGCTGGTCGGCTCGGTCCTGCTCGGCACGCCGGTCGTCGTCACGCTGGCCGCGCTGGCCGTGCTGCTGGTCGTGCTCGCCGTCGACCCGCCCACGGCGCTGCCGCTGCTCGCCGGCGTCCGGCCCGGTGCTGCTCGGCGTCGGCGGCGTGGCCGTGCGCCGGGTGCTCGCCGAGTACGGCTCGACGGTCGCCGAGGTCCCCGAGGGGCTGCGGCTGCGGCACGGCCTGCTGGAGACCCGCTCGCAGACGGTGCCCCCGGGACGGGTGCAGGCGGTCCGGGTGCTCGAGCCGCTGCTGTGGCGGCGGCAGGGCTGGGTGCGGGTCGAGGTCGACGTCGCCGGCTACTCCGGCCGGGGCGAGGAGCAGTCCGCGACCTCGGCGCTGCTGCCGGTCGCCCCGCGCGCGCTCGCCGAGGCCCTGGTCGCCCGGGTGCTCGGCGGCCCGCTGCCGCCGGCCGACCGGCCGGTCCCGCGACGGGCCCGCTGGCGCGCTCCGCTGTCGGCCCGGCGGCTGCGGTCGGGGTCGACGCCCGGCACCTGGTGGCGACCAGCGGGGTGCTGACCACCACCACCGACGTCGTGCCGCTGGCCAAGGTGCAGAGCGTCCGGCTCGTGCAGGGGCCCTGGCAGCGCCGGCTGCGCCTGGCCACCGTCGCCGCCGACACCGCCGGACGCCGGCTGCCCGGCGCGACGCGCCCGGCACCGCGACAGCGAGGCCGCCGCCGCCCTGGTGGACGAGCTCGCCGGCCTCGCCCGCACCGCCCGGGCGGCCGAGCCCCTCAGCGGCGCAGCAGCAGCGCCGGCACCTGCTCCGGCGGCAGCGGCGGGCTGAACAGGAACCCCTGCGCGAACGGCGGGTCGAGCCGGCGCAGCGCGGCGTACTGCGCCTCGTCCTCCACGCCCTCGGCGACGCACTCGAGCCCCAGCTGCTGCGACAGGTCGACGACCGCGCGCACGATCACCAGGTCGTCCTGCTCGCCCGGCAGCCCCGCGACGAAGCTCCGGTCGACCTTCACCCCGCTCACCGGGAACCGCCGCAGGTAGGTCAGCGACGCCCAGCCGGTGCCGAAGTCGTCGATCGCCAGCCGGACCCCCCGGTCGGCGAGCCGCTGCAGCGCCTGCGTCGCGGCCTGCCCGCTGCTGACCAGGGCCTGCTCGGTGAGCTCCAGCACCAGTCGCTCCGCCGGCAGCCCGGTGGTGGCGAGCGCGGCGTCCACCTTGCCGGGCAGCTCGCCGTCCACCTGCGCGGCGCAGACGTTCACCGCCACGTCGAGGTCGAGCCCCGTCTCCGACCTCCAGCGGGCTGCCTGCGCGGTGGCCCGCTGCAGGACGACGTCGTCCAGCCCCGCCAGCAGCCCCGACTCCTGCGCGATGTCCAGGAACGACGCCGGGTGCAGCAGGCGGCCGTCGTCGTCGCGCACGCGCAGCAGCGCCTCGAGGCCCACGATGCGGCGGGTCCGCAGCTCGACCACCGGCTGGTAGTGCAGGACGACCCGGTCCTCGGCCGCGGCGCGGGCCAGCAGCTGCTCGAGCCGGGCCCGTTCCACCGCGCGCTCGCGCATCGCCTGGTCGAAGACCTCGTAGCGCCGCTTGCCCAGCTGCTTGGCCCGGTACATGGCGGTGTCGGCGTCGTGCACGAGCTCGTCCGCCGTCGGCAGGGCTCCCCCGGCCTCCGGCTCGGCGTCGAGGTCGGCGAAGGCGACGCCCACGCTGGCGCTGACGAGCACCTCGTCGTCGCGGAACGGGAAGGGTGCGCTGATGGTGCGCTCGACGCGGCGCGCCACGGCGAGCCCCTCGTCCCGGTCGCCCAGCCCCGGGCAGACGACGAGGAACTCGTCGCCCCCGAACCGGCCGACGGTGTCGCCGGGGCGGACCGCGGCGCGCAGCCGCTGGGCCGCCTCGATGAGCACGCGGTCGCCGGCGGAGTGGCCGAGGGCGTCGTTGACGAGCTTGAAGCCGTCGAGGTCGACGAACAGGACGGCGACCAGCCCGGGGCCCTGACCGGCGAGGGCGGCGTCCAGCCGGCTCAGGACCAGCGGACGGCCGGGGAGGTCGGTGAGCGCGTCGTGCAGGGCGAGGTGGCGCAGCCGCTGCTCGGACACGTGCCGGTCGGTGACGTCCTCGACCTGCACGAACACCAGCGGCCGGCCCTCCTCGTCCAGCTGCGTCGTGCTGACCAGCACGTGGCGCTGCTCCCCGGTCGGGGTGCGCAGCCGCAGCGGGGTGCGGTTCAGCGTGACCTGCCGCGGCAGCCGCGCGACGTCGTCCTCGTGGACGAGGTCCTGCGGGGACAGGCCGGCGAGCTCGGCGGCCGGACGTCCGAGCATCCGGGCGAGCGCGTCGTTCACCAGGACCAGGCGCGCGTGCTCGTCGACCAGGGCGTGCCCGGTGACGCCGACCTCGAAGGCGGCCCGGAAGCGCTGCTCGCTGCGCCGCAGCCGTCGCCGGTCCAGCACGCTCTCGGTGATGTCGACGACGGCGAGCTGCACGTCGCCGTCCTGGGTGCGGGCACCGCGCACCGACAGCCACCGCTCCGGCTCGCCGTGCAGCTGCAGGCGGACCGGGCCGCCGGGCACCCCCGACGTCACGGCCGCGAGCCGGCCGGCGGCGCGGGCGCGGTGGCGCCGCGCGACGAGCGGCAGCAGCGGCTGCCCGGGGTGCACCCGCTCGCCGTCCGCGAGCAGCTCGGCGGCGGCGTCGTTCGCCCACACCAGGGTGCCGTCGGCCCGCACGACGAGGACGGCGTGGGGCGAGGTCTGCAGCAGCGCCCCGAGGTCCACGCCGGGAGACTAGGGCGGACTGCTCCCGCGCTCCCGCTCCTGGGCCACGAGCGCCTCGCGGTCCCTGAGCCGCTGCAGGCCGGCGAGCGGCTGGCGCATCCGGTGGTTGCCCGACAGGCGCTGCTCGTTGCGGTCCAGGAACGCCCAGTAGCCGGCGCTGAAGGGGCAGGCCGTGCTCCCCCACGCGCACCTTCGGGTCGTAGGCGCAGGGCCTGCAGTAGTCGCTCATGCGGTTGATGTAGGCGCCGCCGCCGGCGTAGGGCTTGGTGGCCATCAGCCCGCCGTCGGCGTGCTGGCTCATGCCGGTGACGTTCGGCAGCATCACCCAGTCGTAGCCGTCGACGAAGACCTCGGCGAACCAGGCGGTGACCTGCGCCGGGTCCCAGCCGCGCTGCAGGGCGTAGTTGCCCAGCACCATCAGCCGCGGGATGTGGTGCACCCAGCCGCGCTCGCGCAGGTCGCGCAGGACGCTGCTGAGGCAGTTCGCGGTGACGGCGTCGGCGTCGAGGTCGCGGAACCAGTCGGGCAGGTCCTCGTGCGCCTCCAGGGCGTTGCGCTGCCGGTAGTCCGGCGGGACGTGCCAGTAGAGCGACCAGACGTACTCGCGCCAGCCGACGACCTGCCGGACGTACCCCTCGACGCTGTTCAGCGGGGCGCGGCCCTGCCGGTAGGCGTGCTCGGCGGCGCGGGCGCACTCCAGCGGGTGCAGCAGCCCGAGGTTCAGGGCCGGCGAGAGCGCGCTGTGGCTCATCCACGGGTCGGCGGCGAGCATGGCGTCCTCGGTCGGGCCGAAGGTGGCCAGCCGGTGCTCGACGAAGTGCTGCAGCGCCGCGACCGCCTCCGCCCGCGTGGCGGGCGCCCAGCGGGGGCGGTCCTCGCCGACGAAGACCGCCTGCCCGTCGCGGACCATGCGGTCGAGGTCCTCGCGCACCTGCGCGTCGATCTCGTCCTCCTCGGCCAGCCACGGCTCGACCAGCCCGAGCGTGGGCTGCCTCGGCGGCGGCTCCCGGTTGTCGTGGTCGAGGTTCCAGGTGCCGCCGACCGGGTCGGAGCCCTCCATGAGCAGGTCGAAGCGGGCCCGCTGCCAGCGGTAGAAGTCCTCCATGAGCAGCCGCTTGCGGCCACCCGTCCAGGTGCGGAACTCCTCGCGGGTGGTCGCGAAGCCGCGGCCCTCGGGCACGACCTCGATCCCGCGGGCGCGCACGAAGCGGTCGGCCGCCCAGGAGGTCGGCTGCACCACCGACAGGGGGGTGTCGGGCAGCCGGCGCAGCGCCTCGTCGTAGGTGTCGACCTGCAGGAAGACGGCGGCGTCGCCGAGCTCGGCGGCCCGGTGCCGCAGCGCCGACAGCAGCAGGTGGGCCTTGGCCCGGTGGAAGCGGCGGCGGCGCAGCACGGCCCGCGACTCGACCAGCAGCACCGGCTGCTCGGGCCCGTCGACGAACTGCGGGCCGAGCTGGTCGGCGAACAGCCAGCGGGTCGTCGTCCGGTCGGGTCCCACGACGGCAGCCGGCCCGCGCTACGGGCGGGAGCCGGACTCCTGGATGCTGCCGCCCTGCGGGTCGTCGGTCGCGCCGACGGCGGCGCCCTGCTCGAGCTCGCCGTCGCTCTCCTCGCCCGCGGACGCCCCCCGCTCGCCGAGGTCCTTGCGCAGGGCCTCGCGGGCGGGCGTCTGGCCGTCGGCGCCGGTGGTGGTGCCCTCGCCGGGCTCGCTGTCGAAGGCGTCGACCTGGTCGGCGCCGCGGACGCCGGAGGCCGGCACCGGCACGTGGTCGGCGTCGACGGACTGGCCGTGCTGGGAGGTGGTGTTCGCGTCAGGGGTGCTCATGCGCAGCCCCTACCCGGGCGGGCTCGCCCCTCACGCCCGATCGGGCAGGCCGTCGAGCACCCGGACGAACTCCAGCGGCGGCGACAGCGACGCGCTCGTCCCGGGCAGGTGGACCAGCTGCCCGGCGCGCAGCCAGAACAGGTCGGGCGACAGGCCCCCCGGGCCCTGCCGCCACAGCGCCTCGGCGTTGAGCAGCAGCGCCTGCGCGGCGTCCAGCGCGCCGGCGCGGGTGCGCAGCGGGGCGGCCAGCAGCAGGTGGCGGGTGGGCAGGGCGACCAGCGCGCCGTCGTCGGGCAGGCCGAGCAGGGTGTCGAGCCGGTGGACCTGGCTGCCGGCGAAGGGGCTGGAGGTCTGCACGGCGACGACGCCGTCGGCCCCGAGGTCGACCGGCTCGACGCTGGGCTGCTCGACGTCCAGGGCCTGCCGGCGACCGCGGGCCAGCAGCTCGGGCGCGGGCACGTCCCAGCCGTCAGCGACCGACGGCGGGACCGGCGACAGCGCCCCCTCGTGCTCGACGTGCAGCACCTCGACGAGGCCCTCGCACAGGGCTCCCCGGACGCAGTCGTCGGCCAGCACCGAGCCCTCGGACTGCACCCGGCTGCGCAGCAGCGGCCCGGCGACGGCGTAGGCGGCGAGGTCGGCGCGCGCCTCCCCGGCCACGGCCAGCGCCTGCAGCGCCTCGACGAGGACGCCCTCCCACTGCTTGCGCGGCAGCAGGTCGCAGCGGGCGCGCAGGTCGTCGACGGCGATCGTGCCGTTCAGCCGCCGCCCGCGGACCTGCACGCAGTCGCCGTCGTAGGACAGCACCGACAGGCCCATGCGCTCGCAGGCGACGCGCAGGCTGCCGGCGAAGTCGTCGTCCGCCGACAGCTCGCGCCGCCAGGACCAGCGCGTCAGCCGACCTGCCGCCCGTCGGAGGGCCAGAACTCCTGGCGGAGCTTGAACTTCTGGATCTTGCCCGTGGCGGTGCGCGGGATGGCCTCGCGGAACTCGACCGACGTCGGCGCCTTGTAGCCGGCCAGCCGGCTCTTGCAGTGCGCGATCAGCTCCTGCTCGGTGGCCTGCGCGCCGTCGGCGAGCACGACGAGCGCCTTGATCGTCTCGCCCCACTTCTCCGACGGCACCCCGATGACGGCGACCTCGGACACGGCCGGGTGGCTGAACAGGCAGTCCTCGACCTCGATCGACGACACGTTCTCGCCGCCGGTGATGATCACGTCCTTCTTGCGGTCGCTGATGGTCAGGTAGCCCTCGTCGTCCAGCGTGCCGCCGTCGCCGGTGTGGAACCAGCCGCCCTCGAGCGCGTCCGCCGTGGCCTCGGGCTGCTCCCAGTAGCCGTCCATGACGACGTTGCTGCGGGCCAGCACCTCGCCGGTGTCGCGACACCGCGATGCGGGTGCCGATCGAGGGCATCCCGGCGCGGGAGAGCCGGCGGGCGGCCTCCGCGGGCGGGAGGTCGTCCTCCTCGGCGCGGCGCCGGTTGACGGTCAGCAGCGGCGAGGTCTCGGTGAGGCCGTAGATCTGCGTGAACTCCCAGCCGAGCTCGGCCTCGACCCGCTCGATCGTGCGGCTGGGCGGCGGGGCCCCGGCGCAGATGACCCGGACGCGGTCGCGGCCCGGGACCGGCCCCTCCCACGTCTGCGCGCGCCTCCAGGACGGACGCGACGACGGCCGGGGCCGCGCACATGACGGTGACGCCGTAGCTGCTCGACGCGGCGCAGGATCTCCGCGCCGTCGATCTTGCGGATCACGACCTGGGGCACGCCCATGCCCGTCATCGCGAACGGCATCCCCCAGCCGTTGGCGTGGAACATCGGCAGCGTGTGCAGGTAGACGTCGCGGTCGGTCACGCCCGGCGTGCAGGGCGAAGGTGACGGCGTTGACCCAGATGTTGCGGTGGGTGATCTGCACGCCCTTGGGCCGCGCGGTGGTGCCGCTCGTGTAGTTGATCGTCGCCGTGGCGTCCTCGTCGGGGTCCTCCCACGGCGCGCGGCGCGGTGTCCGGGCGCAGCAGGGCGGCGTCGGACTCCCGGCCGAGCACGAACCGGTGCGTCGCCCTGACGTCGGCCAGCGCCTCGTCGATCTCGGGGTCGACGAGCAGCACCTCGGCCCCGGAGTGCTCGACGATGTAGGCGACCTCGTCGCGGCTGAGCCGGAAGTTGACCGGCACGAGCACGCGGCCCCACGTCGTCACCCCGTAGAACAGCTCGAGCAGGCGGGCGCTGTTGTGGCTGACGACGGCGACCCGCGCGCCGCGCTCGAGGCCGAGCGCGTCGAGGCCGGCCGCGAGCGCACGGGCCCGCTCGGCCAGGCCCGCGTAGGTGACCGGTCCCGAGGCCGCCGTCCTGGTGCTCGCCGGGCTCGTCGACGACGCCCGGACGCTGCGGGTAGCACTGCTCGGCGCGGTCCAGGAAGTCCGCGGTGGTGAACGGCACCTTCATGGCCCGACCCTAACGCGCAGCCCCGGGCCCGCCGGCGAGCCCTAGGCCGCGACGGGGACCCGTGCCTCGTCGGTGGCGCCGCGGCCCTGCCGGGCCTGTCCCGTGGCGAGCCCGGCCGACCACACCGCGAACCAGCCGAGGCCGAGCCCGGCGACGTCGTCGAGCAGGTAGTGCCAGCCGAAGTACACGGTCGCCAGCACGGTGAGCACGAAGAAGACCCACAGGCTCACCCGGACGACGGCGGCCAGGCCCATCCGGTGCGCGACCAGCGCGGCGGTGAAGACGATCGAGACGTGCAGGCAGGCGAAGGCGCCGATGCCGTGCAGCGCGCCGGTGGCCCACGGGTCGGTGAGGACCTCGACGCGGTTGTTGAGCAGCGCCTCCTGCAGCCGGGTGACCGCGGTGACGGGGAGGTCGGCGAACATCCGGGGCCGCGCGTAGACCGGACCGAGCGACGGCAGCAGGTAGTAGCTCGCCGCGCCCAGCGACCAGTTGATGCACAGCGCCGTGACGTACCAGGCGCCGCGGGTGGAGTCGCGCGACCACACGAGGGACGCCGCGAGCGACAGCGGCACGAACGCCAGGAAGAACAGGTAGACCGCCGACAGCACGTACGCGGCGACGCCCGTGCCGAGGACGGCGTGCAGCACCGGCGCCGGGTCGTGCCCGAGCAGCAGCGCCCGGTCGAGCACGAGCAGCGCGCCGTCGTCCAGTGCCGAGCGCACGAAGGGCAGCGCGCCCTTGATGTTCCGGTAGGACACGTAGGTGACGTAGAAGCTGATCAGGCCGACGGCGACCAGGGCGACGCGCTCGCGGCCCCACCGCTCGGCCCAGACCGTCCGGCCCGCGGCGAGCAGGCCGCCGGAGCGGCGTCGGGCCATCAGCGCCCGCGGGACGACGTCGACCGCGAGGAAGGCCAGGGCGATCACCGGCAGGCGCACCCAGGCCGGGCCGGCGACGCCGTCGGGGTCGCGCATCGGGATCCCGACCAGGCCCGACGTCGTCACGGCGACGACCGCCGTCACGCCCGCGACGGCCACCGCGGCGGTGTAGGGCCGGGCGGCCGACAGGTCCACGGACATGCCTCCCAGTGTGCCCCAGGTGACGCCCAGGTGACCGCCGGGTAGCGAGCGCGTCGGCGGGTAGGGCGGTGCCGTCCGTCACAGCCGTCCGGCCGTGAGACGAGCCCGCCGCGAGGAGCCCCCATGAGCACCCCCGAGCCGTACGACGCCCGCAAGGGCGACGGCGACCCGCTGCACGACCCGGCCGCGGTCGGCGAGACAGAGCGCAGCGGAGCCCGACGGCGACGGCGGCGCCGTCCCCGCGTCAGGAGGCCGAGCGCGCCGCGCAGGAGCGCGGCTGACCTCCGCTACCGCCGCACCCACACCTCGGCGAGCCCCGTCCGGCCGCTGACGGCCGCCCGCCGGTAGAGCCGCGGTCGACGTCGGCGAGCACCGGCGCGGCCTCGGCCAGCTGCCGCGGTCGCTCGCCCGCTGCCGCCCGAGCACGACGACGACGTCGACGACGCCCGGCCGTCGACGTCGACCTCGGGCGGCACGCTCCACAGCCCCCGGCCGCCGGGGTCGACCGCGGCGCGCGGGCTCGTCGCCGGGCGGAAGCGCGTCGGGAAGTACGTCGAGCACCGCCTCGTAGTGGCCGGCGTCGACGCTGTCGGTCAGCACCGCGACCCGGCCGAGCTCGTGGCGCAGCGCGTCGCGGTAGGCGTTGCCGAGCCTGCCCGCGCTCGGGCGGGTCGCGCCACAGCTGCACCTTGAGCAGCGACGCTGCGCCGCGGCACCGCGCCCGCCGACCGACACCAGCTCCGCGACGTCGCGCTGGTAGCGGGTCTCGACCGGCACGCGCAGCACCGCGACGGCGACGGCGACGCCGAGCACCGCCGCCACCACGCCGCGGCGCGCGGCGGGCCGCGGCGGCGGGCCGGCCGCCCACAGCACGAGCAGCAGCGACGGGGAACAGGCTGAGCCGGTCGTTGAGCAGCCCGTACTGCGGCCCGTACCGCTCGGGCGACAGCAGGTACCAGGCAGGTGACGACCAGGCCGGTGACGGCGAGGGCCTGGCGCTCCGGCCCGCCCTGCCGCGCCGCCGCAGGGCGAGCAGGGCGACGGCGAGCAGGCACCAGCGGCGAGCGCCCGCGCGGCCCAGCGCTCGTCGGCGTCGTAGGCGACCAGCGGGCGCACCAGCTGCAGCAGCTGGCGCAGCAGCAGGCCGTACGGCTCGCGCTCCGGGGCGCCGCGCTCGGCGGCGTCGCTCAGCGCGAACGACGCCGACAGGGCCAGCACCGGCAGCGCCGCGAGGGCGACCGGCAGCAGCTGCCCGCGCAGCGCCGGGCGCCCCTGCCGCGCGCAGCCGGGCGAGCACCAGCACCCCGACCAGCAGCCCCGCGACCAGGGCGGGCAGCAGGTGCGCCGACCAGGTCAGCACGAGCAGCAGGGCCAGCCCGACGGCGGCGCCACGGGTCCAGGCCTCCCGCTGCCGCAGGGCCAGCCCCACCACCACCAGCGACAGCGCGAGCCCGAGGCACAGGTTGTAGAAGCCGTAGGTGTAGAGGTAGTGCGGCGTCAGCGGGACGGCGACGACGGCCAGCCAGCCGGCCCGCGGGTCCACCCCGCGCAGCGCGTACCGCAGCCCCAGCGGCAGCCCGACGACGTACGCCGCGACGAGCGCCTTCTCCGCCCCGTCGGGGCCGAGCAGCTGCAGCAGGCCCGCCAGCAGGAGCGTCGCCAGCAGGTTCGGCACCGGGGTGAGGTCGACGTCGTAGAAGCGCTGCAGGAACGGGTCGCGGGCGTGCAGCAGCACCCAGCCGCCGAGCACGTGCGCAGGGCCGTCGACGGTGACCACCCGCGGCAGCAGGGCCAGCAGCCCCAGCTCGACGGCGAGGGCGATCGCCAGCGGCAGGTCGGTCCAGCGGCTCTCCCGCGCGACGTCGGGGACCGGCGGCCGGCGCGCCTCCTGCACGCGGGTCACCTGCTCACGCGCCGAGCCGGTCGGCCAGCGCCGGCAGCACCTGCCCGAGCGGCGCCTCGAGCTTGAGCGCGGCCTGCGCGTCCCCGCGCGTCGGCCCCTGGTTGACCAGCGCCACCGGGATGCCGAGCTTCGCGGCGCGCAGCACGAAGCGGTAGCCCGACATCACCGTCAGGCTCGACCCCAGCACCAGCAGCAGCCGGGCCGCCTCGACCAGCGCGAAGCTGTGCTGGACGCGCTCGCGCGGCACGTTCTCGCCGAAGAAGACGACGTCGGGCTTGAGCACCCCGCCGCACACCGTGCACGGCACGACGGTGAAGCCCTCGAGGTCCTCGTCGGGCACGGCGACGTCGCCGTCGGGGTGCACCGCGAGCACCCGCGCCGACCAGTCCCGGTTCGCCGACTCCAGGCGGGCAGCCAGCTCGTCCCGGGCTGGACAGGCTGCCGCAGTCGAGGCAGACGACGGTGTCCAGGCGCCCGTGCAGGTCGACGACGCCGGTGGCGCCCGCGGCCTGGTGCAGCCCGTCGACGTTCTGCGTGACGACGCCCTCCAGCAGGCCGGCCCGCTGCAGCCGGGCGACGGCCAGGTGCCCGGCGTTCGGACGGGCGTCGCCGATGACCCGGAACCCGAGCGACGAGCGGGCCCAGTAGCGGCGCCGGGCGACGGCGTCGCCGGTGAAGACCTGGTAGGTCATGGGGCTGCTCGGGCGGGCCGCGCCCGTCGGGCCGCGGTAGTCCGGGATGCCGCTCTCGGTGCTCAGGCCGGCGCCGGACAGGACGACGACTCCCCCGGCGCCGACCAGGTCGGCGAGGGCGTCGAGGTCACGGTCGTCCATCGGGGTCGAGGCTAGGTCCACGGTCGCCGTGCTGCGCGCGCGCCGACGCGAGGTCGTCGACCCGTGAGTCGCCGTCGTGGACGGTGGCATCGTGGACGGCGACGGCGTGACGGACGGGTGGCGCGCCGGTCGGCGGCACCGTGACTGGCTGAACCCTCCCGCCCGGGTCGTCCGTGAGCAGGACGACCTGCTGGTGACGGCGACCGAGGGCAGCGACCTGTGGCGGACCACGTCCTACGGCTTCGTGCCCGACACGGGCCACGCCCTGCTCGCCGACCCCGACGGGACGGCGGCCGAGGTCACGTTCGTGCCCGACGTCACGGCGCAGCCCGACCAGGCGGGCCTGCTGGTCCGGGGCGACGAGGAGCAGTGGTCAAGGCCGGTGTCGAGCTGTCCGACGGCGTGCTGCAGCTCGGCGCCGTCGTCACGAGAGGCGTGTCGGACTGGTCCGTCGCTCCGGTGCCGGAGTAGGCGGGCCAGGCCGTCGTCGTGCGGGCGAGCCGGGCCGGCGAGGCGCTGACGGTCCGGGCCCGCAGCGGCGGCGGGCCCTGGCGGCCCGTGCGGGTCGCGCCGCTGCCGACGGGGCCGCTCCGCGTCGGGCTGGTGTGCTGCGCGCCGACCCGCTCGGGCCTGGTCGTGCGGTCCACCGACCTGCGGCTCGTCGACGGCGACGCGTCCCTGCACCCCTGAGCGCCGGGGGCGACGACGCGGTCGTCCCGTCTTGTCGGGAGACCGGTGGGGCGGGAGTGTCCTTCTCGGGGGCGGCCGTTCGTCCTCCTGTCGAGCCGGACGACAGGCGTCCGGCCAGGGAGGGACCTGACATGCCCCAGTACGCCGCGATCCTCTACACCACGACCTCGACTGGACCGCCCCCGAGCAGGCCGCAGCGATCGCCGAGTACGGCGCCTTCAGCGAGGTCGCTGCCACCGTGATGCGCGGTGGGGCCGCGCTGTACCCGACGTCGACGGCCACCACCGTGCGGGTCCGGGGCGGCAAGGGCGGTGACGTCATCTCCACCGACGGCCCCTACGCGGAGTCCAAGGAGGTGCTCACGGGCTTCTTCCTGCTCGAGTGCGCCGACCTCGACGAGGCGGTCGCCCTCGCCGCGCAGATCCCCGCCGCCTGGGACGGCGCGGTCGAGGTGCGCCCCGTCATCCCGATGGGCGGGCCCAGCTGAACCACGGACCGCCCGCCGACCCCTCGGCGGCCCTCGTCGCGCTCGTGCGCGAGGAGGGCCGCCGCGTGCTGGCCACCCTGGTCCGCACCACCGGCTCCTGGGAGCTGGCCGAGGACGCCGTGCAGGACGCCGTCGTGCGGGCGCTGGAGACGTGGCCGCGCGACGGCGTCCCCGCCGAGCCGCGCGCCTGGCTCACCCTGACCGCCCGCCGTCGGGCCCTGGACGTGCTGCGCCGCGAGACCGTCCGCGGCCCGAAGGAGCAGGAGGCGACCGTGGAGCCGGTCGAGCCGCTGCCCGACAGCGTCGTGCGCGACGACCTGCTGCGGCTCGTGTTCACCTGCTGCCACCCGGCGCTGTCCGCGGAGACGCAGGTGGCGCTGGCCCTGCGCACGCTGGCGGGCCTGACGACGGCGGAGACCGCGCGGGCCCTGCTGGTGCCCGAGCAGGTCATGGCCAAGCGGCTGACCCGTGCGAAGCAGAAGATCGCCCGCGCGCGCATCCCCTACCGCGTGCCCGGCGACGCCGAGCTCCCCGACCGGCTGCGCGGCGTCGCGGCGACCGTCTACCTGCTGTTCAACGAGGGCTGGGCACCCGGCGACGGCGAGCAGCTGGTCCGGCCCGCGCTGATCGACGAGGCACTGCGGCTGGCCCGGCTGCTGCACGAGCTGATGCCCGACGAGCCGACCGTGCTCGGGCTGCTCGCCCTGCTCCTGCTGCTGGACGCGCGCCGCGCCGCACGGGCCGACGGGGACGGGTTGCCCGTGCTGCTCGGGGACCAGGACCGCGCCCTGTTCGACCGGCGAGCAGGTGCAGGACGGGGTCGTCCTGCTCGGCGAGGGGCTGCGCCGCAGCAGCGACCGGCCCGACGCGTACGTCGTGCAGGCCGCCATCGCCGCGTGCCACGTGCTGACGCCCGCCACGGACTGGGCGGTCGTGTGCTCCTGGTACGACGTGCTGCTCACCGTCCAGGACACGCCCGCCGTGCGGCTCGCCCACGCGGTCGCCGTCGGCGAGCGCGACGGCGCTCCGGCCGGGCTCCGCCTGCTCGACCGGGTCGGCGGGCTGGCCGGCAGCGCCGGGCTGCACGCGGCGCGGGCCGAGCTCCTCCTGCGCGTCGAGGACGTCGGGCAGGCTCTCGGCGCGTACGACGAGGCGCTGGCGCTGCCGCTGTCGCAGCCGGTGCGGCAGCACCTGCAGCGACGGCGCGACCTGGCCGCGCAGACCGTCGCGCGGCAGCAGTGAGGAGGGGCACCTGCGAGGCACAGGACGACGGCGCGGAGCCCGTCGCCGGCCCGCTGGACCCCGTGGTCGGACTCCGCCGGCGAGGCGCCGCACGCCCTGACGGCGCGACCGGCCGGACAGCCCGGGGGCCGGCCCGGCGTCGTCAGCGGCGCGCCCCGGCACCTCCGCGCGGCCGCAGCGGGCGCCGCGGCTCCCGCACCCCGGACGGCCCCTCGGGCCCGCCGGGCGTCGCCGCGAGCACGGCGATCTGCCGGCGCAGCGTCCGGCGTCGTCGTCGGGAGGCAGCGCGCAGCTGCTCGTAGAGGTGCCGCCGCAGCGCCAGGACGTCGCTCATGACCGCAGTGTGCGCCCGCCGGCGCGGCCGCGTTCTACACGGGGATCCCGTCGCCGCGACCGGGTCGCGCAGGAAGGCGGTCATCCGCTCCGACCGTCGAGAGGAACCGGGTCAGCCCGAACAGGGCGCGGGCGGTCAGGGGCAGCGGCACGACGGGCTCCTGCGGGGTCGGGAGGGGGTCGGTGCGGCCGCGGTAGGCCGGGCAGGCGCAGGCGTACTCGCGCATGGTCGCGGGGCCGCCGCGCTGGGTCGGCGCGGCGCGCATCGTGCCGCCGTAGGTGCCGGCGCCGGCGTAGCCCGGACGGCCCGCACGACCTGGGCGACGACGGCAGCAGCGCCCACCTGGGCCCTCGCGGTCGTCACCGCCCTGCAGGCGCGCGGGGTGCGGGTGCCGGACGACGTCGCCGTCGTCGGGGCGGACGACGAGCCGCTCGCCGCGGGGGTCACCCCGGCGCTCACGACCGTGGCCGGCGACTTCGACGCGTTCGCCGAGGCGGTCGCGGAGGCGGTGACGGCCGTGCTCGACGGCGGGACCGCGCCGCCCCTGCCGGTGCCGGAGGTCCGGCTGGTGCGGCGCGCCTCGGCCTGACGCGCCGGGCTGCGGGGCCCGGGGCCTGCGGACCGGCACCGCCGGGGCGTCCCCCGGCAGGAACTGCACCCGCCGCGGCGAACCCTGCCGGCATGTCGCGCCCCTTCCGTGCCGGTCTGGTCCTGTCCGCCCTCGTCGCCGCCGGCCTCGCCGTCCCCGCCACGGCCGCCGAGCCCGTCTACGAGGTGCTGTTCCTCGACTCCGTCGACGGGGCCAGGATCCGGGTCGAGGTGATGAGGGACCCGGACGTGCAGGACGCGCCGGTGATCCTCACGTACTCGCCGTACAACACCCTCGCCGAGACCCGCCCCGCCGACGACGCGATCGCCGCGCGCTACGTGCCGAAGGGCTACGCCCGCGCCGTCGCCGACGTGCTGGGCACCCGCGGGTCGACCGGCTGCTGGGACTACGGGGGCGCCGTCGAGCAGCAGTCCGGCGCCGACGTCGTGGAGTTCCTCGCCGAGCCAGCCGTGGAGCAACGGCCGGGTCGGCATGACGGGCGTGTCCTACGAGGGCACGACGGCGAACATGGTCGCCGCGCTGGGCGACGCGATCAGCGCCGACCGCCGGCCCGACCACAAGGGCCTCGCGGGCATCGTCCCGGTCGCCGCCATCAGCCGCTGGTACGGCTACGCCTACGGCGACGGCGTCCGCTACCTGGGCAACTCGAGCACCCCCACCGACGAGGGCTTCGACACCCCGCTGGCCTTCGACCTCGGCTTCGGGCGCACCGTCCCGGCCGACCCGGACAAGGACCCGGCCGGCTTCGCCGAGGCGCTGCAGGCCCGCACCGCCGAGTGCGACGCCGTCGAGCACACGCAGCGGGGCTACAGCCGGACCCCGGACTACGACGCCTTCTGGCAGGAGCGCGACTACCGCAAGGACGCCGCCGCGTTCCGCGTCCCGACGATGGTCGTGCACGGCTGGCAGGACTTCAACGTCAAGCAGCAGGAGGGGACCGAGCTGTTCGAGGCCCTCCCGGTCGACCCGACCGGCGCGCAGGGCGTGCCGTTCAAGAAGCTCTGGATGACGCAGTCGACGCACGCCGACGGCAGCGGCCCGGGCTACCGGGACGCCCTCGACGCCTTCTGGGACGCCACCCTCAAGCAGGACCCGCAGGCCCTGGAGACGGTGCGGCAGAGCCCCGCCGTCACCAGCACCGGCCGCACCGCCGCCGGTCCCGGCGAGGTCACGCACGCCGCCGGCTACGCCTCCGAGGGCGCGGACGACCTCGTGCTGCACCTCGGCCGCACCGCGGACGACACGGGCACGCTCACCGTCGCCGCCCCCGACAGCGCGCCCGCCACCCACGTCGACGACGCCGCCACCACCGAGGAGGCGTCGATCGAGGACCCGTCGGGCCCGCCGGTCGTGGTCCGCGGGCAGCGCCTGCGCGCGCCGGGCTGGCTGCACCACACCTCCGCCCCGCTGGCCGCCCCGCTGCGGCTGCTCGGCTCGGCCCGGCTGACCACCCGCGTCACCTCGACCGTCCCCGGCCAGCACCTGACGCCGCTGCTCGTCGAGGTCGCCGCCGACGGCACCCGCACCCTGGTGCAGCGCGGCTTCCTCAACCTCGACTACGCCGCCGGGCTGGAGCAGGCCGACAGCACGGCCGGCACCAGGGACGCGACCGTCGAGTTCCTGCCGCAGGACTACACCTTCGCGCAGGGCAGCCGGATCGACGTCGTGCTGCAGGGCAGCAACACCGTCTGGGCCGTCCCCGGCGGCGCCGGCACGCTGACCTACGACATGAGCCGGGCCGCCGGCACCACCCTGCACCTGCCGCTCGCCGCCCCCGGCACGGGCGCCGTCCTGCCCGAGTAGCCCCGGTCTACGGTGCCCCCGTGGACCTCGGACTGGCCGGCAGGGTGCTCGTCGTCAGCGGCGGCTCGCGGGGCCTGGGCCTCGCCACCGCGACGGCCCTGCGCGCGGAGGGCGCGGAGGTCGTGCTCGGCGCCCGCGACGCCGACGGGGTGCGGCGGGCCGCCGACGGCATCGGCGCCACCGGCGTGCCGCTGGACCTCGCCGACCCGGAGGCCGCCGACCGGCTGGTGCAGGCCGCCCTGTCCGCGCACGGCCGGCTGGACGGCGCGCTCGTCAGCGTCGGCGGCCCGCCCGCCGGGGGCACCCTCGACCTGACCGACGCGCAGTGGACCAGCGCGTTCGACAGCGTCTTCCTCGGCGCCCTGCGGCTGTGCCGCGCCGTGGTCGGGGCGCTGCCGCCCGAGGGCGGGGCGCTCGCCCTCGTGCTGTCGACCTCGGTCAAGGCGCCGATCCCCGGGCTCGCCGCCAGCAACGGCCTGCGCCCCGGCCTCGGCATGCTCGCCAAGGGCCTGGCCGACGAGCTGGGTCCGCGGGGCGTGCGCGTCAACGCGCTGCTGCCCGGCCGCATCGCCACCGACCGGCTGCGCGAGCTCGACGGGCCCGACCCCGCCGTCGCGGAGCGCAACGCCACCGCCATCCCGCTGCGCCGCTACGGCGATCCCGCGGAGTTCGGGCGGGTCGCCGCCTTCGTGCTCAGCCCCGCCGCCTCCTACCTCACCGGCGCCATGGTGCCGGTCGACGGCGGCGCGCTGCGGGCGCTGTGACGGCGCCCGACACGGGTAGGAGGTGGCCATGAGCGACAGCGACTCCCCCCAGCACCCCGGTCTCGGCGCGGGCACCGACATCAGCGCCGCCGACCTCGACCCCGACGCCGACGCGCCGGCCCCTGCGCACCTGGACCCCGAGCAGAGCGAGGACGACGGCCTCGGCGCGGGCGACGGCGTCGACGTGCAGCCCGGCGGCGCCGGCTGACCGCCCCGCGCTCGGGCGAGGAGCTCGACGCCGCGCTGCGCGCCCTGTTCGGCGAGCGGTGGGCCGCCACGGGCGTGCTCGACGGCGTCGTGGTCGTCGCGGTCAAGCGCAGCGCCGGACCGGACGCTCAACCGGAGGACCCGCACGACGTCGCCCGGCTGCAGGCGCTCGCGCCCGGCGCCGGGCTCGTCGAGGTCGCCCTGTCGAGGGCCGACCTCGAGGCGGTCATGGACGACGTCGAGCGGGAGCTGGCCGGCAGCGGCGAGCTGGCGGGCTTCCTGCAGATGAGCCCCGACGGGTTCCGCAGCACGGTCCGCGTCGTCGTCGACGCACCGGTGCCACAGCTGCGCGCGTGGGCGGCACGGACGCTGCCGGCGGGCACCCTGCAGGTGCAGGAGCAGGAGCCCGGCACGCCCTGACGGGGAGTACCCAGAAGGTCGGCTTCCCGGTACTGTGCACCCCTCGCCTGGTTCAGCAGCAGCCCGGCTCCCGACGGCCGGCCGGCCGTCGGGACGCGGCTGCACATGTCCCGCGCAGCCCTCTCCGAGGAGCAGCAGGTGTCCCTGAACCCGACGACGCACCCCGAGGCGACCGAGCCCCCCGGGGCCGCGGAGCCGCCGACGGCCGCCCCGCAGAGGGTGGCCGTGCCCGACCTCGCCGTCCGCCAGATCGCCGCCATCGACTCCTTCAACCGCGCGCGCGCCGCCGCCCGGCTCGCCGGCGCCGCGGCGTCCGCCGGCCGCGAGGCCCGGCTCGACGCCGCCCGCCGCATGGACGTCCTGCGCCGTCAGCACGGCGCCCTCGTCGCGCGCACCCAGGCCGCCCTGGACGCGGGGCACGAGCTGCTGCTCGGCGGCCGGCCGCGGTGCGTGCTCGCCCACCGCGACCCCTGGTTCCTCGACCGGGTCGCCAACGCCCTGCTCGACCAGGGCTTCGCCGTCGTCGCCCGGCTCGACAACGGCGCCGACGCCGTCGGTGCCGTCGTCGCGGAGCAGCCCGACCTGCTGCTGCTCGGCGACCCCGTGCCGATGATGACCGGGCACGGCGTCGTCGCCGAGGCGCTGCGCTGGTCGCCCCGCACGTTCGTCGCCGTGCAGACCGCCGACCCCGGGGCCCGTGAGGAGCTCGTGGCAGCGGGCGTCGGCAGCGTCTTCGGCCGCTCCGTCCCGCCGGCCGACGTCGCGAGCGGCCTGGCGGACGCCCTGACGGCCCGCTCGGCGCTGGCCCGCGCGGGACTGGACCAGCGCGGCTGACCGGTGGGGGACGCCGCCCGGGTCAGGCGGCGGTCGGCTCGCCCGGCTCGTCGCGGGCGAACTGGGTGCGGTAGAGCTCGGCGTACAGGCCGCCCGCCGCCAGCAGCTGCTCGTGGCGACCGGACTCGACGACCCTCCCCTGCTCCAGGACGAGCACCAGGTCGGCGTCGCGGACGGTGGAGAGCCGGTGGGCGATGACCAGGGAGGTCCGTCCGACCAGGGCCGTCTCCAGGGCGCGCTGCACGGCGGCCTCGGACTCGCTGTCCAGGTGCGCCGTCGCCTCGTCGAGCACCACGACGCCGGGGGCCTTGAGCAGCAGCCGGGCGATGGCCATGCGCTGCTTCTCGCCGCCGGAGAGCCGGTAGCCGCGGTCGCCGACGAGGGTGTCGAGGCCGTCGGGCAGCGACCGCACCAGCGCGCCGACCTGCGCGGCGTCCAGGGCGGCCCAGAGCTGCTCGTCGGTGGCGCCCGGGGCGGCGTAGTGCAGGTTGCGCCGGATCGTGTCGTGGAACATGTGGGCGTCCTGGGTGACGACACCGACGGTGTCGCGCAGCGACTGCAGGGTGACGTCGCGGACGTCCTGGTCCCCGACGAGCACGGCCCCGCCGTCGACGTCGTACATGCGGGTGACGAGCTGGCTGATGGTGGTCTTGCCGGCGCCGGACGGGCCGACGAGGGCGACCATCTGGCCGGGCTCGGCCCGGAAGCGACACCCCGTGCAGCACCTGCTGCGACGGCGCGCTGTCGAGCACGGCGACCGACTCCAGCGAGGCCAGCGAGACCTGCGCGGCGGTCGGGTAGGAGAAGACGACGTCGCGCAGCTCGACCGCGGCCGCACCGGGCGCGAGCGGGACGGCGCCCGGCTTCTCGGCGACCATCGGCTCGAGGTCGAGCACCTCGAAGACGCGCTCGAAGCTGACCAGCGCCGTCATGACGTCGACCCGGACGTTGGACAGCGCCGTGAGCGGCCCGTACAGCCGGGTGAGGTAGGCCGACAGGGCGACGACGGTGCCGACGCCGAGGCTGCCGCGGGCGGCCAGCACGCCGCCGACGCCGTAGACCATCGCGGTGGCGAGAGCCGCGACGGTGGTGAGGCTGACGAAGAACACCCGGCCGTACATGGCGGTGGTGATGCCGATGTCGCGGACCCGGCCGGCCTTCTCGCGGAACGCGCTGTCCTCGGCCTCGGGCCGCCCGAACAGCTTGACCAGCAGGGCGCCCGAGACGTTGAAGCGCTCGGTCATCGAGTTGGTCATCTGCGCGTTGAGCGCGTAGGACTCGCGGGTCAGCTCCTGCAGCTTGGTCCCGATGAGCTTGGCCGGCACGACGAACACCGGCAGCAGCACCAGCGACAGCAGGGTGATCTGCCACGACAGCACCAGCATCGCGGCGAGCGTCAGGACGACGCCGATGACGTTGCTGACGACGCCCGGACAGGGTGCCGGTGAAGGCCGACTGCGCCCCGAGGACGTCGTTGTTGAGGCGGCTGATGAGCGCGCCGGTCTGGGTGCGGGTGAAGAAGGCGATCGGCTGGGCGGAGACGTGCGCGTAGACCTTGGCGCGCATGTCGTAGATGAGGCCCTCGCCGATGCGCGAGGAGTACCAGCGCTGGGCGAGCTGCAGGACGGCGTCGACCAGGGCGATGCCGGCGACCAGCAGGGCCAGCGCGACCACCAGCCCGGGGTCGCCGGACTGCGGCGGGTCGGTCCCGATGCCGTCGTCGATGATCTTCTTGAAGATCAGCGGCTGGGCGACGGCGAGCACCGCGGCGACCACGATGAGGCCGAGGAACCAGGACAGCTCGCGCCGGTACGGCGCCGCGAACCGGACGATCCGGCGGGCCGTCCCGGGCGCGAGCCGGGTGTCCTTGACGCTCGGGTCCCGGCGGAAGGACCGCATCATGGACATCTGTGCGACGTCCTGCACGGGGGCCTCCTCCGCCGGCCCGGGGGCCGCTAGAAGGCGTTGATCCCCGTCAGCGCGCGCCCGATGATCAGCTTCTGGACCTGCGAGGTGCCCTCGTACAGCGTGGTAACCCGGGCGTCGCGCAGGTACTTCCCGGCCGGGTACTCGTCGATGTAGCCGTAGCCGCCGTAGGCCTGCGTGCAGTTGTTCGCCGCCCGGACGCTGGCCTCGGTCGCGAACAGCTTGGCCTTGCTGCTGGCCAGCGCGTAGTCCTCGCCGCGGGCCTTGAGGTGCGCCGCGCGCTGGTACATCAGGCGGGCGGCGTCGAGCTCGACGGCGACGTCGGAGATCAGCTCCTGCACGAGCTGGTGGGCGGCGATCTTCTTGCCGAACTGCTCGCGCTGCGTCGTGTACTCGATCATCGAGTCCAGGCAGGCCTGCATGATCCCGGTGCAGGACGCCGCGATCGACATGCGGCCGTCGCCGAGCGCGGACAGGGCGGCCTTGATGCCGGTGCCCTCCACGCCGCCGAGCAGGGCGTCCTCCCCCACGACGACGTCGTCGAGCACGAGCTCGGCGGTGTCGCAGGAGCGCAGGCCGAGCTTGCCGTGGATCTTGTTGGCGGTGAAGCCGGGGGTGTCGGTCGGCACGAGGAAGGCGCTGACGCCCTTGCTGCCCGGCCCGCCGGTGCGCGCCATGACCAGCGCGAGCCCGGCGATGGTGCCGTTGGTGATGAAGATCTTGCGGGTGTTGAGCGTGTAGCTGCCGTCGGCCTGCTTGACGGCGGTGCCCGTGAGGTTGCCGGCGTCGCTGCCGTGGTCGGGCTCGGTGAGGCCGAAGCAGGCGAGCACCTCCCCGGTGGCCATCTGCGGCAGCCAGCGCTCCTTCTGCTCCTGGGTGCCCATGCGCTCGATGACGCCGGCGACCAGGCCGAGGTGGACGCTGACGATGCTGCGCACGTTCGCGTCGCCGCGGCCGAGCTCCTCGATCATCGTCACGTAGGAGATCGGGTCGGCCCCGCCGCCGCCGAACTCCTCGGGGATCGACATGCCGATGAAGCCGGTCTGCTTGAGCCCGTCGAGCGCCTCCTGCGGGAAGCGCTCCTCGCGGTCGTTGGACAGCGCGCGCGGCACGACGACGTCGTCCACCCACTCCTTGACCGCCTTGCGGACGGCCTCCTGGTCGGCGTTGAGCGACAGGTCCACGGCGGGCTCCTCCTGGTGGCGTGCGGTCCGCCCAGCCTGCCACCTCGCCCGTGGGCGAGCGACCCCTAGGTCGACTTCTTGCGCGTCGCTCCGCCGCGGCCGCGCAGCGTCGTCCCCGACTCGGACAGGATGCGGTGCACGAAGCCGTAGGAGCGGCCCGAGGTCTCGGCCAGCACCCGGATGCTCTCACCGCCCTCGTACCGCTTCTTCAGGTCGGACGCGAGCTTCCCGCGCTCGTCGCCGGTGACCCGGCTGCCCTTCTTGAGCTCTGCCACGTGTGCCTCCGCCTCGTGCGTGCTGGTGCCGGACCCTGCCGGACGATGATCACCCACTACCCGCGCCGGGGCCATCCGGACCTCCGCTGTCCGGCGTCGCCGGCTGGGCGCAGGCGGCGTTCACGCATGCGGTCCCGCGCCGCTCGCGCGCCCGGCCGGCGACGGCCACGGCTGTTAAGGTGAGGTTGCCCTAACAGCCGCTCCCCGGAGGACTCCGCCCGTGCGCCCGCTCCGCTCCGCCGCCCTCGCGGCGCTGGTCCTGCTGCCGCTCGCCGGCTGCGGGCTCACCCCTGGCAGCGACGGCCCCGTCGTCAACGTCTACTCGGCCCGCACCTACGGCAGCGAGAAGGTGTTCGAGCAGTTCACGAAGGACACCGGCATCGAGGTCGAGTTCCTCAACGGCAGCGACGCCGAGCTGCGCGAGCGGCTCGCCGAGGAGGGCAAGGACACCGAGGCCGACGTCTTCCTCACCGTCGACGTCGCGAACCTCGCCCTGGCCGCGGAGCAGGGCCTGTTCCAGCCGGTGCAGGACCCGGCGCTCGAGGCCGCCGTCCCCGCCGGGCTGCGCGACCCGCAGGGCCGCTGGGTGGCGCTGGCCAAGCGGGCCCGCGCGATCGTCTACAACCCGGCGAAGGTCCAGCCCTCGCAGCTGTCGACCTACGACGCGCTCGCCGACCCGAAGTGGAAGGGCCGGCTCTGCCTGCGCACCTCCACCAGCCCCTACACGCAGTCGCTGGTCTCGGCGCTGATCGCCAACGAGGGCGAGGCCGCGGCGAAGAAGACCGTCGAGGGCTGGGTGGCCAACGCCCGAGATCATCGGCAACGACGTCGAGGTGCTCGAGACGATCGCCGCCGGGGGCTGCGACGTCGGGATCACCAACCACTACTACCTGGCGCGCGAGCTCGACCAGGACCCCGACTTCCCGGTGGACCTGTTCTGGCCGGACCAGCAGGGCGCCGGCGTCCACGTGAACGTGAGCGGGGCGGGCGTGACGAAGTACGCGAAGAACCCCGACCTGGCGAAGCGCTTCCTGACCTGGATGGCCACCACCGGGCAGTCCCCGCTGGTCGACGGCAACTTCGAGTACCCGGTCAACCCGCAGGCCGAGCCGGTGCCCCTGCTGGACACCTTCGGGCCCTACAAGGCCGACGACCTCAACCTCGAGCAGCTCGGCGCCGGCAACGCCGAGGCCGTCCGGCTGCTGACGGAGGCCGGCTACCGGTGAGCCGGCGCCCGGGCCGCCGCGGCGTCGAGCCTGCTCACCGCGGGCACGGCGCTGGCTCGTGCTGCTGCCCGTGGCCGCCGTCGTCGCCGGGATCGCCACGCGCCGACGCGACCAGCTGGCAGCGCGTCGCGGCCGCCGGGTGGGCCGGCGCAGACGCGCGACGACGCTGCTCCTGGTCGCGTGCACGGTGCTCGGCTCGCTCGTCGTCGGCGGCGGGCTGGCCTGGCTCACCACCGCCTACGACGTTCCCGGGCCGGCGGCGCGCTGTCGCTGGCTGCTCGTGCTGCCGACCGCGGTGCCCGGCTACATCCTCGGGCTGGTCTGGTCCTCGCTGCTGTCCTACGCCGGGCCGGTGCAGTGCGCCAGCCGCGCGCTCTTCGGCACCGGGCTTCCCTCCGGTGCGCACCCTGCCGGTCGCCGCCGCCGTGCTGACGCTGGCGCTCTACCCGTACGTCTACCTGCTGGCCCGCACCGCGATCGCCGAGTCAGCCGCCACCACCTACGGCGCCGCCCGCACCCTCGGGCTGCACGCCGTGGCAGGCGGCCCGCCGGGTCGTCCTGCCGCTGGCCCGGCCCGTCGCTGGCCGCCGGCTCGCTGCTGGTCGCCGTCGAGACGCTGTCGGACTTCGCGACGGCGCTCCTACTTCGGCGTCGACACGCTGTCGGTCGGGATCTACCGGGTGTGGCGCGGGCAGTTCGACCGGCCCGCCGCCAGCGTCCTCGCGGTGCTGGTGCTGCTCATCGCGCTGGCCCTCGTCGGCGCCGAGCGCCTGCTGCGCCGGGGCGCCCGCTACACCGCGCCCGTCGCCGGCAGCCGCCCGCTCGAGCGGGTCCGCCTCACCGGAGGGCGCGCCGCCGCCGCCACCGGCGTGTGCCTGCTGGTGCTCGCCCTCGCCGTCGGCGTCCCCGTCGCCACGCTGCTCGCCTGGTCCAGCACCTCGCCGCATCGACGCCGGGTTCCTGCTGGCCGCCGCCAACAGCGTGCTGCTGGCCGCGCAGGTCGCCGCGGCCGTCGTCGTCGTCGGGCTGCTCGTCGTGCACGCCTCCCGCGTCGACGACCGCCGCCGGGTGCGCCTGGCCGTGCAGGCCACGCTGTTCGGCTACGCCGTCCCCGGGCCCGTCCTGGCGATCGGCGCGCTGCTCGTGTTCGCCGCCCTGCGCACCGCCCTGGACGCGCTCGGCCTGCCGGGCGGCGCCGCCGTCGTCACCGGCTCGGTGCTCGCCCTCGTCGTCGTCTACACGCTGCGCTTCCTCGCCCTCGGCTACACGACCCTGGACGCCCGGCTGTCGTCGGTGTCGCCGTCGCTCACCAGTGCCGCCCTGTCCCTGGGCGCGGCACCGCGCCGCGTGCTCACCGCCGTGCACCTGCCGCTCGCCCGCTCCGGGGTCGCCGTCGCCGCCGTGCTGGTCGCCGTCGACGCGCTCAAGGAGCTGCCGATCGTGCTGCTGCTGCGGCCCTTCGGCTTCGACACCCTCGCGGTGCGCGTCTGGCAGCTCGCGGCCGACTCCCGCTACGAGGTCGCCGGGCTGCCCGCGCTGGCCATCGTCGTCACCGCGATGATCCCCGTCGTGCTCCTGTTCCGCAGCCCCGACGGCGCCCCCGCCGACGCCGCCCACCCCCACGGCGAGCCGACCGTGCCGTCGCCGGAGCGCCCGGCGGTGCCCGCGTGACCGCCCCCGCGCTGCGGCTCGACGGCGTCACGCCGCCGCTTCGGCCGCACCACCGCCGTCGACGACGTCAGCCTGTCGGTCGCGGCCGGCGAGCTGCTCGCCCTGGTCGGGCCGAGCGGCTGCGGCAAGTCGACCCTGCTCATGCTCGTCGCCGGCCTGCAGGCGCCCGACGCCGGGACCGTCGAGGTCGGCGGCCGGGTGGTCGCCGGGCCGTCCTGGGTCCCGCCGGAGGAGCGCCGGGTCGGTGTGGTCTTCCAGGACGCGGCGCTGTTCCCGCACCTGCGGGTCGCCGACAACGTCGGCTTCGCCCTCCCCCGGGCCGGCCGTGCGGCCCGGGTGCAGGAGCTGCTCGACCTGGTCGAGCTCGGCGGCCTGGGCGCCCGCTACCCGCACGAGCTCTCGGGCGGGCAGCAGCAGCGGGTGGCCCTGGCCCGGGCGCTCGCCCCCCGCCCCGACGTCGTCCTGTTCGACGAGGCCTTCGCCAACCTCGACACCAACCTGCGCGGCTCGGTGCGCGGGCAGACCGTCGAGGTGCTGCACGAGACGGGCGCGGCCGGCGTGTTCGTCACCCACGACCAGGCCGAGGCCCTCGCGGTCGCCGACCGGGTGGCCGTGCTGTCGGCGGGGCGGCTCGAGCACGTCGCGGAGCCCTCGGCGGCCTTCCACCGGCCGGCCAGCCGCTTCTCGGCGACCTTCCTCGGCGAGGCCGACTTCCTGCCCGGCCGGCTGCACGACGGGACGGCGTCCACCGAGCTGGGCGAGCTGCCCTGCCACCCCCCGCTGCACCTCGGGACGGCCAGTGCGGGCGGGGACGTCGACGTGATGCTGCGCCCGCACGAGGTGGGCCTGGCGGAGGACCCGCACGGCGACGCCGTGGTGCTGCGGCGCGAGTTCCGGGGCGCGCACGTGCTGCTGGTGCTGCAGCTGGCCTCCGGCGCCGTCGTGCGGTCGCTGCAGCCGCACACCCGCAGCGCCGCCGTCGGGCAGCGGGTGCGGGTCGTGGTCGACCGCGAGCACCCGCTCGCCACGTTCGCCCGGGACTGACGAGCCCGGGACTCGAGCCAGACCCGGATCGCGGCTAGCGGCGGGCGGTGAGCCGGGTGCCGGTGGCGCGGGCGCGCGAGGACGCGGGGCGCTTGGCCGGCGGGCGGCGACGACGGACGCCGCGGCGGTGCCGTCGATCGTGCCGTCGATGGTGATCGTGCCCTGGGTCGGGACCGGCTTGCCGGCGGGCACGTAGGGCGCCGCCAGCGCGGTCCCGCCGAGCAGCCCGGAGGCGGGCACGGCGAGCAGCAGGGCGACGAGAGCGGTACGGGTGCGCATCGAAGGGGTCCTGTCTCCGGCCGGCGCGTGCACGCCGGTCGTGGGGCAGGTCGGTCTCGCCACTGGCTCCCCGGGCGGTCTGGGCGACCGTGTCTCTCCGTGCGTCCTGGCCCGGGGGCCGGGACGTCGGTGGGAACCGTCCGGATCATCACTCCCTCGCGCCGCGGTGCGGCGCCCGACCAGTAGAGCCCGGTCCCGGCGGTCGCGGCTCACCCGTGCGGGTGTCAAGCGGGGCGGACCGCGCAGGACGTCTACGCGAGCGACACCAGGTCGGCGAAGTCCTCGGACCAGTTGTCCTCGGTGCCGTCGGGCAGCAGCAGCACCTTGTCGGGCTGCAGGGCGGTGACGGCGCCCTCGTCGTGGGTGACCAGCACGATGGCGCCCTTGTAGGTGGCGATCGCGCCGAGCACCTCCTCGCGGCTGGCCGGGTCGAGGTTGTTGGTCGGCTCGTCGAGCAGCAGCACGTTGGCCCCGCTGACCACCAGGGTCGCCAGCGCCAGGCGCGTCTTCTCGCCGCCGGACAGGGTGCCGGCCTGCTGGTGGACGACGTCGCCGGTGAACAGGAACGAGCCCAGCACGCGGCGGGCCTCGGCCTCGGCGAGCTCCGGGGAGGAGGAGCGCAGGTTCTCCAGCACGGTGCGGTCGGTGTCGAGGGTGTCGTGCTCCTGGGCGTAGTAGCCGAGCCGCAGGCCGTGGCCGGGCAGCACCTCGCCGCTGTCGGGGCGCTCGGTGCCGCTCAGCAGCTTGAGCAGCGTCGTCTTGCCCGCGCCGTTCAGCCCGAGGACGACGACGCGGGAGCCGCGGTCGATGGCGAGGTCGACGTCGAGGAAGATCTCCAGGGAGCCGTAGGACTTCGAGAGCCCCTGGGCGGTCAGCGGGGTCTTGCCGCAGGGCGCCGGCTCGGGGAAGCGCAGCTTGGCGACGCGGTCCTGCACCCGCTGCCCCTCGGCCCCGGCGAGCAGCTTCTCGGCGCGCTTGAGCATGCCCTGCGCGGCCTTGGCCTTGGTGGCCTTGGCGCGCATCTTCTCGGCCTGCGCCGACAGCGCGCCGGCCTGCTTCTCGGCGTTGGCGCGCTCGCGCTTGCGCCGCTTCTCGTCGGTGTCGCGCTGCTGCAGGTAGGTCTTCCAGCCGACGTTGTACTGGTCGAGCTCGGCCCGGTTCGCGTCGAGGTGGAAGACCTTGTTGACGACGGCGTCGAGCAGCTCGACGTCGTGGCTGATGACCACCAGGCCGCCGTTGTGCTTCTTGAGGAAGTCGCGCAGCCAGGCGATGGAGTCGGCGTCGAGGTGGTTGGTGGGCTCGTCGAGCAGCAGCGTGGTGGCGTCGCTGAACAGGATCCGGGCGAGCTCGACACGCCGGCGCTGACCGCCGGACAGGGTGCCGATGCGCTGCTCGAGCACCCGCGGCGGCAGGCCCAGGTTGCTGCAGATCCGGGCGGCCTCGGACTCGGCGCTGTAGCCGTCGAGGGCGACGAAGCGCTCCTCGAGCCTGCCGTAGCGCTCGACGACGGAGACGTCGTCCGGCCGCTCGGCCATCTCGACCTGGACCTTCTCCATCCTGCGCACGATCTCGTCGAGCCCGCGGGCCGACAGCACCCGGTCGCGGGCCAGCTGGTCGAGGTCGCCGGTGCGCGGGTCCTGGGGCAGGTAGCCGACCTCGCCGGTGTGCGTGATCGTCCCCGCGGCCGGCAGCGTCTCCTTGGCCAGCGTCTTCGTGAGCGTCGTCTTGCCGGCGCCGTTGCGACCGACCAGCCCGATCCGGTCGCCGGGCTGCACGCGGAAGGTGACGCCGGTGAGCAGGGCGCGCGCACCGGCGCGGAGCTCGACGTCCTGGACGGTGATCACGGACCTCCATCCTACCCGCGCGGGGTGTAGGCAGGCCTCGTGGACTTCGACGACAGGGCCCGCCTCGACGCGGGACAGGTGCAGGACCGGCGCGGCGGGGTGCGCGGCAGCGGCCTCGGCTACGGCCCGGGCTTCGGCGGCCGCAGCAGGGCGCGCGGGCGCGGGGTGGCCGTCGGCGGGGGCGGCGGGCTGGTCGGCCTGGTCCTGCTGGTCGTCGTGCTCCTGGTGCAGAACGGAGGCACGGTCGACCCGGTGTCCGGCGGCGGCGGGGGCGGCGGCCGGGCCGGCTCGGCGGTCGCGGGCGACCTGGCGCAGCGCTGCCGGACCGGCGCCGACGCCGACCGCGACGAGGACTGCCGCGTGGTCGCCGTCGTGAACAGCCTGCAGGGCTTCTGGGCGGGCCGGCTCGGCGCGGGCTACCGGGAGGCCGACACCCAGCTGTTCAGCGGCCGGACGAGCACCGGCTGCGGCAGCGCGACCAGCGCGGTGGGGCCCTTCTACTGCCCGGCCGACGGCACCGTCTACGTCGACCTCGGCTTCTTCGACGAGCTGCGCACCACCTACGGCGCCGAGGGCGGGGACTTCGCCCAGGCCTACGTGCTCGCCCACGAGTACGGCCACCACGTGCAGGACCTGCTGGGCACCAGCGACCGGGCCCGCCGGCTGCCCGACCAGCAGGGGCCGCAGGGCGCGTCGACCCGGCTCGAGCTGCAGGCCGACTGCTACGCCGGTGTCTGGGCCGCCAACGCGCAGCGCGACGGCTTCGTCCGCTTCGACGACACCGACGTGCGCGAGGGACTGTCGGCGGCCGCGGCCGTCGGCGACGACCGCATCCAGGAGGCGGCGCAGGGACGGGTCGACCCGGAGTCCTGGACGCACGGCTCGGCGGCGCAGCGGCAGCAGTGGTTCAGCGCCGGGCTGGCCTCCGGCGACCCCGCGCGGGTGCGACACCTTCGCGGGTCGCGTGTAGCCCTCGCTACGGTTACCGGCAGGTAGCCCACACCCCCGGAGGAACCCGCAGTGAGCGACATCAGCTTCGACGGCCGCGTGGCCGTCGTCACCGGCGCCGGCGGCGGCCTCGGCCGCACCTACGCCCTCGAGCTCGCCCGCCGCGGCGCGGCCGTGGTCGTCAACGACCTCGGTGGCAGCGTCAACGGCGAGGGCGGCGACCACACCGCCGCGCAGAAGGTCGTCGACGAGATCAAGGCCGCCGGCGGCGAGGCCGCCCCGAACTACGACTCGGTCGCCACCCCCGAGGGCGGCGCGAGCATCGTCAAGACCGCCGTCGACAGCTTCGGCAAGGTCGACATCGTCATCAACAACGCCGGGTTCCTGCGCGACAAGAGCTTCCTCAAGCTCACCTGGGACGACCTCGACGCCGTGATCGACGTGCACCTCAAGGCCGCCTTCTACGTCAGCCAGCCCGCCTTCGCCGTGATGAAGGAGAACGGCTACGGCCGCTTCGTCTTCACCGCCAGCAACGCCACGTTCGGCAACTTCGGCCAGACCAACTACTCGGCGGCCAAGATGGGCCTGGTCGGCCTGTCCAACACCATCGCGGTCGAGGGCCAGCGCTCCGGCATCCTGTCCAACGTGATCATGCCGGTCGCCAAGACCCGGATGACCGAGGAGCTGCTCGGCGCGTTCGCCGACAACCTCGCCCCCGAGCTCGTCACCCCGATGGTCACCTACCTGGCCTCCGAGGCCTGCACGACGTCGCACGGCAACTACTCGGCGGCCGGTGGCCGCTACGCCAAGGTGATGTGGGCGCTCGGCCAGGGCTGGTTCGCCGGCAAGGGCGTCACGCCCACGGCCGAGGACATCCAGAGCCACCTCGGCGAGATCACCGCCGAGGAGGGCTACCTCGTCCCGCAGAGCACCGCGGACGAGATCATGGCGCTCGCCGGCCACTTCCAGTAGCCACGCACGACGACGGCGCCGGTCCCCGCGGGGGCCGGCGCCGTCGCGCTGCGCACGGGACTAGCGCGCGCCGCGGCGACGCCGCCAGGCCTGCGGCCAGCGACGGCGGCGCGTAGCCGGTGTCGGTCGGGGTGACGTCGGTGCCGGGCGGCACGATCGCGTCGATCCGGTCGAGCACCTCGGCCGACAGGCGCACCTCGGTGGCCGGCAGCAGGTCCTGCAGCTGCTCCATCGTGCGCGGCCCGATGATCGCCGAGGAGACCGCCGGGTGCTCGAGCACGAACGCGACCGCGAGGTGCGTCAGCGAGCAGCCCGCCTCCTCGGCGACCGGCACGAGCTGCTCGACGAGGTCGAGCTTGCGCTGGTTGCCGGGGTCGCTCGGGTCGAAGCGCGCGGGCATGCGGGCGGCCCGGCCGCTGCCGAGGTCGACCTCCTGGCCCTTGCGGTAGCGCCCGGTCAGCCAGCTGCCGTTCAGCGGGCTCCACGGCAGCACGCCCATGCCGTACCGCTCGCAGGCCGGCAGCACGTCGCGCTCGATGCCGCGGGCGAACAGCGAGTAGGGCGGCTGCTCGGTGCGGAACCGCTCCCGGCCGCGCCGCTCGGCCGTCCACTGCGCCTCGACGATGTCGGCGGCCGGGAACGTCGAGGAGCCGATGGTGCGGACCTTGCCGGCGCGCACCAGGTCGGTCAGCGCCGCCGAGCGTCTCGTCGACGTCGGTCCCGGGGTCGGGCCGGTGCACCTGGTAGACGTCGATCCAGTCGGTCTGCAGGCGGCGCAGGCTGTCCTCGCAGGCCTGCACGATCCAGCGCCGGCTGTTGCCGCGCCGGTTGGCGTCCTCGCCCATCGGGCCGTGGAACTTCGTCGCCAGCACGACGTCGTCGCGCCGGCCCTGCAGGGCCTTGCCGACGATCTCCTCGGACTCCCCCGACGCGTAGACGTCGGCGGTGTCGATCGTGGTGATGCCGCCGTCCAGGGCCGCGTGGATCACGCGGATGCTGTCGTCGTGGTCGGTGTTGCCCCAGGCGCCGAACATCATCGCGCCGAGGGTGAGCGGGCTGACCTTGATGCCGGTGCGGCCGAGCGAGCGCAGCTTCATGGCCCGGACCGTACGCCTCGGCCCGGACGCCGGGCGGCAGGGGCGTCAGACGTTGAAGCCGAGGGCCCTCAGCTGGTCGCGGCCGTCGTCGGTGATCTTGTCCGGGCCCCACGGCGGCATCCAGACCCAGTTGATCGTGACGTCCTCGACCAGCGGCTCGAGCGCGCTGCGCGTCTGGTCCTCGATGACGTCGGTCAGCGGGCACGCCGCGCTGGTCAGCGTCATGTCGAGGGTGACGGTGTTGTCGTCGTGCACCTGCGCGCCGTAGACCAGGCCGAGGTCGACGACGTTGATCCCGAGCTCGGGGTCGACGACGTCCTTCATCGCCTCGATCACGTCGTCCTCGGCGGCCCGCTGGCGCGGGACGTCGGCGGCGGTGGGGGTCTGGACTGCGTCGCTCACGGGGTCTCCTCGGGGGTCCCTTGCGGGATGTCGTGCGCGACCGCCTGCGACGTCGCGTCCTTCCAGGCCATCCACCCGAGCAGCGCGCACTTCACGCGCGCCGGGTACTTGCTCACGCCGGCGAAGGCGATGCCGTCCTCCAGCACGTCCTCGTCGGGCTCGATGCTCCCGCGGCTCTGCATGAGCGCGAGGAACGTCTCGTGCACGGCGAGGGCGTCGGCGACGGGCTTGCCGATGACCAGCTCGGTCATGACCGACGTCGAGGCCTGGCTGATCGAGCAGCCCTCGCCGTCGTAGGACACGTCCTGCACGACGCCGTCCTGCACCTGCACGCGCAGGGTGACCTCGTCGCCGCAGGTGGGGTTGACGTGGTGGACCTCGACCAGGCCGTCACCCCGCAGGCCCTTGTGCCGCGGGTTGCGGTAGTGGTCCAGGATGATCTCCTGGTACAGGGACTCGGTCTGCACGCTCACACCCCCCAGAACGCCTTGACCTGCCCCAGGCCTTCCACGAGCCGGTCGATCTCGGCCTCGGTGTTGTAGAGGTAGCTCGACGCGCGGGCCGTCGCGGGGACGCCGTAGCGCTTGCAGACCGGCGCCGCGCAGTGGTGACCCACGCGGACGGCGATGCCGAGCTCGTCGAGCGACTGGCCGACGTCGTGCGGGTGCACGCCCTCGACGGTGAAGCTGACGGCGCTGCCGCGCATCTCGGTCGTGTCGGGCCCGACCACGCGGACGCCGCTCACGGTGCGCAGGCCCTCGAGCAGCCGCGCGGTGAGGACGGCCTCGTGCCGGGCGACGTCCTCCAGGCCGACGGCCGACAGGTAGTCGCAGGCGGCGGCCAGCCCGACGGCCTGGCTGATGACGGGGGTGCCGGCCTCGAAGCGCTCGGGCGCCGGCGCGTAGGTCGAGCCGGCCATCCGGACGACCTCGATCATCGAGCCGCCGCCGAGGAACGGGGGCATGGCGTCGAGCAGCTCCTTGCGCCCCCACAGGACGCCGACGCCGGACGGGCCCAGCAGCTTGTGCCCGGTGAACGACCAGGTAGTCGACGTCGAGCGCCGTCACGTCGACCGGCATGTGCGGCACGGACTGGGCGGCGTCGAGCAGCGTCAGGGCGCCGACGGCCCTGGCGCGGCGGACGATCTCGGCGACCGGGTTGACGGTCCCGAGGATGTTGCTCTGGTGGACGAAGGCGACCACCTTGGTGCGCTCGGTGATCGGGTCGGTGTCGAGGTCGAGCCGGCCGTCGTCGGTCAGGCCGAACCACTTCAGCGTGGCGCCGGTGCGCTCGCAGAGCATCTGCCACGGCACGAGGTTGGAGTGGTGCTCCATCTCGGTGACGACGACCTCGTCGCCGGGGCCGAGGTGGAAGCGCTCGCCCGCCTTGGCGTTGCCGAACGAGTACGCGACGAGGTTGTAGGCCTCGGTGGCGTTCTTGGTGAAGACGACCTCGTCGTGCTGCGCGCCGATGAACGAGGCGATGGTGCTGCGGGCCGCCTCGTAGCCGTCGGTGGCCTCCTGGCTCAGCGTGTGCACGCCGCGGTGCACGTTGCTGTAGTGCTGCAGGACGAACTCGCGCTCGGCGTCGACGACCTGCACCGGCTTGTGCGAGCTCGACGCGTTGTCGAGGTAGACCAGCGGCTGCCCGTTGACGACGCGGGACAGCACCGGGAAGTCGCGGCGCACGGCCTCGACGTCGAAGGCCGGCCACGGTCGGGGGCAGCAGCGTCGTCATGCCGTCGCCTCGTCGCGACGTGTCGCGACGCTCATGATGTGGAGAGCGCACCGGGGAGGACGCCGGCCATCGGCAGGTCGGTGCCGCCCGCCTTGGCGTTGCCGTACTTGGCGTAGCCGTTCGCCTCGAGCTCGTCGGCGAGCTCGCGCCCCCCGGACTCGACGATCCTGCCGCCGGCGAACACGTGGACGTGGTCGGGCTCGATGTACTTCAGGATGCGGGTGTAGTGCGTGATGAGCAGGACGCCGGTCTCGCCGCCCTCGCGCACCCGGTTGACGCCCTCGCTGACGTCCTTGAGCGCGTCGACGTCCAGGCCGGAGTCGGTCTCGTCGAGCACGGCGATCTTGGGCTTGAGCAGCTCGAGCTGCAGGATCTCGTGGCGCTTCTTCTCGCCGCCGGAGAAGCCCTCGTTGACCGACCGCTCGGCGAAGCCCGGGTCCATCTTCAGCCGGGCCATGGCCTCCTTCTGCTCCTTGACCCACAGGCGCAGCTTCGGGGCCTCGCCGCGGACGGCGGTGGCGGCGGTGCGCAGGAAGTTCGAGACCGAGACGCCGGGCACCTCGACGGGGTACTGCATCGCGAGGAACACGCCGGCGCGGGCGCGCTCGTCGACGGCCATCGCCAGCACGTCCTCGCCGTCGAGCGTGATGCTGCCGCTGGTGACGGTGTACTTGGGGTGACCGGCGATGGCGTAGGCCAGCGTCGACTTGCCCGAGCCGTTCGGGCCCATGATCGCGTGGGTCTCGCCGGCGCGGATCGTCAGGTCGACCCCGGTGAGGATCTCCTTGTCCTCGACGGAGACGTGCAGGTCGCGGATCACCAGTTCAGTGGTGCGGGGAGTGCTCATCAGGGCTGGACCTCCACGAGGACGTCGTCGCCCTCGACAGTGACGGCGTACGTGGGGACGGGCTTGGTCGCCGGGAGCCCGGAGGGCTCGCCCGTGGCGAGGTCGAACAGCGAGCCGTGCAGCCAGCACTCGATCTTGCCGTCCTCGACGTCGCCCTCGGCGAGGCTGACGTCGGCGTGCGAGCACAGGTCGCCGATGGCGAACACCTTGCCGCCGCTGCGGGCGACGCAGACGGGCTGGCCGCCGAGGTCGACGCGGACGGCGCCCTCCTCGGGCAGCTCGGACAGCGTGGTGGCCTTCTCGAAGCTCACAGGACCCTCTCCAGCTCTGCCTCGACCGAGGCCATCAGGCGCTCCTCGAGCGCGGGGACGCCGATCTGCTCGACGACGTCGGCGAAGAAGCCGCGCACGACGAGCCGGCGGGCGGTGCCCTCGGGGATCCCGCGGGCCATCAGGTAGAACAGCTGCTCGGCGTCGAAGCGGCCGGTGGCGCTGGCGTGGCCGGCCCCGGCGATCTCGCCGGTCTCGATCTCGAGGTTCGGCACGGAGTCGGCGCGCGCCTCCGGCGTGAGCAGCAGGTTGCGGTTGAGCTCGTAGGTGTCGGTGCCGGTGGCGGCCGCGCGGATGACGACGTCGCCGACCCAGACGGTGTGCGCCTCGTCGCCCTGCAGCGCGCTCTTGTAGGTGACCCGGCTGCGGCACGCGGCACGGCGTGGTCGACGAGCAGGCGGTGCTCGAGGTGCTGGGCGGCGTCGGCGAACGACAGGCCGAGCAGCTCGGCGTCGCCGCCGGGGCCGGCGTACTGCACGGTCGGCACGAGGCGGACGAGGTCGCCGCCGAGGGTGACGACGATCGAGCGGTAGCGGGCGTCGCGGCCCACCAGCGCGGCCTGGGCGCCGAGGTGGGTGGCGTCGGGCTCCCACTCCTGCAGGCTGACCAGCGTGACGTCGGCGCTGTCGCCGACCCGCACCTCGACGCTGCCGGAGTAGCGGCCGCTGCCGGTGTGGTCGAGCACGACGACGGCCTTGGCGAACGCGCCGACGTCGACGACGACGTGCCCGAGCGCCGTGCCGCCGGTGCCGCGCAGCGAGACCGTGACGGGCGCGTCGAGCTGGAGCTCGGCCGGCACCGAGACCAGCGTGCCGGCGCTGAAGTCGCGCATCGCGAGGGCGGCGGAGCGGTCGGCCGGCACGAGCACCGACCCGACGAGCGGGTGCTCCGGCCCGATCTCCTCGACGACGACGCCCTCGGGCGCGTCGACGGCGACGTCGAGCTTGCCGTCGACCTCGGCGGTGCCGTCGTGCAGGCCGTGCAGGCGGGCGAGCGGCGTGAAGCGCCACTCCTCCTCGCGACCGGTGATCCGGGCGAAGGCGTCGACGTCGCGCGAGCGGGTCTGGGTGACCCGCGCGTCGGCCGGCTTGGCCGGGGTGGAGGCCGCGACGTTGGCCGCGATCGTCCCCTCGGTCACGCCGCCGGTCTCGGCCAGGGCGGTCCGCTCCGCGGAGCGGGCGGCCTCCATGAGGCCGCCCGTGCCGGAGGTGTCGGTCGTGGGTGCGCCCGTGCTAGCCAACGGAGCCCTCCATCTGCAGCTCGATGAGCCGGTTCAGCTCGAGCGCGTACTCCATCGGCAGCTCGCGGGCGATCGGCTCGACGAACCCGCGCACGACCATCGCCATGGCCTCGTCTCTCGTCCAGGCCGCGGCTCATCAGGTAGAAGAGCTGGTCCTCGCCGACCCGGCTGACGGTGGCCTCGTGGCCGAGGGACACGTCGTCCTCGCGGACGTCGACGTAGGGGTAGGTGTCGGAGCGGCTGATCGCGTCGACGAGCAGCGCGTCGCAGACCACGTTGCTCTTCGAGCCCGTCGCGCCCTCCTGCACCTGGACCAGGCCGCGGTAGGAGGTGCGGCCGCCGCCGCGGGCGACCGACTTGCTGACGATGTTCGACGTCGTGCGGGGCGCGGCGTGGACCATCTTGGCGCCGGCGTCCTGGTGCTGGCCCTCGCCGGCGAAGGCGATCGACAGCGTCTCGCCGGAGGCGCGCTCGCCGAGCAGGTAGCAGGCCGGGTACTTCATGGTCACCTTGGAGCCGATGTTGCCGTCGATCCACTCCATGCGGCCGCCCTCGTGCACGGCGGTGCGCTTGGTGACCAGGTTGTAGACGTTGTTCGACCAGTTCTGGATGGTCGTGTACCGGACGTGCGCGTCCTTCTTGACGATGATCTCGACGACGGCGCTGTGCAGCGAGTCGGAGCTGTAGATCGGGGCGGTGCAGCCCTCGACGTAGTGCACCGAGGAGCCCTCGTCGGCGATGATCAGCGTCCGCTCGAACTGGCCCATGTTCTCGGTGTTGATGCGGAAGTAGGCCTGCAGCGGGATGTCGACCTTCACGCCCGGCGGCACGTAGATGAACGACCCGCCCGACCAGACGGCGGTGTTGAGCGCGGCGAACTTGTTGTCCCCGACCGGGATGACCGAGCCGAAGTACTCGCGGAACAGCTCGGGCTGCTCCTTGAGGGCGGTGTCGGTGTCGAGGAACAGGACGCCCTTCTCCTCGAGGTCGGCCCGGATCGAGTGGTAGACGACCTCGGACTCGTACTGCGCGGCGACGCCGGCGACGAGGCGCTGCTTCTCCGCCTCGGGGATGCCGAGCTTGTCGTAGGTGTTCTTGATGTCCTCGGGCAGGTCCTCCCAGGAGGTCGCCTGCTTCTCCGAGGAGCGCACGAAGTACTTGATGTTGTCGAAGTCGATGCCGCCGAGGTCGGAGCCCCAGGTCGGCATGGGCTTCTTGCCGAACAGCTTCAGGCCCTTGAGGCGCATCTCGAGCATCCACTCGGGCTCGCTCTTCTTGGCCGAGATGTCGCGGACGACGGCCTCGGAGATGCCGCGCTTGGCGTCGGCCCCGGCGATGTCCCGGTCGGCCCAGCCGAACTCGTAGGCGCCGATGCCGAGGGCGTCGATGTTGCTGTCGACCGTGGTCATGAGACAGGCCTTCCGTCGGTGCTGCTGGTGAGCGGGACGTACGTGGTGCAGACGCCGTCGCCGTGGGCGAGGGTGGCCAGCCGCTGGACGTGCACGTCGAGCAGGCGCCCGAGGGCGGCCGTCTCGGCGTCGCAGAGCTGGGGGAACTGCGCGGCGACGTGCTGGACCGGGCAGTGGTGCTGGCAGAGCTGGACGCCCGTGCCGTGGGGGGTGACGGTGCGAGCTGTACCCGTCCTCGGACAGCGCCTCCGCGAGGGCGGCGGTGCGGTCGGGGGCGCCGTGCAGCCGCTCGGCGTACCGCTCCTCGAGCTCGGCGGCCCGCGAGGCGGCGAACGCCTCGACGGCCTGCTCGCCGGCCGTGCCGGCCAGGAAGCGCAGGGCGCCGGCGGCGAGGTCGTCGTAGGCGCTCGGGCCGGCGGCGTGCCCGGCCTCGGTGAGGGCGTAGCGGCGGGCCGGGCGGCCGCGGCCGCGCAGCACCGGGCGGCGCTCCTCGCGGGTGGTCACCGTGCCCTCGGCCAGCAGCGCGTCGAGGTGGCGGCGCACGCCGGCGGGGCTGACCTGCAGCCGCTCGGCCAGCACGGTGGCCGTGGACGGGCCCAGCGCGAGCAGCAGCGACAGCAGCCGCTCCCTCGTCCCCTGGTCGCCGCATGCTTTTCACAACGCCAGTGTGCGGTAAATGCTGCCCGGGGTCGAACGCAGGCCCCGGAGCGCCCGGTGACCTGCGGCACGAAGGGCGCCCTCACTCGGCGCCGACCGCCCTACGCTCGTGCCGTGGACTCCCCCGCCGTCGAGGTCGTCGGCCTCGTCAAGCGCTACGGCGCGCGGACCGCCGTCGACGGCCTGTCGCTGACGGTCCGCACCGGCACGGTCCTGGCCCTGCTCGGGCCCGAACGGCGCCGGCAAGACCTCCACCGTCGAGGTCTGCGAGGGCTTCCGCCGCGCCGACGGCGGCACCGTGCGGGTGCTCGGCCTGGACCCGCGCGACCGCGCGCTGCGCCCCCGCATCGGCGTGATGCCGCAGGGCGGCGGCGCCTACCCGGGCCTGCGCGCCGCCGAGATGCTCCGCCTGGTCGCCTCCTACAGCGCGCACCCGCTCGACCCCGCCGACCTGCTCGACCGGCTCGGGCTCGCCGACGTCGCCCGCACCCCCTACCGGCGGCTGTCCGGCGGGCAGCAGCAGCGGCTGTCGCTGGCGTGCGCCGTCGTCGGGCGGCCCGAGCTGGTGTTCCTCGACGAGCCGACCGCCGGGCTCGACCCCGCCGCCCGGCGCGCCACCTGGGAGCTGGTCGAGGCGCTGCGCCGCGACGGCGCCACCGTCGTGCTCACCACGCACCTCATGGACGAGGCCGAGCACCTGGCCGACGACGTCGTCATCGTCGACGCCGGCAAGGTCGTCGCCGCGGGCACCGTGCACGAGCTCACCCGCGCCGGCGCCGCCGACCAGCTGCGCTTCGCGCGCCACGCCCGGCCTGGACCTCGACCAGCTGGTCGCTCGCGCTGCCCGAGGGCGTCGTCGGCAAGGAGTCGCCCGCCGGCGCCGTACCTGCTGGAGGGCCCGGTCGACCCGCAGCTGCTCGCCACCGTCACCAGCTGGTGCGCCACCCACGGCGTGATGGCCCGCGACCTGCGGGTCGAGCACCGCAGCCTGGAGGACGTGTTCCTCGAGCTCACCGGCCGGGAGCTGCGCGCATGACGCAGCTGGACCCCCGGCGCGCTCGCGCCGCGGCCCGGGCAGGCCCCGCTCCGGCCGCATGCTCGCCGCCCAGACCGGCGCCGAGCTGCACCTGCTGCTGCGCAACGGCGAGCAGGTGCTGCTCAACCTGGTCATCCCGCTCGGGCTGCTGGTCGTGCTGACCCTGCTGCCGTTCGTGAGCGTCGACGGCGCCGACACCCGCAGCGCCCGCGCCGGCTTCTTCGTCCCGGGCGTCCTGGCGCTGGCCGTCATGAGCTCGGCCTTCACCGGCCAGGCCATCGGCACCGGCTTCGAGCGGCAGTACGGCGTCCTCAAGCGCCTCGGCGCCACCCCGCTGCCCCGCTCGGTGCTGCTGCTGGCCAAGACGCTCGGCGTCCTGGCGGTGCAGCTGCTGCAGCTCGCCGCGCTCGTCGGCGGTCGGGCTGCTGCTCGGCTGGGACCCGCAGGGCGACGTCGGTGAGCGTGCTGCTGCTGGTCGCCTCGGCACCGCCGCCTTCAGCGGGCTCGGGCTGCTGCTCGGCGGCACCCTGCCGGGCCTGACCTGCCTGGCCGTCGCCAACCTGGTCTGGCTGGTGCTGCTGGTGCTCGGCGGCGTCGTCTTCCCGATCGAGGAGTTCGGCCCCGCCGCCGACGCCCTCTCGCTGCTGCCGACCGCCGCGCTGTCGCACGGCCTGCGCGAGGTGCTCGCCGACGGCGCGCACCGCCCCTGTCCGCGACGTCCTGGCGCTGGCCGCCTGGGCCGTCGTCGGCCTGGCCGCCGCCGCCCGCTTCTTCCGCTGGGAGTGACCGTGACGCCGTCGCCGGCCGCTGGCCGCCGCTCCTCGCCCTGCTCGCCGCTCGTCCTGCGGCGGCGCCGCCGCGTCGCCGCTGCTCGACGCGCCCGGCCCCGCCGGCGGCGTCCGCACCGACGGACGGCCTGCGGCTGCACGTCGAGGAGGACGGCGACCCCGACGCGCCCGTCACCGTCGTGTTCTCGCACGGCTTCACCGCGCAGCTGGAGGAGTTCCTGCTGCAGCGCGAGACCCTGCGCCGGCCGGGTCCGCGTCGTGCTCTACGACCAGCGCGGCCACGGCCGCAGCCCGCTCGGCGACCCCGCCGACGCCACCATCGACCAGCTCGGGCGCGACCTCGCCGCCGTGCTCGAGCAGCGCGTGCCGCGCGGCCGGGTCGTCCTCGTCGGGCACTCCATGGGCGGCATGACGCTGATGAGCTTCGCCCGCCAGCACCCCGACGTCGTCCGCGAGCGGGTGGCCGGCGCCTTCCTGCTGGCGACCTCGGCGGGCGAGCTGGTCACGAGCGGCCTGGTCGGCGCCGTCGTGCGGGCGGGCTCCGCGCTGCACCTCGTGCCGCTGTGGCTCGCCGCGCTGCGCCTGGTCGCGCCGCTGCTGGAGCGAACCCGGGTGCGCGGCACCCGCCTCGGGCGGCTGTTCTACGCGCGCTACCTGTTCGGCTGCGACGACGCCGAGCCCGAGCTGGTCACGCCTCGTGCAGGACCTGCTCGAGGCCTGCCCGATGACCACCAGCGCCGCCTTCTACCCGACCTTCCTCACGCACGACGAGCGCGACGCGCTGCCGGTGCTCGCCCAGGTCCCGACCACGGTGCTGGTCGGCGACTGCGACCGGCTGACCCCTGCCGCGCACAGCCGCCGGATGGCGCAGGACCTCGGGCCCGACACGCGGCTCGTCGTCGTGCCCGGCGCCGGTCACAGCGTCAACATCACCCGCCGCGCCGTGGTCGACGAGGCCCTGCTGGAGCTGCTCGACCGGGCGACGGCGCAGGCCGGCGCGGCCTGACCGAACAACGTCCCTGGCCGACACGCCCTAGCCGCGCAGCAGGCCCTCGCGCAGGGTCGCGATGTCGGCGGCGGCGCGCGCCGCGACCTCCGCGGGCGACGTCTTGGCCTCGAAGCCCGGCAGCAGCGGGCCGAGCAGCAGCGGGCCGACCGTCAGGGCCAGCACCTGCACGGAGGCGTACTCGAGGCTCGGCGCCCGGGCGGACCAGCCCGGCGGTCGCCGCCTGGTCGAGCCCGGCGCGCACCAGGGCCACCAGGTCGGCGACCAGCGCCTCGCCCGAGGGACCGCCGTCGAGCAGCACCCGGCGCAGGTAGCCGCGCACGGCGGGGTCGCCGACGAGGTCGCCGATCTCGACCGGGTCGCCGCCCTCGAGCACCGCCTGCGCGGCGTCCTTGAGCGACGCCGACAGCGCGCCGAGCACGCGCTCGTCGGTGGCCTCCTTGAGGGCCTCCTTGGTGCCGAAGTGGTGCATGACGTTGGCCGGCGACACCCCGGCGGCGGCCGCGACGGCGCGCACCGACGTCCCGGCGAAGCCCGACTCGCCGAACAGCCGGACGGCCTCCCGGAGCACCCGCTCGCGGCCCTCGCCCCGGGCGGTGCCGGTGTCGACGCTCACGGCCTGCTGCTCCCCACCCGACCAGCGTGCCAGGCCCGCCGCCTGCTCGCGCGGCAGGCCGGACGGGCCCTCCCGCCGTACCCTGGGGACGTGCCCGTCCCCCGCCCGAGCGCGACCACCGTGCGCCGGCTGGCCCTCGCCAGCGTGGTCACCAACAGCGTCATCGTCGTCACCGGCGGGGCGGTGCGGCTGACCTCCAGCGGGCTCGGCTGCCCCACCTGGCCGCGCTGCACCGACGACAGCTACGTGACGACCGCGGAGATGGGCGTGCACGGCGTCGTCGAGTTCGGCAACCGGCTGCTGACCTTCGCGCTGACCGCCGTCGTGGTGGCCCTGCTGGTCGCCACGGTGCGGCAGCGGCCGCGCCGCCCCGACCTCGTCCGGCTGGCGGCGCTCGGCGTGCTGGGCATCCCCGCGCAGGCCGTCCTCGGCGGGATCACCGTCCTCACCGGGCTCAACCCGTGGACCGTGATGGGCCACTTCCTGCTGTCGTCGGTGCTCATCGCCGTCGCCGTGGTGCTGCACCGGCGGGCCGGCGAGGGCGACGCCCCGGCGCGCAGCGTCGTGCGCGCCCCGCTGCGCCAGCTCGCCGGCGGGCTCGTCGCCCTCACCGGCGGCGGTCCTGGTGGTCGGCACCGTCGTCACGGGCTCGGGCCCGCACAGCGGCGACTCCGCGGCGGCCCGCACCGGCCTGGACCCGGGCGCCGTGAGCCAGCTGCACGCCGACCTCGTCTTCCTGCTCGTCGGCGGCACGGTCGGGCTGTGGGTGGCCCTGCGCGCCACCGGCGCCCCCGCCGCGGCCGTGCGCGCCGCCGCCGTGCTGCTCGGCGTCGAGCTCGCCCAGGGCACCCTCGGCTTCGCGCAGTACTTCACGGGGCTGCCCGTCGTGCTCGTCGCGCTGCACCTCGCCGGCTCCTGCCTGGTGCTGGTCGCCGCGGTCCAGGCCCTGCTGGCCACCCGCGACCGCGGCCCGCTCGCGGTGGAGCGGCCTGCGGTCCCGGCCCGCGACCTGCAGCCGGCCTGAGCCCGGTGGCGGCGCCGGGGGCCGCCCCGCTGCGCGTCCTGCTCGCCGGCCCGATCGGCTGGTGGTGGGGCCCCGGCCGCTGGGACAGCCCCGAGCACGTCGGCTACGTGGCCTGGCGGCAGGCCGTGCACGACGCCCTGGTCGCCGCCGGGCACCTGGTGTACCGGCCCGACACCGCCTGGAAGGGCGCCTGGCAGCCGGTCGCCCAGGCCGTGAACGACACCGCGCTCGTGGTCTGCGACGTCGTCGTCGTGCTGACCCCGCCCGGCGTCGCGTCGGCGGGCACCGACGACGAGCTGGTCACCGCGGCCCGGGCGAGCAAGCCGGTCGTGCCGCTGCCGCCCGACCCCGCCGACGACGCCCTGGCCCGGGCCGTCGACGCCGTGCAGCGGGCCGGCGCCGACGCGCCCCGGCTGCCCCGGCCGCAGGAGGTGCTCGTCGACGTCGCCCTGCTGCAGCGCGCCGTCGGGCTGCTGGAGGACCCGGAGCACCCACTGGACGAGCGCGCCGCCCTGGGCCTGGCCCTGCGCACCGTGCTGCGGGAGGACCGGCCCGTGCCGGGGGCCGCGGTCACACAGGTGGCCGTCGCCGACGCGCCCTGCCCGTCGTGCCGCACGGGCGTCCTGCGCCGGGCCGGGCTGCACCTGCTGTGCGACCGCTGCGGCCAGCGCGCCGACCTGTCCGGCTGAGCGGACCGCGGCAGGGACTGCTCAGACGAACTGGTCGACCGCCACGGCGAGGAACAGCAGCGCCAGGTAGGTGATCGACCAGTGGAACAGCCGCATCGGCGTGCCGGGGGCGTCGGCGTCGGCCGAGCGCACCCACAGGTGGTTCTCGCGCAGGAACACCGCGCCGAGGGCGACCGCCGACAGGCCGTACAGCGGCCCGGACACCCCGAGCGGCCACACCAGCAGCAGGGACGCCGCGACCATCGCCCAGCTGTAGACCGCGCTGCGCCGGGCGACCGTCCGCGGCGGGGCGACGACCGGCAGCATCGGCACGCCGGCCGCGGCGTAGTCGTCGCGGTAGCGCATGGCGAGCGCCCACGTGTGCGGCGGCGTCCACAGGAAGATGACGGCGAACAGCACCAGCGCGGCGAGCGTCGACCCGCCCGGTGACGGCCGACCAGCCGATGACGACCGGCATGCAGCCGGCGACGCCGCCCCAGACCACGTTCTGCGAGGTCCGGCGCTTGAGCACCATCGTGTAGACGAGCACGTAGAAGGCGATCGTGGCGACGGCCAGCCAGGCGCTCAGCCAGTTGGTGGTCGGTGCCGAGCACCAGGAAGGACAGCGCGCCGAGCACGAGGCCGAACACCAGCGCGGCCCGTGAGCTGACGGTGCGCCGGGCCAGCGGACGCCGCTCGGTGCGGTGCATGAGGACGTCGATGTCCTGGTCGTACCAGCAGTTCAGGGCGTTGGCGCTGGCCGCGGCCAGGGTCCCCCCGGCGAGCGTCGCCAGCACCAGCGCCAGCGACGGCAGCCCGCGGGCCGCCAGCACCATGGTGGGCACCGTCGTCACCAGCAGCAGCTCGATGACGCGCGGCTTGGTCAGGGCGACGTAGGCACCCGACGGTCTCGCGGACCCGCGCGCCGACGCCGGTGCGACGGCAGGCGGGTCGGCGAGCGTCGTCACGCTGCGAGCCTACCGGCGGGCCCCCTCGTCGGGCCTGCCGGCTCGGCCCCGCGGGTGTGCCGTCGGGCACAGCGGACCGCGAGCCGGCCCGCGGGCCCGGCTGGTTCGGCCGGGGCGGGCAGGGCACGCCCCGGTAGGGTCCGCACCAAGATCACTGACCGCCGCCCCACCGCCTCACGCGAGAGGCCCGCGTTGAGCGAGAGCACCTTCCGCCCTCGACTGGTCCGACCTCGACCGCCGCACCGTCGACGTCGCCCGCGCGCTGGCCATGGACGCCGTCGAGGCCGCCGGCTCCGGCCACCCCGGCACGGCGATGAGCCTCGCGCCCGCCGCCACGCTGCTGTTCCAGCGCTTCCTGCGCCACGACCCGTCCGACCCCGGCTTGGCCGGGCCGCGACCGCTTCGTGCTGTCCTGCGGCCACTCCAGCATCACGCTGTACACGCAGCTGTTCCTGTCCGGCTACGGCCTGACGCTGGAGGACCTCGCGCACCTGCGGCAGTGGGGCTCGCTGACCCCCGGGCCACCCCGAGCACGGCCACACCCCCGGCGTCGAGACCACCACCGGCCCGCTCGGCCAGGGCGTCGGCAACGCCGTCGGCATGGCGATGGCGGCCCGCCGTGAGCGCGGCCTGCTCGACCCCGACGCCGCCCCCGGGCAGAGCCCGTTCGACCACACCGTCTGGTGCATCGCCTCCGACGGCGACCTCGAGGAGGGCGTCAGCGCCGAGGCCAGCAGCCTGGCCGGCACGCAGCGGCTCGGGAACCTGGTGCTCGTCTGGGACGACAACCGGATCTCCATCGAGGACGACACGAACATCGCCTTCACCGAGGACGTCGTCGCGCGGTACGAGGCCTACGGCTGGCACGTGCAGCGGGTCGACTTCGTGCAGGAGGACGGCAGCTACGTCGAGGACACCGAGGCGCTCGCCGCGGCGCTCGAGGCGGCCCGGGCCGAGACCGACCGGCCCGTCTTCATCGCGCTGCGCACCATCATCGGCTGGCCCGCCCCCACCAAGCAGGGCACCGGCAAGGCGCACGGCAGCGCGCTCGGCGCCGACGAGGTCAAGGCCACCAAGGAGGTCCTCGGCCTGCCCGACCGGGCGCCTTCTCGGTCCCCGACGACGTGCTCGCCCACGCCCGCGAGGTCGTCGCCCGCGGCCGCGCCGCTGCACGCCGACTGGCAGAGGGCTACGACGCCTGGGCCGCGGCGCACCCCGACGGCCTCGCCCTGCACGAGCGGCTGCAGAAGCGCGCGCTCCCGGCCGGCTGGCAGGACGCGCTCCCCGGCTTCGAGGCGTCCGAGAAGGGCGTCGCCACCCGCAAGGCCAGCGGCGAGGTGCTCACCGCGCTCAAGGACGCGCTGCCCGAGCTGTGGGGCGGCTGCGCCGACCTCGCCGAGAGCAACAACACGACCATGGAGGGCGAGCCCAGCTTCCTGCCCGAGGACCGCCAGACCTCGACCTGGAGCGGCGACCCCTACGGCCGCACCCTGCACTTCGGCATCCGCGAGCACGCCATGGGCGCGATCATGAACGGCATCGCCCTGCACGGCGGCACCCGCGTCTACGGCGGCACGTTCCTGGTGTTCTCCGACTACATGCGCGGCGCGGTCCGGCTGGCCGCCCTCATGAGCCTGCCGGTCACCTACGTCTGGACCCACGACTCGATCGGCCTGGGCGAGGACGGCCCGACCCACCAGCCGATCGAGCACCTCGCGTCGCTGCGCGCCGTCCCCGGCCTCGACGTCGTCCGCCCCGCCGACGCCAACGAGACGGTCGTCGCCTGGCGGACGGTCCTCGGCCACACCGACCGGCCCGGCCGGGCATCTGCCTGACCCGCCAGAACGTGCCGACCTTCGACCGCTGCGCCGGGCTTCGCCAGCGCCGAGGGCGTCGAGCAGGGCGGCTACGTCCTGCGCGACGCCGCGCAACGGCCAGCCCGAGGTCATCCTCATGGGCACCGGCTCGGAGGTGCAGATCGCCGTCGCCGCGCAGGACCTGCTCGAGGCCGAGGGCGTCCCCACCCGGGTCGTGTCGCGTGCCCTGCGTCGAGTGGTTCCGCGCGCAGGACGAGTCCTACAAGCGCACCGTCCTGCCGACCGACGTGCTGGCCCGCGTCTCCGTCGAGGCCGCGGTCTCGCAGGGGTGGCACGAGTGGGTCGGGCGGGTACGGCGAGTGCGTGGCGCTCGAGCACTTCGGCGCCAGCGCGCCCTACGGCGTGCTGTACGAGCAGTTCGGCCTCACCGCCGAGCGGGTCGTCGCCGCCGCCCGCTCCTCGCTGTCGAGGCTCGGCAAGACCTCGGGCTCCACGACCGGCAACTGACCCGGACGCCCGCACGCACCGAGGAGCACCATGACCGTCCGCTCAAGACCTGACCGCCGCCGGCGTCGCCGTCTGGCTCGACGACCTGTCCCGCGAGCGGCTGCGCAGCGGCAACCTGCCGAGCTCGTCGACACGCGCTCGGTCGTCGGCGTCACGACGAACCCGTCGATCTTCCAGGCCGCGCTGTCCGACGGCGCCGCCTACGACGAGCAGGTCCGCGACCTCGCGCTGCGCGGCACCGACGTCGGCGAGGCCGTGCGCGCGCTGACCACCTACGACGTCCGCTGGGCCTGCGACGTGCTGCGCCCGGTCTACGACCGCACCGACGGCGTCGACGGCCGGGTCTCGATCGAGGTCGACCCGCGGATCAGCCACGACGCCGACCGCACGGTCGCCGAGGCCAAGGCGCTCTGGTGGCTGGTCGACCGGCCCAACCTCTACATCAAGATCCCGGCGACGCGTCGAGGGCCTGGACGCCATCACCCGCACGCTCGCCGCGGGCATCAGCGTCAACGTCACGCTGATCTTCTCGCTCCAGCGCTACGACGCCGTGATGGACGCGTTCCTCGCCGGCCTGGAGCAGGCGAAGGAGAACGGCCACGACCTCGCCGCGATGGGCTCGGTCGCCAGCTTCTTCGTCAGCCGGGTCGACACCGAGGTCGACACGCGCCTCGGCGACGGCCACGCGCTGCGGTCGAAGGCGGCGCTGGCCAACGCCCGGCTGGCCTACCAGCACTACGAGCAGGTCTTCGCGGGCGACCGCTGGAAGGCCCTGGAGCAGGCCGGCGCCAAGCCGCAGCGGGCGCTCTGGGCCTCCACGGGCGTCAAGGACCCGGCGCTGCCGGACACCCTCTACGTCACCGAGCTGGTCGCCCCCGGCACGGTCAACACCATGCCGGAGAAGACCCTGCAGGCCACGTTCGACCACGGCGAGGTCACCGGCGACACCGTCACCGGCTCCTACGCCGAGGCGCAGCAGGTGCTCGACGACCTGGAGGCCGCCGGCGTCGACTACGACGACGTCGTGCAGGTGCTCGAGGACGAGGGGCTGGAGAAGTTCGAGAAGGCCTGGGGCCAGCCTCATCGACTCCGTCACCGACCAGCTCGAGAAGGCCGGCGCCGACGTCATGCCGGCCGGCGCCACGAAGCCCGCCGGCGACGGGCCCGCCGCGGCCTCCCCCGAGGCGAGCGGCCGGTGAGCTCGCCGACCGGGCAGCCCGGCCCCGAGGACGTCGCCGACGCGCTGCGCTCCGGCGTCGCCCCGACGCACCCTCGCCGGCGACGACGCCGCCGCCGCCCGGCCCGCGACGGCGGGGACGTCGCACGACAGCGTGCAGCGGGGGCGGCGTCACCGTCGCCGTCTCGGGCGGCGCGCTGCTCGGCTCGCGCGACACCGCCCTGGCGGCCCTGCGCGCCGACGGCGTCGCCGGGAAGCTCGCCCAGAAGGACGCCGACCCTGTGGGGCCCCGACGCCGCCGTGCTCGCCGGCACCCGCCTCGGCTGGCTCGACGCCGTCGGCACCGGCCGCGAGCTGCTCCCCCGCATCACCGCCCTCGCCGACGAGCTGCGCGCCGAGGGCGTCGACCGCGTCGTCCTGGCCGGCATGGGCGGCTCCTCGCTGGCCCCCGAGGTCGTCTGCGCCACCTACGGCCGGCCGCTGGTCACCCTCGACAGCACCGACCCCGGGCAGGTCCGGGCCGCGCTGCAGTCGAGCTCGACCGCACGGTCGTCGTCGTCAGCAGCAAGTCGGGCGGCACGGTCGAGACCGACAGCCACCGGCGGGCCGCCCGCGCCGCCTTCGAGGCCGCCGGCGTCGACCCCGCCGCGGCGGCTGGTCGTCGTCACCGACCCCGGCTCGCCGCTGGCGGCGGCCGCCGCAGCACGAGGGCGTGCGCGCGGTGTTCCTCGCCGACCCCGACGTCGGGGGCCGCTACTCGGCGCTGACCGCCTTCGGGCTGGTGCCCTCGGCGCTCGCCGGCGTCGACGTCGCGCGCCCTGCTCGACGACGCCGAGGCCGTCCTGCCCACGCTGTCCGACGACGCCGGGCCCGGCTCTGGTGCTCGGCGCCCTGCTCGGCGGCGGGGCCGTCGCCGGGCGCGACAAGCTGGTGCTGGCCCCCGGCCCCGGGCGCTCCGGCCGGCTTCGGCGACTGGGCCGAGCAGCTGGTCGCCGAGTCCACCGGCAAGCAGGGCAAGGGGCCTGCTGCCCGTCGTCGTCGAGGGCGCCGGACGCGCCCGGGAACCGAGCCGGCCGCCGACAGCCACCTGCTGGTCCTGGGCGGCGACGCCGCCGAGCGTCGGCTCGCGCCGTCGACGGGCCGCTCGGCGCGCAGTTCCTGGTCTGGGAGTACGCCACCGCGGTCGCCGGCCGGGTGCTGTCGATCGACCCGTTCGACCAGCCGAACGTGCAGGAGAGCAAGGACAACACCGGGGCGATCCTGGGCGGCGACTCCCCCGAGGTCGCTCCGCCGCTGTTCACCGAGTCCGGCGTCGAGGTGTCCGCCACCGGCGACCTGCTCGCCGAGGTCGACACGCTGGCCGGCGCGCTCGAGGCCCTGCTGCCGGCCGTCCCCGAGCGCGGCTACCTCGCCGTGATGGCCTACCTCGACCGGCGGGCCGAGGCCCGCGCCGGCGAGCCTGCGGGCGCTGCTGGCCGCCCGGGTCGCGCACCCGGTCACGTTCGGCTGGGCGCCCGCGCTTCCTGCACTCCACCGGCCAGTTCCACAAGGGCGGGCCGCAGACCGGCGTCTTCCTGCAGGTCACCGCCGCCGTGCAGGACGACCTCGAGGTGCCGGGCAAGCCGTACACGTTCGGCGTGCTGCAGGCGGCGCAGTCCGCCGGCGACCTGCGGGCCCTGGCCTCCCGCGACCGTCCGGTCCTGCACCTGCACCTGCGCCGACCGGGCCGCCGGGCTCGACGCCCTGCTGGCGGCGGCGCGCGGATGACCGGCTCCCCCAACCCGCTGCGCGACCCGCGCGACCGCCGGCTGCCCCGCGTCCCCGAGCCCGTGCGTGCTGGTCGTCTTCGGCGTCACCGGCGACCTCGCCCGCAAGAAGCTCATCCCCGCGGTCTACGACCTCGCCAACCGCGGCCTGCTCCCGCCCGGGCTTCGTGCTGCTCGGCTTCGCGCGGCGCGACTGGGGCGACGGCGAGTTCGAGCAGCTCGCCCACGACGCCGCGCAGAAGGGCGCCCGCACCGAGTTCCGCGAGGAGGTCTGGCAGCGCCTCGCCGACTCCATCCGCTTCCTGCCGGGCAGCTTCGACGACGACGCCGCCTTCGACACCCTCGCCTCCACCCTCACCGAGCTCGACCGGACCAACGGCACGCAGGGCAACGCCGCCTTCTACCTGTCGATCCCGCCGCCGGCGTTCCCGACCGTGCTGCACCAGATGCAGCGCACCGGCATGGCCGACAACTCGCCGCTCGGGCGGCTGGCGCCGGGTCGTCGTCGAGAAGCCGTTCGGCACGGACCTGCCGAGCAGCCAGGAGCTCAACGCAGCTCGTCGACTCGGTCTTCACGTCCTCCGACGTCTTCCGCATCGACCACTACCTGGGCAAGGAGACCGTCCAGAACCTGCTGGCGCTGCGCTTCGCCAACACCCTGTTCGAGCCGATCTGGAACAGCCACCACATCGACTCCGTGCAGATCACCATGGCCGAGGACGTCGGCATCGGCACGCCGGGCCGGCTTCTACGAGCAGACCGGCGCGGCCCGCGACGTCCTGCAGAACCACCTGCTGCAGCTGCTCGCGCTGACCGCCATGGACGAGCCGGTCAGCTTCGACGCCGCCTCCCTGCGCACCGAGAAGCGCAAGGTCCTCGGCGCGATCACGGCTGCCCAAGGACCTCGCCCGCTACGCCGTCCGCGGCCAGTACGACCAGGGCTGGCTGGCCGGCGAGCGGGTCAAGGCCTACCGCGCCGAGGAGGGCGTCGACCCGGCGTCGACCACCGAGACCTACGCGGCCGTCCGGCTCGACGTCGACACCCGCCGCTGGGCCGGTGTCCCGTTCTACCTGCGCACCGGCAAGCGCCTCCCCCGCCGGGTCACCGAGATCGGCGTGGTGTTCAAGAAGGCCCCGCACCTGCCGTTCAGCAAGAGCGACACCGAGGAGCTCGGCTCCAACCAGCTCGTCGTGCGGGTGCAGCCCGACGAGGGCGTGACCCTGCGGTTCGGCTCCAAGGTGCCCGGGCTCGTCGATGGAGGTCCGCGACGTCGCCATGGACTTCCTCTACGGCGAGGCGTTCACCGAGAGCAGCCCCGAGGCCTACGAGCGGCTGCTGCTCGACGTCGCTGCTCGGCGACGCCGCCCTGTTCCCGCAGAACGAGGAGGTCGAGGAGTCCTGGCGGGTCATCGACCCGATCGAGCAGCTGTGGGCCGAGCAGGCCGCCGCGACGGGCACCGCCGGCTGCACCTCTACCGGGCCGGCGAGTGGGGGCCCGGCCGCCGCCGACGAGATGCTCGCCGCGCGACGGCCGCGCGTGGCGCCGGCCGTGAGCCGCTCCCGGAGCCCGCGACCGACCGGCGAGAGGCCGACCTGATGGCACGCACCCTGTGGGACACCACCGGCACCGACGTCGTCAAGGCGCTGGCCGCCGAGCGGCGCGCGGCCGGCTCGGTGAGCAGCGGCCTGGCCCTGACCCTGGTCGTCGTCACCGACGAGCGCCACGTCGCCGAGGCCGAGCAGGCCGCGACCCGGGCGGCGGCCCAGCACCCGTGCCGGCTGCTCGTCGTCGTCCGCCGCCGCCCCGACGCCCCCGAGCCCCGCCTCGACGCCGAGGTGCTCATCGGCGACCGGCTCGGGCCCGGGCGAGGCCGTCGTCATGCGCATGTACGGGCGGCTCGCCCTGCACGCCGAGTCGGTCGTGCTGCCGCTGCTGGCCCCCGACGCCCCCGTCGTCACCTGGTGGAACGGCGTGCCGCCGCACCTGATCGCCCACGACCCGCTCGGGGTCAGCGCGGACCGCCGCGTCACCGACTGCGCCGCGGCCACCGACCAGCTGGCGGCGCTCGCCCAGCGCGCCGCCGACTACGTCCCCGGCGACACCGACCTGTCCTGGGCCCGCACCACCCCGTGGCGCGGGCCTGCTGGCCTCGGCCTTCGACAGCACCGCCGGTGCCCCGCAGTCCGCCCGGGTCGCTGGCCGAGCCGGGGAGCGCCAGCGCCGCGCTGCTCAGCGGCTGGCTGCAGAGCCGGCTCGGGCGTGCCGGTCGAGCGGGTCGACCAGGGCAGCGAGGGCATCGCCGAGGTCGACCTCGAGGTCGAGGGCACCCGCCTGACGCTGCGCCGCACCGACCGCCGCAGCGCGACCCTCTCCCGCACCGACCAGCCCGACCGCGTGATGCCGCTCCCGCGCCGCGACCTCGGCGAGCTGCTGGCCGAGGAGCTGCGCCGCCTGGACGCCGACGAGCCCTACGCCGAGGCCCTGGCCGCGGCCACCGGCGACGACGGCCCGCTCTCCCCCGCGGGTGCCCGCACGCACATCTGGCAGGACCCGGCGGAGCAGCCCGCATGACCGCCCCCGCGCCGTCCGTCGTCGTCGCGCCCGACGCCGAGGCCCTCGCCGCCGACGTCGCCGGGCGGCTGCTCGCGGCGCTGGCCGCCGCCCAGCAGGCCCGCGGACAGGCGTCGGTGGTGCTGACCGGCGGAGGCATCGGGATCCGCCTGCTCGAGCTCGCCGCGGGCTCCCCCGCGCTGGGCTCGGTCGACTGGGCACGTGTCGACGTCTGGTGGGGCGACGAGCGCTTCGTGCCCGCCGCCGACCCGGAGCGCAACGCCCGGCAGGCCCGCGACGCCCTGCTCGACGCCCTCGCCCTCGACCCGCGCCCGCGTGCACGAGATCGGTGCCGAGCGACGGGCCGGACGGCGACGACCCCGACGCCGCCGCCGCGCGCTACGCCGCCGAGCTGGCCGCGGCCGCGCCCGACGGCGAGGACGTCCCGCCCTTCGACGTCCTGCTGCTCGGCATGGGGCCGGAGGGGCACACCGCGTCGATCTTCCCCGAGTCGCCGGCGGCCCACGACGCGCGGCCCGTCGTCGCCGTGCACGGCTGCCCGAAGCCGCCGCCCACCCGGGTCAGCCTCGGCTTCTCCGCCCTGTGCGCCGCCCGCGAGGTGTGGATGGTCGTGGCCGGCGCCGAGAAGGCGCCGATGGTCGCGACCGCGCTGTCCGGCGCCGGGCGGCTGCAGGTGCCCGCCGCCGGGCCGCTCGGCCGGGAGCGGACGCTCTGGCTGCTCGACACCGACGCCGCCTCGGCCCTGCCGGACGGCGCCGCGCCCGTAGCGACCGGCCGGGCTACTTGCCGCGGAGCTTGGCCAGCGCCTCGGCCAGGATCGCCTCGCCGTCCTCGGCGTTGCGGCGCTCCCGGACGTAGGCCAGGTGCGTCTTGTACGGCTCGGTCTTGGTCTGCGCCGGCGGGTTGGCCTTGTCGCGGCCGGCCGGGAAGCCGCAGCGCGGGCAGTCCCAGGTCTCGGGCACGGCGGCCTCGTCGGCGAACGCCGGACGGCTCTCGTGGCCGTTCGCGCAGTAGAACGAGATGCGCTGCCGCGGGGCGGCCTCGCCGCGCTCGGCCTCGCCCATGGGTCCCGCTCCGACCCGGCTGCCCCGGATCGCGTTGCCGCCTGCCACGTGTGCTCCTCGTGCTCGTCCCGGGAGGGGTGGGTCCCCCTCCGGTGTGTCGGTCGGGCTAGCTGGTCTGCTTGAGCAGGAGGTTCAGCGCCAGGATGCAGACGATCCACACGATGCCGCACAGGATGGTCAGCCGGTCGAGGTTCTTCTCCACGACGGCGCTGCCGCCCAGCGAGGACGAGACGCCGCCGCCGAACATGTTCGACAGGCCGCCGCCCTTCCCGCGGTGGAGCAGGACGAGCACGATCAGCAGGACGCTCGACAGCGCGAGCACGATCGACAGGGCGGTGACCACGGGCAGGGCTCCTGGGAGGGGGTCGGGTCAGGCGAGCCGGACGCGGGAGTCGAGGACCGCGTAGATGCAGTCGACGACGATGGACGCGATGACCACGAAGAACGCGGCGAGCATGACGGTACCGAAGATGACGGGCAGGTCGCCCACGAACACGGCGGTGACGGCCGCCTGGCCGATGCCCGGGAGGCCGAAGATCACCTCGGTGATGATCGCGCCGCCGAGCAGGCCGCCGACGTCGATGCCCAGCAGCGTCACCACGGGGGTGAGCGCGCTGCGCAGCCCGTGGCGGTAGGTGACCCGGCGCTCCGACAGCCCCTTGGCGCGGGCGGTGCGGATGTAGTCCTCGCCGAGCACCTCCAGCAGCGACCCGCGGGTGACGCGCGAGTACTGCGCGGCGTAGACGACCGCGAGCGCGAACCACGGCAGCACCAGGTGCAGCGCCCACTGCCCCGGGTTCTCGGTGAGCGCGACGTAGCCGTTGCCGGGGAACAGGGCCACCCCGGCCAGGGTGAGTCTGTAGAAGAAGAAGTAGAGGAACAGCAGGCCGACGACGAAGGTCGGCATCGACAGGCCGGCGAGCGCGAGGAAGGTCGCCCCCCGGTCGCGCAGGGACCGCGGTTTGGTGGCCGCCAGGACGCCGACCGACACGCCCAGCACCAGCCAGACGACGGCGGCCCCGGCGGCCAGCGACGCGGTCACCGGCACGCGGTCGAGCAGCGTGTCGCGGACCGGCTCGCGGTTGCGGAAGCTGAAGCCCAGGTCGCCCTTGGCCAGCCGGCCGACGTACAGGCCGTACTGCTGGTACCAGGGCTTGTCGAGCCCGTAGCGCTCGCGCGCCTCCTGGATCGACTGCTCGGTGGCGCCCCGGCCGACGAAGTTCGCCGCCGGGTCGCCGGGGGCCACGAGGAAGAACAGCGCGAAGACGGCGAAGCTGATGATCAGCAGGACGAGCAGGCCGAAGAGCACTCGGCGGGCGATGAACCGTGCCACGAGGGGGTCTCCTACTTCCGGGCCAGGACGCGGGCGGCGCGCGGGTCGAGCGCGTCCCGGAGCCCGTCGCCGAGGAGGTTGAAGGCCAGCGTGGTGATGAACAGCGCACCGGCCGGGAAGAACAGGTACCAGGGCGCCACCTGGTAGTAGGCGCCGTTGGTCGCGTTGCCGAGCATGTTGCCCCAGGTGGGGGTCGGCGGGATCACGCCGAGGCCCAGGAAGCTCAGCGAGGCCTCGAAGACGATCGCCGTCGGGATGAGCAGCGTCGAGTAGATGATCACCGGGGCGACGAGGTTGGGCAGGACGTCGACGCGCATGATGCGCCAGTCGCCGGCACCGAGCGACCGCGCCGCCTCGATGTACTCCTTCTCGCGGATCGACAGGACCTGGCCGCGCACGATGCGCCCGACGTTGGCCCAGGTGAAGAAGGCGATCACGAAGATGGAGATCTTCACGCTGGGCTGGAAGACCGAGACCAGCGAGATGGCGAACAGCAGGAACGGGAACGACAGGAACACGTCCATCGTGCGGGACAGGAAGGTGTCGACCCGCCCGCCGAAGTAGCCGGCGGCCGTGCCGGCGAGCGTGCCGATGAACACCGCGAAGGCTGTCGCGACGATGCCGACCAGCAGCGACACCCGGGTGCCGTGGATGATCCGGCTGAAGATGTCGCGGCCCAGCTCGTCGGTGCCGAACCAGAACTCCGCCGCTCGGCCCGACGGCGATGCCGTTGGGCTGCAGCCCGGTCTCCCGGAACTGCTCGTTCGGGTCGCGGTCCAGCACCCGGTGATGACGTCGGCGAAGACCGCCAGCAGCACCAGCAGGACGATGACCAGGAAGGCCACCAGGCTGACCCGGTCCTTCTTCAGGCGCGCCCAGGCCAGCTGCAGCGGGGTGCGCCCCTCGATGCGCGCGGCGGGCCCCTCCTCGGGAGCGCCCGGCCCGCCCTCGGCGACCTCGTCGGCGGCGATCACGGTCATCGGACGGTCCTCCCGGACGGGCGAGCAGGGCGGCAGCGGGCCGCGGTTCACGGCGCCACCGCGTCGGCCGAGTCGACCTGGATGCCCGGCACGGCCGAGGCGAGGTCCTCGCCCTCGGCGACCGGGAAGTGGCAGGCCTTGCGGTGGTCCTGCGGGTCGTCGAACTCGCGCGGCCGGCACCAGCGGCGGCATCTCGTCGACGCAGACCTGCTGCGCCTTGGGGCAGCGCGGGTGGAACGGGCAGCCGGTGGGCGGGTTGACCGGCGACGGGACGTCGCCGCGCAGGATGATCCGCTGCCGGGTGTCTGAGCGGTCGGGGTCCGGCACGGGCACGGCCGACAGCAGGGCGTTCGTGTACGGGTGGCGGGGCTCGTCGTACAGGTCGTCGACGTCGGCGACCTCCATGACCTTGCCGAGGTACATCACCGCGACCCGGTTGCTCACGTGCCGCACCACGGACAGGTCGTGGGCGATGAAGACGTAGGTGAGCCCGAACTCCTTCTGCAGGTCGTCGAGCAGGTTGATGACCTGGGCCTGGATCGAGACGTCGAGGGCCGACACCGGCTCGTCGCAGATGATCAGCTTGGGTCGCAGGGCCAGCGCCCGGGCGACGCCGATGCGCTGGCGCTGGCCGCCGGAGAACTCGGCGGGGAAGCGGTTGTAGTGCTCGGGGTTGAGCCCGACCACCTCCATCAGCTCCTGGACCTTCTTCTTGCGGTCCGCGCCGTCGGCCACGCCGTGGATGTCGTAGGGGTCGCCGATGATCGAGCCCACGCGGCGGCGCGGGTTCAGCGACCCGTACGGGTCCTGGAAGATCATCTGGATGTCGCGCCGGAAGGGGCGCATCTTGGCGCGGGGCAGGTTGGTGATGTCCTGCCCCTCGAACTCCACCGTGCCGGCGGTCAGCGGGTAGAGCCCGGTGATCAGCCGGGCCAGCGTCGACTTGCCGCAGCCGGTCTCCCCGACCAGGCCGAGCGTCTCGCCGCGGCGGACCTCGAGGTCGACGCCGTCGACGGCGTGCACGCGGGCGACCTCGCGCTGCACGACGATGCCCTGCTTGATCGGGAAGTGCTTGACGGCGCCCTTCACGCGCAGCAGGACGTCGTCGCTGCCGGTGCTGCCGGCGCTCGGGCCGAGGTCGGTGGCGGTCACGGTCGGACCTCTCCGCTGTCGGGGGTGCTGGCGGTCGGGCTGGGAGGGGCGGCGGCGCGGGCGCGCTCGCGGCGGGCGGTCTCCTCGACGCCGACGGACTGCGCGGCGGTCTCGGCGCTGCGGCGCTCACGGGCGACCTGGCGGCGCTGGGCCTCGACGTCCTCGCCGAGCCCGACCTCGTCGACGGGCAGCCAGCACGCGGACCGGTGACCGCCCCGGGTCGAGGACGGCCCGGCGACCTGGCGCAGCGGAGGCACCTCGGTGACGCACTGGTCCATCACGTAGGGGCAGCGGGTGCGGAACGAGCAGCCGCTCGGCAGGTTGATGAGCGACGGCGGCTGGCCCTGGATCGGCTTGAGCCGGCCCCCGGAGCCGTCGGCCGTCGGGATCGACTCGATCAGGCCCTTGGTGTACGGCATGTGCGGCGCGTAGTAGAGCGTGCGCCGGTCGGCGAACTCCACGGGCTTGCCGGCGTACATGACCATGACGTCGTCGGCGATGTCCGCGACGACGCCGAGGTCGTGCGTGATCATGATGACGGCGGTGTTGAACTCGGACTGCAGCCGCTGGATCAGGTCGATGATCTGCGCCTGCACGGTGACGTCGAGCGCCGTGGTCGGCTCGTCGGCGATGAGCAGCTTCGGCGACAGCGCCAGGGCCATGGCGATCATCGCCCGCTGGCGCATGCCGCCGGAGAACTGGTGCGGGTAGTCGTCCACGCGGCGGTCCGGCTGGCTGATGCCGACCAGGCCCAGCAGGTCGACGGCGCGCTTGGTCGCCTCGGCCTTGGAGACGTCCTCGTGGGCCCGGATCATCTCGACGATCTGCCAGCCGACCCGGTACTGCGGGTGCAGGCTCGACAGCGGGTCCTGGAAGATCATGCCGATCTCGGCGCCGCGGACCCGGCGCAGGTCGGCCTCGGACATCGTCAGCAGGTCGCGGCCCTCGAAGACGGCCGTGCCGGAGATCTCGGCCCCGCGCGTCAGCCCCATGATCGTCTGGGTGCTGACGCTCTTGCCCGAGCCGGACTCGCCGACGATGCCGAGCGTCTGGCCGGGCTCGATGGAGAACGAGATGCCCTGGACCGCCCGGACCAGTCCGTCCTCCGTGGGGAAGGAGACCCGCAGGTCGGTCACGTCGAGCAGGCTCATGGTCCCTCGTGCAGCTAGGGGCGCCGGGTGGGACGCCGGGGGCGCGGGCGCCGGTGGGGCGCGCAGCGGGGGCGGGCGGGCCGCGCTCGAGGGCGGCGATCAGGTCGGTCCGTCGAGTCTGGCACACAGCGGCCGGGTGCCCGGGAACCGCTGCCGGGCCGCGACACGCCGGGAGCCATCGGGGCGACCACCGGCCCCCGGCACGGGCGAGGCCCGCCCCCGCGCGATGCGGGGACGGGCCTCGTCAGGTGGTGCGGGTCGTGCTCGTCCTACGCGGCGTCCTTGAGGAAGACGTTGGTGATGTCAGCGTTGTTGGCGAAGGGGAAGTAGACCCAGTTGCCGACGCGGTCACCGTGGTAGTAGGGCGTCTTGCCGGTGGTGACGGGGACCCAGGGGGCGTCCGCCATGACCTTCTGGTCGGCCTGGTGCCACAGGTCGGCGGCCTTCTCGAGGTCCTGCTCCTGGAGGGCGGAGTCGATCAGACCCTGCACCTCCTTGTTGTCGTAGCAGTTGTAGTTCGTCGAGCCCTCACCGCACTGGCGGCCGTCGAGCAGCGGCACGAAGAACGTGCGGGCGGCGTTGCCGGCCCAGTCCGGGTTCCAGCCGGGAGCCGCGAGGTCCCAGCCACCGGCCTTGGTGACGGCCGGCTTGGACAGGTTCTGCGTGTAGAAGTCGGCCGGGGGGACCTGCTTGAGCTTCAGGTTGATCCCGGACTTCTTCAGGTCGGCCTGCAGCGTGGTGGCGATCTGCGGGGCCTTGCCGCGGTTGCGGTAGAGGAACGTCAGGTCGAGCCCGTTCGGGTAGCCGGCAGCGGCGAGCATCTGCTTGGCCTTGGCCGGGTCACCGGCGCTGTCCGGGGTGGCGTACGGGTCGAACTCCTCGTAGCCGCTGATCGGCGGCGTGAGGATCTGGCCGATCGGCTTGTAGAGGTCCGGGCCACCGAGGACCTGGATGATGTTCTTCTTGTTGACGGCGTAGTTGATCGCCTGGCGCACCTCGAGCTTCTGGAGCGCCTTGTTGGCGTTCGGGCTCTGGGTGTTGATGACGATGTACGGGTTGGTGCTGCCGTTGTCGACCAGCGCGAGCTTCTCGTCCTTGCGGGCGAGCAGGGCGGGGACGTTCGCGGTCGGGACCGTGGTGTCCCAGCTCATGTCGGCGGTGCCGGCCTCGAGCTGCTGCTGCACCGGGCCCTCGTCGGAGCCCTCGGTGATCGAGATCTTGTCGACGTTGGCCTGGCGCAGGTCGTCGGTGTCGGCCTTCCACGCCGGGTTGCGGTCGAGCTCGATCTGCTTGTCCGCGACGTAGGTCGTGATCTTGTACGGGCCGCTGGAGACGAAGTTCTGGCGGAACTCCGGGCTGTCCGGCAGGTAGTCGAGCGACTCGACCGGGGCCGGGCTGGCGAACGGCAGGGCCAGGATGTTCAGGAAGTCACCGGCCGGCTGGACCAGCTTGATGGTGACGGTGTTGCCCTCGGCGGTGATGCCGGAGATCTCGTTCTTCTCGACGAAGTCCTTGATCGCCGGGATGGTGCCGGCGACCTTCTCGAACTTGGCGCAGAACTCGTCCATGCCCTCGATGACGCCGGCGAAGTAGCCCTTGGCGCCGGTCGGCTGGACCGGGTTGCACAGGCGCTTGAAGCCGCGGGCGGCGTCGGCGCCGGTGATCTGGCGGGGGCCGCCCTTGGCGTCCCACTGCGCGCCGTCCTTGATGGTGAACGTGTAGGTCTTGCCGTCGTCGGTCGGGTCGGCGATCTCCTCGGCCAGGTCGGGGACCGGGGTGTTCGCCTCCTCCTCGTCAGCGCTGTTCGGGTAGCTGACCAGCTGGCGCGAGATGCCGCGCAGCAGCGTGTAGCTGACCGTGTAGTAGGCGCTGGCGGTGTCCATGTGGTCGATGTCGCCGGCGCCGAGGATGCGGAGCGTGCCGCCCTTCTTCGCCTCGCCGTCCGGGGTGCCCGGCTCCGGCGTGCTGCTGCTGCCGCCACAGGCCGCGGCCGTGAGGGCGAGACCCGCCATGAGGGCGACGGAGGTCAGCCCTCTCCGCTTGCTGAGCAATGTTCCACCTCTCGAAGGGCCGCCCGGGCACGGTGTCGGCGCACGGGCGTACCAGCCGGTCCCGGGCTCGTGAGCCCGGGCCGCGGCGTCGGTGTGACGCCGTCAGGGCGCGACCCTACGCAGCCGTAGGCGGGCGCGGAAGGCGCCGGACACCTGTGCCGGGCCATCGTGACGCAAGAGTTACCGCCGCCCGGCGCCGCCTCAGAGCGACGGGAAGCGGCACACCTTGGCGAACTCGTCGGCGTCCAGGCTCGCGCCGCCGACCAGCGCGCCGTCGACGTCGGGCTGCTGCATGAGCTCGACGACGTTGCTGCTCTTCACCGACCCGCCGTACAGGACGCGCACCTGGTCGGCGGTCTCGCCCGGGTAGAGCTGCGAGACGGTGAGGCGGACCTCGCCGCAGACCTCCTGCGCGTCGGCCGGGGTGGCGACCTTGCCGGTGCCGATCGCCCACACCGGCTCGTACGCGATGACCATGCTGCGGACCGCCTCGGCCGGGACGCCCTCGAGCGCCCGCTCGAGCTGGCCGATGCAGTGGTCGACCTGCCCGTTGAGCTCGCGCACGTCCAGCCCCTCGCCGACGCACAGGATCGGCGTCAGGCCGTGCTTGACGGCGGCCTGGACCTTGCGGTTGACCAGCGCGTCGTCCTCGCGGTGGTACTGCCGGCGCTCGCTGTGACCGATGACGACGTACCGGCAGCCCAGCTTGGCGAGCATCGCCCCGCTGACCTCGCCGGTGTAGGCGCCCTCGTCGTGCTCGGAGAGGTCCTGCGCGCCGTAGGCGATCCGCAGGCCGTCCCCGTCGACGAGGGTCTGCACGCTGCGCAGGTCGACGAAGGGCGGCAGGACGGCGACCTCGACCGCGTCGAGGTCCTTCGGCGACAGGGAGAACGCCAGCTTCTGCACGAGCCCGATGGCCTGCAGGTGGTTGAGGTTCATCTTCCAGTTGCCGGCCATCAGCGGCTGGCGGCTCACGCGAGCACCTCGATCCCGGGCAGCCGCTTGCCCTCGAGGTACTCCAGGCTCGCCCCACCACCGGTGCTGATGTGGGTGAAGCGGGCCTCGTCGATGCCCAGCGCGCGGACGGCCGCGGCGGAGTCGCCGCCGCCGACGACGGTGAGCGCGCCCCCGCCGCCCGAGGACAGCGCCGCGACCGCCTCGGCGACCCCGCGGGTGCCCTCGGCGTAGGGGGCCATCTCGAACACCCCCATCGGGCCGTTCCAGAAGACGGTGCGCGCCCCCTGCGAGCGCGTCGGCGAACACCGTCACGCTCCGCGGCCCGATGTCCAGGCCCATCCGGTCGGCGGGGATGGCGTCGACGGCGACGACGTCGTGCGCGGCGTCGGCGGAGAAGGCGGACGCGGCGACGACGTCGACCGGCAGGACGACCTTGCCGGTCTCCAGGAAGGCGCGGCAGACGTCGAGCTGGTCGCTCTCGAGCAGGCTGCTGCCGACCTGGTGGCCCTGGGCGGCCAGGAAGGTGAAGCACATGCCGCCGCCGACCAGCAGCCGGTCGACCTTGGGCAGCAGCGCCTCGATGACCTTGAGCTTGTCGCTGACCTTGCTGCCGCCGAGCACGACGACGTAGTCGCGCTCCGGGCTCTCGGTCAGCCGGCGCAGCACGTCGACCTCGGCGGCCACGAGCGGGCCCGCGGCGTGGGGCAGCCGCTCGGCGACGTCGAACACGCTGGCGTGCTTGCGGTGGACCGCCCCGAAGGCGTCGTCGACGTAGAGGTCGGCGAAGGAGGCGAGCCGGTCGGCCAGGGCGCCGCGCTCGGCGTCGTCCTTGCTCGTCTCGGCCGCCTCGAAGCGGACGTTCTCCAGCAGGGCGATCCGCCCGGGCTCCAGCGCGGTGACGACCTCCTGGGCCGACTCCCCCACGACGTCCTGGGCGATCCGCACCGGCGCGCCGAGCAGCTCCTCGAGCCGCTGGGCGACCGGGGCCAGCGAGTACGCCGGGTCCGGCGCGCCCTTCGGCCGGCCGAGGTGGGCGGTGACGACGACGGCCGCGCCCCGGTCGAGCAGGTCGCGCAGCAGCGGCACGCTGGCACGGATGCGGCCGTCGTCAGTGATCTTCCCGGTGTCGTCGAGCGGGACGTTCAGGTCGCTGCGGACCAGGACCCGCTTCCCGGCGACGTCGAGGTCGGCAGCGGTCCTCATCTACAGGTCCTTGCCCACCAGCGCGATGAGGTCGACCAGGCGGTTGGAGTAGCCCCACTCGTTGTCGTACCAGCCGACGACCTTGACCTGGTTGCCCAGGACCTTGGTCAGCGGGGCGTCGAAGATGCACGACGCCGGGTCGGTGACGATGTCGCTGGAGACGATCGGGTCGGTGCTGTAGCGCAGGAAGCCCTTCATGGGGCCCTCGGCGGCGGCCTTCACGGCGGCGTTGACCTCGTCGGCGGTGACCTCGCGGGACAGCTCGACCGTGAGGTCGGTGGCCGAGCCGGTCGGGATCGGGACGCGCACGGCGTAGCCGTCGAGCTTGCCCTTGAGCTCGGGCAGCACCAGGCCGATCGCCTTGGCCGCGCCCGTGCTGGTCGGGACCAGGTTGAGGGCGGCGGCGCGGGCGCGGCGCAGGTCCTTGTGCGGGGCGTCCTGCAGGTTCTGGTCCTGCGTGTAGGCGTGGATCGTCGTCATGAGGCCCTTGACGATCCCGAACTCGTCGTGGATCGCCTTGGCCATCGGGCCCAGGCAGTTCGTCGTGCAGGACGCGTTGCTGATGATCGTGTGCTGCGCCGGGTCGTAGGCGCTGTCGTTGACGCCCATGACGATGGTGACGTCCTCGTTGGACGCGGGCGCCGAGATGATGACCTTCTTCGCGCCGGCCTCGACGTGCGCCCGGGCCTTCGCGGCGTCGGTGAAGAAGCCGGTCGACTCGACGACGACGTCGGCGCCGACCGAGGCCCAGTCGAGGGCGGCGGGGTCGCGCTCGGCCGACGCGCGGAAGGTCTTCCCGCCCGCGGTGATCGAGTCCTCGGTGTGGGTGACGTCGCCCGCCAGGCGGCCCAGGATCGAGTCGTACTTGAGCAGGTGGGCCAGGGTCTGGTTGTCGGTCAGGTCGTTCACGCCGACGATCTCGACGTCGGCGCCCGACGCCTGCACGGCCCGGAAGAAGTTGCGGCCGATCCGGCCGAACCCGTTGATCCCCACGCGCACGGTCACTGCTGGTCCTCTCGACTCCCGGGGCCGCTCGGCCCTTCGGGCGGACCCTACTGCGGGGGTCCGACAGCGCCGCCCGTGGGGTGCGGGCCCAGCTCGGCCCACACCTCGGTGCGCGCGCTGGTGCGCAGCGCCGCCAGCACGCGCGCCACCGGCACCAGCTCGGCCAGGTCGGCCACCCACGGCCACGGCGTCAGGGTCGGCCCGAGCGGCTCGGGGGTCCCGAGGCGGAGCGCCTCGGCGAAGGCCTCCGCGACGTCGGCGGCAGGGTCCCCGGGAGCCGGGACCACGCCGTCCCCGCCCTCCCAGCCGACGCCGTCGGGGCGGGCGGCCAGCCGTCCGTCGCGGAACGACAGCCGCACCTCCGGCCCGGGGCCCTCGTGGGCGACCAGCACGGTCGTGGCCCGGTCGGTGAGCAGCGCCCACGCGACCGGCGGCCCGTCGGGCAGGGCGTCGGCGGGCAGGAGCGTGGGGACGGCGGCGGCCGCGACGACGTCGCCGCACCACGCCCGCACGAGGTCGACCAGCTCGGCCGCCGCCTGCGGCCCGCGCGGCCAGCCGCGCACGGTCACTTGCCGCGGCGCCGGGCGCACGTCGGTGGCCGCCCGCACCAGCCGGGCCCAGCCGCGGTGCCGCTCGCGCAGCAGCACGGCCACGGCGACGTCGCGCTCCCCGGCCACCGCGCGGGCCTCGCGCAGCAGGTCGGGCTCCCAGGGGGCGGCGTCGGCCAGCAGCACGGGGAGCCGGGCGTCGAGCAGGTCGGGCAGGGCGGCGGCGAGCGGGCTGTCCGCGGTCAGGACGACCCCGCGCAGCTCCCCGCGGGCGTCGGCCTCGAGGTCGGCGACGTCGGCGTAGTGCCGCTCCACCCGCCGGGGTGCGGCGAAGGGGTCGGCCAGCACGCCGCGCACCCGCAGCCCCGCGCCGGCCAGGGCGTCCTCGACGTCCCCGCCGACGTCGCCGAGCAGGGCGACGGGCAGCGGTGCCGGGTCCGCCGGGGGGTCAGCCCTCAGCGAGCATCTCCTCGGTCACCGCGGCCTCCGTGTCGGGCACGCCGAGCTCGGCGGCCCGCTTGTCGGCCATCGCCAGCAGCCGGCGGATCCGCCCGGCGACGGCGTCCTTGGTCATCGGCGGGTCGGCCAGGGCGCCGAGCTCCTCCAGGGAGGCGTTGGCGTGCTCGCGGCGCAGCCGGCCGGCGACCAGCAGGTGCTCGGGGGCGTCCTCGCCCAGGATCTCCAGCGCCCGCTCGACGCGGGCCCCGGCGGCCACCGCCGCCCGGGCGCTGCGCCGCAGGTTGGCGTCGTCGAAGTTGGCCAGCCGGTTGGCCGTCGCCCGGACCTCCCGGCGCATCCGCCGGTCCTCCCAGGTCAGCACGGCCTCGTGGGCGCCGAGGCGGGTGAGCAGCACGCCGATGGCGTCGCCGTCGCGCACGACCACCCGGTCGACGCCGCGGACCTCGCGGGCCTTGGCCTGCACGCCGAGCCGGCGGGCCGCGCCGACCAGGGCGAGGGCGGCCTCGGGTCCGGGGCAGGTGATCTCCAGGCTGCTGCTGCGGCCGGGCTCGGTGAGGCTGCCGTGGGCGAGGAAGGCCCCGCGCCACGCCGCGGCGGCGTCGCACACCGCACCGGACACGACCGACGGCGGCAGGCCGCGCACCGGCCGGCGGGCGCCGTCGACCAGCCCGGTCTGGCGGGCCAGCCCCTCGCCGTCCTTGCTCACCCGCACGACGTAGCGGTTGCCCTTGCGCAGGCCCGCCCGCGGCGACGACGTGGACGTCGCTGGCGTGTCCGTAGACCTCGGCGACCTCCTTGCGCAGCCGGCGGGCCGTCGAGCCGGTGTCGAGCTCGGCCTCCACCACGATCCGCCCCTCGACCAGGTGCAGGCTGCCGGCGAAGCGCAGCAGGGCGGCCATCTCGGCCCGGCGGCAGCACGGCTTGGGGATGGTCAGGCGAGAGAGCTCGTCCTTGACTGCGGCGGTCATCGCCATGGGCGGGCTCCTGGGTGCCTCGGTCGCGGTCGTCAGCGGTGCGTCAGGATCGCGCGGTAGGCCGCAGCGAGGAGGTCGGGGTCGTGGCGGGGAGTGCCGTCGCTCCGCGACACCGGCTGGAGCACGAGCCGGCCGCCCGCCCCCTCGACGGCGTCCATCAGAGCACGCGGGTCGGGGACGCCGGCGGGGTCGGCCAGGACGACGTCGAGGGCCAGCCCGGGCGCGTGGGCGGCCAGCACCTCCAGGTGCGCCTCCGGGCTGAAGCCCTCGGTCTCGCCGGCCTGCGGCGACAGGTTCAGGCAGACCAGCCGGCGGGCGCGGGTGGTGGCGAGGGCGTCGCGCAGGCCGGGCACCAGCAGGTGGGTGAGCACGCTGGTGAACCACGACCCGGGACCGAGCACCACCCAGTCGGCCTCCCGCACGGCCTCGACGGCCTCGGGGCAGGCCTGCGGCGTCGCCGGCTCGAGGTGCAGCGCCGCCACCTGCCCGGGCGTCGTCGCGACGGCGACCTGCCCGACGACGCGCCGGGACGCCCCGGAGGGGTCGAGCCCGAGCACGTCGGCGGCGACGTCGAGCGGGACGACGCTGGCCGGCAGCACCCGGCCGACGGCGCCGACCAGCCGGCCGCACAGGTCCAGCGCCGCGACGCAGTCGCCGGTGGTCTGGGTCAGCCCCGTGAGCAGCAGGTTCCCGACGGCGTGGCCGCCGAGCTCGCCGTCGCCCGGGAAGCGGTGCTGCAGCAGCTCGGCCCAGGTGCGGCTCCAGCCGTCGTCGCCGGCGAGCGCGGCGAGGGCCATCCGCAGGTCGCCCGGCGGCAGGACGCCGAGCTCGCGCCGCAGCCGGCCGCTCGACCCGCCGTCGTCGGCCACGGTGACGACCGCGGTGAGGTGCGGGCGTGACCTGGCGCAGCGCCGCCAGCGAGGCGGCCAGCCCGTGCCCGCCGCCGAGCGCGACGACGCGCGGGCCGCTGCCGGGCGGGACGCTCACTCGCGGCCCAGGTCGCGGTGGACGACCTGCAGGTCGACCCGCGGGCCGGCCAGCCGCCGGGCCAGCTCCTCGGCGGTCGCGACGCTGCGGTGCTTGCCGCCCGTGCAGCCGACGGCGAGCAGGGCGTACCGCTTGCCCTCGCGCTCGTAGCCCTCGAACACCAGCCGGGCGACCCCCTCGTACCGGTCCAGGAACTCCCCCGCGCCCGGCTGGCCGAGCACGTACGCGCTCACCTCGGCGTCGCGCCCGGTCTTCGGCCGCAGCTCGGGGACCCAGTGCGGGTTGGGCAGGAAGCGCATGTCGACGACGAGGTCGGCGTCGACCGGCAGCCCGTACTTGAAGCCGAACGACAGCACGGTCAGGTGCAGGTCGGCCTCGGCGCCGTCGTCGCCGAACGCCTGGACGACCTTGGCCCGCAGCTCGTGGACGTTGAGCCGGCTGGTGTCGACGACGAGGTCGGCGTCGCCGCGCAGCTCGCGCAGCAGGTCGCGCTCGGCGGCGATGCCGTCGACCAGCCGGTCGTCGCCCTGCAGCGGGTGCGGCCGGCGGACCGCCTCGAAGCGGGCGACGAGGGCGTCGTCGGAGGCCTCCAGGAACAGCACCCGGGGCACGACGCCGCGCGCCGACAGCTCGTCGAGGCTGGTGCGCAGGTCGGAGGAGAAGCCCCGGCTGCGCAGGTCGACGACGACGGCGATCCGGTCGACGGCGCCCTGCGACCGGCTGCCGAGGTCGACCATCGTGCCCAGCAGGCTCGGCGGCAGGTTGTCGACGACGAACCAGCCGAGGTCCTCCAGGCACTTGGCCGCCGTCGAGCGGCCCGCGCCGGACAGCCCGGTGACGACGACGAGGTCGAGGCTCACGCGCTGCCCACGACCTCTCCGGTCACCGGGTCGAAGGCGGGCACGACGTCCGGCGCCGGGGTCCCGACGGCGGCCACGATCGCCTCGGCGGTGCGCCGGCCCACCCCCGGCACGCCCATCACGTCGTCGACGGACGCCGCCCGCAGCCGCTTGAGCGAGCCGAAGTGCTTGAGCACCGCCTTGCGGCGGGTGTCGCCGAGGCCGGGCACGTCGTCGAGGGCGCTCTCGACCATGCTCTTGCTGCGCTTCTGCCGCTGGTAGGTGATGGCGAAGCGGTGCGCCTCGTCGCGCACCCGCTGCAGCAGGTACAGCCCCTCCGAGGTGCGCGGCAGGATCACCGGGTCGTCGTCGCCGGGCAGCCACACCTCCTCGAGCCGCTTGGCCAGCCCGCACAGGGCGACGTCGACGACGCCGAGCTCGTCGAGGGCCTGCTGCGCCGCCGCGACCTGCGGCTGCCCGCCGTCGACGACGACCAGCTGCGGCGGGTAGGCGAAGCGGCGCGGCCGCCCGGTCTCCGGATCGACCGGATCGCCCTCGTTCAGCTGCTGCTCCTCGAGGTGCCGGGCGAACCGGCGCCGGACCACCTCGCGCATCGACGCGGTGTCGTCGACGCCGTCGGTGCCCTTCACCGAGAAGCGGCGGTACTCGCTCTTGCGGGCCAGCCCGTCCTCGAACACCACCATCGACGCGACGACGCCGGTCCCCTGCAGGTGGCTGACGTCGAAGCACTCGATCCGCAGCGGCGCCTCGTCCAGCCCGAGCGACTCCTGGATCTCCGCCAGCGCCGTGCTGCGGGCGGTGAGGTCGCTGGCCCGCTTGGTCTTGTGCAGCGCGAACGCCTGCTTGGCGTTGCGCTCGACGGTCTCCATGAGGGCCTTCTTGTCGCCGCGCTGCGGCACGCGCAGGTCGACGTGCGTGCCGCGCAGGCTGCCCAGCCAGGCCGTGAGCGCCTCGGCGTCGGGCGGCAGCGCCGGGACCAGGACCTCGCGGGGGACGTCGTCGGCGTTCTTGAGCACGAAGCCGGCGCCGGGCTGGTCGCGCCGCTCGACGCTGGGCTCGTCGAGCTGCGCCTCCTCCCCCTGCTCGGGGTCGTCGCCGTAGTTCTGCGCGAGGAACTGCCCGACCAGCTCGCCGGTGGTGAGGTCCTCGACCTTGTCGACGACGTAGCCGTGCTGGCCGCGCACCCGGCCGCCGCGCACGTGGAAGACCTGGATCGCCGCCTCGAGCTGGTCCTCGGCCACCGCGACGACGTCGGCGTCGGTGCCGTCGCCGAGCACGACCGCCTGCTTCTCCAGCGCCCGCTTGAGCGCCCCGATGTCGTCGCGGATGCGGGCGGCCCGCTCGTACTCCATCGCCTCGGCGGCGTCGGCCATGTCGCGCTCGAGGCGCTTGAGGAACTTCCCGGACTGCCCGGCCATGAAGTCGCAGAACTCGTCGACGATCTCGCGGTGCTGCTCGGGCGAGACCGTCCCCACGCAGGGGGCGGAGCACTTGTCGATGTACCCGAGCAGGCAGGGCCGGCCGACCTGCCCCGCGCGGACGAACACGCCCTTGCTGCAGGTGCGGGCCGGGAAGACCCGCAGCAGCAGGTCGAGGGTCTCGCGGATGGCCCAGGCGTGGGCGTAGGGCCCGAAGTACCGGACGCCCTTCTTCTTCGGCCCGCGCATGACCTGCAGCCGCGGGACCTCCTCGCCGACCGTGACGGCCAGGCTCGGGTAGCTCTTGTCGTCGCGGTACTTGACGTTGAAGCGCGGGTCGAACTGCTTGATCCACGAGTACTCGAGCTGCAGCGCCTCGACCTCGGTCTGCACCACCGTCCACTCCACCGACGCCGCGGTGGTGACCATCTGGCGGGTCCGCGGGTGCAGCGCGCCGACGTCCTGGAAGTAGCTCGACAGGCGCTGGCGCAGGCTCTTGGCCTTGCCGACGTAGACCACCCGGCCGCCCGCGTCGCGGAACTTGTACACCCCCGGAGCGGTCGGGATCGTCCCCGTCGCCGGCCGGTAGGACGCCGGGTCTGCCACCGGTCCAGCCTACGTCCGGCGGGCCCCCGGGATGGCGGCCGCGACGGCCGGGTGGGAGTCTCGGGCGGTGGCGGACGAGGGGGACGAGGCGGCCCGCCCGCCCCTGCCCCCGGAGGACCTGCCGGCCCCCGCGGACCACGTCGAGACGGCCGAGGACGGCGAGGTCGTGGCCCAGGTGGTCATCGCCGACGGCGGCGTCTCGGGCCGCGGCCGGCTGACCGTCCTGCGCTTCGGCTGGCACCCCTCGGACCCGCTCGCGGTGTCCCTGCTGCTGTCGGCGCAGCCCGACCACCCGGCCCTGCCGCGCGGCTCCTGGACCGTGCTGCGCGACTTCCTGCGCTACGGCCTGGAGGAGCCCACCGGCGACGGCGAGGTGCGGATCCGCCCCGACGACGCCCGCGACCGGGTCTGGTTCGAGCTGGACCGGCTGGGCCGGCCGGCCTGCGTCTCGGTCCCCCGGATCACGGTGCGGGCGTTCCTCGAGCGCACCGAGCAGGACGTGGCCAGCGGCGACGAGCGCAGCGACGACGCGGTCGACGCCCTGCTCGCCCGGCTGCTGGCCTCCGACCCGTAGGTCGGACCCGCCGGTCTCTGCGCTAGCGGTAGAGGCTGACGGGGACGCCGATGCCCAGCAGGCCGTACAGCCGGTCCATCGCCCCGTTCGTCACGCGCACGCAGCCGTGGCTGTCGGGGTAGACGGGCACGTTCGGGCTGCCGTGGATCGCCCAGCCCTGGTGGAAGTAGGCCGGGCGGTAGAGCTCGCCCAGCCGGCTGACGCGGACGCCGTCGATCTTGCGCTGGACGCTGTAGCGGCCGGTCGGCGTGAAGGCCTTGTAGGTCACGCCCTCGGACTGGTACAGCTCGTCGTTGCCGGTGCTGACGTCGACGATCCGCGTCACCCGGCCACCCTCGGAGACGTACAGCACCTGCTTGGCGATGTCGACCTCGACGGCGCGCCCGCGGGCCGGGTAGCGCACCCGGACCGCGCGCGGGCTCGCCAGCCGCGCGCTGGTGGCCTTGTCGTAGACGCCGGTGCGGGGCAGGCCCTGCGACTTCTGGAACGCCGTGACGGCGTGGCGCAGGTCGTACCCGAAGACGCCGTCGATGCGCCCGACGTCGACCTTCTGCGCCGCGAGCCGCTGCTGCAGGCTGGTGACGTCCGCGCCGCGGTCGCCCTGGCGCAGGTCGCGGCCCTCGACGACCCGCTCGAGCAGCCCGCTGACGGCGGCCAGGTGCGCGGGCGCGGCGGCCAGGGAGGCGCGGTAGACGTGCCGGCCGAGCGCGTCGGCGGGGACACCGGCGCGGTAGGCGCCGCTGCTGTCCGGGGTCACCGTGCGGACGGTGGCCCAGCCGGAGCCGGTGCGGCGCTGCACGGCGATGCGCGCGCCGGCGTAGGCGGGCGTCAGCCGGCCGGCGAGCACGCCGGTGCGGCCCACCTGGGTGACGCGCGGGGTGAGGGCGGCGCTCAGCACCGGCTGCACCTGCACGAGGCGGGTCTCGGACAGGAGCACGGGCTGGGTGCGGGCGCGGACCGCGACCTCGCGGGTGACGCGCGGCACGAGGCGGACCACGCCGAGCCCGGCGGCGTCGGTGGTGGTGCGGCCGAGCATCGCCCAGGCGGTGGTGCCGGGCGTGCGGCCGAGGACGTCGAGCACGACGCCGGGGACGGCCTCGAGGGTGCCGCTGCGGAACAGCCGCGCGCTGACCACGAGCGGGCCGTCGCCCCGGACCAGCGTGCCCGACGTGCCGAGCCGCAGGACGGTGTCGGCGGCGGGGGCCGCGGTCGGCCCGGCGGGGCTCGGGGACACGGGCGCCGCCGTCGTGGGCGCCGTCGTCGGCGCTGTGCTCGGGACGCCGCTCGGGGAGGCGCTCGGGGACGGGCTCGCGCTCGGCGACCCCTCGGGAGCGGCGGTGGTCGGGTCGTAGGGCCGCGGCTGGTAGCTCGGGCTCGCCGTCGGGCTCGCCGCCGTGCCGCCGCCGGGGGGCGCCTCCTGGGCCGCGGCGGGCGTCAGCGGGGCGAGCAGCAGCACCGCCAGCCCGCCGCCGAGCAGGGCGGCGTGGGCGGGGCGGAGCGGGCGGGTGCGGGACATGCCGGGCCTTCCGAGGGGGACCGCTCCGCGGGCGCGGCGGGGCGGGTTCGTGCACGAGGGTGCACAGCGGTGCAGAACGACCACCTGGGTCGCTGGACAGGACGGTAGCCGCTGGGTCCGACAGGGCGGTCCCCGGCGGTGCTGCGGCTAGTGCTTCTCGGCGAACGGCGCGGAACCCGGTCCCTTGCCGAGGTCGACGCTCAGGACGTCCAGGCCGCGCAGGTAGTCCACGACGTAGAGCGTGGTGCCGTCCTTCGCCCAGTGCGGCGCGGAGGCGCTGGAGTCGACGGGCAGGAAGAAGCCGCGCTCGGTGATCTTCCCGTCCTTCGCGACGTCGAGCAGCCGCGTGCCGCTCTCGTAGGCGGCGAGGGCGACGAGGCCGCCGTCCTTGAAGGTCGGGTGCTGCTCGAACCAGTGCACCGAGCAGCCGAGCTTGTAGCCGCCGGGCGGGGTGAAGCCGTCGGTGTAGGTGCCCTCGTGCAGCTTCCACGTGTCGGCGTAGGTGAACGTCGGCACGGCCCCGTTGCCGTTGTTGCCCGGGGCGGCCTTGTTGCCGCTGACCGTGAAGGTGGAGAAGGCGCCGTTGTTCGCGGTGCAGCGCGGCTGGGCGTTGGTCTCACCGCCGGAGAGCATGATCGAGTCCCGGCCGGCGTTCGGGAACTCGACGCTGTGCACGAAGCGCGACGTGGTGTCGGGCGCCGCCAGGTGGCTGGCGATGCTGAGCAGCTTGGGCTCCTCGGGCGAGCCGCCGTCCTCGGCATTGATGCTGAAGAACATCATCGGGACGGAGGCGCTGAGGACGACGCCGGGACGGACCTCGGTCTGGTGGTGGGTGCGGGTCGGCAGCGCGCCCTCCCAGCCCTTGGCCCTGAGCTGCGGGCCGAGCACGGTGAGCCAGTTGGTGGCCGACTCCTTGATCGGGGTCGGGTCGGTCAGCGCCTTGCGGGTGTCGCTGATGCTGCCGGACGAGCCGTACATGAACGCGCAGCTCTGGCCCTCGTAGGTCAGGCAGGTGCTGGTGTGGTCGCCCGCGCCCTTGATCTGCTGCAGCAGCTTGGGGGCCTCGGACGTGCTGACGTCGTAGAGCACGAGGCAGCCGCGGCTGGCCTCGCTGTCGGCCTGGCACAGCCCGCCCTGGGCGGTGACCGTCGAGGTCTGGCCGGAGATCCCGAGCAGCTTGCCGTCGGTCGGCACCTGCTCGTTCTCGAACTCGACGTGGGTGTTGATGCTGCCGAGCTTCTTCGGCTCGGTCGGGGTCGAGATGTCGTACACCAGCAGGTCCTTGGTGCTGGTGACGAACAGCCGGTCGCCGACGACGCGCCCGCCGACGCCGTCGGCCGCCTCCCGGAAGTTCTTGACGAACGTGATGTTGTCGCTGGCGAAGTACCCGGGGCCGGTGCCGGCGTCGAGGTCGGCCTGCACGCGCGCCTTGGCAGCGGCCAGGCTGTCGACCGTGTAGGCCTTGGTGGAGAACAGTCCCTTGCTGCTGTCGGCGGTGGGCCGGTCCACGAGCGCGACGGCGCTGCCGGCGGTGAGGGCCAGCGCGGCGCTGACCAGGAGCGCCGCGGGGCGCAGGCGGGACGTGCGTGCAGACATGCGGGACCTCCGTCGTCGGCCCCTCCGAGGGGGGCCGTCCCTGCACCTTTCGTCGCCCGTCGTCCGTCTCCTGCGTCGCCGAGGCGATCAGCGGCGCCGCACCCGGATCGGGCCCTTCGCCGTCGACGGGTCGACCACCCGCCCGCCCTGGGTGATCTCGACCTGGCCGGAGGCGACCAGGCGGCGGGCGGCCGCGCGGGCGGGCTCCATGAGGTCGCGCCATTCGTCCCCGCCGACGGCCCGGGCGGCCTCGCTGGGGCAGATCGTCGCGCCGCGGGCGCGGGCGTCGAGCAGCGTCAGGACAGTTGCCGCGAGGGCGTCGTCGACGGACGTGGTCCCGCGGCGGCGGCAGGCGTCGGAGCAGTAGCGGACCTGGTCCCAGTCGCGCTCCCACTTCCTGCGCCAGGTGATCGTGCGGCCGCAGACGGCGCACGGCTTCTCCGGGAGCTGCCGACCACCGCGAGCGCCCACCGCTGCTACCGCGCCGCGGCCTTCTGCCGCGCCTTGGTCGCCGCGCCGGTGCGCACCGACGGGCGGGCGGCGCCCAGGTGCGCCGACCCGGGCGGCGCCGGCTCGCCCGCGGGCGCGAGGTGGCCGGTGCCGCGGCCGGCGAGGATCTCCTGCGAGGAAGCGCCCGGTGTGGCTCGCCTCGACCTTCGCGACCTGCTCGGGCGTCCCCTGCGCGACGACCGTGCCGCCGCCGGAGCCGCCCTCGGGGCCCATGTCGATGATCCAGTCGGCGGTCTTGATGACGTCGAGGTTGTGCTCGATGACGACGACCGAGTTGCCGGCGTCGACGAGGCGCTGCAGGACGCCGAGCAGCTTGCGGATGTCCTCGAAGTGCAGGCCGGTGGTGGGCTCGTCGAGGACGTAGATCGTCCGGCCGGTCTGCCGCTTCTGCAGCTCGCTGGCGAGCTTGACGCGCTGCGCCTCGCCGCCGGACAGCGTCGGCGCCGACTGCCCGAGCCGGACGTAGCCGAGGCCGACGTCGACGAGCGTCTGCAGGTGGCGCCGGATCGCCGGGACCGCCTCGAAGAACTCCGCGGCCTGCTCGATCGGCATGTCGAGGACCTCGGCGATGGTCTTGCCCTTGAAGTGCACCTCGAGCGTCTCGCGGTTGTAGCGCGCTCCCGCGCAGACCTCGCACGGGACGTAGACGTCGGGCAGGAAGTTCATCTCGATCTTGATCGTGCCGTCGCCGGCGCACGCCTCGCAGCGGCCGCCCTTGACGTTGAAGCTGAAGCGGCCGGGCAGGTAGCCGCGGACCTTGGCCTCGGTCGTCTCGGCGAACAGCTTGCGCATGTGGTCGAACACGCCGGTGTAGGTGGCCGGGTTGGACCGCGGGGTGCGGCCGATCGGCGACTGGTCGACCCGCACGACCTTGTCGAGGTGCTCCAGGCCGTTGACCCGGGTGTGCCGCCCGGGCACCTCGCGGTTGCCGTTGAGCTGGTTGACCAGCACGGCGGCCAGGATGTCGTTGATGAGCGTGCTCTTGCCCGAGCCGGAGACGCCGGTGACGGCGACGAGCTGGCCCGAGCGGGACGTCGACGGTGACGTCGCGCAGGTTGTGCTCGCGCGCCCCGACGATCGCGCAGCTGGCGCTCCTTGTCGCGCGGGCGCCGCTTCGTCGGGCACCGCGATGCTGCGGCGGCCGGAGAGGTACTGCCCGGTGATCGAGCGCTCGCTGGCCAGCAGGTCGCTGACCGGCCCGCTGACGACGACCTCGCCGCCGTGCTCGCCCGCGCCCGGGCCGATGTCGACGACCCAGTCGGCCGACCGCGATGGTGTCCTCGTCGTGCTCGACGACGATCAGCGTGTTGCCGAGGGCCTTGAGCCGCAGCAGCGTGTCGATGAGCCGCCGGTTGTCGCGCTGGTGCAGCCCGATGCTGCGGCTCGTCGAGGACGTACAGGACGCCGACCAGGCCGGAGCCGATCTGCGTGGCCAGCCGGATGCGCTGCGCCTCGCCGCCGGCCAGCGTGCCGGCCGCGCGGTCGAGGCTCAGGTAGTCGAGGCCGACGTCGAGCAGGAAGCCCAGCCGGGCGTTGACCTCCTTGACGACGCGCTCGGCGATGGTCTTCTGCCGGTCGGTGAGCTCGCAGGCCGAGCAGGAACGTCGGCGCAGTCGCGGATCGACATCCGCGCGACGTCGGCGATGCTGCGGTGCCGCCGAGCGTGACGGCGAGGACCTCGGGCTTGAGCCGCGCGCCCTTGCACGTCGGGCAGGGCACCTCGCGCATGTAGCCCTCGAAGCGCTCGCGCCCGGCCTCGCTCTCGGACTCGGCGTGGCGGCGCTCGAGGAACGGGATGACGCCCTCGTAGGCGGTGTAGTAGCTGCGCTCGCGGCCGTACCGGTTGCGGTAGCGGACGTGGACCTCGGTCTCGTGCCCGTGCAGCACGGCCTTCTGCTGGACCTTGGTCAGCTTCTTCCACGGCGTCTTGAGGGTGAAGCCGAGGGCGTCGCCGAGCGCCTGCACGAGCCGGCCGAAGTACTCCTGGTTGTGGCCGCTGCTCCACGGCGCGATGACGCCCTGCTCGAAGGACTTCTCCGGGTCGGTGATGACGAGCTCCGGGTCGACCTCCTTGCGGTTGCCGAGGCCGGTGCAGGCCGGGCACGCGCCGTACGGGCTGTTGAAGGAGAACGCGCGCGGCTCGAGCTCCTCGAAGGACAGGTCGTCGTAGAGGCAGGCGAGGTGCTCGGAGAAGGTGCGCTCGCGCTCGGGGTCGTCCTCGGGCTCGTCGACGAAGTCCAGCACGACCAGGCCGCCGCCGAGGCCGAGCGCGGTCTCGACCGAGTCGGTGAGCCGGCGCTTGGCGGAGTCCTTGACGGTGAGGCGGTCGACGACCACCTCGATCGTGTGCTTCTCCTGCTTCTTGAGCACCGGCGGCTCGGCCAGGCTGTGCACGACGCCGTCGACCCGGGCGCGGCTGTAGCCCTTGGTCTGCAGGTCGGCGAACAGGTCGACGTACTCGCCCTTGCGCCCGCGGACGACCGGCGCGAGCACCTGGAAGCGGGTGCCCTCCTCGAGCTCGAGGATCTGGTCGACGATCTGCCCGGGCTGCTGGCGGGCGATGACCCGGCCGCACTTCGGGCAGTGCGGCGTGCCGGCGCGGGCGAACAGCAGGCGCAGGTAGTCGTAGACCTCGGTGATCGTCCCGACGGTCGACCGCGGGTTGCGGTTGGTCGACTTCTGGTCGATCGACACCGCCGGGCTCAGGCCCTCGATGAAGTCGACGTCGGGCTTGTCCATCTGCCCGAGGAACTGCCGCGCGTAGGCGGACAGCGACTCGACGTAGCGGCGCTGGCCCTCGGCGAAGATCGTGTCGAACGCCAGGCTCGACTTGCCCGGACCCGGACAGGCCGGTGAACACGATCAGGGCGTCGCGCGGGAGGTCGAGCGAGACGTCCTTGAGGTTGTGCTCGCGCGCGCCGCGCACGACGAGGCGGTCTGCCATGGGGTCCGTTCGTCGTCAGGGGCAGGTGCCCCGGAGCCGGGCACCGCGTCGTCCCCGAGGCTAACCGCGTCCGGGCCACCCTGCTTCCGGCCCGGGGACGGCCGTCCGGCGCTCTGCGCACCCGCCCGACGCCGCCCGCTGCTCCGGACGGAGCAGCCGGAGAGCGACCTCCTGGTCCTGTGTGACCAGACGGGAGTGGCCGAGACAGAGGAGGTCACCGATCCCTGCCCCTGGAGCACCTCCGTGAGCTGGCTGCCCGAACGGCCCCCCGTACTCCGCCCGACCTCTCCGGAGCCGGTGGTGTCCCTGCGCGGCTCGACCTGGACCCGGACCAGCGGCCGCAGCCTCGCGGCCGTGCTCGCCGGCCTGCTGCTGCCGCTCGCCGGGGCCGGCCCCGCCCTGGCGTCGACCCCCGCGCAGGCCCCCGGCCGGGCCCCCGCCGCCGGGCCGCTGCCGGGGTGGCTCGTCCAGGCCTCCCCCGGCGCCCTGCCGGCGACGAGCGCCGCCGTCGTCGCGGCGGGCGGACGGGTCACCCGCACGCTGTCGACGCTGGACGCGCTCACCGTGGTGCTCCCCGCCCCCGCCGTCGGCCGCGTGCTGGCCGTGCCCGGCGTGCTGAGCGTCGAGCCCGACGCGCGCGTCCGGCTGGCGGGGCGGGACGAGGTGGAGGGCGACCCGGACTCGCTCTGGAACGTCCTCGAGGTGACCGGCGCGCACAGCGCCTGGAGGGGCGAGGTCGAGGACGACAAGGACAAGGACGACAAGGGCAAGGGCGCCGCCACCCCCACCGTCGACACCGGGCGCTCCACCAACCTCGGCCAGGGCGTCGACGTCGCCCTCATCGACTCCGGCATCTCCCCCGTGCCCGGCCTGGACGACCCGTCGCGGATCGTCAACGGGCCCGACCTGTCCTTCGAGAACGGCGACCCGGCCCTGCGGCACCGCGACACCTACGGCCACGGCACCCACCTGGCCGGCATCCTGCTCGGCCGCGACGGCACCGGGCCGGTCGACGCGAAGGACGCCGGGCCCTTCGTCGGCGTGGCCCCGCCGCCCGGCTGGTGAACGTCAAGGTCGCCGACGCCCACGGCACCAGCGACGTCAGCCAGGTCCTCGCCGCCATCGACTGGGTCGTGCAGCACCGCCGTGCGGGCGGCCTGGACATCCGGGTGCTCAACCTGTCGTTCGGCACCGACTCGGTGCAGAGCTACAAGGTCGACCCGCTCGCCCACGCCGTCGAGACGGCCTGGGAGACCGGCATCGTCGTCGTCACCAGCGCCGGCAACAGCGGCAACTCCGACGGCCGCCTGACGATGCCCGCCGCCGACCCGTTCGTCCTCGCCGTCGGCGCGACCGACAGCAAGGGCACCCGCGACAAGCACGACGACGTCGTCCCGGCGTTCTCCGTCGCGCGGTGACGGCACCCGCAACCCCGACCTGGTCGCCCCGGGCACGAGCATCCCGTCGCTGCGCGTGCCCGGCTCCTACGTCGACCGGACTGGCCGGCGGCAGCGCCGGGTCGGCGACCGGCTGCAGCGCGGCAGCGGCACCTCGCAGGCCACCGCGGTCGTCGCCGGCGCCGCGCCGTGCTGCTGCGCCGCCCCGACCTCACGCCCGGACCAGGTCAAGGGCTGCTGACCTCGACCGCCCGCCGGCTGCCCAAGGCCCACGCGCAGGCCCAGGGCGCCGGTCTGCTCGCCCTGGACAGGGCGCTCGACAGCGACCTGAAGAAGGTCAAGGCCCAGCGCTTCCCGCGCTCGACCGGCACCGGCAGCCTCGACGCCAGCCGCGGCTCCGCCCACCTCACGCTCGGCGGCGTCGTCCTGGACGGCGAGCGGGACGTCTTCGGCGCCCCCTACGACGCCGCCTCCCGTCGCGTCGGCCCGCGCAGCGGCACCGCCTGGAGCGGTGGCAGCTGGAACGGCAACGCCATGACGGGCACGGCGCTGTCCGCCGCGGGCAGCACCTGGGCGGGCAGCACCTGGGCCTCCGTCCCGTGGCAGGGCAGCACCTGGGCGGGCAGCACCTGGGCCGGCGTCGACCTGGGCCAGCGGCCGCTGGGCCGGCAGCACCTGGGCCGACGCGAACTGGGCCGGCAGCACCTGGGCGGGCAGCACGTGGGCCGGCAGCACCTGGGCCGGCTCGACGTGGGCCGGCAGCACCTGGGCGGGCAGCACCTGGGCCAGCGCCGGCTGGTCGTAGCACCGCCCCCTCCCCCACGGACAGACCCGGGCCCCCGCGCTGCTCATGCGGGGGCCCGGTCCTGCCGAAGGGGGAGGGATCCCTTCCCTCCCGCGACCAGGACGGAGCACGCCGTGCCCGCGACCCCGGCCCGGTCGACGCCGCGCCTCGGCGTGCTCCTGACCGTGGCCGTGCTGTGCGCGGTCGGCGTCGCGGGGGCGTCGACCGTGGGCGACGAGCGGGCCGCCGCGCAGGGCACGCTGCCGTGGTCGGTGCTGCTGCTGCTGGTCATCGCCGTCGAGGCGAGCGTCGTGCACGTGCAGGTCCGCCGCGAGGCGCAGACGCTGTCGATGAGCGAGCTGCCGCTGGTGCTCGGGCTCTTCCTCGCGCCCCCTCAGACGCTGGTGCTCACCCGGGTGCTCGGCAGCGCCCTGGTCTACCTGCTGGTGCGCCGGCAGAGCCCGCTCAAGCTGGTCTTCAACTCCGCCGTGGCGCTGGCCCGAGGTCGGGACGTCGCTCGCCGTGTTCACGGCCGTCCGCGGCGACGCCGCCGCCGCAGCCCGCACGCCCTGGGCCGCCGCCTGGGCGGCCGTGCTGGTCGCCGCAGCGGTGTCCGCCGTCGCCGATGCGCTGGGGTCATCTACCTCTTACGAGGGCGAGCTGCGGCTGCAGGACCTGCGGGCCTCGCTCGCCGCGGGCCTGC